>POWB01000032.1 GCA_010912705.1 Halochromatium sp.
TTTTTCCGTTCCACCCTGAATCCCGGTGACGAGGTATCGAGTCATTTCGATGCTTCGCGCTCGGCTCATAGATTGCCGTCGATGACAGCCGAGAAGGGCGCTCAGAAAGCCGCTCCCGCATTCTCGACCTGACCCGCAGCACTGCTATTCCTGACCACCCATCGACCGCTCAGAAAGCCGCTGAGCTAGGCCAGCGTCGATGCTGGACCCTGCCCAACGCTCAAGCTCAGCCGCGCCGGGGAAGCTGACACCGGAGCCTGAGATCGGGCACCGAGCTTGCCGAGCTGAACGAGATCCCCGGCGTCGGCTGCAGCTTCTTGTTGGGCGCTGGCTTCCTGCTCCGCCGCTCGATCTCGCGCCGACCTCGGAGCCGGGGCCAGGTGGGCGGGCGAGAGCGAAGCTTGCGAGCGCGAGTGCCGCCCAACTGGCACCACGCTCGATCAAGCCTGCCCGGCGCTGGGCGGACGCTGGCGATGGATACGGCGATGGATGCGCGAATCCCGCACGGCGTTGCGATCTCGCGCCGAACTTGCCGTAACAACGGGATTGCGCAGACTCGCCGTAGACTCGACAGCGACCCGCACAGCGACTCGGGCGGGCGACTGGCACGGCTTCTCAGCCCGCACGGCTCCCCGGCCTCTCAGCCCGCACCAGTGCCAGAACAGCCAGCTGGCGCGCTGAGCACGGCGCTCGAACTCGCGGCGAGCTTGACCAGGGCAGGGCAGCAGAAGCCGCACCGGAGCCGAGAGCGCGCGAGCAGGCGACTGCGTCGGCATCTCGGCTGGCAACCGGGATCTCGGCTGGCGCTGGCGCTCGCTGCTCGCTGCTGCCGCTCGATCCAGCACGGCGCTCGATCTGTCGCTCGGCTGAGCAGCATCCCCGCAGCTCGACCTCGGCACCGGCGCTCGATCTCCCCACCCCGGTGCTCGCCTCGAAGCTCGGGCCGCTCGGCTCGGCTCGATGCTGGCGCTCGGTTCAGGCTCCGCCATCCCAGGCCCAACTGAGCGCTCGGGTTGATCGAGGTCTGCGGCTCGGGCTCGATCCCGAGTCTCGCTGATCGCCGATGTCCCGCAGCCTGCGGAGCGGCCCGACCTTGGCTCAGGCGCTGGCACAACACCCACGTGCCGTTTTGGCACGTGCTGTTTTGGCACGGCCCAGCTGGGAATCAACGACCTATCGACAAGCGGCCCGATTTGGGCGCAGGAATAGACCCTATAGGGGGTAGTGAAACGTCGATTTCGGCGCCGCGGCATACGAACGAAGTGAGTATGAATATCTAACTCTTCTCTCGACCTGCGCGCGCGCGTTGGGCGATTTTTTCCGTTCCACCCTGAATCCCGGTGACGAGGTATCGAGTCATTTCGATGCTTCGCGCTCGGCTCATAGATTGCCGTCGATGACAGCCGAGAAGGGCGCTCAGAAAGCCGCTCCCGCATTCTCGACCTGACCCGCAGCACTGCTATTCCTGACCACCCATCGACCGCTCAGAAAGCCGCTGAGCTAGGCCAGCGTCGATGCTGGACCCTGCCCAACAGTTAATTAGACAGAATGTGGGTCAGGTGTGCTAGGCAGAATCTGTCTATCTCGGTTAACATAGAATCCGTCTAGCTAGACAACAGTGTGCCTCTATCCACCAACAACCCGATACCGAACCCTCTTCCGCCCTTCAGATCAACGCTAGCAAATGCCATCTGACCCAGCAAACAAAAAGTCGTCTATCGAGCGCTTTTGGGATCGGTTTGTTGATCAAGCGCAGAAAAAAGGTGTTAAATCAGCGGCGTTACGCTGGTATGTCCACCATGCTGAAACCTACCTGAAGGCGTTTCCTGACAAACGTCTTGCTCACCACAGTCTCCAAGATGTAACGGGCTACCTAGAACAACTTGGCAGGCTAGACAGAATCGCGGACTGGCAGTTTGCCCAGATCGTTGATGCTATCGAGATCTTGCTGATCACGGCGGGCGTCGCGGTAGCGTCTGAGGTCGACTGGAGCCACTGGCGAGATTCCGCTCGAACCCTCCAGCCTCAGCATCCCACCATCGCACGCGAGACCAGCCAGCCCCCTTCCACCATTCCTTCCCCTCCCAACCAACATCCCGCTCCGCCCGAGTCAAATCCGCTCAAGGCCAAGGGCAAACCCCTATCGGCTTTGGACCAGGTTCGTGCTCAGCATCAGCCACTCTTGCAGCAACTCATTACTGAAATTCGCCGGCGTCACTATTCGATCCGTACCGAGCAGTCTTATGAAACTTGGGTCTGCCGGTTTATCTTATTTTGCGTTGATGATGATCCGTCTCAGTTCAATCCGGATCGCGTCGTGGCCTTTCTCGAGGACTTGGCCGTGCGTGGCCAGGTCTCGGCGAGTACGCAGAATCAGGCACTCAATGCGCTGGTCTTCCTCTACAAGCAGGTGCTCGGTATTGAGCTTGGGAAACTGGACGATTTTGTGCGGGCGAAACGACCACGCCGGCTCCCGGTCGTGTTGGAACCTGGCGAGGTTTCACGTTTGTTGACGGGACTCGAGGGTACGCAACAGCTCATGGCATCCTTGCTGTACGGCACCGGGATGCGGTTGATGGAGTGCGTCCGGCTGCGGGTCCAGGATGTTGACTTTGCTTATCATCAGATCTTAGTGCGCGATGGCAAGGGGCAAAAGGATCGCGTCGTGCCGCTGCCAATGCGCCTCGAAGCGCCGTTACAGGCACAGTTGACCAAGACGCGTCAGCTTCATCAACAGGATCTCAATCAGGGCTATGGTGAGGCCTTCCTGCCCGATGCCATCGCACGCAAGTGGCCCAATGCGCCCAAAGAGTGGATCTGGCAGTATCTGTTTCCCAGTGGCCGGCTCTCAGTCGATCCTCGCAGCGGCAAGACGCGCCGGCATCATGTCCATGAAAATGGCTTGCAGAAGGCTATCAAGGCGGCGGCCCAACGAGCGGGGATCAACAAAAAGGTCAATTGCCACTGCCTGCGGCATTCCTTTGCGACCCATCTGTTGGAATCTGGCTATGACATCCGCACCGTACAGGAATTGCTCGGGCATGCAGATGTATCGACGACGATGATCTATACCCATGTGCTAAATCGCGGTGGGCAGGGCGTGAGAAGCCCGTTAGACAATCTTGGCTGAGGTTGGTGGGGCTGATGAGAGACTGAGCTGAGACACACCAATGAATAGTACGCAGATTTGTATCCAATCAACCCCGTTTGACCCATGCGCGGAGCAGGACGCACTACGGCGTGGCCAGGCGCAGGTCGGCGCTCTAGTCGCCTTTGTCGGGCTGATGCGAGACATCAATGAGGGCGCCAATGTCCGCGCCATGACGCTTGAGCATTACCCAGGGATGACCGAGCGCGCGTTAACGGAGATCGCCGCCGAGGCACAACGCCGTTGGTCGCTTGAGGGCATTCGGATTGTGCATCGCGTCGGGCGGCTGGAGCCGCAAGATCCCATCGTGCTGGTCGCGGTCAGCAGCCGTCATCGCGGAGATGCCTTTCGCGCCTGCGAGCTGATCATCGATTACCTGAAGACGGATGCTCCCTTCTGGAAGAAGGAGGAAACCGAGTCCGGCGAGCGCTGGGTTGAGGCCCGCGAGACGGATGAGGACGCACGCGCAGGCTGGGGTCCCGGAGCCACAGGCCAAGGCCAAAGCGAGGGCGATCGCAATGGCGGCAAGGGCCCAACTGATCTCGGCTAAGGGTCAAGCGCTAACCAGGCACGGTCGGGAATCCAGCGCGCGGCCCCATCTCATAGCGGTCGCGGGCATAGAGCGGCGGTGATTGCATGTAGATCGCGACCAGCTCGGCCAGGGATTCCAGCGCCTCTTGATGAATGCGCTCATAACCGTGCGAGGCATCGATGCCGAAGGTGACCAAGGCCGTGCGCACATCATTCCCGGCCTCAAGCGCTGCCGCACTATCGGAACGATAATACTTGAACACATCGCGCTGATGCGGGATCTGGAACTCTTGGCAGATCTGGATGATGCGATGCGTCAGATGATAGTCAAAGGGACCGCCCATATCGGCCATGCAGATGGTGGCCCCAAACTCACTCGAGTTTTGCCCCGGCGCCGTGGTGCCATTATCGATCGTCAACATCTCCGCAACGTCTTTATGCAAGGCCGCTGACGCACCAGACCCGACCTCCTCCGAGATGGTGAATAAGGGATGACAATCGACCGGGAGCTTAACCTCACTCTCTTTAACGGCCTTGACTGCCGCAAGCAGCAGTGCTGCGCCGGCCTTATCGTCAAGATGGCGCGAATTGATGTAGCCAGTTGCAGTGATCTCTGGCGAGGTATCGATGGCGATAAAATCACCCACATGCACCCCAAGCTGTAATAGGCCCTGCAGGTCATAAACGCGCTCGTCGATACGAAATTCGACGAAATCCCAGCCGCCCTCCTGCTTGTCGATCTCAGGTCCAAAGGTATGTCCGGAGGCCTTTAGCGGCAGGATGGTGCCACGGTGCTGACCAATATCGGTAAAGAGCGTGCAGCGCGCCCCTTCGGCAAAGCGCGAGTTCCAGTGACCAACCGGGACCAGCTGCAAGCGTCCGTTCGGCTTCAACGCCTTGACCATCGCCCCCAAGGTATCGATATGCGCGACGATGGCCTTGTTCGGCCGTGCGGCCTCGCCCTTCAAAGTGGCGCGAATAGCCCCCCGTCGAGTCAGCTCAAAGGGCACATCGAGCCGCTCGAGCTCCTCGCAAACAAGGTGTACGACACGGTCGGTATAGCCGGCCGGGCTGGGTGTGAACAGGAGTTTGAGCAGGATCTCGAGCAGGTACTCGGTGTCGATTCGAAGATGCTTCAAGCGCTAAGCCCCCGGGCTGCGGTCTGCGGAAAGAGCAGGTCAACGAAGCGCTCGGCGGTCGGCTGTGGCTCATGGTTGGCCAGCCCCGGCCGTTCGTTGGCCTCGATGATGACATAATCGGACGCGGTAACGTCTGGCACTAGAAAATCCAGGCCCGTGACCGGAATGTCAAGTGCGCGGGCGGCCTTGCAGGCAGCTTGGGCTAAGGCCGAGCTTAGATCATCAGTGACATCATGGATGGTACCGCCGGTATGGAGGTTCGCGGTCTTGCGCACGATCAGTGACTGGCCATAGGGCAGCGTATCATCCATTTTGAAGCCGGCCTCACGCACGCAGCGCTCGGTCTCGTCATCCACCGGAATACTCGACTCGCCACTGGTTGCTGCACGCCGGCGCCGACTCTGGATCTGGATCAGCTCGCTGATACTGTGCGCCCCAGTACCAACGATCTGTGCCGGCTTGCGAATCGCCGCGGCCACCACCTGAAAGTCAATCACGATGATCCGCAGATCTGCGCCCGTGCAGAATTGCTCCAGGATCACGGTCTCGCAGATCCGACGGGCGTTCTTGATCGCCCGCTCCAAATCGCTCGGATCACGAATATCGACGCTGATACCGGCCCCTTGCTCACCCCGCGCTGGCTTCACCACCACACTGCCGTGCTTAGTCAAGAAGGCCTCAGCCTGATCCAGCGCCTCGTAGGCACACTGATCCGGCACCTTGAGTCCAGCGCGTTTGAGCAGACGCTGGGTCACCGCCTTGTCGTCACAACGGCTCATCGCCACCGCGGTCGTCAGCTCACTGAGCGATTCGCGGCAGACGATGCGCCGCCCGCCGAGTCCGAGTGCAAAGTAGCCGGCCTCGGCATCAACCACCTCGATCCCGATCCCGCGCCGACGCGCCTCGTTGACGATGATCGCCGCGTAAGGATTCAGTTTCGCCGCCGGCTGTTTGCCGATGAACAACGGCTCGTTGTAGGCGTTCTTGTTCTTCAACGCGAAGACCGGAACCCGTTCGAAACCCAGCTTCTCATAGAGACGGATCGCCCCCTTGTTGTCATGCATCACCGACAGGTCTAAGAACGCTCGGCCCCGCGCCTGATAGAACTCAGCAACCTGCCGAACCAGCGCCTCACCGATGCCGGGATAAGGGGCCTGGGCATCCACAGCCAATGCCCAAAGGCTTGCGCCGCGCTCCACATCGCTAAAGGCCTCGACATGGTCGATACCATTCACACAGCCAAGGATACCGCCATCCTGCTCATCCTGCGCAACCCAGAATTGCACCACCCGCGAGGCCCGCTGCTGCCAGATGAACTCGGCGCTCGGCGGCACCATGCGGCGCGATGCATAGAGCCGATGCACTGCCTCGGCATCCGCGCGGTTGTTTAGCAGCCGGACCACGAAGCCCTTGGGGCGACGCGGAGAATATTGGTAGCGATCGAGCCAGAGGCGGAAGGTGTGCGAAGGATCAAGGAACAGGTCTTGTGGTGCATAAGAAAGCACGACATGTGGATCGCGCAGATACATGGCCACATCGCGGCGACCGTCGCCCTCCTGCTGCAGGCACTGCGCCAACTGCTGTGGATCATTGAAGGTCTGGCCAAAGATCAGCCGCCCCCAGCCGCAGTCGACCGCTGTCTGCGACCAAATCTCATTTTCGTGTCGGCGTTTATTATCCCAACTGCTCACCGACTGCGCTCGCCGCCGTTCGAGCCGGTGATGAATATGCTCTCGCGTGCTCATTGCGCTGTCCTCTCGTCCAGTTTTGTTATTTGATCTCAGATCCCCTGCTCTTGTAGCCAGAGCTCGAGTAGCGTCACCTGCCACAATTTGGAGCCGCGCAACGGCGTAATGTGCTTATCTGGTGCATCGAGCAGTTGTTGCACATAGGCCGGCTGAAACAGCTCACGCTCGCGTGCACGCTGACTGAGCAGGGTCTCGCGCATCATCTCGAGCACCTCGCCACGCGGGTACTTCAGGGCCGGAACCGGGAAATAGCCTTTCGGCCGATCAATGACCTCACTCGGGATGATCCGCCGCCCGACGGCCTTGAGTACACATTTGCCGTCGTCGCAAAGTTTGTGCCGCGCCGGAATCCGCGCTGCCAGCTCGACTAGCTCATGATCGAGGAAGGGCACGCGCGCCTCCAGGCCTGCCGCCATGGTCATGTTGTCGACACGCTTGACCGGATCATCCACCAGCATGATCTGCTGATCGATTCGCAGCGCCTTATCGACCGCAGACTCCGCCCCAGAGATCGCAAAATGACCACGGATGAAGGCGCGGCTGTAGTCCTCGCCATGCAAGCGCGGATGCACTGCCTGCAGATATTCATGATGCTCGCGATCACAGAAGACGCGTGCATAATCGGCCTCCGGGGCCTGGCTCTCGAGCATCGGTGGATACCAGTGGTAGCCACCAAAGACCTCGTCGGCGCCCTGCCCGCTCTGCACCACCTTGACGTACTTGGCGACCTCTTGTGAGAGCAGATAGAAGCCGATCACATCATGACTGACCATCGGCTCGGACATCGCCCGCACGCAGCCGGGCAGATTCGAGAGCAGCCGATTGCGCGAATCGACCTGGATCTTGTGATGGTCGGTCGCATAATGCTTGGCGATGATGTCCGAGTACTGAAATTCATCACCGACCTCATCGCCGACACTCTCGAAGCCGACCGAGAAGGTATTCAGCCCGCGCTGGCCCTGCTCCGCCAGCAGACCTACGATCAGGCTCGAATCGAGTCCACCAGAGAGCAGCACACCAACGTCGACATCGGCCACCAGACGCCGATCGACCGCGGTGCGCAGCGATGCCAGCACCTGATCCTGCCAATCCTCGAAGCTCAGGGCCTCCTCTTGCGGGCTGGCAGCAAAGGTCGGCTGCCAGTACTGATGATCGCGCACCTGGCCATCCGGCTCGATCACCCGAATCGTCGCCGGCGGCAGCTTCCGCGCGCCGCGCAGGATGGTATGCGGTGCCGGCACCACGGCATGGAAATGCATGTAGTAGTGCAGCGCAACTGGATCTAGGTCGGTATCGATCCCACCGGCGGCCAGCAGCGCCGGCAGGCTGGAGGCAAATCGCAAGGCGCCGGGTAGCTCGGCATAGTAAAAAGGCTTGATGCCGAGCCGATCACGCACCAGCGTTAAACGACCGCTATCGCGCTCAGCGATCGCAAAGGCGAACATGCCATGGAAGCGCTGCACGCAGTCTGCCCCCCAAGCATGGAAGGCCTTGATGATCACCTCGGTGTCGCTGTGCGAGAAGAACCGATAGCCTTTGCCAATCAATTCTTCGCGCAGTTCCTTGTAGTTGTAGATGCAGCCATTGAAGGCGATGGTCAGCCCAAGCTCGCTATCGACCATCGGCTGATTACCATGGGTGCTGAGATCGATGATGCTGAGTCGGCGGTGGCCAAGCGCAATCTGTGCCTGCTGGAACAGACCGCTGCCGTCGGGTCCGCGGGCCTGCATGCTCTGATTAACGGCAGCCAGCGCACCAAGATCGATCGCCTGACCGTCGAAGCGGATCTCACCGCAGAATCCACACATCTGGATATCCTCGAGACTTAGGGTTGGTATTGAGGGCCCGAGCGACGCGCGCTGACCCACGAGCGCGGACCGAGATGCAATCGGCCAGATTGCGGGCTAGGGGCGCCGATACGCTGTCTTGGCGCGTCCCGCTCGGAACGGAATGGCGGAGATCGGATGAGGCGACTCCGGTTGATTTGATCGCGCGAGCGCGGTTGCAGTCGTTCAGTTTAACGAATCCGCCCTTCGCCTTCCATGGCACCCTGGATTCGCTACCCTGTATTGGCCTCTGTCAGCATCGCAACCGGTCGCATTTCGATACGAAGAGCCCTACTCTTGGTTAGCATTGTTGTTGGTTGCCCGCCGGGCGCCGCACCGAATTGGAAGACTGTTTTATGCCCGCAAATAGCAAGCTCTCACGCCTGACCACCGAAGGACATTACGCCGATAGTTTCGAGCCCACCGATGAGCAAGAGGTCTATGACCCGCGCAAGGAGCAGCTGATCCAGGAGCTACTGACCGAGATCGGTGAAGACCCCGCGCGTCAGGGCCTCAAGCGCACCCCGCTGCGCGTCGCCAAGGCGCTCGATTTCCTCACCAGCGGTTATGCGCTATCGGCTGAGGAGATCATCAAAGGCGCCCTGTTCGAGGAAGATGTGCGCGAGATGGTGATCGTCCGCGATATCGAATTCTACAGCCTCTGCGAGCACCACATGCTGCCGTTCTTCGGCCATGCGCATGTAGGCTATCTGCCTAATGGCAAGGTCGTTGGCCTGAGCAAGATCGCACGCGTGGTCGATGTCTTCGCGCGCCGGCTGCAGGTCCAGGAGCGCCTGACCAGTCAGATTGCCAATGCCCTGATGGACCACCTTGGTGCCCACGGCGTCGCGGTGGTGATCGAGGCCAGTCATACCTGCATGATGATGCGCGGGGTGCAGAAGCAGAACAGCACAACAGTCTCCAGCGCGATGCGCGGCACCTTCGAGTCCGATGCCCGGACTCGCGCTGAGCTGATGGCCTTCCTAGATCGTTAGTCTGAGCCTGGTCGGCAAGTCCATGGCGTCTGGTCGCAGCCCCTGAATACCGGATCAGGCTAAAATGAGCCTAGTCCTTGCTGCCATCGCGCCCTGCGCTTAAATCCTGTCGTCATGGACCCTTCCATCGCTCGTCATCGCTCAGATCGCCCCTTACCCGCCCTAACCCCGGCGTTGCGCCGATCGCTCTGGCTCATCGGCCTCTGCGCCGGTCTGCTCGCACTCAACTCGCTCTATCTGGTGGCGGTGACGCTGGTCGAGCAGCTCAGCGGTCGAACCTTGCAGAACCTATTCTATCTGGATATGTTCTTGGTCCATCTCGGGCTCGGACTCCTGCTGCTAATCCCGACCTTGACCTTCGCCCTGCTGCATGCCCGGCGCGCGATCCGGCGTCCTAACCGCTACGCGATCCGTGCCGGTCTCGGGCTTGGGCTGGCGCTGATCGCACTCTTCGGCTCTGGCATCCTGCTCACACGTTTCGGCTTCTTTGAGGTCAATGACCCCAGCATTCGCCGCGCTGCGTACTGGGTCCACCTGCTGGCACCGCTGGCGGTAATCTGGCTCTTTACCCTCCATCGGTTGGCTGGTCCGCCGTTGCGCTGGCAGATTGGAGCGGCCTGGGCTGGGGCCGCGGCAACCTTCACCCTGGTCGCCTTAGCCTTCCATCTGGCAGCAGCTCAGAGCCCAGAGGACCATCGGGAGGCTATTATCACCTCATCCGCAGACACTCAGGATCAACGTGCATTGAAGCGCAGTTTCGCGCCAGCACTTGCTAGTATCCCAGGCACCGATCGAATCCCCGCCGAGCACCTGATGGATGATGCAGTCTGCGCCGAGTGCCACAGCGAGATCGCCGCCCGCCATGCCGGCTCGATGCACCGGTTCAGCTCGTTCAATAATCCTGCTTACCGGAAAGTCGTCGAAGACAGCCGTGCCGAATTCTTGGCTCGCGACGGGACACACCGAGCCAGCCGACTCTGCGCGGTCTGCCACGACCCGGTACCGCTCTTCTCAGGACGCTTCGATGAGCCCGACTTTGATCCAGACACTGACCCGACAGCCAAGGCCGGCATCAGCTGCCTAAGCTGCCATGCCATCACCGCGGTCGGCAGCCCGCGCGGTAATGGCGACTACCGGCTCGTCGATCCGCCGCGCTACCCCTTTGCGTTCAGCGAGCAGCCACTCCTGCGTGCCATCAATCGCCAACTGATCAAGGCCAAGCCGGCATTCCATCAGCAAACCCTGCTCAAGCCGGTGCACCGCGAGCCGGAATTCTGCGGCGCCTGCCATAAGGTGCATCTACCCGTAGCGCTCAATCAGTATCGCTGGCTGCGCGGCCAGAACCATTACGACAGCTTCCGCCTCAGCGGCGTCTCTGGCCATCGAGTCGATAGCTTTTACTATCCGCACCAAGCCGAGGCCAGCTGCAATGGCTGCCACATGCCGGCGCGCGCAGCCGATGATCCCGCCGCCCGACTGCGCACCGCAGACGGCCAGCCTGCCGTTCATGATCATCTCTTCGCTGCCGCCAACAGGGCCGTTGCCGACTGGGTCGAGCGTCCAGCTGACGAGAACGCAGAGCGAATCGAGATGATGCGGCGCGCAGCACGCGTCGATCTGTTCGGGATCAAGGAGCGAGACCAACTCCAAGCCCCGCTCGGCCTAGTCAAGCCCACGCTCAAATCGGGCCGGCGCTACCTGCTCGAAGTCGTCGTCCGCACCCAGGGCATCGGCCATGCGCTAACCCAGGGCACAGCCGATTCCAATGAGGTCTGGCTCGAGCTCAAGGCCCTGCTCGAAGGCCCGGATGGCGAGCGTCTCATCGGCCAATCCGGCGCCCTCGACAGCAGGGGCGCGGTCGACGACTGGGCCTGGTTTGGCAACGCCTATCTGCTCGATCGTCATGGCGAGCGCATCAGCCGCCGCAATGCACAAGACATTGTCGTGCCGCTCTACGATCACCAGATCCCACCCGGTGCCACGGCCCTGGTGCACTATGCGCTCGAGATCCCGGCGGATGCCAGCAGCGGCTCTGTCCGCATCGAGGCCGCGCTCCGCTACCGCAAGTTCGACAGCCGCTTCATGCACTATCTGCTTGGCGATGCCTTCAGCGGTAACAAGCTGCCGATCACGACCTTGGCTCGGGACCAAGTGCGGCTGGCACTGGGCCCAGTGCCAGCGGGCGCAGAGGTCGCCGAGCTCAAGGATTCATCCACGGTCAGCCGCGAAGACAGCGGTGCGCAGCCTCAGGATGGGATCACCAGGCAGTCAGAAACAGCAGCAGCCTCTAACGAGGCTAATCCACAACCACTGATTCCCGCCTGGGAGCGCTGGAACGACTATGGCATCGGCCTGCTCCGCCAAGGCAAGCGTGGTGAGTCACGTCAGGCCGAAGCCGCCTTCCGTCAGGTCGAGGCGCTCGGCAGCGCCAATGGCCCGCTCAACCTCGCCCGGGTGCTCTACCGCGAAGGCCGGCTCGAAGAGGCCGCAGCGGCGCTAGCGCGTGCCGCCGAGCAGGACTACCCACAGGGTGAGGCCCCGCCCTGGGTCATCGCCTGGTACACGGCACTGATCGCCCGCGACCTCGGCGACCTCGACCGCGCCATTGCCGCGCTCGCGGCACTCGCCGAGACCCGATTCAGCGTTGCGCGCGAGCGGGGCTTCGACTTCGCCGTTGACGATCGCATGTTGGTCGAGTTCGGCCGTACCCTCTACGAGCGTGCCCGCCAAGAGCGCGGCGAGACCAACCGCGACGCTCGACTCGGATTCTTAGATCGTGCCCGCTCGCGCTTAGACCAAGCGCTCGCGCTCGACCCCGAGAATGCCGCCGCTCACCATAACCTGAGCCTGGTCCTGGCCGAGCTTGGCGAGACCGAGGCCGCCGCCGTGCACCGCCGCCTGCACGAGCGCTACCGCCCCGACGACAACGCCGTCGAACGCGTGGTCAGCCTGCATCGCAGCCGCAACCCAGCGGCCGATCATGCCGCCGAGCCAGTCGCGATCTACGCCCTTGGGCTGCCGGATCAATGAGCCAGTCAGCGACAGTTGCCAACCCAATCTTGACTGGACTAAGCTTAGCTTACTACTGTTTTCGGAGATAACCATGCAAACCATCAATATCCATGAGGCAAAAACCCATCTTTCACGCTTTGTCGATCAGGCCGCGGCGGGTGAGGAAATTGTCATCGCGCGCGCTGGCAAACCGATCGCTCGCTTGGTTCCGTTGAAGCCAGAGACGCTACAGCCAAGGCCGCTCGGACTAGGCAAGGGCCGCTTCTCGTTACCCAAGGACTTCGACCAATTGCATCGCGAGGCCATCGAACAGATGTTCGCGACGGGCGATTAGCAATGGCGAACTCAAGACTTCTCCTACTTGACACCAGTATTCTCCTGGCAGCCTTGATCAACCCCAAAACGCTCCCAGCAGCGACACGACAGCAGTTAGAAGCTACCAGCAACAGCGTTCTATTCAGTGCAGCCAGTATTTGGGAGATCGCCATCAAATCGTCACTAAAACGCGACGACTTCGACTTTCAGTCAACCGATATTCAACGCCTTGCGGAACAAACTGGTTTTGATGAATTACCCATTCTGTCCAACCATTGTCATGGCGTCGCTGACTTGCCTTGGCACCATCGCGACCCTTTCGACCGATTGCTGATTGCCCAAGCACA
Source organism: Halochromatium sp. (assembly GCA_010912705.1). Taxonomy (GTDB): domain Bacteria; phylum Pseudomonadota; class Gammaproteobacteria; order Chromatiales; family Chromatiaceae; genus Lamprobacter. The sequence continues at coordinate 13,062 of POWB01000032.1, forward strand.
ATCCGTTAACGCTGACTTCCTGACCCGAGATAGTACCTTGGCCGTCTACTCTGACCTCGTTAAGATTGTGGGTTAGCGTCCCAACGACCCGCGCTGGCGGCCACCGACATGCAGCGTCAACATCCAACCTCTCTCAGCCGCGGTGAAGCCCGGATCAAACGGGCCTTCATCCTCTCTGCGCTCATCATCGCCGGGCTCTTGGCCATTGCCCTGCTCGCGCTCTGGCTGACCAGCGGCGAGGACGCGCCCGCGCTGGTCGATGACGCCGAGATCGCCACTCCCATCGTCCCCACTCCGGCCGGCATTGCAACCAACGCCGGCGCCGGCACGGATGCCAACGCCAACAATGCCGCGCCAGGCCTGGGCATCCCACCCAAGCTCCCCTTCACCGATATCACCGAGCAGGCCGGCATCGACTTCGTCCATATCAACGGCGCCTATGGCGATCGGCTGATGCCAGAGACCATCGGCAGCGGCGCTGCCTTCTTCGACTACGACCGCGATGGTGATCAGGATCTGTTCCTGGTCAACTCGCGCGAATGGGCCGATCATCAAACCCTGGACGAGCCGCCCACTCAAGCCCTCTATCGCAATGATGGAACCGGCCGCTTCGAGGACGTGACAGCCCAAGCCGGGCTCGCCATCAGCACCTATGGCATGGGCGTGGCCATCGGCGACATCGACGGCGACGGCTGGCAGGATCTCTATCTGACCACGCTCAATGGCAATTGGCTATTCCGCAACGTCGCAGGTCAGTTTGAGGAGATCACCAAGCAGGCCGGGGTCGGCGGTGGCGAGAACAGCTGGTCCTCGAGCGCGGCCTTCTTCGACGACGATGGTGACGGTGATCTCGATCTGTTCGTCGTCAACTACGTCGACTGGTCACCGAAGATCGATCTCGAGATCGACTTTCGCCTCACCGGCCTCGGCCGAGCCTATGGCGCGCCACTCAACTTCGTCGGCACCAACAACATCCTCTACCGGAACCAGGGCGATGGCCGCTTCACCGATGTCTCGGCCGTGGCCGGCATCCAGCGCTTTGACCCGGTGAGCCGGATGCCGGTCGGCAAGGGCCTCGGCCTGGTGCCCTTCGATGTCGATGACGACGGCTGGCTCGATCTCATCGTCGTCAACGACACGGTGCGCAACTTCCTGTTCCGCAACCGCGGCGACGGCACCTTCGAGGAAACCGCGATCTTCGAGGGTGTTGCCTACGACCGCAACGGCAAGGCAACCTCCGCAATGGGCGTGGATGTCGCCCGCTTCAGTGATGGCGAGCTCGGCATCGCGGTCGGCAACTTCGCCAATGAGATGGCCTCGCTGTTCATGACCACCAACGGCAAGCCACCCTTCGTCGACGAGGCGGTGATCCAAGGGCTAGGACCGGCCTCGCGCATCCCGCTGACCTTTGGCGTGCTCTTCGTCGATGTCGATCTCGACGGCCGCGAGGACCTGCTGCTCGCCAACGGCCACCTGGAGCACGAGATCCACAAGGTCCAGCAGAGCCAGCACTATGCGCAGCCGGCCTCGCTGTTCTGGAACTGTGGTCCGGACTGTCCTCAGCGCTTCGTGCCACTGCCGCAAGAGCAGGCCGCGGTCGGCGATCTCGCCCAGGACCTGGTCGGGCGCGGTGCCGCCTATGCCGATATCGACGGCGACGGCGATCTGGACCTCCTGATCACCCAGAACGGCCGCCGCCCAGCACTCTTGCGCAATGATCAGGAGACCGGCCATCATTGGCTGCGCGTCGAGCTGGTCGGTCAGCCGCCAAACAGGGCCGCCATCGGCGCCCGGATCGCCCTAAGGGTAAGCTCGGCGGAGGACAGCATGACCGAAGTGCGCGAAGTCCGCGAGCTACGCCCGACACGCAGCTATCTGTCCCAGGTCGAGCAGCCGATCACCTTCGGTCTCGGCGAGATCGATGACCCCAGCGCCCTGACCCTGACCATCACCTGGCCCGATGGACGCGAGCAAAGCCTGGTCCCCGAGCAGATCGACCGCCTGATCCGCATCGAGCAGCCAAAACCCGTATCCTGACGAGAAGGCGTCAGCACGAGCGGCCTTGGCCGTTCACCGATCGGTCACTCATCGGGCATTGCCTAAGAAGCTGTCCATCAACTGCTTGCCGATTTGAGCACCACTGTAGGGCAATCATCGGGAAGTAGAATGCAGACAGCGACTCAGCCCCTCTAGGATCAGCATGAAACTCTTTAGCTGCACGCACTGCGGCAACCTCCTCTACTTCGAGAATGTGAGCTGCACGCAATGTGGTCTGCCGCTCGGCTTCCTTCCGGATAGTCTACGCCTGCTCCCTATCGAACCAACTGCTGAGGGTTTATGGCAACCCGTTGGTGAGCAAGACCAGTATCGGAAGTGTAACAACTATGCCAACCACGAGGTCTGCAATTGGATGCTGAAGGCCGACAGCGAGCAGTCCTTCTGCGTCGCCTGCGCCCTCAACGGCACCATCCCGGATCTCACCGTGGCAGGCAATCATGAGCGCTGGCAGGCGATGGAGACCGAAAAGCGGCGCCTGATCTACGCGATGCTGCGGCTCGGCCTGCCGGTCGTACCGCGCAAAGTCGACCCGGCCGGCCTCGAGTTTGCGTTCCTCGCCGATACGCCGGCCAGTTTCAGCGAGCGTGGGAAGGTGATGACAGGCCATGCGCAAGGTCTGATCACCATCAATCTCGCCGAGGCCGATCCGGCCGAGCGCGAGCGCATGCGCGAGCAGATGGACGAGCCTTATCGGACCATCCTCGGTCACTTCCGGCATGAATCCGGCCACTATTATTGGGATCGCCTGATCCGCGACAGTCGCTGGCTTACCCCGTTTCGAGCGCTATTTGGCGATGAGACCCTGGACTATGGGCAGGCACTCGATCAGCACTACCAGCATGGCCCGCCAGCCAACTGGTCCGAGCACTTCATCAGTGCCTATGCCAGCATGCATCCTTGGGAAGACTGGGCCGAGAGCTGGGCACACTATCTGTTGATGGTCGATGCCTTGGAAACCGCCTATGAGTTCGGCCTCAGCATCCGCCCGCGTGCCGGCAACGACGACTCACTGGATGTCGACCACGGCTTCGATGCCTATCGGGCGATGTCGTTCGACAGCATCCTGCAGCACTGGCTACCGCTGACCCTGGCCCTCAATAGCCTGAATCGCAGTATCGGCCATGAGCATGCCTACCCCTTCGTGCTGGCATCCCCGGCAATCGAGAAGCTGCGCTTTGTGCATCGTGTGGTGCATGAGGCATCTGCCACCTGAGACGAAGACGCTCGCTCATCTTGAGCGCTTTCATGTCAACTCGGTCTGACTCGCCGCCCCAATCGTGATGCCTTACTGCCTGTACTGAGTCGGTGTTCGAGTCGGCGCCAGCGGCAGCCGCAACAGACGCGGCAGGGTCTGCCAAGCTGGCTCATCATGATGACCAGTGCCGAAGACGATCTGTTGCAGGTCTGGGCGCAGTCGGAAGCTGCCGAACAGCCGATCCCAGAATGAGAAGACCGTGCCATAGTTGGAGTTGGTCTCGCGGGGAATGGTCGAGTGATGCACCCGATGCATCGAGGGCGGCACGATCAGCCAGCGCAGGCGCGCATCCCATCGGCTCGGCACGCGCACATTGCTATGATGAAACAGGATAATCGTCAGCATCACCGACTTGTACAGGATCAGCTGCGTCAGCCCTATCCCTAATGCCAGAATCACCAGCGGGTTCAGTAGCGACGAGATCAGCAGCTCACCCGGATGGAAACGCAAGGCGGTGGTCGCATCCATCGCCGGATCGGTATGGTGGACTTGATGAAAGCGCCAGAGGAAAGGGATCTCATGGTTAGCACGATGCCAAGCGTACATCCAGAGATCGAACAGCAACACCGCCAGCACCAGCGTCAGCAGCGTTGCGAGCAGATCAGGGAACGGCCAGCCATCGAGCATCGAGCCATCAAGCGATAGCCAGTGCAGCAGCCCGATGCCCTGTTGCTCGGCGAAGGCCATCGCGCCCATCAGCAGCGGTGCCAGCAGCGCACCGATGGCACCGTTCAGCACAGCCAGGCTGCCGTTACGCAGCCCGTGGCGCAGGCGTTGCTCGCGCCCCAGGTAGAAGGGCATGGTGCCTTCCAGCACCAGCAGCGCCGTTAGCATAATCAGGCCAATGATTAGGTCTGGGATCATGATGATTGGTCAATCGCCATCGTTTACTCGGCTCAGAGCGCGAAATCTGTGGACTCACCCGCTCCCTGCCTCATAGCGGCGTCGCAACGCTTCCGGTGAGGCCCCGAGCGAGAAGCGCAGCATCAGCTCCGCATTCAGAAGCTGCTGGCGCAGGATACCGTTTTCCAGAAAACGTACCGCTGAAGTTGTGACCACTGCCGGCAGCTTTTTGATCCGCTTGCGGGTGCGCTGGCGTGCACGACTGAGCAGATCGACATCCTCGAACAACGGCCAGTCCGGGAAGCCGCCGATGGCGGCGAAGAAGGAGCGCCGGATCAGGATGCCTTGATCGCCGAAGCTAGTCAGCGTGCTATCAAAACGCGAAAAGAAGGCATAGCTGACGAGCAGCCAGTGTTCATGATCAAAACGCATCCGGAAGCAGGCAACCTGCGTCTTGGGATCAGCGAAGGCGTCCTGCACCAGCGCTGGCGCCTCGGCCGGCAAGGAGGTGTCATCGTGCAAAAAGAGCAGCAACGGGCCAGTCGCGCGCGCAGCACCAGCATTGCACTGGGTTCCGCGCCCGCGCGGTGCGCGTAGCCGCTGGTGATCCAAGCCATCCAGCGCTCCCGCCGAACATGAGGCCCCGCGCAACCCATTATCTCGCGGCAAATCATCCGCTAGCGGTAGATCCGAAGGCTCGACGACGATGATCTCGGCGTCTGGAAACAATTGACGATGCGCCTCGATGCGCACCGCAAGCTGATCGGTAAACCGCCGCGTCGGGATGATGATCGACAGCCTCATCGCCGGCCCCTATCTCTGTTTAGCCTAGACAGCGCCCCAGGCGCCATCTCACAAACAACCCGGCGTCCAGCGCAGATCCAAGGTATACGGATGCTCGCCAGCCGGCTCCTCGGGCGGTGGATCGATATCGCCCGGCGTATGCCCCATGTGCCGAAAGCGCGCAATGCGTCGGCTCTCGGCCTCGTAGCTGTTGATCGGGAAGCGCTCCTCGGCGCGACCACCGGGATGCGAGACATAGTAGCTGCAGCCGCCCAAGCTGGCCCGATTCCAGAGATCGACCACATCGAAGATCAGCGGACTCTGCGCCGGGATCATCGGATGCAGGCCCGACGGCGGGCTCCAGGCCTTGAAGCGCACGCCGGCGACAGACTCGCCCTTGCGGCCGGTTGGACGCAGCGGCAGGCGTCGACCATTGCAACTGACGACATGACGCGCATCGGTCAGGCCATTGACCTTGATCTGCATCCGCTCCACCGCCGAATCGACGAAGCGTGAGGTGCCCTGCGCAGTGACCTCTTCACCGAGCACATGCCAAGGCTCGATGGCGCCCCGCAGCTCGAGCCGGATGCCACTGGCGGTGACCAGGTCGCCATAGTGCGGGAAGCGGAACTCGAAGAACGGATCGAACCAGGCCGACTCGAAAGCATAGCCGGCGCGCTGCAGATCGCAGATCACGTCCTCGAAGTCCTGCCGGACGAAATGCGGCAGCAGGAAACGATCATGCAGCTCGGTACCCCAGCGGATCGGCGCACGGGTATAGGGCTGCTTCCAGAAGCGCGCCACCAGCGCCCGCAGCAGCAGCATCTGCGCCAGACTCATGCGCGCATGCGGCGGCATCTCGAAGGCGCGAAACTCAACCAGCCCCTGTCGACCACTGGCCGAATCGGGCGAGTAGAGCTTGTCGATACAGAACTCGGTGCGATGGGTGTTGCCGGTGACATCGACCAGCAGATTGCGCAGCACCCGATCGACGATCCAGGGCTGCGTCACCTGCCCGGCCGGCATCTGCTGGAAGGCAATCGCCAGCTCATAGAGGCTATCGTCGCGCGCCTCGTCGACCCGCGGCGCCTGACTGGTCGGGCCGATGAAGGTGCCCGAGAACAGGTACGACAGGCTTGGATGATGCTGCCAGAAGGTGATCAGGCTCTGGATCAGATCCGGCTTGCGCAGCAGCGGACTGTCGGCCGGCGTCGGGCCGCCCAGCGTCACATGGTTGCCTCCGCCGGTGCCGGTATGGCGGCCATCCAGCATGAACTTCTCGGTGCCAAGCCGGGTCTGGCGTGCCTCTTCATAGAGGATCTGGGTGTCGCGCACCAGCTCATCCCAGGAGCTGGCCGGGTGAACGTTGACCTCGATCACGCCTGGGTCTGGCGTCACCGCTAGCTTCTGCAGCCGGGCATCGCGCGGCGGCTCGTAACCTTCGATGATGATCGGCTGAGCAGTCTCGGCGGCGGTCGCCTCGAGCGCGGCGACCAGCTCTAGCCAGTGCTCGAGATGCGTCAGCGGTGGCATGAAGCAGTACAGCCGACCCTCGCGCGGCTCGATGCAGAGCGCGGTGCGCACCAGCTTGGCCGGATAGTCGTCCGGCAGCGAGGCCTGCTCGGCGAGCGGCTGGCGATGATCCTCCGCCGGCGCGTCACGGCCATAGCGTCGGGCGATCTCATCGGGATGCAGTCCTTGCTCGTTGATCGGCTGGCGCGGCTGATTCGGCTCGACTAAGCGGCTATAGCGCTGGGCGATCTCGTCGTAGGCGCCAGTTGGCGCCCCAGACGGCTCACCTGAGCGACGCGGCGCGGCAAGCGGTGCGACCGGCTCAAAGGGATCGCGCGGCGGATGCGTATCCAGCTCGGCATCCGGCACATAGGGCAGCGCATCCAACGGCAGCCGATAGCCCATCGGCGAATCGCCGGGGATCAAGAACAGGTTGCCGTCGCGCAGCGTCCAGCGCCCGCTGACCCAGCCGCCTTTCCGATCTGCCCAGCGCAGCGGCAGCGCATAGCCAGCAACGCGATCCAACCCCTGACTGAAGATCCGCGCCAGCCGCGCACGCTCGATCGGGTCCTTGAGCTTGCTATCCAGCGGATTGACATTGGCCGGCAGCCGCGACTCCTTCCATAGATAGTAGAAGACATCCTCATGCGCCGGCTGCGCATGGTCCGGATCGACACCGAGCTTGGTCGCCAAGCTGCGGATGAACCGCGCCGCCTGCTCCGGCCCCTGGCCCTGGTCATGGCGCTCATCACCCATCAGCGCCTCATCTTGCCAGACCGGCTCGCCATCCTTGCGCCAGTAACAAGACAAAGCCCAGCGCGGCAACTGCTCGCCTGGATACCATTTGCCCTGACCGATGTGCAGCATCCCACCTGGCGCGAATTGGCGCTTCAGCCGCAGCAGCAGGTCCTCGGCCAGCCCCTTCTTGGTCGGCCCCAGTGCGGCGATAGTCCACTCGGCACCTTCCATATCGTCGATCGAGACGAAGGTCGGCTCGCCGCCCATGGTCAGGCGTACATCGCCCGCCTGCAGTTCGGCATCCACGGCATGGCCTAGCGACTCGATCGACGCCCACTGCTCGTCGGTATAGGGCTTGGTGACGCGCGGGTCCTCATGGATGCGCTTGACCCGATTATGGAAGTAGAACTCGACCTCGCACTCATCGGTCGCACCGGTAATCGGCGCCGCCGAGACCGGGTCTGGCGTGCAGGCGAGTGGGATATGGCCCTCGCCGGCAAACAGGCCCGAGGTTGGATCAAGACCGACCCAGCCCGCGCCCGGGATATAGACCTCGGCCCAGGCATGCAGGTCAGTGAAATCCTGCTCAGGACCGCTGGGGCCATCGAGCGCCTTCACATCGGCGGTCAGCTGCACCAGATAACCCGAGACGAAGCGCGCCGCGAGCCCAAGTCGGCGCAACGTCTGCACCAACAGCCAGCCCGTGTCGCGACAGGAGCCACGGCCCAGGGTCAGCGTCTCCTCGCTGCTCTGGATACCGGTCTCCATGCGCACCACGTAGCCGATCATCTCTTGCAGGCACTTGTTTAGATCGACCAGAAAGTAGACCGTCTCGCGGCGGCTGCGATCGATGCTCTTGACCCAAGCATCGAACTTTGGCCCACGATCCTTGATCTCGAGATAGGGCGCTAGCTCCTTGGTCAGCTGGGCATCATAGGTGAAGGGATAATGGTAGGCGTACTCATCGACGAAGAAGTCGAACGGATTGATGGTGATCATCTCCGCGACCACATCGACCTCGACGCTCAGCGACCGCGCCTTTTCCGGAAATACCAATCGCGCCAGATAGTTGCCAAACGGGTCCTGCTGCCAATTGAGAAAATGCTCACTCGGCTCGACGCGCAGCGAGTAGGAGCGGATCGGTGTGCGGCAATGCGCCGCCGGACGCAGTCGAACCGTATGTGGGGCAAGCGCCACCGAGCGATCGAAGCGGTATTCGGTCTTATGATTAAGCGCAACCAGGATGGCCATGGACGGCGTGGCTCCTTAGGAGAGAGGCAAGCGGGATGAGCACTGTACTTTACCTTGAAACTGGGCATTTGGCGCCCTCGAGACGCGCGCAGCCGGCATCCGTATCATAGCGAGTCGCAAACGCTGACTAGGTGCGCGGTCGCTCGGCCGACGCACCCCGCAACTCGGAGCATCCGTATGACTGCTGCCACCTTCCGCACGCCACCGGGCGGCCTCTTCTTGCTACTGTTGCCGTTGCTCCTGCTCGGCCTGCACTACGGTTACGAAGCCTACATCGCTGACGCTTGCCTCGAGCGCGGCGGCTCCTTCGACTACGAGACCTGGACCTGCTCGCTCAGCGCCCAGTTCGACGCCGCCCGTCCTTATCTGCATAGGCACTGGGGCAAGACGGTTGTTGCGCTCAGCTTCTCGCTTAGTGGGCTGATCGTGCTGCTGTTGAGCTGGTTGCGGCATCGTCGGCGTTGATGATGGAACCACACAAGAAAACGCTGTTGTCGCTCAGCTTATCTCATCGGAATTTCTCGGAATAATCCAATCCGATACTGACGATCCATACCACCGAACGGCAGCCAAACGGCAGTCACTAGCCCAGAAGTGGTCCCTGCCTGAAACAACTCATGGGGAGTCGTGGTGACGACGTCTTCGCGATGGCGTGGAACAACGAACACTTGGACAGTGGCGGCTGTTGCTGTACTTTGCAGTACATCAACAGCCAGCCACCGGTAAACCGCACCATGGCCAGTGCCAAGACCACCACCCTCACCTTTCGGATCGAGCCAGAGCTTAAGGAGGCGCTGCGCACCGCCGCCCATCGGGAGCATCGCTCCATCTCGAACATGGTCGAGGTACTGATCCGGAATTATTGCGGGCGGCATGACATCGCGATTCCAGAGAAAGGCCAGCTTTCGAGTCAGGACCAAACGCATCCGGATCACGGACATTGAGCGATTTTATTCAGGCGATCAAACGATGAGCGAGCTAGTCACGATGCAAACCAAGGAAGTCATCGACCGCATCTTCAAAGAGCCTGGCATCCAGTATGAGTTGACCGAGTTCGAGAACCTCGGCAAGCCGATTCGTGAGATCGTCACGATCTACCCCAAGGTCGTCGCAACAGGTAAAGACGCGGGGAAGACCAAGTATATCCTCAAGAGCTTTTTTCTGGAGAATGCCTCTCCGATCATGATTCCAGAAAAAGTGTTCTCGTCGCCGATGATGGCGCGATCACACTTTCACGCTGGTGATGTCCTTCTGTCCATCGTTGGAACGATTGGGAGCCTCTCAATTGTGCCGGAGTATTTAGGGCAAGCAACAGGAAGTTGCAAAATCGCAATTCTACGGTCAAAGGGTACCTACTCACCATTTGTGCTGGCTGCATTTCTTCTGAGTCGTTTCGGCCAACTTCAGATCAGACGCAATACCCGTGGCGCTGTTCAGATGGGATTGATTTTGAAGGCGGCCCGAGCGGAAGATCCTCATCATTGCCGGACCGAACGGGGCCGGCAAGACCACCTTCGCCGAGGAGTTCCTGCCCAATGAGGCCGCCTGTCTGACCTTCATCAATGCCGATCTGATCGCGGCGGGCCTTTCGCCCTTCGCTCCCGATCTCGCGGCGATCAAGGCGGGTCGCCTGATGCTCGCCGAGATCGCGCGGCATGCGCGACGTGGCGACAGCTTCGCCGTTGAAACCACCCTCAGCGGTCGGCGTTATGCCCGCCAGATCCCCCAGTGGCGTGCATCGGGCTATCGGGTCAAGCTCTACTTCCTGCGATTGAATTCCCCCGAGATGGCGATCAGCCGCGTCCGGCAACGGGTCGCCTTGGGTGGGCATGCGGTCGCCGATGCGGTCGTGCGTCGTCGCTACGAGACCGGGTGGCGCAATTTCACGGGGATCTATCGCCCGCTCGTCGACGAATGGGCGCTCTACGACAACGCGGGCTCCAAACCGCAACTGCTCGAAGAAGGAGTCAACCCATGACCGATCCTCAAGCGCCGACTGTCCCGCGCGAACGCGATCCCGATCTGGTCAATGCCGAAATCGCCCTTCACCGCGCCGCCCTGCGCGCCCGCGAGAAGGCATGGCGCCACGGCGTCCCGGTGGTCTATTCCGAGGACGGGGTCATCAAGTACGAGTATCCGCCAACGACGAATGAATCAAAAGACGAGCATGCTTCGACATAAAGGCGATCTCGCCATTCCAGCATTGGATGATGCGGCGCGGATTTCCAACAATGAGGAAGGCGCCGTGCCCGCCGCCCGGTTCCGGGATCTCTTCAAGGACACCCAGGCGTTGCCGGGAGCCGCGCCCCTTACGGATGCCGAGATCGCCGCGGAGGTCAACGCCGTGCGGGATGGGCGATTCGGTCAGCCCCCTTGGAAGTGACGATGCATTCGCTGATCGTGTAGTTCCGGCAAGCGTGCGTGATCCCTTGACAGGGTAGTGACTAGGATGTCGCCGGTGCAAAGCCATCACCGGAGGCCCTCATGAACACCGCAACCGTCCCGCCATCGCCATCGC
>POWB01000033.1 GCA_010912705.1 Halochromatium sp.
GTTCAGAAATCGTGCTACTCGCATGGCTGATCAGGTGATTTTGGTCGTTGCAGGCTTGGCCAACCTCAAAAATAACTATGTTTTTCAATGAGAAAACGATGCTTATTTGGTCACAAGTCTTGTATTCACTGCATTATTGACACTATCACCAAGCAGCGCATAACCACCAGCAGCTATGCCAATTAAAACCGCAGCCACGATAACCCACTCAACGATCTCAGCGCCTTCCTCATTCTTCCAAAGCTTACGCAGAAAGTTTTTCATTATCTCACCTCATCACTGCTGATTGAGCACAATGCTCATAAACCCATCAACCAGGGCTATGACCTCCCCGGCAGATCGGAGAACCCTATCTAGATGACGCAACGCGGGCCCTCGACAGTCGAAACTGTCGGCGCTTCCGTTGCCAGCAGACGCCATCAGCATATCCTTTGACATCTATATCAGTACTTAGGGTAGCTGATTTCGCGCCTAAGGTCACTATCGGCTGGCCTCAAAAATCCTTGAGCCAACAGCCTTTAACCACCAGTCTTAGCCCCGCGGCGGCGAATCATCCTCATTCGCAGACCGGCTGCTCCGACCAGCCAAAAACAGCGCGGCCACGCCGAGGCCAGCGAAGAGCAACAAGGAGATGGCGATCAGAATGCCGACGAGCTGCATGCGGGATGCTCCAAAACCAGGGCCTTTGTGCGCCTTTGCGCGTTGTCATGGGCGCAACGCGCATCTTCGCGAATGATGCCGTTATCTCACTCAAGACGCCAGAGGCGTAGCTCGTGATGCTGATGTTCGATTTTACGTTCAAGAACAGACTGGACACAATCAGATCGGCCACTCGGCTGGCCGCAACGCTCGCACTGCTCAGCCTGCTCAGCGGCTGCGGCAGCGCTGAAGACCCACAAGCGCAGGCCGAGGCCCTGCTGAACGTCGCCGAGCAGGGCGATGTTGCCTCGATCGAGCAACTGCTCGGCCAGCGTGTCGACGCCAATGTGCGCAATAGCTGCAACTGGACACCGCTGATGAAGGCGGCGGTGAATGGCCATGCCGATGCGGTCGCACGCCTGCTCGCGGCCGGCGCCGAGGTGGATGCGGTGGATCAGGGCGGCTACACGGCGCTGCTGCTAGCGGCCTCAAATAACCATACCGCAGTGATGCAACAGTTGTTGGACCAGGGCGCGATGATCGATGCTAAAGAGCAGACCCAAGGCTATACCCCGCTGATCTGGGCCGCGCATCGGGGCCACCGCGAGGCGGTTGAGCTGCTGCTCGAGCGGGGCGCCGATACGACCTTGCCGGATTTCGCTGCCAAGACGGCGGCGGAGCATGCCCGTGAGCAGGGTCGCGAGGCGGTTTTGGCGCTGTTCTGAATCCTGATCGCAGCACCGCCAAGGCGAATCCATATCATGACCGAATTTCATTCAGTAAATCCGGGTGGCGATCCAGCACCTTCAGCAACTTCACCAACGCTAGCGATGGCTTGGTTTTACCGTTTTCGTAGCGGGAAAATGCGTTAATGCCACCGCCAAAAATATCCGCGGCTTCTTTACTGGCCAAGATTCAACTTCTTGCGCACTTGCGTAATAAATTCCGGATCAATAATAGCCGCATTCACCTGATGGTTAAAAGCCTGCATCTCGCGCATCACCCGATCACTTTCAGCTAAATCAGTAACAGATTCGTTACAAGCTGGGCAAAATGCGCCGGTAACCGCGGCAATCACCGTTGACTCTCCTTTGTAGGTGTAGGGAATGTCGCGCGTATCATAGATCAAGTCCGCCGCGCCACATACAGGACATTTCATATTCATAGCGCCTTGAAAGAAACTACCAGCACATCGTCAATGACGGTTAATTTCAGATAAACATCGCCAACTTGCGTTTTGGGACGGTAAACATCCTGCCAAATTCTATGGTCCGCATAGGTGGTCATACTCTTATAAAAATCACCCGGAACCAGTGAACCCAACACATCCAGCATGTCGGCTAAATCCAATCCCAGCTCAGTCGCGCCTATCATGGCTGAGCGCGTCACCCTTACCTTGCCTGCCTCAACTAACTCCCGCACAAGAACCAGTTTGGTGTGTGGCGTCCGTTTTTCCATCGTCAAAACTAACCACGTTTGGTCATTTTTAGTAAGCTCCCCAGGCACAAGCCGAGGCCCTGCCGAACGTCACCGAGCAGTATGATATTACCTCGAATGGGACCAGGGCGCGATGATCGATACCCAGCAGAGCCGGAGCAATCTAGGCTTGGTCAGACACCAAACGACCCAATCTCTTGACGGCCATGCGCTACCCTGAGCGCTCACCGTTCCTCTATCCGTTTCCCTCTCCGCTGAATGAGGCGCCGATGAACCGTAAAGCCCGTATCGCTGAGTTTTTGACCAATGGCCTCAATCCCATGCATCTGGAGGTGCACGACGAAAGCCAGATGCACAATGTGCCAGAGGGCGCTGAGTCACATTTTAAGGTGTTGGCGGTCAGCGAGGCCTTTGAGGGTCAGAAGCTGATCGAGCGCCACCGCCGCGTCAACGCCCTGGTGCGCGATGAGCTGGCCAAGGGTCTGCATGCGCTGTCGATCCACGCCTGGACGCCGCAGGAGTGGTTCGACAAGGGTGGCGGTGCTGCCCCGGCCTCACCCGAGTGCCTAGGTGGCAGCAAGCAGGCCAATTGAGCTTGCCAGCGCCAGATCCCGGCATCTGAGCGCTGCAAGCTCACCCAAGCACCTAGCCCTGACCTTCAGCAGCGATCATCCACGGAGGTCAGTCGAGCTTACGCTGACTCTGGAAGAACGCTTGGGTCACCTTGAACACCACTGGACTGAGTAGCAGCAGGGCGATCAAATTGGGGATCGCCATCATCGCATTGAGGGTGTCGGCGAGTAGCCAGATGAAGTCCAGATGCATGATGGCACCGAACGGCACCGCGACCACCCACACCACCCGGAAGGGGATGATGGCGTGCACGCCTAAAAGGTATTCAACGCAGCGCTCGCCGTAAACGCTCCAGCCGAGGATGGTCGTGAAGGCAAAGAGCGCCAGACCAATCGAGACCACGTAGGCGCCACTGCCAGGCAGTTCTTCACCAAACGAGACGGCGGAGAGCGCGGCGCCGGTGATGTTGCGGTTATGCACTTCGCTGCCGCCCTCAGCCGTTTCAAGCGTGCAAACGCTGCTTGGCTTGCGGATCATCCAGGCGCTGTCGACGCGCTCCTCGATGACACCGCCGCGCTCAACGCAGTCCGTGAAATCAGGGCTGTCCGCCTTCCATTGCCCGGAGACGACGATCACCAGGCCGGTGATGGTGCAGATGATGATGGTGTCGATGAAGGTGCCGAGCATGGCGACTGTGCCCTGCCGTACTGGGCTGTCGGTCTCGGCGGCGGCGTGCGCGATCGGTGCGCTGCCGAGCCCGGCCTCGTTCGAGAAGATGCCGCGCGCGACGCCCATCTGCAGCGCCAGCAGTACTGAGGCGCCAGCAAAGCCACCAACGCCGGCGGCGGGGGTGAAGGCGTACTCGACGATGGTGACCAGGGCAGCGGGGATCTCGCTGATGTTGAGCGCCAATACGATCAGACCCGCGAGCAAATAGGCGATGGCCATCAAAGGTACCAGCCGACCCGCGACCTGGGCAATCCAACGAATACCACCAATCAGCACCAGGCCGACCAAGCCAGCCATGACCAAGCCAGTGATCAGCTCGGGGACACCAAACTTGGTCTCGAGCGCATGCGCCACCGAGTTGGCCTGCACCGTATTGCCGATGCCAAAGCCGGCAACAGCTCCAAAGATCGCGAATAGCGTTGCCAGCCAGAGCCATTTTGGGCCCAGGCCGTTACGGATGTAGTACATGGGTCCGCCGACGTGATTATTATTCTCGTCGACCTCGCGATAACGCACCGCGAGCACGGCCTCCGCGTATTTGGTGGCCATACCGACCAGGGCGGTGATCCACATCCAGAACAGGGCGCCTGGTCCGCCAATGGCCAGCGCCGTGCCAACGCCGGCGATATTGCCGGTACCGATAGTCGCCGAGAGCGAGGTCATCAGGGCATTGAAGGGCGTGATATCGCCGCTGCCCTGCTCTTTGCGGCCGCGCCAGAGCATGCGAAAGCCGAAGCCGAGCCGATGCCATGGCATCGCCTTGAGGCCGATTAATAGGTACAGACCCGTGCCGAGAATGAGCACCAGCATCGGCGGGCCCCACACCCAGCCGTTGATGGAGCCGATAACCGCTGAAACCTGTTCCATTGGTACCCCCCTTGATTTGGATGCTGAGACTGCGTGTAAACGCCAGCGGCGTACTATACACGCCAGCGCGCGAGTCGCTCACCCAATGCGAGCGGCGCGACCAGGTCTTCAACCCAGGCTCAGAGTCGGGTATGGCGCTTGGAGCCTGTCAGATCGGGCGTATATTGACCACTCCATTGCGACGAATGACACCAAGAGGTCCAACCATGGCAGCACCCGACCTAACACCCATCCAGCCACTGATCGATGAGCTCAACCAGCATCCGATCTACGCCGAGCTCAAGGACATCAGCGACCTACGGGTGTTCATGGCACATCACGCCTTCTCGGTCTGGGACTTCATGTCGCTGATCAAGTATCTGCAGGGCAAGCTCGCGCCGATCCAGGTGCCCTGGCTGCCGCAGGGCAATCCGGCGGTCCGCTACTTCATCAATCAGCTAGTGCTGGAAGAGGAATCCGATACCATCGAGGGCAGTGATGGCCCCCGCTACAGCAGTCACTTCGAGTTCTACTGCCAGGCGATGCACGAGATCGGCGCCAATGGTGACAATCCACGCCGCTTCATTGAACTGGTGCAGGAGCAAGGACTCGACGCCGCCCTCTACTCAGACCTGGTACCGCTGCCCTCGCGCTACTTCAGCGAGACCACCTTCTGCTTTATTCGCGAAGACAAGCCGCATGCCGTCGCCGCGGCGCTCGCGGTTGGGCGTGAGCGGGTGATCCCGGAGATGTTCCGCTCGCTGCTAACGCGGATGGCGATCAGCGAGCAGGATGCGCCCGCCTTCCACTATTACCTCAATCGTCACATCCATCTCGACGAGGACTTTCATGGCCCACTGTCGATGTCGATGCTCGACGAGCTCTGCGGCGATGATGCAGAGCGCTTAGACGAGGCCGTGATTGCGGCTGAAGAGGCCATCTGCGCGCGCATCCGATTCTGGGATGGGGTGCTGGAGGCGGTGCGCAGTGCGCGCGCCTGAGCCAAAACCTTACACTTAGAAAGGTAGAATCTTGGCATCAGGGGGCCATTTACAAGTGACCTAGCTGAGACTCCCAATAAGACAGAACACGACGAGGTAATTCCATGGCTGTCACCGTCCCACTCGATAACGAAGGTTTCCTGCTTAATCGCGACGATTGGAGCGAAGAGGTCGCGATCGAGCTTGCTGAGCAAGACGAGTTCGAGATGAACGAGCAGGTGATGCAGTTCATCCGTGAGGCCCGCAATATGTACGATAACGATGGTGTGGTCCCACCAATCCGCATCTTCGCCAAGAAGCAGGGCGTCTCGACCAAGGAGCTCTACAACATCTTCAAGAAAGGCCCCATGAAGCTGATCTGCAAGTGGGGCGGTCTCCCTAAGCCCACAGGCTGCGTCTGATAACTGAATAGAATCTGCCGCTGCGCTACCCCCGCTTTTCAATGCTCAAGTGGCAGGGGTAGCGGCCGCCTCCCCGCGGCTTGCTCGGGCTCGACCTGACGTCCATCAGCCGCAAAGCAGAGCCCATCTCTCAAGGCGATGAGATCCCCCTCCCCTAACGGCTCCCACAGCTCGTCGGTCAGCGGCACACTGGCCACCAAGGCGACGTCTTGCCGGATCGAGGTCAGATTGACGCCAGCATCATGGAGTTCTGGCGCGGTGCGCCAACAATAGCGCTGTAAGAAGTAGATCCCTGGTGCACGCAGACCGCCATCGGGCTGGGTGCGGCGGTCAGCGTGGACGAAGAGTGCATCGCTATCTGAATAGATGAAATTGGCCGACCCCAGGGCACGCAGCTCCTGGGCATAATCGGCGATCACAGCCAAGCGGGTTGCCAACTCCGGAACCTGCCCCGGCTCATCGTCCCAGACCGATGCCAGCGAGGTCATCAGACCACAGAAGGCACGCTCCGAATCCGAATCTCCGACCGGTGTAAACCGCGCCGGGTAGCTCGAGACCTGATCGGCCAGTGAGGGCATATCACCATTGTGCGCAAAGACGTGCATGCGTCCACCCAGCTCGCGCGCAAAGGGCTGGGTATTGCGCAGCGCCAGACCGCCAAAGGTGGCGAGTCGGATGTGGCAGAGCGCGAGCTTAGTGCGCAACCCTTGTCGCTCCATGAACTGCATCAGCGGACTTTCGCTGGCCGGCCTTGGCTCGCGCAGGAGGAGGCAATCCGCGCCTTCATAGAAGGCTAGCCCCCAACCGTCGCGATGCGGACCCTCGGCGCCACCGTGGCGTGCCAGCCGCTCGAGCGAGAACCCGAGCGTTGCCGGGACCCGGCTCGACATCGCAAACAGCTCGCACATCAGGGGCTTATCCTCGTCGTGGATCGATCGTCAGGGCTCAAGCGCTGTGGCCTCGCAGATTGCACCTTGGTCGGCTAGATTCTGGGCGATTGGCGATGTCGGGGCAAACCCTTGGCCTCATGAGCCGGCTTGTTAACCGATCAGAGACGCATATCGGTATATCATCAGTCCCTCTGGTGGAGTCGCTTTGCTTGTTCCGCCCGAGTTGTGCAGGTATTTTTGCCATCGTTACTATCCTGCTTGGAGCTGTCTCGCGCTCGTGGACCCCGAAGCCTTTGTTCATTCCTCCGTCCTGTTGCTGGTTGCCTCTGCCACGGCGGTCGCGCTGTTCAAGCATTTTGGGCTCGGCTCAATCCTCGGGCTGCTGGTCGCGGGGATCTTGATCGGTCCTTATACACCAGGACCATCGGTCACCGGGGATGTCGATGATCTGCGCAGCTTTACCGAGCTGGGCGTGGTGCTGCTGCTCTTCGTCATCGGTCTTGAGCTGCATCCAAGCCGGCTATGGGAGATGCGGCGCACCCTGTTTGGGCTTGGCTCGGCGCAAATCCTGCTCTCTGGGCTTGCCTTGGCGCTCTATTTTCGGCTCTTTGTCGAGACTTGGGCGATCGCGCTGCTGATCGGCTTTAGTCTGGCGTTGTCGTCCACCGCGCTGGTCATGCAAATGCTCTACGAGAAGGGCGAGATCGCGACCGGGCGCGGGCAGACGGCATTTGCGGTCTTGCTGATGCAGGACATCGCCGTGGTGCCGATGTTGGCACTGCTGCCGCTGGCGGCGGCCAATCAGGCCAGCCTGCCCAGCCTACCGCTCTGGGAACAGCTCGGCCTGATCGCGGTCATGCTCAGCGGCGTGATCGTCGCCGGACATTACCTGGTTCCGCTACTGCTGGATCTGCTGGCCCGGCAGGGTAACCGCGAGGCATTCTTTCTGGTTACCCTAGCCGCGGTCTTCGTCGCCGCCTGGGCAATGGAAAGCGCGGGCATGTCGATGGCCCTCGGTGGCTTCTTGATGGGCATGATGCTCTCCGGCTCGCGCTACAGTGTTCAAGTGCATGCGAGTATCGAGCCGCATAAGGGATTATTGATGAGCGTGTTCTTCGTCACCGTTGGCATGTCGCTCGACCTGAGCGTGCTGGCCAATCAACCCTTGCTGTTTGGCCTGCACCTGCTAGTCCTCATCTCGATCAAGGTGGCGCTGATCTATCTGCTGGCGCTCCGCTTCTGCTCCAGCCGCAGTGGCGCGCTACAGGTGGCCTTTCTGCTCGGGCAGGCCGGCGAGTTTGGCTTCATCCTCTTTGGGGCTGCCAAGCTGCTCGGCATCATCGATGCAGGCACCTTCACCATGGCCGTGGCGCTGATCTCCGGCAGCATGCTGGCAACGCCTTTATTGGTGCGGTTTGGCAACTATTTGGCATCACTGATCCCAGACGAAGATACCCCGGTCGATGAGCGCTTCCACTATCGCGCTGAGCAAGAGCAGGCGCCCCAGGCGGTGATCGCCGGCTATGGCCGGGTTGGTCATACCATTGGCACGGTGCTGTCGAATCATGGCATCCGCTTCGTCGCCTTTGATCAGGATCCAACGCTGGTCGCACGCTGGCGTGCCGAGGGTCAGCCGGTGTTCTATGGCGATATTCGCAATCCAGCGCTGCTCGCCGCGGCCAAAGTGGAGCAGGCCAAGGTGGTGGTGCTGACCATCGATGATCCGCGCGCCTGTATCGAGGCCACCACCCTGGTGCGGCACTATGCACCGGAGATCATCATCGTCGCCCGTGCTCGCGATCTGACCGCCTGTGATGCGCTGTTTCGGGCTGGCGCCAGCCGCGCCTTCCCGGAGGCGGTTGAGGCCAGCCTGCGCTTAGCCGCCGAGACCCTCGATGGCCTCGGCATTGCCGACGAGGCCGCCGAGGAGATGGTGCAACAAGCACGTGGCAAAGATTACTTGATGGTCCGCACCAAGATTACGGAGACGTCACCGATGACGGAGTCGCCACCGCGCGACTGAGGATGCAATGGCTAAAGCAGCCTCAAGGCCAGAGCTTGAGCACACTGATGATCATACCGCCGGTGCCGATGGTGATGCCAAACGACCAACGCATGAAGCTGTCCATGCGCTGCTGTAGGCCACGGATGTCTTGCTGCACACTCTCGAAGCGCTTGTCGACTTGCTCGAAGCGCTTGTCGACTTGCTCGAAGCGCTTGTCGATTTGTTCGAAGCGCTTTTCGACTTGTTCGAAGCGCTTGTCGATTTGCGCAAAACCCTCGCGCATCAGCTCGCGCTGATGACGCAATTCTTCTTCAACCCGCACCATCCGCTCGCGTAGCTCGATCTCGTACACCACCGGTGGCTTGCCTAGGCTTTCCTCAGCCAGCCAAGCACCGAGGTTCTCCCTCACGTAGTCGCCCAGCTGCTGTTTGATCAGTTCTAGGTCTTCTTCGGCCAGTGCCATGATGGGCTCCTTGAAATCCATGATCGATAGAAGATAATACTAACCCACTTCATCAACGAACCGGGCGCGGATGCGCAGATCGGGGCCAATCCGACGCAGATCCAAGCGTTCAAGTGAAACGCGCTCGCTCATGCTGGTGAGTGGTCCCAGATCGAATAGCCCGCGGGCATCAGTGCCCATCAGATGCGGCGCAAGATAGAGCACCAGCTCATCGACGAGGCGCTGTTGAACCAGCGCACCCGCTAATGTTGGGCCGGCCTCGATCAGCACCTCGTTGATCTCACGCGCGGCGAGATAGCGCAGCAGGGCCTCAAGGTCCAGGCGCCCGGCCGTCGTTGAAGGTCCAACCCAAACCTCGGCGCCAGCGGAGGTGACAGCAGCGATACGCCGGGGATCTTGCTCGCGGGTTGCAACCAGGGTTGCGCCGCGCAGCGACAGCATCTTTGCCGACAGCGGCAGGCGCAGTGCGCTATCGAGGATCACACGCAGTGGTTGGCGCACCGGCTCGCCCTCCTCCAGCGCGGGAATGGCTGCAGGCGCAAGCCGAACATTCAGCGAAGGATCATCGGCCAACAGGGTGCCGATGCCCGTCACAATCGCCGAGGAGCGCGCCCGCAGCCATTGCACATCGGTACGTGCGGCCTCCGAGGTGATCCATTGGCTCTCACCATTGGCCAGTGCTGTGCGGCCGTCGAGACTAGCCGCGAGCTTTAGCCGCACAAAGGGCAAACCAAGCCGCATGCGCTTATCGAAGCCAGGGTTGAGCGCCCGACAGGCATCTTCAAGGACGCCGGTGACAACCTCGACCCCGGCCGCTCGCATGCGCTCGAGTCCGCGGCCATGGACCAAGGGGTTGGGGTCTTCCATGCCGACCACCACGCGGCTGACACCAGCCGCCAGCAAGGCATCAGTGCAGGGCGGTGTGCGGCCGTGGTGACAGCAGGGCTCAAGGGTGACATAGGCGGTGGCGCCGCGTGCTGACTCCCCGGCGGCATCGATCGCCAGCCGCTCGGCATGCGGCTCACCAGCACGCCGGTGCCAGCCCTCACCGACGATTCGCCCGTCACGCGCCAGCACGCAGCCGACGCGGGGGTTGGGATCGGTGGTGTAGAGCCCGCGCTCGGCGAGCTGAATCGCACGCGCCATCAGCGCTACACCGGCTGGACCCTCAGCGCCCATGCTCAAGACTCTTTGTCGAGTACGTCGAGTAGATCAAGCTGGGCACGGCGCAGCTCAGGCGTTGGATTGCGCTCGAGACGCTCGATCTCTTCGCGGAAGGCAGCCACATCCTCGAACTTGCGATAGACCGAGGCAAAGCGAACATAGGCCACCTGATCGAGACCGCGTAGCTCATCCATCACCAGCTCACCGATCTCGCGCGAGCTGATCTCGCCCTCGGCAGTGCCGAGCAGCTTGCGATGGATGCGTGCAATGGCGGCCTCGACCTGCTCGGTGCTGATCGGGCGCTTCTCAGCGGCGCGCATTAAACCGGTGCGTAGCTTGCGCCCATCAAACGGAACCCGAGTGCCATCGCGCTTGATCACGCGTGGCAGATTCAGCTCCGCGGCCTCGTAGGTGGTGAAGCGCTCGCCGCAGGCGCCGCAACGCCGCCGACGGCGCACCTGATCGCCGTCGCCAGAGAGTCGGGAATCCATCACCTTGGTGTCTTGCGCACCACAGTAGGGACAGCGCATGCAGCGGTCTCTGCCTCAGGACCGGTGCCGGCGCCGGTGACAGCGGCGGTTGCGCTCAGCGGTGCGCAAGCTCAACGGGCGTAGACCGGGAAGCGCTTGCACAGCTCCAGCACCTTGGCCTTGGTCTGATCGATCATGGCCTGATCGCCGCGCGCGTCGATCAGATCGCACATCCAGCCGGCAAGATCACGCGCCTCATCGAGCCCGAAGCCGCGGGTCGTCATCGCTGGCGTACCGATACGGATGCCGCTGGTGACGAAGGGCGACTGCGGATCATTCGGCACCGCATTCTTGTTGACGGTGATATTGGCCGCACCCAGCCAGGCGTCAACGTCTTTGCCAGTCAGTCCCTGCTCAATGAAGCTGACCAGGAAGAGATGGTCGTCGGTGCCACCGGAGACGACATCGTAACCGCGCGCGAGGAAGGTCTCGGCCATGGCTTGGGCGTTGAGGATGACCTGCTTCTGATAGTCCTTGAACTCAGGCTCCAGCGCCTCCTTGAAGGCGACGGCCTTAGCCGCGATGACATGCATCAGCGGACCGCCTTGGGTGCCCGGGAAGACCAGCGAGTTGAACTTCTTCTCCAGCTCGGGGTTAGACTTGGCCAGGATTAGGCCACCACGCGGGCCGCGCAGGGTCTTGTGCGTGGTGGTGGTGGTGACGTCGGCAATCTGCACCGGGCTCGGATAGACGCCGGCGGCGACCAGCCCGGCGATATGGGCCATGTCGACCAGCAGGTAGGCGCCCACCTCGTCAGCGATGTCGCGGAAGCGCTGCCAATCGACGACGCGTGAGTAGGCCGAGAAGCCGGCGATGATCATCTTCGGCTTGTGCTCGCGTGCCAGCGATTCGACCTGGGCGTAGTCGATCTCGCCGGTGGCCGGGTCGAGCCCATACTGGACGGCGTTATAGAGCTTGCCGGAGAAATTGGGCTTGGCACCATGGGTCAGATGGCCACCGTGGGCCAAGCTCATGCCGAGCACGGTGTCGCCAGGCTGGCACAGGGCCATGAACACCGCCGCGTTGGCCTGTGAGCCCGAATGCGGCTGCACATTGGCATAATCAGCGCCAAACAGGGTCTTGGCACGCTCGATCGCAAGACGCTCGGCAACGTCGACGTATTCACAGCCGCCATAGTAACGCTTGGCCGGATAGCCTTCAGCGTACTTGTTGGTCATCACCGATCCCTGCGCCTCCATCACGCGCGGGCTGGCGTAGTTCTCGGAGGCAATCAGCTCGACATGCTCTTCCTGGCGGCGCTCCTCGTCGCGGATGGCCTGTGCGAGCTCGTCATCGTAGCCGGTGATCTGCATGCTGGCGTCGAACATTAGGAACACTCCCGGAAATCAAAAGCCGTTCAGTATAGCGCGGATCTTATTTGGTTTCAGATCCATGGATTTCAGATCCGATGCCGATCAGGCTGCCAGGCGGCTTCGAGCTGCTTGAGGACGTCGCGGCGGCTGATGATGCCGATCAGGCGGCCCCGATCCATCACCGGGAGACGGCGAAAATTGCTGTTCGCGAAGCGCTCGGCGACCTCGGTGACGGGCGTATTGGCATCAACAGTGACCACTGAGCGGGTCATGAAGTTCTCGACGCGGCCGCCATCTTCGCTGTGATAGCCAGCGCCGAGCGCGATCTTCATGCAGTCACGCTCAGTCAGGATGCCAACCAGATTACCAATCTGATCCACCACTGGCGCACCGGACAGCCGTCCTTCGACCAGGATGCGTAACGCCTCCAAGACATCCATTCCCGGCTGTAAGGTCACGAGTCCCCTAGACATCGCCTGCTTAGCCGTCTTGGTTTCTTTCATCGCTGCTGGCTCCTGACCGAAACGATCGGATCGTGTGGGTACCTCGTTCTGCCTTCAGCTTAGGCCAAATCGCCGCTGTGCGTGGGCGTCTCCGCGTGCTCGGCCTGATTCGGGCAGACCTGACCGCGACTGCAGGCACCGCCGCAATCAGAGTGGAGCCCGGGAATCTGATTCAGACCGCCACAGCTGCCCTTGAGCGCAGCGCGACCATTCATCACACCCAGCGCAAGCCCAGCAAAGGCCAGTGCGAACAGAATCAACGCAAAGCCGAATTCAACCATCCCCTGCCACCCTGAAAACCCCTACAAAGACTCCCAACGTCAGCGTCAGCGTCAACACTAACCACTAACCCCCAAAATCATCGAGCAGGATATTGTCGTTCTCGACACCGAGGCTGTGCAGCATGCCGATCACCGCTGCTGTCATCATCGGTGGTCCGCACATGTAGAACTCACAATCCTCGGGCGCCGGATGATCCTTCAGGTAGCGCTCGTAGAGCACGGTATGGATGAAGCCGACCTCGCCGGTCCAGTTGTCCTCTGGCTGAGGCGATGAGAGCGCGATATGCCATTTGAAGTTTTCGTGCTCGCGGGCCAAGGCATCGAAATCCTCTTGGTAGAAGATCTCACGCTTGCTGCGGGCGCCATACCAGTAGGACATCTTGCGCTTGGTGTTCAAGCGCTTGAGCTGATCGAAGATGTGGCTGCGCATCGGCGCCATGCCCGCACCGCCACCCACGAAGATCATCTCAGCTGTAGTCTCTTTGGCGAAGAACTCACCGAAGGGGCCAGAGATGCTGACCTCGTCACCCGGTTTGAGGCCAAAGATGTAGCTCGACATGATGCCAGGCGGCACATCCGGATGATCCGGCGGCGGCGTCGCGATGCGCACGTTGAGCATGATGATCCCGGCCTCGCCGGGATAGTTGGCCATCGAATAGGCGCGTGTGACCGGATGCTTGGTGCCTGCCTTGAGGCTCCAGAGGTTGTACTGATCCCAGTCGCCGCGCAGATACTCGGGGATCTCAATATCGCGATAATCGAGCTTGTAAGCCGGGCATTCGATCTGGATGTAACCGCCGGCGCGAAACGCCACGTCTTCCCCCGGCGGCAGCTCGAGCACCAGCTCCTTGATGAAGGTCGAGACACTGCGGTTGGAGCGCACTCGGCAGTTCCAGCGCCGCACGCCAAAGACCTCGCGCGGCACCTCGATGCGCAGATCCTCTTTGACCGCAACCTGGCAGGCGAGACGATAACCCTCCCCCGCCTCGCGCCGGTTGATCAGACTGGCCTCGGTCGGCAGCAGCTTGCCACCACCTTCGAGCACCTTGACCCGACACTGACCGCAGGTGCCGCCACCGCCGCAGGCAGAGGGCACGAAGACATCGGCATCGGCCAAGGCGCCGAGCAGCTTACGCCCAGCACTGGTGAGGATGTCGCGCTCTTCATTGATGTCGATATGCACATCGCCGCTCGGCACCAGCAGGCGCCGCGCACCGAGAATCACCATCACCAGCGCCAGCACCACGCCGGTGAAGACCAGGATGCCGAAGGTCAGGTCTAGCATGCGACAACCTCCATCATCCCCTGAAACACAGCGCCACCAGCAGCACAGCTCGGCGGTGAGCAGTCAAGTGCGCCATTCACAATTGGATACCTGAGAAGGACATGAAGGCCATGGCCATCAACCCGGTCGTGATAAAGGTGATGCCGAGCCCTTGCAGCCCGTTCGGCACGTCGCTGTATTTGAGCTTCTCGCGGATGCCGGCCAGCAGCACCAGGGCCAGTGCCCAGCCGACGCCGGTACCGAAGCCGTAGACGGTACTCTCGGTCAGATCGTAGCCGCGCTCGACCATGAACAGAGACCCGCCGAGGATCGCGCAATTCACCGTGATCAGCGGCAGGAAGATCCCCAGGGCTTGATAGAGCGCCGGGAAGTAGCGATCGAGCAGCATCTCCAGCATCTGCACCATGGCCGCGATCACGCCGATGTAGGTGATCAAGCCAAGGAATGAGAGATCCAGCTCCGGCAGGCCTAGCCAGGCCAGCGCCCCCTCCTGCAACAGATGGTGATAGATCAGGCCGTTGACCGGCACGGTAATGGTCTGCACCACCACCACGGCAATGCCAAGCCCGATCGCGGTCTCGACCTTCTTCGACACCGCCAGAAAGGTGCACATGCCCAAGAAGAAGGCCAGCGCCAGGTTCTCGACGAAGATCGCCTTGAACAGCAATGATAGGTAATGCTCCATCAGCTGCG
Source organism: Halochromatium sp. (assembly GCA_010912705.1). Taxonomy (GTDB): domain Bacteria; phylum Pseudomonadota; class Gammaproteobacteria; order Chromatiales; family Chromatiaceae; genus Lamprobacter. Next base: position 14,754 of record POWB01000033.1, read on the forward strand.
GCCCTCTGAGCAAACCACCACAACCTGTCTCTGTGATGAGCGCTTACGCATTGGCATTGGCATTGGCATTGGTATCGGTATCGGCACCGGCATCACTGCGCCTCCGTGCGATGGACGACGTGGATGCGGTATTCAGGCTTCTCGAGCTGATCCGGTTTCCAGGTGCGAATCGCCCAGATCATCAGGCCGATGATGAAGAAGGCGCCGGGCGCTAGCAGCATCAGCCCGTTCGGCTCGTACCAGCCACCCTCCTTGATCAGCGGCAAGATCGGCACGCCAAGCAGGCTGCCAGAGCCAAGCAGCTCACGAATCGCCGCGACGCTGATGAGAATGAGGCTGTAGCCGATGCCATGCCCAAGCGCGTCGATAAAGCTCGGCCAGGGCGGATTCTTCGAGGCGAAGGCCTCGGCGCGCCCGAGCACGATGCAGTTGGTGATGATCAGCCCGACGAAGACCGAGAGCTGTTTCGAGAGTTCATAGGCGAAGGCCTGAAGCACCTGATCGACGACGATCACCAGTGAGGCGATGATGGTCATCTGGATGATGATGCGGATGCTGCTCGGCATCTGCTGCCGGATCAGGCTGATGATGACACTCGAGCCGACCAGCACCGCGGTCAAGGCGATGCTCATGGTGATGGCCGGCGCCAGCTTGGTGGTCACCGCCAAGGCCGAGCAGATGCCGAGGATCTGCAGGGTGATCGGATTCTTGTCGACGATCGGCTCGAGCAGCAGCCGGACGGATGTGTTTGCCATCGTGTGCGTCCCCCTTAGTGTTCCCGGTAGTGTTCCCGGCCTTAGCCGCGCTCGCGACCGGACACTGTCGCCAGGAACGGACCATAGCCCTGTGGTCCGAGCCAGAAGCGCATCAGGTTGGTGACACCATTGCTGGTCAAGGTCGCGCCAGAGAGACCGTCGACGCGGTGCTGAGCATTTGCCGCGCTCGCATCGACAGTCCCCTTCACCACCTCGATCACCGGCTCGCCGGACGCGTCCAGCAAGACCTTACCCGGCCATTCGGAGAGCCAAGACTCGCCGGCGACCTCGCTGCCAAGCCCTGCGGTCTCGCGCTGCTCATAGAAGGTCAATGACTTCACCGTACGCCCATCGGGGGCCAAGGCCAGCAGCCCATGCATGGTCGACCAGAGTCCAGCCCCATAGATGGGCAGGATGATAGTCTCTAACTGCCCGGCATCGCGGACCAGATAGACCGGCATGCGGTCTGGGCGTCGGCTGAGCCCGGCCGGATCAGCATCGTCAAGCGCGGTGCTCGCCGATGAGTCCTTCGCCGCATCACGATAGGAATAGCTCAGCACATCGACGCCTTCGACGAAGCTGCCGCTGTCGAGATCGACCAGTCGTGTCTCGATCTGGGCAAAGGCCGCGTCTAGGCCAACCTCAGCCGAGCCGAGCCCGGCGACCTTGACGATCTCCGATTTGAGCGCCAGCGCGGCCTTGCGCTCCTGCAGCGGCCGCAGACTCACCGCGGTGGCCGAGACCACCATCGAGCAGGCCAGGCAGAGCACGAGCGCTACGGCCAGCGTCTTGCGCGGATCATCATTCGGCAGTCTGAACACCGCCTTAATCCAGGCGACAAGGCCTGTCAGGCCTGCTCCAGCGGCTTGCGATCGCGAATCAGCTGACACGGCGGGCCCTCCTGCGGACGTTGGCCTGAACCACGAACCAGTCGATCAGCGGGGCGAACAGGTTGGCGAACAGGATCGCCAGCATCACACCCTCTGGATAGGCCGGGTTCAGCACCCGGATCAGCACCGTCATGAAGCCGATCAGCGCCCCATAGACCCACTTACCCGTATCGGTCATCGAGGCCGAGACCGGATCGGTGGCCATGAACACCAGCCCGAAGGCAACCCCTCCAAGCACGATGTGCCATTGCCAGGGGACGGAGAAGGCCGGATTGGTCTCGCTGCCAATCACATTGAACAGGAGCGCTGTACCGATCACACCGATCAGCACCCCGAGCATGATTCGCCAGGAGGCCACGCCGGTAAACACCAGGAAGATCGCCCCGAGGCTGATCAGCAGGGTCGAGGTTGAGCCGATCGATCCTTGGACGGTGCCAAAGAAGGCATCCCACCAGGTCACGCCCGCGGCCTGGATCGCACCCACCCCACCCTCAGCGGCCAACATCAGTGGGGTCGCACCGCTGAAGCCATCGACCGCGGTCCAGACCGCATCGCCGGAGATCTCGCTCGGATAGGCGAAGAACAGGAACGCGCGGCCGGTCAGCGCTGGGTTCAGGAAGTTCTTGCCGGTACCGCCGAACACCTCCTTGCCGATGACGATACCGAACGAGATGCCCAGTGCGACCTGCCACAGTGGGATATCGGGCGGCAGGGTCAGCGCGAACAGGATCGAGGTGACGAAGAAGCCCTCGTTGACCTCATGATTGCGCAGGGTCGCGAACAGGATCTCCCAGAAGCCGCCCGCGGCCATGGTGACGATATAGATGGGCAGGAAATAGACCGCGCCATGCCAGAAATTGGCCCAGAGGCTATTGGCATCGTAGCTGCCGGCCCCGACCAGCCAGAGCAGGCCACCGCGCCAACCTTCGACCTGCTCGATGCCCATCGCGGCCATCGCGGTATTGGCCTGCAGGCCGACGTTGATCATCCCGAACAGGGCGCAAGGCAGCACCGCGATCCAGACGAAGATCATGACCCGTTTCAGGTCGATGCTATCGCGCAGATGCGGTGTCCCGGCGGTGACCGTCGAGGGTGTATAGAGGAAGGTATCGACCAGCTCGAACAGGGCGCCGAAACGCTCATAGCGGCCGCCCGGCAGAAAGTGGCGCTCCTGCCGGTCTAGGTATTTGCGCAGTGCCTTACTCATGCGGACCTCGGGTGCTGCGGAGTGGCCACCGATGAGTGCCACGGAGACGTGACCACTGACAGAGGTGGAAGAGGATCATCGGGTCAGTGATTCTCATGCCAGATCTTGTCGAGATTGCGCCGCAGGAGCGGCCCGAAGTCATGCTTACCGCAGTCGACGAAACTACAGAGCGCCAAGTCTTCCTCGTCCAGCTCGAGCGCGCCAAGCGCCTCGGCCGTCTCGATGTCGTCGACGATCAGGGCGCGCAGCAGCTGGGTTGGCAGCAAGTCCAACGGCATCACCCGCTCATAGGCGCCAATCGGCACCATCGCGCGCGGGCTACCGTGCAATGAGGTGCCCAGTGCCAGCGTCTCGCCCTTCTCACGTCGAGACCAGAACATGTTCAGCGCCGAAAACTGGCCACGGCCCGGCTTGAGCCAACCGAGCCATTCGCGCTCGCGGCCCTCGGCCAGCACTGTGATCTGATTGTGGAAACGCCCCAGAAAGGCACTGGTCCCAACCGCATGCCGGCCGCTCAACGGCGAGCCCGAGATCACGCGCGCCTCTTGGCGACCGCTCAGCTCGGCTTGCACCAGGTCATTGGTACTGGCCCCGAGCCGGGTGTGAATCAACCGCGGATTGGCGACCATCGGCCCCGCTAGGGAGACGATCCGGGTCGGATCGATACGCCCGGTACGAAACAATCGACCGATCGCAATCACGTCTTGATAGCCGATATACCAGACCGTTCGCTGCAGACTGGCTGGCGCGAGCAGGTGGATGTGGGTGCCTGGCAGCCCTGCCGGATGCGGCCCCATGAACTCCGCCACCTGAAACCCGGACGCCGCTGGCACCGGCAGGCCGGCATCGGGGCGCTGGCAGCAGTAACAAGGCCCATCGGACAGCTTGCTGATCACCCGCAGGCCGTCGGCGAAGGCCTCTCCGGACGCGTCGATGATGAGCTTGGGATCGGGCGCTAATGGATGGCTATCGATCGCCGTCACGAACAGCGCCGCCGGCGCCGTCTCCGGCGACGGGATCATGCTGAAGGGTCGCGTTCGGAACGCCAGCCAGGCACCGGCCGCAAGCAGGTTCTCACGCACCTGATCGCGGCTCAGACCATCGAACTCGCTCGCCTGATAGGCATTGAAGGTCTCTTGCTCATCGGCTGATGGCAACGGGTCGTTGCCATCGCGAGGCCGATCGAGTCGGATCACGATCGTCTCGAGCACCCGCCGTGGTCCACGATGGATGGCCTCGACGACACCGCTCCCAGGCGCGGTGGCGGCGACCTCACGGTAGGCCTTACGGCGGCTGATGGGCTGACCGAGCCGCACCCGATCGCCAACCTCGATCTCGAGGGTTGGCAGTCGCTTGACGCCCACGCAGTCGTAGCCGATATGGGCCACGCGGCTGACGATAGGGCTGGCATCGATCTGGGCACTAGGAGTGCCCGCGAGCGGGATATCCAGGCCTTTCTTGAGCCGAAAACGCCGTGGGCGACCGTCGTGTGACTGGCCCTGGGCTACAGAGGGTCGGAATAATGCCACTGCGATCGGGAGCCTGCTGCTGAAGTATCTGCTGATTGACCTATACGATCCCTTGCTGGACGCCGAGCGTCAAGGGCCAATATAACGGAGCGCCCTGAAAAGGGCTCCACCGGCTCGCGCAGTCCAGTCGTTCAGTCGTTCTCCGTCGGCTTCAGCCAGCGCAGCAACATCGCCTCAAGCGTGGCTCGCGTAAAGGGTTTCGGCAGGTAGTCATCCATGCCAGCGGCGAGACAATCATCGCGATCACCGACCTCGGCATTCGCGGTCATCGCGATGATCGGCGTGTAAGCCGCATTGGGCGTCGCACGCTCCTGCTGTCGAATCGCACGCGTCGCAGCGATCCCATCCATGCGCGGCATCTGCACGTCCATCAGGATCAGGTCGTAGTCGGACGTCTGAACCCGCTGCAGAGCGGCTTGGCCATCGACCGCAAGCTCGACATCAAGCCCGAGCTTGCCGAGTAGACCGAGCGCAACCTGCTGGTTGACCAGGTTGTCCTCGACCAGCAGCACACGCCCCCGAGATCCCTTCCCGACTGGCTCGGCGGCGGTAGACGGGCCTGCCCTAGATAGCTTCGGTGCGTCCGGGCTCAAGAGTTGACATAGCACCTCTTTCAGCTGAGCGTAACGCACCGGCTTGACCAATAGCGTTGCAATTCCATGCGCAGCGAGGTCAGCCTGCGCGACCGCGCCAGCCGATCCAAGCAGCACGAGCGGTGTCGCGCGCAGTGCATCATCGGCCTTGATCCAGTCCGCCAGGTCGAGACCGCTGGTACCTAGCATCTTCAGATCGATCAGCGCGGCGTCGAACGGCCGGCCGGCTGCGCGCTCGACACGCAACTGGTCAATGGCCGCCTGGGCATTACGCGCGGTTCGATAGGCCACACCCCAGCCCTGCAGGTAGCGCGAGATGGTCTCGAGGTTGGCCTGATGATCATCAACGACCAACAGATAGGCCCGTTCGAGCTTAGCCGTCCGCGCATCGGAGTGCTCATCCGGGCAGGGGCGAAAGCCAAGTTTGATGGAGAAACAGCTGCCCCGCCCCGGCTCGCTCGACACATCGATCTCGCCCCCCATCAGGTCGACCAGCCGACCTGTGATGGCAAGCCCGAGCCCGGTGCCCCCATAGCGCCGAGTCATCGACTCATCGGCCTGACGAAACGGCTGAAACAGGGCCTGGACCTGCTCCTGGGTCATGCCGATCCCGGTATCCGCGACCCGAAACTCGAGCCTGACTCGCTCATCGCTCCGACTCAGCACGCTGACCTGCAGCCTGACCTCCCCCGCATGGGTAAACTTGACGGCATTGCCCATCAAGTTGGTGAGCACCTGACGCAGCCGGGTCGCATCGCCGATCACGCGCCGCGGAAGCTTGGGCTCGACCGAACAGATCAGCTCGACGCCCGCACTCTGAGCGTTGGCGGTAAAGAGGGCCGTCACCTCCTCGCACAGCGAGCGCAGATCGAATGGCGAGGCTTCAAGCTCGAGCTTGCCGGTCTCGATCTTGGAAAAATCCAGGATCGCGTTGAGCACATTGAGCAGACTCTCAGTCGAGGTCCGCGCGACCTCGACAAAGCCGCGCTGCTGCTGATCCAGTGAGGTCTGCGAGAGTAGCTCGATCATCCCGAGTACGCCGTTCATCGGGGTTCGGACCTCATGGCTCATATTGGCGACGAAGGCACTCTTGGCCTGGTTGGCCGCCTCTGCCCGCTCCTTTGCCTCAATCAGTGCGCTTTGCGCCTGCGCACGCTGGTCGACCTCGGCCTGTAACTGCTCATTCAGCTGCTTTGCACGCTTCGATTCAGCGGTGAGATCAGCCACCAGGTTGGCGTTGTCGTAACGCAGCGCGAGCGACGTCCACAGCGTCCGATGGTAGGCCCGCGCCGAGAACAACATAAAGAAACCAAAGGCGATGATCAGGACCAGGAAGGTGTATCCGAGCGGATCACCGCGCATCCCCATGTGGAGCGCGAGCGGTGCCAAGGCTCCGAGGAGATAGACGCTATAACAGGCAGCGCTCGGCGCCAGGCTCGGGATCGCGCCCGCGACCATGCCTGAGATCACGAACGACAAGAACACATCGTCGACAAAGGACGCACCCGGCAGCATGTTGGGCGATACACCCCAGATCAACCCACCGGCAGCCGCCCCCGCGACGAAGAGTCCCTTCCAGCTCGACTCGGCAAGCGACGCTGGCCGAAAGCGAAAACCGAGCAGGATCAGCGCCCGAAACCCCGAGATAGCGGCCAACACGGCGAACCAAGCCCAAGCGTCCGGAACCTTAAAGATGTAGGCCAGCGCCAAGGTGACGAAGAGCCCATTGAAGACGGTTACCGCCAATGCGAGCGGCGCCTGAGCAAACATCAGCCGCATCAGATCGAGGCGCACCTGTTGCACCGTCAGCGCCATGCGCTGGTCGGATTGAGACGGCTGCCCTGAAGCCTGCATGCGATCCCGAGACGAGGCGCTTGCGACCCGCTAGCGCGCGGACGCCGCGCGAGCGATGACAGCGATGCGCGCCGAGAGCTCCAGCATCATGGTCCGATGATGGGCATCCCGGATCTCAGCACCGCAGGCATAGGCCCCGTGGCCTGCGATGATGCAGATCGAGTGCGAGGCCAAGGCATCTGCGACCCGAGCGGGCGCCTGGTCTCGATGCTGATCCAAGTCCAAACGTAAGACCGGAACTGTACCGAGCAGCCGTGCACCGCCGACATCTGGCGGCTCGAAGTCGCGCCCGGCAAAGCTGACCGCCACCGAGTGCGGCCCATGCGAGTGCAGCACAGAGCCAATCTCCGGCTTTTGCCGGTAGACCTCACGATGGATCGGAGCATCCAAGGATGCGGCCTCGGCAAGCGGCGCATCGAGCGCACAGGCGACGAGGTCATCCGGCACCAGCGCATCGAGCGACGCACCGCTCGGGGTGATCCAGAAGCGTTTGCCCTGCCGCACCGAGGCATTACCGGCCAAACTGCCGATGTCACCCTCATCACGCAAGCGCTGGAGATGCTGGATCAAGGCGAGGCGAGGATCGTCTGGGGCAACAGCGCTGTCACGCACCAACTTGCCGATGAAGTCGGCCAAGGTCTCCAGATGGCTAAGCGGCAAGACCGGCGGATGCGGCTCGATCGGGAGTGGATCATCGCTGACGACGGCCAGGATACCATCGTCATCCGGATAGAGCGGTGTCTTGCCGGTGGCGGCGCGAAAGACCTCGATCTTCGGCACCGCGGCCGAGCGGAAGCCCTCGATGAGCAGCAGGTCCAGGCTGCTGGCATCGAAACGCGCGCGCAACGTATCAAGCCCAGCCGGATGGTCTTCAGCGCGCTCGTTGGTGCGGCTGAGCAGTGCCCAGTGCTCGCCGGAGACCAGCATCACCTGGCGCGCACCGGCCGCTGCCACCTCATAGCTATCCTTACCGGGCCGATCCAATGCGAAGCCGTGGTGGGCATGCTTGAGATAGCCAATCCGCAGCCCGCGCTGACGCAGCAGGGGCACCAGCTTGCGTAACAGAGTGGTCGGGCGCATTCCCGATTTTCCGACTCGATGGAAACTGTTGGGCTGTTGAGCCCGGTCGTTTTGAGGGGACAGCGAGGCAGGCATTGCCTGGGAAAGGAGCTGGAGGGAGTCCACAATTCTCT
>POWB01000034.1 GCA_010912705.1 Halochromatium sp.
ACTTCGAGGATTCGATCCTGATCTCGGAGCGTCTTGTGCAGCAGGATCGCTTCACCAGCATCCATATCGAAGAGCTCACCTGTCTGGCGCGTGATACCAAGCTGGGGCCGGAAGAGATCACCAGCGATATCCCGAACGTCGGCGAGGCCGCGCTCGGCAAGCTGGATGAATCCGGTGTTGTCTACATCGGCGCTGAGGTGCGCGATGGCGACATTCTAGTCGGTAAGGTCACACCCAAGGGCGAGACCCAGCTAACCCCGGAAGAAAAGCTGCTGCGGGCGATCTTCGGCGAGAAGGCCTCTGATGTGAAAGATACCTCGCTGCGGCTCCCCTCGGGGATGTCTGGCACTGTGGTCGATGTGCAAGTCTTCACCCGCGATGGTGTCGAGAAGGACAAGCGGGCCACCCAGATCGAGGAGATTGAGCTGGAGCGGGTGCGCAAGGACTTGGCTGATCAGCTGCGCATCATGGAGCAAGATACCTTCCAGCGTGTGGAAAAGATGCTCATCGGCAAGGTCGCCGATGGTGGTCCGGGCGGGCTCAAGGCCGGTGACAAGGTCACCAAGAAGTATCTGCACGAGCTGGCTGAGGGTCAGGGTAAGGATAAGTGGCTTGAGATCCGCATGCGGAGCGAGGAGGCGGCAGCGCAGCTCGAGGCTGTGGCTGCCCAGATCAAGGAGCAGCGCGAGGTCTTCCGTGAGCGCTTCGAGGTGAAGAAGCGCAAGATTACCCAGGGCGATGAGCTGCCGCCGGGTGTGCTGAAGATGGTCAAGACCTATGTGGCGGTGAAGCGGCGCATCCAGCCCGGCGACAAGATGGCCGGCCGGCATGGCAATAAGGGTGTCATCTCGCGTGTCGTTCCGCAAGAGGACATGCCCTTCAGTGCCGATGGCGAGCCGGTCGATATCGTGCTCAACCCACTGGGCGTGCCCTCGCGCATGAACGTCGGTCAGGTGCTCGAGACGCATCTCGGTTGGGCCGCGAAGGGGCTCGGACAACGCATCGATGCGCTGTTGCGTGCGCAGGCTGATATCGAAGCGCTAAGAGGCTTCCTGGCCAAGGTCTACAACAGCAGTGGTAAGCGGGAAGATCTCGATAGCCTGAGCGATGACGAGGTACTGGAGCTGGCGACCAACCTGCGAGGTGGCGTGCCACTGGCAACCCCAGTCTTCGACGGTGCCAGTGAAGAGGAGATCAAGTACATGCTGGATCTTGCTGGACTCTCGACCACGGGCCAGACCAAGCTCTACGACGGTCGTAGTGGCGAGCCCTTCGAGCGTCCAGTGACCGTTGGCTACATGTACATGCTCAAGCTCAACCATCTAGTCGACGATAAGATGCATGCGCGCTCGACCGGTCCTTACAGTCTGGTCACTCAGCAGCCGCTTGGCGGTAAGGCCCAGTTTGGTGGCCAACGCTTCGGCGAGATGGAGGTCTGGGCACTCGAGGCCTACGGTGCGGCGCACACCTTGCAGGAGATGCTCACGGTGAAGTCGGATGACGTGACAGGACGAACCAAGATGTACAAGAACATCGTCGATGGCGACCATCGGATGGAGGCGGGCATGCCAGAGTCGTTCAACGTGCTGGTCAAGGAGATCCGCTCGCTCGGCATCAACATCGAACTCGAGCAAGATTGAGGAGAAGGGGGGAGGGCTGAAGGCTGAAGGGACTTCTCTCTTCACTTTCGGCCTTCAAGCTTCAAACGGCTGAGTTTTCGGCCTGCCCTCTGCGAACTTCAAACGTTTCCGCTTCTTCTTTTCACACTTCAAACTTCACCTGATGCTGCTATGAAAGATCTCCTCAGAATTATTAAGCAACAGGGTCAGGCCCTGGAGTTCGACGCCATCCGCATCGGCCTCGCGTCCCCCGAGATGATTCGCTCCTGGTCGTATGGCGAGGTCAAGAAGCCGGAGACCATCAACTATCGCACCTTCAAGCCGGAGCGTGATGGGCTGTTCTGCGCTAAGGTCTTTGGCCCGGTCAGCGATTACGAGTGCCTTTGCGGAAAATACAAGCGACTCAAGCATCGCGGCGTGGTCTGCGAGAAGTGTGGTGTTGAGGTCACCCTGGCTAAGGTTCGCCGCGAGCGCATGGGTCATATCGATCTGGCGAGCCCGGTCGCACACATCTGGTTCTTGAAGTCGCTGCCATCGCGCATCGGTCTGTTGCTCGATATGACCCTGCGCGACATCGAGCGGGTGCTCTACTTTGAGTCGTTCGTCGTTATCGACCCGGCGATGACCGATCTCGAGCGCAATCAGTTGCTGACCGACGATCAATATCTTGAGGCCTTAGAGACGCATGGCGACGAGTTCGATGCGCGCATGGGGGCGGAGGCCGTCTACGAACTGCTGCGCAGTCTCGATCTCGATGCCGAGATCCGCCAGATGCGCGAGGACATGGAGGCCACCAACTCCGAGACCAAGCTGAAGAAGCTGACCAAGCGACTGAAGCTGATTGAATCGCTGCAACTTTCTGGTAATCGGCCGGAATGGATGATCCTGACCGTGCTGCCGGTGCTGCCGCCAGAGCTGCGGCCGCTGGTGCCGCTCGATGGTGGCCGCTTCGCGACCTCGGATCTCAACGATCTCTATCGCCGGGTCATCAACCGTAACAATCGTCTCAAGCGGCTGCTCGATCTGATCGCACCCGACATCATCGTGCGCAACGAGAAGCGCATGCTGCAGGAGTCGGTCGATGCGCTGCTCGACAACGGTCGTCGTGGGCGTGCCATCACCGGCACCAATAAGCGCCCGCTGAAGTCGCTGGCCGACATGATCAAGGGCAAGCAGGGCCGCTTCCGGCAGAACCTGCTCGGCAAGCGTGTCGACTACTCCGGCCGCTCGGTCATCGTCGTTGGCCCGACGCTGAAGCTGCATCAGTGCGGTCTGCCCAAGCTGATGGCGCTGGAGCTGTTCAAGCCGTTCATCTTCAGTAAGCTGCAGCTGCGCGGTCTAGCACCGACCATCAAGGCGGCGAAAAAGATGGTCGAGCGCGGCACGGCCGAGGTCTGGGACATCCTCGAAGAGGTGATCCGCGAGCACCCGGTCATGCTCAACCGCGCGCCGACCCTGCACCGTCTTGGCATCCAGGCCTTTGAGCCGGTGCTGATCGAGGGCAAGGCGATCCAGCTGCATCCGCTGGTCTGTACGGCGTTCAATGCCGACTTCGATGGCGACCAGATGGCCGTGCACGTGCCGCTCTCGCTGGAGGCGCAGCTGGAGGCGCGGGCGCTGATGATGTCCTCGAACAACATCCTCTCGCCGGCCAACGGTGAGCCGATCATCGTGCCCTCGCAGGACGTGGTGCTCGGGCTCTATTACATGACGCGTGAGCGCATCAATGCCAAGGGTGAAGGGCTGGTGCTCTCGGGCATCGATGAGGCGCGGCGGGCCTACGAGACTGGCCATGCGGCGCTGCAGGCACGCGTCAAGGTGCTGATCCGCGAGGTGGTGCGTGAAGAGGATGGACGCATCGAGGAACGCACCGCTGTGCGCGAGACCACGCTCGGCCGCGCGCTGGTCTGGGAGATCGTGCCCGAGGGGCTGCCGTTTGAGCTAGTCGATCGGCCGCTCGGCAAGAAGCAGATCTCAGGCCTGATCAACACCTGCTATCGCGTGCTCGGTCTGAAGGACACCGTGGTCTTCGCTGACCAGATCATGTACATGGGCTTCCGGATGGCGACCCGTGCCGGCGTCTCGATTGGTCTTGAGGACATGGAGGTTCCGGACGAGAAGGCTGCGATCTTGACCAGTGCAGAAAAAGAGGTGCGCGAAATCGAGGAGCAGTACACCCAGGGCCTGGTCACCAATGGTGAGCGCTACAATAAGGTCATCGATATTTGGTCTCGGAATAACGAGAAGGTGGCCAAGTCGATGATGGACAAGCTGCGCAATGAGCATGCTGTCGCGAATCCGGTCTTTGAGATGCTGCGGCTGATCTCTGAGTATCGCAAAGCGCTGCTGCCGTTGGTGTCTGAGTCGGCACGTCCGCAATTCCGGCAGCACTTTAACGACTGGTCGGCAAAGGTTGCCCAGGCCGCGGTTAACAGCCCTGGTGCGACCTTGGATCTTGATGACTTTCGCGCGACCGCGATCCAGCTTCTCGAGGAGTTTTCACCGCAGATTCTCGAGGCGGTCGACCTTGAAGACAGGGCTGAGCTAGGCCTCAAGGAGCGCTTCATCAATGCTGCTAGCGAAATCAGCGCACGCCTGATCGCCGAGCGCCGCCAGGATTCCTTCAACTCGATCTACATGATGGCCGACTCCGGTGCCCGTGGCTCGGCAGCGCAGATCCGGCAGCTCGCCGGTATGCGTGGTCTGATGGCAAAGCCGGATGGCTCGATCATCGAGACCCCGATTACCGCAAACTTCCGCGAAGGTCTGAATGTCATTCAGTACTTCATCTCGACGCACGGGGCGCGGAAGGGGCTGGCTGACACGGCACTGAAGACCGCCAACTCTGGCTACCTGACCCGCCGCCTGGTCGATGTGGCGCAGGATATGGTGGTACTTGAGGTGGACTGCGGTACCGAGCATGGCCTGCTGATGACGCCAGTCATCGAGGGTGGCGATGTGGTCGAGCCACTGCGTGAGCGCATCCTCGGACGGGTGACCGCCGAGGATCTGTACCGCCCAGGCACCGACGATATCGTCTGCGAGTCCGGGACGCTGCTCGATGAGGCTTGGGTCAAGCAGCTCGAGCTGGAGGGTATCGATCAGGTGATGGTGCGCTCGCCGATCACCTGTGAGTCGCGCTTAGGCGTCTGCGCCCAGTGCTACGGGCGCGATCTGGCCCGTGGCCACCGCGTCAACATGGGTGAGGCGGTCGGCGTGATTGCGGCGCAGTCGATCGGTGAGCCTGGCACCCAGCTGACCATGCGAACCTTCCATATTGGTGGTGCGGCGTCGCGGGCGGCCGCGGTTAGTAATGTGCAGGTTAAAGGTGCTGGCACCATCAAGCTGCACAACATCAAGACCGTGCAGCACCACAGTGGCAACCTGGTTGCGGTCTCGCGCTCGGGCGAGCTGACCGTCAGCGATGAGAAGGGTCTGGAGAAGGAGCGCTACAAGATCCCTTATGGCGCCACGGTGGCGATTAATGATGGCGATAAGGTCGAGGCCGGAGCCATCGTCGCAACCTGGGACCCGCATACCCATCCGGTCGTCACCGAAGTCGCTGGTGTCCTGCGTTTCGATGATTTCATTGACGGCGTCACCGTGCAGAGCAAGACCGACGATGTCACCGGCCTGGCCTCGCTTGAGGTGATGGACCCGAAACAGCGGCCGGCCGCGGGCAAAGACTTGCGTCCGATGGTCAAGCTGCTGGATGAGCAGGGCGAGGAACTCAATATCGCGGGCACCGATCTCCCAGCGCGCTACTATCTGCCCTCAGGTGCCATCGTCACCGTGTCTGATGGTGCTGACGTTGGCGTCGGTGACATCCTGGCGCGCATCCCGCAGGAGTCGTCTAAGACCCGCGACATCACTGGTGGTCTGCCACGCGTTGCCGACCTCTTTGAGGCGCGCAAGCCGAAGGACCCAGCGCTGCTGGCGCAGGCTACCGGCACCATCAGCTTTGGCAAGGAGACCAAGGGCAAGCAGCGGCTGGTGATCACCACCGACGATGGCGAGGCGATCGAGGAGCTGATCCCGAAGTGGCGGCATGTGAACGTGTTCGAGGGTGAGCGCGTCGAGCGTGGTGAGATCATCTCTGATGGTGAGCTGGCCTCGCATGACATCCTGCGGCTGAAAGGCGTCACCGCGCTGGCTGAATACCTGGTCAAGGAGATCCAGGACGTTTACCGGCTGCAGGGCGTGAAGATCAACGATAAGCATATCGAGGTGATCGTGCGGCAGATGCTGCGCAAGGTCGAGATCACCAACGCGGGTGATACCAATCTGCTGCGTGGCGAGCAGGTTGATCATGCGACGGTCTTGGCCGAGAATGAGCGCGTGAAGGCGGAAGATAAGCATCCCGCGCTCTATGAGCCGCTCTTGCTCGGCATCACCAAGGCGTCGCTCGCGACCAAGTCGTTTATCTCGGCGGCCTCTTTCCAGGAAACCACGCGGGTCTTGACCGAGGCGGCTGTGCGTGGCTCCGTCGACGGGCTCAATGGTCTCAAGGAGAATGTCATCGTTGGTCGCTTGATCCCTGCTGGTACCGGCCTGGCCCATCACAACGAGCGCCGTCGTCGACGCCAAGTGGGTGGTCCTGCGGATGCCGCGGAGCGCATGGAGCTTGCCAATGAGGAGTTGACGGCGGCATTGAAGCAAGCGCTCAACACCCAGGAGTCTGAGGCTGAATAGGTCGAGGCTTGAACCCCTCCATCCTGGGGGTATTTGTCATCGATCCGCAATGGACCGTTGACATGGCCTGAACCGCTGAATATACTTCTCGTCTTAGCTCGCCGGCATTCGTTGTGCCGGCTTGCTGTTTGAGTGGCATGGTCGCTGCGGCACGCCCTTCTCGTCGACTCATCCGCCGTCTATCTGCGTTCTCGCTGTTCGCTGGCGAGTGCCTCGCCCGAGTCTTCTCGGGTGATCAGGTTGGCTGCGGCACGTCCTGAGCGTTGCATCACTGCCTTGCATGAAGTAAGGCGCGGCAACCGAGCCCTTCGAGAAAGGGTTTCGTTGAAGCCCTCAACCAGAGATTTCAAGATCGGGCGTCGCCGGCCAAAGGGCTGCGGGCTCGGACTTTTAATGCATTGATATTGCATCTAAGCCGTCGGAGTCAGTCATGGCGACAGTCAACCAATTGGTGCGCAATCCGCGTAAGCGCCGCGTGGCGAAGAGTACCGTGCCGGCGCTTGAGGCCTGTCCTCAGAAGCGGGGTGTCTGCACTCGTGTCTACACCACGACACCAAAGAAGCCGAATTCAGCGCTGCGAAAGGTCGCGCGCGTGCGGCTGACGAATGGTTTCGAGGTGGCGTCTTACATTGGTGGTGAAGGGCATAACCTGCAAGAGCACTCGGTCGTGCTGATCCGTGGCGGCCGTGTTAAGGATCTTCCTGGTGTGCGCTACCACACGGTGCGCGGCACGCTTGATGCGTCTGGTGTCGAGAAGCGTCGTCAAGCCCGATCCAAATACGGCGCTAAGCGCCCGAAGAGCTAAGGCGCTCTTCATCTCGTCGCCTCGCCCAACGCCTCACTGGTCGAACGCGCTAATCCTTTAGTTAGGTAGTCGGAGCCTGAATCGCAATGCCGAGAAGACGCATCGTTGGTCGTCGCCAGATCCTGCCGGACCCCAAGCATGGCAGTGAGCTGCTCACCAAGTTCATCAATATGCTGATGGAAGACGGCAAGAAAGCCGTGGCCGAGCGCATCATCTATGGCGCGCTCGATCGCGTGGTCGAGAAGAAGGGCGCAGAACCGCTCGAGTTGCTCGATCAGGCGATGGAGAATGTTCGCCCGGTGGTCGAGGTCAAGTCTCGCCGCGTTGGTGGTGCGACCTATCAGGTCCCGGTTGAGGTGCGTCCCTCGCGCCGCAACACGCTCGCCATGCGCTGGCTGATCGATGCCTCGCGCAAGCGCTCCGAGAAATCGATGGCGCTACGTCTGGCGGGCGAGCTCATGGACGCCGCCGATGCGCGTGGTACCGCGGTGAAGAAGAAGGAAGACACGCATCGCATGGCGGAGGCGAATAAGGCCTTCTCGCATTATCGCTGGTAGCGCAAAGGCGCGCGCAGCTCCTGGTATTCACCTCAGGCAATAGGCAACGCAGTCGTGGCACGTAGCACCCCAATCGATCGGTACCGAAACCTCGGCATCATGGCGCATATCGATGCCGGCAAGACGACGACGACTGAGCGCATCCTGTTTTATACCGGGCTGTCGCACAAGATCGGTGAGGTACATGACGGCGCCGCAACCATGGACTGGATGGAGCAAGAGCAGGAGCGTGGTATCACTATTACCTCTGCGGCAACGACCTGCTTCTGGTCTGGTATGGATCAGCAGTTCCCTGAGCATCGGATCAATATTATCGATACTCCGGGGCACGTAGACTTCACGATTGAAGTGGAGCGCTCGCTGCGTGTGCTTGATGGCGCTTGCACGGTCTTCTGTGCCGTCGGTGGCGTCGAGCCGCAGTCTGAGACGGTTTGGCGCCAGGCCGATAAGTACGGCGTGCCGCGGATTGCCTTCGTCAACAAGATGGACCGCATGGGCGCCAACTTCCTGCGCGTCGTTGGCCAGGTCCAAGAGCGATTGGGCGCCGTCGCGGTCCCGCTACAGCTGCCGATTGGTGCTGAAGAAGACTTCGCTGGTGTCGTCGATCTGGTGCGCATGAAGGCGATCTACTGGAACGAAGACGACAAGGGCCTGACCTACGATGCGCGTGATGTGCCTGCTGAGATGGCCGACGCCTGCGCTGAGTGGCGCGAGAAGCTGGTCGAGGCCGCTGCAGAAGCGACCGAAGAGATGATGGAGAAGTACCTCGAAGGTGGAGAACTGACCGAGGACGAGATCCAAGCTGGTATCCGTAAGCGCACGATCAATAACGAGATCGTGCCGATGCTCTGCGGCTCGGCCTTCAAGAATAAGGGCGTGCAGGCGATGCTCGATGCCGTCATTACCTACTTGCCATCACCGCCCGAGGTGCCTGCGATCAAGGGTGTGCTCGACGATGCGGCCGAGACCGTCGAAGAGCGGCCATCGAAGGATGATGCCCCCTTTGCAGCGCTGGCATTCAAGATTGCGACCGATCCTTATGTCGGTACGCTGACCTTCTTCCGCGTCTATTCGGGCGTGCTGAACGCTGGTGATAGCGTGCTGAACCCGGTCAAGAGCAAGAAGGAGCGTGTCGGGCGTATCTTGCAGATGCACTCGAATGACCGTAAGGAGATCAAGGAGGTTCGTGCTGGCGATATCGCTGCGGCGGTTGGCCTTAAGGATGTCACCACCGGTGATACCCTCTGCGCACTGGATAAGCCCATTACCTTGGAGCGGATGGAGTTCCCCGAGCCGGTGATCTCGGTCGCGGTCGAGCCAAAGACCAAGAGCGATCAGGAAAAGATGGGTGTTGCGCTGCAGAAGCTGGCGCAAGAAGATCCCTCGTTCCGCGTCCGTTCTGACGAGGAGTCTGGGCAGACCATCATCTCCGGCATGGGCGAGCTGCATCTGGAGATCATCGTCGATCGCATGCGGCGTGAGTTCAACGTCGAGGCCAACGTCGGTGCGCCGCAGGTCAGCTACCGCGAGACACTGCGGAAGACGATCGAGCAAGAGACCAAGTTTGCTCGTCAGTCTGGTGGTCGGGGTCAGTACGGCCACGTCTACATCCGACTCGAGCCCCAGGAGCCCGGTGCTGGCTATGAGTTCACCAACGCGATCGTTGGTGGCGCGGTGCCGAAGGAGTACATCCCGGCGGTCGATAAGGGCATCCAAGAGGCGATGACCAATGGTGTGATCGCCGGCTTCCCAGTGGTCGACGTCAAGGCAACGCTCTATGACGGCTCTTACCATGAAGTCGATTCGAGTGAAATGGCGTTCAAGATCGCCGGCTCGATGGCCTTCAAAGAAGGTGCAGCCAAGGCGAAGCCAGTCCTGCTCGAGCCGATCATGAAGGTCGAGGTGGTGACGCCTGAGGAGAATATGGGCGATGTCATGGGTGACCTAAATAGCCGTCGCGGCATGATTCAAGGGATGGAAGATACTCCCTCGGGGAAGATCATCCGTGCCGAGGTACCGCTCTCGTCGATGTTCGGCTATGCGACTGACCTCCGCTCGGCAACGCAGGGGCGCGCGAGCTACAGCATGGAGTTTGCTAAGTACAACGAGGTTCCGGCGAGCATCGCCGAGACCGTCGCCAAGAAACGATAGCGTCGACCCTGGGTCGTCGTTGGCTAATGATTGCAGTGGATCTCTGAGGGGATACGGGCATGTCCAAATCAAAGTTCGAGAGAAATAAAGCGCACGTCAATGTTGGCACGATTGGCCACGTTGACCATGGCAAGACCACGCTAACGGCAGCGATCACGGTGCACCAGGCGAAGAAGTTTGGTGGCGAGGCGCGCGCCTACGACCAGATCGACAACGCCCCCGAGGAGCGCGAGCGCGGCATCACCATTGCCACTGCGCACGTCGAATACGAGACCGAGAAGCGCCACTACGCCCACGTCGACTGCCCCGGTCATGCCGACTACGTCAAGAACATGATCACCGGTGCGGCGCAGATGGATGGTGCCATCCTGGTCGTCTCCGCGGCCGATGGCCCCATGCCCCAGACCCGCGAGCACATCCTGCTCTCGCGTCAGGTCGGTGTGCCCTACATCATCGTCTACCTCAACAAGGCCGACATGGTCGACGACGCCGAGCTTTTAGAGCTGGTCGAGATGGAAGTGCGCGAACTGCTCGACAGCTACGAATTCCCCGGCGACGACACCCCCATCATCACCGGCTCCGCGCTCAAGGCCCTTGAAGGCGATGAGAGCGAGATTGGTGGCCCCTCCATCGACAAGCTCATGGACGCCCTCGACAGCTACATCCCCGAGCCCGAGCGCGCCATTGACGGCGCCTTCCTGATGCCCATTGAAGACGTCTTCTCGATCTCCGGGCGCGGCACCGTCGTCACCGGACGCGTCGAGCGCGGCATCGTCAAGGTTGGCGAAGAGGTCGAGATCGTCGGCATCAAAGACACCGTCAAGACCACCTGCACCGGGGTTGAGATGTTCCGCAAGCTGCTCGACCAAGGGCAAGCCGGCGACAACATCGGTGCCCTGCTGCGCGGCACCAAGCGTGACGACGTCGAGCGCGGGCAAGTGCTCGCCAAGCCCGGCTCGATCACCCCGCACACCCACTTCGAGGCCGAAGTCTACGTGCTGAGCAAGGAAGAAGGCGGGCGTCACACCCCCTTCTTCAACGGCTATCGGCCACAGTTCTACTTCCGCACCACCGATGTCACCGGCGCCTGCGAGCTGCCCGAAGGCATCGAGATGGTCATGCCTGGCGACAACGTCAAGATGACCGTCAAGCTCATCGCGCCGATCGCGATGGAAGAAGGGCTGCGCTTTGCGGTGCGCGAAGGTGGCCGTACCGTCGGCGCCGGCGTCGTCGCGAAGATTATTGAATAGCCGCCACTTGCGGCAGTAGGATAGAGGGGCAGGCATTCAGGCTAGATGGCTTGGATCAAGGCTGGCGCCACCTCAGCACAAGGATGTGATCGACAGGAATCGATTTTCTAGGCCAGTAGCTCAATTGGCAGAGCAGCGGTCTCCAAAACCGCAGGTTGGGGGTTCGAGTCCCTCCTGGCCTGCCAAACATGCACCATTAAGGTGCCCGGTAACCCATGAATGCACGAGCCGAGGCCGCTTCGACCGGTCTGGATACGGCCAAACTCGCCGGCGCGGTCCTCTTATTGGTCGTCGGCATTTGGGCCTTCTATTTCTTTGCTCCGTACTCGGTGCTGTTGCGCACGCTGGGTCTGCTTGTGATTGCGAGCGGTGCCGCTGCCTTGGCCCTGACCTCTGCGCAAGGTCGGCAGCTTTGGCGCTTCGCTCTCGATTCGCGCATGGAGGTGCGCAAGGTTGTCTGGCCAACCCGGCAAGAGACGATTCAGACAACCTTGATTGTGATCGTCATGGTTTTCATCCTCGGTCTGATCCTTTGGCTGTTCGACACCATTTTGCGCACGATCTTCAATCTTCTGGTTGGGGGTGGTGGCTGATATGGCCAAGCGTTGGTACGTGATTCACGCCTTTTCTGGCTTCGAGGGCCATGTCGCCAAATCACTCCGTGAGCGTGCGGAGCGCGCTGGAATGGAAGAAGCCTTTGGCGAGATTCTGGTGCCGACTGAAGAGGTCGTTGAGATCCGTAATGGTCAGCAACGAAAGAGTGAGCGCAAGTTCTTCCCAGGCTATGTCTTTGTCAACATGGAGATGACTGATGAGACCTGGCATTTGGTCAAGGATGTACCACGTGTGATGGGTTTCATCGGCGGCAAGGGTGATCGTCCAGCGCCGATCCCGGATTCGCAGGCAGAGGCGATTCGCCAGCGTGTCCAAGACGGTGTCGAGAAGCCGCGGCCAAAGGTGCTCTACGAGCCTGGTGAGGTCGTGCGTGTCACCGACGGTCCCTTCACCGATTTCAACGGCGTGGTTGAAGAGGTCGATTACGAGAAGAGCCGGGTTAAGGTGTCCGTCTCAATCTTTGGGCGCTCAACCCCGGTCGAGCTCGAATTCAGTCAGGTCGAGAAAGGCTGAGTCGAATTCATATCCCCTAGCGGGCTGGCTAAGGCTGATCGTCCGCTGGTTTTGTCCACGGCCGCGTACTGCGCGGTCCATGCGTTGGGGAGCTGGCCCCTGCGTCAGCGCTTGCACCCACAGGAGCGTCACAGGATGGCGAAGAAAGTCAACGCCTATATCAAGTTACAGGTCAAGGCCGGTGAGGCCAACCCGAGTCCGCCGGTGGGTCCAGCACTGGGTCAGCACGGCGTCAATATCATGGAGTTCTGTAAGGCCTTCAATGCGAAGACCCAGGATCTTGAGAAGGGTCTGCCAACGCCAGTTGTCATCACCGTCTACTCGGATCGCAGTTTTACCTTCATCACTAAGACGCCGCCGGCGTCGATCTTGCTCAAGAAGGCGGCTGGCGTGGCTAAGGGTAGCCCGACACCAAATACCGCGATCGTCGGCACGGTGACCCGTGAGCAGATTGAAGAGATCGCGAATACCAAGATGCCCGACCTCAATGCTGCGGATCTCGAGGGTGCGGTACGCACCATTGCCGGCAGTGCGCGTGCAATGGGGCTCAAGGTTGAGGGGGTTGTCTAATGGCAAAGTTAACGAAACGTACAGCGGCGATTCGTGAGCAGGTTGAGCGGGGCCGGACCTATGGCGCAGAAGAGGCCTTTGATCTGCTGAAATCGCTCTCGACCGTCAAGTTTGTCGAGAACATCGATGTTGCCGTTAATCTGGGTGTCGATCCGCGTAAGTCAGACCAAGTCGTGCGTGGCTCTACCGTACTGCCGCACGGCATCGGCAAGCAGGTGCGGGTTGCTGTCTTTACTCAGGGCGCCAATGTCGAAGCGGCCACTGAGGCGGGCGCCGATCGCGTCGGTATGGAAGATCTGGCCGAAGAGATGAAGGGCGGCAACCTCGGCTTTGATGTGGTCATTGCCTCGCCCGATGCGATGCGCGTCGTAGGACAGCTGGGTAAACTGCTTGGCCCCCGCGGCCTAATGCCGAACCCTAAAGTGGGTACAGTGACGCCAAACGTCGCTGAGGCGGTACAGAACGCAAAGGCAGGTCAGGTGCGGTATCGGACTGACAAGGCCGGCATCATCCACTGTCCGCTTGGCAAGATGGACTTTGACGCTGACAAGCTGCGCGAGAATCTTGAAGCGCTGTTAGCTAATCTGGCCAAGGCCAAGCCAACCGCTGCAAAGGGTGTCTACATGAAGAAGGTCACGGTCTCCTCGACGATGGGGCCGGGGCTGACGATCGATCACAGCGCCTTGGCGTTTTGATGGCGAGATGCCGGGCGCCCTTGAGCGGGTGTGCGCGGCATCCTCTGCTCCAATGATCTTTGGGATAGCGGCCGTCTTGGTCGTCGTCCGTCAAAGACCGCAGGCGTTGACCGCGCATTAGGATGCGTGCACGGCTCAGCTTAATCGCTACCTGCGTAGATGGTGTCCCGAAACCGGTTTGCTGGCGAGGGTACACATTCCATGATCAGGCGCCTATCAGGGAATGGTGTCCTGATCGACTGGGTTAGACATCAGTCTAACTCCAAATCCGTTAAGGAGGTGACGTCTGTGGCACTGACCTTTGCCCAGAAAGAACGCATCGTCGCCGAGGTCGCGGAGGTCGCTCAGAGCGCACACTCGGCGGTTGGCGCTGAGTATCGCGGCCTGACCGTCGAAGCGATGACCAAGCTGCGTGTCGAGGCGCGTAAAGCCGGGGTCTATGTTCGGGTAGTCAAGAACACGCTCGCTAAGCGTGCGCTGGCCGGGACTGATTTTGCCTGCATGGACGAGGCCCTCACCGGTCCTCTCGTGCTCGCCTTTGGTCAGTCCGATCCTGGCTCCGTTGGCCGCGTTGCTGAGGCTTTTGCCAAAGAGCATAAAGAGTTCCAGGTCCGCCTGATTGCGGTCGGGGGCAAGCTCATGGATGGCTCTGAGCTCAGTAAGCTCGCCAAGATGCCGACCTACGATGAGGCGGTGAGTCAGCTGATGGCGGTGATGAAAGCGCCGGTTCAGAAGCTGGCGGGCACGCTCAACGAGGTGCCGAGCAAACTGGCCCGCACCCTCAGCGCGGTACGCGACGCGAAAGAAGCGGCTTGATCCTCGCCGGGGCATTGATCCCGGCGACAGCGATCGACTATTGCAAACGAATCATTAGAGCGGAGATAAGCCCATGGCTGTTTCTAAAGACGAAATCCTGGAAGCCATTGCCAATATGACGGTGATGGAGGTCGTTGATCTCATCAGCGCGATGGAAGAGAAATTCGGAGTCACTGCTGCTGCCGCGGTCGCCGCAGCGCCAGCCGCCGCGGGCGGTGCCGAGGCCGCGCCGGTCGAAGAGCAGACCGAGTTCGATGTCGTCCTGACCTCGTTTGGTGCAAATAAGGTGGCCGTCATCAAGGCGGTCCGTGCCCTAACCGGTCTTGGCCTGAAAGAGGCAAAGGATGCCGTTGAAGGGGCTCCGGCGACGCTGAAAGAGGCGGTCTCCAAGGACGACGCCGAGGCCGCGAAGAAGGCACTAGAAGAGGCTGGCGCTGCTGTCGAGATCAAGTAACGCCATCCTTGTATCCCGCCCTAGCGCTGGGATCGACGGAGGCTGGCGGCTTCGGGCCGCCGGCCTTTTGCCGTTTCCGCTGTTAGGGCCAGCGCTCGGTTAGGATGCGAGCGCTTGATCGGCGGCGCCGATGCTTCTCTACCGCTTAGCATCGGCTGGTGTCAAGGGAGGCCACAGCCGGTCAGTATCCGCTCCTGTGGCGGACGTTCAAGGCTACCCAAAGACCTATTACGAGGGAAGGCAGCATGCCCTATTCGTTTACCGAAAAGAAGCGCATCCGCAAGAACTTCGGCAAGCGCCCGACGATCATGGAGGTCCCGTTTCTGCTGGCGACCCAGATCGACTCCTACCGCGATTTTTTGCAGCTCGAGAAGGGCCCAAAGGAGCGCCAGGACGTCGGTTTGCACGCCGCATTCCGGACCGTGCTGCCTATCGAGAGCTATTCCGGCAATGCCGTACTTGAGTATGTGAGCTACCGGCTCGGCGAGCCAGCCTTTGATGTGCGTGAGTGTCATCTGCGCGGTGCCACCTATGCCGCACCCTTGCGTGTGCTGTTACGTCTCGTTATCTACGATAAGGATGCACCGGCTGGTGCCAAGGTGGTTAAGGACGTACGCGAGCAAGAGGTCTACATGGGTGACCTGCCGCTGATGACCGAGACCGGCACCTTTATCATTAACGGTACCGAGCGCGTCATCGTCTCGCAGCTGCATCGCTCGCCCGGTGTGTTCTTCGATCACGATAAGGGGAAGACGCATTCCTCAGGGAAGCTCTTGTTCTCGGCGCGGGTGATCCCGTACCGCGGCTCCTGGCTCGATTTCGAGTTCGATCCGAAGGACAACGTCTTCGTCCGTATCGATCGTCGCCGCAAGCTGCCGGCCACGGTGCTGCTGCGCGCCCTGGGCTATGGTGTCGATGATATCTTATCGATGTTCTTCGAGACCGATACCTTTCATCTCGGTGAGCGGCTCGAGCTCGATCTGGTGCCAGAGCGGTTGCGTGGTGAGACCGTCAACTTCGAGATCAAGCTCGAGGATGAGGTCTTGGTCGAGGCCGGCCGCCGTGTCACGGCAAAGCATATCCGGGCGCTGCAAAAGGCTGGTGTGGAGCGGCTCGAGGTGCCGGATGAGTTTCTGATCGGCCGCACCCTGGCCCGCACTCAGGTTGATACTGAGACTGGTGAGATCATTGCCGAGGCCAACAGCGAGATCACCGAGGAACTGCTTCAAGCGCTGCGCGAGAAGGACGTCGAGCGGATCGAGACTCTCTTTGTCAATGATCTAGATCATGGTCCCTATCTGTCTGAGACCCTGCGCATCGATCAGACCACCAATGAGCTCGAGGCCCAGGTCGAGATCTATCGGATGATGCGTCCTGGTGAGCCACCGACCAAAGAGGCGGCGCAGAACCTCTTTCACAACCTCTTCTTTGCGCCTGAGCGTTATGACCTGTCCGCCGTTGGCCGGATGAAGTTCAATCGTCGCCTGCTGCGCGAGGAGACCGAGGGGCCGGGCATCCTCTATGACGGCCGTTATTTCTCGCAGCGCAGCGATGCCTTCTCGACCAAGCTGGTCGAAGGAAACGGCGAGCGCTCCGATATCGTCGATGCCCTGAAGGTGCTAGTCGAGCTGCGCAACGGTCGCGGTACCGTCGATGACATCGATCACCTCGGCAACCGCCGCATCCGCTGCGTCGGTGAGATGGCTGAGAACCAATTCCGGGTCGGCCTGGTGCGCGTGGAGCGTGCAGTCAAAGAGCGTCTGTCGCTGGCTGAGTCGGAAGGGCTGATGCCGCAGGAGCTGATCAACGCCAAGCCGGTCTCGGCGGCAATCAAGGAATTCTTTGGTTCCAGTCAGTTATCGCAGTTCATGGACCAGAACAACCCGCTCTCGGAGGTCACCCACAAGCGGCGTGTCTCGGCGCTAGGTCCGGGCGGTCTGGCGCGTGAGCGTGCCGGCTTCGAGGTGCGCGACGTGCATCCGACCCATTATGGTCGCGTCTGCCCGATCGAGACCCCGGAGGGGCCGAACATTGGCCTCATCAATTCACTTGCCGTCTATGCGCGTACCAATAAATACGGCTTCCTCGAGACGCCTTACCGTCGTGTCGAAGGCGGCCAGGCAACCAGCGAGATCGTGCATCTCTCAGCGATCGAAGAGGGTAGCTACGTCATCGCTCAGGCGAATGCGACGCTGGATGATGATGGCCGACTGACCGACGCCTTGGTCTCCTGCCGGCACATGAACGAGTTCACCATGAAGGCGCCTGATGAGGTCCAGTTCATGGATGTCTCACCGCGGCAGATTGTCTCGGTGGCGGCCTCCTTAGTGCCCTTCCTTGAGCACGACGATGCCAACCGCGCCCTGATGGGCTCAAACATGCAGCGACAGGCGGTACCGACGCTGCGCGCCGAGAAGCCATTGGTCGGCACCGGCATGGAGCGCGTGGTGGCCAAGGACTCGGGGGTTGTGGTCTGGGCGCGACGTGGTGGTGTGATCGAGGCGGTCGATGCGGCCCGTATCGTAGTTCGGGTCAACGACGATGAGACGGAGGCCGGAGAGGCCGGTGTCGACATCTACACCCTGACCAAGTACACCCGCTCGAACCAGAACACCTGCATCAACCAGCGTCCGCTGGTCGGACCCGGTGACGTCGTCGTGCGCGGCGACGTGCTCGCTGATGGCCCGTCCACCGATATGGGTGAGCTGGCGCTGGGGCAGAATCTGCGTGTCGCCTTCATGCCTTGGAACGGCTACAACTTCGAGGATTCGATCCTGATCTCGGAGCGTCTTGTGCAGCAGGATCGCTTCACCAGCATCCATATCGAAGAGCTCACCTGTCTGGCGCGTGATACCAAGCTGGGGCCGGAAGAGATCACTAGCGATATCCCGAACGTCGGCGAGGCCGCGCTCGGCAAGCTGGATGAATCCGGTGTTGTCTACATCGGCGCTGAGGTGCGCGATGGCGACATTCTAGTCGGTAAGGTCACACCCAAGGGCG
>POWB01000035.1 GCA_010912705.1 Halochromatium sp.
GCGGTGATGCGGGCCTTGGTGTCGATGCCTTCTGGGGTGAGCAGGTAGGCGTAGGCGAGGATGTTCTTGCTGTTGCGAAAGCGCTCGGCCTTGAGTAGTCCGCGCTCGATCAGGGCGCGCACCACGTAATTGGTGCGTCCGGCGCTGACGCCGATGGCCTGTGAGAGCTGCAGTTGGGTCTGCTTGGGGTTGGCCTGGAGTTGGCGCAGGACGAGGAAGGTGAGGTCTTCGTTCACCGGGTGCTGGGTCCGTCGGATCAAGGTTGCGGGCAGGCTACCGCCCGCCCCTGTCATGTCGGCAAGGGTGGATGAGATGAACGGGTTGTTCCTGCGCTGACTGGTTCAGCTATGAAGAGGGATGCTATGAGAACAGCTGGCAGCGGTTGGGTCAAGGGTTGGTTGGGGTTCGCGCGCCATTCTTGCTGGGGGTGACTTCCAGCCAATGGCCGTTGTGCCCGTAGCGTCGTACTGTCGTCTCGGGCTTCTTCGAGAGGGAGTAAAACGGGTGCTCCATCTCCGGCATGATGTCCTTGAGCACCGCATCGGCCGCATCGCAGTTAAAAAGCTCGTGTTGTGAATAGCGCTCTGGAACGAGGGGCGCCGGCGTCTTCGTTGTATCGGTCGTCAAATTCGCGCTACGTTCCCCAGGGATTCACTGTAGGATTTGGCAAATCGTCGAAATGCTTGGTGTTGCGCGTTGCAAGCGTTGCCCTATGGGTGATGACAATGCCAGCAATGAGGGTATCGCGGATATCGACGGGGCGACCACGTCGCTTGCGATCTGCAGCCAGTTGAGCGGCATGGTTGGCAGCAAGCACGTCAAACACCGCGATGCGGTTGGCCAGATCGATTTGCACAAGTTCAGTAAAACGTTGATGCAATAAGGTCTTACGCTGCCCGTCAGCAAGGATGTTTAACCCATATTGGACTTCGAACTGGGTAATACTGCTGATCCAGACGGTTTCGGCCGCTTGCCTATCCAGCCATTCCACCACCATGGCATCGGGCTGCTTCTGCATCAATGCCGAGAGGACGTTGGTATCGAGGATGATCATCGGTCGAATAGAGGGGGGTCGATCTGTTGGCCGTGACATTCCGGTAATGGTGCCTCTAAGCCAATGCCCGAGAAGCGTGCGGCGATGCGTGAACCCAGGCGCGGTGCTGTGGCTGGTTCTTCGTTGACGGCGCGACGGAGAATTTGCCGCACTTCTTCTTCCATGCTCCAGCCGTGGCGCTGTGCACGTTGCTTGAGGGCGTGTTTCAGTGCGTTGTCGAGATTACGGACGATGACTTGAGCCATGCAGCACCGATGGTTGCGGGGTTGATGGATGCAAATGCTATCATGATAGCATTGGAAAGCCAGCACGACCAGGAAGTTGGTTTAGCGCTGGTGGCTCTGACGGCGCCTAGTCTCGAACGGCGTCTCAGGCCGCCCGCCGCTCTCTGCGCAAGCGCGCGAGCGTGCTCTGGAAGCTGGGGGGAAAACCGGGACAGACCACGTTTCGAAAATGTGGTCTGTCCCCGGTTTCCCTGGGGTGCGGGTGGGTCGGCTTGTTCGGGGCCGGGTCTTGGCGTTGGCGGCTGGGGTCATTGTGGCAGCAGGCCTTCGGCTTTGGCCTCGGCGGTGAGTTGGTCTAGCTCGGCCCTGAGGGCGTCGTATTCGGCGCGCTTGCGTTGGATGAAGCGGGCGGTGATCCGGGCCTTGGTGTCGATGCCTTCTGGGGTGAGCAGGTAGGCGTAGGCGCTTTTGTTCTTGCTGTTGAGAAAGTGCTCGGCTTTGAGCAGTCCGCGCTCGATGAGGGCGCGCACGATGTAATTGGTGCGTCCGGCGCTGACGCCGATGGCCTGTGAGAGCTGCAGCTGGGTCTGCTTGGGGTTGGCCTGGAGTTGGCGCAGGACGAGGAAGGTGAGGTCTTCGTTCACCGGATGCTGATTCGCTAGATAAAGGTTGCGGGCAGGCTTCCGCCCGCCCCTGTCATGTCGGCAAGGGCGGAGGCTGTGATCGGGTTGTTCTTGCGCTGAGGGGTTCAGCTGTGAAGACGGCGAGTATGAGAACAGCTGGGGGCGGTTGGGTCAAGGGTTGGTGCCGAGTTTGGCCGACAGTTGGTTGGCGCGAGCGGCAATTTGATCAATGCTCAAATCGGGTAGGCCAGTTTTGCGCCACGTTGTGTAATCGAACCTCTCTCGGTTGATGGAGACCACGAATCGCTCGGCTTCAACCAAGCCAAGGGCATCAATGAGGGCGCGCATGCCCTGCAGGCGATTTTCAGTTTCCGTTGTCATACCAGTGCTCCAACATTGCGAGCGCGTGTCCGGGTGGAAGGACGTTCAACATCCCCGATGGTGCCATTTTCTTGAGCAACCGATCGTCTGTCGTGACGAATAGGTCTGCCCTGGCGGCCATCGCCGATGCAACATGCAAGGCGTCATATTGGCCAAGCCCAAGCAGTGATAGCTCATGGGCTTTGGCGATGATCGCAGAGTCCGCGATCGCGATGGTACTAGCCAACGGGCGCCACTGCTGGATGGCGAGGCGATGTTCCTCGTAAGGATTGTTTGCGTTTTCGAAGTCCAGCGTGGACGACCAGACCAGTTCGCACTCGGAGCGCTTCACTTTCTCTTGAAGGAGGATTTTCGCTTCGGTCTCGAGTCGAATACGGGTTTGGGTCTGATCGTCGTAGGGACGATTGAAGCAGCAAAGGTCGAGGTAAAGACGCATCAGATGGACGTGCTCAGCTGCGCAAAACGCGCAAAAAGCGGCCAGGCTCGGTCAGCGGTGGCTTTGAGCAGCGGGCTGAGGTCTGGGCGCTTGGCGTCGTCGACCGGGGTGGGGACGGTGACGATGTAGATGCGGCAGTCGCGTAGGGCCTCGGGGTCGCTGCTGCAGCGCAGGTGGCGCGCGGCGGCGAGGTCCTCAGGCGTGGTCTCGCGGGTGCTGTCGTGGCCGGCCTGCAGCTCGGCGACGCGGGCTTGGTGGATGTCGAAGCCAATGACCGGGCGCTGTTTGCCGAATTCGACCGCAAGCGGTAGGCCGACGTAGCCCAGGCCGATGATGGCGATGGATCACAGACTGGGCGCTGCCGAGATCACTGTGGCAGCAGGCTTTCGGCTTCTGCCTCGGCGGTGAGTTGGTCTAGCAACAGTTGCCTTCGCGGCGCAGCTCAGCGGATCGCCGCGCCTCAGTGGAAAATCGTCTCTGGCGTCTCGGCGCTGAGGATGCGTTCTGACCAGGCCTCCAGTTGCTCAGGCTCTGCCGATTCAAGGGAAAACCGGGACGGGTCCGGTTTTTCGCACAGGCTGATGCCGAGGGCTTTGACCAGTTGGCGCGGCTGAGCTTGGGGTTGGCTTGGAGCTGGCGTAGGGCTTGGAAGGTGATGTCTTCATTCAATCAGTCCCAGCGTCCACCTCGGTGATCACCTCTGCCAGCAATGACGGGCGGATATGCAGCGTGGTCCGAGTCGGGATCGCGCGCAGTACGGCCAAGACTTCGCTCCGAGAGCGCGTTTTCTGGCGAATGGCGCGAACCAATAAACCAAGTGTACCGTGCGCTGCGATTCCCAGCGCTTTAGCAGCCAAGCGCGCGGCGGTATCGTCAGTCAGCAGTAAACTGTCGCGAAATTCCATACATAAATGCAGCGCCTCCTGTTCGCCCCGATGCAGGGTGTAGAGTGGCGTAAGCGCAGTCACCAAGGGCGAAACAATGCGTGGACTCGCGCGGACGAACAGCGCCGAAAAGGCCTCCAGCGTTCGGGGACGATGGTGACCGACTTCCCGCCAAACCGCCTCGGGTACCGACACTTGTTCAAAGTCGTACAAGATGTCGAGACAGCCCAATTCATCCAGATGAATGATCGGCCCTGCATCGGCGACAACGAACGCCCTAGTCTTGCCCATGCAGTCCCCAGTCAATGTCTTCCCGAATCAATTGTTCCGCGATCACCTCGCGATGCGAGTCCAGATAACGGCGCATGGCTTCCACGATCAGCGCGTCGATATTTGTGATCCAACCTTCTTGCACAAAAAGTTGGGCTTGCTCAAGGAGCTGATCGGGGATATTCGTTTGCACTGCGGACATGTTAATACCTATCGAAAATCTGTTTTTGGGCGGGAAAACCGGGACGGGTCCGGTTTTTCGCACCCACCGCGTATGTTAGCCCTGAGGTGCGCTCTAGGACTGGGGCGCAGTCTTCTTCGGTGCAGCCGGGGTAGACGGTGGACTCGTCGATGACGAGGTCGCCGGGTTTGAGGGCTTGGCCGACGGTCTCGGAGGCTTTGATCAGTGGGCTGAGGTCTGGGCGCTTGGCGTCGTCGACCGGGGTGGGGACGGTGACGATGTAGATGCGGCAGTCGCGTAGGGCCTGGGGGTCGCTGCTGCAGCGCAGGTGGCGCGCGGCGGCGAGGTCTTCGGGCGTGGTCTCGCGGGTGCTGTCGTGGCCGACTTGCAGCTCGGCGACGCGGGCTTGGTGGATGTCGAAGCCGATGACCGGGCGCTGTTTGCCGAATTCGACCGCAAGCGGCAGGCCGACGTCGCCCAGGCCGATGATGGCGATGGGGGTGGTGGGGTCGGTGAGGTGCGCTTGGGTTGGGGGCATCGGGTGTGTTCCGTTAGGCCTTGGTGATGAGCCAGGTCTTGGGGGTGGCTTGGAGGTTGGCTTTGCGTTGCTGGTAGCGGGTCATGCTGGATGGTTGCTGGCTGCGGACGAACGATGGCTCGGGCTAGGCGTTTTGCTCTGCGTCTGGGATCAGGGCTTTGGGTGCATCCTCGACGTCAATCTCGGCGCTGAGCTGCTCGATCTCGGCCCTGAGGGCGTCGTATTCGGCGCGCTTGCGTTGGAGGAAGCTGGCGGTGATGCGGGCTTTGTTCTCGAGGCCTTCTGGTGTGAGCAGATAGGCGTAGGCGAGCTTTTTGTCGCTGCGCTTGAAGTTTTGCGCCTTGATCCAGCCCTTGTCGAGCAGGGCGTTGATGCAATAGTTGACGCGCCCGAGGCTGACGCTGAGCAGTTTGGCGAACTCGCGCTGAGTGGTGTGGGGTTGGCGCGCGAGCTGGCGGAGAATGAGGACGTCGATTTCTTGGTTGTCAGGCACGCTACCGCCCTACCCTGTCATGTGCGGGTATGGGATGGGCCAGGTTGCTTGGCCGTCAGACAGGCTTCCGCCCGACCTTGTCATGCCGGTATGGGCTGGGGGTTGGTCTGCGATGGTCGGTTGATGGCGCGTTCAGCGTCGTAACAGGCTGCATGAGATCATCTTGGTGGCGAGGGGTCAAGGGTGAGACGTTGCGTCCCCGCGATCCGCTTGGGCGGAGTCTTTGCGCGCCACAGCGCGACGTAAACTGGCCTGGCGTGGTTTCTTCGGCTCGCGCGTCGCAAGCATCTGCGCTTGCGCGAGCAAATCGTGGGCGAGACTCATGCGGCGTTGGCATGCAATGTTTGGGGCCTAAATAGGGCCTAAATAGGGGTCGGGTCCGGTTTTTCCGCATTCGCTTGCGGGTCTATGCCGCTTCTAGGCGATCTGGAAGCTGGGAACGCGCGATGATGCCCTTATTGACCAATAAGGTCTGGACGACAGCTTCGCCAACATGAAAATGCCGTGCCGCGGCGGCGATGTCGTCGCTGTCGGGGCAATCGGTCTTTAGGTATTCGAGCAGCTCGCTGAATGGGCACAAGAGGCTTTGGGCGAAGGCTCGCTGGAATTTTTGCCGCGCGGTACTGCTGTCTGCAATCGGTCCTAGCGATGTATCGCGGGCCCAGAGCGTGTCGCCTAGGGCGCGGCACAGCTCGAAGCGTCTGGCCGTGGCCCATCTGGCCCGTAATGCGATGGTTTGTCGTCCCGTCGGGCCTTGGTCGCTGATGCGAAGCCCATAGTGGAGGCGATCAGTCCCTGCCTCTGCTCGAACACTCTTGACAGCCGTTCCTAAGAGATCGGCGAGCCGTTTGTTTCTCATAGGGCCGCGCTCCATGCCGGCGACAGCGCGGGTCTGTTGTGCGGCTTGCTCGGCGGCGACCCAGGGTGGCTCGGTTGGCTTGCGCTCGATCTCTGGGATGCGCGACAACAGGTGCGAAAAGTCGCAGCGGTGGCCCTTTTCTCGGGTTGTCTGTAGCTCGCGCTCCAGGATGTGGGAGGCTTGAGCAGAGGGTACTGCTGCAATCGCCTCCTCGACGGACTCGAGCCCGTGGTGATTGGCGAGTGTGTTGAGGGTTTGGATGAGTGCGTCAGGCGCTTGATCAGGGTCGAAGCCAAGCCGCGCCTCGAGTCGTCGCCAACGCGCGGTCTGTGGATCTGAGCGTTCTTGGCGGAGGGCATCGATCAGTGCGCGCAGTGCTTGGCCATCCAGGGTGAAACCTTGCTGTTCATCAGCGACGCGGTTGAGGAAGTCGTCCACCTCGCGCTCGAAGTGGGCAGCGTCGATGTAGACGATGGCATCGGTAAGATAGCGCACCGGGCCGACGACACCGACCGGGTCAGCTTGGCTGAGTAGGCCGATGCGGTCGAGATCTCCCCAGAGGCAGAGCCGTGGCCAGCTGTAGCCACCACCGACGGCGGCCATGTCATGCGCTATTCGCCATGGGGTTGTGCTGAGTCCATTGGCGGGAATCGTCTCCCAACGCAGGCGCCACCAGTTGTCGCAGAGCCAGAACGCAAGGGGGGCCGGCGCCGCGAGCAGAGCGTCGTCGTGCAGCTGGCCTTGTTCGCGAATCAGGTTGGTGAAAACCGTTTCTCCCGCAGCGATTCGGATCCGGCACGGATCGTTCGGCGAAGCGCCCTTGAGCGCCGCGATCTGGATATCGAATGGGGTGAAGGTCTTGCTCATGGCGTAAAGCCATACAGATCGCGACAGTTTGAAGCGGCTTGCTTATCTGCTGCCTCGCCATGGATGGCTGCCCAAGCGCAGAACCTCCGATAGACGGCTTCGGCAATCGGTTCGCTCGGCCGGAGGGGGTAGCCGTGATATTCGCGTTGCTCGATGTTGGTGACGCGTCCTTCAAAAATCCAACCCTCGTCGCTGATCGTCCAGATCAAGCGCGTCGAAGAGGCGATTAGGCCGGCTTTGATGCCGCGCCGAAGCAGGCGTGGAATAACGCCGATCTGTTCTTTATTAAAGCCAGCGTGTGTGTCGCAAAGTGTGCTGTCACCACGCGGCTTGGCATAGGGAGGCAAGCCAAACGCTTGTGGTGCCGATTTGTGCTTTGCATAGCCGCGGTAGAAAGCGGTATTGCTGAGTTGCTCAAGCATTTTGGGGTCTGGCGACGGATCCAAGGCGCGTTGGAGATTGTCTGACGCGCGCGGCGGCAAATCAAGTCGGGGCTTTGGCTTCTTCACGGCTGTCCAAATTGCCCGATCATTTCCAGGAGTCCTTGTGCTCTCGTGGTGGTGGCGGCGAGCAGGTTGGCCTGCACGGCGTTGTCGATATAGCAGAAGTCGCGGCTGGTCTCGCCGTCGCCGTTGATGTCGACCGGGTCACCCTTGATCAGGGCGGGCTTCCGCCCTACCTTGTCATGCCGGTATGGGCTGGGGGTTGGTCTGCGGTGGTCGGTTGGTGGCGCGTTCAGCGTCGTAACAGGCTGCATGAGAGCCTCATTTTGGTGGCGAGGGGTCAAGGGTGAGACGTTGCGTCCCCGCGATCCGCTTGGGCGGCGTATTGTCTTCGGGCGTGGTCTCGCGGGTGCTGTCGTGGCCGGCTTGCAGTTCGGCGACGCGGGCTTGGTGGATGTCGAAGCCGATGACCGGGCGCTGTTTGCCGAATTCGACCGCAAGCGGCAGGCCGACGTCGCCCTGGCCGATGATGGCGATGGATCACAGACTGGGCGCTGCCGAGATCACTGTGGGAGCAGGCCTTCGGCTTCTGCCTCGGCGGTGAGCTGGTCTAGCAACAGTTGCCTTCGCGGCGCAGCTCAGCGGATCGCCGCGCCTCAGTGGAAAATCGTCTCCGGCGTCTCGGCGCTGAGGATGCGTTCTGACCAGGCCTCCAGTTGCTCAGGTTCTGCCGATTCAATGCGCGTGCGGTAGTGCGCAACCGCTTCTGCACCGAACTTCTTATTCACCTGGCGTATCAGGATGTGGGCTTCGCCCTGCTGGACACCCAGCTGGACCCCTTTCTCGATCCCCGCTTGTTCGACGGTCGTCACATACGGTATACGCTGTTGCTCCTAAGCATAGAGTGTTTGGCGAAAGTCGGCTTCCAGCGCCTTGGGTAGGCGGATCATCCAGTCGATGAGCCGGAACAGCTCCAGAATCCGTGCCTGCTCATAACCGCGCTCGTACATCAGGCGGATCAGGCGGAACTTCCAGCCCTTGAGCGTTTCGGCATCATCGGTGACCTTGGCGCGGATCTGCGCCATCACCACTAGGGCGAAGACATTGTCGCTGGCTTCCAGCTCGGCCCAGCGCTCGGGCTCAGCGTAGTCC
Source organism: Halochromatium sp. (assembly GCA_010912705.1). Taxonomy (GTDB): domain Bacteria; phylum Pseudomonadota; class Gammaproteobacteria; order Chromatiales; family Chromatiaceae; genus Lamprobacter. Next base: position 8,406 of record POWB01000035.1, read on the forward strand.
AAGAGTTTGACCATCGGAAAGCGGAAGTCAACGCGGCAGTCCCAAAGTGCGGTGCTGAACTGCTGTGGACGAAAGCGCTGGTCGGTATCGGCTAAACCTTTGGACCAGTCGATCTCGGCATGCACGGTCGGGAACAACAGCGCGAGGAACTCTGGGAAGAAGCGCTCGAGGGCCTCTTTCCAGGGGCTGTCATCGTCGCGCTTGGGCGATGCGGTCTTGGCGCTGTGATTGTCGGTTGGCATGCCGGGAGGGTTTAAATAGGGGGTTTAAATAGGGTCGGGTCCGGTTTTTCCGGCCGGGGTGACGGCGGGTGGGCTGGGATTACTGTGGCAGCAGGCCTTCGGCTTTGGCCTCGGCGGTGAGTTGGTCGAGCTCGGCTCTGAGGGCGTCGTATTCGGCGCGCTTGCGTTGGATGAAGCGGGCGGTGATGCGGGCCTTGGTGTCGATGCCTTCTGGGGTGAGCAGGTAGGCGTAGGCGAGGATGTTCTTGCTGTTGCGAAAGCGCTCGGCCTTGAGTAGTCCGCGCTCGATCAGGGCGCGCACCACGTAATTGGTGCGTCCGGCGCTGACGCCGATGGCCTGTGAGAGCTGCAGTTGGGTCTGCTTGGGGTTGGCCTGGAGTTGGCGCAGGACGAGGAAGGTGAGGTCTTCGTTCACCGGATGCTGGTTCGCTAGATAAAGGTTGCGGGCAGGCTACCGCCCGCCCCTATCATGTCGGCAAGGGCGGAGGCTGTGTTCGGGTTGTTCTTGCGCTGATGGGTTCAGCTGTGAAGAAGGCGAGTATGAGAACAGCTGGCGGCGGTTGGGTCAAGGGTTGGTGCCGAGTTTGGCCGACAGTTGGTTGGCGCGAGCGGCAATTTGATCAATGCTCAAATCGGGTGCGCATCAATGAGGGCGCGCATGCCCTGCAGGCGATTTTCAGTTTCCGTTGTCATACCAGTGCTCCAACATTGCGAGCGCGTGTCCGGGTGGAAGGACGTTCAAAACCGTTTCCGCTTCGCCTTGTGCGCATTCCGGCGTGTTCAGCGCGAGCGTTGAAGGGGCCCCGCAAGGTCGCCGGCGTCGCCCGCGCAATCATGAGGCGTCGGACTGATCGCCTTGGGTTTCTCGACGCTTCTCGAGCAGGTCGCGCGCCAGCGCGATTTCCCGGGCCTGCACCAGTTCCTCAAAATATGCGTGGATGGCGCTCAGGGTGATGCCCACATCGACGGGGTCCAGCCCTTCGTCATCGGTATCCAACGGCAGCAGCCCGAGCAGTTTGTGCTCAACTACGGTCGGCACCTCGGGTCCGGCGTCGGCGGCCTGGGCGGCGGCAACGATGTCCGCCAAGGTCTTACCCTGATGCTGGCAGAACCACATCAGGTCGAAGTAATCGCGAGCGCGTGAACGCTTGAGTAGCAGGGCGCTCTTCATGGCGAACAGGGTCGGCAAATCGGCCAACCCGAAACGCCAGCCGGGCTGCGAACGCACACCTATGGCATAGCGTTTTCCCCGGGGATCGGCAAAACACTGCACTTTGACGCCATCAAGGACGTAATCCTGCACATGGGCCAGCAGGTCGAGGCCATTAATCTTGGCGGCCGAGATCATGGACGCCGGCGTCACCAAGGTGGCGCCTCTCGACTGCATGGCGCTGAACAGCGCGTGTTTATCGAGCGACGCTTCAAAGGTGACGAGATCGACATCAAGACTTCGACGGTGACCGGCCTGCAGCGCCATCGCGGTGCCGCCCACCAGACAAAAGCCAGACAGCGCTTCTTCATTGGCGAGCTTGTCGATCACCGCGATCGTCGCCTGGGGCAACGACTCAGGTTTGAGCGCTGTCATGCCGTGTGGCGCTGGCTAAGCTCTTCTGACAGCGCAATATCGATGCTGCGCAGCATGCGGGCGAGGATGCGCTCGAGAATGGGGCGCTCAGCCGCTGGCACCAGACCTAGCGCCGTCTCGACGCGCCCCTTGACCCTGTCCAGGCCTTGATCGATGCAGAGTTGCACCAGGTCTGCAAAGTCTGCTCGCCGCAGGACGGCAAGGATCAGGGTATTGTCGGTCATGGCAGGATCGGACCAGTCATAGGGTTTGCTAAAACCGCTCGACTGCCGAACGCCATAGTGCGCGGCCAACAGGCGCAGGGCTGTTTCGGGCATGCGCCGAAAATCACCCGAGGTTTCAGGCAGTAGCCATTTATCCAGTGCGCGCCGCGACACGCCGAGGCCCTCGGCCATCCGCTGGCGTGTCTGGCCGCTCTGTTTCATAGCGGTGCGGAGCATCTCTTGTTGACGCATGCATAAAGACTATCCCCAATGGGGATGTACTTGCAACGCAGGCAGGGAAAAATGGGGATGGGTCCGGTTTTTCGTGCGAGCGCGGTTGGTGCTGCAAAAGCTACTCAGGAATGGCATGCAACACCAGATCGGGCAAGGCAGAGGAAATCACCGACGTTCACCGTCACGACGATCTGGCTATGTGCATAGGCATGACGCCAGAGTTGAATGTCAGGCTTGCCCTGCAGAGCCACGTAGATCGCCGCGCTGGCTTCTAACCCCTGCTCGTTCGCCCAAGCAGCCAGCTGCGGCGAAAGATTTTCATCGATCAGCAGCTTCAACCGCTGACCTCTGGATCTTCAAGGGTTTCGCCGGCCGTCCCGGCGCCTTGCCCATGCGTGCGAGCAGTTCGGCATAATGCAGCGCTTGGGCGCTGAGCTGCGGATAGTCCTCGGCGATTTCTGCCACCGGCACGCCGGCGCGAAATTGCTCCACCACCTGCGCCAGCGGCACCCGCGTTCCTCGGAACACTGCTTCGCCTGAGCACAGATCCGCACGGCGCTCGACCAGACCAGCACCCCGTTGATAAGCCCGCAGGGTCGCCTGCGTCGCCCGTGCAATCTTGGTCAGATCGATGGTCACCGGCACCTCACCCGTTCGTTCCAGCCTGAGCCCCTTTCGCCGCCAAGCCCCCACCTCGGTCGGTTTGTCCACCAACACCCGGTACAAGGCACGCCGGTCTTCGGGATGCATCTGTACCCCTCCTGACTCAAGCGTGCCTTTGAGCTTGAAGTACAGCACCTCGCGAAAGGCCAGCCGATGCCGCTTCCTGTCCATCGCTTTCGCGGAGACCTGCAACACCCGGGTAAACTCCTGCCGCATCAACTTCGGGGTCTGCGCGATTGCAGCAGCGGCGACACGGGTCTCGAAGGTCAGAGACATCTCTCTCTCCAAAATAAAAACTCAGCGTGAGTCTTATTTTAGCAGAGATCATTTAATGGCGATCGCCCTTTGAAACCGGGAAAACCAGGACGTGGGAAAACCGGGGAAAACCGGGACGGGTCCGTTTTTTCGCGCCCACCGCGTAGGTTAGGCCTGAGGTGCGCTCTAGGACGGGGGCGCAGTCGTCTTCGGTGCAGCCGGGGTAGACGGTGGACTCGTCGATGACGAGGTCGCCGGGGTTGAGGGCTTGGCCGACGGTCTCGGAGGCTTTGATCAGTGGGCTGAGGTCTGGGCGCTTGGCGTCGTCGACCGGGGTGGGGACGGTGACGATGTAGATGCGGCAGTCGCGCAGGGCCTGGGGGTCGCTGCTGCAGCGCAGGTGGCGCGCGGCGGCGAGGTCTTCGGGCGTGGTCTCGCGGGTGCCGTCGTGGTCGGCTTGCAGCTCGGCGACGCGGGCTTGGTGGATGTCGAAGCCGATGACCGGGCGCTGTTTGCCGAATTCGACCGCGAGCGGCAGGCCGACGTTGCCCAGGCCGATGATGGCGATGGGGGTGGTGGGGTCGGTGAGGTGCGCTTGGGTTGGGGGCATGGGCGTTGTTTTGGGGCTCGGCGTTTTGCTTGGTGCTCGGTGGTTGCTGCTCGGTTGCCGGGTCCCTGGCCTGGATTCCGGCTTCCCG
>POWB01000036.1 GCA_010912705.1 Halochromatium sp.
CGATCTGGTCGTAGGCGCGCGCCTCGCCACCAAACTTCTTCGCCTGGTGCACCGTGATCGCTGCCGTTAGCGTGGTCTTGCCATGGTCAACGTGGCCAATCGTGCCAACATTGACGTGCGCCTTCTTTCTCTCGAACTTTTCTTTGGACACTGGCCCTATCTCCGCGCGCTAAGCTGTCGTCTTGTTGCCAATCTACCGTTACGAAACGTCGAGCAAGCCCGGAGCACCAGACTCGTGGACGAAATGGAGCCCATGACCGGAGTCGAACCGGTGACCTCACCCTTACCAAGGGTGTGCTCTACCAACTGAGCTACATGGGCAAGCGTTTCGATCTCTATTTACTCTCGCCGTACATGCTCTCATTAAGCTTGCTATCGGCACAATCCTCACCCCAAAAAACCGTTTCACCCTAAGCGTTTGGAGCGGGTGATGGGAATCGAACCCACACCATCAGCTTGGAAGGCTGAGGTTCTACCATTGAACTACACCCGCAAAGTGGCTAGACGTAGAAGAGGCGCGGCAGACAATCGATTCAGCGCCAAGCCGGATCATCACTACCTCGCCACCCGCGACCATGCGTTCGACATCGCGCTGAGCTCACAGGGTTGCGGCCGTTTCGGGAGCAAATGAGCATCATTAATGGTGGAGGGGGGAGGATTCGAACCTCCGAAGGCTGAGCCGTCAGATTTACAGTCTGATCCCTTTGACCACTCGGGAACCCCTCCAAATCAGCCGAGCGCGGCAGAATAACGCGAGAAGGCTAGTACGTCAACACCAGAACCACAGAAAGCCCACAGAAAGCCGGTTGCGGTAGACTCATCCCGTCTTTGACTCTCAGACCAACACGAACACGAGGAAACCTAATGGACGTCACGATCTTTGGAAGCGGCTATGTCGGCCTTGTCACAGGTGCCTGCCTCGCCGAGGTCGGCAACCAGGTGCTTTGCGTCGATGTCGATGCGGACAAGATCGCCCTGCTCAACAACGGTGGGGTTCCCATCTACGAGCCAGGGCTTGATGACCTGATCACGAAGAACAGCAAAGCCGGACGCCTTCGCTTCTCGACCGACCCTGAAGAAGGTGTCGCCCACGGCCTATTTCAGTTTATTGCCGTCGGCACCCCCCCAGACGAGGATGGCTCGGCCGATCTGCGCCATGTCCTTGCCGTGGCCAAGACGATCGGCGAGCACATGACCGGATACCGCGTGATCGTCGACAAGTCGACAGTCCCTGTAGGTACCGCCGACCGGGTCGCTGAGACCGTTCGTAGCGCGCAGCATGAATCTGGCCGCTCAGTCGAATTTGACGTCGTCTCCAATCCCGAGTTCTTGAAGGAAGGCGCCGCCATCGATGACTTCATGCGCCCTGATCGCATCATCGTCGGCACCGACAATCCTCGCACTGCAGAGCTGCTGCGCGCCCTCTACGCCCCCTTCAATCGCAATCACGACCGCGTGATGATGATGAGCATACGCTCGGCCGAGCTAACCAAATACGCCGCCAACGCAATGCTAGCCACCAAGATCAGTTTCATGAATGAGCTGTCGAACATCGCCGAGGCGGTCGGCGCTGACATCGAGATGGTGCGTATCGGCATCGGCTCCGATCCGCGCATCGGCTATCAGTTCATCTATCCCGGCTGCGGCTACGGCGGCTCCTGTTTCCCCAAGGACGTCCGCGCCCTCGAGCGCACTGCCCGCGCCAAGGGCTATCAGGCGGAGTTGCTACAGGCGGTTGAGGCGGTTAACGATCGCCAGAAGGATCTCCTCTTCAACAAGATCGAGCGCCACTTCGAGGGTGCCCTCAATGACAAGACCTTCGCGCTCTGGGGTCTAGCGTTCAAGCCCAACACCGATGACATGCGCGAGGCCTCCAGCCGGCGCCTGATGGAGCAGCTCTGGTCCGCCGGCGCACGGGTGCGCGCCTTCGACCCCGTCGCCACCGAAGAGGCCGAGCGCATCTACGGCAAGCGCGCCGATCTGGAGCTAGTTGAAAACCGCATGGATGCCGTCGAGGGCGCCGATGCGCTCGTCATCGTGACGGAATGGAGCGAGTTCCGCAGCCCAGATTTTGCCGCACTCAGCACTCAGCTAGGCTCAGCGGTGATCTTCGATGGGCGTAACCTCTTCGATCCCGCACAGGTGACCGCTGCCGGCTTGACCTATGTCTCTATTGGGCGCGAGCCTGCCTGCGTCGCCTGATTCGCCCCTGTATCCACCTCAATAGGCTAGGCCACCCTAGCCTAGCCTCCGCCTTTTGGTAGAACGCCAGCCGCTATCCCTTCGGCAACCGATCGCTGCCTCCACTCCGCGGCTATACAGGCCTCTCGTGCGCGCACATGCGCGCACCTGAGCAGACAGAAGATGGATAAGGCTTTGCCCGCGATACCGCAAGGCTCGCCTGGATAGCTCATGAATCTCACGCGAAGGCGCGAAGACGCTAAGAAAACCAAGCGCTTGGACAGGTTTTTGTGAACTGATGCGTCGTTTGCGACAAACAGGCACTCAGGTCAACTTTTGACCACAAGATCCGTATTCTTTGCGTTCTTAGCGGCTTCGCGGCTTCGCGGCTTCGCGTGAAACATTTCGAGCTAGGGGCTGGGTTTGTCAGCTGAATGCGTGATATCGCCGGCTGGACGTCATGAACATGACAAAACGCAATCAAGTTTATTGACAATCTCGCACCAGGACGTAACCTTATGCAACAAGCTGTTTCAATGCCGCAACAACTCTGCTCAAGCCAGCGTGTCGTGGTAAAAAACGCACAAACCAACGAGGAGGAGTACCACAGTCATGCGAAAAACACTTCAACGTAGCGCATTGGCCCTGGCTTGCAGCGCCCTGATACCTGTTGCGCAGGCTACTAATGGATATATGTCCCACGCTTACTCGCCCATTGCGAAAGGCATGGCTGGCGCAGGTGAAGCGGCTATGCCACAAGATAGCCTGTCGATCGTCGCCAACCCCGCTGGTGCAAATCAGGTCGGGCGGCGTGCTGATGCCGGTCTGTCCTGGTTCAGCCCGCGCCGAGAATATGATGGTCTCACACCATCCAACGCCTTCTGTACCACTGGCTGTGAGCAAGGCGCCTTTGCCCCGATCGGTGGGGGGACAGATGGCACCGGCACGGTGACCAGCAAAAACAATGATTTTCTGATCCCAGGTTTCGGCTACACGCAACCGATCGATGAGCGCAGCGCCTTCGGCGTTGCCCTGTTCGCCAACGGCGGTATGAACACCGATTTCCGCAGCAGCGATACGCTGGTCTTCCCAGGGATCGGCCACCTCGGCACCTTCGGTGGCAATAACCCCCTCGCAAACCCGCCGGCCTATCTACCGCCAGACCCTCGTGCTGGTATGCAGGTGCCCGGCACCAGTGCGCAAGGCGGAGGTAACGCGGGTGTCAATCTCGAACAGCTTGGCTTATCCCTGGCTTACTCTCGCGAGGTTGCCGATGGTCTGAGCCTAGGTGCAAGCTTCCTGCTCGGCTACCAAACGATCGAGGTCAAGGGGGTTGGCGCCTTCCAGGGCTTCACCCAGACCTTCACCCAAAGCATGATCGCCAGCCAAACGATGAGCGGCGTCTCACCGTCAAACCTGACCGATAATGGCAAGGATTCAGCCTGGGGCTACGGCTTCCAGATTGGCGGCCTCTGGGACGTTAACCCAATGCTGTCGGTCGGCGCGTCCTACCGCACCAAGATGTACATGGGCAAGTTCGATAAGTACTCGGACCTGTTCGCCGAGGGTGGAAAATTTGATCTTCCGCCGGTTGGCACGATCGGCATCGCCTTGCGACCAAACGACCGGCTCGCCTTTGCCTTCGATGTGCAGCAGATCTGGTACAGCGAAGTACCCGCGGTCGCCAATGAAAATAACCTGGCCATGAAATGCGATCTTGGCGCAGCCTTTGGCCAACCGAGCGCACCAGGCGCGACCTATGACGGCCGTTACTGCCTGGGCGGCTCCAAAGGCGCCGGCTTCGGCTGGGACGACATGACGATCTTTAAGCTTGGCGTCCAGTACGCGGTCAACGACAAGCTGAAGCTACGCGCTGGTTATAGCCATGGCGATAACCCGATCGACGGCAGCCAGGTTGCATTCAACACCCTCGCTCCGGCGACAACTGAAGATCACTTCACGATCGGCGCCAGCTATCTGATCCAAGACAATTTCGAGCTTAGCTTCTGGGGCATGTACGCACCAGAAGACACGATCAAAGGCCCAGGCGAGTTCACTGGCAGCCAGGCACCTGAGATCAAGATGCACCAATACGAGCTTGGCGTAAACTTCGCCTGGCTATTCTGAGAAGACAGGGTACCAGAGGAGATGAAACGAGCCGCCGCGAGGCGGCTCGTTGCGTTTTTTCTTGTGCAAATAGCGCCAGCGAGCGAGTCCTAACAACAGCCTCAGTCCAGCATGCGCTTGCTAGGGAGCCTAGGAGCGACTGTGCAACCGATTCATCACGCGCTGATAGTCGCCGGCTAAGAGCTCCGGCAGACAGCCCTCAGCCTCGTCGACTGCTTCCAGAATCGCATCCGCCTCCGTCCGCGATGGATGGCTGAGCACATAGCCAATCACCTGCTCCTTGCTGCCAGGATGGCCGATACCGATCCGCAGCCGCCAGAAGTCACGGCTGCCAAGCGCCGCAATGCTGTCGCGGATGCCGTTATGACCGGCGTGCCCCCCGCCCTGCTTCAGCTTGACCGTGCCAACCGGAAGGTCAAGCTCGTCGTAAGCAATCAGCACCGAAGCTGGCTCGAGATCGAAATAGCGACAGACTGCGGCGACAGCGCGCCCGCTATGGTTCATAAAGGTGGTCGGCTTCAACAGCCGCAGGTCGCCCTCGGGGCCATGGACTCGAGCCACCAGGCCATAAAACTTAGCCTCTGGTCGCAGCTCAACAGCAGCGCGCTCAGCGATCCGATCGACCAGTAAGAAGCCGGCATTATGGCGGGTACCAGCATACTGGGCACCCGGGTTGCCGAGACCGACGATGAGTTGGATACCTGGATCTGACATGCTCATGCGGCACGAGACAGCCGCTCAGTGCGGCTGTCCGCATCGACTCCGAAGTGCGCCTTCTGCAGGCATTATTACAACAGCGGCTTCATCTTCCGTGCGGCGACGCCGCATACAAGATCAGCCTGAGGCGTTCTCGTCACCACCATCAGCGCCCTCAGCACCCTCCTCTCCAGTGCTCTCCGCCTGCGGTGCATAGATCATCACCACCGGCGTCTCTGGATCGAGCGAGTGGGTCAGCTCGACATTCGGCGGTAGTTGCAGCTCGGAGACATGAAGGATATCGCCCTGATTCATCTCGGACATATCCACGCTCAAATATTCCGGCAGATCCGCCGGCAAGCAGCTCACCTCGATCTCGGTCACATGATGTGAGACCTTCCCGCCCTGCTTCACGCCTGGGCAGCGCTCCTCATTGAGGAAATGGATCGGGATCGTCAGGCGCAGCTTCTCGTCGCTGCTCACCCGCAGGAAGTCCACATGCAGCAGGAATGGCTTCGCCGGATGGCGCTGCAGATCCTTGAGCACCACCTTGCTGGTCTCATCCCCGAGCTTCAGATCGAGCAGGCTCGAGTAAAAGACCTCATGGTCGAGCTGACGCTCAAGCTCATTGTGCCGCACCGAGATCATCGTCGGCTCAGCGTTACCGCCATAGACGATACCGGGCACCAGCCCCGTACGACGCAGGCGGCGGCTCGCACCCTTCCCTGTGTCGCTGCGCGGCTGGGCCACGACTTCTAACAATTCACTCATAACTGAGTCTCCAGATTGAATAACAATTGACAACAACAAAACGCCGGCATCCGCGACCAGATGCCGGCGCCGAAACGCAAACGCGGACTGACCGCGCCTACCTTGTTTGGTCGAGGACTGTTCAGTCGACGAACAGCGAGCTCACCGATTCTTCATTCGAGACCCGACGCATGGTCTCGGCGAGCAGCTCGCCAATCCCAAGCTGCCGAATCTTTGGGCAGTCGCGCGCCTCCGGGCGCAGCGGGATGGTGTTGGTGACGACCAGCTCATCGAGCGCCGAGACCGAGATATTATCGACCGCAGGCCCCGACAGCACCGGATGGGTGCAATAGGCCTGAACCCGGGATGCGCCCTGCGCCTTCAGGGCCGCGGCGGCCTGACAGAGGGTGCCGGCAGTATCGACCAGGTCGTCTATGAGCACACAGGAGCGACCGCGGACATCGCCGATGATATTCATCACCTTGGCCTCGTTGGCACGCGGCCGACGCTTATCGATGATCGCCAGATCGGCATCATCAAGCCGCTTGGCCAGCGCCCGTGCGCGCACGACACCGCCGACATCTGGCGACACCACCATCAGATTCTCGTGCTTCTGCCGCCAGACGTCGCCGAGCAAGATCGGCGAGGCGTAGACGTTATCGACTGGGATATCGAAGAAGCCTTGGATCTGATCGGCGTGTAGGTCCACCGTCAGGACGCGATCCGCCCCCGCCGAGCCGATCATCTTGGCGACCAAACGGGCCGTGATCGGCACCCGCGCCGAGCGTGGACGCCGATCTTGACGTGCGTAGCCAAAGTATGGGATCACCGCAGTGATGCGCTTGGCCGAGGCCCAGCGCAGCGCGTCGATCATCACCAATAGCTCGAGGAGATTATCGTTAGTGGGCGCGCAGGTCGGCTGCACGATGAAGATATCGCGCCCGCGCACATTCTCTTGGATCTCGGTCATCACCTCGCCGTCGCTGAACTGACCAACGACGGCCTTGCCCAGCGGCAGCCCAAGATGAGCGACGATCTCACCGGCCAGCGCCGGATTGGCGTTCCCAGAGAACACCATCATGGCACTTGCCCGCACGGATTGTCCTTTGGTTTCAAGCGCCACCGTTTTTGGCCAGTCTCGGCGTGATGAAGTATGGCTGGGGCGCCAGGATTCGAACCTGGGAATGCTGGGATCAAAACCCAGTGCCTTACCGCTTGGCGACGCCCCAATGGATCGACCCAGCTCAATTCGCCGCTCGTCTGCTAGCGCTGTGCTCGAGACTTAGGCAACTCTCAGGCGAACAGCGGCGACCGATTTTGGCCGCGGGCGACGAAGGCCGGAATCGTAGATGGAACTTCAGCCAGCAGTTGCTCCGCCTCAGCCTGAGTCGGCAGCGCAGCAAATAGGCAGGCCCCAGTTCCAGTCAACTTCGCATCTGCGCGATCAGCAAGCCAATCGAATGCCTGTCTGACCTCAGGGTAGTGACCGAGCACGGTCGCTAGGCAGTCATTGGCAGCATTGCCGCGCAGAAAGTCGGCTAGTGTGATTGGCGCTGAGTCTCTTGTCAATCCCGGGTCACCGAAGACCGCGCCCGTCGCAACATGACAAGGCGGCGATAAGACCAGATACCAGGGCCTAGGAAGCGCTACCGGTACCAAGGTCTCTCCAACCCCTTCACCCCAGGCTGCGGTGCCGCGCACGAAGACCGGCACATCCGCTCCAAGCCGCAGGCCAATCTCAGCCAGACGCTCGACGGACAGTCCCGTTCCCCAGAGCTGGTTCAGTGCCTGCAGCGTGGTCGCCGCATCCGAGCTACCGCCGCCGAGACCACCGCCCATCGGCAGGCGTTTATCGACCCGAATACTGATGCCGGAGCGACAGCCACTCGCCTCAGCAAGCGCCTGCGCAGCGCGCACCACAAGGTCTTGCTCAGGCGGGATCTCAGCCGGACCATCAATTCGCTCGATCCGCCCATCGGAACGCGGATCGAAGAACAGCCGATCACAGCGATCGATAAATTGAAAGACGGTCTGCAACTGATGGTAGCCATCGGCACGCCGCCCGAGGACTCGCAGCATCAGATTCAGCTTGGCAGGCGCAAGCCAGGCACCATCGGCAACCGGCCGCGGGATCAGGGGAGGCGCTTGCAACATCAGTGCCCCGACTGTGAAAAGCGAAAACGGCTGAGCACCTGCAACAGATATTCGTGCTCTGGGGCCTCATCAAGGGCATGCCGCCAGACCGCCCGCGCCTCGTCCTGGCGTCCCAGCGTCCACAGCACCTCGCCCAAATGCGCGGCAATCTCAGCATCGAAGCCATGCTCCAGTGCGCGGCGAAGATAGTCCTCAGCAGCGGCGGGCTGGCCTTTGCGATAGAGGACCCAGCCCATGCTATCGAGGATCGCCGGATCATCCGGGCGCAACTGCAGCGCACGCTCGATCAGGGACTCGGCCGCATCAAAGCGATCGGTTCGATCCGCGAGCGTATAACCGAGCGCATTGAGGGCGTCGACGTGATCTGGATCAGCGACCAAGATCCGGCGCAGATCGCGCTCGAGTGAGGCCACCTGCCCCATGCCCACCGCCAGCATCGCCCGCGCATAGAGCAGGTCCGCGTTATCCGGCTCTTTGCCGAGGGCCA
>POWB01000037.1 GCA_010912705.1 Halochromatium sp.
GCAGGCCTTCCTGAGGGCACTTCAGATACCCGAAGAGCGATTTCTCTATCCCAGATCGAGCGCATGACGGCCGTTGAAAAATACGCGATGTTGCTGGTGATGGGGTGCGGAATGTCCGTTCCGAGACGAGACTTCAAATCGATCACCGATGACGCACTCCTCGCCAGCACCGCACCAGCCTTTAGCGCGCCTGCTTGGCTTCATGCTCGGCATCGCCATGGCGCTCTGTCTGCAGCGCTCGGCCGCTGCCGTCGAAGTGCCGGGCCGCGGAGACACCGCAGCGCCATCGGCGGTGGTGGTTCCCGTCACGCTGGTTGAGTACCAGACGAGCTATCCGTTGGAGCAGGTCTTTGTTGGCCGCGTCGAGGCGCGACGCACCACCGAACTCGGTTTTGAGCGGCCTGGCCAGCTCATCGAGGTGCGAGTCCGTGAAGGGGAGCCTGTACAGCGGGGTGACCTACTCGCACGGATCGATCCCTCCCTGCTGCAGGCGAAGCGCAATGAGCTGGCTGCCGAGCTCGCCAGCGCCGAGGCTGATCTCGCGCTTGCCGAGGTCACCGCGGAGCGTTATCGCAGCTCGGTCAAAGACGGTGCGGTGACGCGTCAAGACGTCGACGAGGCGAGCGAAGGCGCCCGAGCCGCAAGCGCCAGGTTGCAGCTGGCCAAGGCGCGTATCGCCAGTATCGACCTTGACCTGGCCAAGACCGAGCTGCACGCACCCTTCGACGGTAGTCTGGTTCGCCGCCTGGCCGATGAGGGCACCATCTTGAGCGCCGGGCAGCCGCTGCTGACCTTGCAGGAGATCGCGGCTCCAGAGGTTCGGATTGGTGTGGCCGGGCCGCTGCTCGAAGCGCTCCATCCCGGCACGCATTACCAGCTCGAGATCGACGGCCAGGCAGTCCCCGCAAGGCTGCGGACGATCATTCCGCTGCGCACCGGCGCTAGCCGCACCGTCGATGCCCTGTTTGACCCGATATTGGAGACGCAGCCAGACGCCCTGGAGACTGAACCGGTTCCACGCAATGCGGATGCCGATCACGCAGGCGCTGACGGGCGCCCGCTCGACCCGGCCCGCGCTTGGCTCTTGCGTCCCGGTAATCTGGCCGAGCTGCGCTTGCGCAAGCCGGTTGAAGCGCAGGGGTTTTGGCTCCCGCTGACCGCCTTGAGCGAGGGCAGCCGTGGGCTCTGGCGGGCACTGGTCGCCGAGCCAGAACGTGCTGAGCCGGACAGCGCTGAGCCGGACAGCACTGAGCCGGACAGCGCTGATCCAGGGACGGCTGAGCCGTCATCGGGCGGGTCTGAGGAACGTTGGCGCTTGGTCAGTCGTCCGCTCCAGGTGCTGCATGTCGACCGCGAGCGTGCCTTTGTTCGGGGCCCGCTTCAATCTGGCGATCCAGTCGTCGCGGCCGGTCTGCATCGAGTCGTTCCTGGCCAATGGGTGCGGATCATCCAGACCGCCTCCAGCAGCGGCACGGATCAGGCCAATTAAGATGTCGACAGCGCGATCGACGCCCAGGGCTGTAAGCTCGCTGGCCGTTGCGCTGCTGCAGAATCGCCACCTGCTGATCCTGGCGGTGCTGCTGCTGATGCTTGCTGGCGTCGCCGCCTGGTCCAGCCTGCCGCGGATTGAAGATCCGCGCATCGTCAGCCGCTATGCCTTCATCGCCACGCCTTACCCCGGCGCCAGTGCCGCGCGCGTTGAGGCCTTGGTGACCAAGCGGCTCGAAGATGCGGTGCGCGAGGTCCCCGAGGTCAAGGTCATCGACTCGACCTCGAGCGGCGATATCTCGGTGCTTGGGGTCGAGCTTGAAGATGCGGTGAGTGCGAAGGACAACGAGCGCATCTTCAGCGAGCTGCGCGACAAGCTGTCTGCGGCGGCGGCCAACCTACCCCCTGGTGCGGGTCCACCTGTGCTCGACAGCGACCGCGGGGCGGTTGCCTATTCGCTGATCGCCTCGGTGAGCTGGGCACGAGACGCCGAACAGCCGGCGCCGCTCGGTGTGCTCAAGCGTCTCGCCGAGGATCTTGCCGAGGATTTGCGCAACCAGACCGGCACCGAGCAGGTCGTGCTCTTTGGTGGTCCGGCGGAGGAGATCCGGGTCGAGGTGGATCCGGCCGAGCTGAGTGCCGCTGGGTTGAGCGTTGATCAAGTCGCCGCGCGACTCGCGAATGCCGATGTCAAGGGGCCTGCAGGTAGCCTCTATGGCGAGACGCACCGTCTGCGGCTCAGCGTCGCTGGTGAACTCGATGCCGCAGAGCGCGTGGCTGCGGTGCCGCTGTTTGCCGATGAGGGGCGCGCGATCAGCGTCGGCGACATCGCCGAGGTGCGCAAGACCTGGCAGCAGCCGCCCACCCAGATCGCCTCCACCGATGGCCAACGCAGCGTCTTGATCGGGGTGCGCACCCGCGCTGCGCTCGATCTTGAGGCCTGGGCCGCCTCTGCAACCAAGACCGTCGAGGCATTCCGCGCTGCCAATGCCGGTGGCGGCATCGAGATCGGCGTCCTGTTTGATCAAAGCGGCTATACCCAGGCCCGACTGACGGAGCTTGGTGGCAACCTGCTCGCTGGCGTTGCCGTCGTGATGCTGGTGGTCTTTCTGACCATGGGCTGGCGCTCGGCTCTAATCGTCGGCTCGGCCCTGCCGCTCTCGGCCGCGATGACGCTGCTCGGACTCGACATCTTTGGGCAGGAGATCCATCAGATCACGATCTTCGGCATGATCATCGCGATCGGGTTGTTGATCGACAGTGCCATTGTCGTTGCTGATGAGGTCCGCAAACGACTTGCCGTCGGCAGCAGCCCGGTCGAGGCGGTGCGCGGCACCGTTGATCACCTGTTCAATCCGCTCGCCGCGTCCACCTTCACCACCATGATCGGTTTCATGCCGATCCTGTTCTTGCCCGGTAACATCGGTGACTTTGTTGGCCCGCTCGCCACCGCGGTGGTGCTTGCGCTGGCGACCTCGTTCATCCTCTCGATGAGCCTCATTCCGGCCCTTGCCGCGCTTGTTGGCGGCTCATCCGGTGGCTCATCCGGTAGCTCATCCGTGGGTTCACGCGGAGACTCACGCGGAGACGCATCCGGGAGCCGAGGGCGGCCTGCCTGGTGGCGCGATGGTCTCGCCAGCGCACGGCTTGCGGCGGCCTATGCAGCGCTGCTCAGCCTGCTATTTCGCCACCCCTGGCTGACCACCTTCAGCAGCCTGTTGCTGCCGGCCGCTGGCTTCTGGGCGGCGACCCAGCTTGGCCTGCAATTCTTTCCACCCTCCGACCGCGACCAGTTCGAGGTGCAAGTCTGGGCCTCTGACGATGCCGCGATCCGTCGCACAGCCCTGGCCATGCAGGCGATCGAGCAGATGATCCTTGAGCGTGGCGAGGTTCGGCAGCTGTTTTGGGTCGCGGGGGCCAGCTCGCCGCCGGTGTACTACAACCAGCTGCGCATGGAGGAGAACAACCCGGCCTATGCGCGTGCCACGGTGCGTGCCGCCAGCCCAGCGGAGGCGCGGCGCTTGGTCACTGATCTCCAGCGCAGCCTGCCGGAGCATTTTCCTGACCTGCGCATCGTCGTGCGCGCGTTCGGCCAGGGGCCGCCGATCGCCGCGCCGATCTCGCTGCGGGTCATCGGCCCGGAGGCAACGCAGTTACGCCAGATCGGCGAGGACTTGCGACGCATCCTGCATCGGTTGCCGCAGATCACCGAGACCAAGGCCAGCATCTCTGGCGGCACGCCCAGGCTGCAATTACAGGCAAACGAGCAGGATGCCCGGCTTGCGGGGCTCGGCTTGGGCGATATTGCCAGCCAATACCGTGCCGCGCTGGACGGCGTCATCGGTGGCAGTGTCCTTGAGGATCTTGAGCAGCTACCAGTCCGGGTGCGCTGGGGCGATGCCGAGCGCGCCGATCCAGCACGGCTCGCGGCGCTGCCATTGCTGAGTGCTAGCGCGGGTGCCAGCACCAGCGCCGTCAGCGGTGCCGGTGCCGGCGGAGGTGCCGGTGCCAGTGGTGGTGGCGTCAGCGCAATGGCCGCGGCTGATCACGAAGGGGCCACTTGGATTCCTGCTGCTGCACTGGGTCCGCTCGTGCTCAGGCCTGAGGCGCCGACCATCACCCGGCGCAATGGCGAGCGCGTCAACATCATCGAGGCCTGGCTCACTGCCGACGCCTTGCCGATTGAGGTCACTGCGACCCTAGGCGCCGAGATCGAGCGCGCAGGCCTGATCATCCCTACCGGCTACCGGCTCGAGTTTGCTGGCGACAGCGAGGAGCAAGGCGAGGCGATTGCGCTGCTCCTGATCTATGCACCCCTGCTTGGGGCCTTGATGGTCGCGACCTTGGTGCTCGCCTTCGGCAGTTTCACCCTGGCGGCGCTGATCCTGCTGATCGGGGTGCTCTCGGTCGCGCTGGGGATGTTGGCGCTCTGGCTCTCCGGCTATCCGCTGGGCTTCAATCCGGTGCTCGGCAGTGTTGGCCTGATGGGCGTCGCGATCAACGATAGCATCGTCGTCTTGGCCGCGATTCGCGCCAATGCTCATGCGGCACGTGGCAATCTGAGCGCCACAGTGAGCACTGTGCTCGGCGCGACACGGCATGTGATCTCCACCACCCTGACCACGGTCGGTGGCTTCCTGCCGCTGATCCTGTTCTCCAGCGGCGACTTCTGGCCACCACTGGCGATCGTGATCGCTGGTGGCGTCGCCCTAGCGACCCCGCTCGGGCTGGTGTTCACCCCGGCGCTCTACCAAATACTGCTTCGCCTTCGGCTGGTGCGTCCGCCGATGCCCGCTATAGCCATTCGCCTTGACGATCGGGTATGACGAGCGCATCAACGCTTTCGGCTTGGTTGTCAGTGGTCACGCGCGTTAACATGAGGGGCTATGGCGCTTAGCGTATCGCCAGCCAGGAAGTTGAAACGCTGCCACTTGAACATCTCCTTCGCCCTCGTAGCTCAGCAGGATAGAGCAACCGCCTCCTAAGCGGTAGGTCACAGGTTCGAATCCTGTCGAGGGCGCCATATTCGCCCGGATCTAGCCCGACTTTACCTCCCGAAATTGGCCCATTTTTCGCCTCTAGGCGGCGTGGTTGCTGACTTTTTGGTCGAGAGATTTTTTCAAAATGTAGCCATGCATATGAAATATTAGTCCTTGCTATATCTGCGCTCATACGCTTAGACTTAGCCATGCAGACCGCACATGGCAATTTGCACCTGGAAATCCAAACCACTCGCAAGAGCCCGGTGGGCATCTTGCGTACCTCCTTTCGCGACAATGGCAAGATGTGCCATACCCAGCATGGGCGCATTACCGGTTGCTCACTGGAACAGCTCAAACTCCTGCAATTGGCGTTCCGCGAGCGCGTGGTTCCCGTCGATGACCCGCAAGCGTTTCAAATCCTCAATAGCCGCGAATATGGCGCGAGTCATGCCATCCTGGGCCTTGCCAAACAACTGGGCTTGCACCGTATTCTCTACTCACGTGCCGAACCCTGGGTCAACAGTGCACTGGCGATGATCGTCGGTCGCTTGGTCTATGCTGGCAGCAAGCTCGCCTTATGCAACCATCATCCCAATACCTGTCTGTGGGAACTGTGCGGAATTGATGACACACCCGAGGTCGATACGCACTGCTATCAACCCATGGACCGGCTGTTGCAACGCCAAAAGGCCATCCAGAAAACCCTGGCCGGGCGTCATCTGCACAATGGACAGGTGATCCTCTACGATATCACCAGCGTTTATTTTGAAGGCGACTACAAAGACAGCAAACTGGTCGCCTTTGGCTATAACCGCGATGGCAAGAAAAGCCGTGAGCAGATTGTCGTCGGGCTCATTTGCAATGACCAAGGTTGTCCGGTTGGGGCGGACATTCCGCACCCCATCACCAGCAACATCGCGTATTTTTCAACGGCCGTCATGCGCTCGATCTGGGATAGAGAAATCGCTCTTCGGGTATCTGAAGTGCCCTCAGGAAGGCCTGCTGT
>POWB01000038.1 GCA_010912705.1 Halochromatium sp.
GTCTCTATGGCGGCTATTACGACTTCTTCTATCATCTCGAGAGCATCGTCGCCTCGGCCACCGAGATGTGGATCGCGCGCTCGCCCGAGCTCAAGGCGCTAGATTCGATGCGCGGTGCCGATCCCTATTGGTACCAGTCCAATCGCATGGTCGGCGCGATGTGCTACGTCGACCTGTTCGCCGGCGACCTGGCGGGTCTGCGCGAGCGTATCCCTTATCTCACCGAGCTCGGCATTACCTATCTGCACCTGATGCCGGTGTTCCGCTCACCCGAGGGCGATAACGATGGCGGCTACGCGGTGAGCAGCTATCGCGAGGACGATCCGTCGCTGGGCACCATGGATGACCTAGCTGATCTGGCCACCGAGCTGCGCCATCACGGCATCTCGCTGACACTGGACTTCGTCTTCAATCACACCAGCGACGAGCACGACTGGGCGCGTGCAGCGTTGGCCGGCGATCGCACGCATCAGGGCTACTACCGGATGTTCCCGGACCGCACCCTGCCGGATCTCTATGAGAAGACCATGCCCGAGGTGTTTGGTGAGGATCATCCGGGCGCCTTTACCTATCGCACCTGCATCAAGCGCTGGGTCTGGACCACCTTCCACACCTACCAGTGGGATCTGAATTACGAGAATCCGGAGGTCTTCAACCGGATGCTCGAGGAGATGCTGTTTCTGGCCAATCAGGGCGTCGAGATCCTGCGCCTGGATGCGGTCGCCTTTCTCTGGAAACGGCTCGGTACCAACTCGCAAAATCTGCCCGAGGCGCATTGGATCATCCAGGCCTTCAATGCGCTCGTCAGCATTGCCGCGCCGGCCATGGTGTTTAAGTCCGAGGCGATCGTGCATCCGGATGAGGTGCGCGAATACATCAGCATGGACGAATGTCCGCTCTCCTATAATCCGCAGCTCATGGCCCTGCTTTGGGACGCACTGGCGACGCGCGACGTGCGCGTGCTGCAGCGGGCGATGCAGAGCCGCTTCTCGGTGCCCTCGGGCTGCGCCTGGGTCAACTATGTGCGCTGCCATGATGATATCGGCTGGGCCTTTGCCAATGACGATGTCGAGGCCGTCGGCTTCGATCCAGACTCGCACCGGCTCTTTCTAACGCACTTCTATACCGGGCGCTTCGAGGGCAGCTTTGCCCGGGGTGCGCCGTTCCAAGAGGACCCGGTCACCGGGAACGCACGCGTGTCTGGTACCTGTGCCTCGCTGACCGGGATCGAGACGGCGCTCGAGCAGCAGGATGAGGCTAAGCTGCAACTGGCGATTGACCGTATCCTCCTGATCCACGGTGTGATCATCATGATCGGCGGTATCCCGTTGATCTATCTCGGTGATGAGATCGCGACCCTGAACGACTACGGCTACGACCAGGACGCAGAGAAGGTCGGTGACTCGCGCTGGCTGCATCGTAGTGCCTTTGATTGGGCGCTTGCTGATCAGCGCCGCGAAATGGAGACCGTTGCCGGGCGTCTGTATCAGGGGCTACTGCGGCTGTTGCAGGTACGCAGCCATAACCATGCCTTTGCGCGCGGCGACACCGATCTACTGGATACCGGCAATCGGCAGGTGTTCGGTTTCCTGCGCTCCAGCGAGCAGTCCACGGTCTTTGTCATCGGTAACTTTAGCGAGCATCCGCAGCGCCTAGAGGCGCGCCGCCTGCGCCAGATGGGGATGCGCAAGACCATGGTCGACCTCTTCGCCGGTCGGACCATCATCGCCACCCAAGAGCTGCTGCTAGAGCCTTATCAGCTGATGGCCTTGGCGCGCTCGGCTTAGCCTCATGGTCACTGTGGGTCTTGCTGGCCATTGAGCTACCTTCGATGCTCTGTTCAGGCAGATGTAGGAGATCAGCGACCAAGAGAAGCTGCTGGCCTGCGCTGATGCCATCTCCTGTCAATCCGACTGTGCCGATGCCGGGCCGCCTTTGCTGCGGAGCTGATTGACTGCGCCATGTTGCTACGCGAGACCGATCGCTATCACCTCTATCGTCAGGGGCGCGCGCTCTGGGCGGCGTTCAAACGTCCGCACCGGGTTCTCAGTACCTGCAAGGTCAATGGTGGACTGCGCGAGGATCTGACGCATGTCGCCAACCATCAGAGCTGCGAGGGTGTTGCCCATCATCAGCCCTATGCGCGCAATCAGTCGCCGCTGCCAGGCTTGGATGCCTTCCATGCCAAGGCCTGCATTGGTGCTGGCTTGCCGCCGGCAACGACGGGGCTGATGTCGACCGCAGCGAATATGCAGTGCGCGGTGCTGGCGCAGGCCGAGTACGCTGAGCTGATGGTCTCTGTCGTTGCCACCGCTGGGGTTTTGGGTAATGCGACCCGCGCTGCTGATCCGGCTGGCTGGCATGAGCATCCTGAGGGTAGCCGCCCGATCACCGCGGCTCCGTCGCTGCAGTCACCCGATGAGGTGGGCTCTGGAACGATCGTCTTGCTGGTGTTCATCAACCAGCCCTGCACCGCCGCTTGTCTGACGCGGGCGGCGACTATGGTTACTGAAGGCAAGAGCACGGCGCTGCTCGACCTGCGCATGCCGAGCCTGCAATCGGCGGGTCTGGCGACGGGGACGGGCACCGATCAGCTGGTGATCGCGGCACCGCTGCCAGGGCCGGAGGAATGGGAGCGCAGTTGGGCCGGTGGCCACAACAGTTTAGGTGAGCTGCTCGGGCGGGCGACCCACACCGCTGTGACCCGCTGCATCCTGCTGCAAAATGGGGTTTGTGCCGAGCTGCGGCGCTCGATCTGCTCGGCGCTTGGGCGCCACGGCTGTGATGAGGCCGCGCTGCTCGCCCAAGCCCGTGCCGAATTTGCCGGCGCTGACGCGGATGCTGATGCGGATGCTGAGCTGCTTGATCTGTTCGCGCAAAACCTGACCGCGCTGATCCACGATCCGCAGAGTGCGGCTGCCGCCTATGCGCTGGCCGAGATCATCGACCTGGTGCGTGCTGGGGTGCTGCATGCCGAGGTGGCGCGGGAATCAATCGTCAACCAGGCCGCGCTCTTGGCAGCGGCGGTTGCGGTTGCCCCTGAGCACTTTCCCGCGCTGCGCGAGGAGCTGCAGCGGCATCGCGAGTTGAGGCCTGGTGCGCTGGCGGCTCGCGCGGTGGCGTTGGGGTTCGCTCGCAAATGGACTTGAGCGACCATCTGCTGTTGATCCTCGGCGCTTGTGCGCTCGACGCCCTGCTCGGTGATCCGGTCTATCGGCTGCATCCGATCCGTGTGTTGGGGGCTTGGACCTTGATCTGCGAGCGTGCGCTGTTTCGGGTTGGACTCGATGGTCGCTTTGGCGGCATCTTGCTCTGGATTGCCACCCTTGGTGGTGCGCTTGGCGTTTGGTGGTTGGTCCGTCTGGTGCTGGATCTGCTCCATCCCTGGCTCGCCTTTGGCTGGGATCTGTTCCTTGCCTACAGTCTGCTCTGTGCGCGTGATCTGCTCAATCAGGGGCAGCGCGTGCTCCATGCACTGGAGGGTCAGTCTCCGAATCAGCATCCGGATCAGCCTCAGCCTCAGCCTCAGGATCTCGCGCCTGCCCGGCGTGCATTGCAGATGGTGTAGTTCCGGCAAGCGTGCGTGATCCCTTGACAGGGTAGTGACTAGGATGTCGCCGGTGCAAAGCCATCACCGGAGGCCCTCATGAACACCGCAACCGTCCCGCCATCGCCATCGCCAT
>POWB01000039.1 GCA_010912705.1 Halochromatium sp.
CATCGCGCGTGAAGCGCGCCTTGAGGCTCTCGGCGCTGTAGTAGATGCCGCTATGCAGCACACCGCTGTTGCGGCCGCTGGCGTGTTGGCCGAGGCGGGGCTCTTTGTCGATGAGGGTCAGGCGCGCGCCAGGATCGCGCTGCTGGAGTGCGCGGGCGATGGTGAGGCCGATGATGCCGGCGCCGATGATGAGGTCGTCGACATATTTGAGTTGCAATAGTCCCAGCGCAGACTGCAGCTCGTTCATCTCGTCATGCACCTGCTCAAGGATATCGACGACTTGCGCTACACTGAAATTGGTGCTAAGCGGCCGAATCCTGTTCGACGTTCCACCCTGGAAAGGCCAGGGCGCCGGGATGACATTTGAGCGCGCGAGCGAGGGACTTGGCCTGCTCGATGTCGAGGGCGGAGCGGTCGGATTCGATCTCGACTAACGCCGCCAGCGGTAGCCCGGCGCGCGTGGCGAGTTCTTTCTGGGTCAAGTCCTGAAGCTCGCGCAGGATGCGCACGGATTCCCCAGGCGAGACCTCGATGCTGCGCGAAGCCGGGCGAAATTCGTTCATGTCACTTTCTCCGATAATCATGTGGCGTCACGCTAACAACTGCGACCTTGGCCAAGCCGTTTTCAAGACGATAAATCACCCGGTATTGATCGTTCAAGCGGGATGATCGGTGCCCTTGCCATTCGCCTTGGAGGGATTCGTCATGAAATCCGCGAATCATCCGGATGCCAGTCGGCCCCGAGAGCGTCATGATGTCTTTCCATTTCTGATAGCGTTTGACGATGTCGACCGGGAGCCGCCTAACTTGGCGCGCGATCCGGCGATGCTCGACGATGTTCAACATGGGCTGGCCGTTGCTGGTTACAACGCGGCTCTCTTCACCCAGCTGCCGCGCAGTATCTCGTTGATCAGCGTCTGGTATCCCTGGCCTTGTGCGGCGGCCCGCTCGCGCAAGACGGCGAGTAGGTCGTCGTCCAGGTAGAGTGTGACGCGCGTCTTGTCGTCAGCGTTGATCACCGATCCCTGCTGGCCATGAGAGAAATCATAGTGTTCGCGCATGGTTGGCCTCCCGTTCGTCGTGCTGTCGTTCGAGGTGGTCCTGCCCGAAGGTCACGAATCGTTCCTCGTCGTGTTCGAGATCTTCAATGGTGATGGCGTAAGGATCGTAGAAAAACGCCTCGATTTCGGCAAGGTCTATCCCATGTGTTTTCGCGATTAACGCCCGGCCGTTTCATCATGGCTGCAGCAGTTGGATGATCCGGTTGAGGTCGTCATCGCTCAGCGCGGGGTGATGGCGGCTTCGATGCGGTTGGGGTCGAGGTTGAGGGTGTGCGGGTCGATGTCGACGAACACCGGCTGGATCTCGTTCCAGAGCAGGGTATGCGCGGTGGCGACGAAGGAGTAGGGCGTGGTGATGACCTCGCCGGTGATGCGCAACGCCTGCAGCGCGGTGAGCAAGGCCAGGGTGCCGTTAGCGAACAGCGCCAGGTGCTCGACGCCCAGATACTCGGCTAACTCTTGCTCCAACTGGTTGTGGAACGGCCCGCTGTTGGTGAGGCGCTTGTTCTCCCAGATCTGCTCCAGGTAGGGGATGAACTCCTCCAGCGGCGGCAGGTGGGGTTGGGTGACGTAGATGGGGTTGTGGCTGCTCATAACGGAGAGATTATCGGCCGCTGCTGGGGTTGCTTGAGTGCTGGATGCGCTTTACCCAAGCATGGGGCTGCATGACATCGACCTCCGCGAGCGCTTCAGCCGGCGTGAGGTGGCGTTGGACATCCTGCGCCGGCATCGGTGCCAGGCGCTCGCCATCCAGGAGCGCCGACTTCTTGCCGTCGCTGGAATCCTGATCTGGCGCGATGCTCAAGAGCCGCCTGAAGACACCATCCCGCCAAGTGGTTGTGCGACGAGCCTGTGAGATGCACAGCGAGTATAGCGCGTCGATTCCTGCTGGTGGCTTGACGCGGGCCACCTACATGCGTGTTTCCTCAGAAGTTGCGGGCAAGCCAGAGACGTACCTGACATTCGCTGCAGCGCCGTCGAGCGTCGTCAAGGTCCGATCAGCACATCCGCGAGCTTCAGCACGACGCCGAGGATGGCGAGGCCGCCGATGAGCCAACGGGTCTGCGCGGCCAGTGCCTGGTGCAGGCTCACTTCGAGCTGGCTAATGCGCTCCTGTAAGCGTGCGTCGACCTCCTTGATCTGGAGTTCAAGGGCCTTGATGTCCTTCTGTAGGCGCGCCTCGAGCTCCTTGATGTCCTTCTGTAATCGCGCTTCAACTTCCTTAATTTCCTTCTGCAAGCGCAGCTCGGCTTCACGGACATGGCCCTGGGTCGCGAGATCCGTCAGCTGAGGGAAACGGGCTTCGAGCGCATCAAAGGCCTGCGCAATCACCTCAGCACGCTCCTCATCGCTCGAGGTGTGTTTCAACTTGGTGTAGAGGTCAAAGGCAGCGCTCATCAGTGGTTGCTCTGGCAGGGATTTGGGTGACCGACGCTGGGGTCGCGGCGGGGCGAGAGTGAGCAGTATAGCGAGCAGCACAGGACGGCTGCACGCGATCATCGCGGCTGCGGCGGGCGTCTCGTGCATGGGTGCAGGGTGCTCGCCGCAACAGTCCAATCTGGTACAGTTCGTTCAATGGACGAGATCAACAACCCCCATGACGTCTACTTCCGCGAGAGTTTCACCCGGCGCGAGATTGCGCAGGACTTTCTGCGCCAGCAACTGCCGGCTGAGCTGCTTGAGGTGGTGGATCTCGACAGTCTGGAGATCAGCAAGGACAGCTACGTCTCCAGGGAATTGCGCGCGTCCTATTCTGATCTGGTCTATCGGCTACGATGGCGTGTGCCCGATGAGGCTGATCCAGCCGTGCCCGATGAGGCTGATCCAACCGTGCCCGATCAGGCTGATCCAGCCGTGCCCGATGAGGCTGATCCAGCCGTGCCCGATGAGGCTGATCCAACCGTGCCTGAGCGGGCTAATCCGGCCGCTGCAGTTGATCTAGAAGATGCTGCAGCGACGCTCGCGCTCCACGTCTACATCCTGTTTGAGCACAAGAGTCATCCCGACTACTGGGTCTTGCTGCAACTGCTGCGCTACATCGCGCTGCAGGGCGATGCCTACCGCAAACAGCATCCCGAGGCCAAGACCCTGCCGCCGGTCTACCCCTTGGTGCTCTATCACGGCCAGAGCCGCTGGCGTATGCCGATCGACTTCCATGCGCTGATCCGTCCGCTACCGGAGGAGCTTAAACCCTACGTGCCGCAGTTCCGCTATGCGCTGCACGATCTCTCACCACGCAGCGATGTGGAGATCAAAGGCGATGTGCTCACCCGCCTGGTGCAGCTCGCGCTACGCTGGATCTTCAGCGACCAGCCGCTCGAGCATCTGGAGCGGCTGATCGCCTTGATCGACCAGGTCGCCGACCGCGACACCGCGCTGCAGATTCTGGAATCGCTGCTGCGATATTATGTCCAAGGGACACA
>POWB01000003.1 GCA_010912705.1 Halochromatium sp.
GCGATGGCGATGGCGGGACGGTTGCGGTGTTCATGAGGGCCTCCGGTGATGGCTTTGCACCGGCGACATCCTAGTCACTACCCTGTCAAGGGATCACGCACGCTTGCCGGAACTACACGATTGAGGTCAAGCGCACTCATGTACAACTACGACACTGACATCATTGCCTGGGCCAACGAACAGGCCGCCTTACTCCGCAAGGGGCAGTTTGATCGACTCGACATCGCGCATCTGGCCGAGGAAATCGAAGACGTGGGAAAGAGCGAACAACGCGAGTTGGCCAACCGCATGGCCCTGTTGCTGGCGCATCTGCTCAAATGGGCCTATCAGCCCGAGCGGCAGGGCGCCTCATGGGAGATCACCATTCGCAACCAACGCAAGGGCATTCTCCGTCGTTTGGCGAAGACGCCAAGCCTAAATGCGGATCTGAATGATCTGGACTGGTGGGACGGTGTGTGGGAAGACGCCACCGTGCAGGCTGCGCAAGAAACCGGTCTTAGCCAGTTTCCGGAGCATCCCCCATGGCCAATCGAGAACATCCTGGACGCTGAGTGGCTTCCACCAAAGCCGTAGTCTCCGAAAGACAGCCTGCTCCACCCAATCCAATACCAATCAAACGGCACTTGGATCGCCGGTCGTGTTCAAAATCTGTTGTTGGCCGCTTCTCGAGCAACAATTGTTACGATAGAAGCTCCGGGGTTGAAACGCCACCCGGCTTGCCGTAATTGACGGACTTCTGCAGCAGCAGACTCAACTGTCCAGCCTGATCACTCCAGCTCGGAATCATCAATCGAGGCCGAACGGGATGCCTGAGTTGCTGCTTGATCTGTCGCTCAAGATCCTCTTCGTCCTCAGGGGTATACAAACACGCTGGCCAAGGCGCCAAGGTCCGCGCCAAGGCACCAATGCGTGCTGTCAGCAAGGGTGTTCCACAGGCCAGAATCTCATACGCCTTTTGCGGAAAGGCATAGCGGCCAAAATCGGTATCGATCATCGGCACCAACGCCAGATCGAGTGCGCTGAAGAAATCAGCCATCGCCCCATGTGGCAGACGGCCGAGAAAACGCACGCGCGGATGATTCGGCGGTGGTGCTCGCCGATGCAGATCACCCGCCAGCACAAGCTGCAAGGATGAATCCTGCTCCAACAGACGCACGAAGACTCGATAAATACGTTCGATCCCACGATTCGGAGACAAACTGCCTGAAATCCCGACTATCCGCGCCTGAGCCGGCAGGCCGAGCCTAGCGCGGGCACTGGCTCCATCACACGGCTGAAAACGTTCAGGATCGATGGTGCTTTCCAGCGTCGTCACCGGAACATCCGAAAGACCTTGTCGCAGGGCGTCAGCGAACGGTTCACTAACTGCCGTGATGCCAGCCGCCCCGCGCAGCGCTCGACGATAGCGCTGACGCATCCCCGGCAGCCGCGTCAGACCGAAGCTCTCGAAATTGTCATAGAGATCGATCACATAAGGCCGGTCGAACCGACGGCCCAGATGGTGCATCAGGACCACGTGCGGAGCGTCCGATCCACCCAGTAGAACATCGGGGTTGAAACAGAGCAGCTCACGCCGAGTAGCACGCCAATAAGCCAGCAAACCGCCAACCCAAAGCGGACCCGCATCATATCCCTTCCAGATCAGTGAACCGGTGGTTCCGGCCACTGGGTCATCGCGCTGAATCCGCCCAGCGGACCGATAGCTCAGACAGAACACCCGCACCTCATGCCCTAGCTCGGCCAGACCACGCGGCAACTCGTAGAGCCGCGCATAGCGGTCACTGATGACATCCTGCCCCATGTAATGACGTTTCCAGAAGACGGCGATCCGCATGCTTCAGCCCTTTGATCCACCCCGCAAGATGAGCTGCTGCGATAATACGGCGTTTCCGTTGATCAGGGGGTGACGATGTCCCTTCCCGCCTATTCGGTTCTCGTTCTCGGTGCCGGTCCAACCGGACTCGGGGCCATGCTCCGTCTGCTCGAGCTCGGCGAGACTGACTGTCTGCTGATCGAGGCCGAGGAACAGGCCGGTGGTCTCGCGGCTTCGGTGGTCGATGATCAAGGCTTCACCTGGGATCTCGGAGGTCATGTCCAGTTCTCGCATTACCAGGCATTCGACCGCTATATGGAGCAGGCATTGGGCCGCGATGGCTGGATCGATCATCAACGCGAAAGCTGGGTTTGGATGCGTGACTGCTTCGTGCCCTACCCCTTCCAGAACAATCTCCACCGGCTTCCAGGACCAGAAAAGTGGGCTTGCGTACAGGGACTGATCGAGGCCAACGAACGAACCACCGAGCGCCCGACCGACTTCGAGCATTGGATTCGGCAGACCTTCGGGCAAGGCATCGCCGACAGCTTTTTGCTTCCCTACAATCTCAAGGTCTGGGCCTATCCGCCAGCGATGCTAAACGCACACTGGGTCGGCGAACGGGTTGCCGTGCCTGATCTGCGGTCCGTGCTCAAATCCATTTGTCTCAATGAAGACCAGCCAAGCTGGGGGCCGAACAACCGCTTTCGCTTCCCACTGCACGGCGGCACTGGCGCGATCTGGGAGAACCTGGCCGCGAGCATTCCGGCCCAGCATCGGCATTTCGGTGACGGCATCGTCGCCCTCGACGCCGATCGACGCCAGGTCATCACGGCCGGTGGCGCCTGCTTCAGCTACAAACGGCTCATCAACACCATCCCGCTCGACCGTCTCTGTCGACTGATCGGCGACTCGAACCTGATCGAACAGAGCAGCCAGCTCAAGTACTCCAGCGTCCATGTGGTCGGTATCGGGCTTCGCGGTCAGCCCCCGGAGGCGCTGCGCACAAAGTGCTGGATGTATTTTCCAGAGAACGACTGCCCCTTCTATCGAGTCACGGTATTCAGCAACTACAGCCCCAACAACGTCCCCGAACCCGGAGCCACCTGGTCACTCATGGCCGAGGTCTCCGAGAGTCCCTGCAGGACGGTCGACGAGCAGACTGTTGTCGATGATGTCGTTCGAGGGATGCGCGCCACGCGCTTGATCGGCGATGAAGCGCCGATCATCAGCCGTTGGCACCGACGTCTCCATCATGGGTATCCAACTCCATCGGTCGAGCGCGATACCATCCTGCAACACGTACTGCCCGCGCTAGAAGAACGAGACATCTATTCACGCGGACGCTTCGGTGCCTGGAAATACGAGGTTAGCAATCAGGACCATTCGATGATGCAGGGCGTCGAGCTCGCCGAGCGGCTGGTGAATGGCCATAAGGAATTGACGCTACTCCAGCCCGACCTGATCAACCGTAGCTACAATGCCTGGCCGTATCCAGAATGGGCGCAGACGGACATGAATCGAAAGGATTGACGATCCAAAACCGCAACACTTCAAGGCGGCGCCCAACGCATGCCCAAACGCCCGGTCAGAGCATCGAAGATCCCTCGCGCGAAGGCCGCAGACTGCGCCAATCGATCCGGCTGCACCGCCAGCGTCACCAGCCAGCGCAGCAGCGTTCCGGGCAGCGCTTCAGTCCATAGCCGCCAGCCGAAATGCCGCTTGGCGATCACCAGCCGATTCCGGGTATCGTAATAACGCCTCCAAGGCGCCAGGGCGATCACGCAAAACCGCCGACGCCCGGCCGTGAAACAACGCCGCTCGATGCGGGGATGTCGCACCACGGCTGCCGGCACCAGACGCACACCGCCGGCCCGAGCCCAGGCACGGGCGCAGAGTTCACCGTCCTCGAAGCTGACGAAAAACTCCTTGTCTGGAAGACCGATCTGCTCAATCAGTGAGCGGTGAAAAAGCATGCCGATGAAGGGCGCATTCATCACCGGCACCACCGGCCCCTTCAGATCATCGATCCGCATCAGGGTCTTGCCCTGATCACCCCCCTCTACCGGAGCTGCAGGCCACACCAGTTCCAGTTCATCGCCCGAGTCGACCAGCGCAGCTGCGGCATGAATCGCCATCGGGTCCGGGTCTACCGCCATCAGACGCTCCAAGGCATCCGGCGCTGGACAGCCATCGTCGTCCATCACCCAGATCCAGTCGCAGCCCTGCTCCATTGCGCGTGCGATGCCGGCGTGGAAGCCGCCGGCGCCGCCGGTGTTCTCGTCGAGGCGCACATAGCTGATCGACGCCTCCGTGGCATAAGGCCCGGAGCTGAACAGCTCAGGCGTGCCATCATCCGACGCATTATCCAGCACAATTACCCGGTCCGGCGGTCGGCTCTGTGCCTGAAGGGCATTGAGACAGCGTTGTAGCAGAGCCGCGCGATTGCGGGTGACGACGACGGTAATGACGAACCGATGATCACTCACCACGATACACACTCCCAAAATTCGCGCGGATGCAGTACGTCGGGAAGGCACCCCAAAGCGTCCTCAGCGCCACCCGTCGCAAGCTGTCAGCCTCATGCAGCCGGCACCGACGAATCACCGTGACCGACGACCACCTGCCCCACTCCGGGCTGCTCGGCCAGAATCGGCGCAGGACCGAGACCCCGTCGGCTGAAGCCTGCGCCCGAGCTCAGGCTGGTTATGGTCTAGCACGGAACCCCCTAAACAGATCGCTCGACCACGTCAGCGAGCGAAACAGCCAAGCGACCGTCGGCGTCGACAGTGCCGCGGACCCGGCAAGCCAAGTCGATCGAGGTGCAAAGGCAGCACCTCGGCGTGGGCTCAGCTCCGCCCCGACCATCGAGATGAGGTCGCCCCAAGTCAGGGGACTTGCCAGCGGGCGTTCATGGCAGGCGGCATGGGACTGATCCCTGTTCGCGCCCAACCAAGCGATATCCTGCACATCCACAGGCTCGGGCCGCATACAAAAATCCCGAACCACAGCGAAGGCGCGGTCGCGATAGGCCGCAGCGCACGGATCGGCACCCGAGGTTGCGGCAAGCTCCCTCGTGAAGGCCAGCACCGCCTCGTGCAGTTCCCTGGCGAAGGCAATCAGGTCGGACGCTGGCGAATCCAGCTTCAACGTCGGTCGAATCTGATCCCCGACGCGCCGATAATCGACAACCGAGGCGTGATCCGCAATCGTGAACAAATGCTCGATCAGGAGAATGGTCGACCGCTTGAAGAACCAAGCAGCGGACAAGGCGCCATCCACCGCACTCCCCGGCGCACGCACGAAGGCGTGACAAAGGCCGGCCTCTTCCAAGGGCAGATGCTCATCCGAGACGCCCAGGTAGTAGCCTTCTACCTCCGCTTCGCTACCGGCATCCGCGAGGACCTGCTTCAGCGCGTGCTGGCATCTCAGCGCCCAGCCGACATCGACGATGGCCCAACGCTCCTCGTCCAGCAGCCCTTCCTGCTTTAGATAGCCCTGAAGAACCGAGCGGCGCGCCCGCGCGCGCTCGGCGATCCAGGAAGCAATGGGATCCTTCGCGAGCACTGTGATAAAAAGCTTGAGGGCGGCCTCGTCGAGCCGCCGGCTCAAGTGCTCGCCCTCGAATCCATGGCGCGACAAGACCTCACGCACCGCCGGATTGTCGATTTCCAGCCGACGAAGGATGTCATCGCCCGTGCGGACCATACTCCTATCCCAAGCCCACGCCAGCGACGACGGAGTGACCTCAGTAACCGCCGGCAGCAGCCAAGCCTGGCGCGAACCGTACAAGTAGCGGCATTCCGGATCCCCCTCGCGGCGCATCGCCTCCGCGATCTTCATCAAGATCTGCCCATTGCGCGCAACAAAATACAGCCGGTCGAGCGAGCGACGGCGCGCATCCGCCAACAGCCAAGCCACAAACACCGTCAAAAAAGGCGCCACCACATTGCAGGCAACCCGCGCCAACCCCGCCCCACCAGCCACACCAACCCGCGCCGCACGTGCTAGACCTCCAAGGCCGGCTCCCCCAGACGGAGCCCCGGAGCCCGCCCCGTCGAGACGTAGCTCATAGCGAGTCGGTAGGATCTCCGTGTAATGATGCGCCTGAATCCCCAACTGGCGAGCCACCCGAATATCGGAGTGCGCATTATCGCCGACATGAATTAGCTGGCCGGGCTCGATGCTCTCGCGCTCAAGCAGATATCGATAAAGCCGCCCCGAGTGCTTCGACAGGCCGATTTCGCCCGACACCAAGACCTGCTCTCTATCGCACGGGGCGACGTGCCGGCAAATCAGGTCCCAGATAAAATCGCCGGGTAAATACATATCCGACAGAAACACCACCCGTTCGCCGCTATCGAGAAGCCGCCTGACATGCTCAGCATTGCGCCGGATCGGCCGGCTAAGCGCGCCCTCCGCTGCCAGCTCGGCATCCATAACCGCCTGCCTTGAAACGCCTAACTGGCCCAACTCGGTGAAGTGCGCATAGATCTCTACAAACCTACAGTCGTCACGAGGTTGCGCCTGCCGCCGTGCCCGCATTTCCGCCCGCTGACGCGCATCAGCGAAAGACGCCGCATCGATCTCTCGGCAACTTGGCGCAATGTCTACCGCCACCTGCACGAACAGATTAGTCGGACGAAGAAAAGTACGCGTAATCAGTGTGTCAAAGACATCGAACGAATACACTAGACGCCTCGCTTTGCTTCATGGACTGACGCTGAAATCACTAAACGCTGCAGTACCAACTTAGATCTCCATAACGTCAGTGGTGCCCGCCGCGCGATAGCCACCCAACGACACCGCCCCCGAACGAAGGACAAGCAACTCTACGCTCGAATCTTAGAAAACGGGTGTTATCGCTACAGATGGATAGAAAGAATCTGCGAGACGCAAGGCATGTATAGCACCGTCGCTCAGCCAGACATCCAGCGGAACTCCTTACGAGTCAGATGGGCTCAGTTTTGTGTGCAAAACGGCCTTCGCAGTTGAGAACGCACATGTCCGTCTGTCTTTGAGTCCGCGAAACAAGCTGAGGCGGGCTGGCTGCGTCATAAGGCTAATCAGAACGCACCGCGAATTAACACGAACGACGCTGAATCCTCCGAATTCGCCAGCTTGGATAGGGCGGCCAGTGCGCGCGGTATCCACAGGTCTTTAAAAATAATGCATGCACATCATCGCTCCGAAACCCCCTTCGAAAATCACACACGCCTCTCATAGCCCAAGCTTGTCGAATCGACGTTCCAATTCAAGCCACGCTCTGACTATCAAGACGATCTTGTCCATTGACTTTCTTGAGTATACTAACGATTGGTCGACCTCTGCCCCTGGAACTACCAATCCCATATGGCCAACACCCGTATACACTGCCTTGTGAGAAAGATTTCTATTATGAAAGAACTCCAATAGACCTTCGGATTCCGGACTTCCTGCGCGTAACTCATCTCCGTCGAAATCGCGCGTCTCACCAAGCCCATCGCAAAAAATTACGCCATCCCGAACCAAGCAATCAAAAGCATTTTCAAGAACGTCGAGCACTGACGACTTCAGGTCAACATCAATCCAAAGCAGCATCAAGTCATCTTGAAAACTTGCGAGTGATTCGCTGAACCAGCCCGAAAGGAATGTTACGCAAGAAGGTTTACCAAATAGCTCAACATTCCTCTTCACTTCATCCAGACTTCCAAAAAAATCCCCCTTGCTATAATACGAATCCGACTCTGGGAGGCCTTGGAAGGAATCAGCCGCAATGAGTCGCAGCCCCAAATAATCGCAAGCGTAACTCAGGCAGCAGGTAGATCCACCTTTAAAAACACCGCACTCAAGGACGCTGCCGCTGACCCCGGATGTTTTCAAGTAGTACAAGTACGCGGCCATTGGGAGCATGCCATAGCCTGCCCACCCAGCGGAATATCTATCATCGCCGTTGTGGTGCGTAGCGCTTGGATTAGTGACTGCAAGGCCTCGCTGAACTTCTTTAAACTGTCTCGCCATCAAGGCAAGATAAGAATAAAAATCTCGCAGATCACGGCGCCAAAGCGATCGAATAGGCTGGACAAGATCTAGGAGGTGAGAATTGTGAAATCTGCTTTGTGAGTCGGTGGTATTGATAGCATCATTATGCCTGTAATAGCTTGTCTTGGGATACATTAGCGGCTCTTTGTGTTCAGGTTGCATCTATTCGGTTTCGACCTGGTATTGACTGCCTTGCAATTACTGAAGCGGCATGTAGGCTGGGAGGCTCGTAATCCGGAGGCTGGTACCCAAGTAGCCTTCCCCTGAAATAGATTAGCATGCGTGCGATACTCGCTAAGAAAATGTACAGAAACGGTAAGCAACGACACCCATGGGGCAGGGGCTTTTCGTGTCTTTGGAGAAGGCAATCGCATCGAGTCAAAGCGAACATTAATAGGTTTCGGCGAGATGGCGTAATGGGGTCTATTTCGACGCTAGCTTTATTGACAATATCAAGAAGTGCTTCAGTTTCTTGCCGAACAGCTCCTTGAGGAAGCGCTTTCGTCTTCTTCGACAACGATGCCAAGGTCGAGAAAGCAGCATCCATAATCAGTAAACTTTGCACTTAATGGAACGATAAAGGTTATACAAAATGATAAGCGGTAGCCCTCCGGTCTTGCGCAGCTCACCCTCAAGCCAAAGGACCCGATCGCTCTCCGCAGCCAATCGTCGGCCAGCTTCGTGCTTCGCGACGAGGCCGAGCCCGACATCCTCGCTGTGGTTCAGGGCGGACAGGTCACGCGCTTCCGCCGCGGTGGGATAGCGAATAAGTCGGTCGAGCAGGCTCATAGCATAGGGCGTATCCGCTGCCGGGGGGCGGGAGCGCAACCCTTTCAGCTCGCAATACCCATCAGCATAATCGAAGATTCCGGCCTGTAGCGCGGTCACATAATGGTTGTCGCGCAGCTCGGCCTGCCGCGCCGGGTGGGCCGCGTCTCTCAGCCGCGGCACGACGCGACCGTCCTGGCGGTCGTAACTCTCCGTGGTGCCGTGCGGCGCACGGCAAGCGGCCTCGATGAGCTCGGCGAAACGCCCAATCGGGACGCTGCGTCGTGAGCTGCGCCCATCGTGGAGCACGCCCGTCATGCGCCCGGCGTGTGCCGGGGGGTTGACCTGGCTCGACCACAGCAACAGGTAGTAGCCATGGAGCAAGGGGCAGCCAGGTTGGCTTTGCAGAGCGCCGTTGATCGATACTTGCATGCTTCCATACCACCCTGGATCGACCAGCGCGGGCCGCCGCGCCTCACCCACGCCGAGACCCATGAGGTAGTCTCCAAGCAAAGCCGCCTGATCGGCGACGGCGGCTCGCCAGCGTGGCTCGAATAGCGGATGGCCAAACAAACGACCGACGCGTTCATCGCGCGAGTCGATCGTATCGTCCAGACCCGAAAACCCGGACTCTTGCAGCACCCCTGGGAGAACGGTCTCTGCGAGCGAGAACCGAGTGAGCAGCTTGCCGATCGTCGGGCGCGGGGTTCGCGTACCGAGATGCATCGCCCAATCGTCGAACCTTAGGAAACCTGCGCCATAGGTAGACTTTCGGCTGACGTATGCGTAGACCCAAGGTGGCGCCTTGAGATCGCTGAAGCACCCGGTAAGACGCTCGTAGATCTCGCCGAGGACGAATCCCTCGCGGGCCGCGAACACGAGCAAGTCAGTCGCATCCTCGATGCTCTGTTCGATCAGTCGATGGACAAAGTTTGTAAGCAACGGACCGAGCACACACAATCCGGTCTGATACAGGGTGTCGCGGTGACGCACCCGAGTCTGCGCGACATGCCGGGTGATCTGGTTGGTGAGCCAAGCACCAGCGATCACGTGGTCCTTGGCCCCGCATTGCCGCTCCGAGCGCGCATGAGCGATGCGCCGATCCTTATCTGGGCGTTTCAGGCAGAACGTATGAAGACCAAGCGCTGAGGCCGGGCGCATAGCTGTCTCCCGCGTTGCGCAAACATACGCGACATCGTGCACACCGTAACCCCATTGTTCTAAGCAACGGCGAAAGAGCCGACCATCACGCCTGCTCAGCGCAACGGTGCTTGATACCTGGCCATCGGCGAAGCAGTCCCGATATCCACAGCCGTCGAGTAACTTCCGAATGCTGTTCGCATCTAGACTCGTTTCTGCAAGGAAGTAGACCCTCCATCCTGCCTCGGCCAACCTGCCGACCAATGCCGTCATGCCAGGAACCGGTCGATTGAACTGCCGTTCCGTGTCCAATTCGATCGCCGCAAGCTGGGCGCGTTGATCTCTATCGACAGGAGCGCCCAGGCAATCGCCCGTCCACGCCGACAACAGCTCATCCAATCGTGGCGCCGGCACTGCTCCCTCATCGCACGACCGGTTGCTCAACGCGCGTTCAACGCGCTGTCGGGATTCGAGCAAGGCATCGACATCGACGCGCGTCGGTACGAGTTCAGCAAGGGCACGACAGACCGGCAACTTGATCGCCTCCGGCGGATCCACCATGCGTTCGATAAGGGTCTCGAACACATCGAAGAAGGCAACACGCACCCCCGAACCACACCGCAGCAATTGGGTTTCCAAGACGTCTACTTCGCTTCGGCTCCGCCTCGATTTATGAGGAAATAGGCGCGGGGCTGTACGCCTGGATAACGTCATCGTCTTTGCGCGCCGCTGCCATCGCGCAACAGCGCGGAGTACAGTCGAAGATGGGACTGCAAGAAGGCCGCGGGCGAGAACTCGGTGACGGCCCGTGCCCTGGCGGCCTGTCCAAGCGCGCGGCATAAGCGGATATCGCCAATCATGGTCGAGACCCCCGCGATCAAACCTTGGGCATCGCCTGGCTCAGCGAGCCAGCCGTCTTCGCCGTGCGTCACCATCTCCGGAATGCCTCCGGTTCGGTAGGTGATCACGGGTGTCCCGCAGGCCATGGATTCGAGTACCGCATTCGGAAGGTTGTCGGCCCGGCTGGGGAACAGAAATGCATCGGCGCAGGCGTAATGCAGCGCAAGCAGGGGCTCGTCGCGGATGTATCCGGTTGCGGCATAGTCGAAACCGCGGAGCGCGTCCCGCATTTCCGTCCCGCCGCCTCCGGTCAATAATAGGAATGCCTTGGAGTCAAGTTCACGCAGCACAGGCAGTACATCCGCGATACCTTTCCGCCTGTCGTGCAACGACCAGGACGACAGCATCAGGATGAATCGATCGGCGGGCAGGCCGAGAATGGCCCTCAGTTGCTCGCGATCATGAGGGCGGTACAGATCGCCGTCCACCGAATATGGTATGACCAAAGGCGACCGATCGGTGACCCCAGATCCAATACAGGTCTCGGCCAACCAGCGCGATGGCGAGACGGGGTACAATCCCGGCTGCGCAAACAAGCGTTTGCGATGCTGACGGATCGCGCGCGTCATGTCGACCCGTGACATCTGCGGCCAGATCGCAAGTTGCGGGCAGCGTCCGCAGCCCTTGGCGTATCGCGTGCAATCCAGGGGATAGAGACATCCACCGGTGAACGGCGAGCAGTCGTGCAGCGTCCAGACAACAGGATAGTGGCTTGCCAGCCAAAGGATCGCGAGCGGCGAAAGGGTCGCCGAGACGTCATGCAGGTGGTAAAGGTCGTAGCGGAACTCACGCCTTGCAAGGTGAATGAAATACTCGGGGGTCAGGAAGTCGGGGAACCCAAGTACACGTGAGCAGAACCGTGCCCCCCTCCACCCCAGCGACGCAAGCTCCCCTCCGTGCAGCTTTCGGCCATAGCTCGGCCAGCCGTCATGGACAGCCCCCATCCAATGATGCGCGACGACGCCGTCTACACTTTGGAGGGACTCGGCGAGCACGGCAGCCACTTTACTCGCACCACCTCCACCTCGGTCCGCCTTACTGATGATGCAAACCTTCAGGGGCTCAGTCACGGTGCAGCCTGTCGGACGCAGACGGTAAGATCCAGCACTTCATTTTCAGAACTCCTGGGTTGCGCCATGACCGTCTTCCGAGCGTTCCCGCCGGACCCGTCGATGGCAACGATAGGCCCTGACCATTCGGCGCGGATAGGGCAAGGCATTGATGAGGCACGCGAGCAGCCGGCCTCGGCAAAGCGGGCTTTCATCGAGCGCAATAGACAGCTCGGCTACCCTGTCGCGGAGCGCGCCAATCTCCTGGAAAAGGACGAAACGCCCCGAGGAGGAGAAACTCGGCCTGGTCTCCGGGACGGGTTCATCGTCCGCCGACTCGATACGTGACGGATAGTCGTTGATCGCGTTGTACTGCGCAAAGCGACTCTCGATCCACTCGAGCTCTTCCCGTGACAGGCAAGGCGGCAATGCTCTCCGGTTGTCGATGGCATCCTGCAGGCTCGGCGCCGGCGCCGACGCCCAGAAGGTCTCATTGCCGCGACTTGTGTCCTTAATCTGATCGCGGCTCTTGCTCCAGTGCAACATCGCCGCATCCCAAGGCAATTCAAGCTCAGCACAAACGTCATGGAGCGTTGGCATCGGCCATCCTTGAGCCCGAAAGTCCTCCCCCTCGCGCAGGAAACGGAGAAGGCGTAGGCGCAATGGGGGGTCTTCCGGGGTTGTCCTATTTCGACCAGAGCGAGACCAATCCTTCGATTTGCAAAAGCAACGACAGCAGCGAAGCCCATTTCGAAGAGCAAAAGTTGCTAACGCCATTTTGCAAATCAACATGGCTGTTTTCAGTAATTCAATATAAGCGAGATTGACTAGCTCTTATCGAGCACGTTACGGTTTATCAACCTAGCCCAGGCATGGATGATAAAGCCGAGAATAACGTGATTGACTATCCTGTGGAGCCTCCCTTGAGTTTCTTCTAGGCTTTGCCGTGCCTCTTTTAGGCAATCTTTAGTTTTTAAAAGCTCTTTGCTAAAGGCATCGAGTTCATACTGCAGTATCGCTTTGGAAGGCAACGAAAAAGCGCTAAGGTGGGAATGTAACTGCCGATAATCGAGTCGAGCGTCCGGCAAAGTCGCCTGTGTATATTCATCTGGGACCGTTTCGTTGTCTAGCGCTTTCTCAACGACATGAGCGAGCCTCTGTGAAGCGGGCCCGCATTCTAACTCATCCTCAAGGCAATATTCCTGATAAGCCATTTTGCTATTTGTTGGATACAGAATCTCTTGGATGACAGATTCAATATGATCTGCGCACCGTATCTCCCATGCCGTCTGGACAAAGATCGGTACCGAACGATAATCGATTTGGGCGGTAGGGACGCCAACCAACATTCCCTCTAATAGCGATGTGGATGTGAATGACAGTAAACCAGCCGCATCTCTAAGCACTTCACTCATTGTTCCCTTCGGCTGCGGGCAAATCTGAAGCTCATCCGCTAACTCAGGGGAGATGCGCCAGACAGGCTCTATCCACAAATGCTCGTCAAAAAAAAGCTTTAAATCCCGCAATGCTCTCTTAACAGCGATCCGATGCTCAAGATTGTGCGAATAGGTCTTTGCGGTTGCGATAACCAGTTTAGGCTTTGTCCCGGCTGTTTGGCATCTCTTGCGTTCTACGCCATCCAACCGCGGAAGACCAACGATACTTATCCTTCCGCCTAAACCTAACGATGATAAAATCCTTGCGGGATGTCTGCC
This sequence comes from Halochromatium sp., assembly GCA_010912705.1. Lineage (GTDB taxonomy): Bacteria > Pseudomonadota > Gammaproteobacteria > Chromatiales > Chromatiaceae > Lamprobacter. The sequence goes on from POWB01000003.1 coordinate 13,407, forward strand.
TATAACGCAAAGGTGACTTGCGATGAGCGGTTGTAGCATCGTGCCGCGGGGGATTACGAAGCTCTGATTATTCCAAACGTATGCCCATTCAATAACGCCATCCATAACGTATATTACGGGCACACCTTTGCGCCTGAATTCTAAGACGGAGAGTCGTATATCAGTCTCCCACTCCCTAGATACAATAACGGCATCAGGCTTTTCGTTGGGAGATATATTGATGTCACCCGGGCGATACCACGTCGGGCTGATATCTAGAATTTGAAAGGCGTCACCGCAGATGACGCCCTCATGCTCGGGAGTGCCGATAACCGCGATATTCATTCTAGTTGCCAACGCAATATTAGCTGAAAAAATACCAACTTGGATACTTGTCTTCGGGGTTTTCTGTCAAAACACCAGGCAGTGTCATTACTTCCTTTCCAAAACGCTTAGCGAATCGGCCGACCGCTTCTACTGTCTTCGGCCATTCGTTAACATCGTAATCATGTCCAGAAAAGAGCCCGCCACTTTTAAGCTTAGGATACCATTTGTTCAAGATTCCACCATCTTCCTGTCCTGTATGAGCATAGGCGTCAATATAGATGAAGTCAAAATAGCCATTTGAGAAAAACGATAAAGCATCATCAAAAGAAGAACGCATTACAAGGCTGCGATTCCCATATTTGGCTAAACGGGCAACAGCACGCACGTACTCCGCACTGTCATGATGATCACTCCAGCAATCAACCGAAAAAAGCCGCCCAATTCTTTCAGACGAAAGCATAACGTCTGAAAAATAGCCTTCCGCTACACCAAGCTCGATACCAACAGCGTTATAAGTAATTAAATCAGTCAAAGCCAGACGACCAGTACCGAGGCTACCGAATCTTGATGCACATTGTGGATAACGGTATCTCAGTTGCTGACAAACCAGGTCTGTCACGTTTGCTCTAGACGGCTTATAGTAGCCAAGAGAATTCAGCAAATGTCGAGCTGGTGTAAAAAGCTTTCTTGAGAATTCGCTCATTAGCGGGCGCATCTATTACCAATCAACCTCAAATGCTGACGGACCAGTCATGATCAAAGTAGATGGAATGGCACAATCCATAGCCGAAAGTATCGATCGATGGCGAGCTTATTTGGAACGTCGAGGTATTTACCTTTTCGTCCCAGAAATCAGAAACGCGAGGGCCATAAAGGCTAAAGTTGAAACTATATCCACCCATTAACAACGGAATAGATTTAATTCGAAGTGAAATGCTTGTCCCTGAACTCCCTATCTGGAAAAAGAAGCCTTTATAATAGGAGGAAAATGATCCCAGCACTCCGATCGAACCAGAATTTATGTGAATGATAAGCCGTGCGTCTTTAATATCTTCTCGGCTTTTCAGAACAATGTTAGCAATGATGTCTTCGCCGGTCTCAAATTCACTGCGTACATTCCCAAGATCATCCATTAACGAAACCGATTCAATCCACGCAGGAGATTTATGACGAGGTTTATCCTGTGGGGCTGCGTTGAACGACATGCCTTCATATATAACTATCGCTGGTTCTACGCCCCCATCAAATACCGCTTTCGCATCTTGCATAACGATAGACCTCTCGGAAACGCGCGGCAACTCAATCATGCTATGAGTCACAAATACGATGACTACGCCTTGCCGCTTTAGAGCAAGTAGAGCTTCGAAACAGCGCATGCGGAAGCCCACATCACCTACTGCCAACACTTCATCGACGATAAGAACATCTGGTTTCAAATGCGCGGCAATGGAAAAACCCAACCGGACAACCATTCCGCTAGAATAACTTTGGACCGGTGAGTCAATGAATTCTCCGATGCCGGCAAAGTCCACTATATTGTCGAAGCGTGCATCTATTGCTTTTTTACTAAGGCCGAGAATAGAAGCATTCACGTATACATTTTCTCGCCCTGTAAGGATAGGATTGAAACCCGCTCCGAGTGCAATCAAGGCCCCAACCCGTCCGCGAATCTCGATCCTTCCGTAGTCTGGCTTAATGAGCCCATTCAACATCCGCAACAACGTAGTCTTGCCGGCGCCATTAGGCCCGATCAGCCCAAGACATTCGCCGCGCTCTAGTTCAAAGCTGACATCCTTTACTGCCCAGAACTCATCGGGACGCAGCTCGCCATTGCCTCCGTGACGCTGGCCGATGAGTTCGCTGCCAAGATCGCGGATACCGTACCAAAGAGATTTCCTGAGCCTCCTGCAGAATTTCTTGGAGACGCCTTCAACTCGCACCAAGACCTCATCGTTCATTGAGAGGTACTCATTCTGGCATCTTGCTGATGCCACTGCCACGCCGACTCCAGAATCCGCTCCAGCGACGCGAAACACGGCTGCCAGCCGAGAGCCTGCTTTACGCGAGTCGAATTGGCAATCAGCCGCGGTGGATCGCCGTTACGTCTGGGGCCGAGCACGATCGGGATCTCTCGGCCGGTGATCTCGTGCGCCAGGGTGATGATATCCCGCACAGAGAAGCCTTGCCCGTTGCCGAGGTTGTAGACGGCGCTGGGTCCGTCGGTCTGCAATGACCGTAGCGCCAGTACATGGGCATCGGCGAGATCGGACACATGGATATAGTCGCGAATACAGCTGCCGTCCGGGGTGTCGTAGTCGTCGCCATAGACGGTGATTGCGGGACGGGTGCCGGCGGCGGCGTCGAGCACAAGCGGGATCAGGTGGGTCTCGGGATCGTGTCGTTCACCGATCTCTCCATCCGGGTCGGCGCCGGCGGCGTTGAAGTATCTCAGGGCGATCCATCGCAGCCCGTGGGCGTTAGAGAAGTCGGCCAGCATACGCTCGATCATCAGCTTCGAGGCGCCGTAGGGGTTGATCGGATTCTGCGGGTGCTCCTCGTTGATCGGGATGTGCTGCGGCTCGCCGTAGGTCGCGCAGGTGCTGGAGAAGACCAGGAGCCCGATAGCGTGGTCGCGCATCGCCTCCAACAACGTCAGGGTGCCGGCGACGTTGTTACGGTAATACTTTCCAGGGTCGAGGACCGATTCGCCAACGTAGGCATAAGCGGCGAAGTGCATCACCGCGGCGGGCCGGTATTGGTCGATTACTGCATCTAGGCGGGCACGATCGCCGATGTCACCTACTTCCAGTGGACCCCAGCGGACGGCCCAGCGATGGCCGTAGACCAGATTATCATAAGCGACCGGCTCAAAGCCGGCATGAGCAAGGGCCTTGCACGCATGGCTGCCAATGTAGCCGGCACCGCCCGTGACCAGTATTGTGTTGTTGGAAGAAGTCATCAGACTCTATTCGCTCGTATTACTGCGGCACTTGTCGGGGCGGAACTGCCCTTTGCCTCCAGGTCGCCGACCGCGGATCTCGTTGCTGAGGTCTTGGACGCCGTACCAGAGGGATTTCTTCAGCCCGCGGCAGAACTTCTTGGAGACGCCGTCGACTTTGATGAGGGTTTCGGCCATTTGAGTCGGCGGTTCAGGGCTTAGGCTTGCGATGTCGGCGCGGGACTTGTCGGATAGGCGGCATGCATCGCGGACGACCTGTTGCGACTGCTACCACAGCGGTTTCTCAAGGCTGCCGCGGATGGGGCGATGGCGTGGTGGAGGCGCAGATGTTGCGCACGGCCTGCAACCAATCGTCGCCGTTGGCGCTGGTGAGGAGTTGATCGCCCAGCTCCTCCAATTGTTGGAGGTCGGTGATGCGGGCGAGCAGCGGCACGGTCTGCTCGGCGGTGCTTGCGCCGAAACGGCGTCGCACCTGACGCGTCAAGATGTGACGGGTTGCCGTGCGTCCTTGCTCCAAGCCTTGCTCCAAGCCCTCCTGTTTCCACTGATCAGTCCAGGTTTCTAAATTCTCGGCCAGCATGTGATAGACCTCGCTGAGATCCCCAAGGGGTGGTAGTTGGACGCCCGGTAGCCGCTTGGGCAGAAGGACACGGCCGAGCCAAACCGCGAAGGCGCGGCGTAGGCTGGTCTGCTCCGGTGCCTTGAGCCAGTCGAGCAGCCCCTGCACGATGCCGATGACCTTGTCCGCCCCGCGGCTGGCCTCGAGCTGAAAGAGGGCCGCACAGAGGTTCCGCTCGGGTAGCGACCCTGCCTTGGCGATCTGTTGCTCGTGGAGCAGCAGGTACGCCTGCCGCGGGCGATAGCTGTCGAGCACGGGCGGGGCCGGCTCGATGAGCGGCTCCAGCGTGTCGGCCGCCGTCCATGCCGAGGCACCATTGTAGAGCACCAACGGCAGAACGGGCGGAAGACGTCCTGCGGCGCTCAGGGCCTCGGCACGGATGAGGTCCTGATACAGCAGCCCGAGATAGGTCTGGATACGCACCGCCATCCAGGGATCAACGGTGGACTGGAACTCCAGCAGCAGGTAGACGTAGAGCCAGTCGGCGCCCCAACGCAGCCGCCAGATGATGTCGTCGGCGCGCTCGCGCAGGTCGTCGCTGACATAGCTGCCGCTGCATCGCTCCAGCGTGGTGAGGTCGAGCGCCTGCCCCCAGTTGCCGGGTACGAAGCCGCGTAGCAGGTCGCGCACCATGGCGGCATGGCTGTAGAGCAGCTTGTAGCCGCTGTCGTGCGTCGGTGCCCGCTGGCGGGACTGCGAGGGGCTCGGTGTCGTCATGGCCTATCGATCCACCCTCACGCACTCATCCGCTCAATAAGGATCGGCATGGCGAGCCGATAGACGACCCAGACCAGCAGCAACAATACGACGGCCAAGCCGTTGACCAGGAGGAAGGGTCCGAGCAGGTCCACCGGCTGGGCGGTGAGCCAGTCGCGCGTGGTGACCAGGATCGGGGTGAGCGGGTTGAGCTGGAACAGGGTCGCGGCCAGACCGTCCTTTGGCATCGGGAAGACGACCGGGGTGACGTACATTAGAAACTGCATCACCAGCGGCAGCCCGCGGCCGATGTCGGTGTAGAGCATGCCGACCGGGGTGAGCAGCAGGCCGATGGCGGTGCCGACCAGGATCAGCGAGAGGACGCCGAGCGGGAACCAGAGCAGGCTCGCGTCGGGGTAGACGCCGAGCCAGAGTAGCGCGGCCAGCAGCAGGGCGATCTTGATGCCGGCGTTGAAGAGCGTTTGGTAGATGCCGGAGACGATCAGCGCCTCGCGGGGGAAGTTGAGCTTGGCCAACATGGCCTTGGCGGCCGTGGTCTGTTGCAGCGGGGCGTTGAGGGCGTCCATGAAGATGGCCCAGAGCATGGTGCCGGTGAAGACATAGACGGCGTAGGGCAACGCGGTGTCGCCGACGGCGACGACGCCAGTGCCGCTGAGGAAGATCCAGGTGAGGGTGTTGGCCAGGGGCAAGATGAGGACCCAGAGCAGCCCGAGGGCGGTCTGGCGGTATTGGGCGCTGATGTCGCGAACGGCCAGACGCCAGGCCAGTTCGCGACTGGCGATGAGGTCGCGGAGCATGTCCCGGAGCATGGTCGCCGGGCTGGCGAGCGATGACTCGGGGGTGTAGACGGTGACCGGGAGCGGGCGCTGGCTATCCACTGGCGCGATCCTCGACCGGGAGGTCTTTCGCCGGAGGCGCGTTCGGGACGGATTGGTCTGCATCAAGGCGCGCCTCGTCGGCCAGATCGACGGCGTTCCAGAGCAGGAGCTGGGGCCGCTGATCCAGTCGGTCGTGCATGCGGTCGTAGTCGTCGCGGGTCAGGCACAGCGTTCTGATCTTTCGATCGATGTAGCGCTCGGTCTTGGCGACGAGATCGATGAGGTTGCGCTGGTCGATGTCCCCGACCAGCAGCAGGTCGATGATGCCGGTGTCTTTGCCTTCGGCGTAGTCGTCGAGCAGCAAGGCCAGTTCCAGGGCGCCGAGGCGGTCGAGGATGCTGTCGATGATGCGGTCCATGCCGAGCGCCTTGCGGACCATGGATTGCAGCTCCGGAAACAGGGCGTGCTTGGTGTTGGCCTGGTAGCGGTGTTGGCGCCCGTTTTGCTCGCAGCTCAAGAAGCCGGACTGGCTGAGCTGCTTGAGTTCGCCGCTGACCTGGCTGGTGGAGCAGCCGATCTCGGTCGCGAGTTCGCGCAGGTAGGCCCCACGCTCCGGGTTCAGGAACAGGCGCATGATGATTGCCACGCGGGTCTTGGATGTGATCAGCCCGGCGAAGCCGCTGGTCAAGGGTAGTGCCCCGTTAGGTTCGTCTTTTCGGAACAGTGTAGTACAGGTTTTGGCGAAGACAAGGGTCGACCGAGCAACTTTTACCCTTTCCCCGGCGCCAGGCCCGCTGCCACTCCCCAACCTGCGCAGAGTGGCCAGCGGTCGCAGCCAGCATTTCCGATAGCGCATGGCTGAACGCTGCGGAGCTGTCGCCACCAAAGCTGTGCGCCAGCTCGTGCAGGTAGGTGCTGACACTTGATCGAACCACTGGTCGTCCGCCGTGTCGCGGTGCGAGTTACGGCGCAGATCGAGGCGATGAACCGGCACTTATCGCCTAAGCCTCGCGGTCAACGAACGACTGCAACCGCTGCCACTCGACCCGAGCTTAGGCCGCTAACTGGCTCCAATCATCGGGTGGATGGCCACTGTCGAGCATCTTGCGGAAGGTCCGGTAGGCGTCGTTGCGGAAAAAGAGCCGATACTGCTGGAAAAACTTGGCCCTGAACCAATGCTTGTGCGCTTCGCCAAGCGTGCCACCTTGGCGGTACTCCGGCCGGGTTGGATCTTGCGGGATGACCTCGAAGGCCAGCTTGGTGATCGCCGCCAGGCGCTTGGTGGCATTTTTCTTCAGGTAGCCGGACGGATCTTTCTGCTTCAGGGCTTCAACCTGCTGCGCGCTGGCTGTCGCGATAGCGCTGCGTCAGCGCCAGGGCCTTGTTGTCGCAGCCTTCTGGGTGAGCAGGTAGGCGTCGGCGAGCTTGTCCGGGCGTGATGCGGAACGCGTTCTCAGTCTCGTTGATGATGCGACGGAAGCAGTTCGATGTCCTTGGTCAGGGTAGTGTTCTAAACGAATCGAGCACAGCATCAAGCCATAGGTCGAGTTGATCGCCATCAGCCTTTTCAAATGACGCCTCCTTCCCAGTCTTCGTATTGTAATCCCCGAACTCGCTTGAACTCGTCGATATTGTGCGTCACAAGCGTGAAACCATGGGCTAAGGCAATCGCAGCGATCTGAAGATCATAAGGGCCGATTGGCTTACCGGCACGGTGGAGTTCGGCGCGAACTCGACCAAACTCGCGCGCAGACGCGCTATCGAACGGCACGGAATGAAAATTCTGAAACAAGTCCTCCAATACAGCCAGATTCGCCTCCATGCGCTGACTTTTATAGGCTCCGAAGAGGAGTTCAGCCTTCACGACATCGCAGAGATAAATCTCCCCTGCCGGATGCGCTCGCATCGCCTGTTTGACCGCTGACGGCCTCGGATTCAGATAAGCAATCCAGACATTGGTGTCCGGGAGCCACATCACTCCATCCCTCGACGCTTTTCGTACTCCCCCTGTGGCTCACGGAACAACTCGCCTTGCCAGGCGCCAGCCGTGCGCTCGTACAAACCTGTCGGCCAGTCGTTGGCGCTCGCGACAACGCCCTCCACTTCATTGTTATCAAGCTCCAGAAACACAACCTCAATGTGCCGATGGCGTAAATCCTGCGGAATTTCAATCACTGGAGGCAGGCTGTTATAGATTTGCCGTAATGCTCGCATCAGGGACCTCACTAATCATGTATATTTTAGGTGCCGTTGACAATGTTTGGTGAACAACCCAGCCCCTGCCGAACTCGACTGGCGTCCGCGACCAGACGAGGCGGGTCGCCGGGGCGTCTGCGACCATTCGGGGGACAGTATACTTAATTCCCCTCACTGACCCCGACTAACCACAGGCTTCCACCATCCATACCCGTGGTGAGGGCCTCGGGGCCTTTTTTGTGGATACTGCACTTACGGGGTCAATCGCACCTCGGGGTGAAGACCTGCCCGCGTTGCCAAGGTCAGAAGCATGTCTAAACTGAAATCTTCCGCCTTGCCCTTGACCAATCGGGAAACTCTAGGTTGCGTGATTCCTAGATGACGCGCTGCCTCGGCCTGCGTCCAGCCCTTTGCTTTCAATTGCTGAGCGGTGCGGATCATGATCTCAGCGCGCAGTTTCATGACCTCAGCCTCGGCGGGGTCGAAGCCCAGATCAGCGAAGACATTTCCGCTACTCTCGATGATGCGGGTATCATTGTCTTTCAAAGTGTTTCTCCGATCAGCTTGTATCGCTTCGCGGCCAGGTCAATATCGGTCCTGGCGGTTTTTTGCGACTTCTTTTGGAATGCGTGCAGAACATAGACGGCCTCGTCGCGCTTGGCGACATAAATCACCCGGAATGCGCCACTTGCGTCCCGATGACGGATTTCATAGGCGCCTGCGCCAACACTCTTCATCGGTTTGAAGTCGCTTGGTTCGTCGCCGTACTGGACGGTCATCAACTCAATGCCCAAGGCGTGGCGCACTGGTGCGGGCATTTCACGCAGGTCGTCTAGACTGGAGCCAATAAATTTCAGCGGCTTCATGTATCGGCTTATGCCAGAACTTATATAACCATGCAAGTGCAAGCGCTGCGAAGAATGCCCCGAGCGTCACCGGGTTTGCCGCCGCTACCGATCACCCCACCTGCCTCAACGCCGGCGTATCAATCACAACATCCGCCAGCGCCCAGGCCTCTGGGGAAAACAGTGGGGAAAACATGGACAGACCACGTTTTCTGCTACGATGCGGGTGTTGCTCGCCGAACAGGCCGAGTTTGGCCAGGAGGTTGTAGAGCGCGGTTGATTGGCGTTCGACCTGAAACTCAAGGATCCACACCGGGCCATCGTGGTCGATAGGGTCGCACAGACCGTCGATGCGTCGCTCGATGTTTTTCAGCGTCTCGGAGCGGAAGGCATAGGGGCCTTGGAGCTCTCTGCCGCCAGCAAGGATGCGAAAGGCCTCGGGTCCGAGCGCAAGGAAGTCGTAGATGGAGATGTCGGTTTTCATTCTCGGGCACTCTGCTACTCAGGCCTTGTTGCGGTAGTATTTGCCAGGATCGCATATCGATTTACCGAGCTTGCGGTCTCCTGTGGTCGTTAAGACTCACCGGTGGATGCTTCCTCAGTCTGCCGCTCTTTTTCCTGGAAAATCACCGTTTCCTGCAGTTCGACGGCAATCAAGCATCGATGACGCAGAGATGCTCAGCCTTAGCCGCACACACGAGGTCTGTACGAATTCGGCGATCAAAGCTGACAAAGCGCCCTCCGCGCGCTGTCGCCACGGCGAGCAAAAAGGCATCCGTGATCTGTCGGTGCCCGAGTACTCGGTCCCAGCGGATCACGCCATCGCTTAACAGACTGATCTCCTCCGGCCAGAACGCATGGCTCGGATGGTTGCAGGCTTCTTGCAGGCTTCTTGCAGGCGCGCGGCCACCCGTGCCACCGGCTGGACATTGGGGTACGCCGGCTGAGACATGATGCGCAGCACTCCGTTTTGCGTGATTGGACAAGTTGCCCACCCCTTTTCAACTTCCCGCGCCATCCAATGCTGGGCCGCACGATGCATGATGTGCCCTGCGTCCAGCAGCGCGATGATGACGTTGATATCGAGCAGAGCCCGCATCAGATGCCACCCTGATCACGCAACTGATCGATCTGCTCGTTGGCCACCAACCTTTGCCCCGCTGCTGCAAAGGGCCGAAAGCCAGCAATGTTTTCACCCCCGGCCTCAAGGCCCGGCGCCTTGTCCGCCGGCACTCCGGACAGCGCGGCCCGAAGCAGTCGCGAGATCACCTGCCCAGCCGAAACCTGTTGTTGTCGTGCCAATTCCTTGGCTGCCTGCAAGACGTCGTCTTCGATATCGAGAGTCGTGCGCAACTTTCTGCCCCTCAGTCGTATGATGCGATCACATCAGCGCACCATAGCATGGTGATGATGCTGAACGCCGCGGCTCGTCGTCGGTGGCGCAGGTGCTGGAGAAGACGAACTTGCCCGATGCTGTGTTCACGCATCACTTCCAGCAGCGTCAGGTTGCCGGCGACGTTGTTGTGGTAGTACCAGCGCACCCGCGCATCATCGCTCATTGACCGATCCATCATTTAGGCAAATCGGCATCAGCATGTGAAGAGTTGCTCAAGGCTGCCAGCGTCGAGCACCCCATCCAGCCACTGATCAAGTTGGTCGCTGTCGGCCTTGGCGAGGCGTTCCTCAGCCCATCCAGGGAGGGTGCCGAAGCGGCGATCCAGCAGCCGTTTCAGGCTTTCGGCTTTGCCTTCGATCTTCCCTTCGATCTTCCCTTCGATTTCGCCCTCGGCGAAAATTTCGCGATAGGCGCGGGTTTCTTGTAGCGGTGTGAGCGTTTGGAACATCTTGCGTATCTCTGTTAGGGATAGGGTTCGAAAGCGCTCCATGAACCAGTATTCAAGCAGCGCGCGGTTTGGCTGGCGCTTGGCATGGATGCCGTGTCGCGGTGCGAGTTACGGCGCAGATCGAGGCGATGAACCGGCACTTATCGCCTAAGCCTCGCGGTCAACGAACGACTGCAACCGCTGCCACTCGACCCGAGCTTCGGCCGCTAACTGGCTCCAATCATCGGGTGGATGGCCACTGTCGAGCATCTTGCGGAAGGTCCGGTAGGCGTCGTTGCTGCTCTGGTAGGCGCGTTTCGTTTTCTCGTCGTTGACCCATGCGTAGACGATGATCTTGGCTTGCGCGTGGTAGCGGAAAAACAGCCGATACTGCTGGAAAAACTTGGCCCTGAACCAATGCTTGTGCGCTTCGCCAAGCGTGCCACCTTGGCGGTACTCCGGCCGGGTTGGATCTTGCGGGATGATCTCGAAGGCCAGCTTGGTGATCGCCGCCAGGCGCTTGGTGGCATTTTTCTTCAGGTAGCCGGACGAATCTTTCTGCTTCAGGGCTTCAACCTGCTGCGCGCTGGCTGTGGCGATAGCGCGACGTCAGCGCCAGGGCCTTGTTGTCGCAGCCTTTTGGATCTCTGCAACAAAAAACTGCGTGCACGCCTGCTCGATGGCGTCAAACACTGGGTTCGGAACGATGAGTTGGAATTGCTTCCGCCAGTTCTTCGAGACCTTGCCGTTGTTTTGTAGCGCGGCAATCACCAGGGTGGTGAGTGCATTGCCGCGCACATCGAACCCTTCATCGATGAGGCGATACACTCGGTCGAAGCGATCGAGAAATTTGGTTTCTTCGCGCAGGTCGTTCTCGAGTGCTTGTCTTGCCATGTCGAGGCTGAATTCGACCACCGGCGTCGCATCCCAATAGCGATAGAGTGCTTCGTCACCCTGAAAGCGAAAATCGTAGCGTTCATCGTCCAACCAGCGGACATTCCAGTGGCGGCGCATGGGTATGGAGAAACTTTGCAAGGCGCTTAGATAGGCCGCTTCATGGCGTTTCATGGCCACCGATACCGGTAACAGCAATCCGTTGGCCAAGCGGCCAGACTGGCAGAGCACGTAGTGAAACAGGAAGCGTGACAGACGGCCATTGCCATCCATGAAGGGGTGAATGAACACAAAGCCAAAAGAGACGATGGCAGCGGCAACCAGCGGGTCAAGCGTTTTCATCGGCGCGTTGGCAAAGGCCAGTACCTCGTCCATCAGCGCATGCACCATCTCGGGCGGCGGCGGTACATAGGTGATACCGGCCGCGCCCCGCAGTGGTCCGCGCAGCCAGTTTTGCTCGTGGCGGTAGGCGGCGGCGCGATCCAGCAGATTGGTGATGGCGGCGTTTTGCAACTCGACCAGATAGTCCTCATCCATTGGCCGCGGCTGGTGCGCTTGTTTCAACAACGCCACGAAGGCCTCGGCCTTGTCGGGCGATGGCGTCTCGCGCTCGATCGCGAATGAATTCTCGGTCTCGTGCAGATAGGCCCAGGCGAGTGCCCGGTCGGTTGCCTGTGGCCCGAGCTGTGCCACGAAGGTGTTCGCTCGGTCGAGAATGTCGAGCGCGAGTAAGCGTTCAATGGTTGGCGTGCGCTCCACGGTGACGGCGTAACGCAACGACCCCAAGCCGTTGAAATTGACTTTCCAGCGCGCATTGCGCTGACCGGGTGCCGTCAAATAGCGCTCGGTATCGAATAGGTCGACCGTTGGCCCCGCGATCACGCAGTCGCCTGTGATCCGGCGGTCGTTGAAAGCCTCCCACAAAAAGCCCAGGACGCGCACATAGCGACTCGATGGCGTGGCCTGCACCCGACGCTGGATGTCGCTGTCAGGAATCTGCTTGAGCGCCTGCGCTAGGACTTGCAGGTTTACCCCTTCATGCTTGAGCGCGAATAAGACCTGATCGAGCGGCTGATCGGCTTCCGGCGCAACAGGCGCGGGCACCAGCAAGGCATCTGCCGTTCGCGTCAGCCGCGAAACCGGTGCCAATCGTGCAGGTCTCGACAACGGGAAGGCCGGGAGTCGAAAGCGCTCGCAGAGCCATTGGTAGCCAAGGCAACCCATTTTTTCTTCAAAGACCCAGGGTTTTGTTAGAAAACGTCATTATGCTCATTTTTTTGTTAAAACGGACGTGAATGCTTGTGCTCGCACAGGGCCCGCGCAGGGTCTTCCAACTGCAGAAGCGCTCGACAAGGCGCTCGACGATCAGTTGCCGCTCACTTGCACGCCGTGGTCTGCTAACCATTGGACATCAAGCTCCCAATCGACGCGATCGACGCCCGGCTGCGCGAGCACCAGCCCTTGGGTGCGTTTCTGATGATCGATCAGGCCCTGCTGCGCCGCAATCATCTTCGGGTCATCTTGCGCGAGCCCAGCGAGCTCAGGATGGATCACCTCAAGAAAGCGAATCGCCGGAACTTGAAAGTTTCGCGGGGTTGAGATGGTCGCGACGCCATTCTCGAAGCGCTTGACGCGAAATTGGTAGGGATAGTCGGCGAGCTCGGAGTCGGCATCGAGGACATCGTTGATCTCCCAGACCTGAGGTTGCCAGCTCGAGTTGATCCACCAGGCCAGCAGGGCGACCACGACGACGCCCAGAACAATGCTGTAATTGCGCGTAAACTTGTCCATCGTTATTGAACCTATTGATGCTGTTAGCTGAAATTTGATGCTGATCGTGCTGATCGCTGAAGTCGGCAACGGATCTCGATCTGCCTTGTTGGCCAGGTCGCTGGCCAGGTCGCTGTCGAGCGCCTGGTCTGCATCCTGTCAGGGCTCCTCAGGCTGCTCGGTGCTAAGCTCTCCCAAGACCGCTGCTCATCGAATTGCCCAGCATGATCTCGCGAACAGGAATCGTTCTCTATGAAAATAGTCAAGTATTACTGAAGGCGCTGTAAATGAAGCAGGATACGATCAACAAGGCCGTGTTACTGGCCTTGGTCGCCGTCATCTCGTTGCTGTTCCTGACCATGATTCAGCAATTTCTGGTCGCCATCTTCATGGCTGCCGTCTTTGCAGCCATGACCCACCCGGTTTATGCCAAGCTCGGGCTCTGGCTTGGCGGCAGGCGCTACCTGGCTTCGCTGATCAGCCTGCTGTTGCTGTTGGTCGTGGTGCTGATCCCGATCGTGATCTTGACCATGATCTTCATCGGCCAGGCGGTGAACGTCGGCCAATCGTTGACGCCCATCGTCGTCAACTTCCTCAAGGAGCCGGGAAGCTTCCAAGAGGTGCTTGAGAAAATCCCGTTCTACGAGGAATTGATCCCGTACGAAGACCAGGTGACGAACCAGATTGCGAGTGCGGTCGAGGCGCTCGGCAAGCTCCTCGTCAGTCAGATCTCGACCATCGCACTCGGAACGGTGCAGTTTCTGTTCGTCACCATCGTTTTCCTCTACACCCTGTTTTTCTTCCTGATCGACGGCAGTAAGGTCATCCACGCGATCCTGTACTACCTACCCCTGCGGGATCACGACGAGCGTCTGATGCTAAACAAGTTCACCTCGGTGACGCAGGCGATGGTGGTCGGGACCCTACTCATTGGCATCTTGCAGGGTGCGCTGGCGGGTATCGCGTTTGCGATTGCAGGGGTGCCGAATGCAGTCTTTTGGGGCACGGTGATGGCGGTGCTCTCGATCATCCCTGGGGTCGGCTCGGCGTTGGTCTGGGTACCCGCCTCCATCGTCCTGATCGCCCAAGGCTCGTTCGGCGCCGGCATCGGACTGATCCTGTTCTGCGTACTGGTGGTCGGCAGCATCGACAACCTGCTGCGCCCGGTGCTCGTCGGCAAGCACACCGACATGCACGAGCTGATGATCTTCTTCGGCACCCTCGGCGGCCTCTTTATGTTCGGCATGGCCGGACTCCTGATCGGCCCGCTGATCGCCTCGCTCTTCATCACCATCTGGGAGATCTACGGCGAGGCTTTCAAAGACAGCCTTCCCGCCGTCCACATCCAAGCCGGGACAGCACAGCAACCACCCTCAGACCAAGCGCCATCACAACAACAGCCAGCAGCCATGACAAAGCACAACGAGGCGAAGCCCAAGCCCTCATCCAAGACCCCCAGCAACAGCGACAAGAGCGACATTGATAGCAATGGCGGCAATGACATCAGCGATAGCGAAGCGTCCACCAACCCAATCGACAAAGCCACCACAGAGCCCAAACTGCCTTAAAACCACTCAAAACATACCAAGAGTCAACTTCGCCTCATCAGACATGGTGTCAGGACTCCAGGGCGGGTCCCAAACCAGCTCCACGGCGACCTCGCCAACACCCTCGACCGTCTTCACCGCGTCTTTGACCATCACCGGCATCAGCCCGGCCACCGGGCAGGCGGGTGCGGTCAGGGTCATATCGACGTCGACATCGCCGTTGTTGGCGATGTCGATCTTGTAGATCAAACCCAGGTCATAGATATTGACCGGGATCTCGGGATCATGGACCTGGCGCAGCGCGGCAATGATCGGCTCTCGTAACCCCTCGGGATCAGCGATTGCCTGTGCCGCCTCCGCCATCGCGTGCTCGCCCGCCGCCGCAGCCTCAGCTGGGGCAACATCGTCCCGATCGATCTGTCCATGATCGTTCGAGCCGAAGCCGGCGAATCTGGCTAACCTGTTCATCAGCGTGTTACCTCGACTGCAAAGGACTGTATCTGCACTTAATCCAACGGCGCCCGCTCGAGTCGATCCCCGACCTGCTCGGTGACATAGTCGCGCAGCGCTTCTGAATCGAGGGCGTCGATGATCTCACCGGCAAAGCCGAGACAGAGCATACGCCGGGCGAGCGATGCTGAGATGCCCCGCGAGCGCAGATAGAAGAGTGCTTCGGGCTCGATCTGACCCACCGTGGTGCCATGACTGCACTTGACGTCGTCCGCATAGATCTCGAGCTGCGGCTTGGTATCGACTTCAGCGTTCTCGGACAGGATCAGGTTGCGATTCGACATCGCGGCATCGGTCTTTTGGGCATCGCGCGCCACATAGACCAGACCATCGAAGACGGCCCTGCCCTTGCCATAGAGGATGCCCTTGAAACGCTCGCGGCTGCTGCAATTCGGCAGGCCGTGACGGACGTCCATGTGATAGTCGATGAGCTGCTTGTCGCCCGCCAAGTAGAGCCCCTGCAGATCGCACTCGGCATGCTCGCCACTGAAGCGGGTGACCAGATCCGTGCGCGCCCAGATGCCGCCGAGGCCGATGTTGACGCCGGCATAGTGGCTGTTTGCGTCCTGGCTCAGATAGAGGCTGGTGATATGGAAGGCATTCGGGCTCTCCTGCTGCAGCCGCGCATGCGTCAACCGCGCATCACGGCCGAGGGCAATCTCGAGGACCGAGTTGGTGCAGTACAGGGCATCGCCAAGACTGATGTAGCGCTCGATCACCTGCGCCTGCGCACCATCGCCAAGGCTGATCAGATGCCGCGGCTGGGCAACCCGAGGCTCCTCCATGCCGACCGAGAGATGAATGATCTCGATGGGTCGCTCCAGCAGCGCGCCCCGCTCGAGCAACAGGACGAGGCCGTCTTGCATCGCCGCGGTGTTCAAGGCTGCGAAGAGATGACTGCCCTCGCCCGCCAGGCGCGTGAGCACGCCTTGCAGCGCATCCGGGTCGGATTCGAGCATCTGGCTCAAGCTGCCGACACGCACCCCGCGTGGCAGCGTACCCAACTCGGAGAGCGACGCCGAATAACGCCCGTTGACCAGCACAGCCCGATGGGCATCGAGGCCTGGGACCAGCACCTCTTCGATATCCTCAGGCGTCAGCGCACTGAGTGGCTCATCCACCTGAATGAAGCCCTGATCGATCAGTGAGCGCAGCCCGGTGTAACGCCAACTCTCGGATTTGCCTGTTGGCACCGCCTGGGCGCGCAGGCGCTCCGCGGCCTGCTGACGCTCAGCGGCGAGCCAGCCCTGCGCGCTCTCGGCATCGACGCCAGTGCCAGCGGGCGAGGCAGCCTCACCCAGGTCATGGAGCCAGCCCGCAAAGGCCTCTGCGGCTTCCGTCTGCTGGCGACTACTATTGGTTGCTGCGCTCATGCGGCCTCCCCATCGACAATCCAGCCATAGCCCTTCTCCTCGAGCTCGAGTGCCAGCTCTTTGCCGCCGGAGCGGATGATCTGGCCCTTAGCGAGCACATGGACGTAGTCGGGCTCGATATAGTCGAGCAGACGCTGGTAGTGCGTCACAACGATCATCGAGCGCTCCGGGCTGCGCAGTGCGTTGACACCATCGGCAACGATACGCAAGGCGTCGATATCGAGGCCCGAGTCGGTCTCATCGAGGATTGCCAGCTTTGGCTCGAGCATGGCCATCTGGAAGATCTCGTTACGCTTCTTCTCACCACCGGAGAAGCCGAAGTTGACCGGGCGCTTGAGCAGGCTATCGTCGAGATGCAGCACCTTCAGCTTCTCTTTCATCAAGCGCATGAAGGAGACCGCGTCGAACTCGTCTTCGCCCCGCGATTTGCGGATCGCGTTCAGCGCCGCCTTGAGGAAGTACATGTTGTTGACGCCGGGCAGCTCGACCGGATATTGAAACGCGAGAAACAGGCCCAGGCGAGCACGCTCTTCGGGCTCAAGCTCAAACAGATCGGTGCCATCGAGCTTAGCGCTGCCAGCGGTCACCTCATAGCCTTCACGCCCCGAGAGGACATGCGCAAAGGTGCTCTTGCCAGAGCCATTTGGCCCCATGATCGCGTGTATCTCGCCGGGCGCCACCTCAAGGTCGAGGCCACGCAAAATCTCTTTGTCACCGACATTGGCCTTCAGGCCCTTCACAGATAACATGCTGATGCTCCTAAGTCATGGTGGGCGCAGTGGCGAACGCGATTCGCACCAACTTGCGCCCTAGTGTTCTTCGTTTGGCCCCTATTCGGCCCTGACTCGATAGGCGTTCGGTCCTTGCCTGTCCTGCCCGCGCTGATATCTGGGCAGGCGCCGCCGGTCAACCGCTCATCGGTCCGTCAGCCGACCGCGCCTTCAAGACTGATGCTGAGCAGCTTCTGGGCCTCGACCGCAAACTCCATCGGCAGCTCATTGAAGACCTCTTTACAGAAGCCGTTGACGATCATCGAGACCGCATCCTCTTCAGAAAGCCCGCGCGAGCGGCAATAGAAGAGTTGGTCATCGCTGATCTTCGAGGTCGTCGCCTCGTGCTCCATCTTCGCGCTCGGGTTCTTGACCTCGATATAGGGGAAGGTGTGGGCGCTGGATTTGTCACCGATCAGCAGCGAATCGCACTGGGTATGGTTGCGTGCCCCTGCAGCGCGAGCCGCAATACGCACCAGTCCGCGATAGGCCTGCTGGCCATGCTGCGCGCTGATGCCTTTGCTGACGATGGTTGAGCTGGTGTTCTTACCGAGATGGATCATCTTGGTACCGGTATCGGCCTGCTGACGGCCCTTGGTCACCGCCACCGAATAGAACTCACCGACCGAATCATCGCCACGCAGGATGCAGCTCGGATATTTCCAGGTAATCGCCGAGCCGGTCTCGACCTGGGTCCAGCTGATCTTTGAGCGATGACCACGGCAGTCGCCGCGCTTGGTGACGAAGTTATAGATGCCGCCTTTGCCGTTCTCGTCGCCGGGGTACCAATTCTGCACCGTCGAGTATTTGATCTCGGCATCATCGAGGGCGATCAGCTCGACGACCGCGGCATGCAGCTGGTTCTCATCGCGCTGCGGTGCGGTGCAGCCCTCAAGATAGCTCACATAACTACCCTCGTCGGCAACAATCAGGGTGCGCTCGAACTGACCAGTGTTGGCCGTGTTGATGCGAAAGTAGGTGCTCAGCTCCATCGGGCAGCGGGTATGCTTCGGGACGTAGACGAAGGTTCCGTCGGTGAACACTGCCGAATTGAGACCGGTGTAGAAGTTGTCAGTCGGCGGCACGACGGTGCCGAGATACTTCTGCACCAGCTCGGGATACTCTTGTACCGCCTCCGAGATCGAGCAGAAGATGACGCCAGCCTCGTGCAATGTCTTACGGAAGGTGGTCGCCACCGAGACACTATCAAACACCGCATCGACGGCGACGCCGGCCAGTGCCTTCTGCTCTTCAATCGGGATGCCGAGCTTTTCGTAGGTCTCGAGCAGGATCGGATCGACCTCATCAAGACTCTTTGGGCCGTCTTTCTTCTTCGGTGCCGAGAAGTACGAGATGGCCTGGTAATCAATCGGCGGATAATGCACTGCGGCCCAGGTTGGGGTCGGCATCTCAAGCCACTTGGAGTAGGCCGAAAGCCGCCATTCAGTCATCCACTCAGGCTCGCCCTTGCGCGCCGAGATCGCTCGGACCACTGTCTCATCGAGGCCTGGCGGCAGGGTGTCCGATTCGATCTCGGTGACAAAGCCATGCTCATAGCCGGCGTTCACCAAGTCATCGTATTGGCCGCTGCTGTCGGCCTGGTTCTCGGCCCTGATGGCCTCAGCTGGGATAGCACTCATAGGGTCTGCTCCGAAAACAGAGTATTTTACTAGGTTATAGTACGACGCCGCTGCTGGGTTTCAAGACCCTGGTCATCGATTCATGCACAGTCGACCGTGCGAAGCCTGCTGCTCGGCCGCAGAGATCATTGCGGAAGACGGAACTTTCAAGCATCAGATCAGGGTGATCCGATCCGGCAACTTAATCGCAATTATTCTCATCCCCCTTGTTATTTTTGCTCACCGCATACAAACTAGACCGCAGCCACGGGTCTTCCGGCCTGCGCCAGTATCCTTCACCACCACAGTTGGAGCCTTGTCGACCTATGATACCGATCCGCTCTCGCCTTCACCTGTCTTCCTTGCCCGCACAGATCGCTGGCATCTGCCTAGCGCTCGCGGTTGCACCGGGTCTCGCCGCTGCCGACGCAGAGGTCAACCTCTACTCAGCACGCAAAGAGGCCCTGATCAAACCGCTGCTCGACCGCTTCACCGAGGAGACCGGCATTGAGGTCAACCTGGTCACCGGCAAGGCCGACGCGCTCTTGCAGCGGCTCAAGAACGAGGGTGCCAACAGCCCCGCCGACGTCTTGCTGACCGTCGACGCCGGTAACCTCCACCGCGCCAAGGAGGCCGGGCTAACCCAATCCTTCCGCTCGGAAGTCGTCGAGGAAGCCGTGCCCGCAACCTACCGCGATCCCAAAGGGCATTGGACCGGGCTCTCGCTGCGCGCACGTCCGATCCTGTACGTCAAAGGCGAGGTCGATCCCAAGACGTTGTCCACCTACGAGGCCCTCGCCGATCCGGCCTGGAAAGGTCGCATCTGCATCCGCTCCTCAAGCAACGTCTACAACCAGTCGTTGGTCGCATCGATCATCGCCGCTGACGGCACCGAGGCCGCACAAGACTGGGCGGAGGCGATTGTCGCGAACATGGCGCGTCCACCCAAGGGCGGAGACCGTGACCAAATCAAGGCAGCTGCGGCTGGTCAATGCGATATCGCAATCGCTAACACCTACTACTTGGCCGGTATGCTGAAGTCTGATGATCCAGGTGAGAAGGAGCCAGCCGAGAAGATTGCCGTTTTCTGGCCAAACCAGCCCGGTGCCGGAGACGGGCGCGGCACCCATGTTAACGTCAGTGGCGCAGCGCTCACCGCCGCAGCGGCAAACACAGACGCCGCGGTCAAGCTGATCGAATTCCTGGTCAGCCCCGAGGCCCAGGCCTGGTACGCTGAGGTCAATGGCGAGTATCCGGTTCTCGAAGGGGTTGAGATCAGCCCGGTGCTCGCCGAATGGGGCAGATTCCAGGCCGATGATCTCGACTTGATCGAGCTCGGCGAGCTGAACAGCGCAGCGCTGATGCTGATGGACCGCGCCGGCTGGAAATAGTCCTCCAGGATCAACCACAACCTCTTCGACCAGTCCGCTTCTGTTTCAATGACCGCTTCCACCGCCGCCGCCCTCTCCAGGCTCCACAGCTTCGGCGCTCGTGCTCGGCTTCGCGCCTGGCCCAGCCTCCTGGTGCTGGTGGCAAGCCTGCTCGCCTTGCCGGTTCTGGTGGTGGTCGGCTTCATCTTCGTCCCGGCTGGCGAGGTCTGGAAGCACCTGGTCGATACCGTTCTGGCCGACTACGTCACGAATTCACTGCTGCTGATGCTGGGAGTGACGTTCGGCACCCTGATTGGCGGTGTTGGCACGGCCTGGCTGACGAGCATGTGCCGGTTCCCCGGCCGCGGGGTCTTCGAATGGGCACTGCTGCTGCCGATGGCGATGCCGGCCTACATCATCGCCTACACCTACACAGGCATGCTCGACTTCGCCGGCCCGGTGCAGACCCTGATCCGCGATCTCAGCGGCTGGGGCTGGGGCGATTATTGGTTCCCGCAGATCCGCTCGCTGCCCGGTGCCGCGGTGATGCTATCGCTCGTGCTCTATCCTTATGTCTATCTACTCTCGCGAGCCGCGTTCCTGAGCCAGTCGCTCTGTGTGTTGGACGTCAGCCGCACCCTCGGCAATGGCCCTTGGCGCACCTTCTTCACGGTCGCACTGCCGCTCGCCCGGCCGGCGATCATCGCCGGCCTCTCGCTGGCGCTGATGGAAACGCTCGCCGACTATGGCACCGTTGAATATTTTGGGGTCTCGACCTTTACCACCGGCATCTTCCGCACCTGGTTCGGACTCGGCAATCCAGCCGCTGCCGCTCAGCTCTCGGCACTGCTGCTCGGTTTCGTCTTCGCGCTCATCCTGCTCGAGCGAACCTCACGTGGACAAGCACGCTACCACGACACCAGTCAGCGCCAGCAGTCGATTCGACGGCTCGAGCTGAGCGGTTGGCGCGGTCTAGCGGCCTTTGCCTTTTGCTTGGCACCGCTGAGCTTAGGTTTCCTGCTGCCCGCCGGGCAACTGACGGTCTGGTCGATCACCGTCGCCGATCAGCGCCTGGATGCTGAATTCGCTCATCTTGCATTCAACAGCCTCGGACTCGCCGCCGGCGCTGCGCTGCTGGCGCTTGCGCTGGCACTCCTACTTGGCTATGGCCGTCGCCTGCTACCAACGCGACTGGTACGCGCTGCAGTGCGTACTGCTGGGATGGGCTACGCCGTGCCCGGCACCGTGATCGCGGTGGGTGTCATGATCCCCTTCGCCTGGCTCGACAACAGCGTCGATAGCTGGATGCGCGCCACCTTCGGCATCTCGACCGGGCTGCTGCTGAGCGGATCATTGGTCGCGCTGATCTTCGCCTATCTGGTCCGTTTCTTGGCGGTCTCACTGCAAACGGTCGAGTCCGGATTGGGTAAGATCCGTCCCTCGATGGATGAGGCCGGGCGCTCGATGGGGCTGCAGCCGGCACAGGTGCTGCGCCGTATCCATATCCCGATGCTCCAAGGCAGCCTGCTCACCGCGCTGCTGTTGGTCTTCGTCGATGTACTGAAAGAGCTACCGGCGACACTGATCCTGCGCCCGTTCAATTTCAATACCCTCGCGGTGCGTGCCTATGAGCTAGCCTCCGATGAGCGTCTGGCCGATTCTGGCCCAGCGGCCCTGACCATCGTCGTTGCTGGCCTGATCCCGGTGATCATCCTGAGCCGCTCCATCACCCGCTCGCGCGCCAGTGTTTGATCCGCCGTGCGTCCTTGCCGCCGATTGGCAGATGCCCGTCATTCATCACCCGCTAGGAGCACCCTTGAATGAGCGTCCCTAAGAAAGGGTTTCGCGCCAGCGCGTAGACAACAGCAGACATGACAGAGTTCCTACAGCCAAAGCCAACGGAGCCAACGGAGCCAACGGAGCCAACAGAGCCAAGGGTTCGCTTAGCCGTGCGCGAGGTCGATGTTGCTTACGGCGAGACCACCATCGTCAGCAACGTCAGCTTCGTGCTTGAGACGGGCACCATTGGCTGCCTGCTCGGGCCTAGCGGCTGCGGCAAGACTACCTTGCTGCGCGCCATCGCCGGTTTCGAGCCGGTGAGCCGGGGCGAGATCCTGATCCGCGGCCAGCGCGTCGCCAAGCCTGGCTGGATGCTGCCGCCTGAGCGCCGGCATATCGGCATGGTGTTTCAAGATTTTGCCTTGTTCCCACACCTCTCCGTGGCGCGCAACGTCGGCTTTGGCCTGCGCGCGCTGAGCAGCCAACAGCGACGCGCACGCGTCGGCGAGCTGCTGGAGCTGGTCGGACTGAGTCAGGCCGCTGGGGTTTTTCCGCATGAGCTCTCAGGCGGTATGCAACAGCGGGTCGCGCTCGCACGGGCCATGGCGCCACGTCCAGACATCTTGCTGCTAGATGAGCCGTTCTCGAGCATGGATGCCGAGCTGCGCGAACAGCTAGCGCGCGAGGTGCGTACCATGCTCAAGCGCGAAGAGGTGACCGCCATTCTGGTCACCCACGATCAGCTCGAGGCCTTCGCCATGGCGGACATGATCGGGGTGCTGAATGCGGGCGAAGTGCACCAATGGGGCACTGGCTTTGGGCTCTATCATGAGCCGGCCGATCGTTTCGTCGCTGACTTCATCGGCCAAGGCGCGCTGCTGCCGGCGAGCGTGCTCGATGCCCAGCAGGTGCGCACCGAGCTTGGCCGGATCAGTGGCTCGCAGCCACATGGACTCGAGCCTGGTAGCCAGGCCGAGGTTCTGATTCGCCCAGATGACATCTTGTATGACGAGTCCAGCGCGCGTCAGGCGACCATCATCGAGCGCGCCTTTCGGGGCGCTGAGTTTCTCTATACGCTGCAGCTCGAGAGCGGCTCAGAGGTGCTCTGTCTGGTGCCGAGCCATCATCGGCATGCGGTCGGCGAGCGCATCGGTATTCGCCTTGAGGCGGATCATCTCGTCGTTTTCGCCTGTCCTTGCATTGGCCCTAGCGGCTAAGCCCGATCTTTACCCTCAGCCGATGCCACATCGGCCGAAGTCGAAGTCTCATCGGTCGACAACGGCTCTGACTTAGGCTGGGGCTTGCGCATGATCGCTGGTTGCTGCGCCGGCCCCTCGCCATCGCGAAACAGCCAGACGAAACCGACGATCATGGCGAGGAAGGCGAGCGCGAGAAAAACGTTGGTCCAAAACATGTCGATATCCGGGGCGGCTAGGCTGAGCGGTGACCGCCTGTTAGGGTGAATCTGGAGTCGAGCCTGATCAGCTCCCAGTATAAACGGACCTCTGGCCTATAGCTTAATCGGCAACCACAATGCGATCACCGAGATGCATCCGTGAGTAGACGAACTTCGCATCCTCGTGTCGCAGCCGGACGCAGCCATGGGATTCAGGACGACCGGTCACATAACCCTCATGAACAAAATAGGGACCGCTGAACTGGAGCGAATAGGGCATCGGTGTTGGTTGATCAAAATAGTTTGTGTAGCTGCCTGAGCGCTTGTTGATGTCCTTCGAGCGCACCTGAAAGCTGCCCCTAGGGGTCGGATGCTCTGTCGTTCCTGAAGAGATGGGGCCGGTCCAGACCAGTTGATCGTCCTCGAAATAATTGAAGCGCTGAGTCGCTAGCCGAATGTCGAGCTGGCGCTTATTGGCACTGGGCAATGCCGCCGGGTCTGGCGGAGGCGGATTGACCTCCTGCGAGACGGCTGCTGCAGACGATGACTCAGTGCTCGGGGCCTTGCCGCTCATCTGCTCGCTCGGTCTCACCAGGGCAGGCTCTCCGCCAGTGCCGCTGAATCTGGAGCTATCCGATGCCAGCGGGGGATAAGGCTGTGAGGCGCAGCCAGCAAGCAGCAACAGGATCAGAACGCCGAGTGAAACAACGAGGTGATGCATAGGAAGGGGTCTCACTCAAGACAACTAGAGGGCCAGTTTAGTGATCGATAATGCCTGTCACCCTTTATTGACAATTATCAAACCGCTTTGGTGCGTTTTTTCGATAATAGCCGCATGCAGATGCCCGTCCAACGCCCAAGCAAACCCGTCAAGCCCAGCGCCCAATCAGGCGAGCGACCACGGCTGCGCCCAGCCAACAGTGGACGGCGTATACGACGTGAGAAACGCACCATTGCGGCCATGCTCAGCATCTACTGCCGCGATCACCATGCCAACCACGGCGATCCCCAGCAACTCTGTGGCGACTGCAGTCAGTTGCTGCGCTACGCCCATCAGCGTCTCGACAACTGCGTGTTTGGCGAGCTGAAGCAGCCCTGTAATCAATGCCGAGTGCACTGCTATAGCAAGCAGCTGCGACCACGCGTGGTCGAGGTGATGCGCTATGCAGGGCCACGCATGACCCTACGCTATCCGCTGTTAAGCCTTCTGCATCTGTTCGATAAGCTAGGTTCGCGCTGAGTAATCGGTCCGCTCAACCGATCGGCGCCACTCCAAAGAGTGCCTTATGCGCCCAGAGCAAGAACAACAGGTAGAGCCCTAACCCTCCTCCCAGCGCGATCCAGTCGTTGAATCGCCCTGCTGGCGCCCCCGGCACCGGGATCGGCGCACGGCGCTTAACCGAGATGCGGTCGGCAACCGCCCAGGCCAGAAAGCTGCCAAACAGCAGCAGATCGGCTAAGGTTCCGTTGGCGAGCAGATGGGCCAATGCCCAGACCTTAGTGGCCAGCAGCATCGGATGCTTGGTCGCCCGCTGAATCCGCCCAGGCAGGTAGGCTGCCAGTAGCAGCACAAACACCGGTAGCATCAGCAGCAAGGTGATATGACGCATCCAGACCGGTGGC
Source organism: Halochromatium sp. (assembly GCA_010912705.1). Classification (GTDB taxonomy): domain Bacteria; phylum Pseudomonadota; class Gammaproteobacteria; order Chromatiales; family Chromatiaceae; genus Lamprobacter. Next base: position 38,341 of record POWB01000003.1, read on the forward strand.
TGGTAGAGGATGACTGGATCAACCGCGAGACGAGCCTGGCCGTAGCCGATGACAATCAGATAGAGGCCCAGTAGCGCGATGAGCCCATAGAGGGCCTTCCAAGGCAGCTCCCCGAGCCGCGCGACCATTCGGTAACGCAAGTCAGCATCGATGATCGATACCGAATGCACCCCGAGAAACAAAATCAGTCCAAGAATCAGCCAGAGCATCGCAGAAGCCTCACGTGATCAGTAGTCGCGCTCAGTAGTGGCGCTCTTCCACTGAGCCCCGATGAACGAATGGATGGGCTACAACCTTAGTAGCTGCTCGTCAGCAGACGAGCAAGCACAGATCCTGACCGATCCGCTTAATCGGCCACCACTGCGATCGGGCCATCCGACGGCAGCTCGCTGGCCTGCCGCAGGAAGGCAGCCGCCCGGTACAGCCCAACCAGTGTCTTAGCGTCAGTAATGGTGCCGTTCAGACACCACTCAAGCACTTGGTCAAGGGCAATCCAGTGCACCTCGATCACTTCGTCAGCACCATGGCCTAGGTCGACCTCACTCAGACCACGCGCCAGGTAGAGATGGATCACTTCAGCAAAGACGCCAGGCGAGCTATGCAAACGACCGAGCGAGTCCCAGGTCGCTGCGACCAGCCCGGCCTCCTCTGCCAGCTCACGCTCAGCGGTTGCAGCCGGACCTTCGCCAGGATCGAGCTTGCCGGCAGGGAGCTCCCAGAGCCAGCCTCCAGCGACGTGGCGGTACTGCCGCAGCAGACAAACGCGACGCCGGTCATCGATCGCGACCGCAGCCGCACCGCCAGGATGGCGGATCACCTCGAGGTCGATGCAGCGACCGTTGGGCAAGCGCACACGCTCGACCCCCACGTCGATTATCTTGCCTTGAAACATCGGGCGTCGGGCACCCTCAGCCAGATCGTCAGTCGGTTCGTCAGCGCACAATTTAAGAACCTAGTGGCAGTGCAGCCAAGGTGACAGAATATTACCAGCGCCCTCTCAAGGCAAAGGCCAAAGACCATCTATTGCCACTGATCAGCGATTGATCAGCCACAATAACGCCAAACAACGTAACGAGAGGCATCCTTGGCTGCAGCTGCGAGGGATCGATTTCGAGCCGATCGACTGACAGATACAGGAGCAGCCGCCGCGGTAACGCTACTGTCATGCCCTCGACATAGAATGCCCCGCAGCAATCGGAGTAATCGCCGCGGGACACTGCCTATGCCAACCGTAATGATCGTCGACGACGAGCCCGATATCCGCGAGGTGATGCGCTTTGCGCTCGAGGAGGGCGGATTCCGTGTGCTCGAGGCCGGCCATGCCGATGAGGCGCGCAAACTTTTTGCCGAGGAGCCGGACTTGGTGCTGCTCGATTGGATGTTGCCCGGGCGCTCCGGGCTCGAGCTTGCTGCACAGCTGAAACAGAGCCAAAAGACGCGCAACATCCCCATCATCATGGTCAGTGCGCGGGGCGAGGAGGAGGACCGGGTCAAGGGACTCGATACCGGCGCCGATGATTACATCACCAAGCCCTTCTCTCCGCGCGAGATGGTGGCACGGGTGAAGGCTGTGTTACGGCGCAGCAAGCCCGACGAAGTCAGCGACCAGACCGAGATCGGTGGCCTCACCATCGATAATATTAGCCACCGGGTCAGCGCGAACGGTATTGCCGTCGACATCGCCCCGACTGAGTATCGCCTCTTGCACTTCTTCATGACCCATGCCGACCGTGCCTTCAATCGCTCGCAGCTGCTCGATCAGGTCTGGGGCGACCAGGTCTATGTCGAAGAGCGCACTGTCGATGTGCATGTCCGTCGTCTGCGTAAGGCCCTCGAAAAGACCGGTCACGACCGCCTGCTACAAACGGTTCGCGGTGTTGGATACCGTTTCTCGGACAAGTGAGGCGTGACTCATGGACAGCGCACCATGAGAGCCGGAGCGGCTTTTGAGCTAGGGCTCCTTATCGCCGGCGGACTCGCTGCCAGCCTACTGATTTGGTTTGGTATCGGTTGGGCCGAATCGCTGCTCATCGCCCTCCTCCCATTGCTCTTGCGCCATGCCTGGAACCTGTTTCGACTCGCACGCCTGATACGTCGCCAACATCGCCTGGTACCACCCTTTCCAAGCGGCATCTGGGGCGACATCTATCGTGCCATCGGCCAGTACCAGCAGCGCGGTCGCAAGGGCCGGAAACGTCAGCTGCGCTTCTTTCGCCGTTTTCGCGAGGCCGCCAACTCAGTGCCAGATGCCCTGGTGGTGCTCGACAAGAATCGTTGCATCGAATGGGCCAACCCGGCTGCGCAAGTGTTGATGGATCTGCATTGGCCAAGCGACGATGGCAAGCCCCTGTCCGAGGTCTTCGAGCATCCGGATCTCAGCAACTACATCGTCGCTGGCGAATATGGCCGCCCACTCGAGGTTGCCCCTGCACACAACCGCTCCATCATGCTCAGCGTTCGCGTCGCGCCCTTCGGTGAGCGCAAGAAGCAGCGTTTGGTGGTCGGCCGCGATATCACCAAGATCTTCCATCTCAATCTGATCCGACGTGACTTCGTCGCCAATGCCTCGCACGAGCTACGCACGCCCTTGACCGTGATCACCGGATTCTTAGAAACCCTCGCAGACTCGGCCCAGACGCCGGCTGGTCACCGTCGGCCACTCAACCTGATGCAACATCAGGCCGAGCGCATGCGCAGCATCATCGAAGATCTGTTGACCCTGTCGCGTCTGGAGATGGACGAGGAGGCCGTCGATATCGACAAGGTGGATGTCCCCTACGAGCTAGAGCAGATCGTTGCTGACGCCTCCGCGCTCAGCGGTGGCCGGCATCGGTTCCAGATCGACATTGACACTGAGTTGATGCTGCTCGGCAAAGACAGCGAGCTGCGTAGCGCCTTCTCCAACATCCTGTTCAACGCCGTGAAGCACACCCCGGCTGGCAGCCAGATCCAGCTGAGCTGGTCGCAGACCGAAAGCGGCCCGGTCTTCAAGGTGACCGATGATGGCCCCGGGATCGCATCCAAACACATCCCTCGCTTGACCGAACGCTTCTACCGGGTCGACAAGGCGCGCTCACGCGAGTCAGGAGGCACCGGCCTCGGGCTCGCCATCGTCAAGCACGTCCTCAGCCGCCATCATGCACGGCTCGTGGTTGCCAGCGAGCCAGGTCAGGGCGCTCAGTTCAGCTGCCACTTCCCACCAGAAAGCGCGCTCACCGCAACCCAAATCGAGCACCCGACGACAAACCCGGCCTAAATTCATCCCTCATCCTTCATCCCTCATCCCTCATCCCTCATCCTTCTCCGGCGTCAAGGTCTTGATCGACAACGCATGAAGCTCGCCAGAGGCGATCTGAGCCTTCACAGTATCCATCACCAGTCGCTGCTTCTTAATCGGGGTCAGACCACTAAAAGCCTCGCTGACCACAACCGCCTCGAAGTGGCTCCCGTCACCCGTCACCTCAACCTCAGCCCCGGGAAGGCCATGACGGATCAGCGTTGCTACTGCTTCGGTTTCCATCGTCTTTGCTGCTCGCTTGTCGGTGGGTCGTTCTGACCCGGTTTTCTAGAGTATCGGCTAGGTTGGGTTGCGATGCCGATCGTGCAAGCCTGCGAGCCTCAAGGCGATTTCTCTTCGTTATCCGAGATGCAAGCACACAGAGGCTTCGCTTCTCTGGATGCTCGCCTTAGCTGCCAAGCTCAACCCTCGAGACCTTCCATGCGGATGCGCACCACCTTGCCTGAGATACCATCGAAGGCCTCGATGCGCGCAATAGCGCGGTTCATCGCCGCCTCTTCGATGCGGTGCGTGAGCAGGATCAAGGGCACCGTGGTCTCGCCCTCAGCCGGCTCCTTCTGCTTGATCGCCTCGATGCTGATCCCCTCCTCGCTCAGGATGCCGGCAATGCTCGCCATCACACCAGGACGGTCCAGCGCGGTGATGCGCAGATAGTAGGCGGTCTCGATGGCATCGATCGGCAGCACCGGAGTATCGGCCAGCTCGCCGGGCTGGAACGCCAGGTGCGGCACCCGGTTGGTCGGGTCGGTGGTCAGCGCGCGCACCAGGTCGACCACGTCGGCGACGACCGCTGAGGCCGTCGGCAAGGCACCAGCACCAGCGCCGTAGTACAGGGTTGGCCCAACCGCGTCGCCCTTGACCAGCACCGCGTTCATCACGCCGTCAACATTGGCGATCAATCGCCGATGCGGGATCAGGGTCGGATGCACGCGCATCTCGATGCCCGCAGCCGTGCGCCGAGTGATCCCGAGATGCTTGATGCGATAGCCCAGCTCAGCGGCAAAGGCGACATCCTGCGGCTCGACCTGCGAGATGCCCTCGGTGAAGGTCTTGTCGAACTGTAGTGGGATGCCGAAGGCCAGCGAGGCGAGGATGGTCAGCTTATGCGCCGCGTCGATACCCTCGACATCGAAGGTCGGGTCCGCCTCGGCATAGCCAAGCCGCTGCGCCTCGGCCAATACATCGGCAAAGTCGCGGCCCTTGTCGCGCATCTCGGTGAGGATGAAATTGCCGGTGCCGTTGATGATGCCAGCGATCCATTCGATCCGATTCGCAGCCAGCCCCTCACGCACCGCCTTGATGATCGGGATACCGCCGGCCACCGCGGCCTCGAACCCGACCATCACGCCCTTGGCCTGGGCTGCGGCGAAGATCTCGTTGCCATGCAGGGCGATCAGCGCCTTGTTGGCAGTGACCACGTGCTTGCCGTTCTCGATCGCCTTCAGCACCAGCTCGCGCGCCGGCGAGTAGCCGCCAATCAGCTCGATGACGATCTCGACTTCAGGATCATCGACGACCGCAAAGGCATCGTCGCTGATACGCCCGATCTGCTCCAGCCCTTCGATCCGAGTTGGATCATACTGACGCGCAGCGGCGTGCCTGATCTGAATGGCACGCCCGGCTCGGCGCGCGATCTCATCGGCGTTACGCGTCAGGACTGTCACGCTTCCACCACCAACAGTGCCCAAGCCCAGCAGACCGATCTTGACCGGTTCCATAGGTTCTCCTCGTGCTTATCGCTGATTGCGGCGACACCGCCGCGCATGATGTTCAGATTGCGTGTTGCTAACCCGCACGGGCATCCTCACGGAACATCTGCTTGATGCCGCGAACCGCCTGGCGGGTTCGATGCTCGTTCTCGATCAGACTGAAGCGCACATGATCATCGCCATAGTCGCCAAAGCCAACACCCGGCGAGACCGCAACCTTGGCATCGCGCAAGAGCTTCTTTGAGAACTCCAGCGAGCCCAGCTCACGATAGGCCTCAGGGATGCGCGCCCAAACGAACATGGTCGCCTTCGGGCGCTCGACCGCCCAGCCCGCCTCGTTCAAGCCATCGCAGAGACAATCACGGCGGCCCTGATACATATCCCGGATCTCGGCGACACAGTTCTGCGGTGACTCTAAGGCATGGATGGCCGCAACCTGGATCGGTGTAAAGGTGCCGTAATCGAGGTACGACTTGATCCGCGCCAAGGCCGCGATCAGCTGCGGATTCCCGCACATGAAGCCGATGCGCCAGCCTGGCATGTTATAGCTCTTCGACATCGAGAAGAACTCGACCGCGATCTCCTTTGCACCCGGGATCTGCAGGATCGACGGCGCCTTGTAGCCATCGAAGACGATATCGGCATAGGCAATGTCGTGCACCACCCAGATGCCGTGCTCGCGGGCGATCTCGACCACCTGCTCGAAGAACGCCAGATCCACGCACTGGGTGGTTGGATTACCCGGGAAATTCAGCACCAGCATCTTCGGCCGCGGCCAAGAATCAAGGATCGCCCGGCGCAGCTCGTCGAAAAAGTCGACTTCAGGCGTCAGCCGCACATGACGCACGTCGGCACCGGCGATGATGAAGCCGTAAGGATGAATCGGATAGGCCGGATTTGGCACCAGCACGGTATCGCCAGCACTCATGGTCGCAAGCGCCAGATGCGCCAGGCCCTCCTTGGAGCCGATGGTCACGATCGCCTCAGTGTCTGGATCAAGCTCGACATCGAAGCGATCCAGATACCAGCGCGAGATCGCTCGGCGCAACCGCGGGATGCCACGAGAGACAGAGTAGCGATGGGTATCGCGTCGCTGCGCGGCTTCGACGAGCTTGTCAACGATGTGCTGCGGCGTCGGCTGATCGGGATTACCCATGCCGAAGTCGATGATGTCCTCACCTCGTGCTCGGGCCGCCGCCTTCAACTCGTTGACGATATTGAAGACATAGGGGGGGAGCCGCTCGATACGGCGGAAACTCGGCTGCGGGGCGACCACGGAGACCTCTGATTTAAGGAAGGGTGAATGGATAGAGTGTACCGCCGAGCTGTGCGGATCAAAAGCGAACTGCATCAGACCGCTTGAGATAGGCCGACTTTGCCTCAGTTAGGGTCGAGTTTAACAACCCGGAGTCCTGCATGGCGTTACGCATCAAGAGTCATTGGTGGAATGACGAGCAACAGCGCTCGCTCAGCGAGATCGGTGGCGCCCTCGCCTTCATCGGCTGGCGAATCGCCGTCGACAAGGCGATCTCGCTGCACTGTGAGCGCTTCGTCTATCGCGACGACGCCCAACGCCTCGAGGTGATCCAGGAATATCTCGTATTCCTGATCCAGATCGCCGACCGGCTCAGTCATGGTCTGCTCGACGACACGCAACGCCGTGACCTGATCACCGCCTTCGCGAAGAAACTGGTCGAGCATGTGCAGGACAATAGCCAAGACCTGCTCGGCCCTGGCGACTATGGCTCGCCCTTCCTGAGCCGACTCAACGCCCGCTCCGAAGAATACGCCGAATTTCAGCTCGACGATGAAGGCCCAACCTACCCCTTCCTGCGCCATCTCGGCTTCGAGATCCAGCAGCTCATGGGCCGCGAAGAAGAAAACCGCTGGATCATCGATCAGGTCATGGATAAGGACGGCTGGGATGCCTACAAACGTTTCGCCAATGCCTTTCAAGATCTCTTCGAATGAGCAACGTCACCGGGCGGCAGAGCCTCTCCCCGCGGCGCCTTGGCAGCGCTCACACCAATAGGTCGAGCGTGGCTGTGCTCCCAAGATGGCGCGCCGAATCGGCATCGCGCAGTGCAGGCAAGGCAGATCACGACGCCCATAGACCCAGAGATCACCACGCCGATCGCGCTCGAAGCGGGTCCTGCGCGGGCCGCCCCCCAGATTGGCCCGCAACAGCCTAGCGGCCTGCTCATAGAGGGCAGCCAAGGCCGCATCGCTGAGGCTGCCTAGGGTCGCTAGCGGCGAGTGCCGTTTAAGAAACAGAAGCTCAGATTTATAGACATTGCCAATCCCTGCCGCGATTCGCTGATCCAGGAGCACATCAACCATCAGGGTTGTCGGCGACAGCAGCTGCCGTGCCCGCGTCAAGATTTGAGAAGCATCAATCTGCTCACTGATCAAGTCCTTGCCCAGCCGCTGTTGTTGGTCTGCGAGGCGAAAACTGCCTTGCTCGAGCCACTCGGCCTCCTTGGCGTTGAAACAGACATAATCCCAATCTGAGGCGCGCAGCAGGATCGAGGCCTGTCGACGCGGCCGGCGCCATGGCTCATTGGCACGATAGCGATGCCAGCTCCCATAAAGTCCTAAGTGGCTGCGCAGCACTCGCCCCTGATCCAGGGCAATATAGAGATGCTTGCCCCGCGCGCGAACCTGCTCGACGCATGCCGGACCTGCGGAGGCACCAAAGGCCGGATGCAGCCGCAGCGACTGGATTGGCTGCCCGGCCAACGCCTGATCCAGAAACAGCGCGAGCTTCGTAACGGTGTCACCTTCAGGCATCGGTACTCAATCTCCAAGACGACAGAAGGAGACCATCATGGTCCTCGATTTCAATCTGCTCTGCGACCTGCTCGAGATCTCACCGCCGGAAGCCCCCATGGAGGCCATCGCCCCAGCTGCCCGAGCCGAGTCCGATCCAGCCAACGAGGATCCAGCCGACACTGAAGCAGCCCGCACCGGGGCAGCCATCAGTCAAGCCAGAGTCAGCGGATTTACCGGCGTCAATACCCTGAGCCTCGCTGGCCCAGGCGATCTCTGCTTCGCCGAGCATCCAGATCAAGCCGAGGCGGTTCGTGCAAGCCGCGCCGGCGCGGTCATCGTCCCGCCTGACTTCCCGACCATTGCCGGCACTGAGCTGCTCCGCACCACGCGCCCTAGAGAGCGCTTCTTCAGCATCGCTGAGCGTTTTTTGCCCAGGCGCAGCGCTGCAGGTATCCATCCGAGCGCGGTGATCGAGCCGAGTGCCAAACTCGCCGATGCAGTCAGTGTCGGGCCGAACGCGGTGATCGGTGCCGATGTCAGCATCGGCCCAGGCTCAGTGATCGGTGCCGGCTCTGTCATTGAGGACAATGTCCTCATCGGTGCCGACTGTACCCTCGATGCCAATGTCACCATCCAGCGCGACTGCGAGATCGGCAACCACTGTCTCCTGCACTCGGGCGCAGTGATTGGTGGTGATGGCTTCGGCTTTGTTTGGGACGGCAGCGCGCATCGCAAGGTGCCGCAGCTTGGGCGTGTCGTCATCGAGGATCAGGTCGAGATCGGCTGCAATTGCTGCCTAGACCGCGCCACGCTCGGCGAAACCCGCATTCGACGCGGCACCAAGATCGACAATCTGGTACAGATCGCCCATAACACCGACATCGGTGCCCACGTCATCCTGGTCAGCCAGTCTGGCGTCGCCGGCAGCAGCCGCCTGGGCACGGGCACAGTCGTCGCCGGCCAAGTCGCCATCTCAGATCATCTCGAGATCGGCGCCGGTGCGCAGATTGGCGGACAAGCCGGCGTCACCAAAGACGTGCCGGCTGGGGCAAGGGTCTTTGGCACCCCCGCTCGACCGATGAAGCAGACATTGCGCGAGCTCGCAGCCCTTGCCCAACTCCCCGCACTGAGCAAGGCCGTCAAGGGCTGGCGCGCCGAGCTGATCGAACTGAAGCAACGACTCTCCGACCTAGAGCAGACCTTGCACAAGCCCTGAGCGGCGTTTTTAGGTGCTTCGCGCTCCGACAAAAAAAAACCCCGCCAAAGGCGGGGAACACGACAAGGAGTCAGAGAGCTTCAGCGAAGCTCACCCTGTTCGAGAGTCGTTGAGCGACAAAGTTCGCACCACCCCCCCTTGTAACACCAGATGAAAATCATGGAATTGCACCTACACGACATGCTTGGCTGAAAGCGTCCAGGGTCGAGGCGAGCGAGCCCTAGAAATCCAGGTGTGAAACCACCAATTTTGTGCTATGGTTTGATGGTCAATGGAGAGGTCTAAACCCGCCGCCGCCCAACCCCTTTCGCGGTATCGGCCCCAGAGGAACACCTATAACCAATGGCACCTCCGGCAATCTCTCTGCACTCAAACAGCTGTTGGCCGTTGAACCGGTGACACTGTCCGCAAGAAGATGAGCCAGAAGGCCGAAGGCCACTCCTATTTAAGTCACTGGCAGGGCCTCAGCATTAACCTGGTATAGCGGTGCTGATCGCGCTTAGCAGCTGTCCACCTCCCGCTTGTCGACCCACAGTGGCCCTCAAAACCTGAAGCAGTTGAGGGATAGGATTAAGCAACCGGCAGGGCCCCCTTGATCCCAATCCTCCGTGATGAGCATTGTTCTCAGGAGCGGAGCCAGGCCTGAACGGACCCGTAGCTAATTAATCGAGTCCCTATCGGAGCCCAAACCCTGCGCGTACTGCGATGACGTTACAAGCACAGGGCTGGGCGACCACTGCGACGCCTCATCACAGCGGCGAACGCACTGGTCCCATTCAATGAGGTAGTGAATGAGCGTTAGAATTTCTGGAGACTTTCTTGCGTTGGATAAGCGCATCAAGCGCCTGATCAATCAGCAGGCACAGGCGATTCAATCCAGCTTCCCTGGCCGCGACTACGAGATCGGGGCACGTATCGCCGAAGAATTTGACCAGCTCAACGGCCACCGAGTCCGCTTCGAGCTCGTCGTCACCTCGCCCGAGCGACAGCAGATCATCGTCCGTGAGGCGCAAAAAAAGGCCGAGGAATCGATCAAATCCGCCTTCACCAGCCTGAAATCGAAACTGCGCCGACTGGGTGCGCGACGACCTCAGCAGGCGACGCCATCCCCCGCGACCTTGCCTGCCGCAAGCACCTAGCAATCACCGCTCGTCGCTCACGCCCAAGCATCGCTCTCCACATGTCAAAGCATTCGGAGAGAGGATAGCCCTGCATCGACCCTGATCACCTGACCAGTCACCAGGCTCGCTTCGGTCAGCAGCCAACGCGCGACCCCTGCCAGTTCGGCCGCTGATCCGATTCGCTTGAGTGGATGTCGCTCAGCCGCCGCCTGCTGTTTGTCTTTGCTGCTCAGCAGGCGACTCGCTAAGGGTGTATCGGTGATGGTCGGTGCAATCGCGTTGACCCGGATCGCTGGTGCCCATTCGGCAGCCAGCGAGCGCATCAGCCCCTCGACCGCGCCCTTTGCCGCGGCGACCGAGGTATGAAAAGGCATACCGGTACCAACGGCAACAGTACTAAACAGCACCACGGAGGCCTGATCGCTGCGCTTGAGAGCCTCCTGCGATGCCTGCAGCGCGCGCACAGCACCCATCAGGTTCAGCTCAAAATCCTCCCGAAGCTCCTGCTCGCGCAGGCGAGCAAAGGGCTTCAACCGGATACTACCCGGGCAGTAGACCAGGCCATCGAGCCGCTCAGGCAGAGCCTCGCTCGGGAATCGCTCGCTCAGCGCATCCCAGCGGACACCACGGATATTCGCGGCATCCTGCCCCTTCTCCGGCTCCCGCGACAGCTGTATGACCTGATGGCCCTGCTCTGCGAGCGATGCGACCAATGCAGCGCCGATGCCTGAGCTGCCGCCGATGATGAGAGTTGTGTTAGCCACCCTAGGTCTCCTTAAAGCATCTAAACATTGAGAAGACACAGAGAGTCACGGCGCTTCAGCAGCTTTACAACACTCGTTTTCTAATCAATTAGCCCGTACATTATCTAGACAGCCAGCTCAACACCACAGCCTGAGATGCAGTCGAGCTTGCCTTTGGCGTCAGCCTACCTCAGGTCAGTGCATGAATGAGCACCTCACCACCCAACCCAGGAGACTCTGATGAAGATTGGAATCATCGGCGGAACCGGCTTTGTCGGCAGCTACATCATCGACGCCTTATTGCAGGCCGGCCATGAGCTGCGGGTGCTGCTGCGGCCCGGCAGCGAGCACAAGTTGACCTCGCACCCGAGCTGCACGGCCATCCCCGGCGATGTAGCCAACGAGACCGACATTCGCGACTGCCTCAGTGGTACCGAGGCCGCCATCTACCTGATCGGCATCCTGCGTGAGCTGCCACAACAGGGCATCACCTTCGACGCCATGCAGCGACGCGGCGCCGAGCGTAGCATCGGCATCGCCGAAGAACTCGGGGTCAACCGCTTCCTGTTGATGAGCGCGAACGGCATCGATTCAGCATCACCTGACGATCAAACCCCCTATCAGACCACCAAGCTAGCAGCCGAGGATCGACTCAAGCAGTCGAGCCTGCAGTGGACTATCTTTCGCCCTTCGGTCATCTTTGGCCCGCCGCGCGGCCGGATGGAGTTCTGCACCCAGCTCAAGGCCGAGCTGATCGACAGTCCCTTGCCAGCGCTACTGTTCTTTGCCGGTGTCTCACCCTTGAATGCGGGGGGCTTTCGTCTGGCGCCGGTCCATGTCGAAGACGTCGCTGCCGCCTTTACGACGGCGCTGACCCGCGAGGAGACGATCGGGCAAACCTACGCGCTGTGCGGACCAGACAGCCCAAGCTGGAAGGAGATCCTGCAGGCACTGGCAACCGCCAGCGGCAAGTCAAAGTTGATGCTGCCGGCACCAGCGTTGATCCTGGAGCCGGTCGCGGCGGTACTTGGCCGCTTCAGCTGGTTCCCGGTAACCCGCGATCAGCTAAGGATGTTGCTGGCCGGCAATACCTGCAGCGACGATGGTCTTACGCGCCTGGGTATTGCGGCTCGGCCATTCGATCAGGCCAACCTGAGCTACCTGGCTAGCGCCTAAACCGCGTCTAGAGACAGAAACGTAATTTTTCCGCAGCAGGTGCGGTCAAAATTGCACATCCCAAACTGGACGCGGTTTAGTCATCATCGCTCGCCCGCCGAGGATCGCCCCAGCGTGATCGCATAGCGATCCTTGTGATTCCTGAGCGGGCGGGCGATCAGCTATCGGCTCATCTCATCCGCTGGTCGCCGCTGATCCGGGCGCAGCTTGGGCGTGAAGTAGACGTCGGCCTCATCCAGATCGACGTCCTTGCCCTCGCTGTCGACCAGCGGCTGATCATAATCCTTCCAACCGGCCACGCCAGTCTGCAACGAGACGACATGAGTGTAGCCAAGCACCTGCAACGAGTGCGCGGCGAGGATGCTGCGATTGCCGGAGCGACACACCACCACGATCTCGCGATCGCGCGCACGCACCAGCTCAGGCTCGGTCTCCTCATAATCCCACTCGCAGGCCGACTCCAGGATGCCGCGCGGCACGTTCATCGAGCCGGCGATATGCATGGCGTCGAATTCGGTCGGCTCACGCACGTCCAAGATCAAGAGATCAGGATTGGCCTCGAGCCGCTCCTCGAGATCCCAGGGCATGATCTCGCGGACATCGGTCAGACAGCTCTTGATCAGTTCCAAAAAGTTCTTCATTGCTACTCAGTTGTTTGATTGTGCTAGCTTAGGCGATTGCCGAAACATCCCGGCCCGGATTGCGCCGAAGCGTCGTTTGGCATGAGATTGATCAGCCATCGCCTTATGATCGATCACAGAGCCCCTGCTCGACGGCCAGAACAGCGGCCTCGACGCGCGAGCGCATCTTCAGCTTGCGCAGGATCGACTTCACGTGCAATTTCACGGTGCCCTCGGAGATACCGAGCTCGTTGCCGATGGCCTTATTGCTCTGGCCTCCCGCTAGGTGGCAGAGGATCTCCATCTCGCGCGGCGTCAAGTCCGAGAAGGTCACTGCGGGCTCATCCGCTGGCATCACTGATTCTTGCCGAACCGCGCGCGCTAAAGCGCCAGTCAGCTCGGGTGCGACGATGGTCTGTCCGGCGATGATCCCTTGCAGCGCCGCCACCAGCTCATCCGGCTCCATGTCCTTGAGCAGATAGCCGTTCACGCCCGCCTGCAGCGCCTCAACCACATCCTGCTCATCGGTGCTGGTGGTCAGCATCGCGACCCGTCGATCGATGCCCTCGCGCTGCATCTTACGCACCAGATCGATGCCATTCTCACCGGGCATCCGCAGATCCATCAGCACCACATCCGGTGCGCAGTCCCGCGCCAGGCGTAGCCCAACATCGCTATCGCCCACCGCGTCGATCACCTCAATCCCACGCCGCTCCAGCAGTTCGAGCAGGCCGATCCGAAACAGGGCGTGGTCGTCGATCAGCAAGACGCGCATCAGCTCACCTGCCCGGTTGCGGCGCTGCGAGCGCTCGGATTGAAGACCAGCTCGACACGGGTGCCCTCGCCTGGCTCACTCTCGATATGCAACGCCGCACCGATCCGTCGTGCCCGCTCCTCGAGGATCGACAGACCGATATGCTCGCCCGGATGGCCACTGCGCCGCGGGGTGCTGAAGCCAACGCCATCATCCTCGATCAACAGCACGTACTCGCCGGTCTGCTCCCGGGTCAGCAACACACGAACCGTCTGTGCCTGTGCATGCTTACGCACATTGGTTAAGGTTTCCTGGACAATCCGCATGATCTGCAGCTCCTCGGCGGCGGACAGGTCGAACGGCCGACAGCCCATCTGAAAGGCGGCATGGATGCCGGTGCGCTGACCAAAGCGGCGGGTGATCTCTTCGAGCGTCGGCACCAGCCCACGCCGATCCAAGGGCGCCCGAAAGCTGCCGAGCAGCTCGCGCAGCTCACCATGCGCCTCATCGATGCCATTGCGAATCCGCGACAGGTCGGCCCGCGCCTCGTCCGGGATCTCATGTCCCGAGAGCGCATCCGCTAGCATACGCACTTGCAAGCGCAGGCTGGCCAGGGTCTGTGCCAGCGAATCGTGCAGCTCATGGGCGAGCGAGCTGCGCTCCTCTAGGATCGATAGGCGCTGCGCCTCATGATCAGAGCGATACTTGGCGATCGCCACACCGATATGCTGGCCGATGGTCGCCAGTAGGTCGAGGATATCCTCGCGCCGGCTGATCCCAGAGCGTTCGATGAAGATCGAGTAGGCCCCAAGCAGCTCATCATGATGCTTGAGCGGCACGGTCACCACTTCCAGCTCATCGCTATCGAACATGCGCCGGCCATAGACCCGCGAACAGTAGCGCAGGTCATTGTCGCAGACGATCTCGCCCGGGCAGAGCACGGTGCCACAGAGACAGAGGTCGACTGGCGCCATATCCTGCTCGCGCACCAGATCATCATTGAGGCCGATCGAGCCGACAAGTCGCGGGCTGCCATCCGGTGCCACCAACCGTGCTGTGGCCGCACGGCCGTTGACCATCTCCTTTAAGGTGCGCAGAAAGCGCAGGAGCAGTGCGTCTAGACTCTCGGCGCGTGCGATCTCGGCGGCGACATCATAGAGGATCTTCAGCGACGCGGTCTTCTGCGCCAGACGCATGGTTTGCCGCGCCACGCGGGTATCCATGTCTTCGTAAAGATCGGTGAGCTCGGCATTCAAGGCACCGATATCGCGTGCCATGGCATCCAGCACACCCACATTCGACAGTGAGCGACTCGCGCCTGGCTCGCCCTGGCAGACCCGGGCGACCGTATCCTCAAGGCTGACCAGTGGCATCAGCAGTTGGGTCTTCAGCCGCACCCCGGCCAGGACAACAGATCCAAGTCCGGCCGACAGGAACCCGAGACAGAGCCACTTGGGCCAAGCCTCGTTCGGCAGCGCCACATCAAATAACAACAGGATCAGCGCCCCAAGCAGCGCCAATACCACCGTCGCCAAAGGCCAGGCGAGCCGCGCGGAGATCAGGATCTGGCCGACGCGGCGGGAGGTTTCGGCACGCGAAGGATTGCGCTCAGTGCTTGCAGGCAGCGGTCCGCGCCTAACTTCCGCAACAGTCTCTGCATCAATCGAGGCATCAATCGAGGCATCAATCGATGCCTCGTGCAAGACGGGGTTAGCGACCGCGTTGGAGCCCAAGCTCATGATCCCAGCTCCTGCCGATCTGCCTCACGCTCGCGCTGCTGCAGCTCCCACATCGCCGCGTAGGTGCCACCCTGAGAGAGCAGACTGCGATGCGCGCCTTGCTCGATGACACGCCCTTGATCCATCACCAGGATGCGATCGGCGTCGACCACGGTCGAGAGCCGATGCGCGATCACCAGCGTCGTGTGATTCTCCGAGACCTCAGCAAGCGTCTGTTGAATCGCCTGCTCGGTGCGGCTATCCAGTGACGAGGTGGCTTCATCGAAGATGAGAATCCGCGGCTGCTTGAGGATCGCCCGAGCGATGGCGACACGCTGTTTTTCACCACCAGAGAGCTTGAGGCCGCGCTCGCCGACGATGGTCTCCCAGCCATCGGGCAGGCTAGCGATGAAATCGGCGATGTGCGCCAGCTCGGCCGCACGCAGGATCTCGTCTTCCGTCGCCTCGGTACGACCATAGGCGATGTTGTAGCGGAGGCTATCGTTGAACAGGACCGTATCTTGCGGGACCACGCCGATCGCCGCGCGTAGGCTGTGCTGAAGGACCCCGCGAATATCCTGATCGTCGACCAGGATGCGGCCCTGCTGCGGGTCATAGAAGCGGAATAGCAGCCGCGCCAAGGTCGACTTGCCAGCCCCACTATGGCCGACCACGGCGACCTTTTCGCCGGGATCGATGCGGAAATTGACCTCCTGCAAGATCGCGCGCTCGGGCTGGTAATGGAAGCCAACCCGCTCGAAGCGCACGGCACCCTTATGCAGCACCAGTGGCGGCGCGGCCGGCGCATCGGTCACCTCCGGCACGCGATCGAGCAACTTGAAGACCAGGTCCATATCGGCCAGCGCATACTTGATCTGCCGATAGACGATGCCAAGGAACCCGAGCGGGATGAACAGCTGCAGCATAAAGGCGTTGACGAGCACCAGATCGCCAATGCTCATGCTGCCATCGACAACGCCTTGCGCCGCATAGACCATGATCAGCGTGACACCGATGGCGATGATGCTACCCTGGCCGAAGTTGAGCAGCGACATCGACGACTGGCTCTTGACCGCCACATCCTCCCACTCAGCCAGGGTGTGATCGTAGCGATCCAGCTCGAGGCGCTCGTTGCCGAAATACTTCACCGTCTCATAGTTGAGCAGGCTATCGAAGGCATAGGTGTTCGCACGCGAGTCGAGTACGTTCATCTGCCGGCGGTAATCCATGCGCCACTCGGTAATCGCGAAGGTGAAGCCGATGTAGACCACCACCGTGCTGAAGGTCACCAAAGAGAAGATCAGCTCGTACTTGGTCAGTAGCACCACCGCAACCAGCGTGAACTCGACCAGCACCGGGATCACGCTGAACACCAGATAGTTGAGGATCGTCGCGATCGAGCGCGTCCCACGCTCCAGGTCGCGACTCACCGCCCCGCTCTGGCGACCTAGGTGATAGCTCAGCGAGAGCTGATGCAGGTGCCTGAGCACCCGCGTTGAAAGCCGACGCATGGCCCGAAAGCGCACCCGTGCGAAGACCACATCGCGCAGCTCGTTAAACAGCGAGCTGCTCAGCTTGAGCGCACCATAGGCGATCAGCAGGCCAATCGGCAGCACCAAGAGATGATCGCGGGCCTGCTCGAAGGCATCAATGATGTGCTTGAGCACGATCGGCACACCGACATTGGCCAGCTTGGCCATGACCAGACAGGCCAGAGCGAGCAGCGCGCGACCGCGAAACTCGGCCAGATAAGGCAGCATCCCGCGCAGGTTTTGACGGTCGCGTCGGTCTGCATGGACGCGCTCAGTAGCAGCATGGATTCGAATCATGGGCGATGGCTTGCTTGCGACCTTGCGGTCGATAAAGGCATTCAGTAGCGACCCATTGTCTAGCTACCGATCTTTGGTGGACAGTAGCACGCACCTTGGGAAGCAGAAGTCAACTCAGAGGTTAAAACTGTCGATGCTGTCACGATGCTGTGCGGCTCGCCTCTGAGATTGACCTCATCCAGTTCAATCCTACCTTGTAGAAGCGGATGATGGCGGCCAAAAGTGCAGGCAACCGCGGATCAACAGAAAGCGACAACAAGATGAGGTCTCATGATGTCAGAACCCATGCTGGAAGGCACCGGCTGCAGTATGCACGAGCCCTATGCACTCCAGGTGCTCGGGCCGGATATGGAACCGGAGTTTCCAGACCAATGCGTGGTGATCGTCGAGCCCACTGAGCAATGCCGCAGTGGGATGTACGTCTTCGCCGAGGTCGAGGGCGTGCGCTGGCTGCGCCAGTATCGCCGCGACGAGCAAGGGCGCGAATGGCTGTTTGCGCTCGACGAGCGCTTCCCCGAGATCGCGCTGACCGGGCTGGATTGGAAGGTACTCGGCGTCATCATTCAGCGCAACATCCGCCGCCAGATCAAGCACTACGAGTATCGCGACGCCGAGGCCAGCGCCAGCGCAGCCGTCACTCCCGTCAATGCGATCGACATTACTCGCCAGGGCGCATGACAACCGCTGAGATGCTCAGGAGCTGGCATCATTGCCGAAGATGGCCAAGGTGGCCAAGGTGGCCAAGGCGCCCACGAGCCCGACTTGCCCTAGCGCTGTTATGGCTAACGCTGCTGATCCTTGGCTGTAGCGATGCGCCGTTTGGATCGAAACCCTCCGCCGATGCCGAACGCACCAAGCCGGCACGACCAGCAACCGAGCATCTGGTCACGACCATCACCACCAAACGCGCCTTAGTCTCGGTGTCACATGAGCGTCCCGGTAGCCTGCGGCTGCGTCGTCTGGTCAGATTACATAGCCAAGAAGAGGGGCGTATCACCGAGCTCGAGGTCTTCGAGGGGGATGCGGTCGAGCAGGCACAAACCCTGATCCGGCTCGAAGACGACCTGCTCAGCGCCGAGCTGGATGCAGCGCGCGCCACCGCCGCCCAAGAGCGACTGGATCTCAAACGGCTCGAGGGTCTCGCCGGGCGTGGTGGCGCCTCCGAGGACGAGCTCGCCCAAGCACGCACGGCAGTGGCGGTCGCCGAGGCACAGGTGCGTGTGCTCGAAACGCGGCTAGCCTTTACTAAGATCAGCGCTCCCTTTGCTGGGCTGGTCACCGCGCGGCTCGCCGAGCCCGGCGATTTCGTCACCAAGAACACCCACCTGCTCAGCATTGCCGACCCCGCGTCCTTGATCGCCGAGGTGCTGGTCTCTGAGTTGGTGCTGCCACAGCTGGCGGTCGGTGACCCGGTACAGATCCGCATCGACGCCCTCGGCGGACTGACCCTGCCTGGGCGCATCCTGCGCATCCACCCAACGCTCTCCGAGAGCGGCCGCCAGGCCAAGGTCGAAATCGCCTTCGAGCAGATCCCTGCTGGAGCCCGTGATGGCCAGTTTGTGCGGGCACGTTTCGACAGCCGCGGGATCTCGCGCCTGATGGTCCCCTTCCGCGCCCTGCGTCAAGACCGCGACGGCGCCTTCGTTTGGATCATCGATGAGGCGGGCAAGGCGCAACGCCAACCAGTCGAGATCGGCCTGCGGATCAGCGATCAGGTCGAGATTATCGAGGGTCTCGAGACCGGCACCCCAGTGATTACGCGCGGATTTCTCGGCCTCGCGACGGGTAAAACCGTGCGTGCGGTTGAAACCAGTCGGCTCTAGGCGGTTTTGACGATCATGGCACCGCGCCGGTTATGCGGGCGGGCTGGTATTGCACAACGCCTCATGCGTAAGTGGCTCGGGATAGCAGCGCAGCTTGAACGAGCCGCTATTTCTCCGCGATCTGCTCGTCAGAATCCAAGTCCTCTGTCTGTTGGCGACGATTATGCGCCAACTGAACGGTGGGCAGAATCAACCTCGGCAGGTGCATCCGGGCACACTGGTTACTCAACAACTCCCGCCAGTAAGGCCATATGTGGTAACTGGCGTTCTTGAGGGAGAATTCATCGATACAAGACTGTTCCAGCGTAGCGGTCATCTGATATTCGGCAATAAACTCGGCCTCTATCACCGCTCTTACGGCTAGCTCTTCGTTTTTCCCCTCCGGATCGATCCAACGCGCCCCCAGTCGAACAAACACTCGCAACAACTGGCTTTCGTCATCCAGGGCAGCCACGCTGGCCTGTTTAACCAAGTGCATTTGCTGGATGGTCAGGCGCTCTATCTCCGCCGAATACTTGGGATCGAAATCTCCGATACAACTGGCAACCTGATCACGGACATAAACGTCCTGAATGTTCAGGTTGTCGATGGCCTTCTGTAAACCGGCGCTGATCATGCTGCGTCCTTTTATCTCGCCCGCTGATCATCGCTCGGCATAGAGCTGGATACCACGCGCAGTGCGGGTCGTCTTAGTTCGGCCGGGTAACGAGGCTCCGCCAGCCAGCTTTCAGCCTTCTGCCACTGCTCGCCCGTTAGTACAGGCTCAAGGCCGGCCCGACGGCACAATAGACCGAAAGCAGAAGGAAGTTCAGCCGCCAAACGCAGCAGCTTGTCCATGGCCTCGGACTGGGCGACATCATCACTTTCATACTTGGAGAAGGCCACCGGGCCACCACCGAAGACCAGCGCAGCTTCCGCCTGGCTCAATTCCAGCTTCTCCCTAAGCGCCCGCACCTCGGCACCGACCAGCAAGCCGTCCACCCGCTTCTTGAAGGCGATCATCAGGCGCTTGTTAACACGGGTCTGGGCGGCATCCGCCTGTTCGCTACCACAGGCATCACAGAGGGAGAAATGAAGATCCAACTCGGTCGTCTGGCCCTTATACTCCAAGGGATTCTTGCTGACTGCAGGGTGCAGCTGTCCTTCCCCACAGATCGGGCACAGATTGTTTAAATGGCTCATCGTTGCTCTACCTTCTGTCTTCCGAGGGGTGGCAAGAAACTACCAACAGCAGTTTCCCCGTCTTGGCTATCGCGAACTTGATGTAGTACTCGATATCCATCTCCTTGCGTGCATTGGCAATCCATTCGCGTCGCACCAGTGAGTAGGCATCGCAGGCCGCCCAAGGACCGTTGGGGCGCTGAACGCACCACTCCGCACCCCGAAAACGTTTTGATCGCACGGCGATTTCTACCAGTTCGCACAAGTCATCCGTATCTAGTGACCACTTTTGCATGTCGCTCAGACACTTGTTGGTCCAAGCGCTTACCGCTTGAGCCCCCAGTCCCGCCAACAACGCCTGCACCTCAGCGACTGGATAGAGCGGACCACCGGCAATTTTACGACTCACCCCCTCGTCCAGAGGGAGATCGCCTGTGAAGCGGCTCACGATTGTCTTAGTTACCATTATGGTAAGTCAATCCTGATTTTTCGAGGGCAAGGCCGATAAAATCCTCTGATCGCCCCCTAAAATTGCCCCTGGACGGCCCGCCCGTGGAAAGCCGGAAGCAAGATGTCGACCTTGGGTTCCTTATCGGCCCGCGCGCCAAAATGGTGGCTACGGCCCAGCAAATGATTGGATTTTCGTTGGTTATCGAACTTCCGAGGGTTGAGGCATCACCAGCATCCTTAGGGGACCCTGTGACTGATGTCATGCTTCGGCAACCAGCGCGGCCAGGGGACTTCCTTCCGCGACATAGAGGGTGACGGTTTCCGATGCGAGCGCCAGGACCAGGCGGTTGCGCTCCAGCGCCGTGGCGCGGGTGGTGCGGCGGACCTCGGCCGGGAAGGACTTCGGCGCGCATGATCTCGAGCACGACGGCGCCAAGGCGGGGGCCGGCCAGACTGCCGCCTGAGCCTTTGCGTGGGATGAATTGACCGCTCTCGACCAGGCGGTGGTGGTGTCGACGAGTAAACCATTCGAAGCTGGCAAAGGTGGGGAAGACGTCGCCGGCATCGTCGGCAACCCATTTGCGCCAGGGCTTGAAGTCGCTGAGTCGGTCGGTGGGATGGGTGTTGTCGGCCATGATGAACCTCGGTGGATGGAGTCGGTTATCGCCGCCACGGCGATAGATCGAACATATCCGAACCCGAGATCGCGTGAAGGACCGCAGCGGGCGCGATGGGTCATCACGCCCGCTCCGGTCCGTCGAGATTCCGCAAACGACGCGCTTTGTACTCCCGCGCTGCGTCGGCCGTCACCATCTGGAGCTCTTTTTCCGAGTAGCCGAGTCGTTTAGCGATCCACCAGGCGGCCTCCGACAGGGCGCGGCGACCACAGGAACGGCCGCTGCTTTCCAGTTCAGCCCAAGCAAGCTCGAACACCTCATCCGTCAGCATCATGCGCTTGACCGCAAACGTCACCTTCCGCTCGTGATCCGCTTTTCGTCGCTTGCGGGCTTGGTCTGTCCGGTCAAGCAGCTCGATGACATCACGCATTGTTCGCGCGGTACGCTCGGCCCATAACCAGATTGCAGCCAGTTGTGCCGTCTCAGGATGGCCACGCATGATTCGCGCGCGAAGCTCTGGCGAGAGGTCGCGTTCGATGGCTTCCAGGATGGATTGCGCGATACGCAGCCACTGCTCAGGCTCGGCGCGAACGGCGGCGCGGTGCTTGGCGAGGTTGATCTTGACGCGCAAGACGGTGAGCTGACAGGGCGAGAGTGCATCGAACGGCCCTGGATTGGGAACAAACTCCTCCGCAACAAACGCCTCCACCAAGCGATGGCGGAAGGGAGTCATCCGGTCGTACGGCTGCGGCCAGCTCCGATCTTTTTTGTATGGCTTGTCGCTAGCCATCAGCCAAACACCTTTTGCACCACGGCGCGCTTGTCGTCGGTGCTGTGGTGCATATAGCGGGCACTGGCGCTGAGGGTGCGGTGGCCCATGATGGCCATGATCTGCGCTTGGCCGATGCCGGCTTGGGCCATGGCGGAACCGCAGCCGTGGCGCAATTGGTGGAAGTTGCGGCCGGGGAGCCCAGCCTCGGTGCAGACCTTGGCCCAAAGGCGTCGGAAGCTGTAGGGGCGACCGTTGCGACCCTCGAAGACCAGTCGCTCGGGGTCTTGAGCGCTGAGCTCGACCAGTTCAGCAAGGGCGCTCGCCGATAGGGGGGCAACGAGGGGGCGGCCGTTCTTGGTCTTGTTAACCTTCAGGGTTCCGGCCTCGAGGTCGACATCCTTCCAGCGCAAGGCGGTCAGATTGCCGACACGCAAGCCGGTATGAAAGGCCAATGTGATCAGGGCTGGCAGGCGTCCCCAGCGCTGGTCCAGTAGGCGCGCGACCTTAATCAGCCGCTCGACTTCATCGGGTCGCAGGTAACGCTCGGGGTTCGGCGGCTCGGGGGCTTTCTCGATGCCCTTGGTGGGGGGCACATGGGCACGCGGCAGTAACCGCAGACGGCGCGCATAGCGATAGACGCTGCCGAGCTGAGTGATATAGCGGTTGATGGTGGCGCCCGAAAGGGGCTTGCCTGACGCTTGCGTGGGCTGATTGCGAAGCGGTTGCAGACGGCCGCGCTCAGCCAGGACGACCAGCGCGTTATCGACGTCTTCGGGGGTGATATCGACCAGCTCCTTGGTCCCAAACTGCTCGCTCCAAAAGCGCAGTCGGGCCAAGGTGGCCTTATCGAACTCGCGGGATGCCACAAAGGCATCGATCACGACATCTAGTGTTGCCATCGGTTTTCTCCGGTGCAAAACGATCAGAACTGTTCCTGATCGCCGTGGCGGCGCTAACCGGATGAAAACCTAAATAATGGAGCGGGAAACGAGACTCGAACTCGCGACCCCAACCTTGGCAAGGTTGTGCTCTACCAACTGAGCTATTCCCGCTAGGAGCCGCTTAGAATATCACCGATGCTCCAAATGTCAAGCGTAAAGGATGAGAAAAATCGCATTGGTGAACGATCAGCCAGTCTCGGCTGCATGCCGAGTTGGCTGATCAAGCTGCCTCTCGCTCACTGGCCCTCCTGGCTTAAGCCCGCACGATGTGTGCGGCCGGCTCATGATAACGTCCACGGGTGTCTACGATCAGCGGCGCATGGGCCTTGATCAGATCATAGTCGAAACGGTCATGATCGGTCGCCAGCAACACGCAATCCGTCGCGGCCAGCGTCTCTGGGGTCAGCGCCACCGACTCGAGATCAAATGCATGCTTGCGCATCGGCAAGAAGCGCGGAACGTGTGGGTCGGAATAGCTGATCTCAGCGCCCTTGTCCTCTAGAAGCTCCATTAGTTCCATCGAGGGTGACTCGCGCCGATCATCGACATTCTTCTTATAGGCGATCCCAAGTACCAGGATGCGTGCCCCCTTCACGGCCTTGCCCCTTGCGTTCAGCGCATCACTGACCTTAGTGACGACCCAGAGTGGCATGTTGGCGTTGACCTCACCCGCAAGCTCGATAAAGCGGGTGTTGAGTCCATACTCGCGCGCCTTCCAGGTCAGATAAAAGGGATCGATCGGGATACAGTGGCCGCCGAGCCCTGGACCAGGATAGTAAGGGGTGAAGCCGAACGGCTTGGTCGCCGCAGCGCGAATCACCTCGTGGATATCGATGCCCATGCGATCACAGACCAGCTTCAGCTCGTTGACCAGCCCGATGTTCACCGCGCGATGGATGTTCTCCAGCAATTTTGTCATCTCGGCGGCGCGGGTCGAGCTAAGCGTCACCACTTGGTCGATGACCTGCCCATAGAGTGCTTGACCAACCTCAGTGCAGGCCGGCGTGACTCCGCCAAGCACCTTGGGGATGGTGCGGGTGTTGAATTTGGGATTGCCCGGGTCCTCTCGCTCAGGAGAGAACACCAGATAGATATCTTTACCCACCCTTAGCCCGGTTGACTCGATACGCGGTCGTAGCTCTTCATCGGTCGTGCCGGGCCAGGTCGTGCTTTCCAGGGACACGACCTGGTCAGTGCGCAGATGCGGTAGGATCGCCTCAGTCGTGCCAATCACGTAGCTAAGGTCCGGCTCGCGATACTTATTCAATGGCGTAGGCACGCAGAGGATCAGCGCGTCGCAGTCACGGGCGCGGCTAAAGTCAGTCGTCGCTTCAAACCCCTGCTCCAACGCCTTGCCAATCGCTTGCGCACTGATATGCTCGATGTACGACTGACCACTATTGAGCGATTCAACCTTCTGAAGATCGATATCCAGCCCCAGCACCCGATAGCCAACCTCATTAAAGCGCAGCATGAGAGGTAGACCGACATAGCCAAGTCCGATGATGCCGATCAAGGCCTCACGATTGTTGAGGCGATCAAGCAGGGTCATGTTTGCATCTCCACATCAAGCTCCCGGTTATTGATCATACTTTCGCAAGATGTCTTTCTTGGCGCGTTTGTATTCACCCGCGCTGATCAAACCTTGCTCGTAGCTGGCATTCAAGTCCATCAGTTCTTGCCCCATTGTGGTACTGCTGGCATTGACATTGGTCTTCGCACCACCTCCGCCACAAGCTCCCAGGGCTAGCGTAAGAACGACAGTGATCAGGGTGCGGTGAGATCGGTTTTTCAACATTGATCAGACTCCAACGAGGGTATCGACGATGCACCCTTGCTCGACCTCGGTCAGATGCGGGTGCATCGGTAAGCTCATGATCTGCTCCGCAATCGTTGCAGCCACCGGGGTACATTCTGGGCAGCAGAAATGCGTATAGGCAGGCTGCTGATTCATCGGCATCGGGTAATGCACAGCGGTTGGAATACCGGCCGCTTTGAGCCTAGCCTGCACGGCATCGCGCTCCTGGACTCGTAGGCTATATTGAGCGAACACGCTGGTGCGGTCGGGCGCCGGCCAAGGTAGCAGATCGACCAAGCGGCCTGTTCCGGTTTTCTCGACAACCTGGTCTGTCCCTGATTGCTCTAATTTCTCTGCGATGAGCCGATGATAGCGCTGAGCAACAGCTTGACGTTGAGCAATATCCTGATCGAAACGCTCGAGGTTGGTGAGCACGACCGCGCATTGCAGGCTATCCATCCGGCCACCGATGCCGATGCGGCCATGGATATAGCGCGCGCTCTGACCATGCACGCGGATCTCGCGGCAGGCCTGGGCGAGGGCCTCATCGTTGGTAAAGATCGCACCGCCGTCGCCATAACCGCCGAGCGGTTTGCTGGGAAAGAAGCTGGTGCAGCCAATCGTACTGAGATTGCCGCTCTTGCGGCCCTTGTACTCGGCGCCGAAGCTCTGGGCGGCGTCTTCGATCACCGGTAGGTTGCCGTGGCGCGCGGCGATGGCATTGATCTCATCCATGTCCGCCGGCTGACCATAGAGACTCACCGGCATGATGGCCTTGGTGTTGTCGCTGAGCTTGGCCTCGATCAGGCGCGCATCCATGTTGCAGGTGCCAGGCTCGATATCGACAAAGACCGGTGTCACGCCAACCAGTACGATCACCTCAACCGTGGCGACGAAGGTAAAGGGTGTCGTGATCACCTCATCACCGGGACCAATGCCAAGCGCCATCAGACTGATCAGCAGGGCATCGGTACCACTCGCGGCGGTGATGCAGTGCTGGGTGCCGGTGTAGGCCGCGAGGCGCTGCTCCAGCTCCGTCACCTCGGGGCCAAGGATGTACTGACCGTGGTGGAGGATGCGATGGATGCCCTGCTCCAACTGCGGGCGCAAGGCATCCTGCTGGGTCTTGAGATCAACGAAACCGATGCCCTGTTGGGCGACCGGCTGCTGGCAATAAGCCGCGGGCGAAATGCAGTGCTCGGGATGGACCTCCAAGAGCGCCTCATCGCGGGTGAGGAGTTTGATTGCCCCGGGTGTAAAGCGGCTGAGCGCGCGAAGCAACTGCTCATGCTCCGGATCGGGACTGTCGAAAACGGCGCCCTCGCCCGCTAGCGCGGCCAGCCACTGCTTATCTGCCACAAACCCCTGTAGCAGCGTTTTCGCTTGCTGCGCGAGCTGCTCGTCCGATAGGGGCTTGGATGCAGGCGGCTGGGCGCCAAGCAGCTCGCGCCTGACCCTATCGTTCAGCGTCTGCATACTACCCACATAGAGCCACAGACGACCGCCCTCAGCCAGACACTTGGCCAGGGCCAGATCGACCCCGTCGCACCAGGGTTGACGGCGGGCACAGCTATCGACGGCGACATCCACATCTAACAGCAGATCCACGGTTCAGCGTTCCTCTCGATGGTTGAAGGCGTCAGGGCGCTGGTGTTGCTGATCGCTCATCGCTGCTCGCCAACCCTGGTCAGACTCGGCCAGGCCGCGCGCAGATAGAGGATCATCGACCAAAGCGTGAGCAGCGCGGCGAGATAGAGCAGGATCACGGCGGCCCAGTGCAACAGATCGCCAAGGAAGGCACTGCCAAGGATGAGCAAGACGATCGAGACCATCTGCAGCGCGGTCTTCACCTTACCTGCCATCGACACCTTCACCTTGGCCCGAGCACCGATCTCAGCCATCCATTCACGCAGGGCTGAGACTGTGATCTCACGGCCGATGATGACGGCAGCCGGGAGTGCGAGCAGGATGCTGGCCTCCGCTTGCACCAGCAGCACCAGCGCGATGGCGACCATGAGCTTATCGGCGACCGGGTCGAGGAAGGCGCCGAGCGGCGAGGTCTGTCCCCAACGGCGCGCCAGGTAGCCATCGAGCCAGTCAGTGACGGCAGCAGCGGTGAAGATCAGTGCGCAGACCAAACGCGCCCAGGGCACGGGCAGATAGAACACCACCACAAACACTGGAATCAAGACGATTCGCAGCAGCGTCAGGATATTCGGGATGGTCCACAGGGTGGTGTTACGGCTCACAGGCTTCACCGATGGGCTGGCGCGCGGATGCAGGGGGCCGCCGATCTTGGGTGACCAACGCCGGTTTGTCATCGCGATTTATCGATTGATCGCCTGCGAGCCGGTGGCGGCTTAGGTGATTGCCAGACAATCTCATCTCGACGACAGACATGACCCTAGTCATCGCCCATCAGGGCCGCGATCTTCTCGGCGTTTGGCCGCTCAATCACCCCGCGCTCGGTGACGATGACATCAACCAGCTCAGCCGGGGTGACATCGAACACTGGATTCTGTGCGCTCACGCCTTCGGGACCGACGCGCGTTCCACCGCAGCTGAGCACCTCATCAGCGGCGCGCTCCTCGATCGGGATATCCGCACCGCAAGCGACACGGGTATCGATGGTCGAAGTCGGCGCAGCGACCATGAAGCCTACCCCGTGATAGCGCGCTAGCACCGCCAGCCCATAGGTGCCGATCTTGTTGCAGACATCGCCATTAGCGGCGATGCGATCAGAGCCGACGATGACCCAGCCAATCCCACCGCGCGCCATCAGGCTGGCCGCAACGTTGTCCGCCTGCACCGTCACCGGAATACCGGATTGATCCAGCTCCCAGGCCGTCAGGCGCGAGCCCTGCAGCCAGGGTCGGGTCTCGTCGGCGTAGACGCGGCCGATCTTGCCGGCGGCATGAGCGCTGCGCACAACACCGAGCGCGGTGCCGTAGCCACCGGTCGCCAGGGCGCCAGCGTTGCAGTGGGTGATGACATCGGTACGCGCTTCGATGAGCGCGGCGCCGAGATCGCCCATCGCCTGATTGGCGGCGACATCTTCGCGGTGGATGCGCAGGGCCTCGATCAGCAGCGCCGGCACTGGGTCGAGCTGGTCGATGGTCGCGAGCAGCAGGCGCATTCGCTCGAGCGCCCAGAAGAGATTGATCGCCGTCGGTCGTGCGGCGGCAAGCAGCCCAAGATCCTGTTCGACTCCGGGGCGCCAATCCGCCGGGCTGCGCTGGAAATGATCACGCACCGAGAGCACGACGCCGTAAGCCGCGGTAACGCCGATCGCCGGCGCACCCCGCACCACCATGTCCTTGATGGCACGCGCGGTTTCCACTGCGCTATCGCAGACCAGAAAGCGTGTTTCAGCCGGCAAGGCACGCTGATCGAGGAGGAAGAGCTGATCCTCATGCCAGACGATGGCGTTATCTGGATGGGCAACCAGTGCATGCGGCTTTTCAACCCGTGGCGATTCCATGACGCTAACCCTTGTGGCAAAGTTCCCGCCCATTCTTGGCCTTTTTGGCCCTTCGCTCAAGTGGTAGTACGCCGAGGACCCTTTTATGCAAGCCGAGCTTCTGATTCATGCCGACTGGATTCTGCCGGTCGATGCGGCCGATAGCACGCTAGAGCGGCATAGCCTCTGCATCGATCATGGGCGCATCAGTGCACTTCTGCCGCGCGCGGAGGCAGAGCAACAGATCCAAGCCAAACGCGTGCTCGAGCTGCCCGGCCACGCGCTGATCCCCGGGCTGATCAATGCCCACACCCATGCCGCGATGACGCTGCTGCGTGGCCTCGCCGATGATCTGCCGCTGATGATCTGGCTGCATGAGCATATCTGGCCGGCCGAAGGGCGCTGGGTGGACACCGAATTTGTCGCTGATGGCACCCGACTCGCAGTGCTGGAGATGCTCCGCGGCGGCGTTACCTGCTTCAACGATATGTATTTCTACCCCGAGGTCACGGCGCGGATCACCGCTGAGGCCGGTATGCGCGTACTGGCAGGCATGATCGTCGTGGATTTCCCGACCCGCTATGCGCAAGACGCCGATGACTATCTGCGCCGCGGCCTAGAGCTGCATGCGCAGTATCGGGATCATCCGCTGGCACGCACTGGCTTTGCGCCGCATTCGACCTATGCGGTCTCAGAGGCGCCGCTCGCGCGCGTTCGCACCCTGAGCGATGAGCTTGATGTCCAGGTGCACATGCATGTGCAGGAGACGCGCGATGAGGTGATGCAGTCACTCGGCACCCATGGCGAGCGGCCGCTGGCGAGGCTGGACCGGCTCGGCCTGCTGGGGCCGAATCTGATTGCCGTGCACATGACACAGCTAGAGGACGAGGAGATCGCCCGCGTCGCCGAGACCGGCGCGCATGTGGTGCACTGCCCGGAATCGAATCTCAAGCTGGCCAGCGGCTTCTGCCGGGTCGCAGACCTATTGAATGCCGGGGTGAATGTCGCCCTCGGCACCGACGGCGCGGCCAGCAACAATGATCTGAATCTACTCGCGGAGATGCGCACCGCAGCGCTGCTCGCGAAGGGGGTGGCCGGCTCAGCAGCGGCGGTACCGGCGGAGATGGCGCTGCGCATGGCGACCTTAAACGGCGCTAAGGCGCTGGGTATCGACGAAGAGACTGGCTCGCTCGAGGTCGGAAAAGCCGCCGATGTGGTGGCGGTGGACCTTGGCAATCCGCATACACAGCCGCTTTATCATGCCTGCTCGCAGATGGTGTATGCGGCCAGTAGCAACCAGGTTCAGCAGGTGTGGATTGCGGGTCGGCAGGTGATTCGCGACGGCGAGCCGGTGACGCTGGAGCCGGCAGCGATTCTCAGTGCTGCGCGCGCTTGGCGCGAACGGATCTCGCCAAGCGATTAGCCACATTACTCGCCAAGCGATTAGCCACATTACTCGCAAAGCAATTAGCCACATCAATCGCCGAGCAGCAAGGCCTTAGCGGCATTGATCTGCGCCGCGAGGTAGTCGGAGCCGCCGCGGTCTGGATGCAGCTTTTGCATCAGACGACGGTGGGCGGTGCGGATCTGCTCAGGGTCGGCGCTCTGCTCAAGGCCGAGGATGGCCAATGCGTCCTCACGCGTCATGGCCCGAGCAGTCGCTGAGGCATGCGCAGACTGTTCCTCCGCGGCCTGCTCGCGCCAGTCCGGATGCTCGCGCTCCAGATAGGCGGTCAGCACAGCAGCCGACTGCTCATCAGTCTCCTCATAGAGCTCGAGCATGCGCAGCAATTGCTCCAGCGCCAAATCCGACAGGCGTTGGCCCTGAAACGGGCCTTCACGGACCTCGCCATCCATCGCGCCCGTCTCATGATCCAGGCTCATCTCCAGATAGCGGGTATGGATCGATGAGCGCTGACCACTCGCCCCCGAGCCAACGCCAACCGAGCCGCCGAGACCGCCGCCCGGGATGCTCCCAGCCAAACCGCCGAGCCCGAGCGATTGCAACAGCCGCTGCAGCATCGGCAGCATGTGCAACAGGTTCAGAATGCGCAGACCCACTGGGATGGCAGCGGCGAGCGCGGCGAAGATCGGGTTGAGCCGCCCGGTCAGGGTTGCCAGCACCAACAGCCCGACGCCGCCCCAGAGGGCCGCACGACGCAGCACGCGGACGACCTGCGAGGCTGGGGTTCGACTAAACCAGTACAAGAACCAGATCAGGCCGCCGACAATCATTAGCAGAATCAGCAGACGCGCCATCAGTCAGTCGCCCCGACCTGCTGGGTCAGCCGCAGCACTGCGCCGCCGCGCTGACGACCAAAATCGGCTAGTGCCTTGCGGCCGCCTGCGGCGTAGACCGCCACCGCGCTGAGAAGATCCTTCAGGGTGCGCGGACTGGACGCATCAAACGGGCACCAGGCGCCACCGCTGAGGCGGGCGACCTCCTTCAGCGCCGGCTCGGCGGTCGGATCACGACCTTCTTGGAAGACGAACACCGGCACCCCAAGCAGGCCCAGCTTGCCCGCCAGCTCAGCCAAGCCATCGAGCGGTTCTTCGACGCAGTCGCCGACGAAGACCAGGGCATTGACGCGCTTGCGCTTGCTCTCGGCGATGGCATGGCTCAAGACGCGGCCAATCTGTGTGATCCCCGCCGCACAGCGCACCGCCGTCATGCGCGGCAACAGCTGATCGGCACTGCTGCACCAAGGCGAGGCATGCAGCTCCTGAAAGCCGCGGTAATGGACCAGCTGCACATCAAGCCCGCCCAGATCGCGCGTCTCCTGGAACATCGCCGCCTGCAGACTCGCCGCCTGATCCCAGGTCGGCTCGCGGCTCGCGGTCGCGTCCATGGCAAAGATCAGGCGCCCACGCAGGCCCTCTGGGGCGCGTTTTGGTGCTGCCGCCACCTGTTTCAGGAAGGCATCTACCTCGGTGCGCGTCGAGGTCGTCTGCAGGTCTTTTCTGAATCGGCTCATAAGCTCTGATCGCGCATTTCGTATTCAACGCATGCCGTACCGTCTGTGCTCGAATTGTCCCTCTATAGGAAACCAATCAGGGCTCGACGGCTTCGGTGATGACCCGCAGATCCGCGTGCACCAGGGTTCGGTGCACCGGGCAGCGCTCGGCGATCCCGAGCAGCAATGCGCGCTCCTGCTCGCTGAGCGCGCCCACCAGCGTGATGCGCTGCACAATCTGCTGCGGCCCGCGCTTCGCATCCGCTTCGCCGGGCAGCTCGCGATGCCGCAGTCGCACCTCAATGTCATCCAGCGCGATGTGTTTGCGCTCCGCCACCATGCGCAAGGTCATCGAGGTACAGGCCCCTAGCGCCATCAGCAGCAGCTCATAGGGACTGGGTCCCAAGTCAGTCCCGCCCGCCGCGACCGGTTCGTCCGCCAACAGCTGATGACGCGCCGCATAGAGCCCGCGTAGAAAGGCCTGATCACGCTCGGTCACCAAGACCTCACCCGGCTCGACTGTCGGCGCCGTCCCGGTGCCGGCCTCCTCTGGATGGCGCCGCAGACCAAGATAGCGGCTCGCCCAGGCCACCAGCGTCTCGGCGACGTATTCGGAATCCTCACGGTTGGTGAGTAGATGGTCGGCGCGATCAAGCGAGATGAAGCTCTTCGGATGCAGCGCCGCGCGATAGATCTTGGCCGCTTCCTCCACCTCAACGATCTCATCCACCGGCGAATGAAACACCAACAGCGGGCGCTTCAGCCGGCGGATATGATCGGCATCGGCATACTGCTCGAGATCGTCAAGAAACTGGCGGCGGATACGAAACCGGCGCCGCCCCACCTTCACCTCAGCCTCGCCGGTCGCCTCCATCTCGCCCCGCACACCGCTGAACAGATGCTGGATATGCCCTGGTGTCGCTGGCGCCGCGATGGTCACCACCGCCTCGACCGACGGCAGCCGCCCGGCAGCGGCCAGCACCGCCGCGCCGCCTAGGCTATGGCCAATCAGCAGCGCCGGTGCCTCATACTCGGCCTGCAGCGCCTCAGCGGCCGCGAGCAGATCCTGCACATTCGATGAAAAGCTGGTATTCGCAAAGTCGCCATCGCTATTGCCGAGACCGGTAAAGTCGAAGCGCAGCACCGCGATCCCACGCGCCGCCAAGGCCCGTGCAATCCGCGTTGCAGCCGCGAGATCCTTGCCACAGGTGAAGCAATGCGCAAACAGTGCATAGCGCTGCGTCTCGACAGCCGCCGGCGGCATCTCCAGCAGGCCCGCCAGCCGATGGCCATCGAGATTCTCAAAGTCAAAGCGGATACCTGCCATAGGATTGCCTCAGCCTTCAGGTTGGGTACGCAAATTGGGCATGCCGCACAATATTGGAGAGGCACCATGCGCTTCCTAAATGAGCGACCGGCGGCGATGATTGAGTCTCGTGCGCTAGTTGGGACGCGCCACGCGCTTTCTAAACCCGCGTTCAGGTGGCGATAGTATGCTATCCACTCGCGGGAATGCGCGCAGACGATGCTTGAAAACGCTGAGACCGCCGACTGTAGCAGGGCTTGAAGCGATTAATCTCTATGACGATCCTAAGCCAAGCAGGCTTACTCCTAGTGCAGCTGGCGCTCGAGCCTTGGGGCGCGGACCAGGCCGCGCTGCTAGACCAGCTTCCGGCTGAAGAGCAGGACCGTATCCAAGGCTATCGGCGCGATGTCGATCGCTATCGCAGCCTCGCCGCAGCACTCCTGCCGCGCCTGCTGATCGCCCGTCAAACGGGACAGCCGCTGAGTGCGATCCGCTTCGAGCGCAGCCGATCCGGGAAGCCATGTTACCCGGCCGATACCGGCTTCCACTTCAACCTCTCGCACTCGGGCCACTACGTCGCCCTCGCAGTCGGTACAGCACCGGTTGGGGTCGACATCGAGCAGCTGCGCCCAACCATGGATTGGGATGCGATCGCCAACCGCTTCTTTGCAGCAGACGAGCAGCGCTGGCTGGCGAGTGTCGACGAAGCCGAGCGCCAGCGCCGTTTCATCGCCCTCTGGAGCCGCAAGGAAAGCCTGCTCAAGGCCACTGGCGAGGGCATCGCCGGCGGCCTGAGCCGCTTCAGCGCCATCGCTGACGGTGACCAGGACGACGAGATGACGATCACCCATCGCGGCCGAACCTGGTTTCTGCGCTCTTATCATGCTCCGCCCGGCTATGGGCTAGCGCTCTGCTCCGGCGCTCCCGGCCTGCCGCGACTCCTGCAGACCCAGGCTCGAGCGGCACAGTTCATCTGCGACATCGAGCCGGTAGCGCTGACGCTGCTCGAACCTACATCTCAGGGCAATCCGGCTTGCAGCCACAGCCGAGGCACCTTAGGCTGCAGTAACACTCGAATTAAGACATGGATGTAGATAGGCCACCAACCGGGGGTGTCGATGCTGACAACGACGGAGAGGCTCAAGATGCCTCCGTTGACCAAGACTAGCACTGGTCAGGAGCGGCGCGTGGGCGTCGAGATCGAGCTGAGTGGCCTCACGCTCACCGAGACGGCGGACTTGGTGCAAGAAACCCTGTTCGGCACCGACGGTGGTGAGCGACGCCATCCCGGTCGCTATGAGATCGCACTGAGCGGTGATCCCGCCGGCGATTGGCAGATCGAGCTTGACTTTGCCTTCCTGAAATCGCTCGGACGGCGTGAGCGCCACGATGACGACCTAGGTGACGCGGTGGAAGGGCTTGCTGAAGACCTCTTGCGCATGGTCGCCGAGCGCATCGTGCCGGTGGAGGTCGTCAGCCCACCTTTACCACTCTCGCGACTGGCGGAGCTCAATGCCATCATCCAGCGTCTGCGTGCTGCCGGGGCGCGCGGCACTGCGGACGACCCCACCTACGCCTTCGGCATGCAGCTCAACCCCGAGGTGCCGGCCACCGACGTCGATACCCTTCGTCAGTACCTACAAGCCTTCCTCTGCGTCGAAGATTGGCTCCGTGAGCGCGCCGCGGTCGACCTCACCCGACGACTCACCTTCTTCGCCGATCCCTTCCCGAAGGGCTATGCGCGCACCGCCGTCGCGCCGAGCTATTCACCCAATCGCGCTCAGCTCATCGACGACTATCTCGACGCCAACCCCACCCGCAATCGCGCGCTGGACCTGCTGCCCCTCTTTACCCACCTCGACGCAGCGCGGGTGCGTGCCAAGGTCCAAGACGAGCGGGTCAAGGCAAGACCTGCCTTGCATTATCGGCTGCCCAATAGCGAGATCGATCAGCCCGACTGGGATCTCAACAGGCCTTGGCACGATTGGCTCGTGGTGGAGCGGCTGGCGGCAGACCCGGCGCAGCTGGAGCAGCTCTGTGCCGCCTACAGCGCCTATCTCAGCAAACCCCTCGAGCGCCTGACCGGTGATTGGAAGCAGACCTGTCAACAATGGCTGAGCGAGCACGACCTCCTCTAATCGCTGTCACCGGCCCGACCCGCGGCTCATGGGCACCCAAGCTGCTGGTGCAGCTGGCCCTGCGCCTCGCCGGCGCCCGCGTCGAGCTGCTCACGCCCGCAGACCCAAAGCCCGAGATCCAAGCGACGGCTGACGGCGTGGTCATCACCGGCGGCCACGACATCGACCCCGTCCTCTACGCCGCAGCCCCCGAGGTCACACCCAAATATGACCCCGAGCGCGACGCCCTGGAGTCGGCCGTGATCGACCGTGCACTGGAGCGCGGGCTGCCGCTCCTTGGCATCTGCCGCGGCGCGCAGCTGCTCAATGTCCGCCTCGGTGGAAACCTGTTCCAAGAGCTTCGCTCACGCCGTAGGCACACCTCCAACCGCTGGACCATCTTCCCGCTCAAGACCCTCTGCATCGAGCCAAACACCGAGCTTGAGCGCATGATTGGCAGCGACCGCGCACGCATCAACAGCCTGCACAACCAAGGCATCGACCGACTGGGCGATGGCCTCATCGTAGCCGGCCGCGATCTCGACGGCATCGTGCAGGCCATAGAAGCCCCCTTGCACCACTGGCTCTGCGGCGTCCAATGGCACCCCGAATTCCTGCTCCACAACCGCGGCCAGCGCCGGCTCTTTAACAGCCTCGTCGCGGCAGCTAGCCAACATGTTGACCTGACAACATGCTGACCTGCAAACATGCTGCCCCGTCAACAGACTGGCCGACCAACATGCTGACCTGTCAGCACACGGACCGATAGCGCGGCATGGAGGCTTATCTCGGACTCTTTACCGCCGCCTTTGTGGCCGCAACCCTCTTGCCCTTCTACTCAGAAGCGCTACTGGTCGGACTGCAGGCCGCTGGCTACGATCCCCTGGCGCTCTGGCTCTGGGCCACCGCCGGCAACACGCTTGGCGCGGCGGTCAACTGGGCACTCGGCCGCTGGCTGCTGCGGTTTCAGGATCGACGCTGGTTTCCATTCAAGCCTGAGAAGCTTGGCCTGGCTCAACACTGGTATCAGCGTTGGGGTGTCTGGTCGCTGCTCATGGCCTGGCTGCCGGTTGGTGGCGACGCACTCACCTTCATCGCCGGTATCATGCGCGTGCCGTTCAGCCTCTTCTTCACCCTAACCTGGATCGGCAAAGGCGCCCGCTACGCCCTGCTGTTAGGACTGTTCAGCTGGGCCTCGAGCAATCTATGGAGCGCCAGCTAAGGCCATTTCCGAGGTATGAGGCCGGTGAGTATGCGAGGATAGCAACGCTGTACTTGCTGTTATCTTCACTGCTGTCTACAAACTCGCCGATCTGAGCATCGGCTTCAGCGCTGTCTTGGAATGGTTATGCTGCTAGCACTGGTTGCAATTGTCGGTGGTCTTGGGGTCTTGGTCTGGAGTGCCGATCGGTTTATCGATGGTGCTGCGGGAACGGCCACTCACCTCGGAATGCCACCACTGGTCATTGGCATGGTGATCGTCGGCTTCGGCACCTCGGCGCCCGAGATGGTGGTCTCGGCGTTCGCCGCCCTAGATGGCAGCCCAAACCTGGCGCTCGGTAACGCGCTTGGATCGAACATCGCCAATGTCGGCCTGATCTTAGGCTTAACGGCTTTAATTGCGCCGATCTCGGTGCACTCAGCGATCATTCGCCGCGAGCTGCCTTTGCTGCTGATGATTAGCGCAGTGGTCGGCCTGCTGCTCTGGAACGGCAGCCTCAGCCGCCTCGAGTCACTGCTCCTACTGGCAGGATTTTTCACGCTGATTGGCTGGACCCTGTTCAACGCCTTGCGCGCTCGCGGCGATGCCCTTGAAAACGAGATCAGCCAAGAGCTTGCTGAGCATCCAATGCCGCTCAAATCTGCGCTGCTTTGGCTCTTGGTCGGCCTAATCCTATTAATCCTCAGCTCGCGCCTGTTGGTTTGGGGCTCAGTCACCGTGGCCCAGACGCTGGGTGTCAGCGATCTGGTGATCGGCTTGACCATCGTTGCCATCGGCACCTCACTGCCGGAACTCGCTGCCTCGTTGATCGCCGTCCGCAAAGGCGAGCACGACATTGCGATTGGCAATGTCGTTGGCTCAAACATGTTCAACCTGTTGGCGGTGATCGGTATCGCCGGCACCATCACCCCGATCTCAGTCGTGCCACCGGAGGTGATGTTGCGCGACTGGCCGATGATGATGGCGGGTACGGTTGCGCTCTTTGTGATGAGCTATGGATTTCATGGCCAGGGTCGGATCAATCGGCTCGAGGGCGGCATTCTGCTGTCGACCTTCATCGCCTATAGCATCTACCTTGTTCTGAGCGTGCTCCCGGCCTAGCGAAGTCTCTTCTAGCTCACCTCCAAACCCTGACGCTGATCATGCTGTACTCAATGCCGTCCCGGCTTCTGTCCCGGCTTCTGCCGTTCACACTGTTGCTCAGCACGCTCTGCCTGCTAGCACCAACGAGCAGCATCCGCGCCGAACCGCTGCCACTGATGACCTGGAATACGGAGGGCGCTGAGGTTGCACCTGAGGTGCTCGCTAAGCGTATCGAGCAGGCCTTAAATAAGGTCGGCCCAGTCGCTGTCTTGGTGCTGCAAGAGCTCGTCTCGGAGGCCCAGCTGCAGGCGGTCGCTAAGACCAACGGCTTTCGCGACTGGGCGATGAGTGACTTCTCACCGCCGGTCGCCATCACCAAGGCTTGGCATAAATCGCTTGAGGTCGCGGTGCTGTCACGCCTGCCGATCGAGTCGGTGGCCGAATGGGACACAACCGGGCGTAAGCGCAATGGTGACGGCCATCCGCCCAGTCGTTCAGCATCCGGCGTGCCAACACGCGAACTGCGGATCAAGGTCAAGACCAGCGACCCCCCGCCCCCACGCGGTTTCCTGCGCGTCGATCTCGCCGGCGGCTGGACGATCTATGCAGTGCACTGGAAATCATCCCGCGGCAAGCACTGCAGCGCCCAGGATCAGGCCAACGCACGCCTGCGCGAGCAACAGGCCGCTGGACTGGCCGCAGATGCGGCAACTGCCGTCGCCTCTGGACGGACCATCATCATCGCCGGCGATTACAACATCCAAGCACCAGGCCGAGTACTGCGCGTCGGGACCAACCCGCGCTTGGACTGCCAGCCAACCAAGGGTCGCTGCGAGGGCCTATGCGGACCCGGCGGGCTGGATGGCTATGATGACAGCATCGCCATCCTACTCGGGATCGACGACTCCGCACGGTTGCTCTCCGGCAATCTGGACTCGACCTACCTGCTCAGGCGCTTCCCCGGCGGCGCCATCGACCACATCCTGGTCGCCGGGCCAGAGGCCCAGCGCTTCAGTACGGCTATCACACCAGCGGCCAGCGGCCAGCGTTGGCAGGGCTCAGATCATCGGCCAATCCTCATCAAAGCGGCTGAGCACGCCTTGACGCCGAGTCACCACTAAACACCCTCAGGTTCACCTTAAATCAGCATCCGTGCTCGGCATCCCAGCGGCTCGCGCCCAGCTAGCCCCAAGGCCACGCAAGTGAGACAACAGCGACCTGAGGATCACCCAAATCGCCCGAGCGGCCGCCGCCGAGCGCCCTCTTCAGGCCCGACAAAGACGGCGCGCCTTGGCCGCTCGACCTCAGCGCCCGTCAGCGGTATCGCCCGCTGGCTGCGCCCCCTATTGGCCTGGCTGCGCGGCACCGCAATTACCCTCGCGCTGATCTCGGGGATCTCCTTTGTGCCAGTCTCGGTCTCCAGTGACTGGCCGGAGAGCGGGCAACGCGCCCTGGTCATCGCCCGCGAGGTTCGCGCGCTGCTGGTCGATGTCGGCGGCGAGCTGCTCCACGAGGGGGCCGACTGGCTGAGTCATACCGGCACTGAGCTGGCCAAAGACGCTGGCCAGTTACTCTCGGATGCACTGCAGGGGGCTAGCGATCTCGATCTCGATCTCGATCTCGAATTCCAGCTCCCCGGCCTTGGCGATCTGCTACCCGATCCCAAGGCCTTATTTGGCGACCTGCTCGGCGGACTCATCGACGACTGGTGGCCGCAACCGACACTTCCTGCTGGTGGCGGTGACCTACCGCATGTGGCGGGCAGCTTTGCGCACGCCAAGGATCTGCTCTACGACCGGGTCTACCGTGGTCATCGAATAACGAGCTACTGCGGCTGCACCTACAACAGGCGACGCAAGGTTGACTTAGGGAGCTGCGGGCTCGAGCGCTACAGCAGCAATGAGCGCGCGCGACGGGTTGAGGCCGAACACGTCTTCCCGGCCGCGCAATTTGGCAATGTTCGCCGCTGCTGGCGCCAACCCAAGGCCTTCCGTGCCTGCCGCGAGGCCAACGGCAAGTCCCTCTCTGGCCGCGAATGCTGCCTGCGCGTGGATGAGACCTTCGTCGCTGCCCACAACGACCTGCAGAACCTGATCCCTGCCGTTGGCATGATCAATGCTGAGCGAAGTGATTACAGCTGGGGGATGGCACCTGATGGCGAACGCTTTGGCGATTGCAAGATTCGCATCGACGCCCGCGGCCGCCGCGTGCAGCCACCGGACGCACTCCGTGGCGATATCGCCAGGATCATGCTCTATATGAGCGACGTCTATGGCTTTCAGCTCAGCGCTCAAGACGAGCGGCTATTCCGTGCCTGGAACAACATTGATCCACCGGATGCTTGGGAACTGAAGCGACAGCGCCGCATCGCCCGACTTCAAGGCATGCAGAATAGGTATGTGACCGAATAGTACCGCACGAGCACTTCGTACCGCCGGGCCTGCGTGAGTAGGCGTACCGAAATAGCCCACTGCCATCGCATGAATCAACGCCTCCGCTCAGCCGCCGGCCATGCAAGCGGATCAGCAGGCGACCAGGCGTCGGTACTGCGCAGCCTAGATGAGGTCGCCGCGGTGCATATTCAGCAGGTGCTCGATCACACCCAGGGACACAAGGGACAGGCCTGTGAGATTCTTGGTATCTCCCGGCCAGCTTTGGATCGCAAGATCGAGAAATACCAGCTGCGGGTCATGAAGCGCTAACGATCATCGCTCAGCCTTCGGGGCAGGTTGAGGCGAGCCGTTCTCAGCACGATGAGCCCGACGATCAGTGGGACCTGAGCCAGGAAAAAGAGGGTTGCGAAGAGCACGAAATCGGCGCGGCCGAGGACCGTCATCCCAACCAGTGCCGTGATCGCCAGGTTGCGAGCGGTAAACTCGAGCAGCAGCGTGAAACGATCGCCGGCCGAGAGCCCGGCGAGCCAGCCAAGCGTCCACCCAGTCACCATCGCGCCCGCTGAGAACAGCAGCGCTGCAATGGCGATGTCTGGCGAGGCGGCGTGCAGCAGCTCGCGCTGGTCATAGAGGATCAGCGCAATCAGGACACTCAGTGCCAGTAGGCTCAAACGCCGCAAGGCCCGCTTTTGGCGGTGGACTCTGCGCGGTTGCCAGCGTCGCAGCAGCATGCCGAGCGCGATCGGAAAAACGAGCATGAGCAGCAGCTGCATGGCCATCCCGAGAACCGGCGCTGGCACGACGTCCTGCGGCCTCAGGAACAGTGAGAAGCCCGCACTGCAGAGCAACGGCATCGTCAGCATCGCGGCGAGCGTGGTGACGGCGGTCAAGGTCACCGACAGCGCCACATGGGCACCGGCCAGCAGGGTGTAGACGTTCGAGATTGCGCCGCCGGGGCTGGCCGCGACCAGCACCATGCCCGCGACGATATGCGGTGGTGGCTCGAGGGCAACGATCAATGCTGCGGCGATTAAGGGCAACAGGAGGAGCTGGCCGGCGGTCGCGGTGACCACCGCGCGGGGGTAGCGCAGGACGCGGCGAAAGTCGCTCGGTGACAGCTCGAGGCCAACAACGAGCATCAATAGCCAGACGACAGTCGGAACCGCGAGGTTAGCAATCGGGTCCAGTCCGTTCATGCAGGCTGGATCGTCGCGGCACTGTCGGCTCTCGGCGGTCGTTTCACACCGAGCTTCTTCATTTTCGAACGCAGGGTGTTTGGATTGAGGCCGAGGCGATCGGCGGCGTTCCCTTTGCCGT
This sequence comes from Halochromatium sp., assembly GCA_010912705.1. Taxonomy (GTDB): domain Bacteria; phylum Pseudomonadota; class Gammaproteobacteria; order Chromatiales; family Chromatiaceae; genus Lamprobacter. Next base: position 78,711 of record POWB01000003.1, read on the forward strand.
TGATACGCCAGCCACATTGCCCGCACACCGCTTCGATATGCGTGCGCTCGACCTCAGCCAGCGTCAGCGATGCGGTCTTCGTAACGGCGATGCCTTGGCCATGGCGCGTTGACGGCCCCCGCACTCGCGCAGCCGCGCCCAAGCCAATCCCGTCGATGATCAGCTCAGGGCCGGGCGAGACGATCATCGAGCGTTCGATGATGTTCTCGAGCTCCCGGACGTTCCCCGGCCAGTCGTACTCGACGAGCTGGGCAACGGCTTGATCGGTGAGGCGCAGGCTCTTGCGTCCGAGTTTGGGTCGAAGCTTGTCGATGAAGAAGGTTGCCAGTAGCGGGATATCCTCGCGCCGCTCGCGCAGCGGTGGCACCCTGATCGGAAACACACCGATTCGGTAGTAAAGGTCGGCGCGAAAACGGCCTTGCTCGATCATCACATGGAGATCGCGATTGGTCGCGGCGATCACGCGTGTGTCGGTGCGACGGGTCTCCGAGGAACCGAGCCGCTCGAACTCGCCGCTCTGCAGCACGCGCAAGAGCTTCGCCTGGAGCTCGGGCGGGAGCTCGCCGATCTCGTCGAGCACGATGGTGCCGCCGTCTGCGAGCTCAAAGCGGCCAGGGCGCCGCGCCACCGCGCCGGTGAAGGCGCCCCGCTCGTGGCCAAACAGTTCACTCTCCATGAGCGATGCCGGCAGCGCCGCGCAGTTCACACGCACCAGGGGGCGCTGCGCGCGCAAGCTTTGGCTGTGCAGGGTCGTGGCAATCAGATCCTTCCCGGTTCCGGTCTCCCCGAGCAACAGAACGGTGCTGTCGGTGCGTGCCACCTGATCGATCTGCTGTGCAACCTGACGGAGCACGCGGCTCTCGCCGACCACCGCTTCGTGCTCATGGGCATGTAAGACCTCTTCCCGCCAGACCGCGTTCTCCGACTCGAGTCGGTGACGCAGGCGCTCGTTTTCGACGAGGGCGCGCCGCAGGTCGTCATCCTGCTGCCGACGTGCGAGCGCATTGGCGAAGACCCCGGCAATCAGCCGCAAACGGCGGATCAGCGGTTCCGGCCAGTCGCGCTCCGCCCGTACTTTGCCGAAAGAGACCCATCCGAGCGTCTGTTCTCTCGCGGTGAGCGGAAACGCGGCCATCGACTTGAGGCCTGCAACGCGCAGCGACGCGAGGTCTGTTGCATGGTCCGCGGGCAGCGCGTCGATCCGCTCGAGGACGATCTGCTCGCCGACATGGAGGCGCTTGGTCAGATTGGGGAAGTCCGCGATGCGCAGGGGCGAGGGTAACGGCTCGACTCCAGGGACCGCCCACGAATGCGTTGCCATGAGCTGACCCTGAGCGTCATCGAAACGGCCGATGGTGCTGCGATCGATCCCCAGAAAGAGCACGATTCGTTGAAGCGCCTCGATGATCTGAGCATCCAGCGCATCCGGATCGACATGGACGAACGACGCCGCGAGTTCGGTGAGCAGGTCTTCGAAATGCGCGTCCACTATGTGCGCGTCCACCCTGGGTGTCATCGCAACTGCTCCGAATTTCATACGCAAAGGTGCTCATTCGGTGATTCGCTCTCCGTTGATAGCGCCCTGGCGGGCGAGCAACTGGAGTCCTGGTTGGGCAGTCTCAACCGGAGGCGCTCAGTCCGCGCTTGCAGGATCGCCTTCACCTGTCGATACGGCGTGAACCGCTCGATGTCCGGATCGGTTAACCGTGCCAGCACGTTTCGCGCAGCGTTCTGGTCCGCCTGCAACACCTCCCCGTCAACACAGTGAAACCGATCCCCCTGGCGTTTGCCGAGGAGGCACCCGTTGCGGGAATCGATTTGCGAGGTGTAGGCCGGATTGACCAGAACGACCGCAGAACCTCTGCGGCTTGAAACACTGTCAAGCGCTTCGGCAATGACGCCTTTCGTCCAGGCGGCGAGCCTGCGAGTGACGTTCTTGCCGAAGGACTTGCCTGCCATCGGGGCGGTGAGGTCTTCTGTAGCGATCACCGCGGCTTTGTCGACCACGTCATGGACCGCTTGAAAGACGGTGTCGCGGATGCGCGCATGGGCGTTGTCCATCTGCCGATCGAGCTTTTTGCGCCCGAGATTGAAGCGGCGGATGTGCTCGCGCTTGCGCAGGTTGCGAGTCTTGTTGGCGAGCGCGCGCAGTTTGGAGCGGCGTTGGTACTTGGCTTTGAGCTTATCCGAGGTGTCCGTGAGCAGCGCGCCCAGCTCGGGGCCGTGGTGCTCGCCATCGGAGTCCACTAGGACCTCGGAGTAGCCTTTGTCGACGCCGATGGTGCGCTCACCGCAGTCCTGGGTGACCTCAGCGTCGATGGTGTAATGCACCTCGAGACGGTCATCGTCTTTGAGGATGAGGCGCAAGGTGCCGGTGGGCGCGACGGTGCTGTTGAGCGGAATGGCGATGCGTTGGCCTTTGGTCAGGCCGGGGATCTTGATCCAAGCCCGCCCGCCGAGCTGGAAGCTGGTGTAGTTGTCCGATCGGACGATGATCTGGTTGTGGGTGTGATTGTGTCCGCGCATCCAGTACCGACGCATCACCCGGCGCAGGTAGGGATCGCTGGTCCAATCGTTGATCTTCAGCGCGGTGAAAAGCCGCTTCTGTTCAGCCTGGTCTTGGGTGTGACGCCAGATGCAGCGGCGTGCTTTGACCTTGGCGGCTTCCATGTTGGCGGTGATGTCGCCCTTGGCATCGCGCAAGGTTTCCTTCCAGGCATTGGCTGAGACCGGAAAGGCGCGCTGCTGCTCAAGCCAACGGTCGCGAATCTGGCGATCTGACAGGCCCACGCCTTGAAGCGAGCCAAAGCGCTGCCAGACCTCGGAGCGTACTTGCCCGAGCCGCTTGGCCTGTTCGCACAGTGCTGCGAGCTTGCCCTGGTTGGGCCGCTTGGCGTGCAGGATGCGCGTCACCTTCATTCGGCGCTGTCCTGATCCGTATTCAGTGCCTCGTTGAGCTTTTTGCGAACGTTTCGCAATCCGTACAACCGAGACGAAAAGCCGTGCACGATGGTCATTAAGTCCTGCACCATCTCCTGTTCGGGGGATAGCCGCTCTTGGTTGAGCACCAAGATCTCGCAGCCATGCGTCTTGGCATAATGCTCGAACCACTCGAACCCAAAGCGTGTCAGCCGATCCCTGTGGGCGAGGATCAGGGTGTTGATGCTCCGCTGCCCGATCTCATCCATGAGTGCCAAAAAACGCTTGCGCTTGAAGTTCAAACCGCCGCCCACTTCTTCGACGAACTCGACGTTCGCTAAACCTCTCGCCACGACAAACTCTTCCAGCACGCGACGCTGATTGGCCAGGTCTGGCTTCTGCGCCGTTGATGAGACCCTGCAGTAAGCCACCAGCCGCGTCGGTCTCTCAGGTCCCTGTTGCCATCCGATGAACTCACGCAATTGCGTCTCGGTGTAAAGGCGGCGATTGCTGTCGGTGCGTGCGACCGGAATGAGCCGCCCCTCGCGCTCCCAGCGCTGCAACGTCTTGACCGAAACGCCCAGCCGTTTCGCCGCTTTGCCTGTACTCATGGTGCTTTCCATGAGACAATAGTACACTATCGCGCATTTTTTGCAACACTAGAGTCTAGCTCCAACCATGCGCGTCGTGTGCGATCGATGGGCTCAATGCTAGGACGGGAAGTCGCGGGAAGAATTGACGGGGAGCAACGAAGGGAACGGGGTCGACCGATGCTGACGTCCTACCATGATCAGATCTGCTCGATGAAGTCCCCGGAGGGGGTACCGATTTAGCCAGCTGAACAGCAGAGACCGCCGTAGGGCGGTTTGCTAGCCGCGCCCACCAACGACTAGCGATGAGCCTTAGGGGTGACCAATTTCTTCAGGTGCTTCCGACCAGTACCCCAGTAAATGCAGGCCGACTGGGCGTGATTACATCAAGGCGGAGCGCGGTACCAAATTCGGTACCACCAAGGGACGCGAAAGGGGCTAATCCAGGCGACTGATGCGCCCTGATGCGTATCTAAGTGCTTGAAAAGTGGTGCCCAGGGACAGAATCGAACTGCCGACACGGGGATTTTCAGTCCCCTGCTCTACCAACTGAGCTACCTGGGCTCGAAGGGCGTGCCGTGTCGGGGAAGACGCGGCGAAGCCCATTATTAGACCTTCTCAGAAGAATGACGTCAAGATTTTCCGTCGCGATTCTTGTAAAAGGTCAGTACAACAGGAAGGGCACCCGCTCTTCGCGCCAACGTTCCTCATCCTGGGCGAGTGGCTCGTCGAGATCCGCAGGCTCGGTGGTGGCATCGTCGACCCATTCGCGGAGTCGGGTACCGCCGCTTAGAAGATCAATCGCAAGGCGCTCGGTCTCGTACTCATAGGGGAAGTCACGCCAGAGTGGATAGTCCGGATACTCGGTGCGCAAGGCCTTGAGGAAGAGCGCGACTAGGCGGTATGGGCGGAAGCGTTGATGATCATAATGAACGCTGTCGGTATGGATCTGGAGCCCGCGGCAGAGCTGTCCCTGATGCTTGTGGAAGCAGGGCTCGAAGCCACAGCAGCGAATCAATGCGCCCTGCATCCAGTCGGCGGCTAGGGTCTCCATACGCTGCATCAGCCGACAGATGTCGAGATCAGGTGCGCCAATCAGCTCCAACGGCCTGGTCGTGCCGCGCCCTTCGGAGAGGTTGGTGCCTTCGATCAGTACGCTGCCAGGGAAGCAGCGGGCCATGTTCAGGCTGGAGGCGTTCGGGCTTGGGTTGACCCAGGCCAGCTCGTCGCGCGGCCAGCCCCAGCCGGGGGCGGCGTCAGGATCGTAGCCTTCCATGGTGATCACTTCGTAGTCGAGGTCGAGCCGCTTGTTGGCGACTAGCCATCGCGCCAGCTCGCCGAAGCTGAGACCATGGCGCATCGGCAGGGGTGCCACGCCGACGAAGCTGTGCCAGTCGTCCTCGAGGAGGCTGCCTTCGACCGGTCGACCGACGGGGTTGGGACGATCGAGCACCCAGACCGCCTTGCCGCGCTTGGCACAGGCATCGAGCACATAGGCCAAGGTGGTCACATAGGTGTAGATGCGGGTGCCAATGTCCTGCAGATCGACCAGCAGTACATCGAACTGATCGAGCATGGCGTCGGTGGGATAACGCACCTGCCCGTAGAGGCTAAACACCGGGATCTGGTGGATCGGGTCGACGTAATCGTCAGACTCGATCATGTTGTCCTGCTTGTCGCCGCGCATGCCATGCTGAGGCCCAAAGGCAGCGGTGATCTGCAGGCCGCTGAGCGACATCAGCGCATCCAGGCTATGGCGTCCAACGTGGTTGACGGAGGCCGGATGGCCCAGCAGAGCAATGCGCCGTCCTGCTAGGGGTCGGCGCAGGTTGCCATCGGCGAGGAGACGGTCGATACCTAGACGCATGGGATCTATTGCTCCTGCGTAGTGACGAAGGCGTTGGCCGCTTTTGAGGGTCTGAGGACCGCGGCAGTGGCGCCGCAGACACTCCGATGCTGGTCGGTCTCGACAGGCTAGAAAGGCAGCCGGAGGCCGATCTGGGAAGCCTTCAGTCAGCCATGGCGCGTCGCTATCCTGGGTAGCGGGAACGACTTTTTCACCCTAAAGTCTGGTACCGGGGACGAGACTCGAACTCGTAAGGTGTTACCACCGGTGGATTTTGAGTCCACTGCGTCTACCAATTCCGCCACCCCGGCAGCGAACCTATAATTATAGCCCCCACCGGAACAAAAACGGTATAGCTATCTTGCGAGGCTCTTGCACGAAATTCATGCGCCGCTCCGATTTCCATTTCGATCTGCCCGACGAGCTGATCGCCCAGCATCCCCTCTCCGAGCGCAGCGCAAGCCGCCTGCTCGCGCTCGATGGCCCGAGCGGTCGGGTCGAGGACTTGCGTTTTCGTGATCTGCCCAGCTTGCTGCGGCCTAATGATCTGTTGGTCTTCAACGATACGCGCGTGATTCCAGCCCGACTGTTTGCGCAGAAAGCAACCGGCGGCCGGGTCGAGGTGCTGATCGAGCGGGTGGTCGACAGGCACGAGGCCTTGGCCCATCTCCGCGCCAGCAAGACCCCGCGAGCGGGCACGCAGCTGCACTTACCGGATGGCGAGCGTTTATTGGTGGTGGCGCGCGAAGAAGCACTGTTCCGTCTGCGAGCGCTGGGCGCAGCGCTGCCGGAGCTGATGCGACAGCATGGGCATGTTCCGCTCCCGCCGTACATCCGGCGCGCCGATGAGGCCGCTGACCGAGAGCGTTATCAGACCGTCTACGCCGAGCGCGAGGGCGCCGTTGCTGCCCCAACGGCAGGCTTGCACTTTGATTCGGCGATGCTCGAGCAGTTGGCTGCAGCCGGTATCGCGACCGCAGGCGTGACTTTGCATGTCGGGGCTGGCACCTTCCAGCCGGTACGCGAGGAGGATCTGGATCGGCACCCTATGCACGCCGAATGGTTTGAGGTGAACGAAGACGCGGTGGCACAGATCAAGGCGACAGGCGCCGCCGGCGGCCGGATCATTGCGGTTGGAACCACGACGGTGCGCAGCCTAGAGACTGCTGCAGCGATAGCAGCGGGGGCAGGCGCGAGTGAAGAGACACCGACATCATCGGTTCTAGCAGCCTATCGCGGCGAGAGCCGACTGTTCATCCGACCGCCATACGAGTTCCGGGTGGTGGACGCGATGATCACCAACTTCCACTTGCCCTGCTCGACCTTGCTGATGCTGGTCTCAGCCTTCGCCGGTCATCAATCCATCATGGCTGCATACCAACATGCCATCGTGCAAAGGTATCGATTCTTCAGCTATGGGGATGCCATGTTCTTGACGCGGCGAGCATGATAAACAAAAAAAAGCGCGGCAAATGCCGCGCTCTAAAGATTACCACCAAAGGAGGATGGAGGAGTGCACCAGAGGACTGCGAACCTCCAGTGCATCGATAGTTTCTTAAATACTAATCTGCTTGTCAACCCCAACCGCTGCATCGCTACCACCAGAGCCTGAGTTTAGCTATCAATTGCAACAAAACTGTGACCAAGTTTGCATTTGTGCAACATGTCGGCTTCTTCAGCTCCAAGGCCCTCGACTTGCGACTTACCCCAGCGCGCTAGCCGCAAGCGCTGGATAGCGCACGCCGCAGCCGCCATGACCACAATAACCCCCTGGGTTCTTCTCCAGGTACTGCTGATGGTAGTCTTCGGCATAGTAGAAGACGGGCGCAGACAGAATCTCAGTGGTGATCAGGGCCTGGCGACCGGCCTGCTCCAACGCCTCTTGATACTGGACTAGACTCTTGCGCGCCCTGTCGAGCTGAGCCTCGTCAAACAGATAGATGCCAGAGCGATACTGAGTGCCAACATCATGACCTTGGCGCATGCCCTGAGTGGGGTTATGCCCCTCCCAAAAGGTCGTCAACAACTGCTCAAAACGAATCTGCCCGGGGTCATAGACCACCAGCACCACCTCGTTGTGACCGGTGTAGCCAGAGCAGACTTCTTGATAGGTTGGGTTAGGGGTGAGGCCGGCGGCATAGCCAACAGCGGTGCTGTAGACCCCAGGCAGTCCCCAAAAGGCCTTTTCTGCACCCCAGAAGCAGCCCATACCGAACAGCACCTGCTGCATAGCCTCAGGAAATGGCGGTTGAATGGGTCGACCTAGAACCGCGTGCCGGTTCGTCACCGGCATCGCAGTGTCACGGCCACGGAGTGCTTCAGATGGCGTTGGAAGCTCGGTTTTTTTTCGAAACATGAACATAGCGCTGGCCTCGGTCGGTATGCTTTTGCAGATGGAGACGCCGCGCTGGGCGTCAGATAACGACATCCGAGGTTTGGGCGGGCTCGCTCAAGCCAAGCCTGACCAAGCATGATGGCGCGACGGCTTCCGACTTTGACCCTGACCAGAGCCCTGGTCACCAGATGAGACTCTGATCCACGCATGTCCGCTTGGCAGCATCTTCGCCTGATAACCATCGATCTCGACGATACCCTTTGGCCCTGTGCCCCAGTCATCCAAGCAGCTGAAGCCGCACACTATGCTTGGCTGGCTGCCAGGGCACCACAACTCGCCGATCGGCATAGCCTCGACAGCTTGCGCAGCCATCGCCGCGCCTTGATGCGCGCGCGGCCCGACATTGCCCATGACGTGACTGCCGTCCGCAATGCGGCCTTAATGGCGCTCTTGCTGGAGCTTGACTACTCTGAGCAGCAGGCGCACGAATTGGCCCAGGGCGCCCTGTTGGCCTTTCGCAAGGTACGCAATCAGGTGCAGCCTTATGCTGATGTCGCCCCGGTGTTGACCCGTTTGCGCCGACACTGTCGGTTGGTGGCGGTGACCAATGGCAACGCTGAGGTACAGCACACGCCGCTGCGCGGTGCCTTTGATCGCTGCCTGACGGCAGCGGAGGCGGGTGCAGCTAAGCCAAGCCCAGCACTCTTCGAGCTGGCGATGGACTGGGCTGAGGCGACACCAGCGCAAACCCTTCATATCGGCGATGATCCAGCACTGGATGTCGAGGCCGCGCGCCTGCTTGGGATTGCCGCAGTCTGGGTCAACCGCAGTGCACAGAGTTGGCCCAGCGAGCTTGAGCCACCCCTCTACGAGATCGCAGATCTGCACGCACTTGCGCATTGGCTCAACCTACCGGACAACCTACCGGACAACCTACCGGAGCTGGCCGAATGAGCCTTCGATTTGAGCGACTCGCTAATCAAGGACTCGCCCGACGTGGTCGCTTGACCCTGCCACGCGGAAGCATTGAGACCCCTGCCTTCATGCCGGTGGGCACCTATGGCACAGTTAAAGGCATGACCCCGGAGGAGCTTCGCAGCATCGGCGCCGAGATCATCCTCGGCAATACCTTCCATCTGATGCTGCGCCCTGGTACCGAGATCATCGAGCAATTTGGCAGCCTACATCGATTCATGCACTGGGATGGCCCAATCCTGACCGATTCTGGCGGTTTTCAGGTCTTCAGCCTTGGCGAGCTGCGTAAGATCAGCGAAGCGGGTGTGCACTTTCGCTCGCCAGTCGATGGTCGCCCGGTGTTTCTGGGTCCAGAAGAATCGATAGCCGTGCAGCAGGCGCTAGGCGCGGATATTGTCATGATCTTCGATGAGTGCACGCCCTACCCGGCAAGCAACGAGGAGGTGCGACGCTCCATGGAGCTGTCGCTGCGCTGGGCCGCGCGCTGCAAGCAGGCGCATGCCGATCATCCAGCGGCACTGTTTGGCATCGTTCAGGGCGGAATGTCGCCGTTGCTGCGCTCGGCATCCTTGACTGGACTCCGCGAGATTGGCTTTGATGGCTATGCGGTTGGTGGGCTCTCGGTCGGCGAGTCACGTGCAGAGCGGTTGACTGTGCTCGATCATCTCGCCGAGGAGCTACCCGTCGAGCATCCGCGGTATCTCATGGGTGTCGGCAAACCAATGGATATCGTCGAGGCCGTGGCACGCGGGATCGACCTCTTCGACTGCGTGATGCCAACCCGCAACGCCCGCAACGGCCACCTGTTCGTGCGCGGCGGTGTTTTGCGAATTCGCAACGCGCGCTATAAAAGCGACGACCGCCCGCTCGACCCGCGCTGCAGTTGCTACTGCTGCCAGCATTACAGCCGAGCCTATCTACACCACCTAGATCGCTGCAATGAGATCCTAGGTGCGCGGCTGAATACCATCCATAACCTTGCCTTTTATCAAGATCTGATGCGCGCCCTGCGCGAGGCCATCGTCGCTGGTCGCTTTGATGCCTTCGTAGCCCGGTTCTCTGCAGCAGAGGATATGCCATAATACCCGGCCAGATCACCGCTGATTCGCGCGCATAGCGCGGCCTTATGAGGAAACCCGATGAGCTTTTTCATCTCTGATGCCCTAGCCCAGGCCGAGGGCGCTCCCGCTGGCGACCCGTTGCTCGGGCTGCTGTTCCCAATCGGACTGATCATCATCTTGTACTTTCTGATGATTCGGCCGCAGATCAAGCGCCAAAAGGAGCACAAGCGCCTGGTGGAGGGGCTCGGCAAGGGCGATGAGGTCGTCACCATGGGGGGCGTTGCTGGTCGCATCACCGAGATCGGCGACAATTTTGCTCAGGTTGAGGTGGCCGATAACGTCGTCATCAAGGTGCGCCGCCAAGCGATCGAGGCAGTGCTGCCGAAGGGCTCCTTGAAAGACCTCTAAGCGCTGAGGATGCTACCGAGGAGCCGAGGGCTCCTCGGATCGCTTTATCAGCTCGATGGATGCCGTGACTCAGCCAAGTAAGACCGCAAGGCGCCCAGACGCTGCCTAGGCGAGGCGCCACTCCCCGACCAATCACAGTCGTCGCACATCACCCGCTCTGCGTCCTGTTCGCTTCAACATTCCGCCACTGGAAGACCCTTCCATATGAATCAGTATCCACTCTGGAAGAATCTGCTGATCCTGGCTGTCATCCTGTTTGGCTTGGTCTTGGCGCTGCCAAACCTGTTCCCACAGGACCCAGCGATCGAGGTCAAGGCTGAATCCGGCGAGGTCAGCGCCGCAACCCGCGCTGCGATCGCCGCCGCCATGGAAAACGCCGCTGTGCCGGTGAAGGCGATTGAAGCACGCGAAAATGGCAGAGCCCTGATCCGGTTCACGAAGCCAAGCGATCAGCTGCGTGGGCAGGCAACGCTCGACCGCACCCTAGGCGAAGGTTTTCAGCACGCCCTAACCCAATCCCCCGACCTCCCAGGCTGGGTCGAGGCGCTGGGGCTGCAGCCAATGTTCCTCGGATTAGATCTGCGTGGTGGTATCCATGTACTGATCGATGTCGACATGGAGGCTGCCGTCACCCAGGCCTTAGAGCGCTACACCGGCGATATCCGCACCTTGCTGCGCAATGACCGCATCCGCTATCTGACCGTCGGCCACGAAGAGGGCCGCATCCAGGTCCGTTTCCGCGAGGAGCCCCTGCGTGATGAGGCCGCCAAGCTGATTCGGCGCGAATTCCGCGACCTCGAGATCACTACTGGCAGTCAAGCCGGTGACTATTATGTCTATGGCATCCTGCCGCCGGCCAAGCAGGAGGAGATCAAGGACTTCGCCCTCCAGCAGAACATCACCACGCTACGCAATCGCGTCAACGCCTTAGGGGTCGCCGAGCCAATCATTCAGCGCCAAGGCGAGCGCCGCATCATCGTGCAACTGCCTGGCGCCCAAGATCCAGCGCGGCTGAAGGATCTGCTCGGGGCCACGGCGACGCTGGAATACCGCCTGGTCGATACCGAGCACAGCGTCCAAGATGCCCTTGATGGACGGGTACCGGTCGGTGCCGCCCTCTATTATGAGCGCAACGGCCAACCCATCCTGCTCAAACGTCGGGTCATCGTCACCGGCGATCAGATCACCAGTGCTGCGGCTGGCTTCGACCAACAAAGCGGCTCGCCGATGGTTAGTGTCAGCCTTGACGGCCAGGGCGCGCGGCAGATGCGGCGCGTCACCACCGAAAACGTTGGCAAGCCGATGGCAGTGGTCTTCATCGAATCTCGCACCCTGACGCGCATCGTCGATGGTGAGCCGGTGAAAGAACGGGTGCGCAGCGAGGAGGTGATCAGCGTTGCCAACATCCTCGAGCCCTTTGGCCGCCGTTTTCAGACCACCGGCCTTGACAGCTCAGAAGAGGCTCACACCCTCGCCTTGCTGCTGCGCGCTGGCGCCCTCGCGGCCCCGATCGAGATCGTCGAAGAGCGCACCATCGGCCCCAGCCTGGGCCAAGATAATATCGATCAGGGCTTCCGCTCGGTGCTGATTGGTCTCGCCTTGGTGGTGATCTTCATGGCCCTGTACTACCGGATTTTCGGCCTGGTTGCCGATCTGGTGCTGGTGGTCAACCTGGTGATGATCGTCGCCGTGCTGTCGCTGCTGCAAGCCACACTGACCATGCCTGGAATTGCCGGCATCGTGCTCACCGTGGGCATGGCGGTGGATGCCAACGTGTTGATCTTTGAGCGTATCCGCGAGGAGATCCGCAACGGCAGCACGCCGCAGGCCAGCATTCATGCGGGTTACGACAAGGCGCTCTCAACCATCGTCGATGCCAACGTCACCACCCTTATCGCCGCGATCGTGCTGTTCAGCTTCGGCACCGGTCCAGTCAAAGGCTTCGCGGTGACCCTTTTCATCGGCATCCTGACCTCGATGTTCACTGCCATCCTCGGGTCTCGGGCGTTGATCAATCTGATCTACGGTGGCCGCCGCGTGAAGCGGCTCGCGATCTAGATCTCACTGACGATCTCACTGGCGATCTAACCGGAGCACCCTGCATGGCGCACGCCCAGATCCTGAAAGAATCCAATATCGACTTCCTCGGTCAGCGCCGCATCGCGGCCATGGTATCCGGGGGGCTGATGGTGATCTGTCTGCTGTCGATCCTATTCCGTGGCTTTAATTTTGGCCTCGATTTCACTGGCGGTACCGTCATCGAGCTTGGCTACGAACAGCCAGTCGAGGTGACCGAGATCACCGCCACCCTGGCCAATGAGGGCATCATTGATGCGACCGTCCAATACTTCGGCTCCAATCGCGACATCCTGATCCGGATCGCGCCGCAGGAAGGCGAAGAGGCCAGCGCCAAGCTCAGCGACCGCGTCTTCCAACTGCTCAGTGCCAATGCTGAGACCGCAATCGAGCTGCGCCGGGTCGAGTTCGTCGGGCCGCAGGTGGGCGAAGAACTGCGCGAGCAAGGTGGCTTGGCGGTGCTATTTGCCCTGATCGGCATCCTGATCTATGTGGCGCTGCGGTTCGAGTGGCGCTTTGCGGTTGGTGCCGTGGCAGCCTTGATGCACGATGTGCTGTTTACCCTCGGCATGTTCTCCATCTTCTATATCCCATTCGACCTGACGGTGCTAGCGGCCGTGCTAGCGGTCATCGGCTACTCGCTCAATGACACCATCGTCATCTTCGACCGTATCCGCGAAAACTTCCGCAAGATGCGCAAGGGCACGGTGATTGAGATCAGTAACCGCTCGGTCAACCAAACCCTGTCGCGCACCATTATTACCTCCGGTACCACCCTGCTCGTGCTGCTGGCGCTCTACTTCCTCGGCGGCGAAGCGATCGCCGGCTTCTCGTTGGCGCTGATCATCGGTGTCTTGGTCGGTACCTACTCAACCATCTACATCGCCACTGCCGCTGCGGTTTGGCTGGGCGTCAGCCGTACCGATCTGCTGCCGCCTGAGAAAGAGGGTAAGGTCGTGGATAATCGCCCATGAGCAGGGCGACTGAGGGGCAAGCACCCTTGACCAGAGCGGTCGGCGCCGCCGCGCTGAGAACAGTTCGTGAGCTGAAGCCGGACAGCTTCATCTTCGAGCGCAAGGCCGCATTGCCACCGGCCTTTTGCGACGAGGTCATCGCCCGCTTCGAGGCCAATCCGGCGCAGCACTATGCCGGTCGGATCGGTCAGCTGCGCGAGGAGAACGCATCGGTCAAGAAGACTACCGATCTGGTCGTCAGCAACAAGGACAATTGGAAGGACGTCGATCGGATGTTTTTTCGCTCACTTGGCGCGGCGATGCTCGAGCTGCGTGAGGCCTTTCCCTACTTCAAGGGGCCGTTTAAGGACATCGGCTATCAGGTCCAGCGCTATCGGCCCGGCGAGTATTATCACTGGCACATCGATGGCGGCAGCCATGAGCTGAGCCAGCGGCAGTTGGTTGCGCTCTGGTATCTCAACGATGTACCAGGTCCTGGTGGCGAGACCGACTTTCTGTTCCAAGAGATCAGCGTGCGGCCCGAGCGAGGCAAGCTGGTGCTGTTCCCACCCTTCTGGACCCATGAGCACCGTGCGGCCGAGCTTCGCGAGGGGCTCAAGTACATCGCCACCACCTGGGTGGTCTTTGCCTGAGGATGTCGACCCTGACACCAGCCCAGGTGCCCCGCCTGCTCGCCATCATCGAGCTTGGCGGCTATCCGAACTTCAGCCCGCTCTATCGTCGGCTTGGGTTCGATGCGGAGCTGGTCAGCTCACAGCGTAAGGCACAAGCAGCGCTGAAACGGCAGATCCCAGACGTAATCGTTGCCGAATACAATTTTCAGTCGGATTTTCGCGATCGCACCAGCAACCTCGAGACCCTGATGGCGCGGCTGCAACGGCACCCAGAGGTGCGGGTGATCGCGATCTACCAACCTGATCATCGCCACAAGCTCGAGCTGCTGCTGGCGCGCTTCCCGCTCTTTGCCACCCTGCCGCTACCGGTCAGCGAAGCCGAGATGGAAACCTGTCTGCAGCGCGCGCTCGCCCCCGACGCCTGAGCGGTGCAGCAGTCTATCTGCGGTTTATCGGTTTAACTGGCATCGAGCAGCACAGCACAGGCCGCTGGCGGCTTGGGGCGGGGCTTGGGCTTCGCCGATGAGCCACGACTTGGCGAGCGTGCTTCCGGACTGAACCACCAGGCCAGCTCGGAGCCACAGCCGCTGCCCATCGGAATGGGCGATTGTTGGCGACAGCTCGGGCTATCCGATGGGCATTTGAGGCGCACATGCATGTGCGCATCATGGCCCCACCAAGGCCGCAACTTGCGCAGCCAGGGCGCATCGCCCTCGCTTCGACAGAGGGCGCGCTTGATGCCTGGATTGACCAGGATACGGTCGACATCGGGATGTTCGGCAGCGCGCTTAATCAGGAATCGCTGATCCGCACCCCAGCCCGCATTCGGCTGCAGGCCCTGCTGTCCAAGCATGCTCGGTGGGTCACGCGCCTCGGGGGTCTCTTGCCAGGCATCTGGTGCTGAATCGGCCAGCCTGAGCCAGATATCGACGTCGAGACCATTTTGATGACTGACATGCGAGGACGACATCCGCCCACCCCGCGGCTGCGCCAGATCGCCAACCATGATCAATCGGCCACCGGTGCGCTCGGCCACCGCTGCGCCCAAGTCTTCGATCAGGGCAATCGTCCTTGCGTGCCCATAGTAGCGGTTGCGATGGCGACGAATGCTGACAAAACCCTCGCCGCTAGGCGCCAGTCTCAAGGCTCCCCGAATGCAACCATTGGAAGGGCCACCAATGGATTCGGTGCGGCCCTCAGCGACGGTCTGCACTTGAGACCAAGGCGTTTCGGCAGCGAGTCCAGTATCGACGATCAGCAGTGAGAGAAGAGCCGCGATAGCAGCGCCGGCTGCAGCCCCTAGTTGAGCCAGCGCAGGATGGCGCTGGCGGTATAAAACGTTCATTTGCGCGTTCCTGGTCGATGCACCATTTGCTGGTGGCTGTCAGACGACCAGTATACTGCCAATGCAGGTTCAAGCGAGTGCGGCGCCGGCCCTGCCGAAACGCCACACAGGCTAAGGTGGTTAAGCCTCCTTACGCTTAGCGCCAATGCGTTTGGTGATCAAGGCCCCACGCATCGAGAGCAACACGAAGGTGCTTGCAACAAAACCGGCCATGGCAACACCGGAGCTAATCGAGAGCGCCTTGCTCTGGGCACTATCGATCCCAAAGGTATCGCCGATATAGAGCAGCATCGCATTGTCAGCTGGAGCCGCCAGCAAATAGGCACAGAAGACGAGGAACAAGCTGAAAAAGAACAGCTTGAAGTCAACGTGAATCGCCGCCAGCAAGGAGGTAAAGGCGGTCAGGTAGATGACCAGGATGGTGTATTGCTGAGCGTCCACCGCCTCACGCAAGCCGAGATGATTGGCCGCGTATAAGAGGGCAAAGAGTCCACCCCAGTGGACGAGCTGTCGGATCAGGTACCAGGCCCAGACCTCATTGGAAAGATAAGACTGGCTCCAACCGGAGATTAACGAGATCACAGCGATGACCGGGATGAAGTATTCCCAGTAACCGATGGTGCCTGCCATATCCTTCTGACTCAGCCAGAAGAGGACAACCGCACTGACAAAGAGGATGACCTGCGGCAGGATCGCGAGCAGAAAAGGAGATTGATAAGGGTTACGCTTGGCCTTTGGTTTGACGGGGACTGAGGTAGAGACTGCGGTAGCTTCGGACACGAGGAGTCCTCCAACTGGACCTGTAGTGAAGGAGACCGACGGCCACAACCGTCAAGGTACAGGGCAGACCTCAACAAGACGTCGCGCAATGACCGACACCGTGATCGCGACGCGGGACCGTCGGCAGTGACAAGCTCGGTGTAAGTGTAAACCCTTTTCTGATTGTGTGTAGCTGGATTGACACAAAAATTCATAACCCAGTGTCAACATCACTAGACACAACCCTCAGCAAAGGCCTCAGAATGGCCAGATCAACGGTACTAAGCCGACCGTGACGACACCGATCAGGACCGTCAAGGGGATGCCGATGCGGGCAAAATCAGCAAAGTGATAGCCGCCGACATTAAAGATCATCAGGTTGGTTTGATAACCGATCGGGGTCGCAAAGCTGGCGGAAGCGCCCACCATCAGGGTTACCAGGAAGGGGACAACACTGACCTCCATCAACCGCGCAGTATCCAGCGCCACTGGGAACAGCAAGACGGCAGCGACGTTGTTGGTTGCCATCGCGGTCAGCAGTGCCGCAGCAACAAACAGCAGGCCAAGTGCGAGCCAGGGCAGGCCACCGCCAAGCTCGATCAGTGAGCCCGCCAACAAGGCTGCCGCACCAGTCTTCTCCAACGCGGCACCGATCCCAAACGAGGTTGCAATCACAATCAGCACCTGCCAATCGGGCGCGCGGCGTGCGACACGATCCGGGGTGCAGCCGGTCAAGATCATCGCCCCAGCGGCTAGCAGTGCTGCCTCAAGCATGCTCAGCAGATCAAAGGCAACAAGCCCCACCATCGCAATCACAATGGCGATGGCGATCGGGGCCCGCTCGTGGCTCAACGGATGCTCATCACCAAACTGGCTCACGACCAAAAAATCTTTGGAGTTGCGCTGCTGCAGAACGAAGTCTGGGCGTGTCTCAAGCAAGAGCGTATCGCCCGCTTCTAAGATGATGTCGCCGATCTTGCGCTGCACGCGCTCGCCGTTGCGCGACAGCGCCAAGATCACCGCATTGTAATAGCCGCGGAATCGGCCCTTGCGCACACTCGAGCCGACCAATGGGCATTTGTTAGAGATAACCGCCTCGACAAAACAGCGATCTTGCCGCGGACCGCTCAGCTTGTAGACCTGGTTGGTCGCCGGAACTAGCCCGCGGATGCGGTGCAGCTCCACCACCGAATCAAGCATGCCGGCGAACACCAAGCGATCACCCGCCGCCAGCAGCACCTGCGGCGAGACCGCTGGCATGATCTGCCCATCGCGCTCGATCTCGACCAGGAACAGACCCGGCAGCTGGCGCAGACCGGCTGCCTCGATGCTCTTACCGGCCAATGGACTATCTGGACTGACCAGCATCTCGGTCGTGTAGCGACGCACGTCTTCGAAGCGATCCGTGGCCGCGGCCCGGTTTGGCAACAGCCAGCGGGCGCTGAGCAAGATGAACAGCAGGGTCAGGATCACAAGCGGTAGGCCGATCCAGGCAAGCTCGAAGAGCCCAAAACCAGGCCCATCGATCTGACGGCTGTAGAGCCCATTGACAACTAGATTAGTGCTGGTGCCAATGAGCGTACAGGTGCCCCCAATGATGCTAGCAAAACTGAGCGGGATCAGCAGCCTAGAGAGGGATAACTGATGCCGTCTAGCCCAATCGGTCACCGCCGGGATGAAGATCGCTACCACCGCCGTATTGTTCAGGAAGGCGCTCAGCCCGGCAGTCGGTAGCATCAAGCGCAAGCGTGCATCGTTCTCGTTCTTGGGATGGCCAAGGAGCAGCTGACCAATCCAGCCAACCGCGCCGGTCTCCTTGAGTCCGGATACCACCATATAGAGCACGGCGACGGTCAGCATACCGGGGTTTGCGAATCCCGCGAGGGCTTCGGCCGGCGTCAACACACCCGTCACCAACAATACTGTGAGCGCCCCCGCGGTGATGACATCGGGGGCGATGCGCGTACGAAGAAAAAGGAAGAAGGCGACGGCAACCAGGCTCAGGCTGAGCCAGCCTTGCCAGCCCAGGGCGGCCATGGCGTCCAACAACTGCGCCCAGCCCCTTGAATTAGGCTCGCTGCAATGCCTCGTAGCGCGCCTTAAAGGCCTGCTGGCGCAACCGCTCTGCCTCAGCCTCAGTCGCAATCATGGGCGAGTCTTGCCAGCTGCCACTCGCGTGGTCATAGACTGAGAATCGATACGCTTTGCCAACCTTAAACACCTGGGTCACGTCCTGGCCGGCCTGTGCCATCGCTTGCATCTTGTTCATCCCTGAAGGTACCTCTGCTGATGCAGCGGCAAGACCCGCATCAGCCGAAGGTGATCGATCCTCAGCAGCAGGGCTCGTGATGGCGGCGTCGCTCGAGGTGGCGGATTCCTTGAAGTGAAACTGGTTATTGTGGACCTCGCCCTGGAGATCGAGCTCAACGCTGTCCACGTTCGGCAGACGATTAAGGATATAGCCAGCCATCAGCATGCCCAGCTTCTCGTTCTCTTTCTCGAGCGCAGTGAGCAGTTTGTCCGCGATGATCTGGCAGCGTTGCAACCGATCTGGCGATTCGACCCATTCGCGGCTCATTTGCCAACCTTGGTCCATGTCGCGGTCGAGCTGGTCAAAGAACTCGATGCCGCGCGCCATCACCGGCTCCGGCACGTTCAGGGTGTAGACTTGTTCATCGATGATGGCCTTGAGGATCATCCGGCCCTCCAACTGCTAAGGCTTTGCGTGGTCGCCAAAAGGTCTCTCATTCTAGCCGGAACCGGCCGGCCCTGTCGGCATCTCCCGGCCCTGGATACTACAAACCTCATCCACATTGCTGATCCCTTTACTCTCATGCTGCTCACCATTCCCGGTTTATTGAATCCCCCTCAGCTTCAGAAGGTGCATGAGCTCCTCGCTGATGCGGAGTTTGTCGACGGCAAGCTCAGCGCTGGCTTCGCGGCATCGCGGGTGAAGCACAACGAAGAGATGCGCCAAGAGCCACAACGGATGCAGCGACTCGCCCGAATCCTTATGGCCAGCCTTGGCCACAACGAGTCTTTTCGCTTCGGCGCCCTACCCCATCGGGTCGCTGATCCCATCTTCGCCCGCTATCGCCCCGGCATGGCCTATGGCGACCATGTCGATGATCCGATCATGGGCAGCTCCGGCCCGCGCTTTCGGAGTGATGTCTCGCTGACGCTCTTTCTCAACGAGCCTGAGACCTACGATGGCGGCGAACTCGTGATGCGCACCCCATTTGGTGATCGGCGCGTGAAGCTGCCTGCTGGCGATGCCCTGATCTACCCCTCTTCCAGTCTGCATCATGTTGCAGAGGTGACCCGAGGTGAGCGCCTGGTGGCGCTGACCTGGATTCAGAGCTACGTGCGTGATCCAGCCCAGCGCGAGCTGCTGTTCGAACTCAACCAAGCCCGAGACCATCTCTTGAAAGCGGCGCCGACGGCCGATCACACTGCACTGGTCGACCGTAGCTATGCGAACCTAGTACGGATGTGGAGCGATCTCTAGCCCATGGCTTGCGCCTGGCCCTTCATCTTATTGACGATCGCGTAGACGCCAACATGCCGATTCGGGCTCAGGTGCTCCTGCAATTGCAAACCTTCAAACAGGGCATCCACATCCAGGGCCTCGATCTCGGCCGCCGTCTTCCCTGAGAACAGACCAACCAAGAGCGCTACGACACCCTTGATAATCGAGGTATCGCAATCGCCCTCGAAGCGAATCTGCTCGCCATCGGGCTTCGCCACCAGATGCACCATACTCATGCACTCCATCACCCGGTTGTGATCGGTCTTATCGGCCGGGTCCATGGCCGGTAACCGCTCGCCAATCTCGACCAGATACTGATAGCGCTGATCCCAGTCGCCGAGCAGGTCGAAGGTATCGATGATGTCTTGGATAGATTCGTCGGCCATGTTTTAATCAGGAGATTTCGATACGCCTCTTTTCTGTCGTAGCGATCAGACGCTAAACGACTCGCCGCAGCCGCATTCATCTTTGATATTGGGGTTGCGGAACTCAAAGCCCTCATTCAGGAGGCTGGACTTGACGAAGTCGACCTCCATTCCATCGATGCGCGGCAAGCTGGCATCGTCAACCACTACCTTCACGCCATGGCTCTCGAAGATGTGGTCCCCATCATCACAGGCATCCGCGTAGTCGACCACATAGGCAAAGCCGGTACAACCACTCTTCTTCGTGCCGATCCGCAGCCCGACCCCGTGGCCGCGCTGTTGAAGCATCTTATTGACGTGGCTCGCCGCCGCGTCGGTCAAGGTTACTGCCATCTGTTGATTCCTCACATCGAGAACACTGATGTCCTGCTAGTGCCCTTCGCACGAGCGAATTTCAAGGGCAACTGAAACAAGCCGCCTACTTAGTGACGCTGCTCAGTGCCAAACTTAGAGGCATGGGCCGACATATCCATGAGCCCTCGCATCAGGGTTGCGCGCTCAGTCAAGGAGACTGTCTCAAGCAACGCCTGCTTGTCTTCGGCATCGAGCGGCAGATGCACGCAGAGGAGGTTGACCAGATCTGAATCGGCCATCTGACCGATATCATCCCAGGGGATCTCAACACTGCGGCGGTCGCAGAAAGCACGGAGCGAACCCATGAACTGATCTCGCTCCGCTAGGCTGGCCTCCTCATCCTCTAGATCCTGCGCAAAATCGGTCCAAGCCGGCTTGATGCGCCGGAATCCGTCCTGCATCGACAGCTCATCTAAGATCTTGAACCGACAGAGTCCAGTCAAGACCAAGATGATGCGCCCATCATTGGTCTCGCTGTACGAGGTGATACGCCCTGCGCAGCCGACCCAATGAACCTCAAGCGCCTCCTCATCCGCGCTCTGACTGCGTGGCTGTACCATGCCAATCAGGTGATCGCTTGCCAACGCGGCCTGCACCATCGCCAGATAGCGCGGCTCAAAGACATTCAGCGGCAACTGCACGCCCGGCAGCAACACCGCCCCGCTCAGGGGAAAGATTGGCAGCACGTCTGGCAGTTCAGTCAGAAGCTGAAGGAAAGGGCTGCGCATCATCTGATTCTCCGTCGGTCACTTGGCCTCAGTCGCTTCGAGGAAGAGATGGGGGCAATCGGTACCGGGAACAAAACCCGACATCATACAGAGATGGTATCTTCTCCAGCGGCGGTATCCCGTGCTTTTTGCTATCTGGTAAACTATCTAGGAGTTGCGATGCGCTGCGGCCAGTCTAAATGCACGCAAGGGTCGTGTAAGACCTTGTTCTGCAAGGCGTCGGCAGGGATGGCGTGAACAGATCGGCTTTGAGAAAAGAGCAGATCTTTAGCAGCGGCATAATAAGGTTCCTCTCACAGCCAGCTTCATCCCTTGTGGATAGCAGCGTAGCTTCAAGCCGCCCGGATGGTGAAATTGGTAGACACAAGGGACTTAAAATCCCTCGCCGCAAGGCATCCCGGTTCGAGTCCGGGTCCGGGCACCACTTAGCAAACAACTACTTAGCTCAGACGCCAGCCAATCAGGCTCTATCGGCTTCAAGGTTTTGGTCCCAATCTGGACCCACAGTAAAATTTTACCGCTATCCTTGCGGCTCCTTTGGTCCCAATTGAGCCCAAACCACCATGGCATCGATCGACAAGCGCGAGGGCAGAACGAAGCCATGGCGCGTTCGGATTCGTCGGCATGACACGTCGATCACGGAGTATTTCCGCACCAAGCGAGAGGCGACAGAGTTCGCGGCCAAGGTCGAGTCGGACTTTTCGCGTTGGTCAAAGATGCTCGGGGCAGAGCTTCGCCGCCACACCCTGGCTGATCTCCTTGATCGGTATGTGAACCAATGGCGCGGCAAGGACCACAACACACCAGGCCGCTTGTCTTGGTGGCGTGAGCGCTTCGGTGATCGGCTGCTGTCGGAAGTCGATACCGACATGGTTCGAGAAGGCTTGGCACAGCTCGAAGCTGAACCAGCGCCGCCGAGAGGTCGCACCAAGACCGTCCGGGAAAGCCCCCGCACTGGAGCAACGATCAACCGCTTCAAAGCTGCCCTCTCATCCGCTTACAAGACAGGCGTCGATAAAGGTTGGTTTGGGCTGAAACAGAATCCTGTTGCAGGCATTCGAGCCCGGAAAGAGACTAGCCGCTTTGGCCGATCGCTTGATGACGACGAACGCGACCGGCTGCTTGATGCTTGCGACGCTTCAACCATCTGGCCCGACCTTGGCCTATTCGTGCGCATGGCACTGACCACGGGAGGTCGGAGAGGCGAGCTGCTCAAGCTTGAATGGCGCGACCTTCGAGACTTGGCCCAGCCTTCCGGGGCAAGCGTCCTATTTCGGGACACGAAGAACAGCGACGACCGGCGCGTACCCCTGGCTGATGACACCCGAGAAAGGCTGCTTGCAGCATCGAAGGTCCGACTACTCGATGACCTGCGCATCTTCCCTGGTCCAGCCAAGGATAAGCCCCCGCGGGTTGATGACGCCTGGAAAGCAGCCAAGGCGCTTGCTGGCGTGTCCAATCTCCGCATCCATGACTTGAGGCACTCCTGCGGCTCATACCTCGCTCGCGCTGGCGTGAGTTCCTTCCAGATTGCCGCGATCCTTGGGCACCGATCGGGACCGAACCTGACTCAGCGCTATGTGCATCTTGCTGCAGAAGATGGCCGCGCCGCGATCGATGCCACATTCGGAAACCAGCCAGAGCAGGACGACAAGACCGCTTAGGCCCTTGCCCTGTGAGCCGCTGCCCGACATGCCGGAGAGCAATACTGCGCAGTCGATCGATTAGGGGTGAAGACCAGCCCGCATGTCAGGCAGGCCCGGTATGTCTGCGGTGGAGGGTTCGCAATCTCATCAAGCGCTTGCTCGACAAGCTCAATCATCGCGTTAGGAATATCGCGATCGTAACGGCCCCGCCTGACTAGCCGCCTATCTACCTGCACCACCTGAAGCCGGGCATCGGCCTTTTCCATCCAGCCATTGATAGAGAGCTGCAGCATCTCTGCGGCCCCTTCTTCGTCCGGCGCAGTGGGAGGAACAATCAGCCCGTACAGATTTGGTTCCCATCGATCGGGCTCAGCGACCGCTGACATCCAAGCCCACATAAAGAGATCCCCGGCAAGCTTGCGCCGCTTCTCGGGATCAACACGCTTCAGCTTAGGCATCAAGCGCTGAAGCTGAGCACGCCGCTTGTCTGCGAGCGGATCATCCCGCACCCACGATAGCGCCCCGTACACCATCCCCGCGTTGATCCATGCTGCGGGCATTATGCCCATGATTTCAAGGCATCTTTTCGCGTTGAATCGCTGACCATCACAAGTTGTTACCACGCAGAGTACGCAAAAACGCATTTTAGCGCTTGCGGTCAAGATTGTGTTGTCGTACGCTAAATGTGCGGTTGTCGTTACAGCCGTTTGAGACGTACTACCCGAGGCACGATCGATGAAGAATCACCTAAACCCCGTAACTGGCGAGCTTGGCCGAAATGAAATCAAGGGCTTGTCGATTTTCTGCAAAACCGAATGGGAGCCATCAGGGCTCGGCACGGAACAGACGCTGAGATGGGCCATGCGGCATCGGCACACGAACGGGCTCGTGGAGTTCGGAGCCGTGATCGAAAAATACATGGGCACAGGAAAGAAGAAGCCGCGCCTGTTTATCAACGTGCCGCGTTTCTACGCCTGGCTGGCTACTACTGACACAGCGCCGAAAGAGGAAGCACGGGAAGCTGCACCGAAGCGCGCGAATAGGTCTAGCAGGAAAGCCGCATGAGCACGGCAAAGACAGAGAGGGTGGCCCCGGAGCCCGCAACGCTCCGGGGCCTTGGCCGCAACAAGAGGTAATTCACTATGGCCGCTACCAAGTCTAGCCGCTCGCAGCCGCCCCCGCGAGGTCGAGCATCACATCGCCCGCACGATTCGCAAGCTGGATGACCAGGCGCTGCTCAGGCTCCTTGTCGAGCTGCGGAACCTGACTGCCAAGGAGGGCACCAGCAATGGATGAACCGCGACTTGCCGACCTGATGCGAGCTGTGCACGAAAGCCAAGCCAAGCTGACCCGCGAGCTGCGGTCGAACCCCGAGCTGGTGGCTCAGCAAGTCAATTCGTGGGAGTTCGAGCGCCTGCCCGGAGCTGCAGGACTCGAATCCGATATTCGCCGCGAGCTGATCTCGATTCACGCAGCGATCGCCCATGGCCTGCCGCTGCCCGATCGAGAGGCTCCTACAGCCTGGCTGACGCTGAAGCTGGGCTTGCTCCAAGCGCACCGAGGTATTTCGAGATGAGCGACACCGACCGCGAGGCCCTGCAGATCACTCTGACCCGCCTCCACCGATGCTGCTGGCCGATGATGCCGCTCGAATTGCAGAACCCCGGAGTTCTGCTGATCGATGACCGATCTGGAAACAGCTTAGAGATCATCGGCGATCTGCCGGAGCTGCCGGACAGCGACGAATTGGAGGGCTTAGCGTGACCTGATAAGCACGACATTCAGCGACTAATCAGACCTGCAAACCGCAACGACGCTCTATATCGCAGGCAATAAAAAGCCCCGGCAATGACCGGGGCATCTTGAAATGTCGCAACAATGAGATTCAGGAATAACAACGCTCCCCGCCGGAGCATTGAAGACACTCAATTGCTATGGAAAAGATTACTAGACAACAGGCTTGCGCGCAAGTCTTTTTTGGTCTCAACCGTCATCAACCCCGCCAACGCCCCCGGCGTTCAGCAGCCGTCATCCGAGCACGCGCTGCTGAGATTCGCCTTGCCCTCGCGCTCGCCAGACCCGGCCCACTGCCGCCGTTTGACCGCGATCTGAGCCTCGCGCTGGACCGGTTGGACCTTCGCACTGAGGAGGCCAGCCGATGAACGCAACGACTATCGAGATCGTCAGTCTCGACTCACTGATTATCGACCCGGAGATACAGCAACGCGAGAACGGACTGAACGAAGCCGTGCTTGTCGAGTACCGGGCGCTGATTGATCACTCGCCTGAATGGCCGTTCGACCCGATCACGGTTTTTCGTGGTCCCGACGGGCTGATTGTGGCCGATGGCTTCCATCGATGCTCGGCAGCCCATCACACAGCCCGGTTCAAGATTCCTGCTGAGATCATCGAGGGCACCCGGCGAGATGCGATGCTGCATGCTGTCGGAGCCAACGCAACGCATGGTCTGCAGCGCACGCCAGCGGACAAGCGGAGGGCCGTTCTGACCTTGCTCACTGATGCCGAGTGGGCTACCCGTTCGGATCGATGGATCGCGAGGACCGCGAATGTCTCTCAGCCGTTCGTTGGGAAAGTTCGCCGAGAGGTCGAACTGATAACGTTATCAGTTGGTCAAAAAGTGACCAGCTCAGATGATGAGCAGCCAGATTGGTCAAAAAGTGACCAACTGAAAGCGTTATCAGTTGGTCAAAAAGTGACCAGCTCAGATGATGAGCAGCCAGATTGGTCAAAAAGTGACCAACTGATAACGTTATCAGTTGGTCAAAAAGTGACCAATCCGGTATCACCTGGTCACGTGTCCACGTGGACAGTTGGTCAAAAAGTGACCAGCTCAGATGATGAGCAGCCAGATTGGTCAAAAAGTGACCAACTGATAACGTTATCAGTTGGTCAAAAAGTGACCAATCCAGATGGCGAGACCGAGCCAGAACCCCGACCGGCACCGGCCCCCGCCCCCGCAAGCGCCCCTCGCGTCGGTTACGACGGAAAAACCAGACCTGCAACCAGCCGTCGCAAGCGCTCAAGCACCGCAAGCACTGAGAGCGCACCGATCCCAACCGAGCGCCGAACCCCGCAAGACCCATCCCCCGGCAAGCTCACGGCTGATTTCCTGCTCGTCACAGGCGCAAAAATCCGCTACCTGACCGCGAACAGGTCCGCTGTCGAGCGATACCCCGACGCGGCCCCGCAGCTTGTGCTCGCCATGGAGGAAATACTCACCTGGCTTCGCCCGCTGGTCGCGCATCGGCTGGACTCCGAGGACCGCGAGAACACGGAGGGTTGGGTTAATGACTAGCACCGTTCGCCGTGCTTTCTGGTGGAAGTATCACAACTCGGACATGGAGCTGAGGCTTCGCTCCTGTTCAGCACTGGCTGAGGGCATCCTGCATCGGCTGTTCCGCGCCTACTTCGCGAGAGACCGTGAAATACCAGCAGACCAGGGTGCATTGGCCTTTGTCTGCAATGTGCCAATCGATGACGTTCGCGACGTTTGGCCTGAACTTCAGTCCGTCATTGATCTCACCGGCCCGTCGGTCGTGATCCCGTGGCTTGACGAGACACGGCGACAAGTCGAAGCGGTTTCTCAAGCTCGGCAGCAAGCAGGACTCAAGGGCGCTGCAAAACGCTGGGGCACGGACGGAGGATCGCCAGATGCAAGCTTTTGAATATCTACCAACTATGGCAAATGCCATCAAGAACGGATGGCTAATCCATGCCAAATGCCATCAAGAACGGATGGCTAAGCTATGGCAATTGCTTATGCCTCCTCTACTCTGTTTTGCTTTGGCTAGGGCTAGTAGGGGGGCGCCTGGCGATGCGGGCGAGGAGGGCTTCGAGCGATGAGCACCTCAACCGCTGACTACCTCGCTGCTCTGCTCGCTGAAGCTGGATTCATCGAGATTTGCCACATGGACCCGCACCCGGTTAGCGCTTGGTTCCATGAGGTTCATGCTGCCCTGGCATGGGCACGCCAACGAAGCCGGACGGGAAATCTGTTCACGACCTTGAGCCAGATCGATCTTGGCCTGCTTGACGCCCATATCCGAGCGCGGATGGAGGAAGCACCGGGGAAGCCAACCCGCACCCCGGATAGCACGATCGGTCGCTACACCAGGCTGTTCTTCGACCTCGACTCTGAGCGCCCGAAGAACACCGCCAGCACCGAGATTGAGCTGGAGGAAGCCCGCATCAGGGTAGAAGCCTGCCGAACCATCCTCTCAGCGCATGATTGGCCTGCGCCTGCGCTCGCCATGAGCGGCAACGGCTGGCATCTCCAATACCGGGCGCCACTGCCGAACACCGCTGAGTTCACCGAGGCCCTAGCCACGATCTACGCCGAGCTGCATTACCGGCTCAGTGACGACATGGTGACTTTCGACCGGTCGGTAAGGAATCCGGCTCGACTCTGCACCCTGTACGGCTCAATCAAGCGCAAAGGCATTGCCACGCCAGACCGCCCGCACCGGCAAAGCTGGATCGCGATTCCGAGCGATTGGAAGCAGGTACACCCCCGGCAAGTGCTCGCGCTCGCCGATCGATGGGCCAAGATCGCCGCGAGACGCGCACAGGAAGCCCGTCACGCCCCCCGCAGCACCCAGGGCAGACCAACGCACCGGATCACTGGCAAAGGCGCCTACAACACGCTCGACGTAGTTTCCTGGTTCCGCTCCCGTGGCCACTATCAAGGCCCCGGCTCCAAACCCAACGTCCATCGGGTTCTGTGCCCCTGGCATTCAGAGCACACCAGCTCGACCGCTACCGGAGCCGCGATCTTTGAGCCGAATGGCGCTTGGCCAAGCTTTCACTGTCATCATTCGCACTGCGCCGGGAGAACAATTCGAGATGTGATCGCCTTATGGGGCGATGCCGATCAGTTCTGCTCGTCCACCTTCGAGAGGAGGGTAGCCTGATGCGATTCGAGCTGTACCCACACCAACAGCAAGCAATCGATGATCTGCGCGCTGAGATCATGCGCGGTTACACCCGACTGATTCTCGCAATGAGCACCGGGTCAGGAAAAACGGTTGTTGCCTCAGAGATTGCTCGCTCAGCCGCAGCCAAGGGGAAGCAGGTTCTATTCGTTGTCCACCTGACCGAGCTGGTCTCGCAAGCCGTCGATGCGTTCTCGCGCATGGGCCTATCTGTCGGGATTCTCCGGGGCGATGACACCCATTTCTTGACGACAGATGATGTGATCGTTGCGAGCATCCAGACGATTCGCGCTCGGTCTGCCCCGAGCTGGGTTGAGCTGGTCTTGATTGACGAGGCGCATGTTCTGCACCAGGCGCACAAGCAACTGATCGCCGAATGGACAACGGTCCCGTTTATCGGCCTGACGGCAACACCCTTCCGGTCAGGGCTTGGTCAGCACTTCCAACGCATCGTCAGAGGCCCCTCGCTCGACTGGCTGACGACGAATGGCTTTCTGGTTCCCGCTCGCTGCTTTGCCCCCGCCATGGATGCCGTTGACGAAGCGCTATCCCATGTCAGCACCGGCAACACCCCCGAGGGCAAGGACTACAAGCAAAGCGAACTCGGGGAAGCGATGAATCAGCGCCGCTTGGTTGGTGACATCGTTTCCACTTGGAAAGCGGAGGGTGAGAATAGATCAACACTCTGTTTCGCAGTCGATAAGGCCCACAGCCGATCAATCGTTGATGACTTCAACGCTGCAGGCATTACCGCAGCCCATATCGAAGACCGCACCAAGCGACGAGAACGAAACAAGTTGATTGCAGCCTTCAAGCAAGGCGAGATCAAGATTCTGTCGAGCGTTACCGTCCTTGCGACAGGCTTTGATGCACCGAATGCGTCATGCCTGATCCTGGCACGACCAACGCTATCTGAGAGCCTCCACATTCAGCAGATCGGCAGAGGATTACGAACCTTTCCCGATGGCGGCAAGACCGATTGCAAGGTACTCGATCATGCCGGGAACCTGCTCAGGCATGGCCCCCCTGCATCGATTGAGCTACCCGCTGCCCTGGATAGCCGATCCGAACGGGAACGCGCAGCCAAGAAACGCGCGAAAAGCGAGCGAGACCCTTTCATATCCTGCTCATCCTGCCACTTCGTATTCGAGCGCGGTCCCGAAGTCTGCCCCCATTGCGGCATCGATGCACCGCAACCACCGCGCCGAACAGTTATTTCGATTGACGGCGCATTGGTCGAATACGGGTCAGGGAAAACGAAGCGCAAGGCATCTGTTGATGAGATCAAGCGCTGGTATCGGGGTTTCCTTTGGATTTGCGACGAACGCGGATACAAGCGCGGGGCAGCCTTTCACTACACCCGAGAAAAGTTCGTCGGATTCAGCCCGCCCCCGGATTGGCGAGACCTTCAACCTGAGCCACCGGCTGACGATGTAACCCGCTGGATGAAGGCCCGGCGCATCAGGTACGCAAAAGCGAAGCGTCGAGCTTGATGCACCAGGAGATAGATACTTCCCGCCGCTGACCCGCCGCAGCATCGATCGGGCGGACGGCATGACAACGCAGGAGGTCGCTCAAGAGCTTGGCCTGTCGCCGCCACCACCAGCCGGCGCACCCCTTCCGCTCGCCTGGGCATACTCCGCAGCACTCGCCTGGCCGCCACGATGCCCCTGAGACGCGCTAGGAGGCCCGTCACGCCGTTGCTGGCCGTTCTGACCACCTGAGCCACCCCCCACGAACTGCAACGTCGCCTGCGGCCCGCTGAGAACGATCTCGGTGCTGTATCGATCCGGCCTGGAGCTGAGCCTTGAGCAGGTGATAACGCTTTCACCTGGTCACTTTTTGACCAACTGATAACGTTATCAGTTCGACCCGGCAACGACAGCTCAACCCGGACGCTAGGAAAAGATGGCGATTTCGCTGCTGGATGAAAATCAAAAATTGAGCAATGGCTTTATCACTGAACGCGCAAGTCGTCGGGATTCATGTCATCGAACAACTGATTGAGATGCTCGCTATTTGCCGATGGCTTTTCTTCCCGGAGCAGCAAGCGGTCTTTCTTCTCGACCTTTGTCTGAGCTGGGAGCCCCAAGTCGCGCGCATGATTTCTCATGTGCCGTTGCGCCTGGCCTGACTGGTGGAGTAGCTTGTCGATTTCGGCTTGATCCGTGGCCTTGGCGAGCTGCTTTTCAAGCGATTCGACCCGGCCAGCAGCGACGGCATAGGCGGTCAAGCTTGCAAGGCGCAGTTCATCGTACAACCCGCGCCGCTGCAGCAAGGCCGCGATACGCTTGAACTCGCGCTTGGCTTCGAGTGATAAATAGCTGGGGGCTTTCGGTAATTCGCTCATTGATTCACCTCATTAAATGAAAAATCCGCACTCATTACAGCATAAATGGAGTTTATCTGGCGATAAAAAACGCTTGGACCCCCCCGTACGAATTACCCCAAAATTCGCTTTCATTTCCAAGTACCTTTAAACCCTTGATTTCATTAGACTTTCTGCTTTACCCCGAGCATCACTAATGAAAAGCAAAGGGAAACCAAAGGGCGATCGAATAGAGATCGAATAGAGATCGAATAGAGATCAATCGAATAGCAACCAATCGAACCGAATCGAACAGCATCGATTACTAGTAACCAACTACCACCACCAGCGAGCCGCGCCACCATGGCCCACTACCACCACTGCACCGCCCACCAGCCCGACCGCACGCCAGCCAGCCTCCAGCCCGACCGAGCGCACCACCAGCACCAGGGCGAGGGCACCCCTGCCACTGCCAGCCCTGACCCTGCTGCTGACCCGATCTCCGCACTGCTCGCCCTGGCTGATCTCGCTACCACTGGCCGACCTCTACCGACTGCCCTTGGCCGATGGCTGGCTGATGGCATCCGATCAACCCTGATCGATGGCCGATCACTGCAGCAAGCGCTCGGTCTATCCAGCATCCACCGCTCGCCCCGATCAGCCGTTGCCCATGCTCGCCGCAACGCTGCCCTGGCCGCTGCAGGACAGGCCCTCGATGGCGACACCCAAGCCCTGGCCGCAATGGTCGCCCGATCGCACGGCCAACGCTATCACCGCCACCGTGAGCGCTTGGAGGCCCTCTCCCGAGAGCAGCGAGATCAAGCACAACGCTACATCGATCAGGCCCTCGCTGCCGGGGCACCACTGCCGACCGGCGACCGACAGCTCTACCGCATCCTGCGAGGCGAGACCCGTTGCCCTGACCTTCCGCCTTCCTTGGCTGAGTCTCTGGGGGGAGTCCGGCCAATTCTCAGGCCGGTACTCCCCCGTAGGGGGATGGCAACTGAGAATTGAGAATTGATTGATTTTGTTAGGTTTTTTTGCAATTCTCGGCAAGCAATTCTCAGATGAAGTGAGAATTGATAAAAAGCCTGCAAAATCAGGTTCTTAACATCAATTCTCAGCTGAGAATTGGATTTTGGTGCTGAGAATTGCTCCCAGCCCAGCAACGGCGCGGGTTCTGACCAATTCTCAGCAGAAATCCCAACTGAGAATTGACCGTCGAGAAAAGGCGATTTCAGGGCGTGAATCCTGGCTGTTCTGCGGCTCATTACCTGCCTCCGTTAAACCTCCACAGCCTGACGAATCCGCGGTGTTGGAGCTGCCACTCGCGATTGAGAACCTGGACATCACAAGCCAGGTAGTCATCGCCAGACTGGTTCCAGAAGATCGCAGCCTGATCGTCGGGCACAAGGTCGCCAGGGATCGCCAGGCCAAACGATGAAAGGTCAGTAGTCATCGCTGACCCTCCCGTTTCCCGGCTTGGTGTTGATGCGAGGAACGGCCATGGGGGAAGTAGTTCTTTCCTCTCTGGCTGTTTCTTCGCTGTCGTCGTGACGCGCCCCGATCAGCGTCCCTGGACCCAAGGGGGGATGTTTCATACATCCCCCCCTTTAGGGGGGGAACGAAACATACGAGTTTTAGCCAGTAACGGCGCGGCCTCTGGTCGTATGGCATATGGATCGCAAAACATACGAGTTTTGGCCTGATTCGCCGCCAGCCCGCGTCGTTGCTGAGGAAAACTCGTATGGAAAAACTCGTATGGTATGGATCGCAAAGATCCATACGAGTTTTTCCATACGAGTTTTTGACCTGTTGCTACCCATGCGCAGACACCCCACAATCGCCTCCTGCGGTCCGAACGACCTCGTAGGCCCCACCGTTCGGACTTGGCCCTTGGTACAGCTTGCCCTTGGTACAGCTTGCCCTCGCTAATCATCGCTGACCCTCCCGTTTTCCGGCTTGGTGTTGATGCGAGCAACGGCCATGGGAGAAGTAGTTCTTTCCTCTCTGGCTGTCTTCATCGCTCGCCTCCGTGCGGTCGATTCTCACTGTCTACTGCAGCGACGTTCGATTGACGGTCGTCTATAGATAATCTCTGCTCCATCGATTACAGCAGATGGAGTTAAGCCACGTGACAGAGACAAGCGCTCGGTATTCATCCCGGGACGTGATTCACAGATCGCCAGCAAGACCAGCCGCCGATGAGCAGGCACCTAACGCATTGCGCCGCTTCCCGTTCGATGAGGTCAAACTGCGCACCCTGATCGAGAAGGCCGAGCAAGCCGCCGCCAGCCGCCGCGATCTGAGCGAACGCCTGCAGTCTGCTCGACGGGAGAGATCAGCGACTAGGAGCGAGGTTCTGCGGCAAGAGAATGAGTCCGGTGAAGCGTTAGCCTCGACCCTGCGCAAGCTCGAAGCCGCAGAGGCATTGGCCGCTGATCTTGAGCGAGCGAAAGATGTACTTGTTCAGCAGACCGCAGCAGGCTTGGAGACTTCAAGGAATTGCGAGGCGTTTGCCCGTTCATTTGGCTGGACACCCGACGGATCAGCAGTAGCTAAGCGCTTAACGCCCGGCATCGGCCAGACGAAAGCCGAGCGCGGCCCGCAGTTCGGAGGCTTCCCGCAATGAGCACGACCAACAGCAGCACTACCCCCCGTCAATCAAAAGCAGATCAGCAGGAAAGCATGCCCGTCGCTGGTCAAATTGCTGCACTGAAAGACCAGATCGAAACGAAAGTGGCTGGACTGCGCACCAAGATCGAGACCATCAAAAGCAAGCTGGTTGATCTCGATGAAGCCGGAGTACCGCCAGACGAATACCTTGCTCGAATCGCTCAGTGGATCGACAAGCAAGCGCAGTCATTCGAGACCGACCTTGAGTATCGATTCAGCTCATTGCGCACAGCAGCCCCCCAGGGTGATTTTGTTTCGGCCTTTCGCCTTCGAGTCCGGGGTAGCAATGACAATGAATCGATCGCTGCAGCCGATGCGTCCGGCATGATCTGCTGGCTGATGCGAGATGAGATCAAAGCCAAGCTCGCCCCATTGATTGAAGGCGTGGAGTATCAAGATGGACCTGCATCAGCCGATCGGCCCCGGTTGCGGGAAAAGCTCAATGCTCAACTCGATACACTAGAGCTGCAAGAAGAGGCACTGATCTGCGAGGCTGAGCCTGCCGGGATTATTATTCCCCGCCGCATTGATGCCCGGCCTGAGATCATTCTTTCACTGCAACTGCCGGAGGTCACTGCATAACAATGAGCTATCAAACGATCAACTTCATCAATCTGAGACAGACCGCAGAGGCTGCCGGTATTGCACCCGCATTGGTCAGCGCCTTGATTGCCGCCGCTCAAGAAGATTCCCGAGCAGCGCTTGATCAGCAGCACAACAAGGGTCTCTTTCAATCAAGCCCCGCCGCAGTGGCCAGCCCCGATTCTGGCTGGGCTAGGGCATTCGGTATCGACCCGGACGCAAAGGCCCGCGACGAAAGCGAATAGCGATTCAACCGAACTCGAATCTCGATAGCCTCGGGATGCGGGAGCCCTTGTCCCCGTGATTTGAGTGCGTAGCACGGGGAGGTTCGCCGCTGGCTCGAACCGGAATTGAAAGCCAGCACCGGCCCTGATTGTAAGTTCTCGCGATCTAACAGCAATCAGGGCCACCCCCCTTATTCAAAAGCTTGCTGCTGATTCTGGAATCAAAGCAGCCGCTCAGCACCGCATCTGCCCCCTGGCTGTAATCTTCGAGCTGAACCTTCAGCTACCTGGAGACAGCCGCATGCACCACCAGCAACAACAACCCCTCGTCGCTTTCCTCACTGACCGAGCAGAACTCGCCTTCCGATCAGTCGCCCCTGACCGGGCGCCCCTCCTTGCCGAGCAATTCGTTGATCAAGTTCGAGCAGCCATTGGTGGGACTGAGGTTTATATTTCCGGCCCCAACTACGCAAAGCGAAATCAATCAATCCGGGCGAGATATGCTGAGCTGCGAAAAGAAAACCCCAGCAAGACAATTAATCAACTTGCGATTGCTCTAGCCGCTGAAGTGGGATTAGCTCGAAACACTGTCAGGGATATTGTCTCCGGTCGATCGAAGCATTGAGCGAGCCGCGATTGCTGCGGAGCTGGCGAACTTGGAGCGTGGCGGCGATCGCAAGTCTGACGATTTCAAAGGATCATTTGATCCTTTGAAAAACCAACTCAGCATCGAGCAGGGCATGCAATGGGCGATTGGCGACTGGTACAACGCAATCCCATGGGGCGATAAGGAGGCGGCTTGCAATAAGGCTGGGCTGAATTACAACACAGCCTTCAATTATGGACAGGTTGCCAAGAGGTTTGAGTTTACCTTACGAAAGGTAAATTGCACTTTTTCGCACCACCAACGGCTCGCCATTGACGCCCTAACCCCCGAGCACGCTACGTCCTCCAGCACCCCGACCTGACCGATCAAGTCATGGCTGGCCTTTCGCTCAATCGGGCTTATGAGCAGCCATTGGCGACTGGTACAACGCAATCCCATGGGGCGATAAGGAGGCTGCTTGCAATAAGGCTGGGCTGAATTACAACACAGCTAAGCAATGCGGCCAGGTTGCTTTGGCATTTGAAATGGATGAACGTTCATCCATTTTGAGTTACAGCCATCATCTGCGGCTCGCCATTGACGCCCTAACCCCCGAGCAGCGCTCAGACCTGCTGAGCAAGGCAATCGCTCGACTCAGATTTGATTCGGCTTTCATTGCAGCAACCTGTTACAAACCAGAAACCCTTTACTAGCCAGATGCCGGATAATGAGCGCTCCAATCAATTCAGGAGAATAACCTTGCAAGACCAGACCGCCGCTATTGCCGCTCAATCGACCGTCATCAACCCGCTGATCTGCAGCAGACCGATCGATACCCTGCAACACGCCCGCGCCGCCCTGGCCGCACTGGAGGGCATTGACGTAGGAGCTTCGACCGACGATGACGGGCTTGGACTGATGCTCATTCATCAGTGCATCGGCGCCGCACTGGATCACGCTACCGATGCCCTGCTGAATCAAGATCGAGATACCGACGACGACCAGGGCGAGCAGGACGGCGACAACACCTTGGCCGTTCGCTTGCCGGCCATCGACGGAGTGCTTGATGCAGACCAGACCGGCAGGGTGATCTCAGCATCGGTCGATCAGGGAGACTGGATAGCAAAAGGCGAAACGCTGATCTCGATCGAGACTGCATCAGCCACTGTTGATCTGCCATCGCCAGCAACGGGGAAAGTCGCAGCGATCATTCATCCTGGCCGCGAGGTCGCGATCGGTGATCTGGTTGCTGAGATCAGGAGCTGATGACCAGCCCACCGTCCAGCAAGCCCCGCTCAATCCCGGCAAGCTGGATCATTGCCAAGGACGGCAAGGCGATCACGGAGACATGGAACCCTGCCACCGCAGCCAAGATCAACGCGAGCGGGACAGGCTACCGAGCTGTCCCTGTCATTGAGTGGCTGCACGGGCTTTCTGAGCAGCGAGATCAAACCGGATCACCGTAAGCAAGAGCTGCTGTTACAAATAACGTTGACCTGTTACTTGTAACGGCTGATGTTGAAGTCTGAGAGGGTTGGTTGCGTCGTGCCTCGCGACTCAACCTCGCCGCTATGTTGATTCTTCCCAAGAGGGTTGGCTGTTTCAAAGTCGTGTCCTGCGACTTTGATTTTCTGTCTCCGCCCTGCTTTGCCCGCTCCCCACGCTCAGCCTTCTCCTTCAGCAGAACACCAGCCCGGCTTTCGGACCTAAGCCGAATCTCTCTCGCCCGCTGCTCGGCTTCGCTTGTCGTCCGACATGCAAGCCTGCAGGGCCAACGCAAATCTGCGTCGGCCTCTTGCCCGGCCACCAATGGTGGTTGGACTCATCCACAGATTGAGGTCGAGATTCCCTTGATCTGAGGAGATCATCTAGCCCGGATTTGGTCCCAATCTGGACCCACTACTCCCCCCGGCTCTGCCCATTTGCACCCTTTTCCGCACATCTACGCACCACATAAAGCGTTGAATTATCAGGTGTATTAGCGCGTGGTAAAGTTTTCCGATGTTCGCCAAATGGACTTAAAATCCCTCGGCGCAAGCCGTGCCGGTTCGAGTCCGGTTCCGGGCACCATTTGAAAACAGATACTTAGAGCGGCCTCCGAAATCTGCCGATTGATCGCCTTAGCTCGGGTGCTTTCGTGGTGCTTTCCGCCGCAAGATCTCGCCATCCTGAGCTTATTGAGAATCTTCAGCAGAGTGCTGATGAGGTACTACTACAAGTGTAACTGAATAGTTTCTAGGACACGAAAGCAGAGAATCAACCATAAGGTGCAAAGGATGCCGTTAAACGAGGCGGATACCTGCCGAGTCTACGTGACTCCGAAGCTCAGTGAATCGGGCTGGGAGCAGCACCCACACTCCATCACCGAACAGAAGACCGATCACGGGCCGAGCGAGTTCAGCATCCCGGACGCGCTGCAAGTGGCGCCCATCAACGCGCACGGCAACGTGATGGAGATCGCCGGCCTCTTCGGCGGGGCGCCAAGCATGAAGCAAGCCGTGGATCGCCTACAGTCGCTCCTGTACAGCGCACAGATTCCTGGCTGACGCCCCAACAGACGGGCAAAGCACCTCCCGAATGTTGCACATCCCTCCTTGGAAAGATCGGAAAAATTTCCCATTTCGGGATAGACTGGGGCCGTCATGAAGGTCGTCGGACGCGACAGGCTTGAGGCGTTCTGGTCAAGGCATGCGGCAGCCAAGGGCGCCCTCGAGACCTGGTTCGACGAAGCGAAGAAGGCAACCTGGGCCAAGCCCCAGGACATCAAAGACCGCTACCGCAGCGCCAGCTTCCTGGCCGATAACCGCGTGATTTTCAACATCAGGGGGAACCGTTACCGCTTGGTTGTCAAGGTGCGCTACCGGAACGGCATCGTGCTCATCGAGTGGGTCGGCACCCACGCCCAATATGACAAACAGCGCTTTTGAGGTGAACGCGATGATGACTCAACTGAAAATCATCCAAGACGAGGCCGGGCATCAACAGGCCCTCGCGCGCCTCAGCGACCTCATGGAGCAGGACCCGCCCGCCGACAGCCCCAAATCCGCCGAGATCGACGTGCTAGCCCTGCTGATCGAGGACTTCGAGACCAAGCACTTCCCCATCGACCCGCCGGACCCCATCGACGCAATCGAATTCCGCATGGACCAGATGGGGCTGAGCCGCAAGGACTTAGTCCCCTACATCGGCTCCCAGTCCAAGGTGTCGGAGGTTCTCAACCGCAAGCGCCCGCTGAGCATCAACATGATCCGCAGGCTCAGCGAAGGGCTCGGTATCTCCGCCGATGTGTTGGTCCGCGAGCCCACACAGGCCCTCGCGGGGGGCGCTAACATCGACTGGCAGGCATTCCCCCTGGCTGAGATGCGCAGACGCGGCTACTTCCCGGACTTCCACGGCAGCGTGCAGGAACTGCGCGAATATGCGGCCGAGCAGGTCGGCGCCTTCATCGACCGTGTCAACGGAGGCTTCGCGCTTCAGCCCACGTTGCTCCGGTCCAGCGTCCACCTACGGACCAACGACAAGGTCATGGACGACTACGCCCTTTACGCCTGGCGCATCCGCGTCCTGGAAAAGGCGCAGGCCGAGCCGCTGGCCATCCACTACCAGGCCGGTACTGTTGATCTGGACTTCATGCGCCAGCTCGCAAGCCTGTCCTGGTCCACCAGCGGGCCGCTCACGGCTAGGGAATATCTCGCGAACCACGGCATCCACCTGGTCACCGAGCCCCACCTGCCCAAGACCTATCTCGACGGCGCCGTGTGCCGCGATGCCGACGGCAACCCCGTCATCGCCCTGACCCTGCGCCACGATCGCCTGGACCACTTCTGGTTCACCCTGATGCACGAGCTGGCGCATGTTGCCCGGCATCTGGATGGGGGCACCGACTGGTTCGTGGACGACCTGGAGGCGGAGACCAACGAGCAATTGGAGCGAGAGGCCGACGATTGGGCCGGCGAGGCACTGATCCCGTCCGACATTTGGCAGACGCGACGACCGCACGACACCGCCGGTATCGAGGCCCTCGCACGGCAGCTGAACCTCGCCCCCGAGATCATTGCCGGGCGCCTGCGTCGCGAACAAGCCGACCATCGACTCTTTGGCAAGCGCTTCCGCACCAGGGTCAAGGCCCTGTTCGTCGAGCAAGGTCTCTTTCCTGCCTGACCTCGAAGCAACGCCAACAGCTTGCAACCCTCAAGGAACCACCGCACCGTGCCCAGAACGAAAAACCCAGCCCAACTCTCCGGTGACTGCGTTTGGCTGCTGTAGCGCGCATCCGTGGCACTGAATCCATGCGCTTTGCCCATATCGAAGGCGCCCACGAAACTGCTGATCAGGATCGACAGCGCGTCAAGTACCGTGGTCTTGCCCTGACCGTTCGGAGCAACCAGTACGGTTAGCTCTGGATGAACATCGACGCTCAGCGCGGAGAACCGTCTGAAGTTGGTCAGGGTGAGCTGGCTAATGATCCTTCCAGAGATAGCCCATCTGATCCCCCTCGGCCATGAAGGCGGCAATCTGTTCATCATCGCGCGCACGCTTGATCTTGGTCGATCCCTGCTCCCTGACGAGCCAATACACTTCGTCAAGCCGTGTTGCATTCAAAAAATCAGGCGAATGAGTGGAGACCAAGACCTGCCCGCCCTGCTCGGCATAGGCGCGGAATTCTTCGGCAAGCTCCCACAGCAAGGTCGGGTAGAGCTGATTCTCAGGTTCTTCAATACAAAGCAGTGGATGCGGATCGGGGTCATACAGTAAGACCAGATACGCAAACAGCTTGATCGTGCCATCGGAGACATAGCGATCAATAAAAGGATCGGTAAATTGCTCATCCTGAAAACGCAAGATGAGACGACCATCTTGCGTCAAGACTGGCTCGACATCGCTGATACCAGGAACGCGATGCTGCATCACCGAGACGATCTTGGCAAAGCGCTCCGGATCGTTCTCAAACAGATTGCGCGCAACGCGCTGGAGGTTATCGCCGGTCACCGAGAGATGATTCGATTCCCCGATCGAGTCCTTACTACCTCTCGCGAGATTGATATGGACATCGGAGACATGCCAATTTTCGAGCAGTTGACGCAGGGCATTCGCCGCCTTGAAGCGCTCGAACTGCCCGAGGCCCTTGATCGCTAGGGCATCGCGGGCGACAGTTTGCTGTTCGCGTTCAAGCGCATCATCCTGCTGATCGAAAGCCTCCTCATTCTTCACCACCGAGCCCACCCCGTTGACGAAGTCAATGACATGTAATGCTGAGCCATGGCGTCCGCGCTTGTATCTCAGGATCTCGCGTCTCACTACCGGCTGACGCTCATCGAGTCCGATCTGAAGCAAATAGGTCACGAGACGCTCGACATCAGCAATCTCCATCCGAAGGCGCAGCTCGATCTCGATTGATTCACGTTGATCGACGCCGCGACTGATGACCTCATGAAAGCCTCCACGTGCCTGCAGCGCCTGACGGACATTGAAGGTCAAGCAATCCTTGAGAAAGCCAAAGACATCGAACAGGGTCGATTTCCCCGAGCCATTA
Organism: Halochromatium sp.; assembly: GCA_010912705.1. Lineage (GTDB taxonomy): Bacteria > Pseudomonadota > Gammaproteobacteria > Chromatiales > Chromatiaceae > Lamprobacter. The sequence goes on from POWB01000003.1 coordinate 118,156, forward strand.
GCCCCGACGATGACGCAAAAGGGTGGGAGATCGTCGATGCGGGCATCGTGAAAATTCTTGAAGTTTTTAAGCCGGATTGATTCAATAATCATTGGATGCCCTCACAGCACCAAGCAGATCTGCTCACCCTGCGAACTGGTCTCGTAGGAAGCAGCGACGATGGCGCTCCAGGAGGCGTTGCTCCGGAAACCAACCGATCTGTTCGCAGAGTGTCAGCAAGGTCTCGGTCTCCGCAAGCGATCCTTGAGTAATCGCTAGAAACTGCATCTTTTCCCGATCCGACTCTCGAGTCCAACCCTCGGCAATGTTCGCTGGAATCGAGACGGCCGCGCGCGTGATCTGCGAGCGCATCCCGTATGTTTCCTCTCTCGGGATGCCCGCGGCGGATCGACTTCTCGCGCGCCGAGGCGACATTGATGTCATCGAGCGGTAGGGCGACCTCGATCAGCTTCTTGGGGGATTTGATGGCGGTGGTCATGCGGGTGAGCCTTGGCGGAGCCGGTCAGTCGAACAGCCATTCCTGGCGAACGTGATTGAAATTGATCGCTTCCAGCTGGAGCTGCGAGGCGTATTGATACAGAGGCAGGTCACGGGTCAACAGGACGCATGGTCATGGACACCAGATGCCCGTCCTCTGCATCGATGTTGAACTGCTTGTATTCCCGCTGAGACTCTTCCTCAATGGTCGGGAACAGACTGGGTCCGTTGGTCTTGCGCTTGATCTTGTGTGGTGAGTCGAAGCCGAGGGTCACTTGCCATTGATGGCTCGATTCATTGAACTCGATCTCTTCAAGTGCCAGATTCGGTAAGGGCTCAGACTCATATAAATCGACTGCGAACTGCCGTGCAGCCCTTACTGCTGTTTTCATATCGATACTGATGATCCCAGATTCTTGGTTCATCGGTAGTATTTCTTTGGGGATTTGATGGTCATCGCTTATGCTGCAAAGGCGTGAAGCCATTTCTGCCGGCCTTGCTCAGACGCGCGCTCGACGGATTGCAACACTCCTTTATAGCTCGTCGCCAGGCAAGGGCGGCACAGCGGGAGAGGAATCCAAGAAGCGCTGATAACCAGCGCGATGTCCACGAGTTCCTCGTTCTTTTAAGTGTTCAATGGTGATGATCTCGCTGAGCTTCTCCGCAGCAGCAGATGAAAGCAATTGATCCATGGTAATTCCTTGGTCCTCAGCGACTTGCCTAAGCCGACCTGCTAGGCTATCCGGAATATTAATGGTCAGGGTGCTCATATCATCGTCTCCAGCTGTCTCAACAGGAGGCCAGGGGGAATAGGCTCGACGCCCCAGCGCTCGACCCCTCTAAAATCGCGAAGGTTGTGGGTAACGATGTACCGGCAACTTGCGGCGACTGCAAGCTCCAGCACAAAGTCGTCGTCGGGGTCCGCAAGCTGAGTATTCCGCACTGGAGCGCTGATGCCGAGGCGGCAAGACTACTGGCCGGCGCACTCGAGAACGATCACGTTTAACGAGGCTATGCCTCAGACCGACAAGTTGAGATTGCCGCTCATCACCGACGCGCATCCACATAGGCTTTCAGAACCTCATCCATGCGAGTTTGCCAGCCCTTGCCGGTCGCGCGGAAATACGCGGTCACTTCAGGCGAGAGACGGATCGTGACGCGCTCCTTGGTCACCTCGGCTTGCGGACGGCCGGGGGAGCGCTTCAATTCAGCGAGTGGGCGCAGCTCGGCCATCTCCTCGTCGGTAAGCTCACGGGAGTCTGGGTCCAACGCGATACCCTCGCGAATGCGCTTGGTCTCCTCTTGGGTCGGAATGTGGTATTTCCTACCATTCCTGTCTGTGACGTACATAGTTCCTGACCTCTTTTGGTGTCGCTGCTCGCAGACTGATGATTCTGTAGTGGTCTGCATCTTCGGTGCAGATCACGCAATAGAGCTGGTCCGCGATCGGGGCGAAGCATTGCAGGCGAAGCTCGCCATAGTCTTCCCGGTTATCTTCGCGGCACACTATCAGATCCCACTCCAGCTGCTCGGCCAAGGCCAAGGACAGACCGTGCGATAAGAGGTTCAAACGGTCTTTGGCAGGATCGAAGGTGATGTTCACAGGAATTATTGTATGTACAATAATAAGGAGATTCAAGGATTATTGTGCACAGCATACGGTTGGCAGGCTAGATGATTCACCGCTTCTCCTCTCGCCGCCAGCGACTCGGCGAAAGCTTCCTCGCCGAGCGACTTCGTGGCGCGCGAAGCTATGACCGAATCGCCGGCTTCTTCTCCTCATCGATCCTGGAAGTAGCCGGTGAGGAGCTGCAATCGGTTTCAGGAACCGTGCGACTCGTCTGCAACTCGGTCATCGACGCTAGAGATCTCGCGATCGCCAAGAAGGCCGCGCAACACGCGATGCGCCGAGAATGGTGCGATGCCGAGCCGGAAAAGCTGCCGGAAGCTGCCCGGCCGAGGTTCCACCGGCTCTACAGGTTTCTCGCCTCCGGCAAGTTACAGGTCAAGGTGATGCCGGACGAGCAATTCGGCCTGATCCACGGCAAGTCGCGTTCGAGGCGCATCTGAGTCCTCAGGGCGCACGCTTTGTGCTTGCGGACCAGGTCGGGCTCGGCAAGACCATCCAGCTCGCGATGGCCGCGCAGTTGATGGCCCTCTCGGGCAGCAAGCCAGTCTTGGTGCTGGCCCCCAAGCCGCTGATCTGGCAGTGGCAAGGCGAGCTGCATCAGCTGCTGGATATGCCGTCCGCGGTCTGGGACGGTCAACGCTGGATCGACGAAAACCGGCTCGAGCACCCGAGTACCGGCCCAGAGTCGATCCGCAAGTGCCCGCGTCGCATCGGCATCGTCTCGACCGGACTGATCATCTCCGGCTCCGAGATCAAAGACTGGCTGGTCAACGCCGACTATGAGTGCGTGATCCTCGACGAGGCCCACCGCGCCCGTCGTCGCAACCTCAGCGCCGGCAAGGAGTATGACCCGCCTCAGCCCAACAATCTGCCGCGCTTCCTGTGGGAGATCTCACCCCGCACCCGCGAGTATCTCGAGAACACCATCGATCCAGAGAGCGGCGACCCATTCCTCAAGCCAGTTGAGATCCGGTTGCACGGTGAGCGCGACGAGGACGCCATCGCGTTGCCCCCGTTCCTAGAGGATGCCTATCACCACGCCGAGGAGTTTTGCCGGCTGCTTGCCGAGCGCGCCAACGCCGGATTCGTGCGCACCCTATTACTGCGTCGGGTCGGCAGCACCATCGAGGCCGGTCGGAAAACGGTCGAGAAGATGCTCTCGGAGTGGAACGCATTGGACGACGACGAAGACGACGGCTCGCTCGACCAACTCCGCACCCTCACCAGCGAAGAGCGCGCCGTCCTGCAGCGCTTCCTGCGGGCACTGGAGGCCAATCAAGAGCGCGATCCGAAATATCAGATCGTGCGCGCCCAGCTTCTCGACCAGGGCTGGCGCGAGCTGGGCTGCATCATCTTCAGCCAGTTCTTCGACTCGGTCTACTGGCTCGCCGAGCAACTCACCGAGGAAATGCCCACCGAAGCGATCGGCCTGTACGCCGGCTCACAGCGATCGGGCATCATGCACAAGGGTGTCTTCACCCGCCTGCAGCGTGACCTGATCAAAGAGCGTGTCCGCAGCGGCGAGATCCGTATCCTGATCGGCACCGAAGCCGCCTCCGAAGGGCTGAACCTGCAGCGTCTTGGTACCCTGATCAATCTCGACCTACCCTGGAACCCATCCCGTTTAGAGCAGCGCAAAGGGCGCATCCAACGCATCGGCCAGCTCCGCGATGTCGTCGACATCTACAACATGCGCTACGCCGGCTCCGTCGAGGACCGTGTCCACCAACTGCTGTCCGAGCGGCTAGAAGGCATCGCCAGCCTGTTTGGCCAGATCCCAGACATCCTGGAAGACGTCTGGATTGATGTGGCCCTCGGCGAGGTGGAGCAGGCGCAACGCACCATCGATGCGGTGCCTCGGCAGCATCCGTTCAAGCTGCGCTATCACCAGATCGAGCAGATCGATTGGGAAAGCTGTGCGCGGGTACTCGATGCCGATGCGCGCAAGAAAGCGATGGCACAGAGGTGGCGAACATGAACGCTTGCAGCTCGCATCAGTCAACGGGTCTCGGCGACCGGATAAACCACGTCTAGAGCACTACCCTGTTGCTAATATTCTGTGAAGAACCACCCCACAGAACCTGTGGACAAGATGTCGATTGCTCAGAGACCAGGATCTATCCACAAGACATTGACAGGTCTCTGACAGCTGGAGCACGAGCTTATTTTCAGGATAACAATATGAAAAAATTAGAATTTATTCTAATCTTCAAGGTTATCCACAAGACTTATTATTACGACAATTTAGATATTTAAGATAATATTTATAAGCTCCTTACTTTTTTCAATCGACGCAGTCCAGTTTAGGGTCTAGGTGGACCCATTCTAAGGGCGGGAGACTGCCTCTTTAAGGCCAGACGCCACGTTGTTCTAGGACTGAGGTTAGCCGCTCGAGGGCTTCGACGAGCGCCGCAGTACGCAGATCGGTACAGCGCTCGCCGTTGTCCTGGTCACTGGCAAAAGCGCGCCAACGCGCGACGACCCGATCGGTGGCGTTATTGATGCGTGCGCGTAGGCGGCCGTTGATGTCTTCAAGCGGCCAGCTGTGGTGCTCGATGTTTTGTACCCACTCGTAGTAGCTGACGGTGACGCCGCCGGCATTGGCGAGGATGTCCGGCAGCACTAAAATGCCACGCTTGGTGAGGATATCGTCAGCCTCTGGCGTGACCGGTCGATTCGCTCCTTCGACGATGACGCGCGCATTCACCGCCTGTGCATTGCCGGCGTGGATCTGGCCGCCGAGCGCGGCCGGGATGAGTAGATCACAGTCGAGTGCAAGCAGGTCGGCGTTGGTGATGGTGCGGGTTTCGGCAACGCCAACGAGGGTGCCAGTCTCTGCCTTCTGGGCGTTGAGCTGATCGAGGTCTAGCCTGTCTCCATTGCTTGCGAGGACACCGCCGCGTGAGTCACTGACCGCGATCACAGATGCACCTCGCTCGTGCAGGAGACGCGCCGCAACTCGGCCGACCTCGCCATAGCCTTGGATCGCGACCCGCGCCCCATCGAGCGAGCTGAGCTGTGGCACCGCCCCTAGGCTCAGGAGCCGCTCAGCGGCGAGCACAGCGCCGCGCCCAGTCGCCTCGCTACGACCTTCTGAGCCACCCATCGCCATAGGCTTGCCAGTCACCACCGGCAGATTGTTCTCGCCTGGATGCAGTGCATCATAGGTGTCGTAGATCCAAGCCATAGTCTGGCTATCGGTGTAGAGATCAGGGGCCGGGATGTCGGTATAGGGACCGATGTTGTCACCCAGCTCGGAGACGAAGCGCCGGGTGACACGCCGCAGCTCGCGCTGACTGAGCTGCTTGGGCGAGCAGGCAATGCCACCCTTAGCACCCCCAAAGGGGATGCGTAGTAGGGCGCATTTCCAGGTCATCAGGGCGGCGAGCGCGGAGACCTCCGACAGCGAGACATCTGGATGGAAGCGGATGCCGCCTTTTCCCGGACCCAGCAGGCGGTTATGTAGCACTCGATAGCCAACAAAGGTGCGAATCTGCCCGTCATCGAGCTCGACCGGAATGTTGACGGTGATAGTGCGGCGTGCGGGTAGCAGCACCTCTAGCAGCCCCGAGTCGAGGCCGCTGAGGTGCTGTTCCGCTCGCTTGAACTGCTGCTGAATGATGCGTTCCGGCGCCAGCTCACCGCAGCTGTTGGTCGTGGTCTGTGCAGCGGGTGCCTTGCCGGTCATGGTGTTCATGGTCACCCGCTATTCACCGAATACCAAAGGGCGTTGGTGCGATCGGTGTCAGCTTCCAGATCTCCTCGTTGTACTGGCTGATGGTTCGATCTGACGAGAAGTGGCCACTCTGTGCGGTATTCAGGATACTCATCCGCAACCAGCGTGGGCGGTCCATATAGGCCTCCGCGGCGCGCTGTTGCGCTTGGCGGTAGCTGTCGAAATCCGCTGCCGTTAGCCAAGGGTCGTGCGGGTTGCGGATGCCATGAATGATGGGGTCGAAGATGCCCGGCTCGAATTGGTTGAAGTGACCGCATTCGAGCAGCGCCATCACCTCACGCAGGGCGTCGTCGTGGGCGATGATCCCGTTCGGGTCATAATGGGCGCGGGTGTGGGCGACCTCTTCCGCGGTCAGTCCGAACAAGAAGAAATTGTCGTCGCCGACGCGCTCACGGATCTCGATGTTGGCACCGTCGAGGGTGCCAATGGTGACGGCGCCGTTCATCATGAATTTCATGTTGCCGGTGCCGGAGGCCTCTTTGCCTGCGGTTGAGATCTGCTCCGAGAGATCGGTGCCAGGGGCCAGCACCTCCATCACCGAGACCCGGTAGTCGGGGATGAAGGCAACCCGCAGCTGTTCGGTGACCTGATGATCGGCGTTGACCACCTTGGCGACATTGTTGATCAGCTTGATGATCAGTTTGGCGATCTCGTAGCCAGGCGCGGCCTTGCCTCCGATCAGCACGCAGCGGGGCGCACCGATCTGACCATCGCCATGCTTGATGCGGTTGTAGAGATGGATAACGTGCAGGATGTTGAGCAGCTGGCGTTTGTACTCATGGATGCGCTTGACCTGGACATCGAACATGAACTCGATCGGGAACTCGATCCGGCAGGTCGAGTTGACCATCTCAGCCAGGCGAGTCTTGTTGTCCCGTTTGATCTGGTCAAACCGCTGATGAAAGGTCTCATCCTCGGCCTTGGGTGCAAGTTGCTCGAGCAGTGAGAGGTCGTGGACCCAGTCGCTGCCGATGTGCTCGTCGAGCAGCCTGCGCAGCCCAGGGTTACACATCGCCAGCCAGCGGCGTGGCGTGACCCCATTGGTCTTGTTGTTGAATTTCTCCGGCCAGAGTTCGTACCAGTCGCGGAACAGGCCCTGTTTGAGCAGCTCCGAATGTAATGCGGCGACACCATTGACCGAGAAGCTGCCAACGATGGCGAGATAGGCCATGCGGACCTGCGGGTCGTCGCCCTCTTCGATCAACGACATCCGCCGCTGTCGATCCATATCGCCCGGCCAGCGCGCAGCGACCTCGGATAGAAAGCGGGCGTTGATCTCGTAGATAATCTCTAGGACGCGCGGCAAGAGTTGCCGGAATAGGCGCACCGGCCAACGCTCCAAGGCCTCCGGGAGCAGCGTATGGTTGGTGTAGGCCATGGTACGGCTGGTGATCGCCCAAGCCTGATCCCACTCCATGTGATGCAGGTCCATGAGCTGGCGCATCAGCTCTGGGACCGAGACCGCGGGATGGGTGTCGTTGAGCTGGAAGCAGTTCCTGTCGGCAAAGGCGCTGAAGTCCTCACCCTGCAGCCGCTGCCACTCGCGGATCACGTCCTTGATGCTGGCACAGGCGAGGAAATACTGCTGGCGCAGCCGCAGCTCCTTGCCGTTCTCGCTGGCGTCATTGGGGTAGAGCACCATGGTGATGTGCTCGGCATCGTTCTTGGCCGCTACCGATTCCGGGTAGCTGCCGGCATTGAACTCACCAAGATCGAAAATATCGGTTGCGGTAGCTGACCAGAGACGCAGGGTGTTGATGGTGTCGTTATGGTAGCCAGGGATGGGAATGTCATAGGGCACTGCCAAGACATCGCGCGTGTTCACCCAGCGCTGCACCATCCGGCCTTGGTCGTCTGTATGGGTTTCAGTATGACCGCCGAAGGGAACACGCTGGGTGTACTCAGGGCGCTCCAGCTCCCAGGGGTTGCCGTCACGCAGCCAGTGATCCGGCTCTTCGAGCTGACGGCCGTTTTCGATCAACTGGCGGAACATGCCGAAATCGTATCTCAGGCCATAGCCCTTCACCGGTAGCTGCAAGGTTGCGCAGCTATCCAGGAAGCAGGCGGCTAAGCGCCCGAGACCGCCGTTACCAAGGCCGGCGTCCATCTCGGCGGATTCGATCTCCTCATACATCAGGCCCATGTCGTAGAGGGCTTGGCGTGCCTCGTCGGTGATACCGAGGTTGAGCAGCGCGTTGCTGAGCGAGCGCCCCATCAAGAACTCGAGGGAGAGATAGTAGGTGCGCTTGCAGTTGGCCTGATCATGCGCGTGGCGGGTGCGCTTCCAGCGCTCCATGAGGCGGTCGCGCAGGGTGATCGCTAAGGCCTTATAGGGATAGTAGGCCGATCGGCAGTCGCGATCGCGGCCTAGGGTGTGGGCGTAATAGTGCTGGAAGTCTCGGCCGAGACTCTCGGCGTCCATACCGAGCGGATTGAGCTTGAACAGTTGCTCGTTAGGGGTGCTATCGGTCAAATCTTTGAACGGGGACATCATTGAGATCCTAGGCTGAACGGCCGGGCGATGAACATGGGAGATGCGAAAGGCTCTAAGATACCGTGCAAGGTGGTCAGCTGAGAACGACCAAAACAGGCATCAGCCCAATTCTTTTTCACAGGCGGCTACAAAGGGCGCTTCAAAGGGGTCAGGCTTGTTTGATTGTCGCAGTCTAGATCAACTCCTGCTCAGTATCTGCTCAGTAAGAGGCGGCGATGACCTGCCACCCAAGCCAGGTCCGGGCGAGTCGCAGCTGTACAGGCATGGGCTGCGCATCCTCTGCTCGGACGAGAGGGCTGGCTTGAGGGTTGGTCGGCTGACCAATCTGGACCCTAAAGCGGGTTGGAGAGTCGAAAAAGGCATCGCTGATGGCAGGCCAGATTCCATCTCGGCCCTGCGCATGCGTCAGCAGGAGCTGGCGCAGCCAACTGAGCGTGACAGTGCCCGTCAGCGCCTCGCTACCATGGCGTCGAATCCCGTCTTGAATCCAGTCAATGAAGGGATCTGAAACCTCGCCAATCGTACTGACCCGATCCTTATTCAGGCGGCGCTGGAGCTGATCGCGCACGGCCTCGATATCGACCACTGTGCTCAGAGCTGAGGTAGGACCATTGACAACGATAACATTGAGTCGCCACAGGGTGATGAAGGGCGACACCAGGTAGAGACTGGCAGCAACGGCGATGCCGATGAGGAGCCAACGCAAACGATCAGGTATCCGAAGCTGACGCTCTGCTAGGGTCTTTGGCAGTGGTTGTGGTCCGGTGGCAGACATCAAGAAGGTTGTGCCTGGAGCTGCTCAAGCGTTTCGCCGAGCGTGAGCCATGCCTGCTCAACCTCTTCAAGCTTGGCATCGATGCGGCGTTTCTTGTCCATCAATGTCAGCAGCTGCGGCTTGGCATCTGGCTCGTACAGGACGGGGTCAGCAAGCTGCTGATCGAGTTGTTCCGCCTGCTCGCTCAGGGTCTCAAGCTGTTGTTCGAGCTGCTTGAGCTGGCGGCGCAGCGGCTGCAGCCGCGCCCGTTCTTCGGCGTCGCGTCGGCGTAGCTCCTTTTTCGAGGTGGCTGTGCTGGCGATTGGCGCTGTCGGTGCGTCGTTGGGGTTGGCGCGACTGGCGCCAGCGGTCTGACGGCGCTGGGCAGCACGCTGACTGATCCAGCCTGGGTAATCGTCAAGATCGCCATCGAAGTCTGCCAGGGTGCCAGCATCGACTAGCAGCAATGTATCGCAGCTGATGCGCAGCAGATGCCGATCATGTGAGACCAGGATCACAGCACCCTCATACTCCTGTAGGGCCTCGCTCAGGGCGTGGCGCATGTCGAGGTCAAGATGATTGGTCGGCTCATCGAGCAGCAGCAGGTTCGGCCGCTGGTAGACGATCAAGGCCAGGGCGAGTCGTGCCTTCTCGCCTCCTGAGAAGGGGGCAACCAATCCGGTGGCCTGATCACCACTGAAGCCGAAGCCGCCGAGAACGTCGCGCAAGCGTTGCTCGGTGGTGAGAGGATCGAGCCTGGCGAGATGCTGCAGGGGCGATGCCTCTGGGTCCAATTGATCCATCTGGTGCTGGGCGAAATAGCCAATGCGCAACCCCTGGGCCTCAAGCCGATGGCCTGCTAGGGTCGGATGCGTCCCGGCGAGCGTCTTGATCAGGGTCGATTTGCCGGCGCCATTGGGCCCGAGCAGCGCAATTCGATCGCCGGGCTGGAGGGACAGATTGACGTCGCTGAGGATCGGTACCGCGTCATAGCCGACGGCGACCTCCTCGAGCCGCAGCAGCGGGTTGGGTTGGGTCTCAGCGTTGCGAAAGCTGAAGTGGAATGGGGTATCGACGTGGGCCGGCGCGATCAGCTCGAGCCGCTCGAGCGCCTTTAATCGGCTCTGTGCCTGGCGTGCCTTGGTCGCCTTGGCGCGGAAGCGGTCGATGAAGGAGCGGACATGGGCGACCTCGCGCTGCTGGCGCACGAAGGCTGCTTGTTGCTGCGCTAGCTGCTCGGCGCGTTGGCGCTCGAATGCCGAGTAGCCGCCGCTATAGGTCCAGAGCTTGCGCTGATCTAAATGGCAGATACTGGTGACCACGGCATCGAGCACGTCGCGGTCGTGCGAGATCATCACCAGGGTACCGTTATAGGCGCGCAGCCAGCCCTCGAGCCAGATTACCGCGTCAAGGTCGAGATGGTTGGTCGGCTCGTCGAGCAGCAGCAGATCGGAGCGGCACATGAGCGCGCGCGCTAGGGCTAGGCGCATGCGCCAGCCACCAGACCAGGCATCCAGGGGGCGGCGCTCTTCGCCAACTGCAAAGCCAAGCCCATGCATCAGCTGCGCGGCTCGACTCTCGGCCTCCCAGGCACCGACCGATTCCAGCTGCCCGAGCAGCTCGCCCTGGCGTAGGCCATCGTCCGACTTTTCGGCCTCTGCGAGGGCTGCCTGGAGCTGCCTGAGTTCTCTGTCCCCATCGATGACGAACTCGATTGCCTCGCGCGTCCCGGAGGGGCTGTGTTGGGCGACATGTGCCACCTCCCAGCCGGTGGGTATCGAGAGGCTGCCAGCATCGGCGCTGAGCTCATGTTGCAGCAGCGCCAGCAGGCTCGACTTGCCGCAGCCATTGGCACCGACCAGACCTAACTTCTGCCCTGGATGGACGCGTAGATCGGTCTCCTCGAGCAAGCTTTTGGCGCCGCGGCGCAGGCTGATCCCTCGTAGCTCGAGCATGCTCAGTCCTGCCCTCGTTGGCGTCTGGCCGGCGGCAGACTCGGCGCGGGTGGTGCTTCGCGATCCAGCTTACGATAGCCGATCGCCTCACCGAGATCGGCGACGCTTATCCGCTCGCGATGCGCAAGGTCGGCAATGGTGCGAGCGACCTTCAGGATGCGATGGTAGGCGCGCGCCGAGAGTGCAAGCTGCTGCATGGCCTGCTGCATCAGCCGTCGGCCGTCATCACTCAGTGCGCAGTCGCGCTCGATCTCCTTTGGCTGCAGCGCAGCGTTGGGCTTGCCGGCGCGCGCGATAGCCAGAGCACGAGCGGCTTCAACACGCTGTTTCACGGTGGCACTCGACTCGGCTGTGGTCTGTCCTGGCTCCGCTCCCTGCAACTGCTCGGCGGGCAAGCGCGGCACCTCAACATACAGATCGATACGATCGAGCAGCGGTCCCGAGAGGCGCGCGCGGTAGCGACTCACCTGCTCCTGGGTGCAGCGGCAGCGGCCACTGGGATCGCCGAGATAGCCGCAGGGACAGGGGTTCATCGCTGCAATCAATTGGAACCGAGCCGGAAACTCAGCGCTCCGGGCGGCGCGCGAGATCAGGATCTGGCCCGATTCGAGCGGCTCGCGCAGGACCTCCAGCACGCGCCGATCGAACTCTGGCAGCTCGTCGAGAAAGAGCACCCCATGGTGCGCGAGCGAGATTTCGCCGGGGCGTGGATTGGCACCGCCGCCGACTAAGGCGATCGCGGAGGCCGTGTGATGAGGTGAGCGGAACGGACGCTGACGCCACGAGAGGGCGATCTCGGAGCTGTGTCGACTCACCGAGTGCACCGCCGCGACCTCAACCGCCTCCGCTTCGCTGAGGCCGGGCAAAATCCCCGGCAGCCGTGAGGCGAGCATGGATTTACCGGTGCCTGGCGGGCCGAGCAGCAGCAGGCTGTGGGCGCCGGTGGCGGCAATCTCAAGTGCGCGCTTTGCCTGCGGCTGACCTCGTACCTCGGAAAGATCCGGTGCGGTCGGTGCCGTCGCGGAGGCTTCAACGTACTGATGCGCGGTCAGGGCACGGAGCCCGTTGAGGTGCTCGCAGACATCGAGTAGAGCGTCAGCGGGCAGAATCTCGAGGCCGTTCACCAGTGCCGCCTCGGCGGCGTTGGAGCGGGGCAAGATCAGCGCACGGCCGGCAGCACGTGCCGCTAGTGCAGCCGGGAGCACGGCGTCGACCGGGCGCAGCTCACCACTCAAGGCCAGCTCACCGAGGAACTCGTGGCGCGTCAAGGGCTCCGCCGCGATCTGCCCAGAGGCACCCAAGATGCCAAGTGCGATAGGGAGATCGAAGCGGCCGCCTTCTTTTGGTAGATCGGCGGGCGCCAGATTGATGGTGACGCGCCCGGCAGGAAAGTCGAAGCAGCTGTTAGCCAGTGCTCCACGCACCCGATCCTTACTCTCGCGCACCGCCATTTCTGGGAGTCCGACGATCGACAGCGAGGGCAAGCCGACGCCGGCGTGAACTTCCACGGTCACGGGCGGAGCCTGGATGCCGACCCGGGCGCGGCTGTAGAGGACAGAGAGGCCCAAGGCGAAGTCGTTGCCTAGCCGATCGCTTGAAGCTCGCGCCTAAGCGCTCGGTGCTTCCGCGTCTTCGGTCGTTGGTGCTGGGTCAGTGCCTATCCCCGTTCCTTCGAGGGCAGCAACACGTTTTTCGAGGGCAGCCAGCTTCGCCCGCGAGCGTGCGAGCACAGCTGCTTGCACGTCGAATTCTTCGCGTGTGACCAGGTTGAGACGGGACAGACCGGACTCGAGCGTTGCACGAAAGTTGCGGCTGAGATCTTCTTGCAACAGCTGCAATCCCTTAGGGGCCTGCTCTGCAAGGCGGCGTGCGAGGTCGTCAATCTGTTTTGGGTCGAGCATGAGAGATCACCAGCAGGATGAGGAAAGGATTGAAACCATTATAGGGCGACTGGGATTCAAGCGCCTGCTTCGGATGCTGCCCTGAAATGGTGCGTGTCACCAGGGTAAGACGGATTGGGCTGCACTCCTACAGTGCACTGAGATAGTTGTTTATATGCGACATTTTACCCAAAACCGTTGTCTTTTGCGCACATAAGCATTTTGGCATACAAGCTGCTTAGTTCTGCAAGACTGTGATTATGCGATTGGCACGATCACCACGCAGGGCGGTCGTCGCGCCCGTCTACGATATAAACTGAGGTAACTTGACCATGAAAAACCAAAGCTTGGGAATGGTGGCCGCATCTGGCGCCCTGCTATCCACTGCATTACTAGCAGTCACACCCGCTGTTGCCCAGGAACCCTGGTCGTTTAGTGCGAATATCGGCGCGGTCTCTAACTATATGTGGCGCGGCGTCACCCAGACTGGTGATCAGGCGGCGGTTCAGGGCGGTCTCGACGTGGCGCATGAGAGTGGTTTCTATGCCGGTACCTGGGCCTCGAACATCGACTGGGACGAAGGCAGTTCGGAAGACGTCATGATCTCTCCACTGTTTGGCGATGACGGGATGCCGGTCTACGACGACAACGGGCTTCCCATGTATGTCGGCGAGACCGTCGGCTCCGACTCGAACTCGCCGAACTACGAGCTTGACTTCTACGCCGGCTATGGCAACGCCATCAACGACGACTTCAGCTACGACATCAGCGCCATCTACTACGCCTATCCGGACGGTCGCGACTCCGACTTCGCCGAGATTGGTGCTAGCGCCACCTTCAAGTGGTTCACCCTCGGACTGGCCTACACCGTCTACGGTGAAAACGACGGCGGTCTCTTCGACGATGGCGACCTCTATTACTTCGGCGGTGCCGACTTCACCCTGCCCTACGACTTCGGGTTCAACCTGCGCGCCGGCTACTACCAGTTCCGTCATGATGACGTTGTGCTTGGCACCATGATCCTGGACGACGGTACCATGGTCGATCTGACCGAGACCGCCAACTACTGGAACTACGGCGCTTCGATCACGAAGGACGCCGGCGACTTCGGCACCTTCAGCTTCAACTGGGACCAGAACAACGGCAAGCAGGACGTTGGCTACGACACCGATCCCAAGTTCTGGGTAGGTTGGAACAAAGAGTTCTGATCGATTGGCGCGCCACTTGCTAAAGCTTCATCGCACAAGCGCGTAGCGGCAAGGGCCGATCTGCCATCGTCTAACGCGGCTGACCTACAGCGGGCCAGCCGCCACCCATCCAACGGAGCACATTCATGAAGCTGGTTGCTGCCATCATCAAACCCTTCAAGCTCGATGACGTGCGCGAGGCGCTGGCCGATATCGGCGTCTCGGGCATCACCGTCATCGAGGTCAAGGGCTTCGGTCGTCAGAAAGGCCATACCGAGCTCTATCGCGGCGCCGAGTACGTCGTCGACTTCCTCCCCAAGATCAAGGTCGAGATCGCCGTCGACGACAGCCTCGTCGATCAGGTGATCGAGGCGATTAGCAACGCCGCGCGAACCGGCAAGATCGGCGACGGCAAGATCTTCGTCAGCGAAGTCGACCAAGTCATTCGTATCCGTACCGGTGAGACCGGCCCGGACGCCCTCTAACTCGGCAACGGAGGAAATCAACAGTGGAAGAACCGACTATACAACTCGCGTATGCACTAGATACGTTCTATTTCCTCGTCTCGGGCGCCTTGGTCATGTGGATGGCCGCTGGCTTCTCGATGCTCGAGGCGGGTCTGGTGCGCGCCAAGAACACCGCCGAGATCCTGACCAAGAACGTCGCCCTGTTCTCGATTGCCTGCATCATGTACATGCTGATCGGCTACGGCATCATGTATCCGAATGGTGGTAATGGCATCATCCCGGACATCAACTGGAGCTTCATGTTCGGTGGCGACAACACGGTTGAGGACGTGCTTGCCAGCGGTGGTGACACCTACTATTCGGTGATGTCTGACTTCTTCTTCCAGGTCGTGTTCGTGGCCACGGCCATGTCGATCGTCTCTGGTGCGGTTGCGGAGCGCATGAAGCTCTGGGCCTTCCTGCTTTTCGCCATCATTCTCACCGGCTTCATCTATCCGGTGCAGGGTTACTGGAAGTGGGGCGGCGGCTGGCTTGACGGCATCGGCTTTAGTGACTTCGCTGGGTCAGGCATCGTCCATCTCTGTGGCGCTTCCGCGGCCTTGGCTGGCGTGCTACTGCTCGGCGCGCGCAAGGGGAAGTATGGAAAAGACGGCTCGATCAACGCCATCCCCGGCGCCAACCTGCCGCTCGCGACCCTCGGCACCTTCATCCTTTGGCTGGGCTGGTTCGGTTTCAACGGCGGCTCGCAGTTTGTGGTCTCTAATATCTCCGATGCCAATGCCGTTGCTGCCGTCTTCGTCAACACCAACATGGCCGCCGCTGGTGGTCTGGTCTTTGCGCTGCTGACCGCAAGGCTCATCTTCGGTAAGGCCGATCTCACCATGGCCCTCAACGGTGCGCTGGCTGGCCTGGTTGCGATCACCGCCGAGCCCCTGACACCGATCCCGCTCGCGGCGACCCTGATCGGTGGTGTCGGTGGTGTGATTGTGGTCTTCGCCATCATCGCCCTGGACAAGCTGCGCATCGATGATCCGGTCGGCGCCATCTCCGTCCACGGTGTGGTTGGCATGTGGGGCCTGCTGGCCGTGCCGATCACCAACGAAGAGGCTGGCATCGTGCCACAGTTGATCGGCTTGGTCTCGATCTTCGCTTGGGTCTTTATCACCTCCATCATCGTTTGGCTGCTGATCAAGCTGATCATGGGCATCCGCGTGAGCGAGGAGGAAGAGTACGAAGGCGTCGATGTCGGCGAATGTGGACTCGAGGCCTACCCTGAATTCGTTGGCTCCCGCGGCGGCGCTGGGGTCTGACGGATTACGCTTTCCGCGTATCGACCTTGCAGCGGGGCCTTCGGGCCCCGTTTTGCGTCTGGACGCGAGCTGGCTATTCGCTCTCGGTAGTTGCGAGCGCCTGTTTGAAGAAGGCCGGCTGAGCTAGTGCAGCACGATGGATCTCCGCCGTGTAGTAACGCGTTGGGAAGGGCAGATTGGATGCAGCGTTGGCGCGGAAGTCTGGAATCACCTGATCGCGGCTCACCAGGGTAGCACTCCACCAACCTGACGGATAAATCGCCTGCGGAAAGAACAGCGTGGCACGGTCTTGGAAACCAGCAGCCTCGGTGTCAGCATAGATACCACGGATGATATCCATGTGATAAAGCGGCGATTCACTCTGTTGCACCAACAGGCCGCCAGGCGCTAAGACACGGTGGCAATCACGATAAAAGGCGGTGGTAAACAAGCCCTCAGCCGGGCCGACGGGATCGGTGCTATCGATGATGATGACATCAAGCGACTGATCAGGCGCCTCCCGCATCCAGCCTATCCCATCATCGAACAGCAGGGTCGCACGTGGATCGGCGTTCGACTCGGTGAGCTCAGGGAAAAACTGCTCGGCAACCCGCGTCACACGCTCATCGATATCGATCTGGACCGCAGACTCGATCTCAGGATGGCGCAACACCTCACGCAAAGTCCCGCAGTCACCCCCACCGATGATCGCAATTCGTCGCGGCGCCGGATGCGTCAAGAGCACCGGGTGCGAGAGCATCTCATGGTAGAGGAAGTTTTCACGCGTCGAGAGCATCGTAAAACCATCGATCACCATCAGGTTACCGAAGGTCTCAGTCGCATAGACCTCGATGGTCTGAAACGGGCTTTCCTCGTGATGCAACCGATGCTTAACCCGCAGTGAAAATGCACTGCCAGCCGCCTCAGCCACCTCAGTAAACCAATCCTTCTCAGCTAGCATCATCGTTAGTCTCTAGGCTTCTCACCACTCACCAGTCACCACTTCCTCACCCCCGAGGATAACGATCGTCCAGATTCGCCGGGCACAGCACATCGCGCATGATACCAATCAGCTCCAGCAGTTGATCGTTACGGATGCGATAGAAGATGCGGTTGGCCTCTTTGCGAGCAACGACGATGTTCTTGTTTCGCAACTGCTCGAGGTGCTGGGAGATATTACTCTGTGAGGTTCCGGTGCGCTCAACGATCTCGCCGACCGATAGCTCGTTCTGACCGAGCGAGCAGAGGATCTTCCAGCGCAGCGGATGGGCCATCGCCTTCAAGGCCATGGCAGTCAAGGTGGTATCTTCGGGCTCGTCATGTTCGGCTGGCAGCTCATTGCTCATGGTCAGCCTCCGTTGTCCTAGCAAAATGGGTGGTAGTACTGGTTTCCATGACCTTGTTGTTGTCGATGCGGACATAGCCGCTCATGTCCTTTGCGATGCAGATAATATCTGTGATTGCGCCATCAGTATCTTTTATTGCGGTACGAGAAAACAAGATCGGCACGCGACGCCCGTCGCTAGCGATGAAGCGCGCATCGATCTTCGCCAGAGCGCCGGTGCGAATCAAGGCCTCGAGCCAGGTGCCCATGAAGGCGCCGGCCTCCTCATCGGCTTCTTCCTCGAACACATCGCCGATGGAGAGCCCTAGCAGGTCCGGCTCGCTGTAGCCAAGCATGCGGCAGGCGGCCGGATTGGTGATCTTGATCTCGCCCTCAGGGGTGAGCACGAGCAGCGCCTCGCCCATATAGTTGATGATGTTGGCCAGATACTGTCGCGCTTCGGCGAGCTCGGCGGTGCGCTCGGCGACCTTGATCTCGAGTTCGCGGTTGAGCGAGCGCTCTTTCTCGATCAACCGGAAATAGGTACTGATCTTGTTGATCAGTAGGTTGTCATCGATCGGCTTGAGCAGGTAATCGACGGCACCAACCGCAAAGCCACGCTGCTGAAACTCTTCGGACTTGAAGGCGGCGGTGAGAAAGATGATCGGGATGTCGCGCGAGCGGCGGCGCAGCTTGAGCAAGGAGGCGGTCTGAAACCCATCCATCTCCGGCATCTGTACATCCAGGATGATGAGGTCGATGTCACGATGGCTGAGGGTGAGGTCGATTGCTTCGCGACCTGAGGAGGCCTCGAGCACCGTTGCTTGCAGATGCTTTTCGATCAGCGTCCGTAGTGTGTAGAGATTATGTGCGTGATCGTCAACGATCAGCAGCTTGTAGTCGACTCCGCTCATCATGCCGTCTCCGCGCTGTCCTCGACCGCGCTTGGGCGCAATGAGGCGTGGATGAGATTCGCTAGGGCCGCAGGCTCGATGGGCTTCTGTAGGAAACAGCATGCCCCGGCCTCGAGACAGCGCGCCTGCTCGGCTGTGTCTAGATTGCCGAGTACCAGGATCGGTAGATTGGACAGCCTTTCGGTTTGACGCAAGCGCTTGATCGTAGCACAGGTATCGCTGGCTTCAAGGCAACTGGCGAGCAGCAGCATGGAGCAGTCGTGCTCTTCAGAGAGTGTTTCAAACGCCTCTTCCTCATCAGCCGCGGTCTGTACCTGGAGGCCGAGTGCCTCGAGCTCGGCGGTGACGGCGACCAGGCTCTGAACCTCACGCTCGACGAGCAACACCCATTGGTTAGCGTAGTCGGTATCTGCAGTCTCAGGATCCTGTTCGCTGAAGCGGTGATCCGGCCTGCCTGCATGAGGGAGCGCCAGCGTTGATGGCATCGGCTCAGCCTCCTGCGGTGGTCTCGTTGAGCCGGCATCAGCAGCCCGCTTAGCGTCGCTATCGCTGGCGCTGGTATTGATCTCGGTGGTTTCGCTGTGCGCTGGTAAGGCTTGCTGGGTTTCGATGACCTCGGCTGCCGGCACATGGCTCGGATCGCAAGCCAGTGGTAAATGGAGCCTAAAGCAAGAGCCCATTCCGAGCGTGCTGGTCACGCTAATCTGGCCGCCGAGCAGTTGTGCGAGCTCCTTACTGATCGACAGGCCAAGACCGGTGCCGCCATAGCGGCGGCGCGTGGAGCCGTCCGCCTGTCTGAAGGCCTCAAAGATGATCTCCTCCTTGCCATCAGGAATGCCGATGCCGGTATCGGTCACCGAGATCTCCAGTGGAAAGTTGCCGTCTCCAGCCTTGATGGCGATCGTCACCTGGCCTTGCTGGGTGAACTTTGCAGCGTTGGAGAGAAAGTTCTTCAGGATTTGGCGAATCTTGGCCTGATCGCTGTAGAGCTGGGTGGGGGCAGCGCCGCTCAGCTCGACACGGAGCTTGAGGCCCTTCTCGGAGAAGATCGGGCCAAGCAGAACAACGAGCTCGTCGATCATCGGTCGAATGGGTATCCACTCGAGATGCACGGTCACTGCGCCGGCCTCGATGCGCGAGATGTCGAGCACATTATCGATCATCGTCAGCAGGTCGCGTCCGGCCTCGTTGATGACCCTGGCCTGCCGACGTTGGTCGTTGTCAAGCCCGGATTCCTGCGCGGCAAGCAGTTTCGAGAGCAACAGGATCGAGTTCAGCGGTGTGCGCAGCTCATGGCTCACATTGGCTAGGAACTCCGATTTGTACCGATTCGATTGCTCCAGCTGCCGCATGTGTTGGCGCTCGGCGCTGAGATGCTCGGCATGGCTGTGCGCTAGCGCATTCAGCTGATCACCAAGCTCGCGGACCTCAGTGGGACCGCGCCAGGGAAAGGCTGGCAGCTGCTCTTCGCGTAGGATACCGCGCACACCACTGGTCAACTGCTGGCCGAAGCGCTCCGCTCGGGATGCGAGCCAGCGTGCCATGATCAGCACGACAAGGATGAGCACGAGCACGATACTGAGCACCCGCCCGACGAGGGCGTTGCGGAAATTGGCGATCGGTGAGGGGTCGACCGGGCGGCCAACCCAGAGCGGCTTAGCCTCCTCGGTCAGGAACATCGGTACCCAGAGCAGCGGCGGGCCGAAGTCGCCTTTCCAGAGGGCCAGCTTCTCTTCTTCGAAGATCGCCTCGAGGCCAGGAAAATCGGTGAACGCGAGCGCTTCTTCGCTGAATGGCTCGCCAGGACGAAGGTAGCGGCCGTCGTCGGTCACCCACAGGGTCTCGCGGTAGAAGTTGGCGAGGCCCCCGACATCGATGGTCACCATCAGCAGGCCCAGGGGTTTGGTCTCATCGGCGACATGCTGACCCACTGGGCTGGCGAGCTGGAGCGTCATCAGCTGTCGTGGATCTTCGCTGGCTGCGAAGGAGTTGACCCGAATGCGGCTGACGACGACCTCGCCGGATTTGAGCTTGAGGCCGGCATTGGTAAAACCACGGCTTGGTGGGTCGGGCGGGATCTCAGTCGGGCGCCATTCGCGGGTCGCGGCGTTGCGCTCTAGCCAGAAGCGCTCATTACCGTCGCCATCGACAAAGAGGATCTCGATCAGGTCGGCCTGGTCACTCAACATCTGGTTGATCCAGCCGGTATAGCGCGCTCGAGCCAGGTCGATGGCCTCCTCATCGCCGGCCTCGCCGAGGATGATGCCAGGCTCGGGCAGTTTGGCGAGGAGACGAATCATCTCGTGGCGGCTGGCGAGATGCTGGTCGAGGTCGCGAAAATCCGCCCGCAGGTTCTGCAGATAGGCCTTCTGATAGAACATCGCCGTGCGATCGAGTACCAGTGGCAGATTGATCAGCACCGCAACGATTAAAGGCACCAGCCCGAAGGCGAGCAACAGCAGTAGGATGTAGTAACGAAGCTTCATGCAGAGCCGGGTCGTGAGGACAGCATCGTCAGGACAACATCATGAGTCTAAAACAGGCGATTCAGCGAGAGCTTGGGGTTGCTCGCTCAGTCTACCAGCGTTACCGCAGCGCCCATGGTGCCTGGCGCGATGCGTTAATGAGGCCGTTGGTGCGTCCCGGTGATCTGGTCTTCGATATTGGGGCCCATGTGGGCGATTGCATCGCGAGCCTGCGCCGGCTCGATGCACGAGTGGTCGCCGTCGAGCCGCAGCCCGCGCTGGCACGGGCGTTGTGGGTACTGCATGGGCGCGATCGGCAGGTGGTGCTGGAGCGAGTCGCGGTTGGCGCTGCTGTTGCTGATGTTGAGATGTCTCTCAACCTTGCCAATCCTTCTGTCAGCTCGCTCTCGCGCGCCTTCGTGACTGCCGCCGAGGGCGGGCAGGCATGGCAGGGTCAGCGCTGGGAGGGCAAGCTGAGAGTGCCCATGACGACCCTCGATAGGCTGATCGCGCGCTACGGAGAGCCAAGGTTCTGCAAGATCGATGTCGAAGGCTATGAGGTCGGGGTCTTGCAGGGATTGAGCCGACCTTTAGCCGCGCTCTCGTTCGAGTTCACGACCATCCAGCGCCAGGTTGCGCGGCAGGCATTGGAGGCCTGCGAGCGGCTCGGACGGTATCGCTACAACGCCGCATTGGGCGCAAGCGCGTCGCTGGTGCATGCCAACTGGTTGAGTGCCGAGGCGATCGGCTGCTGGATCGAGGGGCTGCCGGAAGCGGCGAATTCAGGGGATATCTACGCGATCCGTGTTGATGTCTGTGCCTAACCTAGATAGTGCATGAATCTCACGCGAAGACGCGAAGACGCGAAGACGCGAAGGAAGCCAAGCGCTTGGAGAGGTTTTTGTGATCTGATGGGTCGTTTGTGACAAACAGGCACTCAGGTCAGCTATTGGCCGCAAGAGCCGTATTCTTCGCGTTCTTGCGGCTTCGCGGCTTCGCGTGAAACATTCGGGGCTAAGAGGGATACCAGAATCATGGCCATGACCGATGAAGCGCAAGCGTTTTGGCTCGTCCACCCGGGGCAGGGGGCACTGCGGACCGAGACGCTTGCGCCGCTTGGGGCCGGCGAGGTGGAGGTTCGCACGCACTTCAGCGGCATCAGCCGCGGCACTGAAGGACTGGTGTTTCGGGGTGAGATCCCGGAGAGCGAGCACCAGCGCATGCGCGCGCCGTTCCAGGTCGGCCAGTTCCCGGCGCCGGTCAAGTACGGCTATATCAGCGTTGGACGGGTCGAGGCCGGCGATCCTGCCGAGGTTGCCGAGGATGCCGAGCTGATTGGCCAACTGGTCTTTTGTTTGTACCCGCATCAAGATCGCTATCGCGTGCCGGCCAGGGCGGTGCATCCATTACCGGCTGGGCTGCCGGCGGAACGGGCGATCCTGGCCGCGCAGATGGAGACGGCGCTCAACGGGCTCTGGGATGCGCAGCCGCGTCTCGGCGATCGCATCGCGGTGGTTGGTGGCGGCGCAGTTGGCTGCCTCTGCGCTTGGCTTGCGAGCAGCATACCGGGCTGCGAGGTGGAGCTCGTCGACATCAATCCGCAGCGCGCCGAGACGGCGGCGGCCTTGGGGGTAAGGTTTCGTGATCCCGCAGCAGCCCGACCTGATGCGGACCTGGTGATGCATGCCAGCGGAACCTCCGACGGCTTGGCCACTGCGCTCGGGCTTGCCGGCGTTGAGGCGACCGTTCTGGAGCTGAGCTGGTTCGGCAGCCGAGCCGTTAGTCTGCCCTTGGGCGAGGCCTTCCATCAGCGCCGACTCAGCCTGCGCTCCTCACAGGTTGGCAGCCTACCGCTTGAACAGCGCGCGCGCTGGGATCATCGGCGGCGCCTGCAGCTCGCCCTGTCGCTGCTGACCGATCCGGTGCTGGATGTGCTGATCACCGGCGAAGCTGCCTTTGCTGACCTGCCACAGGTGATGGCCAGGCTGGCCAAGGCCCCAGGCGCGACCTTGATGCATCGTATCCGCTATCGTTAAAGCCAATCCCTGGCCAATCTGTCATCCTCCGGCGCTCAGCAGGCCGCGAGCGCTGGGCTCCTCACCGACGACCGCTGTGCTAGCCTGAGCTCAAGCAAGGCGATCGGATTGGAGCCCATGAAATTCCCCTACGGATTCACAGATCACATCAACCGGCTGAACCATTATGTATAGCCTCTGCGTTCGCGACCACATCATGATCGCCCACAGCTTTCGCGGCGAGATCTTTGGGCCCGCGCAACAACTGCATGGCGCCACCTATGTGGTCGACTGCGAGCTTCGCCGCCCGGAGCTGGATGCGGACGGGCTGGTGGTCGATATCGGCAAGGCCTCGATGGTCCTGCGCGAGGTGCTCGGCGCGCTCGACTACCAAAATCTCGATGAGCACCCCGCGTTCAAGGGCCAGAATACGACGACTGAATTTATCGCCCGCGCGATCTTCGACCGCTTCGCCGCCCGCATCAGCGCCGGCGATCTCGGTGAATCGGCCAATGGGCTGACCGCGATGCGCGTTCAGCTCAGCGAATCGCACGTCGCCTGGGCCGCCTATGAGGCCGAGCTGCCCCTGTCGGGCAGCGATTAAAACGCCATCCAAGGCGCCGCCGAGGGGAACAACAGGAGCGAGGCTAGCGATGGGCAACAGAGGCCAGATACCCATGATCGAGCATCATTTCCGCGTTGCACTCCACGACACCGATGCGGCCGGAGTGCTGTTCTTCGCGCATCTGTTCCGCCATGCCCATGATGCCTATGAGGCGATGATGGCGAGGATCGGCTGGCCCGTCGATGGTCTGATTCGTGGGCGTCAGATCGGCCTGCCGCTAGTGCATGTCGAAGCCGATTTTCGGCGACCGATGCGGCATGGCGATCAGGTCGATGTCGTCATCGAGCTGCAGGATCTGAGCGAGCGACGTTTCAGCTTGGCCTATGGGTTTTTCATTGGCACGCATGAGGTGGCAACGGCGCTTAGCATCCACGTCGCGATCGACCCGCGCACCGGTAAGAGCCAAGCGCTGCCGGAATCCCTCGTCAGCGCCCTCTCCGCATGATAATCCGCTGATCCCCTTATATTTTATCGAAAACTTGACAGCCCTTGAGCGGCTCTTTAAGGTTCGTCCGCACTGGTGTTGACGGCGTGAACATGGCTGAGATAAGGGCAGATTATTTCGATTATCTCAGGCATTTATGAGCGGCAATATCAGCATGCAGTTTTCGACCAACACCCAAGACCGAGAAAAGGCGATCATCGAGCTGTTCCGCGCCACCTTCACCGCCTCCGAAGGCGCGGAAGAAGGCGCCCTGATTGGCGATCTGGTGAAAAATCTGCTTGCCAGCACAGCGGAGCAGGATCGCTTCGTCTTCATCGCCGAGGAAAAGGGCGCCATCATCGGCGGTATCCTTTTCTCAAGACTGACCTATGAGCAGGATGAGCGGACCGTCTTCGTGCTTGCCCCGGTCGCCGTGGCGACTGATCAGCAAGGCAAGGGCATCGGGCAACGCCTGCTGCACCAGGGTCTGGCCGCGTTGCGCAGCGCCGGCGTCGACATCGCCATGACCTACGGCGATCCCGGCTACTATGCCAAGGTCGGTTTCAAGCCGATCAGTGAGGCGGATGCACCAGCCCCCTTCAAGCTGCAGCAGCCCGAAGGCTGGCTGGCGCAGTCGTTGACAGACCGGGCGATGACGCCGCTCAAAGGACCGTCACGCTGTGTCGAGGCACTCAACGATCCGGTCTTTTGGTAGGGGCGATCCGCATGGACTCCGATGGTCTTGCCACGCTGGTCTTACCTGGACCAACTGTGGCGACCGCTCTGGGATCGACCCGCAGCAAGTCGAAGTGGTTCGCGTGACCGGTGCCGGCCCCATCCAGATCTTGGACTACGCCATCATGCCTCAGGTGCTGCCGGCATCGCCCTGTTCCGCTGGGATATCAACATTCGCGAAGCGACGGTACTCGGGCTGGTTGGCGCGGGCGGCATCGGACTGCAGATCAAGGCCTCGGTCGATACCCTCGCCTGGCCGCAGGTGACGCTCATCTTTATCGTCATCCTTGCAACGGATAGCGGTCGTTGTCTGGACGCATCACTAGCGCCGACACCCGCAGCGACAACAGGGCCAGCGCGAAACCGACCAGCGAATAGGCACCGTCGATCAACACCGCCTGGTAGTCAGTCGCGAGCGCAAAGCCGAAACCCAATGCGGCCATACACAAATTGCCCAAGACGGTAACCAGGATGGCTTGCTTCTCGGCAAGGATAGGGTCAGGCGTTTGGACAGGGCATGTCACGGCGTCAGAAGTTGTAACTGATTGAGGTGCCGATCTTGGTGTAGTTCGGCGGTTCCTCGCCCGAAAAATCGACGCGGACCAGATAACCAGCCAAATCAATGCGCTTGCTTAGCGGATAGCTAAAAAACAGATCCAACTCCACCGAATCGCGCCCAATCGCATCGTTTCGGCCAATACCGAGGGCCGGTTGCAACCTGATCTTGCCAAGTGTTATCGAACCATCGATATAGAATAGATGAGCGTTGTTTTGGTCGTTGTAGGGATACAGATCATCTTCCTGCAACGGGTCGAAATCGGCAAAAAGTCCGGCACCGGTATCAAGTGATCCATGACCGATCCAGAATACGCCGATGCCGGCCGAAAAGTCCTGTCCCTTAATGCCGGAGTGGATCCGTCCGGACCAGACATCCTCGTACTCCGGCGCAAAGGCGGACGGAAAGCGATTTTGGTAGTAGGCCAGGATCAATTCGGATGTCCACCGCGTACTTCCAGTGTCCTCAGAAGGAGCGTTGGTATGCGCGGTCAACGGCCAGGTACTGACAGGCAATGACAAGTCGATGGTAGCGCCATAGACGCCGAGCACCGCTTCCTGATAGTTAACGAACGGCGATACCCTCAGATGCGGCCCCAGTGGAAGTTGGGCACTGACAGCGAGAAAGGCGTCTCCGGCTTTCAAATGCACGGCGTTCACGTTGCGCCAGCCCGTGATACCCCATGCATCGTAATTGGTGGTGGAGTACTTGATCCAACGATTCATCACGGTCAGATCGAGCGTGGTTTCTGTCGGAAATTTGATGGTGAATCCGGCACCCTGCTGGCTGTCGCCGTCGAGCGCAGGATTATCGGGAAAAGCACGTCGCCCAATGGTCACCCCATACGCTGAAGATGGTGCATGCCAATTGACGAACAGGTCGCGCACATCAACAGGCTGTTGGAATACGTTGTCGAAATCACCGCTGGACTGCTGCCACAGATCGGTCACGCCCAGTGCCGTCCCTCCAACGCGTAGGCCGTGCCAGGGAGCGCTAATTCCACTTGCCTGCGCGAATCCCCAGGCCAGACCATGGTCTACGCCATTGTCATCGGCCAGATAATTGATAGCAGTACCAACCGCTCCGTTAAGGAGACCATTGTCCGAAGGGTGCGAATCCGACGCTGCGCTTTGGGCTCTGCCGCCAAGCATCCACACCACGGCCAACAGGCAGCTGTGGTATCGCCAATGCGACCAGACGCGCGTTGAAAAGTTACTTCTGTAATAATGATGACTTCCCCCGTAAAACATTTATTAGTAATTATACATATCAAGGATGCAAGCCTGAATCGAAACGGAAATTACCGATATGGCGCTCAATGGAAGCGGTATTCGCGATACAGCTCGGATTTTGAAATTAAGCCCTTCCACAGTCATTGAAGAGTTAAAAAAAGAATCCCAGCTCCAACCAGTCAACCAAAATCATCTTGAAAACAGAAAAAATCCATCAGAAATACAAGTAGTTGCAAAGTAATTTGATAGCAAGGGCCGCGCGATGAGGGGACGCGCGGCCTTAGCGATCACCGCAACACAGGATGGGCCGAGCAGCCTATTCCTTAGAACTACTCGAGCTCCTCCAGATTCTTCCCGGCGGTCTCGATACGGAACAGCCAGGTGATCAGCGCACCGGCCAGGGATGTGCCCACCAGGATCGCGAGCAGCGTCTCGGTGCCGATCTGCGCCAGCAGCACCGGAAACAAGAACGCTGTGGTCACGGCGCCGATCTTCGCGAACGAGGCAGCAAAGCCCGCGCCCTTGCCGCGGATGCGGGTCGGGAAGACCTCTCCGGCGATCAGATAGGTCTGCGCATTCGGCCCCATGTTGGTCATGAAGTTGAACAGCATGAAGCCGATGACCAGCAAGGCCATTTGCAGCGGACCGCTCAGAGTCTGCGAGAACGCAGCTAAGGCCAGCCCCAGCGCACAGCCGATGAAACCGATGGTCTGCAGCCGGATGCGCCCGATCTTATCGGTCAGGAGCACCGCGGCGATGATGCCGACGATCAGCAACACATCAAGCAGCGCCGCCCCTTTCGCGGCCAGGATGTCGTTGTGGATGATGGCCGTCAGGTTGTGCGGGTGCGTGGTCTGATGACCCAGTGCGGCGGCCAGGATGGTGGGTGTGAAGATGCCGATGCCATAGGTGCCCAGGTCTTGCAGGAACCAGGGAACCGAAGCGAGGATGGTCGCGCGCCCGCTCTTGCGGGTAAAGAGCTGCCCATAGCCGCGCTTGGGCCGCGACTTCTGATCGCTCGCGGCCTCCTCAGCTGGATTATCAAGCGTCACCTGCTTGGGATACTTCGGCTCGCGCTCTAGCAGCCGCATCAATTCCTGCTGTGCCTCGGCGACCCGACCCCGCTCAAGCAGCCAATGTGCGCTGCGGGAGATGGAGAGGCGACCGATGATGACCAAGATCGCCGGGATGATCGCTGTGGCATACATCCAGCGCCAGGCCGTCACGTCCTGCAGATTGGCCAGGATCAGGTAGCCCACAGCAGTGCCTACCAGAGCGCCGACGGCCTGGAAGCCGAAGGCACTCAATACCAATTTGCCTCGATCCTTGCTCGGGATGCTCTCGGAGATCACCAGATGCGCGGTGGGATAATCACAGCCGAGCGCCAGTCCAACGCCGAACAAGAAGACCACCAGCCAAGGAAAGCTCGGACTCAGACTCAGGGCGATCAGGAAGACGACGAAGAGGATCATCTCAACGATGAACATCCGCTTGCGCCCAAAGGTGTCGGCTAGGCCGCCCAAGGCTGAGGCGCCGATCAGGATGCCGGCCAAGGTCGCCGCTCCAACCACACCTTTCTCCGCCGCCGAAAGTCCGAACTCGACCACCATCAGTGGCAGGGCCACACCGGTCATGAAGACCACCAGGCCCTCGAAGAACTTGCCTGCGGTGGCCAGAATCCAGA
The DNA here is from genome assembly GCA_010912705.1 of Halochromatium sp. Classification (GTDB taxonomy): domain Bacteria; phylum Pseudomonadota; class Gammaproteobacteria; order Chromatiales; family Chromatiaceae; genus Lamprobacter. The sequence continues at coordinate 145,999 of POWB01000003.1, forward strand.
TGCGCCACTGCATCCGCGTCAACGGCACACTGGGGGTGCCGGTGCCGTCGGGCCAGAAGGGTGTCTCGTCGATGTAGCTTTGGACGCTTCTGGGCTGCAGGTGACTCACGTCCGAAGCGTTGGCGCCGGTACTACTCATGGGCTTTGCTCGCTTGCTCTAGAGGATGTAGAGCCTTCAACCCTAACGAATCTTTATGACGATCTCGTGGTCGGCAGGAGATCTGGATAGTCGGGAAACCCGAAGCGGGCGTAGGGTCGATGTTGGCCGATTAGCCCCTCTCTGGCCGGTCTAGAACAGCGCAAGATACCCGGCGAGCAAGATACTTCGCTAAGGCTGCGTGACGATGTCTCAACTCAGAGCGCTCGTCCGATGGGTCGAGTCTGCCCGTCAGCCGCTCCAGCCGAGCCACCATGAGACCCAGTCGGTCGATGTCATCCGGCTCAAACCTCACTGACGCCTCAGGCTCATGGGGATCGCTGTTCAGGCTGAGCATGCGCTCGATCATGCGAAACAGCTCATGCACGGCCTGCTGGCACTGAAGGTCGGTGCTCATCTGGATCGCCCTATTGAATGATCCCATTGAATGTGCCTATTAATCATTCCCAAGGAAACTCAAGCCAAGCCTCCAACTCCTGGAGCAAGGCGCTGCCGTTGCCGCCATCGGCTGAGATCGGTGTCATCGACATCGGCTCGACCAGCCGATAACGGCGCTCATCACTCTGTTCGTCATCAATCACGAGTCGCAGCCCGACACGCTGCGCCAATCCGCTCACACGATGCTCAAGGAACGCTGACATGGAAGTCACCATCAGGTTTGAGAAGCTAGCGCGACAGTACCCGAGGCTGGTGTCATCAGGATCACCGTTCGGTGAAGGGTCGATGAAGATTCATCGCAAAATCAATGAATCAGGCTAGTAGTCGCTTTGCTCATCGGCGATGGCCCTGTCTCCACTCAATCGGGGCCGGCTCTCAAGCGCACGGGGATGCGATTTCATGAAAACGCCACCTCGCCGTCACCGTCGGGCAACCAGAATCCGCTAACTTTTGTGCACTGCAACAATCTTCGTCGTCATCGGCGAACGGCCTCGGCGCGACGACATGCTTCCGGTGCACAACATGCCTGATTTCCTCGAAAATCGGATCTACAGCGAAATCCAGCTCGGTCAAACCGCCGAGCTTCAGCGCACGCTGACCCGCGATGATGTCGCCCTCTTTAGCAAGGTGTCCGGCGACCTGAACCCGATCCACATGGATGAGGAGTACGCCCGCGCGCAGGGTGCACAGGGTGTCGTCGGTCATAGCCTCTGGGCCACTGGCCTGGTCTCCAGCCTGCTCGCCAATGTGCTCCCGGGGCCGGGGACGGTCTATCGCAGCCAAGACGCCGAGTTCCATCGCCAAGTCCGGCTCGGTGACAGCCTCACGGCCTGGGTCCGGGTGCTGGAGAAGCTGCCCGAGGACTGCATCGCGTTCGAGTGTCGAGTCTCCAATCAGGACGGGGATTTGGTGATGACCGGTCGCGCCGTCGTGGTCGCCCCTACTGAAAAGCAGCGCATCGAGGTCGCGGACCTGGCCGATGTCTCGGTGCGTCATCATGACAGCTTCAGCGCGCTGTTCGACAAGGTGCGGGCGCTCGAGCCGATCCCCACCGCCATCGTCCACCCGGTGGACCAAGTCTCGCTGCAGGGTGCGATGGAAGCCGCCGAGGCGAGCTTCATCACGCCGATCCTGGTCGGCCCTGAGCAGCGCATCCGCGCGGTCGCCGAGGAGCATAAGATCGACATCGGCGGCGCCAAGATCCTCGATGTCGAGCACAGCCACGCCGCGGCCGCCCGCGCCGTTGAGCTGATCCGCGAAGGCACCGCCGAGGTCCTGATGAAGGGCAGCCTGCACACCGACGAGGTGCTGAGCGCGGTGCTGAACAAGGCAACCGGGATTCGCACCGCGCGGCGCATCAGCCACATCTTCGTGATGGACGTGCCGACCTATCCGAAGCTGCTGCTGATCTCCGATGCGGCCGTGAATATTGCGCCGGACCTCGACGCCAAGGCCGATATCTGCCAGAACGCCATCGACCTGGCACGCACGGTGGGTGTCGAGCGGCCCAAGGTGGCGATCCTGTCGGCGGTCGAGACGATCCGCCCGAAGATCCAGTCGACGCTGGACGCCGCGGCACTGTGCAAGATGGCCGATCGCGGCCAGATCCAGGGCGGGGTGCTGGATGGCCCGCTGGCGATGGACAACGCGATCAACCTGGAGGCGGCACGGATCAAGAAGATCGACTCCGAGGTGGCGGGGGTTGCCGATGTCCTCATCGCGCCGGATCTAGAGGCCGGGAACATCCTGGCCAAGCAGCTGATCTTCCTCGCCAACGCCGAGGCCGCCGGCATCGTGCTCGGCGCCCGGGTGCCGATCATCCTCACCTCGCGCGCCGACAGCGTGCGCACCCGACGCGCCTCGGCCGCCACCGCGGTGCTGCATGCCCATGCGGTGCGCCAAGGGCTGCTCGACAAGCCTGCGCACTGAGGGGGATCGGCTATGAATGCGTTATCCGATGAGCTGATCCTGACCCTGAACGCGGGGTCGTCCAGCATCAAGTTCGCGGTCTACGCCGCGCGAGCCGGCGAGACCGAGCCAGTCCTGCGCGCCAAGGGTCAGGTCGAGGGCATCGGCGTTCGGCCGCACTTCATCGCCAAGGGCGTCGAGGGCCAGCTACTCTCGGAGAGCTGGTGGGAGCCGGTCGCCGATGGCAAGGGGAGCGGTCATGCGCGGGCCTTCGAGCAGATCTGGAGCTGGCTCTCCAACGTTGCCGACGGCGCGCAGATCATCGCCGTCGGCCACCGGGTCGCCCACGGTGGCGAGGCCTACGCAACGCCGGTACGGATCACGCCGGAGATCATTCAGGTGCTGGCCGGTCTGATCCCGCTGGTGCCGCTGCATCAGCCGAACAATCTGGCCGCGATCCGTGCCGTTGCGGCGGAGCATCCGGACCTGCCGCAGGTGGCCTGTTTCGATACCAGCTTCCACCGCGGCAGACCAAAGGTCACTGAGCAGTTCGGTCTGCCGCGGGCGCTGCTGGATCGAGGCGTCAAGCGTTACGGCTTCCATGGCCTGTCTTACGAATACATCGTCGAGAAATTGCGCTATCTCGCGCCCGAGATGGCCGACGGTCGCGTGGTCGTCGCCCATCTCGGCAGCGGCTGCAGCATGACCGCGATCCGTGAAGGCCGCAGCGTCGAGACCACCATGGGCTTCTCGGCGCTCGACGGCGTACCCATGGGCACCCGTCCCGGACTGTTGGACCCGGGCGTGCTCTTATTCCTGATGCGCGAAGACGGGCTCGGCGTCGAGGCCCTGGAGAGGCTCCTCTACAAGCAGTCCGGGCTGCTCGGTCTCTCCGGGGTCAGCAATGATCTGCGCGAGCTGCATCAGAGCGATGACCCAGGCGCCGCCGAGGCCATCGACTACTTCGTCTACCGCATCGGCCAGACCTTGGGCTCGCTCTGCGCCGCCATCGGCGGCCTGGATGCACTGGTGTTTACCGCCGGCGTCGGTGAGAACGACGCACAGATTCGCGCCCGCGTCTGCGCCGATGCCGCCTGGCTCGGCATTGAGATCGACCCGGACGCCAATGCCGCGAGAGAGCGCCGCATCAGCCCAGCGGGCCATCGGCCATCGGTCTGGGTCATCCCGACCGACGAGGAGCGGATGATCGCTCGACACACGCTGCGCATCGTCAGCAACGCCTGAGCGTGCGGCCTCGTCCTCGCGCTGAACGCACCCATCGCTAAGACCACCGGGCACAGACGCCTGATCCCATCAGGCAGCACACCACAAGCTTCCCGCGAATCATCGGGAATAGGAGAGTCAGATGTTCGATGTCACCAAGCTGTTCCCGCAAGCGGACATGCGCAACGCCCTCACCGATTGGACCCAGGCCTGGAGCGCACTCGGCTCCACCGGCGGTAGCAGCCGTGCCAGCGGTCAAGGCCAGGAGGATGACTATCTCCAATACGGCCGTGATCTGCAGTTCATCCTGCAGACGCATGGCAAGCAAGCGATGGAGAACGCGCAGCAGACCACCAAGGCCAATCTCGAGGCCTGGCAGACGGTGGCCGACAGCCTGATGACCCCGACGTTGGCTCAGCACTGGTGGGCGTATGCGACCGATAGTGCGCAGCGCGCGCTGCTCTTCGCCGACGCCATGCGCGAGCGCGGCAACCATTTCGTCGAGCACGAGGAGGGCAGCAACAAGACCGTGCTGAGCTGGGACCACGAGGTCGTCGTCGATGGCACCCAGCTGCCGCGCCCGGTCAACTACTCGCTGGTGCGCATCATCCCGCCCGAGACCGTGACCGTGCGTGAGGATGGCCGACCCTACATCATCATCGACCCGCGCGCCGGTCACGGTTCTGGCATCGGCGGCTTTAAGCACGAAAGTGAGGTCGGGGCGGCGATCCACGGTGGCCATCCGACCTACTTCGTCACCTTTACCCGCATGCCGATGCCGGGCCAGACGCTCGCGGACGTCACCGCCGCTGAGGCCGACTTCGTGCGCGAGGTGCGCCGGTTGCATCCCGCCTCGCCCAAGCCCGTCATCATCGGCAACTGCCAGGGCGGGTGGGCCTCGATGCTGCTCGCCGCCACCAACCCCGACATCACCGGGCCGGTGGTCGCCAACGGCGCGCCGCTGTCCTATTGGGCCGGGCAGAAGGGCAAGAATCCGATGCGCTACCTCGGCGGCCTGGTCGGCGGCGCCACCTCGGTGCGCATGCTGTCGGATCTCGGCAACGGGCAGTTCGACGGCTCCCATCTGGTCTCCAACTTCGAGCGCCTGAGCCCCAGCAACACCTGGTGGGAGAAGTACTACAACCTCTGGGACCACATCGACACCGAGGTCCCGCGCTTCGTCGGCTTCGAGCGCTGGTGGGGCAGCTTCTATTACATGACGCCGGAGGAGATCGCCTGGATCGTCGAGAACCTCTTCGTCGGTAACCGCCTCGGCCGTGGCAAGGCCAACCTCAGCGAGCGCACCCACGTCGATCTGCGCGAGCTGAACTCGCCGATCATCATCTTCGCCTCGCACGGCGACAACATCACGCCGCCACAACAGGCCCTCGGCTGGGTCGCCGATCTCTACACCGGCGTCGATGAGATCAAGGCCCGCGGCCAGCGCATCCTCTACACCCTGCACCCCAGCGTCGGCCATCTCGGCATCTTCGTCTCCTCGTCGGTGGCGAAGAAGGAGCATGGGGAGATCGTCTCCACGCTCAAGGCCATCGAGGCGCTGTCGCCAGGGCTCTATGAGATGGTCATCACCGAGGAGCGCGGTGAGGGCGTGGAAAAGACCTTCCAGGTCGCCTTCGCCGAGCGGACCATCGAGACGATGATGGAGCAGTGCGGTGGTGACGATTCGGACAAGCCCTTCGCGACCGTCGCCCGCTTCTCGGAGTTAGGCGCTGAGGTCTACGACCTGGCGATTCGGCCTTTCGTGCAGGGCATGACCAACCAGGCCTCGGCCGAGCTGATGGCCAACACCAATCCAATGCGTCTGCAGCGTTGGCTAGCGAGCGACCGCAATCCGGCCATGCAGCCGGTCAAGGCGCTCGCCGAGCAGGTGCGCGAGCAGCGCCAGGCGACGCCGGACGACAACCCGTTCCGGCAGTGGGAGCGTTTCAACGCCCATCTGGTCACCCAGATGTGGGACGGTGTGCGCGATCTGCAGAACGCCATGATCGAGTGGAACTTCCATCTGCTCTGGGCAGCCCCTCCGGTGCAGGCCCTCGGCGATCGCCTTGGCACGACTGTGGCCCAATCCGAGCCGCGTGAAGACCTGCGCACCCTGACCCAGGTGCAGGATGCACTGGATCGCGTCGATCTGGGCGGCTTCGCCGATGGCGTGGTGCGGATGCTGATCTTCCTGGCGCACTCGCGCAAGGAGGTTCGCCGCTCGCGCCTAGAGCGCTCCAACCAGATGTTGCTCAGCACCGAGCCCTTCGCCAGTATGAAGCCCAAGCACCGCACCCGCATGATCCACAAGGAGACGCTGATCGTTGGCTACGAGCCCGATGCCGCCATGGCGGCGCTGCCGAAACTGCTCGCCAGCACGGAGGATCGCGAGCGCGCCTTGGCCCTGTGCGAGCAGATCGCCGGCCCCCGCGAGGAGATGAGTCGCGAGACGCTGGACATGATGAATCGGCTTGCCCTGGCGCTGGAAGCCACGCCCTTGACCAGCGATGATCCAGCGCCCGCGACGCGCAAGGCCGCCTGAGCGATGCCAGCTCGAGCGGTGACAGGGCGATGACGATGAAGGCGGAGGCGGCGATACCGGAGCCGCTGCGTGCCTGGCTGCAGGAGCTGCAGGCGGCCAAGCAGGCCGCGCGCGCCCATGGCTATCGACGCACGGTGACCAACACGCGCGAATCCTGGGATCTGATCACCCGTCGTTTCGTCACCGAGGTTCCGCCGATCGAATGGATTCTCGACGAGATCATCCCGGGCCCCGACTATCGCGTCCCGGCCCGGGTCTATCATCCGCAGCCTGATGAGGCGTTGCCGGTGGCCCTGTTCGTCCATGGCGGCGGCCATGTCTCCGGTAGCGTGAGTCTCTATGACCCCATCGCGCGCAAGCTGGCGCTGGCCAGTGCGCACATCATTGTTGCCATTGACTATCGGCTAGCCCCCGAATGCCCCTATCCGGCACAGCTCAAAGACGCGTTGGCGAGCGCCAAGCGGGTCTTTCCGCTGCTCGACCGTCTCGGCCTCCGCTATGAGCCAAGGCTGTCATTGATCGGCGACAGCGGTGGCGGTGCGCTCTGTGCCACCGTGGCGCATCTGTCTCAGTTCGAGCCGGGACTCAAGCTTGCGGCTCAGGCGCTGATCTACCCCAGCCTGGATTACAGCTTGTCGCAGCCGTCGGTGATCGAGAATGCGGAGGGCTATCTGCTTGAGCGCGACCGTGTCCAATGGATGTTCGACGCCTACCTGCAGAATGCCGAAAACCGCCGCGCTGTCTCCCCGCTGTTCATGGAGCTGACCGCGGACTATCCGCCGACACTGGTCATCACCGCGGGATTCTGCCCGCTGCGCGACGAGGGTCAGGTGTATGCTGAGCGGCTTCACAAGCACGGGATATCCGTCGAGGCGATCAACTTTCCGGGCATGGTGCACGGTTTCTTGAATCTTGAGAATCTAGCTCCGGAGGACTGCACTCGGGCCTACGGACAGATCGGGCGTTTTCTGCAACATCAGCGCAACGCCGACAGGGAGCATCCGCCAACGCCCTAATATGATGATTGCGCAAGGCAAGTGTCCGATTCAAAATCCCAATCCCAATCCCAATCCCAATCCCAATCCCAATGCCAATACAACCAAGCGTTCTGCTCCCAGCAGCGAGGTGATGATGAAGCCGGATTCGACCACAGAGCGCGGTGTTGCCATCGCGCTCCTCGAGCGCTTAACTGAGTTTCGCCTGCCGCGTGTCCTGCAAATCAAGGAGCGGGTCGATCGCGGCGAACGCCTGAGTGATGTCGATCTTGAGTTCTTGGAGTCGGTACTTGCCGATGCAGCGAATGCAAAGCCCTTGGTCGATCACCACCCCGAGCTCGAGCCTATCGCGGTCAAGCTCATCAGCCTCTACCATCACATCACAGAGACGGCTTTGGCCAACGAGACCCAGTCGTCACCGGCCAGTGCTTCCGGGGCGGGATACTCACCCTAACCTGGATAGTTCATGAATCTCACGCGAAGGCGCGAAGACGCTAAGGAAACTAAGTGCTTGGACAAGTTTTTGTGTCCTGATGCGTCGTTTGCGATAAACAGGCACTCAGGTCAACTTGTGGCCACAAAATCCGTATTCTTCGCGTTCTTCGCGGCTTCGCGTGAAACATTCGGGCTAAGGCCAGTATGGACGGGCCAGTTTGAGCAGGGTTGAGGCCCTGATCAGGCCGGCCATCAGCGCAGCAACGACCTCTTGATCAAGCCCGCTCACAGGTAGAGCGGTGCCATACGGCGCCAATAGTAGCCGCTATGCGCACGATCATCCCATTCGTGCAACGCATGCCAGACGCCCTTCTCCCAGAGGATACGGCTGAGATAGCGATTGTTGTCGAGGAACGGGTCCTCGCGGCCGATGACCAGGATGATATCCATGCGTCGCAAGGCCTCCAGCCGCCAGCCATCAAGCCCCGGCAGGTACTGCGCGGGCGAGTGAAAGTAGATCAACTCGCTGCGATAGCCGTCGAGCAGATCGCGGAAGCTCTCAACATTGAGCGTGGGATCGTACCGCCCAGAGAAGGCGCTGAGCTTCTGGAACAGGTGCGGATGGCGAAAGGCGATGTTGGTCGCATGGAAGGCGCCAAAACTCAGACCATGGGCGATGGTGCAAGGATGCCCGTTCTTGCTCGCCATCAGCGGCAGTACCTCGTTGAGGATGTACTCCTCGAAGGCCTGGTGACGCTGAATGCGGCCCTCTGGATGGGCCCAGTGACAGTAGAAGCTCTCCCAATCGAGACTGTCGACGCAGTAGAGCTGCAGCTGCCCGGCTTCGAGCTTAGGTCGCAGGGACTCGGTCATGCGCAGGTCTTCGTACTCATGAAAGCGCCCGTCGCGGGTCGGAAAGACCAACACCTTGGCCCCGGCATGGCCGAACACCAAGAGTTCCATGTCACGACCGAGGTGGGGACTATACCAACGGTGATACTCGCGATTCATCGCCGCAAAAAAACCTCGTTAAGGCGTCGAGCAGGTTGTGCTCCTGGGCGATTCGCGCCGGATTCTCGGCATGACCGGTGGCCAATACGAACAGCTGCTTGGGACCTGCGAGCGCGTTGTAGATGGCAAATTGGGTCGGTGGCGCCACGGACGGATCAAACAGCGCTGCCGCGACCAGCATCGGCTGCCGGATAAACCCTGCGGCCGAGCCTGCATCGTAGTACGCCAAGGTTTCCAACAGGTGACCATGGGTCTGTGCGTAGCGCTGCTGCGAGGCGGCTGAGCCTGTTGTCGGCAGTTGCAGGCGCAATGGTTGGTGGCCAAAGGTTGGGACATTCAGGTGCCCGCGGGCAATGCGCTGGTCCCAAGGCAGCGCCAAGGCGCCAATGCCGCCGCCGAAGCTGATCCCCATGTAATTGATGCGTCCAGCGAGATCAGGGAAGCGCGTCAGCAGCGCGGTCACCCCGATCCACAGATCCTGCGCACAGCCACCGATGATGTAGCGATCGGGTTTGTCGATGTCGTGCAGGACATGCCAGGTCGGGTTGTCGGAGATCGGCGCGCGGCGACTGCGGCCGATGCCGCGGAAACAGGGCACCAGGTAGGCCGCATCGGCGCAGGGCAGGGCGAAGTCCGGTTGTTCGATGCCACCATAGCCGTGGCCGACGACAAAGCCCTGTCGCGGCGCACCATGCTCGGGCTCGAGCAGCCAGCCGCCGAGGGTGATCCCGTCCGTTGAGCGATAAAGGGCATCCCAAACGCGCATGCCCGGGCGCTGATAGGCCGAGGGGCTCAGCTGCAGGGCCGGGTCAACCTCGAGTGCCTCGCGGTAGCGTCGTTGCCAGACCTCGGCGAAGTCGTCCGGTGCCGGTGGTGGCAGGACGTCCAAGAGTCCGGCAAGGTCATAGCCGTAGGTCGGATCGAAGGCGTCTAGGGACGTCATGCACGCAGGGTCCTCGGGTCAGCGGCAACCCGGGCCATCCTCGCCGAAGTTGGACTGGATGTGGTAGCCCCAGTTGTTGTGCGCGGCAGCCGTCGCCGCTTAGGTGATGCGCCGCAGGATCCCGTCGCCTAACTCCTGTTCGATCCGCTGCCAAGCCGCGCGCCGCCCGCAGGCACTGCCTTGAGCGGCGCGCCAGTGCTGCCAGGCCTTGTAGTCGCGCCAGGCCGGCGACGCCTGGCTGAGGCGCTCGATGACGAACGGACGTTGGTAGGCCAAACATTGAGGGCCGTAGCGTGGATCATGATCGACCCATCGATCCTTTGACCCGGTTTGCTGTGGTCGCGCGTACGCGATGCGGGCGACAGGCCCCGCCTGCTCTTTGCACCAAAAGGCCTCGACCCAGACCACCGCCGGCCCTTGCTTCGTCTCGACTAGAAAGGCGTCGGCGACGCAGTGAGCCTTCAGTTGCAGTGGCCGACGGCGGTCGGGAATCTGAAGCTGGAGCGGTGTCAGGCTTCGAATGGCGTCTGCGAGATCCATGATGCTGCTGTGACGGTTTGATGACGGCAGGAGCTTATCATGGCTTAGGCATGATGATCGATGACAGGCGAATCGATCTAGTCCTGTGGTCGGGACGGCCTAATGCAGCGAGCCCAAGCCCCAGTGCGGACAGCTGTCGGTGGCCAACGACTGTGCGCGTCGGTTTCCAGGCAACCAATGCCGAGCCGAAACCCGCAAGACCCTGAATTAATCCGGCGACCATCACGACCGCAAGGATCAGGGCAAGATGGTCTGGTGGCAGTAACAGCAATGGGTGCTCTAAAGTGCAGCTGAATGGGCGGGATAATACGGCATAATGCCCGGACTCCGATGCCGATACGCGGTAGCCAACCGACGACCCACAACCTGGAGACGCCCTTGCCCCCAATCATCCGCACCCTGCCCCTCGCCCTGTTCGTTGTCCTGGTCCTGCCATTTGCCGTCCGCGCCGAGCTGGTCGGCGAGGTCGGCACCAAGTTCAAGCTGGTTGGACCCAACGACAAGATCGTCGTCGAAGTCTTCCAAGATCCGGATATCCCCGGCGTCGCCTGCTACCTGAGCCGGGCCAAGACCGGCGGCATCAGTGGCGCCGTCGGCGTCGCCGAGGACACCTCGGACGCCTCGCTAGCCTGCCGCCAAGTCGGCCCGATCATACTCCCCGACGAGATCGCCACTGGCAAGCGCGATGGCGACGAGGTGTTCAAGAAGCGCACCTCGCTGCTCACGAAGACGATGCAGGTGGTCCGCTTCTACGATGCCCCGCGCAATACCCTCGTCTACTTGAACTTTAGCGACCGCATTATCGAAGGCTCGCCGAAAAACAGCCTCTCGGTGGTCGTCATTCGCCCCTGGGCAGCACCTGGGAAGCCCTAATCTTGAACAGTGCAGACGATCCGTCGGTTGGGGACCGCAACCCAAGCACTGCACGCTGAGGCTCCAGGGTGAGGTCGGCAAGCAGCCCGCAGAAGGCGTTACAGCAATCGGGTCGATCTGCCCTATGCCATCTTCAACTGCCAGGGTTGGATTCGCAGCGATGGCCGCTCCGTTATACTCAGGGCTTAACTTTGACCCTTGGAGCCGATCCGATGAAGCAACGATCATTCAGCCTGCTTGCGCTCGCCTTGCTCGTCCCTGTTCGATGAGGGCATGAGCGATTTCGAGATGAAGGACCCTATCGCCGAACGCCTCACCGCCTACCAGGACTGGGCTGGCTTCGACAACGAGCTCGGCAAACATATTTCACTGGCTTATCTGGAGGTGGAGGCGGAAGCCTTCTAAGCGCCGCGCGGGCGCTTTGGAGGGCAAGCTTTAATACCGTGATTCCGTCTTCATGAAAATGAGAAGGAAATCTTTCGACCATCGGAGGCAAGTCTTTTTCGTTTAAAATACTGCCCAGCGCATCTTCCTTATGACGCCGATCTGGCCGGGCGCCTCCTCGGCTGCGGCGATGGTCCGGCCTCGTTCAACGCCGATGATCAAGCGGGCTCTCGTTGTAAAACCTACGGAATCCCGAGCAACTTGTGGGTCTGCAGGCTGAGCCGCCAACGCGGGTGGGCCATGCAGTAGTCGATCGCCAGTGCGCTGTTGCGCGCCCGGTCTGGTCCGTCCATCGGTTGCAGCAGGAAGTGATCGAAATCCAGGTCAACGAAACGCTCGGGCTTTGCATCAGGCTGCGGATAGACCAGCTTTAGCTCGTTGCCGGTCGTCAGCCGGAGCGGTGCCGATGCCTTTGGGCTCACGCAGATCCAGTCAACGCCCGCAGGGGCCATCCGTGTGCCGTTGGTCTCAACGGCGATCTCGAAACCCTGCGCCTGTAAGGCTTCGACCAACGCTTCGTCGAGCTGCAGTAGGGGCTCACCACCCGTGCACACGACAAATCGTTGAGCCCGATAGCGCCTCGCGGCTTGGGGCCAGGTGGCGGTAATCTTTGCCGCTAATTCAGCCGCTGTTCGAAAGCGACCACCAGCCTTCCCGTCGGTGCCACGGAAATCGGTATCGCAGAACTGGCAGATGGCCTTGGCGCGGTCTTGCTCGCGACCCGACCAGAGGTTACAGCCAGCAAAGCGACAAAAGACGGCGGGACGGCCGGCCTGCATCCCTTCGCCCTGCAAGGTGTAGAAGATCTCCTTGACGTGATAGCTCATGTCGGCAAGGCCGGCCCCTGGTCACCCCAACAGAGCACCGCGCCACAGCCTGGTGTCTGCAGCAGATCGATGCGATCCAGCGCTGGCAGTAGCGGTGCGACCTGCTCGCGCAGCCACAGCACTAGGCTGCCCGGATCAGCGGCGTTGAGCTGAGGTAAGTCATTAAGGAGATGATGGTCAAGCTGCTGGTAGACCGGCTTAAAGGCTTCCTTGACGTCGCCGTAATCGACCGTCCAGCCAAGCACCTCATCGAGGGGGGCGCTGAGGTGTAGTCGCACCAGATAGCTATGGCCATGCAGCTGACGGCGCGGGTCGCCCTTCGGGGCCTTCAGTAACCGTAATGCACTCTCAAACCGCTGCTCTTTCCAGATGCGGTACTGGAACCCGTTGTAGTGACAACCAGCGGTCACCGTCTCATAGACTGTCACCCAAGAGAGCGCTGGTAGCTCCGGCTTGATGCGGCGCCAGAGCCAGGCGGCCAGCATCTCGCTGGTGGGGATCTCAAGGCCAGGAATGTCGTTCAAGCAGCGGTAGTGCAGTGCCTCATGCAGGGGCGCCCAGAGGGCCGCGAGTCGGTCGAAGTCGACGCCCATGTCTCGGTCCGCCAAGGCCTGGTTGGCGTGCAGGATGACCTCGAAGCCGTGACCGTGCATCCGGCCGCACTGGTGCCCTGCAGGAACATTCGGTAGTTGATGGGCTGCTTCGAAGCGGAACCGACGCCAGACGTGGGCCTGCTCCTGGTCATCCAGGTCGGCACCCTGATGGCGGGTGCTCTGAATCCCCACGGATTCGATGCCGGGGATCTCGAGACCGGCGCGCACCCAGCGCGCGAGGTTCTCATCGGTCGGCACTGGCAGCTGCTCATTGAGATCCCGGTAGTCGAGGGCGGCGATGCAGCGGCTGAGCGCTGAGGTCAGCGCATCCGTTTCACCGCCCGGGAATGGCGCCCAGTCGGCGGGTAGCTCCGCACGAATGCGGGCCAGGAAGCTGTGCCCGTGCAAACGTCGGGAGGGATGCCCGTCGGGCAGGATGGCGACGCGCCGAGCGGCCTCGAAAGGCGCCGCGGCGACGTGAAAGAGTCGCTCGCTCATGGGGTCTTGAGTCCGTATTGGCTGCGCAGCGGGTCGTCGAGACCGGCCTCGCGGAAGCCCTTCTCGCGTAACAGGCAGGAGTCGCACTGGCCGCAGGGGCGGCCATCGGGGCCGGGGTCGTAGCAGCTACTGGTCAGCGCGTAGTCGACCCCGAGCGCGGTGCCCTTGGCAATGATCTCGGCCTTGCTGAGCTGGATCAGTGGGCTGTGGATCTTGAGCTGTTGCCGCCCTTCGACGCCGGCCGCGGTGGCCAGGTTGGCCATCCGCTCGTAGGCAGCAATGTATTCGGGGCGGCAGTCTGGGTAGCCGGAGTAGTCAAGGGCGTTGACGCCGATGAAGAGGTCGCTGGCCGACAGCACCTCGGCCCAGGCCAGCGCGAAGGAGAGAAAGATGGTGTTGCGGGCGGGGACGTAGGTGATCGGGATGCCTGTGCCCATCTGCTTGAGATCGCGCTGTTTGGGCACCGCGATCTCGGCGGTCAGGGCCGAGCCGCCAAAACGGCGTAGATCGATGTCGGCAATGATGTGCTCAGCCACGCCGAGTGCCTGCGCAACGCGGGTGGCGGCTTCGAGCTCGACCTGATGGCGTTGGCCGTAGCGAAATGAGAGGGCATAGAGGGCATAGCCTTCGGCCTTGGCGATGGCCAGGGCCGTCGTCGAATCGAGACCCCCACTGAGCAAGACAACTGCGCTGGTCACGGACTGGGCTCCTAGACAAGGTATGTCAACAAGGCAACGTTCACGCCACTATGATAGATCCTGGGAGGGCAGTTACGCGTTGTCGGGTGAAAATCGCTTCAGCGACGCAAAGGCGCGCCGAGGTTCCTCAATCAGGATGCGGCAGCAGTCGCTGAGACGGTGTGCCGGTTCTGAGAGGCTTTAGGCTAACCTGGCATGGCGGGGTCCTTTGAGCTGGATCTGCGCCCGCCGAGGGCTTCGGCGCGGGCGATGAGCGCCCGCCGGTCAGGCTTGCCTGAGCTGAGTGTGGGGAGAGACTCAAGTCGCGCAAACATCCGCGGTCGTTGATGCGAGGGTAGGTTGCTGCGGCACCAGGCTTCGAGCTGTGGCGGCTCAAGCTCGCCGACATAGAGTGCGACCAGTCGATGACCCCAGGTCGGATCAGGCACGCCAATGACGGCGATCTCAGCGATTTGATCGAGTTGGGCCAGCTCCTGCTCGATCTCGGCGGGCAGCACATTGATGCCGGCAATCAGCACCACATCATCGGCACGCCCTAGAATCTGTATGCCGCCGCCTGGCAGTCGGCAGGCGAGGTCTGAGGTCTGCAGCCAGCCGTCGTCGAGACCAGCGCCGGGCTTGCGTGTCGGATTGGCATAGCCGAGCATCAGCATTGGGCCGCGGATGCGCAGCGGCTGGGCTTGTTGTGAGGCTGGGCTCGGTGCCTGCCGTGGTGCGACGTTCGACGCATCGCTTGACGCTTGGTACTGGATTTGATCGCAGCTCGGGCAGTCGAGCTCGACGTCGTCGAGTGGCATCAGGCCCGGCTGCGGTAAGCCATCGGCGCCTATCCAGCCACCGGCGACCTGCGAGAAGGTCTCGGTCATGCCATAGCCAAGGTAGAGCGGCCAGCCCTGTTCAACGGCGCGCCGGGCCAGGTTGCTGTCGATCCCCTGTCCACCGAGAAGCACGACCCTGAGCCAGGGCGGTGGCGCTGGATTGACGCCGAGCAGGCGCTCCAACATCGCCGGGACGAGCGAGAGGTGAGTGATGCGCTCATCCCAAAGCGCCGCTTGCACCTGCTCCGCCTCGAAGCGCGCCTGCACCACCAGTTCGGCGCCCGCGAGTGCGCAGCGATAGCCGATCGCGAGTCCGCCCACATGCTGACGCGGCAACACGCAAAGCCAGTGATCGCCGCGCTTGAGATCGAGTCGTGCATTGACCGCCTGGCAGGAGGCGATGATCGCCGCCGCGCTCAACATCACGAGCTTGGGCTCCGCGCTGCTGCCGCTGGTCTCGACCAAGAGCGCTGGCGCTAATGAGAGGTCGGGCATCACCGCAGTCTGGTGCAGAGTCGGTCCCGCTGGCATCGGTGTTGGCGTCAGCGTCGGATGTGAATGTGCCGCCGCAGTTGTAGAAGTGGTTGCAGGCACAGAAGGAAATTTAGGTGAATGCAGGGGGGCAGGTGCAGACGCATGCGCTGATCCACTGCGGATCAGCGCGCCCGCTGGCCGGATATTTGCACTCGTATCCGCGGGCTGCCACCACCATTCAGCACCGGTCGCGCGGATCAGCGATTCGCGTCGCGAGCGGGGCAGATCGGCGCGAACGGGCAGCATGGCTACGCCAAGTCGAGCCAGCGCCCATTGCATCAGGACTGAATCCAGCACCGGTGTTATTGGACAGAGCACCAGCTCGCCAGCCTCGACGCCGGCGCCAATCAACACCGCCACACTTTGCTCGACGAGCGCCGCCAACTGGGCGTAGGAGTAATGGTAGGAGGAACGCTGGTCGCCAATCCGAAGCGCACCGGCATCGCCCAGCGCTCGCCGGCGTTCAATCAGCCTGCTCAGGTCGTCACCTTGGGGCCTATCCATCAACGATGCCCTGCCTTGAGGAGCGCCCTTGAGCGAGCGCCGAGAAGTGGGCAGCGGGCAGCTGCTTGGTTGAGTGGGTAACTGCTCTCATCCAGGTTGAAATGGGTCATGGCTGTGCGAGGTCTTCAGAGAGGAAACAGGCGGCTGCGCTGAGCCAGCGCAAGCAAATGGATAGTTGACCTTGACCGAAAAGAACTCGCAACGCTAGGGTCTTGCGGCAGTCGCGCGCGCTGCGATTCTAGCCTCCTGCAAGGGCCACCGATAAGGCCCGCCGACAAGGTTCACACGACTATGCCGCTTGCCTTTCCCTTTTCTGCCATTGTTGCCCAAGAAGAGATGAAGCTCGCGATCCTGATCGCAGCAACCGATCAGAGCATCGGCGGTGTGCTCGCGTTTGGCGATCGCGGCACCGGCAAGTCGACGGCGATTCGCGCCCTGGCCGCGCTGCTGCCGTCGATGCGGGTGGTCGATCGCTGCACCTACAACTGTGATCCGGATGCCCCGGAATCAGGTCTCTGCGAACAGTGCCAAGAGCGCAAGGCCAACGGCAAGCTCAAGGTGCGCAAGGCGCAGGTGCCGGTGGTCGATCTGCCGCTGGGGGCGACCGAAGATCGCGTCATCGGTGCGCTGGATCTGGAGAAGGCGTTAACGCACGGCGAGAAGGCGTTCGAGCCGGGCTTGCTGGCGCGTGCGCACCGTGGCTTCCTCTATATCGACGAGGTCAACCTGCTCGAGGACCATCTGGTCGATTCGCTGCTCGATGTCGCCGCCAGTGGCGAGAATGTGGTCGAGCGCGAGGGCCTGAGCGTGCGCCATCCGGCCAAGTTCGTCCTAGTCGGCAGCGGTAACCCGGAGGAGGGTGAGCTGCGCCCGCAGCTGCTCGATCGTTTCGGCCTCTCGGTCGAGATCAGCACCCCGCAGGATCTGAAATCGCGCGTCCAGGTGGTCAGGCTGCGCGATGAGTTCGAGCGCGATCCGCCGGCCTTCATCGAGAAGTACAAGCGCAAGGATGGCAAGGTGCGGCGCCAGATCATGAATGCCAAAGAGCGTCTGCCGAATGTCGAGGTGCCGGATGCTGCGCTCGAGCGCGCCTCGGAGCTCTGCATGAAGCTCGGCACCGATGGCCTGCGCGGCGAGCTGACGCTGATTCGCGCGGCACGCGCCTTCGCCGCACTCGAGGGCGACGACCTCGTCACCGACGAGCATCTGAAGCGGGTCGCCCCTCCTGCCTTGCGCCATCGGCTGCGCCGCAACGTGCTCGACGACGCCGGCTCGACCACCCGTGTTGAGCGCGCGATTGAGGAATTGTTTGGGGAGGAATGAGCAGTTGATAGGATGATCGCAATCGAGGCCTCTCTTCAGACCTACAAGCCATGATGTTACTGCGCCGTACAGAACAGTTGACTCATCTGCAAGCCTGCGGTGCTCTCAAGCACGCTAGCCTTGGCTCAGCGCGTTCAGTGCAATGAGCGACGCGCATCCGACGGCACTGCCCGATCACAGCGCACGCTGGGACGATGCCTGCCTCGCCGCGGCGCTATTCGCGGTCGATCCGGTAGGCAGCGGCGGGATTGCGGTGCGTGCACTGCCAGGGCCCGTGCGTGAGATCTGGTCGGAGCTGTTGCGTGAGCTGCTGCCGCCAGCGGTGCCCTTCCGCCGTATTCCGCTCCATGTCGCTGATGGTCGTCTGCTCGGCGGACTCGATCTCGCCGCGACCCTGCACGCCGGGCGGCCAGTGGCTGAGCGTGGGCTGCTGGCCGAGGCCGATGGCGGTGTGGTGCAGTTGGCGATGGCCGAGCGGGTCAGCCGCTCGACCGCTGCCTACCTGAGCGCGGCATTGGATAACGGCGAGATTCAGGTCGAGCGCGATGGCATCACCGCTCGCACCCCGGCACGGATCGGCGTCGTTGCGCTGGATGAGGGCGCCAACGAAGAAGAGCAGGTCCCGCATACGCTGTTGGATCGCTTCGCCTTCCTGCTCGATTTGAGTGACATCCGCTACCGCGAGGCGATGGTGGCGGACTACGATGCATCCCAGGTCGAGTCGGCGCGCCAAGGGTTGCCTGGGGTTGAGGTCGATGACGAGGCCATCGAGATGCTCTGCGGCACCGCGCTGGCCCTGGGTGTCGATTCGCTACGCTCCTCGCTTGCCGCCTTCCGGGTGGCGCGCGCCTCGGCGGCGCTCGCCGGGCGCGACCGGGTCGAATCTGCCGATGTGAGCGCTGCTGCTCGGCTGGTGCTGGCGCCGCGTGCGACGCGTATCCCGATGCCGGAGCAACCGGATGAGGAGCAGCAGGCCGAGGAGCCGCCGCCACCGCCAGAAGACAATCAGGACGAGCAGCAGGATCAAGACCAGACGCCACAGCAGGAATTGGACAAGCCACTCGAGGAGCAGATCCTAGAGGCCGCGCAAGCGGCGATCCCGCCCAACCTGCTGGCGATGCTGCAGATGGGGGCGATGCGCCAACGCTCGAAGTCGAGCGGCAAGTCCGGCGCCATCCAGAGTGGCTCGCTGCGCGGGCGCCCGGCCGGAACCCGTCGTGGCGAGCCCGGTGCCGGTGCACGCCTTAACGTCATCGATACGCTGCGCGTTGCGGCACCCTGGCAGCGGCTGCGGCGTCAGGAGCGGGCCGAGAAGGGTGGGGAATCCGAGGTGCTGGTCGAGGTCCGGCGCGATGATTTTCGTATCACCCGCTATCGCCAGCGCTCAGAGACGACCACCATCTTTGTCGTGGATGCCTCCGGCTCAGCGGCGCTGCATCGGCTCGCCGAGGCCAAGGGTGCGGTCGAGCTGCTGCTGGCCGATTGCTATGTGCGTCGCGACCGAGTCGCCATGATCGCCTTCCGCGGCCCAAGCGCTGAGATCCTGCTGCCGCCGACGCGCTCGCTGGTACGGGCCAAGCGCGGACTGGCCAGCCTGCCTGGTGGCGGCGGAACCCCACTGGCAGCGGGTATCGATGCCGCGCTCGCACTCGCCGACGGGGTGACTCGGCGTGGTGGCACTGCCGTCGTGATCCTGCTCACTGATGGCCGTGCGAACGTGAATCGTGATGGCATCGGTGGCCGCGCGCAGGCGGCTGAGGATGCGCTAGCCTCGGCGCGCGCCTTCCGCGTCGCCGAGCTGAAGGCGTTGGTGGTGGATATGTCACCAAGACCGCGACCGGATGCCGAGAATCTGGCACGCGAGATGGGCGCTGTCTATCTGCCGCTGCCGCATGCCGATGCCCGAGCGCTCTCCGGCGCGGTGCAGGCGGTCAGTTGAGTGATCGTTGCAGCTGATTGTCAGACTTGTCCATGACTTCCACATCGGTCATGAATGACAAGCCGGTCTGGGAACACGACGGGCGGGCTTGGCCAAATCGTGAGCACAGTCGCTTCGTCGAGGCCGGCGGGCTGCGCTGGCATATCCAGGAGGCTGGCAGCGGGCCGCCTCTGCTGCTGATCCATGGTACGGGTGCGGCCTCGCACTCTTGGGGCGGGCTGTTGCCGCTGCTTGCCGAGCATTTCCATGTCCTCGCGCTAGACCTTCCCGGACATGGCTTTACCGCTGCACCGGCACCGTCACAGCTCTCGCTACCAGGTATGGCTGCGGCCGTTGGCGCCCTGACCCAGACCCTGGACTTTGAGCCTGAGATCGTTGTTGGCCATTCTGCGGGTGCCGCTATTCTGGCTCGGATGTGTCTTGACGGTAGCATCCAGCCACGGCTATTAATCAGTCTGAGCGGGGCGCTGCTACCGTTGCGGGGATTTGCCGGGCGCTGGTTCTCGCCCGCCGCCAAGCTGTTTGCCCGTAGCTCAGTGGTCCCACGCTTCTTCGCCCGCGGCGCGCGCAAAGATCCGCGCAGTATCAAGCGTATGGCCGATGGTACCGGCTCACGTCTGACCCCGGAAGGGATCGCACTCTATCGGCTGCTGATCTCCTACCCAGGGCATCTCGCCGCGGCGCTCAATATGATGGCCAATTGGGATCTCGAGCCGCTGTTGCGCGAGCTGCCGCAGCTCAAGCCGGAGCTGGTCCTGGTGGGGTTTGCCGAGGATCGCACCGTACCACCGAAGGAGGCCGAGCGTGCCAAGTGTCTGTTGCCACGAGCACGCTTGCGGCTGATGCCGGGGCTTGGGCACCTGGGGCATGAAGAGCGACCGCAGCAGGTGCTGGAGCTGCTGCTGCGGGAGACGGCTATCGCCGAGCGCCCTGATTCATAAGAACAGGGCTGCATCGCCCAGCAGCTAGCCCTTCTTGAGCAGATCCCCCAGCCCCGCAAAGGGGTTATGGGTGCTCGGAGCGGCGGTGCGTCCGCCGGTGACACTGGTATCGCGACCGGCTGCCACCGCGGCAATATGCTCCTCGTACTTCTGATGCTCGTTGTCGTGGCAGTAGAGGCAGAGCAGCTCCCAGTTGCTGCCATCGGGTGGGTTGTTGTCGTGGTCCATGTCCTTGTGATGCACGGTCAGCTCGCGCAGATTGCTGCGGTCGAACTCGCGCGCGCAGCGTCCGCAGACCCAGGGATAGAGCTTCAGCGCCTGCTCGCGATAGCCGGCGGCGCGATCGTCCATCGCGCGGCGGGCGTCGGCGACGACGCGATCGAGCTTGTTGCTGTCGATGGTTTGGCCAGTGCGGCCATGGCGTGGTGTGTCTTTAGGCATCTCGGGGTCCGCTCGGTTGCGGCAGTTGGCACGTCGATCGGGAATATGGTACCGCCTCGTTATTCAGCGCGCAGCACTGCAAGCGCCCCATCAGTCATGACGGATCGGCGCTACCTTGAAGACCTCATCGAGGCTGGTCAAGCCTTGAGCAACCTTGAGGGCGCCACTGATGCGCAATGGGCGCAGCCCCTTCTGATAGGCGAGACGGCGCAAGGCCGATTCGTCGTATTCCGCGGTGATCAGCTGTTTCGTTGCAGCCTCGAGGGTCAGGATCTCGTACAGGCCCAGGCGGCCTTGATAGCCGGTGTTGCGGCATTCCAGGCAGCCCTTGGGGGCGGCGATCCGCGCCGGGATCTTGAGCCTCCAGGGCTTGGTCAGGGCTTCCCAGACACTGACGTCAGGCTCGATGGCTTGCTTGCAGTGGGGGCAGAGTCGTCGCACCAATCGCTGGGCGACGACGCCGAGCAGAGTGGCCTGCAGCAGGTAGTGGGGCACGCCGATGTCGAGCAGGCGCGTGAGCGCAGCCGGGGCGTCGTTAGTGTGCAGGGTCGACAGCACCAGGTGACCGGTCAGGGATGCCTGCACGGCCATCTCGGCGGTCTGCAGGTCGCGGATCTCGCCCACCATGACGATGTCTGGATCTTGGCGCATCAGCGTGCGGATGCCACTCGCGAAGTCGAGCCCGATGTTGTGCTGCACCTGCATCTGATTGAACGCCGGCTCGACCATCTCGATCGGGTCCTCGACAGTGCAGACGTTGACCTCGGGCGTCGCTAGGGTTCGCAGCGTTGAGTACAGCGTCGTCGTCTTGCCGGAGCCGGTCGGTCCGGTGATCAGGATGATGCCGTTGGGCTTGGCCACCATGGCCTTCCAGCGCCGCGCATCGTCCTCGGTGAAGCCGAGCGCGTCGAAGCCCTTGGTCAGCACCTCTGGATTGAAGATGCGGATGACCAGCTTCTCGCCGAAGGCGGTCGGCATGGTCGACAGGCGCATCTCCAGCTCATGGCCGTCCTCGGCGCGCGTCTTGATTCGACCATCCTGGGGCCGGCGCTTTTCGGCCACGTCCATGCGCGCCAGGATCTTGATGCGGCTGGTGACCGCGGTCATGACCATGGGTGGTACCTGATAGACCGCATGCAGGATGCCGTCGATGCGGAAGCGGACGTTACCGGTCTCGCGTCGCGGTTCCAGGTGGATGTCGCTGGCGCGCTGGTCGCAGGCGTACTGCAGCAGCCAGTCGACGATGTGGACGATGTGACTGTCGTTGGCGTCGAGCACGCTGGACTTGCCGAGCTCGACTAAGGCCTCGACGTTGTTGAAAACGAGCCTCTGACCAGCACCACCTTCCGCGGTCGCCCCTTTGATCGAGCTAGAGACGCCGAAGAATTCATTCCGGTAACGCTCGATGTCACGTGGGTTGGCGACGACACGGACGATCTCACGCTTGAAGATGTGCCGGATCTGGTCGATCCAGCTGTTCAGGTAGGGCTCGGAGGTAGCGAAGACGGCCCGCTCGGCGGTGACCAGGACCGGCAGGATGCCATTCCAGGCCGCATAAGATGCGGTGATCAGATCGCCGACATTTGGTGCATCGATCTTTAGCGGGTCGATGCGCAGATAGTCGAGTCCAGACTGCTGCGCGAGCCAATAGGTCAGCTGCTCGAGCGTCACCAGCTGCTTCGGCGATTGAGCATCGGGAACCTTGGCATCGGCGATGATCTCCAGCGCATGACGCTGTGCCCGATCCTTCCGCGGCAGGGAATCGAGCACCTGCTGGGCCGACGCGGAGGTCAGGATGCCATCGCGGACCAGATCCTCCAGGACTTCGTCGACCGACAGGCGGTGATCGGCGCTGACAGGATCAGGATGCAAGGATGGCGGATGGGGCATGAGCGTTCTACAGGAACCCTAAGGATAACTTGCGTCATTGTGGGAGATCAGGAGCTTGCGGACAACGGCATCGAGCTTATGACCAAGCAACGGTTGGTGCTCAAGGATTGCGACAGCTGTTGTGACGATTGTTGTGACGATTGACCGGGGGGGTACCGCTGAGCAAGCCAGATAACAGGGAAGACAGGCCTTGTTCTCGGGTATGCTTGCGCCTGCTATGGACCTGCTCAACGATCTCTTCCGCTCCCCGCCTTGGGAGGCTGTGCGCCTCGGCCTGCATCTGGCGTTTGGCTTGGCGCTGCTGTTTTGGCTTTGGCAGGCCTTTCAGCTACGGCATGCGGTGCCGCTGCGGCATCTGGCTAAGCCGCGCGCTTGGCTGCTGCCGGCGATTGTGCTGATCAGCCTAGCGTTGACCGCGATCCTCGCCTACCAGGCCACCTGGCAGCTCGGGGGCACGGCGCGACCCCAGTTCATCGCCTTCATGCAGTCGCATGATCGCCGCCAATTCAATCCCGCGCATTGGATTCAGCGCGGCCGCATCCTCGACCAGCGTGGGCGGGTCTTGGCCGAGACCAGGAATCGTGATGGCGCTGCCGAGCGCATCTATCCCTATGGGTTGATCTTTGCGCATACGGTTGGCTATGCCGATGCGCGCTTTGGCCTCAACGGGGTGGAGGCGATGGCCAATCGTGCGCTGAATGGCTCGACGCTGGACAGCCTCGATGATTGGAGTGAGCTTGGACGTCAGGTGCTGACTCAGAGCAAGCGCCCGCGCGGGCAGGATCTGGTGACCACCCTCGACGCCGAGCTGCAGCAGTTCGCAGTCGAGCAGATTGCAGCAGCAAAACCGGTGGGCCGGGGTGCAGTGGTGATGCTGCGTCCCGCGGACGGTGCGGTGTTGGTGATGGCGAGCGTGCCGGGCTTCGATCCCAATCAACTGCAACCGACGCTGTTCAGCGGCGGCGACCCAACGACACCGTTGCTGAACCGCGCCACTCAGGGTCAGTATCCACCGGGCTCGACCTTCAAGGTGATCCTGGCCGCGCAGGCGCTCGAAAACGGCTT
Organism: Halochromatium sp.; assembly: GCA_010912705.1. Taxonomy (GTDB): domain Bacteria; phylum Pseudomonadota; class Gammaproteobacteria; order Chromatiales; family Chromatiaceae; genus Lamprobacter. Next base: position 169,580 of record POWB01000003.1, read on the forward strand.
CCGTGGTCGCCTGGATTGTCCGGCCGACGGCTATACCACCTCGAGTCGGTACCGGCCGATCCGTGATCACGAGTATTACGAGGCGCGGCGCGCAGGTCGGTCTTGGGCGGGGCTAGGAGTGCTCGATCTGCCGACGGCACTGGCCAAGTCATCGAACGTCTTCTTCGCGCAGCTCGGTGTGCTCGGTGGTCATGCGGCACTGGCAAAGACTGGCGAGCGGCTGCGCTTCAATCAAGCGATCGAGTTTGTCGGCGGCCCTTCGGGAACCCTGCATCTACAATCCGCACAGCTCCGGCCAATCCCTGAGTCTGATCGCTATGGCTTAGCGCAGGCGTCGATCGGCCAGGGTCGTGTCACGGCGACGCCGGCCTACATGGCGATGGTCGCCGCAGCGATTGCCAATGAGGGGGTGGCGATGCGGCCACGCCTACTGCGCGATACCCAGCCCGAGACGCTCGCAAGGTTCATGAGCGCCGATACCGCGCGCAGGCTCCAAGCCATGCTCAGGCGCGCGGTCACCGCGGGCACCGGCAAAGGCATCGAGACCGCCGGGCTCGAGATCGCCGGCAAGACCGGCACCGCCGAGAACCCGCAAGGCGCCTCACACAGCTGGTTCATCGGCTTCGCCCCGGCCTCGGCACCACGGCTCGCATTCGCCGTCTTGGTCGAGCACGGCGGCTATGGCTCGACGGTGGCTGCGCCGATCGCCCGTGATCTGCTGCTCAAAGCGGCTGAGCAAGGGTTGCTCTGAGTCGCTTCTTATAAAAAGGGGCCAGGCTCAATATCTGCTATGCTGAACTGATGCCACGCCGCCCACGCATCCATCTTGATGGTGTCCCGCTACATATTGTGCAGCGCGGGCATAATCGCAGTGCCTGTTTCTTTACCGATCAAGATCGCCAGTCGTATCTCAACTGGCTGCACGAGGCCTTGCAGCGCGAGCATTGCCAACTGCATGCTTATGTGCTGATGACGAACCATGTTCACCTGCTGATCACGCCGCAGCAAGCGGCATCGGTCTCGCGGGTGATCATCTCGGTGGGACGACGCTACGTGCAGGCCATCAATCGTGCCTATGGGCGCACGGGGACGCTCTGGGATAGCCGCTACAAGTCCTCGCTGGTGCAGACCCAGCGTTATTTGCTGCTGTGTCAGCGTTACATCGAGCTCAATCCGGTGCGCGCTGGTCTTGTCTCCGACCCTGGTGACTATCCCTGGTCGAGCTATCGGGCCAACGCCCTCGGGCAGGCAAACGGGCTCCTGACAGCGCACGCCGAATATCTGGCCCTCGCGACCGATGAAGAGACACGACGCCTGCACTACCGCGGGTTATTTGGCAGCGAGATGGACGCGGAGCCGATCACTGACCTGCGTCTAGCGCTCCAGCAGAATCAACCGATCGGTGACAGCCGCTTCTATGCTGAGATCGAAGCGATGACCGGTCAGCGTCGGGAGCTAAAGAAGCGTGGCCGTCCACGCCAGCGCGATACAGCTGCGATCGAAGCGCTTGTCGATGGCGAGGCCCAGCAAAGGCTTCCACTTTGAAAGATCGATTTGTTCAGGCGATTAAAGATAATAACCACCGATGAACACCGAGAGAAATAGCGAGGATCTGTGTCCATCTGTGGTTCTGCTTGCAAGAGGCTGTTGTTGTCTCCTGATCCGTCAAGCTCTACGCCCTGTCGTGCAAGCGTTTTCGGCAATGGCCTAAGGCTGGTCCTTATTGAGCCTGGCCCCTTTTAGATGCTTTTAGATGAGCTCGCATGAAGATTCTTACCTACCGCGGCCTAGATACTCACAGCATCCCTGGCTACGAGAAGCTTGTCGCCCACCTGAGCGCGGATGATTTTCGCTCCGCCGATGTGAAGAAGATCGGCGATAACCTGTATCGCGCGCGGCTTGATCGTAGCAATCGCTTGCTGTTCAGCCTCTATCGCCACGAGGGCGAGCGCTATGCGCTGGTGTTGGAGTACATCCCCCAGCACGCCTACGACAAATCCCGCTTTCTCGGCCGTGGCGCCCAGATCGATGAGGAGCGCATCCCCGCAGTGACCGCGGAGGCCGCTGACGAGGCGCCAGAGCTGCCCTACGTCAATCCGACCCTGCCGCGCTTCCATCTGCTCGACAAGGTGCTCTCGTTCGACGACGATCAGGAGCAGGTCTATCAGCAGCCGCCACCGCTAGTGATCATCGGCTCCGCCGGCAGCGGTAAGACCGCGCTGACGCTAGAGAAGATGAAGGATGCGCGCGGTGACATCCTCTATGTCACTCGCTCGGCCTTTCTGGTCCAGAACGCCCGCGAGCTGTACTACGCCAACGGCTGGGATAACGACGATCAGCAGGTCGACTTCCTCTCGTTTCGCGAGTACCTGGAGAGCATCCATGTGCCGGAGGGCAAGGAGATCACGCCGCGGGTGTTCGCCGGCTGGGCTGGGCGTCATCGTCTGCCCAAGGATCTGAAAGACAGCCACCAGCTGTTCGAGGAGTTTCAAGGCGCGATCACCGGCACTGACCCAGAATCCGCCTACCTCAGCCGCGAGGCCTATCTCGGCCTCGGCGTGAAGCAGTCGATCTATCCGCCTGAGGCCCGCGCCGGCGTCTACGACCTGTTCGAGAAGTATCTGCGCTTCCTCGATGAGGAGGGCTGGTTCGACACCAATCTGATCAGCCACGCCTGGCTGCAACGAGTGCAGCCGCGCTACGACTTCGTCGTCGTCGACGAGGTGCAGGATCTGACCAACGTGCAGTTGCTGCTGATCCTGCGGTCGCTGCGCGACAGCAGCGGTTTCCTGCTCTGTGGTGATTCGAACCAGATCGTCCATCCCAACTTCTTCTCTTGGTCCAAGGTCAAGACGCTGTTCTGGCGCGAGCAGGCCGATGCGTCCAAGACGGCGACGGGCACTGAGCTGATCCGCATCCTCAACGCCAACTTCCGCAACTCGCCTCAGGTCACCGAGATCGCCAACCGCTTGCTGCACATCAAGCACGCCCGCTTCGGCTCGGTCGACAAGGAGAGCAATTATCTGGTACGTAGCTGTGGTCCGGCGCGCGGCCGCGTCGGCCTGCTGCAGGATAGCGAGCAGATCAAACGCGATCTCGACCGGCGCACCGCCGCCTCGGCCCGCTTCGCCATCCTGGTCTTACACCCAGAGCAGAAGGCCGAGGTGCGCAAGCATTTTCGCACCCCCCTGGTGTTCTCGATCCACGAGGCCAAGGGTCTGGAATACGAGAACGTGCTGCTGTACGGCTTCCTCTCCAGCGAGGAGAAACGTTTTCGCGACATCGCCGGCCAGCTCAGCGAGGCCGATCTGCAGGGCGAGCTACGCTATGCCCGCAGTCGCGACAAGAGCGACAAGTCCTTAGAAATCTATAAGTTCTACATCAACGCGCTGTACGTGGCGGTGACCCGCGCGGTCAAGAACCTGTACCTGATCGAGCCGCGGCCGAAACAGCAGCTGCTCGCCCTGCTCGGGCTGACCGAGATCCACGAGGGCGTCGACGATATCGAAGAACAGACCTCGAGCCTGGAGGAATGGCGCAAAGAGGCCCATCGCCTCGAGCTGCAGGGCAAGGACGAGCAGGCCGCGGACATCCGCGAGCAGATCCTCAAGCAGCGCGAGGTGCCCTGGACCGTGCTGCGCGGTGAGGCGCTAGCGGAGTTGGAACAGAAGGCGCTTGAGCAGGGCGAGAAGAAGGCCGGCATCGGGCTGATGGAGTATGCGCTGGTCTATCGCGACCAACGCCTGATGAATCGACTGATCCAGCAAGGCTTGAAGGCCGCCAAGCAGCCAGACAAGGCCCTCTCGATGTTGGAGAAGAAGCACTTCTTCAACTACGGGCTCAAGCATGCCACCGGCGTGCTACGCGAGGTGGATCAATACGGCGTCGACTTTCGTAACATCTTTGGCCAGACCCCCTTGATGATCGCTAGCCGCACCGGCAATGCTGAGCTGATCGAGCTGCTGCTGGACCGCGACGCCGACACCAGTCTGGTCGACGGCAATGGGCTGAACGCCTTTCAGATCGCCCTGGACCGCGCCTGCGCCGATGAACGCTTCGCGCGCACCAAGCTGCCGGCGGTGTTCGAGCGCCTGGCACCACCCAGCATCGACATCCAGGTCGACGCCCGCCTGATCAAGCTCGATCGGCGAATTATGGAGTATCTGATGCTCTGCATCGCCATGGTGCTGTTCTACCAGCGCCTCGGCGAGCGTTGGGCGCAGCGACGTCACCTACTGTCAGCGCCCGATTTCGTCGATGTGCTGGAGCATTTTCCGGAATCCATTGTCCCCGTGCGGCGCAAGAAGCGGCCTTACATCTCCTCGATTTTGTCGAAGAACGAGATCAATCGCGATGCGCCCTACAATCGCAAGCTGTTTCAGCGCTGGAAGCAGGGGCATTATCTGCTCAACCCGCAGCTCTCGCTGCGCATTGAAGGCCAGTGGTGCCGCATCTATGAACTGCTACAGCCGCAACGACTCGCAGCGCAGTTGCGTGATCCGGTTCGCTGGGGCAGCCATGTCTGGGATCCCAACGAAGACACAGAACGGGCCATGGAGCAGCTGCGAGCGAGGTTGAAAGCGCTCAATGAGGGTGCCGATTTGACGAAGCTGCATTGAACGGATACTGCGCCGCCTGCGGGCACCATGGCAGGGTCCACACCGGCCTGGTTCTCCTGGTTCTGATGAGCTAGCCATGGCCGCTCGTGGTAAACCAATCAGTCTCGGGGATTACTGGCAGCTGCGCGCACCTGAGCGACGATTGCTGCTCTGGTCGCTGCTGATTGCGCTGCTGGGCTATCTGATGTTGCTCGGCGCCGGGCCAAAGGATGGGCTGGACTTGCAGCTCAGCGCCTTGATCCCCTTTCTGGTCTACCTGGGTGCCTTCCTCAGCGCCCATCTGTTGATGGTGCTCGCGCGCTTCCGTGGCGATCAACTGCTGCTGCCGTTGGCGGCGCTGCTGAGCGCGATCGGCCTGATCGCACAGTCACGTACCGGTGTCTTTGCCTCGCCATCGCCTGGCTTGGAAAAGCTGATCCTGGTGCCGCTCGGCGTCGCCTTGATGCTGAGCATCGCCATCGCCGGCCGCACTGGGCGCTATCATCTCGCAGCGCGCGCGACCTGGCTCTGGGCTGGGCTCTCACTGCTGCTGATCGCGTTGGTGCTGGTGACCGGCCAACGCTATCGCGGCGCCGTCTACGGGCTGGGTTTTATCACCCCGACCGAGCTGCTGAAGCTGACCATGGTGCTGTTCACCGCGGCCTTTATCAATCGCCATCTCAAGCCGCTCAGTCGCTGGCCTGGTCTGCTGCCACCGCTGCGAGCGCTCTGGCCGCTGCTGCTGGTCTGGGGGCTGCTGCTGGCGATGCTACTGCTGCAGCGCGACCTTGGGCTGGTGCTGATCCTGGGGTTGACGCTGCTCGCGGTCTTGGCCGCTGGCACCCGCCATCCTGGTTATCTGCTCTACGGCTTGACGCTAGCGGGTGCGGCGGGCGCCGCGCTGATCAGCTTGTTCACTCACGGCCAGCGCCGCATTGATGTCTGGCTGAACCCCTTCTCCGATCCGACCGGCGCCGGTTGGCAGGTCTTGCAAGGTCTGTCTGGGATGTATGCGGGCGGACTCTGGGGCGAGGGCTTTAGCGAGGCACGTCCACGCTATACGCCGATTGCCGAGTCAGACCTGATCTATGCGGTCTGGGCCGAAGAGCTGGGCTTCGTTGGCAGTCTGCTGTTGCTGCTGCTGTTTGCGGTGCTGATGGCGCGTCTGTTGACCCTGGCGGCACGCGCGCGCACCCCTTTCGGGCTGATGGCGGCAACCGGCGTGGCGACCGTGTTGAGTGTGCAGACCTTGCTCAATATCGGCGGCGTCACCAAGGCCCTGCCGCTCACCGGGATTACGCTGCCGCTGATCAGCCATGGCGGCAGCAGCCTGCTGACGGTCTTTGCCAGCCTCGGCCTGGTGTTCGCGATCTCCGATGGTGAGCCGGTCAAGTCGCGGGCGAAGACTTCGCCGCCACAGCCAAAGACTGCAAGGTCGAGCCGAGCCAAACCGACTGGCAAGCGCTCTAGTTAGTCACCGCCATCAATGATGCCGCCGACGTCACCGGTAGACAGAGGGTTGCCACTAGTTGGCCCAGGGAACGCTGGGGTGCGGCCTCCGTATAATATCAATCAGATGGTGCCATGTCGCTTAGACGACACAAGAAAAAGAGATCTCGCGCAGAGACGCAAAGGCGCAGAGAAGAGAAGAAGAGAAGAAGAGAAGAAGAGAAGAAGAGAAGAAGAGAAGGACAAGAGAAGCGCACTGGGAGCATCGAGTAAGTTCTTTCTTCCTTTGCGCCTCTGCGTCTCTGCGCGAGCCTCTTCTTGCCCCGTCATAACATCACGCGACATCATATCGAGGCCGCACCCGAAGGCTGGTAGGTTGACATGCTTGACTTGCTGGGTGTCGGCGCCGATAGTGGTTTGAAAAGCAACATTGATTGGTGACCTTGATGTCGGCTGTGACCTTCGACACCCTAAGATTTTTCGAGCGCTTGAAAGCTGCTGGTGTGTCGGAGCAGCATGCATTGGCAATGGCCGAAGCACAGAAAGAGGCTTTCAGCGATGCCTTAGCTGGCTCGTTTGCAACGAAGTCTGATATCGCCCGCGTAGAAGCAGACTTGACCGATATCAAGGCGGAACAAAAGATCATGCGTTGGATGCTCGGCTTCTTGCTGGCCGGCATGGCCGCTCTATTAATCAAGGCATTTGCTTAGTAATTGTCCAGCAAGAGTTTCCTGATGAGAGCGCCACTGTTCGGCGAGCATCGGGAAGTAGAAAAGAACGGCCCGCTGACAAGTCATCCCTCTGACGAGCTGCAGTCGCCATCGAGCAGCGCAGCAAGGGCGTCGATGAGGGCGCTGTTCTCGTCTGGCGTGCCGACGGTGATACGGAGGCAGTCGGCGAGCATTGGATGGGCGCCGTGGAGGTTCTTGATCAGGATATTGCGCTGGCGCAGGCCGTTGAAGAGCGCGCTTGCATGGCCTGGCTGGGTGCGAACCAGGATGAAGTTGGCATCGCTGGGGAACGGGTGGAGTCGGCCTTGGCCGCCGTCGAGCTCAGTGAGTGCGTTCGCAAGCTGCGTGCGTTCGCTGCGGATCGCCTCGGTCTGTGCATCCAAGACAGGGCGATGCTCAAGTGCGAAGGTGGCACTGGCTTGGCTGAGGACGTTGATGTTGTAGGGCAGCCTCACTTTATCGATCTGCTCGATCCAGTCCGCTGGGCCGGCGAGATAGCCGAGCCGCAATCCGGCGAGCCCCATCTTTGAGACTGTGCGCATCACCAGCAGATTTGGCCACTCGCCGAGCCGTGGCAGGAAGCTGGCATCGGTGAAGGGCGCATAGGCCTCATCGACGATGACCAGTCCCGGGCTGGCGGCGATGATCTGCTCGATGGCTGCCGCGTCGAAGAGGTTGCCGGTCGGGTTGTTCGGATAGGCGATGAAGGTCAGCAGCGGCTGGTGGCGCTCGATGGCGGCTAGGGTCGCATTCAGATCGAGTGAGAAATCGCTGGCGTTGAGGTTGACACCGACATACTCAAGCCCAGCGAAGAGGCCGATCATCCGGTACATCACGAAGCCGGGATCGAGTGAGAGCAAGGCCGGGCGTCTGGGGACATCATCGTCGCCTGCGTCTCGGCCCGTGCCCGGTGCGGCCACGGCAAGTGCTAGCATCTGGATCAGCTCGTCAGAGCCATTGCCGAGCAGCAGGTCCATGCCGTCGGGCACCTTCATCGTCTCACGCAGCCTCGCCTGCAGCGCGCGCGCGCGCGGATCCGGATAACGGTTCAGCTCGGCCTCGCGCAATGCCTCGAGCCAGTCGTCGCAGAGCGATTCTGGCCAGGGATGCGGATTCTCCATCGCGTCGAGCTTGATCATGCCGGTGGCGTCCGGCACATGATAAGCCGTGAGTGCCCGAATCTCCGGGCGGATCAGCTGCTCGATCAGGCTATTCATGGCACTTAGCCGCATTGTCCTGCAGAAACGGGTGGAAAGATCAGGCTTGACCGGCGCCGCGATACTCGGCAGAGCGGGCATGGGCGGTCAGCCCCTCGCCACGCGCCAGCGCTGAGGCGGTGTCGGCGAGCGCCGCGGCGCCGGCCGCTGAGGCCATGATCAGGCTCGAGCGCTTCTGGAAGTCGTAGACGCCGAGGGGCGATGAGAAGCGGGCGGTGCGCGAGGTCGGCAGCACGTGATTAGGTCCTGCGCAGTAGTCGCCAAGGGCCTCGGCGGTATAGCGGCCCATGAAGATGGCGCCAGCGTGACGGATCTTCTCGGCCAGCGCCTGCGGCTCGGCCACCGATAACTCCAGATGCTCGGGCGCGATGCGATTGGCGACCTCTGCGGCCTGGTCTTGATCGCGGGCGAGGATGAGCGCACCGCGCGCGCTCAGGGCTTGGGCGATGATCTCGCTGCGCTCCATCTGCGGCAGCAGCCGCTCGATACTAGCTTCGACCCGGTCCAGATACTCGGCATCCCAGGCGACAAGCATCGACTGGGCATCCTCGTCATGCTCGGCTTGGGAGAACAGGTCCATCGCGATCCAATCCGGATCGGTCTCGCCGTCGCAGAGGATCAGGATCTCGGAGGGGCCGGCGACCATGTCGATGCCGACCTGGCCGAATACCGCGCGCTTGGCGGTGGCGACATAGATGTTGCCGGGGCCGACGATCTTGTCACAGCCCGGAACCGTCTCCGTACCATAGGCGAGGGCGGCGACGGCTTGTGCACCGCCCACGGCGAAGGCGCGATCAACGCCGGCGATGGCGGCCGCGGCCAAGACCAGCTCGTTGAGTTCACCGCCGGGGGTCGGCACCACCATCATCAGTTCTGGCACGCCAGCGACCTTAGCCGGCAGCGCATTCATCAGCACCGATGAGGGATAAGCCGCCTTGCCGCCGGGCACATAGAGCCCGACGCGATCGAGCGGCGTCACCTTTTGGCCGAGCAGGTTGCCCTCGGCATCGGTGATCTCCCAGCTCTGCAGGCGCTGATGCTTGGCATAGGTGCGGATGCGCTCGGCGGCGGTCTCTAGGGCCTGTCGCTGAGCGGATGGGATGTGTTCCAGCGCCTCCTGGAGTCGGCTAGAATCTAGCTCCAGAGCGGCGGCGTTCTCCGGTTGCCAATGGTCAAAGCGCGCGGTGTAGTCGATCAGCGCCGCATCACCGCGCTGACGAATGTCCGCAATGATGGTCTCGACGGTCTGCTTGACGCCGGCATCCGAGACCGACTCCCAGGCCAGGAGGGCGTCAAGGCGGGCATCGAAATCTGCATCAGCGGTGCTGAAGCGGGCGATACGGGGGTGAGCGATCTTGGTCATGCTGCTGTCGTGTACGTTACGTGTACGTTACGGGTACGTTATTGGCCTGATGCGGCCTGGGCCTCGACCGCTTCGCGGAGGGATTCGACGAGTGCGATCACACGCGCATGCTTCATCTTCCAGGAGGCCTTGTTGACGATCAAGCGCGAGCTGATATCGCTGATGTGCTCGATCGGCACCAGCCCGTTGGCCTTGAGCGTGCCGCCACTCTCGACCAGATCGACGATCAGGTCGGAGAGTCCAACCAGCGGCGCCAGCTCCATCGAGCCATAGAGCTTGATGATCTCGACCTGCTGGCCCTTGGCGGCGAAGTGGCGCTCGGCACTGCGAACATACTTGGTCGCAATCCGCAACCGACCGCGCGCCGGCGGCGGCACCAGCGCGGCCTCAGGTCGGCCAGCGACCATCAGCCGACAGCGCGCGATGCGCAGGTCGAGCGGCTCGTAGAGTCCTTCGCCGCCATGCTCGAGCAGTACATCCTTGCCGGCCACGCCGAGATCGGCGGCACCGTATTGCACATAGGTTGGCACGTCACTGGCGCGGATGATGACCAGCTTCACGCGCGGGTCGTTGGTATCCAGGATCAGCTTGCGGCTGGTCTCCGGGTCTTCGGTCGCGCGTAGTCCGGCAGCCTCGAGCAAGGGCAGGGTCTGCTCGAAGATACGCCCCTTGGAGAGCGCGATGGTGAGCCTTGGATCGTCGGACATAGATAGGGTCACTCTCGGCAACGGGGCGGGACAGGGGCGATCAGCATTGGTCAGGTCAGGTCAGGTCAGGTCTGGTCTGGTTAGCAGATCGAGGGCGGATGATTAGTGGCCAGGGCAGGTCAATGCACGCGGCGGATGACGGCGCCTAGCGCGGCGAACTTCTCTTCGATATTGTCGTAGCCGCGGTCGATATGGTAGATGCGATCGATCAGTGTATCGCCCTCGGCGACCAGGCCAGCGAGCACCAGACTCGCCGAGGCGCGCAGATCGGTCGCCATCACGGGCGCGGCGGTCAGTCGCTCGACCCCGCGGCAGATGGCGACATTGCCTTCGATGCGGATATCGGCGCCCATGCGCTGCATCTCCAGCGCATGCATGAAGCGGTTCTCGAACACGGTCTCCTTCACCGTCGCGGTGCCTTCGGCGATGCTGTTCAGCGCACAGAACTGGGCCTGCATGTCGGTCGGGAAGGCCGGATGTGGTGCAGTATGAATGTCGACCGCCCGCGGTCGTTTGCCTTGCATATCAACCTCGATCCAGCCCTCGCCTGAACTGACTTTTGCGCCAGCCTCGCGCAGCTTCATCAGCACTGCGTCCAGCAGATCAGCGCGGGTGTCGAGCACGCGCACGCGGCCGCCGGTCATTGCGGCAGCAACCAAGTAGGTGCCGGTCTCGATCCGATCCGGCATCACCGCGTAATCGGTGCCGCCAAGCCGCTCAACCCCTTGGATGCGAATGGTGTCGGAGCCAGCGCCGCTGATCTGCGCGCCCATTTGGTTCAGGAAGAGCGCCAGATCGACCACCTCGGGCTCGCGCGCGGCGTTCTCGAGCAGGGTCTCGCCCTCGGCGAGGGCGGCGGCCATCATCAGGTTCTCGGTGCCGGTCACGGTGACCATGTCCATCACAAAACGGGCGCCCTGCAAGCGCTTGGCCCGCGCATGCACAAAGCCGTTCTCGACGCGGATCTCGGCGCCCATCGCGCGCAGCCCCTCGAGATGGATATTCACCGGGCGGGCACCGATCGCACAGCCACCGGGCAGCGAGACATCGGCCGCGCCGAACCGCGCCAACAGCGGGCCGAGCACTAGGATCGAGGCGCGCATCGTCTTCACCAGATCATAGGGTGCCTCGACGCTGGTCACCTGGCGGGCATCGGCCTGAATGCCCATACGCTCGTCCACGGTCAGTTGCACTCCAAGCCGCCCGAGCAGCTCCATGGTGGTGGTGATGTCGCGCAGATGCGGGACGTTGGAGAGCGAGCAGATGCCATCGGCGAGCAAGGTGGCGGCCATGATTGGCAAGGCCGCGTTCTTGGCACCGGAGGCCCGGACCTCGCCATCGAGACGCGCGCCACCGCTGATCAAGAGCTTATCCATGTTGGGCAGCCTCGATGCCGAGGAGTCCCTCGACGTTAGAGAAGATGGCGATACGCACCAAGGCCTCAGGCCAATGCTGGAAGTGGAGGCTGATCCCATCGCGACTGGCCTGATCCACCCAGTCGAGCAACAGGGCAATGCCAGCACTGCTGCTGCGATCGATACCGCTAAGGTCGATCTCGACCCTGATGGGCTCGTTGCCCGCCTTGGACTGCAGCGCCTTCAGCAAGCGCGCACCCTGCCGAGCAAGGGTTGGAACCGTATTCAGCGTGAGTGCCCCTTCGAGGGCCAATCGGCCGGGGCTAACCTCTCTGAGCCTGGACTCCCGCTCGGTCGGCTCCGGCTCAGTCACGGCCTGCTGCGCCTTAGGATCGGACAACTGCTTAGGCACCGCGAGCCGTCTTCGCGCGCAACTGCTCGATCAGGCCATTGATCCCCGAGGTTGCGATCGTGGTGCGGAACTGGCTGCGATAGTTGGAGATCATGCTCACGCCATCGATGACCACGTCATAGACCTTCCAACTGCTACCGTGCTCGATGAGGTAATAATCGATCGGGATCGGCGCGGCACCAGGGGCGCGCACCTCAGTCGGCACCACCACCGTGCCGGAGCGTGTGCCGGGGCGGGCCGCTTCATAGACAATGTCTTGGCCCGAGTACTTCATGATCGATTTGGCATAGGTGCGCACCAAGAGGTTGCGAAAGCTGTCGATCAGTTCTTGCTGCTGCGTCGGGCTCGCATCGCGCCAGTCACGGCCAACCGCGAGCCGGGTCATTTGGTCGAAATCGAAATGCGGCGCTAAGATGCTGTCCACCAGCTCGTTGATCAGCTGCGGCTTGCGTTCGACCTCGGCGCGCCGATTCTCGAGCGTACTGAGCATCTTGTCGGCGGTGCGCTCGACCAGCTGCGTCGCCGAAGGTTCGGCGCCCATGGCACCCAAGGGAAATGCTAGCAGCAGGATGCCAGCGATTAGGAGCGCTTTCATTCGCCACCCTCCTCTGCTTTGCTTAAGAGAAATTGTCCGATCATCTGTTCCAGTACCAAGGCCGATTGTGTGAATTCGATGCGATCACCGTTGCGCAATGGGTCCGGACTGCCGCCTGGGTCCAGGCCGACATATTGTTCGCCCAACAGACCCGCCGTGTAGATATTCGCGAAGGTATCGTTGGGTATCTGATCGTAGCGGTCCTCAATGCGCAAGGTCACCAGGGCCTGAAAGGTTTCCTGGTCAAAATCGATGGCCTCGACCCGACCTAGCCGCACACCAGCCATACTGACCGGCGCCCGTACCCGCAAGCTGCCGATGTTGTCGAACTTTGCGGTTAGGGTATATCCCTCGTCAACGCTGGCCATGCTTAGGTTGCTGACGCGCATGGCGAGGAAGAACAGCGCGACGAAGCCGAGCGCCATGAAGGCGCCGACTAGGATCTCGCTTAGGCGAATAGGTGCCATGGCTTCAGGCTCCGAACATTAATGCGGTGAGTATGAAATCCAGCCCCAGGATCGCAAGCGCCGATTGCACCACGGTGCGGGTGGTAGCGCGACTAACACCGGCTGAGGTTGGCGTTGCATCATAGCCTTCGTAGAGTGCGATCCAGGTCACGACCAGGCCAAACACCAGACTCTTGATGACCCCGTTGACTAGGTCTTCATTAAAGTCGATCTTGTTCTGCATCTGGCCCCAGAAGGCGCCATCATCGACACCTAGTAGTCCAACACCAACAAACCAGCCGCCGATCACGCCGACGGCGCTGAACATAGCGGCCAAGAGTGGCATCGAGATCAGGCCGGCAAAGAAACGTGGCGTGAGCACCCGTTTGACCGGGTCGACGGCCATCATCTCCAAACCGGACAGTTGCTCGGTTGCTTTCATCAGGCCGATCTCGGCGGTCAGGGCGGAACCGGCCCTGCCGGCGAACAAGAGGGCCGTGACTACAGGTCCGAGCTCGCGCACCAGCGAGGCCGCGACCATCACGCCGAGGCTCTCCGCGGCGCCGAATTGCGAGAGCACATAGTGCCCCTGGAGACTCAGCACCATGCCAACGAAGAGGCCTGAGACAAGGATGATCAAGAGCGAGAGCACGCCGAGGTTGTAGATCTGCGCCAGCAGCAAGCGCGGACGTGCCAGCATTGCGGGCAGGCCACTGAGGATGCCAAGCAGCAGCAGGTGGGCGCGGCCAAGGCTCGCCAAGATGGCGAGTCCCAAGCGCCCTAGATTCGCGAGTGAGTCGAGCAACAACACCGCTCTCAGCGCCGCAAGCCTTGGAGCAGATCCTGCTCCAGCGCCTGTGCGGGGTAATGATAATGGACGGGACCATCTGGCTCGCCGTCCATAAACTGCCGTACCCAGGCCGATTCGTTGGCGGCAACCTGCTGAGGTGTACCTTGCGCCATGATCTGACCGTTGGCGATGATGTAGAGATAGTCAGCGATACTCGCGGTCTCCCTCACGTCGTGGCTGACGACGATGCTGGTCAGGCCGCTGGCATCGTTCAGTTGTCGGATCAGTGAGACGAGCACCCCCATCGAGATCGGGTCCTGGCCAGTAAAGGGCTCGTCGTACATGATCATCATCGGGTCGAGTGCGATCGCTCGGGCTAGGGCGACCCGCCGCGCCATGCCGCCCGAGAGCTGGCTTGGCATCAGTGCCGCGGCACCGCGCAGACCAACCGCCTCAAGCTTAATCAAGACCAGCTTGCGCAGGATCGAGTCCGACAGCTTGGCATGTTCTCGAAGTGGGAAGGCAACATTCTCAAACACGCTCAAATCGGTGAGGAGGGCACCACTCTGAAAGAGCATGCCCATGCGAGTACGCAGCTGATAGAGCGCTGCGCGGCTCAGTGATTGAATCTCATGCCCATCGACCTCAATGCTCCCAGCATCGGCTGGTAACTGGCCGCTGATGAGCTTGAGCAGCGTCGTCTTGCCGGTTCCGCTTGGCCCCATGATGGCCGTGACTCGCCCACGTTGGATGTCCAGATCGATGCCGTCAAAGATGCAACGTTGGCCGTGACAGAAGCGCAAGCCACGCACGCGCACCAGCGCTTGATCATCGGCAATAGCGAGGCGGTCTTTAGCGGTTTGCGACGCGGCTGTATGCTCTGATTGCGCTGATGCCATCGGATGAGAGTCCTTAGGGTGGGCTGCAATCCAAAGCCAGGCATTCTCGCGGCCTCCCCTCGCAGCGTCAAGGATGAGACGGCGCTCTTTGTCATGCTCTGCTCCAACCGGGTCTACTCCATGCCGAGCAGCTCGAGGAGTGTTTGCCAGCGCATCAGGTCGTTGCTGCTTGGTCGCGCTAAGATGATCAAGCGCGGTGCTTGGCCTTGATGCTCGGTCATCTTTCGCAGCCAGTCCTTGGCATGGCGGAGATCGCGATGCAGCTCGGTTGGAGCCATTAGAGCGTATTCATGGGGGCATGCAGCATCATCTTGCAAGGGGTGCAGGCGTTGATAGCCTAGGCAGCGGCTTGGCTTGAAGCCCATCAGGGCTGCGGCTCTCGACCTGGAAGTTGGTGCATCAATCGGCTCGAGCCAGCCAGCTAGCAATGACCCGAGCCCTTGCGTCAGGCCCTCCGGCTGTAACCCCTGGCGAGTGTCGGCGGCTGGCGGTGCAGTCGGCTGCTCGGCGACGAAGCGAAAGCCTGCAGGCACGTCATCCTGCCATTGCGCAACCCGCGTTGGCTTGGCATTTGTCCAGGTCTCGGCTGGCAGCAGGGTGGCGCGAAACTGGTTGGCGAAATAGCTGAGCTGCCAGTCCTCCGGCAGGTCGTCCGGATAGAATTGGTCGTGATCAGCCAGATCCCACCAGCCGCGGGAGGTTACCATCGTTGACTCAGTCATCCGGGTATCATAGGGCCAAGAGCCCGGTGAGTGCACAGGGGTGAAAAGCCAGTGGGTAGAGAGCCAGAAGCAGATGACCGATTACAAGGCACGCGCTAAAGCGATCAAGATGGTGGTCTTCGATGTCGACGGGGTACTGACCGATGGCAGTCTCTTTCTCGGCGATGATGGCCAAGAATACAAGGCATTCAACTCGCGCGATGGCCATGGCATGACGATGCTGCGCCAGGCTGGTATCGCTATGGCCGTGATCACGGGGCGTCGCTCGGAGGTGGTGCGTATCCGAATGGAAAGTTTGGGTGTCGAGTACGTCTATCAGGGGCGGCGCGACAAGCGCCCCGCCTATACTGAGCTGATCCAGGCCTGCGGGCTCGAGCACAGCGAGATCGCCTACATGGGCGATGATGTCGTCGACCTACCGGTGATGCGGCAGGTGGGTTTGGCGATTGCGGTTGCGGACGCGCATCCTCTCGTCAAGCAGTATTGTCACTGGCAGACGCGCTTGCCCGGGGGCGCTGGTGCTGCGCGCGAGGTCTGTGAGGAGCTGCTCGCAGCGCAGGGCAAGCTCGACGCCATCTTTGCCGGTTACCTCAGTAGCTCATGAGTCAAGTCCTACTGTTACTGTATTTACTGCCGGATTTAATCCCTAGGCAGCTGACCTGGCGATCTGTAAAGCCGACCGCTGCCTGGGCAGATGATCGAGACCCCGCTGAGTCATGCCAGTGACAGGGCGCGAGCTTTGGGTGGCCATGCTATTGGTCGTCATCGGTCTGATGGCCTGGTGGCTGCTGCCAGCACCTGATATCGATCTGGGCCCGCGGACGACTGCTGAGCGGCGCCCTGATTATGTGGTGGAAGGGCTGCGCGCCATCACCCTCGACGCAGCCGGTCTACCTGAGCATCGCCTTGACGCAAGTCGACTGCGGCATTATCCGGACGATGGCAGCAGTGAGCTGGATGATCCAGTGCTCCTCGTCTATGGTGAGGATGCGCCGGACCTTAGTGCGCGCGCGGCCCGGGCCTGGATCAACAAGCGCGGCGATGAGATCCTGCTTGAGGAGGATGTCTGGCTGCAGCGCGCAGCGACCGCGGAGTCGGCGCCGATCGAACTGCGCACCAGCGAGCTGTTAGTGCTGCCAGAGGTCGATTACGCCGAGACCGCGCACTTCGTCGAGATCGAGCGCGAGCGAGATTGGATCACGAGCACTGAAGGTATGCGCGCCTGGCTCGGCGAGACGACTCGCATCCAGCTCTTTGGCCGCGCGCGCGCGCTCCTGGCTCCTGACACCGACACTGATGCTGGATAAACGCATGATGAGGACAGGGTTTTTGATCCCAAGGCAAGACCGCGGTTGGGGGCTAGCTGCGTTGTTGGGCCTGATGTTGACGGTGACGGTGATGCCGATCACGCTAGCGCTGGAGTCGGATCAGTACCAGCCGATGTATGTCGAGGCCGATGCCGCTGAGCTTGACGAGAAGCAAATGACCAGCCTCTATATCGGTCATGTCGAGGTGACTCAGGGCAGCCTATTCATTCAGGCCGATGAGGTGCTGGTGCATCATAAGCCCGATCGCCGCGCTGAGAAGATCATCGCCATCGGTCAGCCCGTGCGTTATCGGCAGCAGCTCGATGATGATCCAGAGGAGGTCAAAGGTCGCGCCTTGCGGATGGAATATGAGGCCGACCGCGAAGAGCTCACCTTGATCGACGAGGCGGTGCTGATCCAGGGTGAGGATCGCTTCGCCAGCGACCGTATCGTCTACAATCGGATCACTGATCGCGTCACGGCGGGCAGTAGCGCCCAGGGCCGCGAGCGGGTGAAGATCCGGATTGAGCCAGAATCGGAGCCGAATCCGGAGTCCGAGTCGCAGCCAGCCTCAACGCAGTGATGTCAACCCTCGAAGCGCAGGCGTTGGCCAAGACCTATCGCCGGCGGCGCGTGGTCGATGGTGTCGATCTGGCCGTGAATGCTGGCGAGGTTGTGGGACTGCTCGGGCCGAACGGGGCCGGCAAGACCACCAGTTTTTATATGATCGTCGGGCTGGTGAGCGCTAACGCCGGCAGGATCTTCCTGGATGGCGAGGACATTACCCATCGGCCGATGCATGCGCGTGCGCGTCGCGGCCTGAGTTATTTGGCGCAGGAGCCATCGGTCTTCCGCAAGCTCAGCGCTCGGGATAATCTGATGGCCGTGCTCGAGATGCGCAACGGCGTCAACGCTGAAGACCGCCGCCAGCGCTGTGATGAGCTTTTGGGCGAGCTGGGTATCGGCCATGTGGCCGATTCACTTGCGCTTAGCCTCTCCGGTGGTGAGCGTCGGCGGCTCGAGATCGCCCGTGCGCTCGCGGTTGAGCCCAAGGTGATGCTGCTCGACGAGCCCTTTGCTGGGGTCGATCCGATCGCGGTCGGCGATATCAAGGGGATCATCGGCCATCTGCGCGATCGCCAGATCGGTGTATTGATCACCGATCATAACGTTCGGGAGACGCTCGACATCTGTGACCGGGCTTACATCATCAACGCCGGCAGGGTGATTGCTACCGGGGAGCCTGCAGCATTGCTGCAAGACCCGCAGGTGCGCGCGGTCTACCTTGGCGAGCACTTTCGGCTCTGACTGCATGGCAAGGATCAGTATGAGCGACAAGCCAGGCGCTGCGTTCGAGTCGTCTTTTCGTCTAGACTGCGAGGCAGTCAAGCCTTTCGTACCCGCATAGCCGCTCGGAATGAAGCAAAGCATCCAGCTCCGTCTTGGTCAGCAGTTGACCATGACGCCGCAGCTCCAGCAAGCAATCAAGCTGTTACAGCTCTCCACGCTCGATCTTCAGCGCGAGATCCAAGATGCGCTCGAGTCCAATCTGATGCTAGAGACAGCGGAAGAGGATGATGCAGATCGCGATGGCGCAGGTCGCGATAGCGCTGATCGCGATGATCCTGGCCGCGATCATGCAGCCGAGACCGCTAACGAGCTAACTGATCATGAGCTCCGTGAGCGGCAGCAAGCGCAGGCCGATGCCGCTGTCGACGCCGAGGTTCCGGCTGAAGCGAGCGCCTTGCCGGAGGATTTAGCCATCGATAGCGAGTGGAGCGATACCTACGAGAGTGAGCCGGCTGAGCAGTACGCTGGCCCCTCCGCCTCACCAGGCACCGGTGCATCGGGCGATATAGACCTGTATGCTCAGCAGTCGCGACCACAGACCCTGCAGGATCACCTCGAGTGGCAGCTCAATCTGGGACATCTTGGCCCACGTGACCGATTGATAGCCGAGGCGCTGATCGATGCGATCGATGCCGATGGCTATCTCCGGCTCGATCCCGCCGAGCTGATCGAGACGCTGGATCTGGAGGACCTTGAACTCGATGAGATCATGGCCGTACTACACGCTATCCAGGCCCTTGACCCGCCTGGGGTTGGCGCCCGCGATCCGCGTGAATGTCTGCTGCTGCAGTTGCGGCAGCTACCAGTTGAGACGCCGCATCGTGCCGACGCACTGAAGATTTGCGATAGTCTATTCGATGCCTTAGCACGTAATGACCTCGACGAGCTGCGTCGTCATACCAAGCGCTCCGACCATGAACTCGGGTGCTCTTTGGCGCTGATTCGCTCGCTCCAGCCACGCCCCGGCTCGCTGATTAGCGACCACCGTCCGGACTACCTGATCCCTGATGTTCTCGTCCGCAAACGTGCTGGTGTGTGGCAAGTCGAGCTAAATCCCGAAACTCAGCCTAAACTGAGGGTGAACGAAGACTATGCAAAGCTGATCCGGCGCGCCGATGATGGTGCCGAGAATGTTTGCTTGAAAACGCATCTGCAGGAGGCCCGTTGGTTTATCAAGAGTCTGCTCAGCCGCAACGATACGGTGCTGAGGGTGGCGGCGAAGATCGTCGAGCTTCAGCGCGATTTCTTCGATTACGGCGAGGAGGCGATGCGCCCGCTGATCCTCAGGGATGTTGCGGACTCGCTCGAGCTGCACGAATCGACGGTCTCCCGCGTGACCACGCAAAAGTACATGCACACGCCGCGCGGCACGCTCGAGTTCAAATATTTCTTTTCCAGCCATGTGGGCACGGCGTCCGGCGGCGAATGCTCTTCGACCGCCATTCGCGCCTTTATCCGCAAGCTAGTCGCCGCCGAGACGGCAAACAAACCGCTGAGCGACAGCAAGATCGCCGGCATTCTGTCCGAACAGGGCATCAATGTCGCGCGACGTACTGTCGCCAAGTACCGCGAGGCAATGGGTATCCCACCCTCGAACGAGCGCAAGCGCCTCTAGCCGGACTGTTTCAGACAGCCGCTGAGGATCTGCTTGCAAACCCTGGAGTGACGCTATGCAAATTAACCTGACGGGCCATCATGTCGATATTACTGAGCCTCTGAAGGGCTACGTCGAGAATAAATTCGAGCGCCTAGAGCGCCACTTTGATCATGTCATCAAGGTGCATGTGATCCTGAGCGTCGAGAAGCTACGGCAAAAGGCTGAGGCCCGCATCCACATGAATGGCGCTGATGTGTTCGCCGATGCTGTGCATGAGGATATGTATGCGGCCATCGATGGGCTAATCGACAAGCTCGACCGCCAGGTCCTCAAATATAAGGAGAAACGCCAGAGCCATCGGGGCACCCCGACGAAGACGGTTGTCGAGGGTGAGACGGTCAGTGGTGAGCCGGATGAAGAGGCGCTGCACTGAGCGATGCTCACAGGGCTCGAAGCGCTAGGCTTCGAGCTAAAGAGCCTGCCGGAGTCCGACGCTGTTCGCTCCGGCATTTGTTGCCTATCCGACCCGGCCGAGCTGTGCCGTACAGGTCAAGACCTACTTTACCGGAGCGACGGTCGATGCTTCCCCCCAGTCTAATTACTGAGCCACGAATTCGCTGTCGTGTCGAGGTCACGAGCAAGAAGCGCTTGCTGGAATCACTGGCCGAGCTTTTGGCAACAGCGGGGCCGGACTGTTCGCCCGCTGCCGTGTTTGATCTTCTCAATGAGCGTGAGCGACTGGGGAGCACCGGTTTAGGTGAGGGCATCGCGCTGCCACATGCGCGTATTGAGGGTATCGATCAAGCCGTGGGTGCCTTTGTTCAGCTCAGCCAAGGGGTTAGTTTTGATGCACCGGATGATCGGCCGGTTGATCTTGCGTTTGGCTTACTGGTGCCACAAGAAGCCACCGACGCCCATCTGAGTCTATTAGCGGGCCTTGCCGAGCGCTTCAGTCATCCGCCGCTACGCGCAGCTTTGCGGGCTGCGGATAACGCCAGCACCCTGCTTAAGCTGTTGCAGAGCCCGAGCTAAGCAAGGCTCGCCGTGCAGATGCTGCCCGTTGATACCCTTCAAGGTTTGGTTGAGCACCTGGGTCCTAGGCTCGGGCTACGTTGGCTCACGCCAGTGCCAGCGCAGCCGCTGCCATTGGTCAGCGCCGATTCAGCGGCGGGCGCGGCGCAGAGTCTGGTTGGCTCGCTCAACTGCATCCATCCTAACCGCTTGCAGGTGCTTGGGCGCGCTGAGATCCGCCATCTTGACGATTTAGGCCCCGTTGCCGGCCAGGATATTGTCGAACGCCTATTCGCTGCCCAGCCTGCTGCAGTGATTTTTGCCCAGAACATTGATCTGCCTGCTGGTTTTCTTTCGCGTGCTGAGCAGTCCGGAACCCCCCTGCTGGCATCGCCAAATGAGGAAGAGGAGATCGTCGATCGGCTGCAATACTTTCTCACCTACGCGCTAGCCGAGCGCGCGACCTTGCATGGCGTCTTTCTTGATGTGCTTGGCATGGGCGTGCTCTTGGTTGGCGACCCAGGGATCGGCAAGAGTGAGCTTGCACTCGAGATGGTGGTGCGTGGCCACCGGCTGATTGCCGATGATGCGCCGGAGGTGGCACGCATTGGTCCAGAGACCCTAGAAGGCAGCTGTCCAGCGTTGTTGCGAGACTTTCTAGAGGTACGCGGACTCGGCGTGCTGAATGTGCGTGCGATGTTTGGCGAGGGTGCGGTCCAACGTCGGGAGCAGCTGAACTTGATCGTCAACATGCGGTCGTTTGATGGCGAAGCCTTGGCCCAGATGGACCGTCTTCGGGGCAGTCTCTCGGCTCGTACTATCCTAGGTGTCTCGGTTCCTGAGGTCACCTTACCCGTGGCCCCTGGCCGCAATCTTGCGGTGCTCTTAGAGACTGCTGTCCGTAACCAAATCCTGCGTCTGCGCGGCTATGATGCCGGCGTTGATCTGATGGATCGACAAGCCCGCTGTATCGACGAGAACACCCCATGCGTGACCCCTACATCGTCCGTTTAGTCGCTGTGCAGTGGTGCTTATATGCAGTGCTCAAATGCGATGATCAAATCTGATGCGCACATCAGGAAGTTGTTGATGGATCGTTTCTTAGCTCAGCACACCGCTTGGAGACTGCTATGGAGCTGATCATCATCAGCGGCCTGTCCGGCGCCGGTAAGAGTGTCGCGCTGCGTACGCTCGAAGATATCGGTTATGTCTGTATCGATAACCTGCCCTTGTTTCTGCTGCATGATCTCGCGCTCGGTCTCAAGCAGATGCGTCCGGCGGGCGGGGATGGCCGTGGTGGCACCGCCATCGGTATCGATGCGCGCACTGGACCTGAGCTACTCGACCAGGTACCAGGGGTGATCGAGACGCTTGCGGCACAGGGCATCGCGATTCGGGTCATCTTTCTCGAGGCCGATACCCCCACCTTGGTGACCCGGTTCAGTGAGACCCGACGCAAACATCCGCTGACTAGCGCCGATCGCCCCTTGGCCGAGGCGATCGAGCTTGAGCGACGCCTGCTCGGGCCGCTGCGCGCGGTTGCCGCGACCCAGATCGATACCTCCTGCACCAATGTCCATGAACTCAAGGAACTGGTGCGCGAGAGTCTCAACCGCAAGGGCCGCGGGCAGGCGCCGGTTCTGCTGCAGTCCTTTGGCTTCAAAAATGGCATCCCAACCGCGGCCGATTTCGTCTTTGACCTGCGCTGTCTGCCAAATCCGCACTGGCAGCCAGCGCTGCGTCCGCTCACCGGGATGGATCAGGAGGTTGTTGATTTTCTCGAAGCATCCCCCGAGGCGATGCAGATGCGCGACGACCTGATCGCCTTTCTTGATCGCTGGCTGCCGCGTTTCGAGACCGATGGCCGTAGCTACTTGACGATCGGCATTGGTTGTACCGGTGGCCGCCATCGCTCGGTCTATATGGTCGAGGCCCTAGATCGCCACTTCGAGGCGCAGGGCCGCCAAGTCTTGGTTCGGCATCAAGAATTGGGATGAGCGTTGGTATCTTGCTGATCACACACAACAGGATTGGTGCGGAGCTGTTAGAAACCGCCACCCGGATGCTAGGCTGCTGCCCGCTGGCCGCGATTGCGATCGACGTGCACGAGCAGGATGATCCAGACCAGCTGCGCCGGCAGATCTTAGAGTCTGCCGCGCGTCTCAATGATGGTGCCGGCCTGTTAGTGTTGACCGATCTCTATGGCTCGACACCGGCCAATATCACCGATGCCCTAGGCCACCGTGGTGATGTCCGAGTCCTGAGTGGGGTGAATCTGCCGATGTTGGTGCGTGTGCTCAATTACTGCCAGCTCGAGCTGGCGGCACTCGCGGAGAAGGCGCTGAGCGGTGGTCGTGATGGCGTGCTCGGCTGTAATTAGGGAGACTGTCATGGTTCGCAGAGAGCTCGACATCATCAATCGTCTGGGGCTGCATGCGCGTGCCGCAGCCAAGTTCGTCACCTGTGCAAGTGGCTTTGAAAGCCAGGTTCAGGTCGAGCGTCAGGGGCGCCGGGTCAATGGCAAGAGCATCATGGGGGTGATGATGTTGGCCGCGGCTTGCGGTACGCGGATCACCGCTGAGATCGAGGGGGCCGATGCCGAGCAGGCGGCCAATGCACTCGAGGCCTTGGTGGCTGACCGATTCGGAGAGGCGGAGTGACGACCGCGCTGCTCGGGGTCGGCGTCAGTGGCTCGCGGCCGGTTGCGATTGGCCGTGCCCAGCTGTTTGCGCGCGAGCCCACCGTCGTCACCGAAGAGATCGATCCTGAGCAGATCGATGCCGAGATCGCCCGCCTCGATGCTGCGCTTGAGAGCGCGCGCCGTCACCTCGAGTCGGTGCGTGGCCAGATCCCAGACAGGACGCCGCTGCACATTGCCGAGTTCATCGACGCGCATCTGCTGATGCTGACGGATTCGGCGCTGGTCGATGCCACCCGCGATCTGATCCGCGAGCGCAGCATCAATGCCGGCTGGGCACTGCAGATTCAGCGCGACACCTTAGTCGAGGTCTTTGACGCCATGGGTGATGCTTATCTGCGCACCCGGCGTGATGATGTCGACCATGTCGTGCGTCAGATTCAGGTCTTTCTCAGCGGTGAGCCCTCGGCACAATTGATCTCCGCGAGTGATCTCAAGGGGCGGGTCATCATTGCCGATGATCTGACCCCGGCTGACACCATCCTGCTGCGTCATCGCGGCATCTGCGCCTTCGTCATCGAGCACGGAGGCCCGATGTCGCATACCGCGATCTTGGCCCGCAGTCTCGATATCCCGGCCGTGCTGGGTGTGCACAATGCGACCCATCTGCTACGCCAGGATGAGCTTCTGGTGGTGAATGCCGAGAGCGGGACCGTGCTCGCCGGTGCCGATGAGAGCATCCTCGCTCACTATCGTAAGCGCTTGCTGAGCGCCGACCAGCGCCGGCACCGGCTGCGCGAGCTGGTGCGCGAGCCTTCGACCAGCCGAGATGGCGTACCCGTGGTGCTCTTGGCCAATCTGGAGCTGCCGGAGGATGTTGAGGCAGTGCGCTCTAGCGGTGCCTCTGGCGTCGGTCTCTACCGTACCGAGTTCCTGTTCATGAATCGCATCGGATTGCCGGATGAAGAGGAGCATCTGGCAACCTACCTGGATGTGATGCGCGGACTAGATGGCATTCCGCTCACCATTCGCACGCTCGATCTTGGCATGGACAAGCAAGTCGACGGGTTGGCTGGTAGCTCTGCAAGCCTGACCAATCCGGCGCTCGGGCTGCGCGCAATTCGACTCTGCCTGCGCGAGCCTGGCTTGTTCGTGCCGCAACTGCGCGCGATCTTGCGCGCCTCGGCGCAGGGACCAGTGCGGCTGATGCTGCCGATGATCTCCGCCATCGCCGAGGTGGAGACCGTGCTCGGCATGATTGCTGAGACTCGGCGCACCCTGCGTCGGCAGGGGCTGGCCTTCGATCCACTGATGCCGGTTGGCGCGATGATTGAGGTACCGGCAGCCGCCCTTTGTGCCGGCGGTATTGCCAAGCGCGTCGACTTCCTCTCTATCGGCACCAACGATCTGATCCAGTACACCTTGGCCATCGATCGGGTCGACGACAGCGTCAATTATCTTTATGAGCCCTTGCATCCGGCAGTGCTCAGGCTGATCCGGATCACCCTGAGCCGTGCTGCCGAGTCGCGCACCCGCGTCAGCATGTGCGGCGAGATGGCCGGTGATCCGCGCTACACCGCCGTCCTGCTGGGGCTGGGCCTGCGCGAGATGAGTATGCAGCCGGCCGCATTGCTGGAGGTCAAGGAGGTCGTTCGGCGCTGCGATGTTGGCCGTGTCAGCACGCGCATGGATCAGCTCCTAGACCGCCTCGACGATCTCACGCCCACGCAATTGCTGGATGCGGTCAATGAAGTCGCCAATGATTAGACACTCCGGTCGGGGCTAATGTAATGACTGATCCGATCGAGAATCGTCCTGAGACTGACCGCATCGACCTGCTCCATCAGGTGCTGGAGAGCGGCTCGGTGCGCAAGGCGACGCGGATGCTGAATGCACTGCATCCGGCCGAGATCGCCCATGTCCTGCAGTCGCTGCCGCCGCCGCAGCGCAAGCTGGTCTGGCAGATGGTGGATGACGCGGCTGAAGGTGAGGTACTGCTGTACCTCAACGACGATGTCCGCGAAGAGATCCTTCGCAGCATGGATGCAACCGAGATCCTGGTCGCTGCCGAGGGGCTTGATGTCGATGACCTCGCTGATCTGGTACAGGATCTGCCGGCAACGGTCACCCGAGAGGTCTTGAGTTCGCTGGATGAGCAGCGCCGCGAGCGCCTGGAGACCGCGCTCAGCTATCCAGGGGATAGCGCTGGCGGCCTGATGAACCCGGACGTGGTCACGGTACGCCCGGAGGTGACCCTTGATGTCGTTCTGCGCTATCTGCGCCGGCGTAAAGATGGGTTGCCTGAACTCACCGACAACCTGATCGTGGTCAGTCGCCAAGGCCGCTATCTGGGGGTGCTCTATCTCACCGATCTGCTGACCAATGACCCAGATGATTCGGTGGCCGAGGTCATGACCCTAGACGTGCAGCCGATCGCCGCCGAGACCAAGGCGCGTGAGGTTGCTAACCGGTTTGAGCAGCTCGACCTGATCTCGGCGCCGGTGATTGATCCCGACGGCCGCGTGCTCGGCCGTGTCACCGTCGATGATGTGATGGACGTCATTCGCGAAGAGGCCGACCACCAATTCTTGGGTCATGCCGGTCTCAGCGAAGGTGAAGATATGTTTGCGCCGGTCCTGCTCAGCGCGCGCCGCCGGGCGGTCTGGCTTGGCATCAATCTGCTGACCGCCTTTCTCGCGGCCTGGGTCATCGGCCTGTTCGAGGCGACGATCGAGAAGGTGGTCGCGCTCGCAGTGCTGATGCCGGTGGTTGCCAGTATGGGCGGCATTGCTGGCACCCAGACTCTGACGCTCGCCATCCGCGGCATCGCGCTCGGGCAGCTCTCAGCGAAGAACATCCGCTGGCTGGTCTCCAAAGAGATGGCCGTCGCCGCGCTCAACGGTCTGCTCTGGGCGTTGGTCGTCGCCAGTGTGGCTTGGCTCTGGTTTGGCAGTACCAGCATTGCCTTGATCATCGCGACTGCGATCACCCTCAACGTCCTTGCTGCCACGCTCTCCGGCGCCTTGCTGCCGCTGCTCCTCGATCGCTTTGGGATCGACCCCGCCTTGGCCGGCGGGGTCATCCTGACCACAGTGACCGATGTGGTCGGCTTCTTGAGCTTCCTGGGTCTTGCGACGCTGTTCCTGATTTAGCCTAAGCTCTGGCCATAAGGAATTGGCCTATGACGCGCATCCATGCCAAGAGGTCAGGCAATGGTGACCGCATCCGACAGATAGACATCCTGGATCGCGTTCAACAAGGCCACGCCCTCCTGCATCGGCCGTTGAAACGCCTTGCGTCCCGAGATCAGGCCCATGCCGCCAGCACGCTTGTTGATCACTGCGGTGCGTACCGCACAGATCCGCCGCACTATGGTAATCGACGCCGTCTTTCTTGAAGGCGTTATTGCGCAGATAGGCCCAGAACACCGCCGCCGGCCGATCTGACTGGGCAAACACCCGGTCGATATAATCCGGCCCAGGCAGATGCAGAAGATCCTGTGGGATGCCGGTACTCTTATGGGTCAAGAGGTCATCGGCCTCGGCGCCCAGCAGTTGTGCGATATCAGTCATCGGTCGTCCTCCGGTCGCGAGATGGTTGGTACGAGTTGATGATAGCGGATGTGTTTTGCCGTTGATCGACCGGTCTAGGTCTGCCGGTTGCTTCTCCTGCTGAATCCTTATGTTGTAGAGGCTGGAAGACGATGATGCGATTGATTTCTGCGCTGCTGGGACTGCTCTTGTTGCTGGTTATCGGGCTGGCCGGCGCACTACTGCTGGTGCGCGATTCATCACCGAGCCTGCAGCCGATGCCTGAGCTCAGCGCCGAGCAGCGACGCTGGGGCAAGGAGCTACTGCATGAGAGTCTCTTGGACGGGGTGGGTGCTAGCGGTGAGGTGATCAGCCTGACGCCCGCGGACCTCCAGATCCTCTCGGTGCTCTTCACCGAGCAGATCAGGGATAGCCGCCTTAGCCTGCTTCCGGGAGAAGGCAGCGCCGACCTGATGCTTGCATGGCCTCTGCCGACTAAGCTCGGCGGCTGGCTGAATCTGCGCGCGCGGCTGGTGGCGCCGGATGGAGTGCTCGCGATCGAGCGCGTCGAGGTCGGCAAGCTGCCGGTGCCAGCCGCGCTCGCCGAGCTGCTGATGGAGCAGGCACTGGCGGTCTTGGCAATCCCGGCCTTGCCGACGGGCATCGAGATCTCGCCGGAGGCGATACGGCTGCAGCCGGGCGCGCTGGCAAATGCTGACGGTGATCGGTCTTCTGCGATGCTAACAGCAGACGAGAACGATCTTGTGCTCGTCGCTCAACGGCGTCTGGCTGGACTTAGCTTGCTGAACTCCAATCGGAGCTGGATCGATGCCGCCGAGCTGCTGTCCGCGCTGATTGCCTCTGCGCCAGCGGATGCGATTGATCCCGCGGCCGAGAACAAGGCTGCGATCCTAGCCTTGGCGGCCTATGTGAATGGGCGCAGCCTGCCAGACCCGACGGGTGCTCCAGCGCCGCGCTCGATACCGGTACGCATGCGCGACCGCGAGGACATCCCACAGCATTTCTTCACCTCAGGTGCACTGGTCTTGCAGAGCGGCAGCGGTCTGGCCAATCTGATCGGGCTTGCAAAGGAGCTGGATGATGCAGACTCAGCAAGTGGCTTCAACTTCAGTGATCTTGCCGCCAACCGGGCGGGCAACCAATTTGCCGAACTCGCCACCGCTAATGCGAGCAGCGCAGGGCGCATCCAGCAGATGGCGCGCTCCGGGCTGAGTGAGGACGACATCATGCCAACAGTCGACTGGCTTCCGGGAAGTATGTCTCGGGCAACCTTTGATCGGGATTTTGGCGGCCGTGATACCCCAGCCTATCGCATCGTTGTTGATGAGATCGATCGTCGCATCGCGGCATTGCCGGTGGCGGCCGTTGGTGAGTAGTGAGTGGTGAGTGGTGAGTGGTGAGTGGTGAGTGGTGAGTAGTGAGTGGTGGCTCCAGCAACTGCGGCAGTGATTTCCGGACAGGCTCGTGCCACAGTGCAGCGCGCCACTTGCCGGTTCCAAAATCGCCTTGACCAGTGAAAAAAGACGGCCATTCAGCTACACTGATGGTCTTTTTCCACGCTTGGCACGACGGTGGCTGAACCGCTAGGTGCCCTTAACTGGAGGCTTCCCATGGCCGCAGCAGAAGACCTGATCGCCCCGTCCATCCTCTCAGCTGACTTCGCACGTCTCGGCGAAGAGGTCGACAATGTGCTCGCCGCGGGCGCCGACATCGTGCATTTCGATGTGATGGACAACCATTACGTGCCCAATCTCACCATCGGCCCGCTGATCTGCGATGCGCTGCGCAAGCACGGCGTCACGGCGCCGATTGACGTGCATCTGATGGTCAAGCCGGTAGACCGGATCATCCCCGACTTCGCCAAGGCCGGTGCCACCTATATCACCTTCCATCCCGAGGCCAGCGAGCATGTCGATCGCACCCTACAGCTGATCAAGGCCGAGGGTTGCAAGGCCGGCCTCGTCTTCAATCCGGCCACGCCGTTGGACTATCTGAAGTACGAGCTCGACAACATCGACATGGTGCTGCTGATGTCGGTGAACCCTGGCTTTGGCGGCCAGAGCTTCATCCCCTCTGCGCTAGATAAGCTGCGCGAGGCGCGCGCGATGATCGATGCTAGCGGTCGCGACATCCGGCTCGAGATCGATGGTGGCGTCAAGGTTGATAATATCGCCGAGATCAAGGCCGCTGGCGCCGATACCTTCGTCTCTGGCTCAGGCATCTTTGGCAAGGGGCAGGACAGCGACCCGAACCGTTACGACGGCATCATCCGCCAGATGCGCGAGGCCTTGGCTGGCGCTGGTCGCTAACCTAAGACTGCAACACTGATTGACGTTCAGCCACTGGCAATACCTTCATGCAGTTCCCCTTTCGCCCCGGTCTGGTCTTGATCGATCTCGATGGCACGCTGGTCGATAGCGTGCCGGACCTGACCTATTGCGTCGATGAGATGATGGCCCGACTTGGACGCCCGCCGCGCGGTGAACCCGCGGTGCGGCAATGGGTGGGGAATGGCGTCGAGCGTCTGGTGGCGCGGGCGCTGATCGGCCAGCTTGAGGGTGAGCCAGACGCGGCTGATTTCGACCGCGCGCTGCCGATCTTCGTCGAACTCTACGGCGAGAATACCGCGGCTCGCTCGGTCCTCTATCCTGGTGTGCGCGAGGGGCTGGATCTGCTGCGGGCGCGCGGCTACCGGCTCGGCTGCGTCACCAATAAGGCGGCCCGCTTTACCCTGCCGCTGCTGGATGCGGTCGGCATCCGTGATGCCTTTGAGCTGGTGATCAGCGGCGACACCCTGCCGGAAAAGAAGCCGAGCCCGATGCCGCTGCTGCACGCCGCAGAGCAGTTTGGTGTCGAGCCCTCAGCGGCGCTGATGCTCGGCGATTCGGTCAGCGATGTGAAGGCAGCGCGGGCGGCCGGTTTTAGGATTATTTGCGTCAGCTATGGCTACAATCATGGCCAGGACATCCGCAGCGCTGAGCCGGATGCCGTGATCGACAGCTTTACCGAACTCGTCGATCTGCTCGCCTAGGGATAGCCGCGCCCAGTGCGGGCGATGGCGCCGCTCGACTGTTGCGCTCGAGCCCGCCCTTGGTTTCCGCATCGTCTGGAGTTCGCCCGATGACCCCCGAGAATTTACACGCCCTCGCCGCGCAGGGCCATAATCGTATCCCCTTGATCTGCGAGGTCTTGGCTGACCTCGATACCCCGCTCAGCTGCTATCTCAAGCTGGCCGACGCCCCCTACAGTTATCTCTTCGAGTCCGTTCAAGGCGGCGAGAAATGGGGCCGCTACTCGATCATCGGTCTGCCCTGTCGCGGCGTCCTCAAGGTCTATGGGCATCGCATTCTCATCGAGCGTGATGGCGTCATCGTCGAAGAGGCCGAGGCGGCTGATCCGCTTGCCTGGATCGAGGCCTTTCAGCAGCGCTTCAAGGTCGCCGAGCATCTCGGCATGCCGCGCTTCGCCGGCGGACTGGTCGGCTATTTCGGCTATGACAGCGTGCGCTATATCGAGCCGCGGCTTGATCCTTGCCCAAATCCGGACACCATGGACACGCCCGATATCCTGCTGATGCTGTCTGAGGAGGTCGTGGTCTTCGACAACTTGCAGGGACGGATGTACATCATCGTGCATCTGGACCCGAGCGCTGGCGATACGCTTGAATCGGGCCAGCGTCGCATCGACGAGCTGGTGCATGACATGCAGCGCGGCGCCCCACGCGATCCAACTGCCGGCGGCCGTCACATCGACGAGACCGATTTCGTCTCGGGCTTCACCGAGGCTGGCTACAAGCAGGCGGTCGAGCGCATCAAGGACTACATCCTCGCGGGCGACTGCATGCAGGTGGTGCTCTCGCAGCGGCTCTCGATCCCCTATCAGGCGCGCCCGCTCGACCTTTATCGGGCATTGCGTGGGCTCAACCCCTCGCCCTACATGTACTTTCTCAACCTCGGTGAATTCCAGATCGTCGGCTCCTCACCGGAGATCCTGACCCGGCTCGAGGATGGCGTGGTCACCGTGCGGCCGATCGCCGGCACGCGCCGCCGCGGCTATACCGAGGACGAGGATCAAGCGCTCGAGCAGGAGCTGCTCGCTGACCCGAAAGAGCTGGCCGAGCATCTGATGCTGATCGATCTTGGTCGTAACGACTGTGGTCGCGTCGCCCAGACCGGCAGCGTCAAGCTCACCGATCGGATGATCGTCGAGCGCTACTCCCATGTGATGCACATCGTCAGCAACGTCACCGGCCAGCTCAAGGCCGGCATGAGCGCGATGGACGTGCTGCGCGCGACCTTCCCGGCTGGCACCGTCTCTGGCGCGCCGAAGATCCGCGCGATGGAGATCATCGACGAGCTTGAGCCGATCAAGCGCGGCATCTACTCCGGCGCGGTCGGTTATCTGGCCTTCAACGGCAACATGGACACCGCCATCGCCATCCGCACCGCGGTGATCAAGGATGGCCAATTGCACATTCAGGCCGGGGCCGGCGTGGTCGCCGATTCGGTGCCTGATTTGGAATGGAAAGAGACCATGAACAAGGGTCGCGCCATCTTTCGCGCCGTCGCCATGGCCGAGGCCGGCATCGAGCGCCAGCCCTGCGTGGCGGGGGCGACAGCGGCGGCTGAGGAGCCGGAGCTGGGGCGCCGCGCAGACACTGGAACTCGGCAATGACTGACGCCCTCCGTCGCCTGTGAGCCTCGCGAAGAACTGACAAGGGTCTTTAGCATGCAACTCACCCACCCCAGCCTTTGCGCATCAGGTTTTCCACATCCCGACGCGCCAACACCGTCGCACAGTCGCGCCAGGCGTCCTCGCTTGGCTTGATGCTGTCGTTGTAGCGTAGGTCAAAGCCGGTCGCTTGGCGGCGCTCCTCGATGTACTGGTCCATCTTCTCGCCCAGGGTCTCGAGGTCGTCGATCCAGTCGTCGCGGATGGTGTCGGGGAGGCCGCCGAAGAGGTCGTAGCGGTTGCGCATGCGCTCGGAGAGCCGCGCATAGACCACCTCATCGACCGTGCCCTGGTGGACCAGATTCAGCATATCGACCGCTGAGCGGGCCTGGCCGAAGCGCTTGATGCGCCCGATGCGCTGCTCAAGGCGGGTGGGATTCCAGGGCAGGTCGACATTGATCAGGGTGCCCAAAGTCTGCAGGTTCAGGCCCTCGCAGGCGGCATCGGTGGCCACCATCAGCCGGACCTGGCGATCAGCGACCAGGCGCTTCAGCTCCTCGCGGACGATCCCGACCGCCTGCCCATCGCGGTAGAGTCGACTGCGATCGGCACCGGCATAGAGGCCGATGGTCTCCGCTGGAGACGTGGCCGCCAAGGCGTCGGCCATCCAGCGTGCGGTATCGTAATACTGGCTGAAGATGATGCAGCCCAGCTCGAGCCAGCCCTCGTCGTGCAGATAAAACCGCACCGCGGCCAGCTTCGGGTCCTCGTCCATGGCCTCTAGGACGGCGATCAAGCGCGTCAGGGCCTCGCGCTCAGCATCGCTCTGCAGCGCCAGTGTCTGCTCCCCCTCCTCGGTCGCCTCAGAGACCTCGCGCCCAGCCAGCAGGGTCTGAGCCGTGTTGAGACCGGCGATGACACTGGAGCAGACCCGCTGCTGCATCAGCGTCAGCATGAAGCCACTGCCCTTGCCGCGCTTGGCCAGAACGCGCCCGAAGCGGCGCGCTTCCTCATAGGCGCGGTCGAAGTCCGGCGTGGTCCGTAGCGCCACGTTTTGGAACAGCGCCGAGAAGCGATACGGTGACTGAACCAACCCCTGATCCGGGTGGACATTCACGGCGATGCGCTCGAGCAGACCACGCCCCTCCAGCGTCGTGCGCTTGCGCAGCACGACATGGCGCACAAAGGGGTTCTCGCGCTGGAAGAAGGTCGCACCGTCGATGACGCGCTCAAGCTCGGTGTCCAGATCCTCGCGCAGGTCTGCTGGGAGATCACTCAGCGCACCGGCCAGATGCGCCTTGCGCGGCATATCCAGCTCTTCGCGCAGATTGCGGAACAGGCGGCGCGCATTCGGCTCGTTGGTGGACGTCATGGTAGGGAGCGGTGAGCGCAGCAGTCGCCAGCCGGCCTCGGGGCCATCGACGCGCAGCGCGCCGCAGAGGATCGGCAGCACCTCACGCGGGTTGTGCCAGGGCGAGAGTTCATGGCCGAGCACGAACCCAGTGCTGCCCCGATGCAGCACCCGCACCAGATCCCACAGATCCTCGGTACGGGTTTGGATCGGGGTGGCGGTGCCGAGCAGGACATGCTCAGCCCGGTTGGCTACCGCGAGCATGAAGCTCAGCAAGGCGTTGGGCTCGCCGGCCTTGGCGCCGATGCCCTGGCGTGAGCGCGCCTTGTGCGCCTCGTCGAGGATCACCAGCCTGTAGCTGATGCCCAGCAGGACCTCTTTCTCGCGCGAGGGCTGGATCATCAGGCCAGTAGAGACGATGCCGATGCGCAAGGGACAGCGGGCAATCTGCTCGGGTCCGCTCGGGGAGATCGCCCGCTCCTCAGGATCGAGCCAGACCTTGCGCGTCGAGTGCCAGCGCGCGCAGGGGATGCCGAGCTTGTCGAGCAGCTCGGTTTGCCACTGCTCACAGAGGGTCGCCGGGGCGAAGATGACGATCGGCTTGCGGCGTTTGCCCCCAGTGGCGACCGGCCTCTCATCCAGCAGACACAGGGTCAGTGCCGCGGTGCCGAGCGACAAGGTCTTGCCCAGGCCGACCTCGTCGGCCAGCAGCAGGCGCACTTGGCCGTGCTCCTGGTAATGGCGCAGGCATTCGCTGACGAAACCTTGCTGCCAGGGTTGCAGGGCCATGCCCTCGCGGTAGAGCGGCGATTCGATCAGTGCGGCGGGGGTGAGCGTCTCCTCGTTCTCCAGCGCAGGCAACTGCACCTCGACGCGCCGGCCGCGGCGGGACACCTCATGGCAGACCGCCTCCGGCAGGGGCCGCGCCGCGTTCCAGAGGAATTCGAACTCGGCCTCGATCCAGGCGACCCCCTCGGGCGAGTCGTCCTGCCAGAGGATCTCGTAGTGCTGCTGCCAGCCGTGGCGGGTCTCGTTCATCGAGCCGATGAAGCCAAGTGTGCGGCCATCACCGCGCTCAATCACGCCGGCCTTGCCGTGCACGAAGCCGCAGACGCTATCCGGTGCGACCCGGATCACCTGGCCGCGCTGGGCCAGAAAGGCATCCAGCCGTTGATAGCGCTCGCGATTGAGCAGGGATTCGGCCTCGATGGAGCGCTCGTTCCAGCGCCCGAGCAGACGCATCTCGCGCAACTGGGCGACCTTCAGGTCTTCGGGTGACAGATCCACGTTGCAGACGATGCGCACCTCCGGGATCGGCTCCAGCCACTCGTGGGCGATCTCGAACAGCGAGCTGGTGAAGTAGCCGGCGATGCGCCAGTAACGGCGCGCACCTTGCAGCTGCTCGGCGAGAAAGCTCTGGTCGAGGCGGTGGGTGCGGGAGGAGAGGCGCTGGATCGGCATGGGGTTTTTCCTGCCGTCAGTGGCGTGTCAAGGCGCCTCTTTAGCCGACGCAAATCGTTTCAAGACGTTGAAGGGCAGCAGCAGGCGCGCCGGGTAACCGGGCAAGGACAGGAACCCGAAGTGCTGATAGAAGGCGGCTGCCGATGCATCCTTTGCATCCACCAAGATCGCGGCCACGGCCAGAACCTGGCTGGCTTGCACGACTTTTCGGCAGGCGTCTGAGAGCAAGATCGATCCCAGCCCGCGGCCTTGAGCGTTCTGATCGACAGCCAAGCGTCCGAGCAACGCGACCGGTACCGGATAGCGAGGCAGTTTGCGGGCCATCTCGGGCGGCAAGCTGTCAACGCGGACACTCCCTGCGCTCAGCGTGAAAAAGCCGGCGGGTCGTTGGGACTCCTCTGGCGTGGTGGCGACAAAAACGCGAGCAATGCCCCGTCGCACATCCTGGGAGGCATAGCGTCGCAGGTAGAGATCGAGTTGCGGCTCGCCACAGTGAAAGAGGTCGGTCTCGATTGAGCCGTCCAGCGGGCGAATAACGACACTCAAGCTCCGAGTACCTGGTCTGCATGACGCTCGAAGGCGCGCACCAGCGCGGCATTGGGCTCGGCCGGCGTGTCGAGCGCAGCAAGAAACGCCTGAAAATCATCCTCTTTCAGCGTGATCGACTCTTGTTCACTCAAAATGCGTTCCGCGGCGGCAACAGCCTGGGTCAGCACGAACGCCGACAGATTGGTGCGCGTATAGCCGGCGGCCTTGTCCAGCAACTGCCGGGTATGCTCATCGCAGCGGATGTGAAGCCGGCTCTCTTTGGTCGCAAGTTGGTTCATCGAAGATTCCCGAACAGAGAAAACAAAGGCTATTGTGCGCATGATGTGTGCACACTACAAGCCCGCCGCTACCGCAACCGCTGGTTGCCCATCCACCCAGCGATACCCGCGCCTGCGTCAGCGTCAGCGGATACCATCGTCGTCAACACCGTTGATGGCAAGGGTTGGCGATGCGCGCGAGCGAGACCCACGGGGGTGGGCGGCAAGAAGACGATGGCCCTGCTCGGCAGCGTCTACAGCATCGCCCCCTATGTGCGCACTCCGACTCTGGCCTCGGTGCTCGAGGCGTGGTTTGCCGAGATCTCCGCGCTGAAGCCAACGCCGACGGCCCGGCCAAAACCGTTGCATAAATCCATGATGGGACCTGATTAGCAAGTTCCTTCAGCCAGACGAAGCAAACGCGCAGGACGCGGCCCGGTCGTCGTCGCCGCCAGTAGCAGGCGGCTGTGAATCGTCTCCAAATGAAAGCGCCGGTTGAAGCGATAGGCGAAGGTGCCGAGGTAGCGAGCACGATACTTCTCGAGCTTGCTAATCAGGAGGCGTGATGGCATCCGAAAACGGATTCAGCAATAAGACGCCACTGCGCTCGACATCCTTCACATTACGGGTCACGAGCGTCAATCCATGGACCTGCGCGGTCGCCGCGAGCAGGCCATCGATCACTGGTAGTGCATCCGGAACATTATTGCGCCCCCAGCACTCGGCCACTGCGGTACAGACCGGCAGAATGCGGTCGGCAAAGTCGGTCTTGACCGACGCGAGCCGTTGCGCCAATCGCGCGGCTTGCGTTGGGTCGCGGCGACGCAGACGATCGATGCCCTGGCGCACCTCACCAATGACCAAGACCGAGAGATACAGATCACGCGCATCGACCTTGTCATACCAAGCGCGAACACCAGGATCAGCACGCTGATCCTTCTGCACCTCGGACAGAATGTTGGTGTCGATCAGGTATCCCATTGTGGATCATTCCGACCAAAATCCCGAGCGCGATTCATATCCTCATCACTGAGTCCCTCGGTCAAACCAGCCAATCGACGCTTTAGGTCGTCGCCATCGACAGCGGACTTCGTGGGGCTGTCTTCCATCAGCAACAGCACGCGCAGATGGGTACCGTCCTGGATGGTTTCAGGCACGCGAATGCGGTGCTGCTCAACAGTCGCTTCTAGCTCGATGGCTCTCATCAGTGCGTCCTCCAAACAGAGTGATGACTGGAACCGCTGGTTGCGCCCAACTGTTCCTCGATCAAGTAGCCTCGGAGACAACCCGCTCGATCTGCAGTGGGTAGAGCCCGCTTTTCTGGGCATCCAGGATCGTGATCTCACCAATGCCATCGGCGGTATAGCCGATGTTCAGGTTCCAGCTCAGCGATTCATCGCGCACAATCGGCTCCTTCGACATCTCGATGAACAGGATGTCATCGTTCTCGTGATAGACGATTTTCATACTCGGTGATCCTGTGCACGCGCTTGAGTTGAGCGCCCATGTTGAGCGATGCCGTTGCCAGATCGTATTCCGCTTGAAGGTTTAGCCAATAATGTGGCGACTGATCCAGCGCTTGAGCAAACAACAAGGCCAGGTCAGCCGTCACCGGTTGCTCGCCACGGATAACCGCCGTGAGCCGATCCGGCGTGACCTCCAGAGCCTGAGCAAACTCACTCTGGGAGAGATCCAGCTCATGCAGCAGTTCGTCGAGAAATGCGCCAGGGTGAACAGCAGGAAGACCACTCGTGAACATGTCGTTGAACCTCAATGTCAATGGTAGTCGACGATTTCCACATCAAAGGCGTCGCCATTGTCGAATCGAAAGCAAATTCGCCATTGATCGTTAATGCGAATGCTCCATTGTCCCATTCTGTCGTGCGCCAAGGTCTCCAGTCGGTTGGATGGCGGAAGGCGAAGGTCGCCGATCTGTGTGGCTGCTTGGAGTTGGATCAAGCGCATGGTGGCACGTTTCAAAATGTCCGGCGGCAGGCGACGCGATTTGCCGGTTTTGAAAAACCGCTCCGTCTCGGCATCGGCGAAACTCTTGATCATGACGATCTAACTGGACCACTACTGCAACCGCTGGTTGCGCATCCGCCCGGCGATGGCCTCAGCGGCGCGCCGGGTCTCGGCTTGGCGCGCTTTGGTGGCGATGAAGCTAGCCATGTCGATCAGCTTGGGGCGCAGGCCGAGGTAGTCCGTGACCGCGTCGCGCAGGTTGGCCATCACCGCCTCCGGCTCCTTGTCGGCGAGGAACTCCTGGATGGCGATGATCAGGGCGCCGAGCGGGGTGGGACCGATCTCGGTGCGCTCGGTCAGGTCGCGCGGCTTGAACTCGGTGACGGTCTTCAAGCGGGCGGCGTTGGGCTTAATGCTCGCCATGATCGCGGCATAGTCGGCGACACGGAAGGCCTTGGCGAAGTTCTGGTAGTTGTCGAGCTTGGAGGCGCCGGTGGTCTCCATGTCGAGCATGCGCAGATAGAAGCGTTGGATGCCATTGATCGCGCCCCAGGTCTCGGCGTCGAGGCCGTCTGGGACCAACAGACTATTGGCGGTCTCTGCGGCCTGGCCGACGATCTCATCGACGACGGTGGTCTCGCCTTTGCGGCGTGGGCGCAGTGCGAAGCTGGTGACATCCTCGCCGCCGATGCTGGTGAAGCCGGTCAGCACCTTGAGTGCCGCCGCGTAGCCGGCCATCTGCAGGTCCGAGTCGTTGAAGACCGGCGCGCCCAGCTTGGTCGCGGTCTCGGTGTTCAGATGCAGCATCTGCTTGATCTGCTCGTCGACCTCACGTTTCACCGCCGGCAGGATGCGCTGCTTGAAGCCGGGGCGATCGCCGGCCGGGCGCTTGCGCAGCATCAAGATCACGGTGCCCTGCACATAGCCGCCCTTCTTCAGCTCGGAGGTCGTTTCGGTGGCGATGTACCAGGCGCCGACCACTTGCAGGCCGGCGGCCCAGAAGATGCTGACCATGTCGGACCAGACACCGGTGTCCTGATGGGTGAACATCACGCACTGCATGCCGTTGTCCGGCATCTGCTCGGTCATGGTCTTGTAGGCGTCCACCATGCCGCGGCGGAAGTCGTCGCCGGAGCCTTTGATGGCCAACTCGCGGCGCGAGTCCCAGGTCCATTGGTCGAAGGGTGGCGGTGGGTTCTTGCGTAGCCAGGCGATGAAGTATTCGGTGATTTCGTGGTAGTGGACGGCATCGGCGTATGGCGGATCGGTGACGAAGATGTCTACCTCATTGATGTCCATATCAGCGGCATGAGTGCGCACCTGACTGTTGGAAAGAAAACCTGTTCCACCCGGATAGTCATACCGCAGCACGTTCATCGCCGACCACCATGAGCGGACAGCGAAATTGAACAGGGTATTCAATGCTTGGTTGGAAAAGACATTCGCTGGTAAGTCACGACCGCCGCCATTCTTGTGCGGTGGCGTTGAATGCCAACGGACCAATCGCCCGGAGTTGTCCAGTAGCGTGCTAACATTGAATTTGTCTGCGGGGCTCTTTGCTGCCTGATTGAGCAAGGCCGCAGACAACATCGTGCGTGGGTCAAACAATTGATGCCAATACATCCAGCCGCGCGTGCGAATCGGCTCATCCGTTTTGTCGCCCGGCTCAATCGCCATATCCGGCACCAGCCCCCGCTCCTGCCAGTCGGCTAAATGCTTGGCCACTATCGAATCAACCCGACGCTCACGTTCCAAATCCTCCCCGGTCACCTCCTTAAAAAAGATCTCTGGCCGGTGCAAATCCAGGGTGTCGTGCCTCATCCACTGAATGCAATAGAGTCGCTCCTGAAAGACATCCTTCGGGCGCGGCTTGAAGTCGTGCTTATCCCAGCGCCTAAGCCGGTTTGTAGTGTTGCCATCCGCATCGCGGTAGTCGCCTCGCAAGGTCTTGACCGGGGTCAGATAGGTTCTGCCGTCCAGCTCATAGACCAGATTGCCATTCCGCACAGTGCCCTGCTCGGCAGCCTGCATCTCCGCCTCGGACTCCGTATTTTTGATCTCGATCTTGAAGCGCTTCTCGTCATGATCGGGGACCAGCTTGGCAACCACATGGTGCGTCTTCGAGATCACCCAGCTCGGCGCCATCGGCACCATCCAGCCGGTTTCCGGGCAGCGGGTCTCCAGGCAGTAGAGATACGCCTTGGCTCGGTTGCCCTGGCTGTCGTGCTCGATCCTTAATCGCGTGATGATCTGATCAACTTTTTTGGCCACATCCCGGTGTGTCCGCTCAATCTCGGCGCGCTGCTCGGGCGAGGCACCGATGATATTCAGTGCTCCCCAGGTCAACATACAGGCGATGGGGTTCAAGTCCGACGCATAGACATCGCAGCCTAGACGCGCGGCCTCGAAGGGAATCGATCCGCCGCCGCAGAACGTGTCGCCGACCTTGGGTCGATGGCCAAAGCGCAGGACTCCAAGCTGTTCGACCAGTTCCTGATGGGATTGCGCCTGAATGCCGAAGCGCCCCAGATGGGCGTTCACCGCCGGCCAGATCGGCGCATAGAGCGCGGCCTGATCCAACTCCTCCGGGCGTTTGCAGAGGGCAGCGCGCTCCTCGTAGGTCGAGAAGGTCGCGAGTGCTTGAGCCAGCATCTCCCGCTTGGCGTCCGGTTGGAGATCGCGCCGCCAGCGCAGAGTCAACCCTGGGTAGTCAGCAAGTTGAATGGGGAGCTGCAGCCGGTCGATCTCCTCAACGCTGTGGGAGGTGCCCTTGATGGTGTAGCTGAAAACGTGCCAGGGATGGACCAAGGCGACCCGCTCGGCGATGTCGGCGGGCTTGAGTTTTGGCTCACGTCGTGCCAATCCCGCGTTATCGAAAGCCATCAGTCGTTCAAAAATCTCCAGATCCTTCTCCGGATCATCGGTTTGAGGCAGCAGACTGCCAAGCAGGATCGCGCGGACCAAGATCAGAGGTTTGCGCCCCTTCCAATAGGAACCCAGGGCGGTCAGCGTTTGCCCGGCGCCGGCCTTGCGCTCACGCTGCGCTTCGAACGACACCTTCTGCGCCGGAAATACGGCTTCGATCAGCGCCGGGGCGTCCTTGAGGGTGAAGGGTTGGGGGCTTTGAACACTCATTCGCTTGCCTCAGCCAGCATGGACTGTACCGCACTCTCCAAGGCGACGAGAGGCTGCCCAATGACACCCTGAACAGTCAGTGGATCAATCTCGCCAAGATACGCATGAACGAGAATATTGCGGAATCCACTGATCTGCTTCCAGGGAATATCAGGAAAACCGGCCTTGAGGTCATCGGGAAGGTGCTGTGTTGATTCGGAAAGCGTTTGCAGGTTGCGGATCGTCGCGTCATAGAGGATGTCATCCTCCAGCAAATCGCCACGCGCCTGAATGCGTCTGATCTTGGCGATGCAGTCCAGAATGTGGCGGGCATGGAGCGGCCAGGGTTTGGTCACAGATCAATGGCCTCCGTCAAAATGGCCGACCGCAGGTGGCGATTGAGTTCATGCTCTGGGATCAGA
The DNA here is from genome assembly GCA_010912705.1 of Halochromatium sp. Lineage (GTDB taxonomy): Bacteria > Pseudomonadota > Gammaproteobacteria > Chromatiales > Chromatiaceae > Lamprobacter. Next base: position 210,108 of record POWB01000003.1, read on the forward strand.
TCAACAGGGCGACCAGCAATCCTGGCGAGTTGTTCAGCCAGCGGCATTCTCTGGTTAAAGAGGTCATAACCCCGCGGTAGATCGACTAGAAAATCGACATCGCTTGTGGGTGTTTCCTGGCCCCGCGCCACCGAGCCGAAGATGCGAATCCGGCTGGCTCCGTGCGCCCGAGCAGCGGCAAGAATCGCTTCGCGTTGTGTTCTCAGTTCCTCAAGCAGCATGTCAGGGGCTTTCCCGTTTCAGTGGCGCGCCAAATCGGCGTTTAATCGATCATGACTAAAGTACAGCATTACCTAGGCGTCAGGCGATGAGATCTTCTTTTTGCAATTCGTCAAAAAACCTGTCCAAGATCTTTTTGTTACGTTCAATGATTTGCTGCTCGCCAAAGTCGTCGTAGGCCAGCAGGCTGGCAATTTCGCTAATTTTGCTTGCTTCTTTGTTCTTTCCGCGGCGTTGCGCGCCGCTGTAGATCTTCTTTTTATCGGCAAAATGGTAATCCGATGCTTTGATATTAATGCTGGCCTCCAGCAGTATCTTGTTCCCCAGCGAATCAAGATTGCGCTTATCTTTGAGACCGCCTTGAATTTCTTGACGCTTCCTTGAGTAGATATGTTCCAGATGAAAGATGTCCTTGAGATCAAGCAGCGGCTGCTCGGCAAAGGTATAGGCATACCAAGTGATCATGGAGCGCGTCACATTGCGTTGATTGGTAAACTCAAAATTCTCGAAAAACGAGCGCGCTTGCCCTTGCTTGAATCGATGCTTGGCAAAGGCCACATCGTCACCATTGACAACTCTCACCATCTCATCATAAACAGGCGTGCGCAATGCATTGACACCAGGATTGGTTATCGCATAGGCAAAAATGAACGCGGTGATTTTAGCGAGGAACTCACCAAACTTGATGTCATCCAAGTATCCGTCGTCGGTGCGATGTTGCAGAAAATAGACCGACGTCAGGTAAAACCACATGCCATTAGGCGCGTAATGCAGCACAAAGAGCTTTTTAAGCACCCCCTCCGAGAACCTTGTTTTATCCTGCTGCATGACGCTCTGCCAGAACAATGCCAAGGCTTTTAGCTCGGCTAATGTCTTTGGCTCTTTCAAGTACTGATATTTGTTGCGCTCATAGAACTTACGCAGCGCTTCGGTGGTCGTGCTCTTGTTCCCTTCCTTGGCGCGCAAGAAATACATGTAGCGCGCGAAGAGTTCATCCATCGGCGTACCGGTGAGCGGATTGAAGATCGTGCTGGTGATTTCCTCCAAGTCCTTCCACTCATTGATGAAGTCCTCTTTCTTGTCAACACTGCTGTAAAACTTATAAAACTGGGCTTTGAAGATGTCCGCATCGGAAAGCGGCAGACCACGGTCATTGAGCGTTGAAAAGATGCGCAGTGCGGTATCCTGGGATTCCGCCTCAATCGGCAACAAAATACAGTTGTTCAGTATACGCGCTGGCAGGTACGCAAAATAACCAGGAAATTTCTGCAAGAAACCTTCGATTTTGTTCTCAAAAAATTGATAGTTCTTGACATATTGACTCTTGCTGTTCGGCTGCACGATACCAGTCCGAAGCAGATCCAGAAACTCTTCTTTATCCGCATCCGTTGCCACTTCGGAGTTAATTTTCAGCTTTGTTTTATCGGGCGAGCCAAAGGCATCGGTCTTCCAAATGCACTTCTCGATCAACTCACGCGTGAGCTTTGAGTTTCTATCCTGCATGTCGGCGAAGCGGTCATAAAAGGCCCGCAGGATAATCATCAGGGTCGTCAGGCGTTGCTGACCATCAATGACTTCAGATTTTCCGTTTTCGTTCTTGTACGCCACGATTGAGCCAAGAAAATATTCTTCATTCTCATCGAAGTCGTCGCAGTTATCATTGGGAAAGGAGAAGACAAACATGTCATCCCAAAGCGTTTGGCATTGCTCTTCATCCCAAGCATAAGCGCGCTGATAGTCCGGAATGAGAAAATCGGCTTTCTTATCGGAAAATAGATCCAGAATCGTCTTCTGATCGACGTTTAACTTTGACATTCTGTCCTCTACTTGTTTTATATCAAGTCAGGCTAACAGGTAGGCTATCCGTTTGAGATAGTGAACCAAATAAGAATTAGGCAATGATCACATCAGCGCCGGGCATCCTTGAGAGCAAACAGCTCGAGCCGGGGTTGGTCATGTCTGGGATACATCGGTTTTTTGTTCCTTCTCCGCTTCGCGATTCTGCTGAGCATCCGCTCAGTGAGGCAGCGCTTCGCCGATCTCCGCTAAAGCCTCAGCCACCAGCGAAGGGCTGAGGTACAGGCCTTCGCTGATCAACTGCTCAATGACCGGTTGAGCGGCTGGTATCCACCCCTTGCGTCGGGCAGCAAGCAGGGTGCCTAGGGTGGGCACTGAACTCACATAGCCATGACCATCCATTGACAGGATGCAAAAAGATCAACGGTGATGCATTGACGATCAGCTTGTCAGGCATGCGATCTCTTTGCGCAACGCAGCCATGTCTGTTTGCACGGCAGGCACGCGGCGCCGATACAGTTCATTGAGAAAAGCGGATCGGGTGAGCCCGAGAATCTCGGACGCCTTGCTTTGGGAAATTCGTCCCTCTGCATACCACTGAACAACTGCTGCGCTCTTGACCTCGCGAGCAAATTCGTCTGGTCCCTGTCGCAGCGCGGAGAGCGCGCCAGGATCAAAATCGAGCATGACCTGTGGCATTGGGTCTCAACCTCTTGAAACGCAGTTAATCGAATAATCCCAACCTCTGATTTGGCAAGGGGGCGTCGCTGCCCAGGGATTCCGCCCAAGCCTGAACGGCTTGGTGATCGATCACGCGGCCGGCGTCTACATCGGCCAGGGCCTCCTGGGTCAATCGGTCACGTTCTTCCTCAAGGGCAATCCAGGAGGCCAAGGCTTGCTTGATGACCCAACCGCGTGAGCGCTCCAAACGGTCGGCGGCCTGGTCCAGCTTTTCGGCTAGAGGAATGGGAACATGAGCGGTCAGCACGCGGGTTTCAGCCTTTGCCATCGGCAGTTTCCTCGGGGTGGTCAGCAATGATTCATCGTTAATCATATCTCATCGCTTTTACTGGGGTGGGCCTAGTCGTCGAACAGCCCGAGCGACGGTTGCGGGCGCTTGTCCGCGCTGGTCAGCAGTCGACGGGTGCGCATCAGCTCATTTTGCGCCACATCGCCGAGCGCATACCGCAAGGCAACCCGCCAGCCGTGCTCGCCATCTTGCAGGCCGCCACTGGCAACGGCGGTCATGCCAAACAGCCACCAGCGTTCTTCCGGGCGCAGGGCTAACCAATTACGCACGGCGAGTGGGATCTTCTCCGGATCGAGCTGCTCGATGGCCCAGGCCAGCACGCACAGCTCCTTGCCGAGCAGACGGTCGACCGGATTGTCACCGACCTTCCAGGTGCCGGGGGCCAGGTTGTGCGCCTTGAGCCGGGCGTTGAAGGCACGCTGCACCTCGGCGCGAATGCCGCTCCAACGCAGGCGCGGCAGCATCACGCGATCCAGCACCTGTTCGGGAGCCGTGCCAGCACCCATGCCCAAGTGCTCGCTGATCAGCACGGCGCTTGAACTCCCGCGTGGGATGCTGACGACGAAGTGATGCGGATCGGAGGTGGCTGGCACGCCAAAGCCCAGGGTCTGGTGGGTATACACCGCTTTTGCAGTCTCCTTGCGCGATCGAGCGGTGCGCACCTTGGCGACAGCGGTGCTCATACGTCCTGATCCACATCACCCGCGGCCAGGCCGATCCCGACCAGCTCCGCGAACTGTTTCAGGGCATAGCCGTCGCCAAAGTCGATACCACCGCGAATCGTGACCTGCACGCTCGCCTGTTCGTCGCCGATCGCCTCGCGCACGCCGCGAATGGCGGTCTCGATGGCGGTGGGCGTCAGTTCCCGTTCATTGAAGCGGATCTGCACGCCATGCTCGCCTTCGCCGATGACGATGATCACGCCGCGCAGGCGAATGTCGGCGCGATCCTGAAAGGTATTGATGAGTTCGAAGACCTTATCGGTGTTGTCGATGGCGATGCGTTTACTGTCGCTGATCCGGGCCGGCTTGGCGTCGTCGATGATCAGCCGGTCGTCGCCATCGGCCGGGATGCTGATCTTCGTGGTCTTCTCGACCTCGCCGGCCTTGGCGGCGACTAAGAGGGTCGTAGCCGCGGCTGGAACCGCAAAGGGCTCGCGGTAGAGCGTGCCTTCCTTGGGGTTGGTGCCGTCGAGGCTGTAGTGCATCTCCGCAGACGGCGTACAGCGCAGCTCGAGCTTGCGCCCATCGGCGACCTGGTGCAGCTCATGGCGAATGGTCAGCTCGGCGGTCCAGCGCGTCGGCTCGCCGGTCTGGTATTTGCCGCTGCTGTCGATGGCGATGAAATAGAGCGTCGCCTCGGTGGTGCGGTACTCCTCCAGATCCTCGACCTGCTCGTCCTGTTCAGAGACGGATGAGGTCTTGAGGACATAGACGCGCGGACTCTCCCCGGCATTGCGCGGGGTGAGGGAGAGGCTGGTTTCCCCGGTCTCGCGGTTGGTGCTGAGCGTGATCACGTTGACCGAGGTCTTCTCGGCTGGAAAGGGTCCCTTCTCGAGCTGGCCGTCGGGGTGTTGCCGCCAGCGGCCTTGTTTGAGCGCCTCATCGCGCAACAGCTCCAGCCCACGCGCGCCCGGCAGCCAGGGCCAGGTCGGATCGGTCTTGGCACGCATGACCAGATCGCGCCAGGGCACGCGCCGATCCGAGGCGGACCAAAGGAAGGTCTCGGCCATGGACCAGTAGTTCGGCAGCTCGTCCTGCATATCGAGCGTGAGCTTGTTGTCGCAGCGGGCGCTGGCGAGCAGCTTCTCGATCTGCGCCTCGGCGGCGTAGTCGCCTTCGCCAAAACTCAGCCCGTTGTCGATGGTGGCCATGACCAGCTTGCCCTCGCCGCCCCCGCTGGGACCAGGGTAGAACAGCCGGTTGTAGGCGCCGGAGACGGCCTTGGTGAAGCGCTCTTCGAGCTCCTCGAGCTTGTCGCGGGCCTCGTCATAGAGGCTGTCGCCGGGCTTGAGGTTGGCGTGGATCTTCTCGATCGCGTACAGCTCGCGCAGCCGCGCCTCGACCTCGTTGGCCAGATGGCTGTCGTTGCCGGACAGGATGAGGACGTTGTTCTTCTCCTGCTGGAATTCATAGAAGCCCCGGATCGCCTCGGGTGGCGTGCGGCCATCGGGCTGCACCACCAGTAGGATGCGGCTGCCGGATAGCTTCACATCGTCGAGCCGTGGCATGATCTGGACTTCTTGGTAGGCAGCCCGAGATTGACTCTGTGCCTTGAACAGGCCAGTCAGACGATTGATCAGGGCCTGTTCGAGCTTGGGTGCCGGGACTTGGCGGGCATCCCGCTCGATACGCCGACCGAGATTCTCGGTTTCCTTGAAGTAGAACTGCTCGCTCTCGCGGTGCAGGTACCAGGCGCGATCGCGCAGGCGTTCGAGTCCGTTGAGGAACTCGTCAGGTTTGTTGTGCGGAGCAACCAGGTATTCGAGGATCTCGGCCTGGGTGAGCCCAAAGCGGCCTTCCGCGGCGCGCGACAGCGAGGCCGACAACACCAGCTTGGCGACCTGCGCGGTGGCATCGCCGCCGAGATCGGCATCGATCTCCTCGGCGCGCGCGTTGCCTTGGTCGGCGATGTCGTTGACCACCGCCGGTAGCAGCGCTGGATTAATACGCTGGACCTCATCGCGCACCTCGACGCTGTTGAGATCCAGATGCTGGGTGCCGATCAGGAAGACATCATTGGCCTCCCGGGTCCAGACACTGCGCAGCAGGCGGGCGGTGAACTGCATCAGTCCGCGGGTCTGGCGAAAGCCTTCGTTCTCCTTGAACAGGGCCACCAGATTCTTGAACGAGGGATGGAAGGGATAGGTCTCGCGGACTTCTCCCGCCACCTCCTCCATGGAGCGGGCGGTGATGTAGCCGCCGTCCTCAGCCGCTTTGACCTGCTCGGCGAAGGCCTCGGCGACGGCATCGATGGTCCGGTCATCGGGCAACTCGGTGAACAGGCGTTTCTTGAGGATCTCGTAGATCTCGTTGCCGGCGAGCTGGACCGGCGTGATGGACTGGGCTTGGCGATTGGATTCCTGCTTCAGATTGGACATGACCCGCGCCAGGTCCTTGGTCTGCGCCTCATAGCTGCCGGCGAGGTTGGCGATCACCACACAGCAGCGCGGGAGCTTGATCGCGGCGGTCAGCAGGTTGCTCAGGCTGTAGGTGACCACATCAGCGAGCGAGCCCTTGCCGACGGCGCGGGTACTGGCGTTGAGCAGATAGGGCGGCAGCTCGTCGAGCAGGATCAGGGTCGGTGTCTCGCCGATGATCGCCATCCATTTGGCCTCGTCGACGCCGCGTGGACCATCGACCCAGTGTGGGCGAATCTGCTCCACCTGCCCCAGTTGCTCAGCCAGTTCACCCCAGATGTAATGATCGGGGTCGTTGCGACCGTTGAACGCCGCGATGCGCGCGGGTCCGAAATCCAGGCGAGCGGCCAGCTCGGCGGGGAGCACCTCGGCACGCAGCGGTGGATGCTTCGCCAGCAGCCCCAAGGCGGTCATCATGTGCGTCTTACCGCCGCCCATCGCTTGGGCCAGCTCGAAGGCGGCTTGATCTGACTTTCCGCTTAGGCGCAATAGGCCCTCGCGGAAGAGGTCCGCCATGCCTTGGGTGATGTAGTTGCGAGCGAAGAAGTCGCGTCCGTCGCCTTGGTCGGTGATGAGGTCGGAGAGGTTCTCGATGGCCTCGGTCATCCGGTAGTCGTGGACCATCGGATGGATTTGGCAGGCGTCACGAACGGTCGCAAGCACAGTGTTCCCCAGTATCGATCAGCGTGTCGATCAGAGTGTCCATGAGGCAGGTGTCAGTCACCTGCATCGCGTTCGATCAGGCTGTCCCGCGTGCTTGGCGGTTGAGCCTGATTCTGAGCCAGTGTTGTGAGTCGTCGCTTGGCGCTGAGACCCCCTCGCCTGTGGACCAGTTAAAGCCTAGCGGTCAGCACCAGGAACTGCAACCGAGCCTAAAGGCTAGCCTGTCTAGCTAGTCTGTCTAAATACCAGGGATCAAACCTTGGTCACTATGATTTACGCTCTAAGATGCCTCTCAAGGTCGCCGCCGTCCAAGGCAACGGGCCTCCCCCTTGCCGCTGCAGATCAGCTTTCCGCTGTGATCATAAGCGCTGTAGGCGATTGGCACGCTGCCGCGGCCACTGCAGCCGTAATAGAGCTGGACACTCCAGGTGGTGGCGTTGCGTTTATTTAGGCGGCAGTTGCGACAGCCGCGGTTGTCGGAGACGACCTTGCCGATGCGCGCATTGACCGGCGGTGCGATGCTGACGATATGGCGCACCGGATCGCGATGGTAGCCGCCGGCTGGGGAGATGACCAGGCTGCCATGGCAGGCGCCGCTGAGGGCGTAGCTGCCGGCACCGCGCGGCGGTTTGGGCACGACGGGCTTTGGTTGTGGTCGACAAGGCTCCAGGGCCTTGCTCAGGCGCTGGCGCAGCGGTGCGAGATCGGCTCCTGATTCGCGTGCGATCTCGCGTTGAGCAGCCTTGAGGCGTCCGCAGTGGCTGCCGGCGGCGTCGACTAGGCGCGTCAATCGGTCGCGGATTGCGCAGCGGTCGAGCTTGGCCTTCAGCGCCTGTCGGGCCGCAGCAAAGGGGCTGCCAGCCTCTTGGCTCAGCTCATCTGCGAGGACGCGGAGCGCGCCACAGTCCTTTCCTGCAGCAGCGATGCGCTGCTCCAAGGCGCTGGCTTGGGCACAGATGGCCTCTTCGGCCTTGACGCGAGTGCGGATATCGACGAAGCGCAGGTTATCGCGCCATTGCTCCAGCTCGTCGCTAAGGTTCTTGACGGCTGGACAATCGCCCTGCGCCTGGACGAAACGGGTTTCCAGTTCATTCAGCGCCGCGCATTGCCCAAGGGCTACATCCAGTCTGCCAATGAGGCCAGCGAAGGCTGGTCCTGCATCGCCTTGACGTGCAACCGTTTCGCGCAACGAGGCGAGCTCAATGCAGTCGCCCTGGGCGCTGGCAAGGCGTGCTGTCAGGTGGTCCGCGAGTGCGCAGCGCTCGAGCCCGGCGTCGATCTCGGCGATCAGTGCAGCGAGCGGCGCGCGCTGTGGATCGAGCCTGATCAACGGGCTTGGCAGTGTGCTTGCCTGCAGTGCGCTTGCATGCAGGGTGACGTCGCCTTTTGCAGCGGTCTTGGCATTGGGTGTTGTGCCGGTACTGGTGCCGGTACTGTTGTCGGTACTGTTGTCGGTACTGTTGTTGGTACTGGTGTCGGTACTGGTGTCGGTACTGGTGTCGGTACTGGTGTCGGTACTGGTGCTAGTGCTCGCACTGGCACTGGCACTGGTAGCGAGGTGCTGGCCAAGCTCGCGCTGCAGGACTCGTAGCGCGTTGCAGTCGCCGTTTGCCTGTGCAACACGCGGTTGTAGCTGCGCGCTGATCTTGCAGGCAGCCGCAGCCGTGGCGATCGCGCCAATCGGCTCGGCGAGGGGATAGCGGGTGCGATCCTCCGCATCCAACTCCAACCCTGCCTCCACCTCTTGGGCGAGGGCCAAGAGACCATTGCAATCCTCATCGTCGAGCGCGCCCCTTCGCGCGTGCAGATCCTCGGCGAGCGCACAGCGGGCTTGCAGCGGGCTCAAACGCGCCTGAAGCGCATCGAATGGCGGCTGGCTTGCATCCTGATAGGCCAGCGCATCGGCAATATCAGGTAGGGCGGCGCAATCTCCGCGCGCGGCGCTGAGCAGCGACTCAAGCTCTGCGGCATCGGTGCATCGATTCAGCTCGCGCTCGGTGTCAAAACGGATCTCGGGGAAGCGCTCGCCGTCGGGATCGATGCGCGCCAAACGCGCCTGCAAGGCTTGCAAGATTGCCGTTGGCTTGCACGCTGCAGCCAGACCGGCGGCCAGCTCGGCAGTCAGCGTTACCTGCAGCCGCTGCTGCTGCCAGTGCCAGGCGCCAAGCCCGAGCGCGACGGCGAGCATCAGCATCACCGTGGCGCCGAGCAAGAGCGGCAGGCGTCGGCGCCAAGCCGGTGGCTCGCTCGCGCGCTCGGCGATGGGCTTGGCGCCCCGACCTCCAGGGCGTGTCGGCTCCAGGCCCCAGTAGGTCAGTACTGGCTCGCCGGCAACCAGATAGATGCAGCTGGGGTGCGGATAACGGGCAGCTCGACGGAGCAACGCGATGCTCGAAGCCTCCGCCGCTGAGCCGGCGTCAAGGCTGGCCTCGAGTTGGTCGGCCAGCCGGTGCAGACTGGCCAAACGATCCGACACCAAGGCGAGGATCTGCGCGCGTTCCGAGTCGGGCAGCACCTCGAATGGGATCGGTTCTCCGGCAAGATCGCTGTACCAGGCGATCCGCCCAGGGTCTTCGTCAACAGGACGAGCGCGCGCGAACAATGACGCCGTGATCGGCGGGAGATGTCGCCGCACCAGCATGCGTAGGGCATCGACATGGCTCCAGAGCCCCGCCGCTTCGGTTTGCTGCGGCTCGAGCGCGGGATACAGCAGACTCGCAATGCGGGTGGTGTCCATCGGACGCGTGTCCTGTCGGGTTGGCTGTCGGGATTCTAAACCTTCGGAGATTTGAAGTAGGGTAGGTAAGGTCAGCGATGGCAGCCAAGCGACGCTACGAAGCTTCTGAGTGATCTCTGCTTGCTTCCGATATAACGAGATCAGATGCAATGATGCTGTAGTTCAGCCGACGCACTGTTACTACAGTGTATGTGTGGCTACGGTTAACCTGCCTCGGTTCCCTTTTTTGATGTCGTAACGCAAAGCTAAGAATTAGGCCAGGGTTTCTTTCCTTTCTCTTTAATTTTTTCAAGTGCTTGCGCTTATCTTAGTGCTATTCCCCGCAGGGGGATTTTTTGCGCGCGGGACGACCACTCCTCTGAGCATATCGTTATGTTCTTTCTTGAGAGAGCTACCATCAATGTCGTAATTCCAGAGTTGTACAACCACATCAGTTGGCCCGTCGATTGGAGCGCCGTGTTAGCGCTCTTTTGCTATGAATTAACAGCGTCAATAAACAGATTATTACGTGCTATATGTAATTTTAGCCTTTTGGATAGATTATAGCCGTTTCTATATGCCTGTGGGGATATTTGTATGTAGTTTTCTCCTACGCGAAAACGATAAGAACGGATCTCATCTTTATATATAACAACCTGATAAAGAGATTGAGTGATATTGATTACTATAGGCTTAAAGAATAATTTATGAACGGTAATGTAGTTACTATCAACTGCAATCCTTCGCCACTCAACTATCGGTTTTATGAAAATTATTGCAATTAATAGAAATATATTGGCGAATATTAGCTGTGTAAATGATTCTGTTTTGCTGTAGTTAGAAAATAATACAAAAGTCACAATCATAGATGAAGCTATAACCACCAAGACAAATGCTGGGATAGATTGGTGATACACTTCCTTATTTTGATCATTTGATGTTTTTGCATTCATTGACTTCTAGATTTGCTGTGCGATATACGTGTATTCACTGCTTGGCGCTAACGCCACGCTCAGCCGAGCCGGTTGAGCGAGAGCGAAACCGGAAGCACCGTGTTAGGCGATTTTCTTGGTTAACAAATCGCGGTCTAATTCAAGTGTATAAGATAGAATAGTATTTATGTTAATTTTTTTTGATGCTTTCAATATTTCAATGCCGGTAAGCTTCCCAGTTACAGTTGTATCGATATTTACCCCCTCTGCAACTTCAATAACTCCATCTGGTTCTTCGTCACCAAGTTCTAAGTAAAGAGCATCAACTGATTCATCATAGTGAATTTTCATTTTCTTTGCCTTTCTTTAATGGGTAATTTGTAATTACAGTAATCGTGCCAGCCTCAACGGCCACAACAGTTTTAATTGGACATTTGAATCCGGCCACATTTTTGATGACTTCATGTTCGCCGTCCGAAAAATCTGTGTCCAGTAAGATCTCACGAATAATGTCTTCGGAAATTTTATAGAGCTTTGCTCTTCTCCTCGCATGCCGTGAAAACTTGATGATCATATTTTTTAAAGCTTGAGTGAATTTTTTGCCTAACGTCGCAAATAAGCCGCGCGCGTCGTTTGCGCGTCGGCTTGATTTGCCTTGTTAGCTTCCGGTTTTTCTCAATTCTGGCGCCGGCTTGGGCTTTCCCGAGACAATACGATCTTTGTATTTCTCTTCCAATTTTCGGTAATCTACTGCGATCTCAGATATGTTGAAATTAAATCTTTCAGCATGCTCCAATCGCCCCTTTCGGATTTCTTCAACTATTGGGTCAGCCTTCATTGAGTGAAACCTCCGAGTTCTTCAGGAGAACAGATGGTTGGGCAGGCGTACCCCATGGATTCGATTGCCATTTGTATTCGCCAACGCGTTTCAGCATTGTTAATGTGACGAAAATTCCAGGTAACAAGGTAGTCAATACCGTGTGCCGAAGCTATCGAAATATGGAATGCGTCTTCGACGCTATTTTGCGGCACAAGCTTCTTTTCCAAGAGCAGTCGTGCAAGTTTTTCCGCCGGTTCGTTTAGCGCCAAAACTGAAAGATTTGATATAGCATCAAGGTGGAGACGCGCCGCTTCTGGATCTCCGCGCGATGCTTCTTCGAGAACCAAAACAGACACGCGCAAATCATAGCGGTTATGAGCATCAAGCCACCATTCCTGAGTTATGGTCTGCATAGCTGCCGCGACAAGATCCCTGCTTGGTCTGGAAGTCAGGTGGCTTATTACGGACGTTTCGACATAGACGGTGGCGGTCATAGGGTATGATTACTTGCCTCAAATTGCGCATTGACCGAAGCTAACGCCAGGCTCAGCCGAGCCGGTTGAGCGAGAGCGAAACCGGCTTCGGCTGGAGCCCCGTGTTAGGCGATTCGCTTAATGTGCAGACCATCCATTTTGAGTGCAAATATATAAAATTTCAGCAACATCATCTATGACGGTTCTTCCATAATGTTCTTGAGTGCTGCAATCAATAAAATCTGGTTGATTACCGTTCGTCGTATCCATCTTGATAAAGCCACCACTCACCGATATTTCTGGTTTACTTGGAGCGGAGGATGAGATTGTATAACGGAAATAGTCCCATTCGCTTTCAGAAATGCCGGTTCTAGAGCCCGCTCCAAAACTTTGTCTAGGCGCTGCCGTTAATTCATTATTATCAAGCAAATTTTCATACGGCACTTCAAGCACTAAGTTACCATCAACATAAACAGATACGGCTTGGTCTCCATTTTTGACAATTCTGTATGAATGAAATTCTGTTGTATCCAAGCTATAAGAGTAACTTTGAAGCAAACCGTATCCATCGAGAAAGCCCAGATTGGTTTCTGAGAATCCGAGCTGGATTACCTTACGGCCATCTATGAAACCAGCTTGAATGCTTCGATTATCTGGAGGTTCCGAGGCGTAAGAAGATATCACTTTCATCCTAAAACTCGCTACCGCAAAGTCGCCGATATCCATAGAATCATTTCTATAGTAATAATTGCAAGACAATCCAGCGTCGTTATCGCTTATTGATAATATACCATTTGCAAGATGCACAGAACTTTGACCGCCGCATTGATGCATTATAGTAAAGGGTAAGTAATTATCTTCAGGAAGATTGTTACCTTCGTAATTCACAGTAGTTTCGGCAGTCGCAAAAGTAGCACATAGCGTTAAGACAAATACCGAATAAAAATCTTTAAGCTTCATTAAAATAGCCTCACGTTTTTTGAGCCATCACGGTAGGACGGCCAGTTACCCGGCCGCCCCCGTACAGATCCCGGCGTGCGGAACTACCGCACCGGGCTCCTCGAAGTGATTCGCTTCGCACATGACAGCATCTTTAGAGTACTCAGAAGCTGTGGCAGATACGTGGTCGCTCAAGCTTGAACACCTTGATCAGTTCGGCAAAGCCCTTCCAGTTGTAGCTGCGTCGCTGACTGCGGCGATTCAGCTCCCGGTAGACCATGCGAGTGACATGATAGAAGAAGTCACCCAGGCTGTCGTAGTTGCCTCGGATACCGTAGTAATTGTAGTACCCGCGCAGTTTCACATTGAGGGCCGCGAAGAATTTGTCCTTGTGCATCCGGCAGTGTACCCGACACCAGTCTCGAAAACTGGCCAGGGAGGCGCGGTATTTCTTCCGTGCCGTGCGCCGTTTGAGCGCGGGTTTCCCCCAACGCCCCCGTCCCCAACGAAACTCGAATCCGAGAAACTCAAAGGTGCCGTTACGCGTCCAGTCTTGACGCGAGAACCGCAGCAACTGCGTTTGGCTCATGAGGCGAACTGTGTGACACCACACAGTATTCGGAGAAATTCTATTGTGCATACCTTAATATTGTGAGCCCATTCATGCATGGCGACGTATTGCTGTAGATAAACCTTATTCACA
>POWB01000040.1 GCA_010912705.1 Halochromatium sp.
CTGCGCCGGGGCGATCTCCGCGCCGTTGCTGTTCGGCACGAACCGGTCGAACAAACGCGCAAGCCCGAGTGCGTCCATGTAATATTTGACGAGCGGCAGGATTTCCACGGATTTGATCTTGATGTTCATCACGCCTCCAACACGTTGACGGTTCGCGGCTCGCAACAGACCCGCGCTGGGCGCTGTTACCTCGCCAGATGGTGTTGATGCCAGCATCTGCCGTTTTCAAGCCACGCCGCCGATGCCTTGCTCCAGCAACACAGGCGTGTTCCAGTGTAGGGCTCGTCAAATTGGGAAGTCGTCGCGGGGATCGCGCGGAATGTAGGCTATAAGTACCTCCGCCAAGAGAATCAGGAGACCGGCCGGTCACTGACAAACAGCGCCGTACTGGCACAAGCAAGACGTCTGCTCAGCGAGTTTGTTATAGACAAACACTGGCTCGCCTCCCTTGCCGCAGAAGGCCCCGTTTTCGACACACCAGACCCCGAAGACGCGCAACTTCTCTGCGCCCTCGACCGCTTCCCCGCTGGCAGCATCAAACTGCTAACCCGCGACGACCGCCTGTTGACCGAACACCCCGACAAAACCATCAGCCCCGACGCCTATTGCAGGCAGCCTCCAACCGAGCAACCAATCGCCTTCGTCGACCTCAAAACCCAACAAAACGCCATCCGCCCCGCGCTTGAGCAGCAGCTCCACCGCGTCCTCCACCACGGCCAATACATCCTCGGCCCCGAAGTCACCGAGCTCGAGCAGCAACTCGCCACCTTCACCGGCGCCCAACACTGCATCACGGTCGCCAGCGGCACCGAGGCCCTGCTCATCAGCCTCATGGCGCTCGACATCGGCCCCGGCGACGAGGTCATCACCACCCCCTTCACCTTCGTTGCCACCGTCGAGGTCATCGTCCTGCTCGGCGCCACCCCGATCTTCGTCGACATCGAGCCCGACACCGCCAACATCGACGCCTCACTCATCGAAGCCAAGCTCAGCGAACACACCAAGGCCATCCTGCCCGTCAGCCTCTACGGCCAGCCCGCGGACATGGACGCCATCAACGCCATCGCCACGCGCCATGGCAATCTCCCGGTCATCGAAGACGCCGCCCAAAGCTTCGGCGCCAGCTACCAGGGCAAGCGCAGCGGAAGCTTAAGCACCCTCGGTTGCACCAGCTTCTTCCCCAGCAAGCCCCTCGGCTGCTACGGCGACGGCGGCGCCATCTTCACCAGCGACGACCGCCTCGCCCAAGCCTGCCACGAGCTCCGCGTCCACGGCCAAAGCGCGCGCTATGTGCACAGCCGCATCGGCGTCGGCGGGCGCATGGACACCCTGCAAGCCGCCATCGTCCTCGCCAAGCTGCCGCGCTTCGAGCACGAGATCACCCAACGCCAAGCCGTCGCCCGCCAATATCACGATTTACTTGCCACGGAAGAACAGGGAATCACACAGAAGCAAAAACAAGACGTTGTCCGTGCCCTTCCGTGTTATTCCGTGGCAAAACCTCTCCCGTGGCCCAAGCCAGACCGCACCAGCGTCTTCGCCCAATACACCCTCAGGGTGCAAGACCGCGACCGCCTGCAGGCCAAGCTCAAGGAGCAGGGCATTCCCACCGCCGTGCACTACCCGGTGCCGCTCAACGAACAACCGGCCTATCGCCACCTCTGCTGCCCCGACTGCACCCCGTCGCGCAACAGCTCGCCCGCGAGGTCATGAGCCTGCCCATGCACGCCGACCTCACCGCAGCCGACCAGCAGCGCATCGTCACCGCACTCAAGGCCAGCGGAGTCTGACCCAGGTTTATTACCAACCAACTGTCGGCCAAACTCGGCACCAACCCTTGACCCAACCGCCGCCAGCTGTTCTCATACCCGCCGTCTTCACAGCTGAACCCATCAGCGCAAGAACAACCCGATCACAGCCTCCGCCCTTGCCGACATGACAGGGGCGGGCGGAAGCCTGCCCGCAACCTTTATCCAGCGAACCCAGCATCCGGTGAACGAAGACCTCAGCTTCCTCGTCCTGCGCCAACTCCAGGCCAACCCCAAGCAGACCCAACTGCAGCGCTCACAGGCCATCGGCATCAGCGTCGGACGCACCAACTACATCGTGCGCGCCCTCATCGTGGAAAACCGGACCCGACCCCTATTTACACGCTTTAGATGGATTCGATGCCTTGCGCTGGGTCGCGCAGCGACACTCGAACCTTGATGTCGTCGCGTCTTGGGCTGCACGGGCGGATGAAATCAGACTGCTCTTTCCGAGTGAATGGTCCGAACTGCGGCGATCTTTTGAAGAAGATCAAGAGCGCATGGCTGTTATGCGTCTGTATACGGCCTTCGAAGCGCACCTTAAACGCGATGGAGATTGGCGCGCACAGACAAGCCATGCACATTTCCATCTGGAATTTACCGGCCTGGCACAAAAGCAGACATTCAAGCCAATAGGTAGAAAAATCGGACCCGTCCCGGTTTCCCGCTCAACATGGCGCGCGTGCGTTTGACCAAATCGCTGGGAAAACCTTCGGCGAAGCGTCCGGCAACCGCTTCGTTGCCAACTTTTTACATCACAATCAAGGCTAGACCCCATGCTGACCAGCATCGAAGGCATCTATGAGAACGGACAGGTCCGTCTGCTGGAGCCGCTGCCCGGTGTCGAGCGGGCGCGTGTCCTGATCACCCTATTGCCCGAGTCGATGGTGCCGATGAAGACCGAGGAAACACCTGCCGCAACAGTATCAGCCGATCTTGTCGTTGAGCGCTTTGAGCCCCGCAGCGAGTTGGGCCGCAAGCTACGCGCACTACGACGCAAGTATGTCGAGGCCGGAGGCAAACTGCTGACAGCCGATGAGATCGAAGCGGAAGTCAGGGAGAGACGTGGTGGCCTCCAAGATGACTAGACGCAGCTATCTGGATACTGGCGTGTTGATCACCGCCTGGCGCGGGCTTGGCAGCGCTGGACTGACGGCGCTGGAGATGCTGGACGACCCAGGCCTGTTGCTCGTGGTCAGCGATGCCGTGTGGCTTGAGCTTTTGCCCAAACCGCTGCACGAAAAGCGCCGCGATGAGGCCTCCCATGGTCGCTAGACGTGCTTCATCTGGCACAGGGTCTGGCCAGGCAACATGGGATCGCGGCGATGGACGCCATCCATGCCGGATTTGCTGTCGCGCACAGCGTAGACGAACTCGTCACGAGCGAAAGGCCAGAAAAGCCGCTGTTTCGTATTGAGCAGATCAAGGTCCGCTCGCTTCGTTTAACGTGAATCTCACGCGAGTCGTTGTCCCGGGCGGGTGGCGCCGGCCCCGACACCGACGCCAGCCAGGGGCCAGGATCGAGGCGCGTGCGCTCCGTCATTCCGGCCGGGAAGCCGGAATCCAGGCCAGGGACCCGGCAACCGAGCAGCAACCACCGAGCACCAAGCAAAACGCCGAGCCCCAAAACAACGCCCATGCCCCCAACCCAAGCGCACCTCACCGACCCC
>POWB01000041.1 GCA_010912705.1 Halochromatium sp.
CGCCGTGTCCCGCAGAAATTGCTGGCGGAGTCATTCGCTCGATTAATCGGCGGACGGCTGCCGCAGCGTTCATCCTTGCAGAGGGTTTAGCAACTGGCACGCATGATTGCCGGAAGTACACACTGCTACTGCATCAGGGGCTCACTGCCTTCTGGCGTCTGCGTCTGATCCATGACACCCCCACCGCGCGAGTCCGCTCGGCGGCGCAAGGGTATGTCGAATTGATCGGCCAGGCGCTGCCACTGCGCGCACTGGTGCCCGCGCACCTGACCGGCATCCCCTGTTGCTGGTATCGCTGGCGGATCGAAGAGCAGCGCAGCAGCGGGCGCAGTCGCGAATGGGTCACCATCGAGCAGGGCGAGGCCGAGCATCCCTTCCTGCTCGACGATGGCACTGGGCGCTGCATCGTCGAGCCGAAGGGCGCCAGCATCCGCTGTCGTCTCACCGAGCGCTGGCTCAGTCGCGCCAAGGGCGGCGGCCGCTCGACAACGTTCAGCCTGGCCGAGGTCATTGGTCTTGGCGGTCGCTACCGGATGATTGAGGAGCGCATTGCTGAGGCCGAGCCGGTCTTCGTGATCGGTCACCTCGAGACGCCGCGGCGTGGTCCGCGAGAGCGCGAGGCCCTGATTCGGCAATTGCTCTATCGTTGGAAACGTGATCCTCAGCGCCGGGCACAATTTGATCGTAACGGCGACGGCGAGCTCGATATCAGTGAATGGGAGCAAGCGCAAGCCTTTGCGGCCTGGGTTGCCGATCAGGCGGAGCGTAAGGTTGCCCGACAGCCGGTGCAGCCACGCATTGGCGCTACCGAGGATGCCCGCCAGCCCTTCCTGATCTCGACCGAAGGCGAGGCCGCCCTCGTTGGGCAATCCCGCTGGCAGGCGCTGAACGGCACCTTGCTCGGTGCCTTGGTCAGCATTGGCGCGCTTGCGGCGATCGCGATCCGTTTGGGAGCCTCATGAGCCGAACCTGGAGATCCTCTTTGCCGATGCCCCGGATGTCTTCGTCGGTCGCACATCCACGGCTGGCAACAGGGCCGGATTGATGCGCTGGACCTTATCGCGTACCTCGACATCGTTCAGATCCAGATGCCGGAAGCCGGCGCCCGCATCCGGTCAACCGTGCTAGGCTCCAAGTCACCATGCCGAACCGCCCGGAGGCGAGCGCCGATGCACTTTCCCTATGGCCAAAGCGATTTTGGCACCCTGCGCGAGGAGGGTGACTGGTATCTCGACCGCACCGATCGCATCCCCGAACTGGAGGCGATCGGTCACCAACTGATCTTCCTCCGCCCGCGCCGCTTTGGCAAAAGCCTGCTCCTGTCGATGCTCGAGCACTACTACGATCTCAACCGCGCCGACCGGTTCGAGGCGCTCTTCGGCGATTTGGCCATCGGGCGCGATCCAACCCCGCTCCACAACCAATACTTCGTGCTCAGATGGGACTTCTCCCTCATCCCCGCCTATGGCGAGATCGAGGACATTGAAGTCGCGGTTCACCAACACCTCAATGACAGTCTGCATGACTTTATGCGGCGCTATCGCGAGCGACTGCCGGAAGCCATCGCCATCCATCCCGACAATGCCCTCTCGTCCTGGCGCTCCCTGTTGAGCCTGGTCTCCCAAACCCCGCACAAGCTCTACCTCCTGATCGACGAATACGACAACTTCGCCAACGAAGTGCTGATGGCCGCGCGCCCCAGCAGCCAAGATCGCTACCAGACCTTGCTGCAAGGCGAAGGCCTGCTCAAGACCCTGTTCAAAGCGGTCAAGGCCGCCGCCGGCGGGCTGGGCCTGGAGCGCGTCTTCATCGTCGGCGTCTCGCCCGTGGTCATGAGCGACATGACCAGTGGCTACAACGTCGGCGAAGACATCTACCTGCTGCCCCAGTTCAACGACCTCTGCGGCTTTACCGAGTCCGAGGTCGCCGCCGTGCTGCGCCAACTCGCGCAAGAGGGCGTCGAGTTAGCTCCCAGAGCGCGCGCATTAGCGCCCGCGGGCCGCGGCGAATGCGCGCCGGAGCCTGCTAGGGAGCTTGTGCCTGAGCGCGCCCTGGAGACCATGCGCACCTTCTACAACGGTTACCGCTTCAGCGAAGAGGCCAGCGAGCGTCTCTACAACCCCACCTTAAGCTTGTATTTCTTTAAGGCGCTCGCCACCCAGGGCCAGCCCCCACGGCGGATGCTGGATGAAAACCTCGCCATGGATCGCAACAAGCTGAGCTACATCGCCCAACTCCCGCACGGCGAAGACCTCCTCATCGAGGCCCTGAGCGGCGATGATCGGATCACGGTCCCGGAGCTGGTGCAACGCTTCGGCGTCGCCGACGTCCTCGCGGCGGTCAAGGATCGGCCGTTCATGGCCTCGCTGCTGTACTTCTTCGGCATCCTCACCCTCAACGGCCTCACCGCCTTTGACGAATGCCGACTGCGCATCCCCAACCTGGTCGCCCGCGGACTCTACGTCGAGCGCCTGCGCGAACGCTGGCTTGAACCCGGCGACGCCAGCCGCGAACGGGAGGAGGCCGAACGCGCGCTCGGCCAACAGGGCGACCTCGAACCAGTCTACACGCTGATCGAACAGCGCTACTTCCGCGTCCTCTCCAACCGCGACTACCGCTGGAGCAACGAACTGCTGGTCAAATTCGCCTTCCTCACCCTGCTCTTCGACGACCGCCTCTACATGGCCGTCTCCGAGTTGGAGACCGACCGTGGCTACGCCGATCTGGCGCTCATTGTGCGCCCCGACAAACGTCGCTTTCAGGTGCTCGATCTCCTGCTCGAATTCAAATACCTGGGTCTGAAAGAACTGGGCTTGAGCGGCGAGCAGGTGCGCGGCGAAGCCCGCGAAGCGCTGGCCCAACGCCCCGCGGTCGCGGCTAAGCTTGACGCGGCCGAGGCGCAGGCGCGCGACTATGGTGGCACCCTGGTTCAGCGCCATGGACTGAGTGAACTGCGTGCCTTCGCCGTGGTCGCGCTCGGCGTCGAACGGTTGGTCTGGCGAGCGCTGTCGATACCACGCCATTTGGAATCGAGTGCCCGCTAGGTGTCCGGCGATCACGGCGCCTGGCGTACTCCGCCACGCCAAGCGCTCAAAACCGGGCGCGACCAAGGGCGACATCCCCCACACCTGAATCGCGCGTTCGCGCAGGCACTCCTCGTGCTGAAAGATCTTCTCCGTCCGTTGAAGACGCTGCGGCGATCGCCGTGCGCGGCCTCTTTGGTCGCCACTAACGCCTGTTGGGCGCGGATCGATGCCAGACTTCTTTGTCGACCTAGCGCGCGGCTCTGATTCGGCTGGCTTCTGGATTGGCGCTCTGATTGGCCTTGGTATCGGTGGACTGCTACTGCATCGTGTAGTTCCGGCAAGCGTGCGTGATCCCTTGACAGGGTAGTGACTAGGATGTCGCCGGTGCAAAGCCATCACCGGAGGCCCTCATGAACACCGCAACCGTCCCGCCATCGCCATCGC
>POWB01000042.1 GCA_010912705.1 Halochromatium sp.
ACGGAAAAAATAAGCATAATAGTTTGACAAAATTTGCTATGCGGTGTTTTGTTATTATCACAAATTTTCTGCAAACAGCAATGACTCATGGCAAGGGCTCACACATTTGGCCCCATGAGCCCTTAGCGTACAGTTGGGCGGTGCTGTGCTGACTCGGCGCCGGGAAGACAAGGAAGAGATCAGGGGTTTCGGATGCTTGAACCTTGATGGCCCTCTATCTCGACAAACTGCTCGCGCAACTGGCCTATCCACTGGGCCTAGCGCTCAGTCTCTGTCTTGTTTCGCTGCTGCTCCTGGCCTTGCGCCAGCGGCGCTGGAGTGCGGCGCTGCTGGTGCTGGCGGTCAGTTGGCTCGGCCTCTGGTCGTTGCCGGCGGTCTCTGATGCGCTGCGGCTGTCGCTCGAAGGTCGGTTCGCCAATCGACCGGTCACCGAACTGCCTGCGGCCGATGTTGCGGTGGTGTTGGGCGGCGGCATCGACAGCGGACCACCCAGCTGGCCCTATCCGAACCTGGGCGAGGCCGCGGATCGGGTCTGGCATGCCGCACGACTCTATCGCGCGGGCAAGGTGGAGACGCTGATCCTCTCCGGCGGGCGACAGCCTTGGCAGGGCAAGGGGCCTCCCGAGTCCGAGGCCATGCGCCAGTTCCTGAATGATCTGGGTGTGCCAGACGCCGCGCTCCAGTTCGAGCATCGCAGCCGCAGCACGCGCGAGAATGCCCTCTACAGTGCCGAGCTGATCCGCTCGCAAGGTGCTGCTCGGGTGCTGCTGGTGACCTCGGCGCTGCACATGCCGCGGGCCTTGGCGAGCTTTCGGGCGGTGGGGATCGAGGCGATACCCGCGCCCTGCGATTTCGAGGTCAAGCCAGAGCCCGCCCATGCGCTGCGCTGGCTACCCGATGCGGGCGCGCTGGCGGCAAGCACGCGGGCGCTGAAGGAGTATCTGGGATGGTGTGTGTATTGGTGGCGTGGCTGGGCGGTTGAAGCGGGGCACGTCTGAATGTTCGGGCTGCAGAGGCTGGCCTGTTGATGGTGTTGATTAAAGAGGTCATAGCGCGGCTGTGAAACAAATCCTGCAGAACCTGAAAGACGGCAGCACCGAGCTAGCCGAAGTCCCCTGCCCACGCGTCGGCCGCGGCGCGCTGCTGATCCGCACCACGCGCTCGCTGGTCTCGGCCGGTACCGAGCGCATGCTGGTGGACTTTGGCAAGGCCAATCCGCTCGAAAAGGCCCGCCAGCAGCCGGACAAGGTCAAGCAAGTGCTGGAGAAGGTGAAGACCGATGGCCTGATGCCGACGGTGGAAACAGTGCGCAGCAAGCTGGAGCAGCCGCTGGCGTTGGGGTATTGCAATGTTGGTGTCGTTGAGGAGGTGGGCGGCGAGGCTCCCCTTCGTCATTCCGGCCAGGAAGCCGGAATCCAGGCCAGGGGGGGTGTGTTCTCCCCCGGCGACCGCGTCGTCTCCAACGGCAAGCACGCCGAGATGGTCTCCGTCCCGGTCAACCTCTGCGCGCGGATACCGGAGACCGTCTCGGACGAGGCCGCGGCCTTTACCGTGATCGGCGCCATTGCCCTGCAGGGCATTCGCCTGGTGGCGCCGACGCTGGGCGAGGCGGTGGTGGTGACCGGGCTCGGGCTGATCGGGCTGATGACCGTGCAGCTGCTGCGCGCGCACGGCTGCCGGGTGCTAGGCATCGACATGGACCCGGCCAAGCTCGCGCTGGCCCGGCAGTTTGGTGCCGAGACGGTCGACCTCAGCGCCGGCCAAGACCCGGTAGCGGTGGCCGAGGGCTTCTCGCGCGGGCGCGGGGTGGATGCGGTGATCATCACCGCCGCCACGCGCAGCAACGCGCCGGTGCACCAGGCCGCGCTGATGTGCCGCAAGCGCGGTCGGATTGTGCTGGTGGGCGTGGTCGGGCTGGAGCTCTCGCGGGCAGACTTCTACGAGAAGGAGCTAAGCTTTCAGGTCTCCTGCTCCTATGGGCCGGGGCGTTATGACCCGCTGTACGAAGAACAGGGGCAGGATTATCCGATCGGTTTTGTGCGTTGGACCGAGCAGCGCAACTTCGAGGCGGTGCTCGACATGCTCGCCGACGGGCGGCTAGATGTCGCGCCGCTGGTCTCGCACCGGTTTGTGCTAGAGGAGGCCGAGCGGGCCTATGCGGTGGTGGGCGGGACTGAGCCTTCGTTGGGGATTGTGCTGGAGTATCCGGGTGGGGATTCAGCGCGGTTGTTGGGGCGGACGGTGGGGTTTGATCAAGATCTTCGTCATTCCGGACGGGAAGCCGGAATCCAGGCCAGGAAAGGTAGCGAGCAGGCCAGGAAAGGTAGCGAGCAGGCCAGGAAACGTAGCGTCCAAGCCAGGGGCGGCAACACCCAAGCAACGCCAGCGCCCGCCATCAGCGTCATCGGCTCCGGCAACTACGCCACCGCTGTACTGATCCCGGCCTTCAAGGCCGCAGGCGCCAGGCTGCGAACCGTCGCCTCCAGCGGCGGCGTCAGCGGCGTGCACGCCGGGCGCAAGTTCGGCTTCGCGCAGACCACCACCGAGACCGAAGCCTTATTCGCGGACGCCGAGACCGATGCCCTAGTCCGACTTTACCTCCCGAAATTGGCCCATTTTTCGCCTCTAGGCGGCGTGGTTGCTGACTTTTTTGTCGAGAGATTTTTTCAAAATGTAGCCATGCATATGAAATATTAGTCCTTGCTATATCTGCGCTCATACGCTTAGACTTAGCCATGCAGACCGCACATGGCAATTTGCACCTGGAAATCCA
>POWB01000043.1 GCA_010912705.1 Halochromatium sp.
GCACCAGTGGCGGCCCCTGTGCCCGCACCGGCGTCGGCACCAGCAACGCCGTCTGCACCAGCGCCACTCTCTACATCCGCTTCAGCGCCGCCCGCATCGGCAGCGACAAACCCTGTCCCGGAGGTCGGCAAGGAGCCGCCCCAGGAGCTGAATGCGGAGCTGGTCTATGCCGCCTTAGTCGCTGAGGTGGCACTGCAGCGCGGCGATTATGAGGCGGCCTTTGAGCATTTTCTCAGCGCGGCCGAGCTGGCTCAAGCGCCGAGCCTGGCTGAGCGCGCGGTGCGCTCCGCGTTGAATGCCGAGCGCTCTGCATCAGCGCGTCAGGCGCTTGAGCTCTGGACGCGTCTTGAGCCCGATGCCCCGAAGGCCCATCAGCTTTCAGCCTTCCTGGCACTGGAGGCTGATGACCGAGCAACCGCCTTGGCATCACTGCAACGCGTCGTCGAGCTGGGCGGGGTTCCTGGTCAAGGCTACCTGCAAGCAGCGCAGATCCTGGGTCAGCTCCCCAAGGCGAGCGATCGGCTCGCGATGATGCGCGAGCTCGTGGCCAGGCTTGATGCTGATCATGATCCTGACGCCCAGTTCGCGCTCGCAACCCTGGCTGCCGCAGCGGGTGACGATGAAGCCGCGGCGCAGCTCGCTGAGCGCGCCTCGTCGCTTCGCCCGGGCTGGACTGATCCGCAGCTCTTCTTGGTCCGACTCTTGGTCTCGCGCGAGCAGCCCGAGCAGGCACTCGCCGTGCTCGAGCGCTATATCAGTCAAGCCCCTGATGAGCCTGAGCTTAAGCTGATGAAGGCGCAGCTGCACATGGATGCCGACCAATCAGAGCAGGCCTTAGCCGTCTTTGATGAGCTGCTAGAGCAGGCGCCAGACCGTCCTGATGTGTTGTTTGCTGCCGCCGTGCTTGCGCTTGATATTGAGGACATGGAGGCCGCTCGACGTTATCTGGAGGCCTTGAGACGGCTCGGCGAGCGGCCGAGTGACGTCGCCTTCTTGCTCGCTCAGGTGGAGGAGCAGGCGGACAATCCTGAGGCAGCGCTGGCGCTCTATGCCGAGGTCCGTGGTCAAAATCGGACCAACGCGCAGGTGCGGATTGCGCAACTCTATGCGAAGAACGGCGATATTGAGCGTGCGCGCGAGCTGTTCCAGCAGTTGCGAGACCAATATCCGGGCCAAACCGCAGCCTTCTACCTGATCGAAGGCGAGATGCTACGCAGCCAAGATCTTGACCAACAGGCGCTTGCTGTCTATGACTTGGCCCTCGGCAAAGAGCCGGATAACGCGGACCTGCTCTATGCGCGGGCGATGCTGGCGGTGGGCATGGGGCAGGTGGCCTCACTCGAGCGCGATCTGCGCCGGATCTTGGTCGCTGATCC
>POWB01000004.1:0-52876 GCA_010912705.1 Halochromatium sp.
CAATCCCTGAGTTACTGTCTTACCGGGTGCCGGTCGATTTCCTCGACGCGCTACCTACATGCAAGCCCTTATTCGCCCTGCCGGACGAAAAAGTCCATCAAGGAAAATGAGGGACACTACCAATTTTAACGACGGAGCAAAGTTATGAGGCAATTGTTTTTTATAGTTATGTGGATATGTATCGCTATTCCTCCGGGACATGCACAAGAAATAAAAAATTCTGAGGATGATGCTCCCAATTCCACCCCCCTAAAAATTATATACTTAGCCAAAGATGGCCAGCCTGAGTCACAACATGGGATTGCCCCGAAGCCTGTGGGTCATTTCCGTGTTTGCGCTGTTCAACCTCCTGCTATCCCGACTAAATTGACCGGAGGTATCCAGGCTCAACAATTCAATTGGCTGCTAAAACATGGATTGGTCACAGAGCGCTCCCTATTTGATGCGACCCAAATTTCTGAAGATCAGATCGTTAAAGCCGATATTTTAGGTATCTCTAAACCATTTGGCATGCCTAAAAGTATTAAATGGGGCGGAATGCAGGTAAACGATATTGTTTCATGGAATATTAATACGGCAATCCGGATTCTCAAATATGCATCAGAAATGCACATTGATGTAGTTGTGTTTTCAGAACTCTATCCTGTTCCTTTCTTTCCGTCATTCGCTTTACGCGACAAAGAAATTCAAAAGCTATTTTGTTTCAACAAAAATGTATCAAAAAACAAAGAACTGGCTAGGCTTATAAAAGCGGGCCAGGAATACGGAGTGACATTTTCAATCGGAGTTCCCATTGAAGAAGATGGCAAGATATATAACAGTAATTTATGGGTTCACAATGGAGAGGTAGTTCATCGTTATAACAAAACCAACATTCCAGGGGCAAAGTTTGACCCACAAAAAATGAATGGAAAATATCAAAGATTTACACGAGAATATGAACTTTTTACGCCCGGCAAAGCCGAATCAAAACCAGTCGTTGTAGAAATTCAAGGAAAGATGGTGATGCTAAGTTCTTTAATATGCCATGATCGACGATATGATGCAACGAGAGCGATGGAAGAAACTGGAGAACGGGTAGTAATCAATGAACTCAAAAAGAAATATCCTGACAAGTTAAATATCGAGAACATACCCGCTATTGTTGCTGTTCCCTATATTACTCGACTTTGGCCATTTTGCAGGCATCCAAAGGCGCTAACTGCCTGAAAAATCGTAAGGGCAAGAATTTAGAAGGGGTCAGCAAGCCAGGACTCCAGAAGCAGACCCTTCGCTAAATCCTTTCCACAACACAAGCCACTGAAAGTAAAGGGTTTGCGAGCCGCAAAAAATGGCCAAAGTCGAGTATATTACGCCCCGTACAATTTTTCCTCCAAATCCACAGCTGGATGCTCGGGCATATCGGGATCATTATCATGCCTTGGAAGCCATATCCATGAATGGTGCCCTTGTGCTTGCGTCCACGCGTGCAGAAGAAGATCTGGGGACGGAATTGATGGGGGGATCTGCCATATTTTCGCCGGCGTTTCAGAGTTCAATTAGTATTGATAACAATCGTGCCGCTTTGATCATCATCGATGTAGCTTTTGGGGAGCAAGATTTTGCGTCTCGCAGAGCAATCAAATGGCAAATGAATTCATTTAATCCAATTCCTGTAATCAAAACTTTTTTGGATTTTTAATGGTTCAGCTCAAGCGTACTTTGGGCAAAATGACAGGGCATGGCGCCCCCATTGCGGAAGCACGACCAACCATCGGGAGGAGGTACGCGCTCACAGGGCCATCACCCATGAAGCCTAAATCCATGTGAGATCAGGATGTTTTCCAGAGAAGAACGCTTCCATTGCAGTGACCAGCACGGGCTAGGTCTGTTCGCCTTGCAGCCGACATGCCTGGCGCAGGGACAAAATTCGTTGCGCCCATCGCTCGCCACGTTCGCTCATCGCGCCCAGGCTTTGTTTACGCCAGAGCACAGCGAAGCGCAGCATCCGTTCGGCGTGGTTGTTCGTCGGGGAAACGCCATAGTCCTCAAGGAACAGCCACAGGTGTCCCATCTTGCCGCGCAGCCGGCGAGTCAACTTTCCGGCATCGTCATTTCTGTCGGCGTACTTGGAAACCAGGCGAATGAAACGCGCATAAAACATGCTCCACTCGCCCACCGTGGGCGGCGTTTTCGCCATGCGACACAGTCGCTGCAACTCCTCTCGCGCCCAGGTTCCGCAGCGCGCTATTTCCTTGGCTCTTCGTTCGGAGTGCGTCTTGGCCTCACGGATGAGATGCGCCAGGCAACTCTGCCGCAGGCCGATTCAGGATCGATACACGCCGTAGCCGTCGCGGATAATGACGCCTGTCCAGTCCTTGACCAACGCTTCGAAGGCGGCCTTGGAGCTTCTGGGGTGGGTCATGAACAGCGCGGCCCTGGAACCATAACACTCGATCTTCGAGTTTTTAGGTCTTGACTTTTGAGCCAACTATGTGGTCAGGCGCAAGCGCTTACCTCCGCGGCGCGGTAGCGCAAGGCGGGTGTCGGCTGTTGCCGACCCAGATCTCGTCCGCTCATGTGCTTGCTCGAGGGAGCGAGGGGAAACACCGCCTTGATCGCTTCGGCGAGCTGCTCGAATTGAACGCTGGGATCCTCGGCCTCGAGCACCCGTCGGAACATGTCCACCAACGCCTCCCCCTGGCAACGCTGTCGCAGGCTGCCCACGGTGCACGCGGGCGCCTGGTGGCTCAGGCGGGCTTGCTGCTCGGGGTGAAGGATGAGAACATGGTCGAGCAGCAGACTCAGGATCAGGCTGCGGCTTGATCCCTCTTCGTCAGGCTGTTTGGCCAACTGCCCCCACCCTTCATTGAGCTTCCAGTCCTCCAGAAACACCTCCACCTGCCATCTGCAGAGAGACCATAGAAGCTTTTCGCTGGCCTGCTCGGGGGTCTCGACCGGGAGATTGGTGAGCAGCAGCCAATCCAGGGGATCTTCGCCGGCAGGCGGGTTGGGCTCGGTGGCTAACAGGGCGGCCACAGTCACATCGGCCAAGGTGCGATCAGGCCGCGCGGGTGCCTTCAAGGTCACGCGCACCACCTTGATCTGCTGCTGCACAGTGCGTGCTGGGCGTCCTTTGGCGGCGGGTTTGTCGAAGGTGATTTCGCTGAGCACAGCGGCGGCCTGAAGGACTTCGCGCAGCGTGCGTCCATCGCTGAGCTGACGATCGCGGTGCTGCACGCGCACCAACCAGTCGGCGCCCTGCTCGGGACAGGGGGCTTCGACGAAGAGATCATGGAGGTCGCCTTCGCGATCGGCAATGTAGGTCAAGCGGGTTTCGGTGAGGGGCTCAGCCAGCGCGTTGACGCGCGCAAAGCCATCGACCCAACGCACGCTCTCTTTGTCTTCGAGGGGTCGGTTGGGGTCTTTGGCCTCGCCGAGGCTGCCGGGCTCGCGCGCCCAGCTGTACAGATCGAGCAGCCCGAGCGGCACCCGATCGGGAGTGACGGCCAGGGTGGGATGCAGATAGAGCCCCCAGCGGCTCTCATCGTTCAGTGGCCCAAGGCCGGCGATGCCCTTCTTCGTCGTGTAGTCCAGCTCGGTGGTGTCTTGGATGCACAAGACCCGGGGATGCTCACGCAGTGGCGGCCGCGGGCAGTAAGCTTGGTCTCGCCGACGCGAATCGGGCTACCGTCGGTGCCAAAGCGCCCCAGGGCCTCCTCGGTCACACAACACCCGACGGCGTTGGTCGCCTCCAGAATGGCCCCGTCCACCTCCATCAGGCTACCACTCAGGCGCACCATCACTTCAACCGTCACGTCGTCACCCGAACGTTTGACCACCTGCGTCACATTCGCCACCCCACTCTCTTTTAAATCAGAAGGTTGCAGCGCACCCCTCAACGGAGCCTTATGTCAAGGCCGCCCCCCTTATTAAGGTAGAATTCATCTACCCCTAAGTTTAGGATATGAAAACGATGAAAAAGCATAAGTTCAATTGCCTGGGACTGAGATTGATTCTGCTTGCGCTCACTCTTATGGCTTGCACACTAGGGGCGTCGGGCGCGCCAAGTCTTGATAACGCAACCTTTGATCAGAAGGTGAAAAAAACAGGACAATTCACCATGCCTGGCGAGTTTGACCCCATTGAATCCGTGTGGCTGGCTTTTCCAGTTTACAACAATCTGGCAGATCACCCTATTTTAGATGTTCAGGGTTCCATGATTGAGGCTCTGACCACTCATCTTTTTGTAGACTTGATTGTTCAGGACGAAGCGGACAAGGCAAGGGCGCAAAAATGGATTTCAACACTTAATGCTCCCTCCGGAAAAGTTCGCTACCATCTTATTCCCCATACCGATGTCTGGATTCGGGATATGGGTCCCATTTCCCTTTCAAACGGCGAGAGTCAGCTCAAAGTTGCCGATTTTGGTTTTGATCAATGGAGCTATGCCAAGCCCACAGATCCTGACGCCATGACGGATGAACGAGTTGACCGCCTTGTCGCACAAAAATTAGATCTGCCCATTGTTCGCTCCTCTTTGATCAGCGAGGGAGGCGATCGTGAATTCAATGGACGCGGTACCATGCTCACCACCGAGGCGGTTGAACTACAGCGCAATCCAGAAATGACCAAGGAGCAAATTACCGAGGAGTTCAAGCGTGTTTTTAATATTGACAATATCATCTGGCTAAAAC
Organism: Halochromatium sp.; assembly: GCA_010912705.1. Lineage (GTDB taxonomy): Bacteria > Pseudomonadota > Gammaproteobacteria > Chromatiales > Chromatiaceae > Lamprobacter. The sequence goes on from POWB01000004.1 coordinate 4,677, forward strand.
AGGGGCTGGCTGACGACGACCTCACTTATGAAGGTCCACTACCCAACGGAAACCTGCCGGTCATGACAACCGGCGGTCATATTGATGAATACGCGCGTTTTGCAGATTCGCGTACAATTCTGCTAGCTGAGGTCTCCGAGCATGAACGCCGGACCAATCCGGTTGACGCCATCACTTATGAACGAATGGAAACTAACTGCGAAATTCTCAGCAAGGCAGTGGATCAGGATGGCAAGCCTTTCAATATCGTGCGCGTCCCAATTGCTGAGCCAATAGAACTAACCGTGACTGAAAAAGACCCCATTTACAACATGCTAGCCGACCTTGAGTACAAGAGCGGATTTACCTTTAGAAGAGGCGAACCCGTGACCATCGAAATCGCCGCCAGTTATATGAACTTCCTGATTGCCAACGAAGTTGTTCTGGTTCCAGCTTACTGGGAACCGGGACGGAGTGAGTTAATAAAGGAAAAGGATGCGCGGGTTCAGGAAATTTTTGAAAAGGTTTTCCCGGGTCGAACCATAGCGCGTATCAATCCGGAAAATGTAAACGCCGGGGGTGGCGGGATGCATTGTATTTCCCAACAAATGCCCAAGAGTCGTTAATCTTAAACGGCAGCGCTCCAGCATAATGAAGCCCGATACCGGCTCGGTGCCGCCAAACCCATTCCTGGGCAACTGGCCGGATGAAGCGCCATTCCCGCTAGGTTCGCGAAAAAGGCCGCCTCTGCGGCGGCACCCGCGGGCTTCTGTTCCTCCCCAGCGCCGCAGGGTCGCGCGTGCCACCCCAAGGGTGTCCGCGCGCTGGCGCTGCCGCTCTGACCCTTCCCGCATCAGTGATGAACAATTTGAATTAACGTGACAGTATACCCAACCTAATCATGCGCCGAGTCAGGGAAAAGCTTACCGGTGTCAGATTCTTTTCTTTGAGGCTTAGGACCTAGTTTCTGTGTTCGAAGCACCCGTCCAAGGCGTGCTTCGACGCCAGAGAGAAAGGCATTCGAGCCTAAAGGGCGGCCGGTGCGCATGTGCCGGTGAAAGGTGTCCACCATGGGCTCGACAGGCTCATCGACGAGATATTGAGACCAATTGGGTATCAAGTCCAACAGCGGCTGCACGCGCACGAGTTCGTCATCGTGACCGCTCAGATGGGCGCGTGCACTCGACCAAGGCCATTGCTCAGGCGTCTTGCACAAGCCCGCCCGGATTGGGTTGCGCTCGACATAGCGCGCTGCCGCCAGCTGATGAGGCTCATCCATGACGAAAGAGTGGAAGCGCTCCTGCCAGAGGTGGCCAAGCCAGCCTTGGCGGAGGTTGATCATCCGCGTGTAGCGCCGATGCGCCTCCCCGAGCGCACCGCGCAGCCCATCTTCGGTACTGGGCACCAAGATCAGATGCACGTGGTTCGGCATCAAGCAGTACGCCCAGACTTGCGTCCCACAGCGCTTGCATGAAGCGGCAATCAGCGCGCGGTAGCCAGCGTAGTCGGCATCGACAAAGAACGTTTCCTGACGCCGGTTGCCACGCTGGTCACATGATGGGGTAAGCCAGGGACGACGACGCGAGCGATTCTGGCCATGATGGATTCCTTGAGGGCAGCCGGAGAGGGGTTTAGTAAACTGTCACCGGAACCCCTGCGTCGGCGCGGAAAACGATGGAATATGCGCGGACGGCGCGACGGCGGCACCCATACCGGCCATTATAGAGTGCACAGATGTGGCGCGACATGTTGCAGTTCGTCCCAGCCAGGGCAAACCCGTTCTACCCCGCCTGGACGGCTGCGCGGCTTGCGCGTGGCTTCGTGTTGTCGGTCATGAGGAAATAATCGCAGATCCGGCGCACGCGCCGGGCGAGCTTGTCGATGGTGGCGGCGACGGAGTCATCGCTGTTGGCCTTGATGAGCGCCTCTGGCATCCGCCAGCGGCAGTGGGTGGCGAGCATGCGGATCAGCACAATGGTCGCCGCGCCGAGCGCATAGCCAAGATCGGGTGGCAGTCCAACAAGCTGGGTCGTCAGCGCCTGCAGCAGCAGTCCGATGATGATCGGCGTCGCATAGAGCTCGGGTGAGACCAGCAGTGTCTCGCGCCCGGTGAGGGTGTCGCGCAGCAGGCCGCCGCCGAGGGCCGTGACGATGGCGACCACCACCGCCCCGAACAGATCGATTCGGGTGCCCATGGCGGCGAGAATGCCGGAGGCAGCAAAGGCCGCGGTTGCCAGCAGGCCGAGTAGATAGAGGATGTCCATGGCACTGATCATAACGCCCTGTGATTTTCAGTGTTGGCGATCGAGCTTGATGCCCAGGTTCCGCGTAAAATATGCCGTCAGGGAAACTCCCGGAAACGCGCGCGCAGGCGCTATGCTCGACGTGCGGCCGCCGCGCAGTCTGGCGTTGACGATGCATCCCCCCGCTAGCTTTCTTGCACCGGCAAACCCGGTCACTCAGGACGGCATCGATTCTCTATACGTCTTCCCATCGGTCAATCAATGAAGAAGAAAACCTGTCTATTGCGTCCGCTCCGGGCAGCGGCAGTCCCGCGTTCGGTCATCGGTCTGCTGCTCGGAGTGCTCGTCGCCAATCCCGCGGGGGCCGCGCCGAGCAGCCCGGTCTATCGCTTCTGGAACCCAGTGATCGCTGATCATTTCTTGACCATCAGCCCGGCCGAAGCCGATACCCTGATCACGGCACCGGAGCACAACTGGCAGTTCGAGGGCGTCGCCTGGCAGGCCTACGAGACCCCGACGCACGACACTAAAGCCATCGCACGCTTCTGGCGTGATGACCCTCAGCGCCACTACTTCACAGCCAATCCTGCCGAGATCGCGGCACTTCAAGCGCCGGGTTCCCCTTGGCGCTACGAAGGTACGGCCTGGCACTCACCGCCGCTTGGCGCCTGTGGAGTTGGGCCAAACGGAGAGCCCCAAGGGCTCGATCCGGTGTTTCGGTACTGGAATGAAAGCCTGCAGGCGCACTTCTTTACCGCCGCCCAGAGCGAGGTCGCGCACATCTTCGCCAATCTACCGGAATGGCGCTTCGAGTCGCTGGTCTGGTCGGCGCCCGGTGCGCATCAAACCTCACAGCGCGTACTGTCGATCACCGATGTCCACTTCAACCCCTTCGCCGACCCCGAGTTGGTCGCCGATCTTGCCATGATGCCCGGCGCGGCCTGGGACGATTTTCTGGCCATGCACGCGAGTACTGAGTTACCCAAAACTGGCCAGCCGACCAACTACGCACTGCTGACGACCATTCTCGAGAACGCCCGCCTGCGGGTACCGGCGCCAGATTTTATCCTGTACACCGGCGACTTTCTCGCTCATGGCTTCAATCGTCAATTCGCAGCTACCTTCCCGGATGCGCCGCCCGGAGCCCTTGAGGACTTCATCCTGAAGACCGTGACCTTCCTCACTACCAAACTGCGGGCGACCTATCCTCAGGCACCAATCTTCTTTACCCTCGGCAACAATGATTCCTTCGCCGGGGATTACGCGCTCGTCGACGGCGGACCCTTTCTCGAACGCACCGCCGAGCTTTTCCTCCACAGCTGGCTCGGAACGAGCGTGGAGCCGGCCGACTACCTGACCAGCTATCTCGATCACGGAAATTTCAGCGCAACCATGCCTGGGGTCGAGAACGGGCGGCTGATTTCCTTCAACTCGGTCTTCTTCTCGCCTCGTCATCCCGATGAGGGCATCGAGGCCACCATGGACGCCCAGCTCGACTGGCTTGAGGCCGAACTCGATCGTGCCGCTGCCGCGGGAGAGCAGGTCTGGCTCCTGAGTCACATCCCGCCCAGCGTCGATGTCTTCGCCACCTTGCGTAGCCAGCCGCGCGCCGCCGTCTCCCAATGGCGCGAGGAGACTTTGCCGCGCTACCTCGACATCGTCCGCGATCATGCCCCGACCATCGTCTTCGGCCAGGCTGGACACACGCACATGGACGACTTCCGTCTGGTCAGTCAAGCCGGTGGGCCCTGGCCAGATGAAGAACCTGAGCTGATCAAGATCACCCCATCGGTGACACCCCTGTTCGGCAACAACCCCGCCTATCAGGTCTATGGCTATGATTCCGCGACCGGCGAGGTCATCGACATCGACACCTTTTACCTGAACCTAAGCGACTGGGACGGGAGTGCGCTGACACAGCCAAGCTGGGTTCGGTATGAATACGACTTCTCCGCTACCTACGGACTGCCGCCGGATGCCTGGGGCTTTAACGCGCTGTATCAGAGCCTGCCATTCGACCCCGCGCGTCGCGATAGCTACCTGCTACATTATGGCTCCGCTAACGATCCTTCCGGCATTGCCGCCGATTGGGAAGCCTACTGGTGCGGCATTGGCGCCCTGACCACGGCCGAGTACCGAGCTCAATGTCCAGCCGTTTTCGACGGGCAATAAACCCATGCGATCGGTGTCGCTGCACTAAGGTCGGTCCTTGACGATAGAATTCGTTGACTCAATCGAGAAGAAAAGCAAACCATGACCGATCATCTCATGACCGATCGTGTGCTGGGCGATAATCCGAGGCGTCGCATTGAAAAAGTAGCGACATCAAGGTGGGGGCGGCTCGTTACGCCTGCTGCGGACGAAATTAAAGTTCGGCCTTCCGGTGGCTTGCGTATTCTGGCGATCGGGTCTTGGACTCTTGGTCTGCTTGCGCTGGAGGGCATGCTTTCGGCAGAGGCCGAACTTCCTGGTAAGGTGCAGGTTATTGGGTTGACGACGGACGATCCCCACGATCCCGCCGCGAAGATCTCCGTCAAGCGCCGATTCTGGCGCTATTACGATCAAAGCCATCGCGACGATTACGAATGGGCGATCCTGCATCGGGCGCTTTCCTTGGGTATTCCCTGCTATACCGGCGAGGTCAAATGCGATGGCTTTCGCGAACTGCTGAGGCAATGGCACCCGGATGCTATTATCACGGCGGCTTTCGGGCAGATTATTGACGAGTCGATCATTAATTATCCCGCTTATGGCATCTACAACATTCACCCGGCGGATCTGCTGAATCATCATGGCGCTGGCCCTCAACCTTGGGAAGATGTCATCGAGCGAAAAGCGCCTTTCACGCGGGTGACCCTGCATCAGACCAATCCGCTGCTCGATGACGGGAAAATTGTGGGGCAATCGCCGGAAATCAATTTGCTGACCGCGGAGGGAAAGAACGTCAATGATGTCAGGGCGATCGGAGAAAAGTCTTTGGTGCCTGTTAAAGCGATGGTCGAGCAGCTTGTCAGAGTGCTTGTTCAGAACAAAGAGGCAAATGCCCCTGGGTGTGTCGAGTCTATCGATTTTGTGAATCTATTTTCCGATGAATTGCGCGAAAAACTTCTGATGCCGCTCGATCCGTCACGCCAAGATCAAATACTTCCATTGCCAAAAGAAGAGACAGAATTCACCGTATAGCTTTTCAGTAGATAATTCTTGATAAGGTTCGGATGTCATCGAAAAAGCATAAATAGCAGAGTGACCTTGTGAGCCAGCTGTATGACTTAGCATGGCGCTGGTGCAGACGTTCTGGACGAATAATCTCGCACTCGATTTGATCATTGCTTAGAGATGGTTTGCGCGTTCGCTGCCGCCGGGGTAGTTGGTAAGGGGCCGTTGCGCGCCATCTAACGCGAAGCAGGCACAATTTTTTTTCGTTTTTTCTTGGCTCAGATTGGCCAGAGCAACTTGGACATCACTAGAATACTCACCACGCAGCCCAGGCTGGTTACCAGCACCAGCTTCGAGGCCAATTCAGCATCGCATCCATAGCGACGTGCTAAAACCACCGCGAGCAGAGCAGACGGCATGGCCGCTTCGATGATCAAGACTTCCAGCTGCATTGGGGTGAGAGAGAGTGCAAGACTGGGGAGCCAAACAAAGATTGGCTTCAAGATGAGTGTGATCAGCGCGACACCGAGCCCTGCCCAAAGCATCGTTCGCAGTCCTTGAAAACGTAACGACAAGCCGACGATCAAGGCAACAAGGAAACTATTGGCTGAGGCGACCAGATCCAGAGCGCGCAGAGCCGTCCCGATGACAGGTCCATCGTCTGGCAGGTCGGTCACTGACCATACCAGCCCGATACAGAGGGAAATGAAGATCGGGGAACGGAAAAAGTCCAATGCGGCGTGCAAGGGCGATGTTTGCATGGCCGCTGATGCTGGCCGTCCCGCCAGCGGACCCTTCGCCATTTCTGCCTTCTTGCCGAGATAGATCGCGATGAGTGTCCCGATTGTGAGGAGCGCAGGTCCTACCCCAAGTACTGAAATGATCGCCGCTTCGGTCAGTGCCGCAGGATCGTTGGAGAATACATTTGCGATGACCGGGTAACCGAGTAGCGATGAGCTGTTAAAACTAGCAGTGAGTATCACCACTGCCGCTTGAGCTGGCCCCAGCCGCAACAGCCGCGCCAAGATCCAGGCCAGCAATAATGAGATCATCTCGGCGCCGAACATCACCAACGCTAATTCTGCATAGACCCATTCCAAGGGGGCTTGCATCAGCGCTGAAATAATCAGGGCTGGCAAGGTGACCTCCATCACTAAGCGGGATAGGACGGGGCCATGCTCTTCGTTGATGACTCCCCTCGCCCTGAGAAAGACCCCAAGCAAAACTAGGGCTACAAGCAACAGAACCGACTCGAACAAAGGCGCAGAGAGCATAAGGAGTTCTCGATAAATTTAGTGAGTCAGCAGCCACGTGCGATAGTCCCGCTTGCGTGGATCTATGCAGGGGGGCGGCGGATGGCCGCCGTCTAAACCCTGACCTATCATAGCGCAGTGCGCTGGTGATGCGCACGCCCTGTGGCTTTTCGAAGTGGATTCAATTTCAATTTCTTGAGTCGGCGCCGTGCAGTGGTCACGAAAATGCGCATCATTAGTATTGCATAGCATTTCAAGTTCGTGTATCGTTTATATTTTAACACTAGCCCGCCATGATATAAAATGAACCAAATGAAAATGAGCAGACTGGTTTGATTACCGGTTTTGTTAGTAAATTTATAGGAAAGTTGTTGTAAGGAGGACATGATGAGGCATCCGAACCGAGAGCGGATTCTTTTTCGGGTTTTTTTGGAAATCTTGGAAAAGAGTAAAGAGCACCTGCAAATGCATTTGAACACCGGGTATGAGTTAGAAAAATTTAATAAGCATAACCTGCGTTATGGATCATTTCAAAATGGATCGCGCGCGACTGGCACGGAACTCAATGTGGCTGGTGATTGGTGTAATCCTGATGATTTTGCCAATGGTCGGTTTTTGCACAGAGAGCGATCAGGAAGCTGTTACACTCGAGACATCCGGCCCCGTGACCGGAGCGATTCCCATGACGCTGCCGGAGGCAGTGCTGCTGGCAGTGCGCAATAACATCGGCCTGCGCAATGCTTATCTCGGCGGGGTGCTCGATAAATATCAGCTATGGGTGAGTGAAGGGAAGTTCGTGCCCAAAGGCGAGATCAACATGGGAGTGAACCGTTCCCGAACGCGGGCCCCAGACAAGGACGCGAGCGTGCAGGATTCCTTTACCTTGCAGCCGCAACTGATTTGGAAGGCGCCAACGGGTGCTGACTTCCGCTTCACGTGGAATGCGCAGGGCTCTCGGGGCAATATGCTTCACGAAAGCGGCAGTGCGGATCTTGGCGTGACGGTGACGCAACCGTTGCTCAAGGGCGGTGGTGTCTCAATCAATCGCATTTCCGTTGAGCTGGCGCGCAGTCGCTATGAATCCTCGCGGCTGGGTCTGCGCAGCACAGTGTCAAGTACCATCGGGGAAGTGATCCGCACCTATCGGAGTCTGATGCTAGCCCGGGGGCAGCTCGAGATCGAGCGTCGTGCGCTCGAGCGCGCCCGCCAACTGGTCCAGACCAACCGTGAGCAGATCGCTGCTGGGCGCATGGCCAGGCAGGACCTAATCCAGGCCGAAGCCGACGTGGCCAGTCGCGAGGTGGCGCTGGCCAGCAGTGAAAACAATCTTGATCAGACCCGCCTGACTCTGATTGGCCTGCTGAATCTAGACAGCAACATCCGTATTCACCCAACCGAGCCCATTGAGGTTGTCGATGTCGAGGTGGATTACGAACGGCTCCTTGCTATCGCGCTCGAGCAACGGCCAGACTATCTTCAGGCACGGCTAGCGCTGGACAACAGCAAACTCGAGCTGCAACTGGCCGAGAACGATAGTGAATGGACGCTGAATCTCACCGCCAGTCGAGGCATCACCAGTCGCTCAGAGCGCTGGATCGATCCGCTGCCGAGACAGCCAATCGGCGAAGGCTGGTCGGTCGGCATCGATCTGATCGTGCCCCTGTTTGATCGATCGCAGCGGGAACGCCGGGTGAGTGCGGAAGTTCAGCAACGTCAGGCGGAGAATTCCTTGACTGAGTTGCGCGAGCGCATCGGGCGCGAGATTCTGAATGCCATGCGCGACATCGAGATCCAACGCCGGCAGGTAGATTTGTCCCGGCGCTCACGCGAACTCCAAGAGCAGCAGCTCGCCGTTGAGCGCGAGAAACTGAACCTGGGCCGTTCAACCAACTTCCAGGTTGTGCAGTTTCAGAACGATCTAGTCAATTCGCAAAATGCCGAGCTGAATTCGATGGTCAGCTATCTCAATGCCTTGACTTCGCTTGACGAAACCTTGGGGACCACGCTCGAGACCTGGCGCATCGAAATCGCCGATCTTCCCATTCCTGCCGGCCCCTGAAGGTTGCTGAGAGGCGCCTGATGGGCGCGGGGTGTTGAACCAATCAACCTAAACGAAACAGTGTTAGCCCAATGCGAGCAAACGAGTCATCCTGATCATGGACGCGGTTGTACCCGAATGGATTCTCCATTCTCTTCGCGATGGCGTCATCGTGCTGGATGACAACGGCACGGTGATGGCAGTCAATCCAGCGCTTGAGCGCCTGCTCGAGGTTCGTTCCGATGTGGTGATCGGGCAGCCCTTCGCGGCTGTTTTCGTAGCCGATGAGTCGCTCGATGAATTGGTTCAGGCGGTGCTGGATGCCGCCTATCAAGCCAATTCTGTGCAGAATCGGGTGTTCTGGTTGCGACGAGAAAAGATCGCGGATCGGGCCATCGCGGTGACCACTTCGCTCCTGCGCGATCGCCAAGGTCGACGCCTGGGCGTGGTCGCGCTGCTTAACGACATCACCGAGCTTGAAGCGCTGCGTGAACAGGATCGAGCGCTCAATGCCGAGCTGACCGAGAGCAATCGCGCGCTCAGTGAGTCCTACAGCACGCTTGAGAGCCGCAACCAGGAACTGATGGCACTCACGCGTCAGATCACCCTGGTGCGCTCACTGGCGACGGGCTTCGTAATGCTGGTGTTCGTTGGCATTGGTCTTTATACCTGGAACCTCGGCCATCACCATGTCGCGCCAGGCGCGTCGGTCGCGGATGCGGCAGGACTGGCACGAAGCGAGGATCTGGTGTTGCGGCTCGAGCCAACCCGGCAGCAGGTGAGCCTGAAACTCGTCGGCCAGCTCGAGCCGATCGAAATGGTCAACCTGATGGCGGCGCTCGATGGCACCATCGCCGAGCGTTTCGTTGAATTCGGTCAATCCGTTGCCGCTGGGGATGTGTTGTTCACGATTGCCGCGGAGCCCGCGCGGGTGCAATACCGCGATGCGAGGGCCACTTATCTGGGCTTGATCGAGGAACTCGAGCACCTGGAGAACTGGGAGCAAAGCACCGAGATGCATCGTGCCCGTCGCGGCGTGACGCGCGCTGAATCCAGCCTGCTTACCCTCGAGCACAAGGCCAAAGAGACTCGGCGTTTGCTGGAACTGGGCATCGTCGCGGCCTCCGAGCTGGAGGCGTTGGAAGAGCAGATCGCCGCGGCGCGCATGGAAGTCACGCAGTCGCAGGAGGAACTGGCCAGCACCCAGGAGAAGGGCAGTGCGGACAAGGTCACGGTGGCGCGGCTGAAGCTCGAGAACGCCGAGTTTCAGATGCGCGAATGGGAGCGCAAACTGGCTCTAACCCAGGTGGTGGCGCCTGTGGATGGCGTGGTGATGGCGCCGAACGACAGCAAGGAGTCGAGCAGCGAGGGCGGTTTCAACGTCGGCGCCCAGGTCAAGGAGGGTGTCGCGGTTCTGGCGATCGGCGACATGACGGGGCTCGCGGTACGCGCGGCGGTCGATGAGCTCGAGATCACCCACCTGCAACCAGGGTTGGCGGCAGTGGTGACTGGCGAGGCCTTCCCCGATTGGCGTCTCGAGGGTCAGGTGGCGTGGGTGTCGGCGCAGGCCAATCCCGAGCAAGGCCGGGCCGCTCCGACCTTCGACCTCTTGGTGGAAGTCCGCGACCTTTCCGTCGAGGCACGCGCAGAGGTGCGCGTCGGCATGACCGCGCAGACGGACATCATCGTTGAAGACGAGCCCGAGGCCCTGATGATACCCATCGGCGCCGTCGACCAGGGCCCGGATGGGCCGCGCGTGCGGGTTCGCCGAGATGGCGTGGCATCCTGGGCGCCCGTGATTCTGGGGCTGACCGACATCGACAGCGTGCGTGTGCTCGAAGGCCTTGAGCCTGGCATGGAGATTCTGCTCTCGCCATGAATGCGTCCTTATCGCAGAACAGGCTGCTGGAGCTGGAAGGTATCCGCAAGGAGTTTCAGATCGGTCCGGCTCGACTCGAGATTCTCAAAGGCATCAGCTTTGAGGTGGCCGCCGGGGAGTTGCTCGCGGTCATGGGGACCTCGGGCTCTGGCAAATCCACGCTGATGAATATCCTAGGCTTGCTTGACCGCCCGAGCGCGGGCCGCTATCGCATCGCCGGTGAGGACATCGGCCAGCTCGATGAGCCCAGCCTGGCGCGCTTGCGCAACGAGCGCATCGGCTTCGTCTTTCAGCAGTTCAATCTGCTGCCGCGCTTGAATGCACGCGACAATGTCGCCCTGCCATTGCAATATCGCGGTCTGCCCAGGCGCGAGGCTTTGGCGCGGGCGCGCGCGATGCTCGATGCCGTCGGCATGGGCGATCGCGACCATCATCGGCCGAATGAGCTGTCCGGTGGACAACAACAGCGGGTGGCCGTGGCCCGAGCACTGGTCGGGGAGCCGAGCCTGATCCTGGCCGACGAGCCCACAGGCGCGCTCGATAGCCGGGTGGGGCAGGAGATCATGGATATTTTTCTGCGCCTTCACCATGAGCAGGGTACCACCGTCCTCATCATCACCCATGATTCCGGCATCGCCGCCCAATGCGCGCGGCTGCTGCGCATGCGCGACGGTCTGCTGGTCGAGCATGACGCGCTCGCCGCTTGAGTGACGCACCGCGATCCGATTCTGATGAGCATCTGGGCCAATATTCTCGAAGCCATGCGTAACCTGCTGGCCACCAAACAACGCTCGATATTGGCGCTCATTGGCATCATCATCGGCACCGGCTCGGTGGTGGCCATGCTCAGCATCGGCGGCATGGTGCGTCACGAAACCCTCAAGCGCTTCGAGGACATGGGCACCGACCTGATCAGCATCCGACTGCGCGCCCCCGAGCCGGATCAGGGCCTAGGGGTGAGCGACCTGGCACGGGTCGAGCAAGGCCTGGCCCCCTGGTTCGCAGTCGTCACCCCCAGCATCGAGGCGGGTGTGTGGTTTGAACTAGGCGGTCAGGAACAGTTTTTCACTCAGCTCGGCAGCACCGCCAATATGCAGGCACTGTACCGTCTGGAGCTGGCCGCTGGGCGCTTCATCTCGCCTTTCGATCATTACCAGCGCTTTGCCGTGGTCGGACAGCAGGTGGCTAATGCCTATGCTGACGCCGGGCAGTTGTTGGCGCCCGGCAGCACCTTGGCGATCGATGGCCGGATCTACAGCGTGATTGGTCTGCTCGAGCGTGCACCGGAGGATCTGTTCGGCGGGACCGATGTCAATCACTCCTTGATCATCCCCATCGGCGCCCTCAGTCGCCTAGACGGCGGCGAAATCGATTCCCTTGCCGCACGCATCAAGCCCGGGCTGGCGCATCAAGCCAGTATCGAGCAAGCCGGGCAATGGTTCGCGCAACACTTCCCAGGCCTCGACGCGGAATTCAGCAGCCCCGAGCAGATGATCGCGCAAATGCAGCAGCAGCTGCGACTGCTCACGCTGATGCTGGGCGCCATCGGTAGTATCTCGCTGGTGGTCGGCGGTGTCGGCGTGATGAATATCATGCTGGTGTCCGTGACCGAACGCCGGCGCGAAATCGGCGTGCGCCTGGCCATCGGCGCGCGCCGGCGCGATGTGCGTCGGCAGTTCCTGATCGAGGCCGTCATCTTGGCCCTGATCGGCGGTCTGCTCGGGCTGGTGCTAGGGGCCTTGGCCGCTTGGGTCGTCGCCTACTTCGCCGGTTGGGGGTTCTTTGTCACCCTGCCCGTGCTGCTGCTCGGTTTTGGGGTCTCCGCCGCCATTGGCGTCTTCTTTGGCTTCTATCCCGCCGTCCAAGCCTCGAAGGTTGATCCCATCATTGCACTGCGTTCATAGGAGAAATGATCGATCGCCAATTCAAGCCGATTGAGGTCGCTGCCTGCCTTGATCGAGCCTCAAGAAAATTGGTTTGTGTGTGTCCTGCTTACCAATAGATTTTTTCTTTTCGGGCGGGTCGTCATTGACGATGATCATTGCGTGGTCGACTTTTTCTTAAGTGAGCCACGGCAATCGAACAGTCGAAATGGCGAGCGCTCCAACTAAGGCTTAGGCAATCAACGCAGTATAAACTTTGAAGAAAATGTCATGGACATGGTGTCGATATTTGACTTATGCTCCGGCCTTCCAAATCTCACAAGGAGAAGATCATGAGAACAAGAACGCACCTCCTGTATGCACCTCTTCTCACCCTCGCGATGCTGCTTTTGCCGAGCACATACTGTTCAGCCGATGATGGCTGGAGCTTGTTAATTCCACCTGCCGAGGGCGAGTTGACCACCGAGTTGCCTGATATCTGTTACAATAAAGAAGAATGGAAAAAGCATAAAGGGGATGTACCCCATTGTTGTTTCGAGTTAAAAGTCAGTTTTCGCAAATGTGACCAAGACCATCATCAATGGCCTCCGAAGTGCAGAAGTAACGCCAGGGAAGAGTTCAGGAAGTGCATAAAATAGCAGGGTTGGAGATCCTTCTCCAGCCCTGATAGTGTTCTGCATTTCACATATTGACTCCATTTCCGGGGAAACACTGCAAGCTGCACGGTGTTTTTATGGTCATATTAAAATCCTGTCGAACCTTTGCCCCCTTACAACACAAAGATCCGGCGGGTAGTCGACGCGCAACGCGCCGGAACCGCAATCCCAGCAGACGCACCATAAATCCCGGACCCGCCGCCATCAGGCTTGAATTGCCCATCAAGGGTTGCCAACTGACTGCTCTGTAACCAATTGCTAAAGGGGTTATTTCGATGAAAACATACGCTCTGCTCGGGGTCCTCGCCCTCGGTTTCTTGGTTGTTGATTGGGCAAGCGCTGATGATCCAGCAAACCCTATTTACAGAAGCAGTTGTACCGGCTTAAATAACCCCACCTTTCACGACCATTGTTACGGTTGCGTGGTGTTAGATAGGGATAGGCACAGCGACCCACCTGTAATGAACTGCAGCTCCAAGTATCCAAAGCCTGAAGGCACTGGTTTAAGCATAATGATCGATGAGTGTATTGGGGTTTACGACGGCAGGCTGGTACATGGCCGAGGCGCATCGAAAAGTTGTAGGAACTTTGACAATGGTTATGGACGAAGCGACTTCATAACGGCAGTTTGTAAGGACTCTAATGGCAAAGAACATGAATCGAAAATTGCGATTCCAATCGTCTTCTGGGGGGAGAGAATGCCTAGTCCCCACATTAAGTGTGCCAATTGACTTGCAACAATAGACGAAAGACCCACTCGTGCTTCCTGGAGTTATTTTCGATGAAAACATACGCTCTGTTCGGGGTTCTCGCCCTTGGTTTCTTGTTTGCTGGTGCAGTGGCGGCTAGCGGATCCCGTGGTGGCGGAGGAGAGGATCTGAATGAACCAACTTCTTGCCAGTGGACTGGAAACTGGCAAGGTACTTTCGGTTTCGCTTGTTACAACCAGCATGACAACGCCTGTGAGGAGTTCATCAGCAACCCGAGTGAATGTCAGGGTCAGCTGCGTTCCTTGCTGACGGAGAACTTTGCCATTATCGGTGAATGAAAAACCGAAAATTTGGCATTAGCCCGGTATAGATCTCCGAACGATTTCGCCCCGCTAGCGGGTCATGAAGGTTTCTTACGATCGCTCCGACCACGGCATTGCCTGGGGTGTCTTTGCTTGGCACCGCCAATAGAGGGCCTTGTGCAGCCATACGCGTTGGTACCCAAACGGCATGCGTTCTGGCCGCTTTCTCTCCCGGTGGCTGTCCGTTGGCTGGCCTGGCGGCATTGGCGTAGCGCGACCGGTGGTCGGCCCAGCAGTGGTTCCTCGCGAGGACCAAGAAAATTCCAGAAACGCGGCCTGCATTTTGCCGGATCAGCCGAGGCCAACCTGGACGCTCAGGGTGGCCTGGTTTTCCTATCCCTTATCCCTCTACCTGCAGGAAGACGTCGCCTTTCGAACTCACGAGGAGTTCACGGTCTTGCTCCTCGGGGGACGCAATGCCGTGTTGGGGGCTCGTGACATCGCACACGGGACTCGCGACACCTGCGTCGTACACCCCCGTGAGATCTTTCGTGACGCCGTGGTCATTGGCGCCTGTGCCGTGGTTCTGGTACAGAATCATCCGTCGGGGGACACCTGCCCGAGTGCGGGAGAAACGGGCCAGGGTGGAGAGGCCGGCGCGGCACCCGCTACCAATACCTCGACGGCAGCCCCCCAGAGCCTAGATCGGGCTGCGCGATGCCTGCTAAGCTAAGGCGCAGATCCACTCTCTCCCGAGGCTCGCCATGGCCGCTACCGCAGAGCGTATTGCCGACACAACAGCACCAGCAACCATGCCGGCTCCCGCAGGTCGAGCCGCGCAGCCCGACGACCAGATCGTCCTGTTCAATCATGCCGACTGGAGCGATTACGAGCGTCTGCTCGAGATCCGCGGTGAATCCGCGATCCCCAGGCTGACCTTTATCGACGGAGCGCTGGAGCTGATGACGCCATCTTGGTATCACGAGTCTGACAAGAAGACCCTTGCCCGACTAATCGAGATTTGGGCCTTGGAGATGGATGTTGCCTTAGGTGGAGCGGGCTCCTGGACCATCAAATCGGAACTCGCCGAAAAGGGCGCCGAGCCCGACGAGTGTTATCTTCTCGAACCCTTTGCGCAGGAACCCTGCCGACCGGATATCGCCATCGAGGTGGTGCGCACCAGCGGCGGGCTGAACAAACTCGAGGTCTATCGCGCGCTCGAGGTACCGGAGGTCTGGTTCTGGCAGCAAGGGCGGCTGCAGTTCTACGGCCTCGAGGGCGACCAGTATCAACGACTCGAGCGCAGCCGCAAGCTACCACAGCTCGATCCTGCGCTGATCGAATCTTGCATGAGCGCGTCGACCCAGACTGAGGCCATCCGGCAACTGCGTCGGGCGCTGACCGCGGCAGGTTGAAGCTGGCGCGCGGGCATGACCCTGGACCGGCTCGCGGCATTATTACGCTCGAGGCTCAGGATAGAAGCGCTTATCAAGCAACTGCTCGGAGGGATAGGGGCAGTGCTCGGGGAAGGTCTCCAGCGGCAGACCGGTTTCGTCACAGGCTAGCTCGACGGCATCGGGGTAGGTCGCCTCAATGGTGTCGACGAGAACGCCCTTCAGCCCGGGCGATTGCCTCAGGAGATCGCTCAGCTGCTTGCGTTGCTCGACGATCGTCGAGCGCCAGCTGCGGCCGTCGAATTCGCGCCAGCGCTCAGAGAGCTGGCCATATTGGTATTCCCATTTCAGCAAATGGGCGAGCAGGACCAGTAAGCGGCTGCGCAATTCGCGCCGATCGCTCTTGCTCATATCGCTCAGCTCCTCGAGCAAATGCTCTAGATCGAGCTCGTCGAAACGGCGCTCGCGCAGCAGCTCGGCATTGCGTTGTGCCCAAGTGGCATAGTCGGTTTGGTATAGCGCCGCGAGGTTTGTCATGGTGTATTTCCAACAAGGCCCTTGATGAATTGCGGACAGCGATGTCGCCATAGTGGCCCAGTGCTGCGTCGAGTTCGGCAACCGCAAGGCTGTGGGGGCAACCAAGTCGTAGAGCACAGACAGCAGTTTGGCTTGGTCGGCAGTACGATACAACTTGGTCAGCAACGACGACCATATCCTCATCGTCGCAACAGGGCGCGGGGCCAGCGACCTACCGATCAGCGCCGAGATCGAGCTTTGCGATGCCTGCTAAGCTAAGGCGCAGCCCCACTCTTACCCGAGGCTCGCCATGGCCGCTACCGCAGAGCGCATTGCCGACACAGCAGCATCAGCACCCATGCCGGCTCCCGCACATCGAGCCGCGCAGCCCGATGACCAAATCGTCCTGCTCAATCATGCCGACTGGAGCGACTACGAGCGCCTGCTCGAGAGCCGCGGTGAGTCCGCAGTCCCGAGGCTGACCTTCATCGACGGGGTGCAACTGCGTCGGGCACTGACCGCGGCAGGTTGAAGCGGCGCCTAGGCGGTCGAGCAGTGGCAGAACACTACATCCACGGCTTTAGCGACGCAGAGCGTCTACGCCTGATCGCGCAGGCGCAGATGCTCTCGACGCCGGTCTTCGACGGCCTTGACTTCAGCGGCGCCCAAAGCCTGTTGGAGGTCGGCTGTGCGGTCGGCGCAGAGCTGCACCTGATTGAAGCGCGCGCGCCGCAGCTAACACTAACCGGACTCGACCTCAGCGCCCTGCATCTGCAGGCAGGACGCGCCTGGCTCGCGCAACATGAGCGCATCAGCCTGGTCCAGGGCGATGCCGGCACCCTACCCTTTGCCGACGACAGCTTTGATATCGGCATGACTATCTGGCTGCTCGAGCATGTCAGCGATGCCGCGTCCGTCATCCGTGAGTTGCTGCGCGTGGTCAAGCCGACCGGCTCGCTGATCCTGACCGAGGTCGACAACCACAGCTTCGGGCTCGACCCGCCACAGCCGGCAATCTCGGCCTGGTGGGACGCCTTCAATCGCTGCCAGGCCGAGATCGGCGGCGGCGACCCCTTCATCGGCAGCCGACTCAGGCCGATCGCCGAAGCGCTGGGTACCGAGGTGCTGGGTGTCGAGGTGCTGGTCGAAACACCGCGAGCTGTGATCAGCAGCCGCGACAGCACACGCAATCGGGCCGATCAGCTTCAGTATCTGCGCGAGCTCCTCGAGTCTGGCGCCGAGCGTATGCTCGCCCACGGCTATGCGACGACCGAGATGCAGCGGGCGATGGCAACCGCCTTCGATCGGGTGCGATTACGGCCGGACATCGCGTTTCATTACGGCGCGGTCAGGCTGATCTGTCGTAAGACGAAGACGCTCACCCCCTAGGATAGCGGCCGTTCTTCGCCGAGTCTCTGAATGCCTGGATGTTGCAATACCTGATTGCCTCGCGCCCAGTCCTGAGCAATTGTTGCATTCGCCTCGATATCGCAACACGACAAACTTGACCTGCATCAGAGAAATGCCTCTTTAATCAGCCGCGGTCGTTGATCATTTTCAAGGCACACGCGCAGAATGCCTGATCGACAAGCAATGGCCATTGCTAATGAGGAAGCGACTAGACCGCTGACATTGGAGTGGCCTACTCGCGAGTGAGCGCCCCAACAGGCTGCCCCCTGGATGGCTGGCGTAACCTTCAGCAAAACAATAAGATTCCTGAGGAAACCGGAGGAGCAACGATGCCAAGACGCATGGCTACCGCGGGAGTTGTCTGCCTCTTGGCAACACTTCTAGGCGCGATGATCGTTCCCGCTGCCTTGGCGACGACGCAGCCCTTGGGCGGGACGACAGAGCCCGACGAAGGGCTGATGATCGACAACTTCGATCCTGAAACCGGCAAGCGGATCATTCCCAACGAGCGCTGCCTAACCTGTCACGGCGACGAGCAGCAAAAGACCGATGTCCGCGACGACGGCAGCCCGGTAACGATCTTTGTCCATAGCAAGCAGATCGAGAACAGCGTTCACGGCTCGCAGCAATGCACCAGCTGCCACGTCACCATCGACCGCGTGCCCCATCGCAAGGCACCCGCTGTCGTCGTCGGCTGCGTCGAATGCCACCGCGAGACCTGGGAACAGCACAAGGATGACCCAGACGGCGAATACGCCCGCCTCGCGGTGGTCAACGAGCAGATCGACAGCTACATGCAGTCGATCCACGCGCAGCCCAACGCACTCGACCAATCCCATACCAATGCCACCTGTTACGACTGTCACGACGGCCACAACGTCGGCGAGCTTGGCAGCATCCAGCGGTCCGAGTTCCGGCTCAAGAACCCCCAGGTCTGCGGCCGCTGCCATGAGGAGGCGCTCGACGAGTACCGCACCTCCGATCACGGCAAGGCCGTCCTAGAAGAGGGCGACAGCGAGGCGGCGGTCTGCTCCGACTGCCACAGTACCCACGAGATCGCCCCCACCGAGACGGACAAGGCTCAGCTCGCCATCACCCAGCATTGCGGCGACTGCCACCAAGAGGCCCAGCGCACCTACTTCGACTCCTATCATGGCCAGGTGCACCGCCTCGGCTACACCGAGGCGGCCAAGTGTCACGACTGCCACGGCGGACACCTAGTCAAGAGCGAGGATGATCCAACCTCGGAGATCCACGCCAATAATCGCCTGGAAAATTGTCGCAACTGCCACGAGAACGCTAACAAGAATTTCCTCAGCTTCTGGCCCCACGGTGATGCCAACGACCCGGAAAACTACCCGGATCTCTGGGCCTTCAAGGTATTCATGGAGACCCTGATCTTCGCGGTCATGGGCTTCTTCTGGATTCATGTGCTCTTGTGGCTCTATCGCGAAGTCATGGATCGCCGCCAGGGCAAGGGCTTCAATGAGGACTTGAGCAAGCCCGACCTGGTCTACTACCGCCGCTTCCCGGCTGTCTGGCGCTGGATTCACTTCCTTTTCGCCGTCGCCACCATGACGCTGATCCTCACCGGCACCACGCTGCTGTTCTCGCATACTGCTTGGGCCAAGGCGGTGGTGGATTTCCTAGGCGGCATCCGGATGGAGGCGATCATCCACCGCACCGCGGCCGTCATCTGGCTGAGCATCTTCATCCTGCATCTGGTCCTGGCCATTCGCAATATCCGGCGCAACCGCGCGACCTTTGAATGGTTTGGCAGCACCTCACTGCTGCCTAACTGGAAGGATCTGCAGGATCTGAAGGACATGTTCAAATGGTTCCTCGGCTTTGGGCCGCGTCCCCAGTTCAACCACTGGACCTACTGGCAGAAGTTCGACTATTGGGCGCCGTTCTGGGGGGCCATGGTGATTGGCCTGTCCGGGCTCGTGCTGTTCATGCCGGGGATCACCTCCCTCGTCCTGCCGGGCTGGAGCTTCAATATCGCCAACCTGGTGCACGCCGAAGAGGCCCTCTTGGCGGCCATCTTCCTGAACTCGGTGCACTTCTTTAATGTGCATTTCCGCCCAGAGCGCTTCCCGATGAGCACGGCCATCTTCACCGGCGTGATTCCCATCGATGAGTTCAAGCACGACCACCGGCTCGAATACGATCGGCTGGTGGAGAACGGAGAGCTGGAAAAGCACCTGGTCCAACGTCCGTCGCGCCGGGCCTCGCTGGCGGCCTCCTTCATCACGACGGTGCTGATCATGGCCGGCCTGGCCCTGCTCACACTGGTGCTGATCGGTCTGGTGACCGCGCCAAGCTGATGGAGATGAAGAACATGAACAGCAAGAAGACCATCAACACACAGGGTTGCAATCGACTGCTGAGCCTGCTGGCCCTGCTAGCCCTGGTACCGTTCCAACTCTCGGCGGAGTCAGCCAGGCTTCCGGCAGGGCCATCCGGTCAGGCGCTGGCCTTCACCTGTGCCGGTTGTCACGGCACCGACGGCTCCAGCGTTGGACCATCCATGCCCGCCATTGCCGGTATGGACCCCGAGGTCTTTGTGGATGCCATGAAGGCCTACCGCCAGGATGAGCGCAATCCCAGCATCATGAACCGCATTGCCAAGGCCTACACCGACGAGCAGTTCGAGGCGATGGGCTGGTTCTTCGCCAGCCAACGCCTGCGTCTGTTCCCGCAGCCATACGACCCGAGGCTCGCTGAGCAGGGTGCCCGTCTTCACGATGACTACTGCGAGAAGTGCCACGAGAACGGCGGTCGCCCTGGCGATGCCGGCACCCTCGCCGGCCAGTGGATGCCCTACCTACACTTCACCATGGAGGATTTCATCAGCGGCAAACGCAAATGGCCGCGCAAGATGCAGCGCAAGGTCGACGCTGCCATCGAGGAGGCAGGGGGAGACGCCATCCCCGCCCTGGTCAATTACTACGGCAGCCAGCAGTAGATTAGCGGCGGAGATCAGCATCGTGACACCTCTAAACCGTCGAACCTTCATCCAAGCCGCCGGTGGTGGCGCTGCCCTGGCGACCTTGGGCTTTCCATCGCTGGTGTTGGGAGCCGCGCGCCGAGTGGTCGTTGTCGGCGGCGGCGTCGGCGGCTGCACGGCGGCCAAGTACCTCCGCAAGCTTGCCCCAGACATAGCGGTGACCCTGATCGAGTCGAAGCCGGCCTATACCTCTTGCTTCATGAGCAACGAGGTGTTGAGTGGCGATCGCACATTGCAATCACTGACCTTCGGCTACGATGGTCTGCGCGGCTATGGCGTGGAGGTGATTGAAGACAGCGTGGTCGGCATCGACCCCGAGCGCAAGCGTGTCCAGACCGCCGGCGGCAGCCGCTTCGACTATGACGCCTGCATCGTCTCGCCTGGTGTCGGCTTCAAATGGGACGCCATCGAGGGCTACGACGAGCAGATCGCAAACCAGAGCATTCCCCACGCCTGGTACGCAGGGCCGCAGACCCAACTGCTGCGCAATCAGATCGAGTCCATGCCCGAAGGCGGACATGTGATCATCGTCGCTCCGCCCAATCCGTTCAAATGCCCGCCTGGCCCCTACGAGCGCGCCTCGCAGATCGCCCTCTACTGCAAGCACCACAAGCCACGGGCCAAGATCACCATCCTCGACGCCAAGGACGCCTTCTCTAAACAGGGCTTGTATATCGAAGGCTGGACCAAGCTCTATGGCTACGGCACCGATGACAGCATGATCCAGTGGGTCAGTGCCGCGCAGGGCGGCGCTATCGAGGGATTGGATGCCAGCACTCGGACATTGGTCGGTCTGGTCGAGGATTTCCAGGGCGACGTGGTCAACATCATCCCACCACAGAAGGCGAACGCCATCGCCTTTGCGGCGGATCTGGTGGACGGCGATTGGTGCCCTGTCGACAAGCGCACCTTCGAATCCACCCGCCACCAGCACATCTATGTGCTCGGCGACGCCTCCAGCGCCTCCAAGATGCCCAAGTCCGCCTATGCCGCCAACTCCCAGGCCAAGGTCGCCGCCGCGGCCATCGCCGCGCGCTTTCAAGGCAAGGAGCCGGGCGACCCGACCTTCGTCAACACCTGCTACAGCATCGTCGGCGAGGATTTCGGCATCTCCGTGGCCGCGGTCTACAGCCTGGATGCCGAGACCAATAGCATCGAGCCAATCCCTGGCTCCGGGGGCGTCTCACCGGCAAATGCGAGTCCCGAGATCCGCAAGCGGGAAGTGAGCTACGCCCATAGCTGGTTCAAGAATGTCATCAACGACATGATGAAGTAGATGGTGGTGTTCTAGATCTGTGTCTTCAGAAGTCATGGCGCGATGATCCAGTCACTGGGGACAACGTCATCTACTCGAGACCAACATATCTGTAGCACTACCAAGCTGCGATCAAACGACCGCACCGAACAATTAATAACGCCACCTTAGAGCCGGCATGACCGGACTCAGCTCGCAACACTTGCACCCAGGCTAGGAGCAGTCTAACGTGCACAGGCCATCAAGTTGGTATGGCGACCTTCCTCGCGGGTCACCGTTCCTTCCCACTGCCTAAGAAGATGAGGATAGTTCATGCAGAAAAGAGCACTTAGTCTCGCCCTTGGCATCCTGCTGTTCACTGGCGCCACCATCCCGGGCGTTGGCTTGTCGCAAGAAGTCGAGCCAGTCATCGCCGAAATGGGTGGCAGTTATCTCCAAGGAAAGGTGATGGTCGTCAATACAGAGACTCGCTTGATGACACTGAAGGATGCGGATGGCGTCTACCATGTCCTGCACGTGCCACCGGAGGTGAGCCGCATCGATCAGATCAAGATCGGTGACAAGGTGACCATCACCGAGATTAGCAGCGCGCTGATCGGCCTGACTCCGGCAGATGCTGGAACACCCATCGCCATGGACACCACGGTAGAAGTCGACCGGGATTCGGGCAGTAAGCCCAGTGGCACGATGACCGAAACCCTGACGGTCACCGGCGAGATCGTCGGCGTCAACAAGGCGGCCGGCACAGTGACGGTGAAAGGGCCAAACCAGACCCGAACCTTCGATGTCGACGACCCGGCGCTGCTTGAAAGCGTCAAGGTCGGAGATGGCGTCGTTGCCAAGTTCCGCAACGTCATCATCGGTGAGGTCCAGTCGGGTTGGAAACGCAAGCCGGGACCGCCAACGCCCTAAACAGCTGAGGAGCCCGATCGCTGTTGAACAGCGTTCGGGCTCATTCTACCCAGAGGAAGAGTCCGGGAGGTCTCAGCGGCAAAGCGCTGTATCGGTCCTCAAAGATTGGTCACGTCCTCGGCATACCCGAAGACCTCGATACCCAGCCGCTCCGCCACCGGCCGCGCCTCCGGCCGAACCATCGGTGAGATGACGAGCTTACGGCTGACCTCGCGCCCGTGGTGGCGCTGGTAGTACGCCACCTTACGGTCGAAGGTGTAGATGTCCGATTTCGACATGGACGACTTGAGCTCACAGAGGATGAGATCGCCATTGCGGACGATGATGTCGATCTCGACCTGATCGGGCACGCCAAAGACCGTCCCCTCGTCATCAAATTCGTTGACGTTGATGACCTCGACGCCAAAGGACTTCTCTAAGATTCCTTTGAGCGCGGAACGGAAGCTGGCCTCGGACGCCAAGCCCCAGCGAGCACCTAGGGCGCCGATCCCTTGCTCTTGTCGAATACGGGTCTGCTTGATCTCATCGAGCAGTTGGTGATTGAAACGATTCTGTTCTTCCCAGTTGCGGTTCTGTTCTTCCCACTTGCGCGCCTGCTCCTCGCGATCAGCCGCAAGCTCCCGAAGCACCCGATCGAAGCGGTCGTCAAAGCGCTCGGCAGACACCGCGGTGCGGCGGATCAGATCTTCTAGCCAACGGCGAAAACCGGTGTCCTGTTGGAGCAGGACCGGAAGCTCAGCCTGAAGTTGGGATTTAATCTCATCAATAGACATCTTGGGGTTACCTTCGTATAAACCTGTAGAACGGCGGATAAGACAGATAGCGCAGATGCTCACAGATTAAACACTGACGAAACCTGGCCCTAGTGAAGCGACGCATAAAGACAGCGCATCGCGCTCGGCAAGACGTCCATTCAGCGATCAACGACCTTGCTCGGGGTATGCTTCTTCAAACAGGCGGTACATAGCTCATGGCGCAGCTGCTTGAGCTGCAACGGCTTGCTGAGAAAAGCGTCCATGCCTGCTGCTGAGGCCCGCTCGCGATCCTCGGCAAAGGCGTTCGCCGTCAATGCAACGATACGCGGCTGAGAAGCAAGCGCCATCGCTCGAATGCAGCGCGTAGTCTCGAGCCCGTCCATCCCCGGCATGATGAAGTCCATCAGCACCACATCATAGGTCGCCTGCTGGACCTTCTCTAACGATCTCGGAATGAGGGTAAGTGCCGACGCTGGTATAGGCCCCACCAGAGGACAGGTCGCAAGCGTCGATGATGTCGTCGGCCATCTCGGCCGAGAATGTCGACTCGACCATCTCGAGAAACTCAACGAAAACGATGCCTTTCATCGAGGTGACCCCGACTGCAGACTGGGTACTGGCTGGTTTTCCGCATCTACATAGATAAGGCGGCGCCATCGCCAAGATCCTGCGCAGGTCCTCACGGCCCGGACAGCCGGCGTGAAATTAGCCATTCGGGTCAACTCGGGCAGCATCAAGCCGGATACCGATTGGGCCGCGCGGCAGCCAGACCTCGACAATTTGGCCACCTCGTCTAACCTGCACCGGCACCAGCTCTCCACGCGCACCAGCACTGGTTGCTGAGCGCAAATCGTTGAAATCCAGCACAAGCTCATCACCGTAACGCTCGATGATGTCGCCCGGCATTAAGCCACTCTGATCCCCAGCGGAGCCAGCGATGACCGAATCGACACTGACCCGATTGGTTTCGCCGGTCTCGTAGAGGTAACGATCGTAGGCCTCGACATCGAGCTCATCGCGCAGTGACACGCGCTCGGCATTCAGCGCACGCATCTCTTCACGGTAGCGGTCGCTGCCGAGCCAGCCCTCGCGCAGGGCCTGATCGCGCAGTTCCAACCGACCGAGTTCAAACTGCGAGCGACGCCAGAGGATCTCATCGGCAGTGCCCGCAGGGACCCCGGCGCGAACCAAGGCAGTGCGCTGCTCTTGCGGCGTGCGCGGCCGCGCCGCATCAGCCCGATCAGCGGTTGAGTCATCATCCGCGGCAGCCAACGGGCGTCGCTCCAGGCTCACCACTCGCTGCTGCAGTGCAACCAGCTCGGCTTGCATGCGGCCCCAGCCCTGCGACAGCTCGTCCAGACGGGCCAATAAGACTTGCTGCGCCTCGGCTGAAATCAACGCCGGCTCAGACTCGGCAGCCTCTGGGTCGTCTTCAGGGGCGACCGAGGGCGGGTCGGTCGTCACCGACAGTGCTGAATCGAGTGTGTCGGCCGAGTCCAATGGAGAGGTCGCCGGCGCGCCGAGGTCGATGGTATTGGTGGTGGCCATCTCAGGGTTAGTCAGGTCGACCTCGCCCGAGACGACCCAAGCCCCGGTTGCCAGGCCGACCAGAAAGGTCAGTGCCGGAGCCAGGGTACCTCGCAGCAGTTGTTGCATCCTCATTAGTAGTTCTCTCTCGCAGGTCTTGATCCACAGCGCCCAGTCAGTGGCGCTGATTCCATGGCCCATTAGTTGCTCATACCCAGCTTGCGTTCCAAACCCTGCTTATCCGTGCCACCACAGAGGCGAAGCAACCTAGATCAGGTCCTGTCTATGCAAGCCGATCGAGCAGCACCTCCAGCACCCGCGCCGTCTCCTCGTAGCGTACCGGCGACACCGCGAGCATCTGCTCCGCGCTCTGTACAAAGGGGCCCGGTACCAGCTCATCGGCGCAGTGGCTGCAGAGCGTGCGTAAGCTAGTCGGCGTCATCTCCAGATGGAATTGCAAACCAAGGATACGCCCGTCGACCAGAAAGCCTTGGTTGGCGCAGGCATCGCTCTCGGCCAGGCTCAGGGCACCAGACGGCAACGCAAAGCGGTCACCATGCCAATGTAGAACCTGTAGCTCAGCGGGAAGATCCTTGCATAGGGGGTGCGCGCGCGCCGCCTCGGTGAGCCGCACCGGAAACCAGCCGATCTCTTTGTCCGGATTCCGGCTCACCGGCGCACCAAGCGCCTCGGCAATCAACTGCGCGCCGAGACAGACACCAACCAGCGAATGCCCGGCGTCGATTGCCGCTCGAATCAGCGCCTTCTCGGCACGCAGCCACGGATAGCGATCCTCATCGCCAACGCCCATCGGCCCCCCCATCACGACCAAACGATCGAAGGCATCAAGCTCAGGCAGCGCATCGCCAGCAAATAGATGACTGAACGCAATCGGATGACCGCGGCTCTCGGCCCAATCGGCGATCTGGGCTGGCCCCTCAAAGGGCACATGCATCAAGCAATGTATATTCATCGTAGATTGGTGCTACTAAGCCGCCAAGGCTTGGTCGAGATCAGCAATGATGTCGTCGATATGCTCGATGCCAATCGACAGCCGCACCAGATCCTCGCTCACCCCAGCGCCGGCCAACTCCTCAGGCGAGAGCTGCCGATGCGTCGTGGTGGCCGGATGGCAGGCCAGGGTCTTGGCATCGCCGATATTCACCAATCGCACCGCCAGCTTGAGCGCATCGATGAAGCGGGCACCGCCCTCGCGGCCGCCTTTGATCCCGAATGAGAGGATCGAGCTGGCTTTGGCGCCGTCCATATATTGCTCGACCAATGGATAATCCGGGCTATCCGGCAGACCGGCGTAGCGCACCCATTCGACCTTGGCGTGGCCCTTGAGATACTCGGCCACCGCAATCGCGTTCTCGCAATGCCGGTCCATGCGCACCGGGAGGGTTTCGATACCCTGCAGGATCAGAAAGCTGTTAAAGGGCGAGATGGCGGCGCCCATGTTGCGCAACGGCACTACGCGCGCCCGGCCGATATAGGCTGCCGGCCCCAGTGCCTCGGTATAGACCACGCCATGGTAGGAGACGTCTGGCTCATTGAGCATCGGGAAGCGCTCGGCATGCTCGGCCCAGGGAAACTTGCCGGAATCGACCAGCACGCCACCAATGGTGGTGCCATGCCCGCCCATGTACTTGGTCAGCGCATGCACGACAATGTCGGCGCCATGCTCGAACGGCCGGCACAGATAGGGGCTCGGCACCGTGTTATCGCAGATCACTGGCACGCCTTGCGCATGGGCCATGTCGGCGATCGCCTGGAGATCGGCGACGTTGCCGGCCGGATTGCCGATCGACTCACAAAAGACCGCCTTGGTCTTGGCATCGATCTTGGCCGCCATCGTCTCAATATCGTTCGGCTTGACCAGACGCACCTCGATACCAAGACGCGGCAGCGTGTGCGCGAAGAGGTTGTAGGTGCCGCCGTAGAGGGTCGAGCTGGCGATGATATTGTCACCAGCCTGCGCCAGCGTGAAGATCGAGTTGGTCACCGCTGCCATCCCCGAGGCCAAGGCCAGCGCCCCCACCCCGCCTTCCATCGCCGCGACGCGCTTCTCGAGCACATCGCTGGTGGGGTTCATGATCCGGGTGTAGATGTTGCCGGGCACCTTGAGGTCGAACAGATCGGCACCGTGCTGGGTATCGTCGAAGGCATAGCTGGTGGTCTGATAGATCGGCGTCGCCACCGCCTTGGTGGTCGGGTCGGGCTCAAAGCCGGCATGGATCGCAAGAGTCTCGAGCTTCATCATCTCCTCCTTAGGTGCAGATTAGCTGCACGCTTGTTTCTGGTGCAAAGGGCGCGCGGGGTCGATAGCATAGCGGAATGCGCTGGAAATCCTATTAATAGCAGCAAGACCAGCAGCAACACCAGCAACAACACGAGCACCTACGCCAACCCCAGGAGGATAAGATGGTCGAGATCAAGCACAAAGAAACGGCTGAAGTATTAGCCCGCATTGAGGGCGATTCGCTGGTCGGCGCAGACCTTCGCGATATGCGTTTGAATGGCGCGGATCTACAGGGGGTGAACCTGACCGATGCCAATCTCGAGTTCAGCGACCTCGTCGGCGCCAATCTGCAGGGCGCGATACTGACCGGCGCCAATCTCCGCAGCGCCCATCTGAATGACGCCAACCTCAAGGCCGCCAATCTGGCCAAGGTGCGCGCTGGGACGGAGCGCCCGGCCAACGTTGCTGTACTCTCCGGCGCTGACCTGACCGACGCCAACCTTGACGGCGCCGACCTACGCAAGGCGGAGATCCGGTTTGCCAAGCTCCAGAGGGCCAGTCTGACCGGGGCCGACATGCGCGGCACCGACTTTTGCCATAGCAATCTGAGTCAAGTTACCGCCACACGCGCGCTCTTTATTCAGGCCAACCTACGCGAGGCCAATCTCTCAGCGGCCGACCTACGCGACAGCCATCTCAACGATGCCAACCTAGTCAATGCCAATCTCGAGCAAGCTAACCTGACCAGCAGCGAGCGCAACGGCTTTACCGTGCTCAACCTAGCCAACCTCGAGGGCGCAACCCTAACCGGCGCGCAGCTGCGCAATGCATCGGCGCAAGATGCCAACTTTCGCAACGCTGACCTGACCGGGGCCGATCTCGCCGGCGCCGTGCTCGGCGGCGCCATCCTTCGCGGCGCGATCGTCACCGATGCCGATTTCCAAGATGTGCAATTGGCCAGCGTGACCATGGAGTTCGCCAACTTCTCACAGGCAAGGAATGCCAAGATCCCAAGCTATAAGAAGAACTTGCGCTAAGAAGACGCTGATCTATCGGCCATCTTGGCCGAGGATCAGCAGGGGATCGCAGCGCAGGCTGGGAGCATCCGCGATCGGTACAACCTCGGTGAAACCGATGCTCAGCCCTCGATCACCGACACTGCGCCCCTATATCTGCGACCACCAGACTCAATCATCACCAACCCAGGCTGATCATGCCAGCATCGCTGCGCCGTTCAGCCAGCCAAGATGGAACCCGACGGATGCCGTACTTTGTCTACAAGATCACACCTAATCTGCGCCTAACGCATATCGAGACCCAGGAGCGCTACCAGGAAGCCCGGGCTACCGTGCGCAACCTACGAGCGGAGCGTGCCGAAGGCGACGACGCCGACTATCGAATGATCTTCGCCCGGCAGCAGGCGGAGGCTGAAAAGCTACTCTCGAGACCCAAGGACAATCGCGTCATCGGCGAAGACTGAAGACCGCTCCACCTGCTTCCGCGCAAGACTGTGCCCAGGCCGTGCGCTCAAGCTTTGCGATCAAGCTTTGCGATCAAGACTGTCGCGACTCCTCCTCAGCCCAGAGGAATTGAAGCACCTTGCGCACGTAGTTCTGGGTCTCCGGGTAGGGTGGTATCTGGTTGCCATAGCGCTTCACCGCCCCCTCGCCGGCATTGTAGCCAGCAAGGGCGAGCCGGAGATCGTTATCAAATAGATCAAGCAGGAAGCGAAGATAGGCCGCACCACCCTCGATGTTTTGCGCCGGGTCCCAGATCTCAGTGACCCGAAAGCGCTCCGCCGTGCCAGGCATCAGCTGCATCAGTCCGCAGGCCCCGGCATGCGAGAGCGCATTCGGCTTATAGGCCGATTCCGTGCGGATCACTGCATGCAGCAGCTCCGGCACCAGCCCATACCGCCGCGCAGCACGCTCAATGAGGGGCTGATAGCGCATCCGGCGTACCCACATCGAGCCGCTGACCGGCTCAGCGGGTCGCTGCTCGTAGAGTGCAGCGGTCGCTGTCTCGGTCTCTAAGCCAGCTGCTAGCCGCGCGTTGACCTCTGCCTGTTTTCGGCGCAACGAGGCCGACTGCTCCCGGTTCTGCGCCGCGAGTCGCGTCGCGGTGCGCTTCCACTCGAGCTTGAGGCCGGAGCCGGTTAAGGGCTCGTCAGAGAAGAAGACGTTGCCATGCCGGTCGACGTATTTGAACACGTCCGCGCAGACGCCAGCAGGGCCCAACAGGACGATCATGCCCGGTACAACAAGACCAGCCGCTAAGCGCCATCGCCAAGCGCGGGCACCAGTAGCAGCACCCAGAACCGACCTTCTCGTTACAGGCTTGGTGATCATCGTTTTCGCCCCCCTCTTTCGCCATCCCCTACAAGCGCAGCCAGATGCCCAAAAATCACTGCAATACAGCCAATTGAGTCATTCCCGTTCCCATCAGATTTCTCTAGGTCAAACGGATGCTTAACTATTTTCATTGATGTAGTTTAGAGCATGCGGCAGAGAGGTCAATTTATCGCCAAACGCCTATTGCTTTTATCCCGCTCCGGCCTATACTCAAACCGCACAACAACATGATCGTCTTCTAGGGGGAAACACTAGTGAACCGACGGATCTTCCTCGGCGCGGCCTTAGCCGTGGCGACAGCGCCAGCTTTTGCCCGCCGCAACCTCGACCAACCTCGCAGTCTTGCCTTCCATCATCTCCACACCGACGAACGCCTGACACTGACCTACCGCAAGGGTGATCATTATCAGCGCAGCTCATTGGCCCGACTCAACCAGTTTCTGCGCGATTTCCGCACCGGCGAGGTCACCACGATCGACCCCAAGCTGTTCGATCTCCTGTTCGACATCAAGCAAACGCTCGGCCAGGATGACGCCGTCTTCGAGATCGTCAGTGGCTATCGCTCACCCAAGACCAACGCCATGCTCCGGCGAACCTCGAGCGGCGTCGCCAAACGCAGCTTGCACATGAGTGGCAAGGCGATCGACATTCGCGCCAGCGACTTGCCAACCCGTAGCATCCGTAACGCTGCCTTAAGGCTGGCTCAAGGCGGCGTTGGCTACTACTCGCGCTCAGATTTCGTGCATCTGGACACGGGCACCGTCAGGCAGTGGGGGGCCTGAGCGCACGCGCATCGATGAAGGCCAGCGCCCGATCGATGCGGCGCAAGGTGGCCGGCTTGCCAACCAGCTGCAGGGTGATATCGATCCCCGGCGACGCGGCACGGCCAACGATAGCCACCCGCAACGGCTGTGCCACCTTGCCCATGTTCAGCTCCAGCTCCTCGGAGACACGCTCAATCACCCGATGCAGTGTCTCTGGCTCCCAATCCTCAAGCGCCAGCATGTCCAGCTCGGCGCGCAGCCGCTCGAGCGCAGGACGCGCCACAGGGCGCAGATGTTTCTTCGCTGCGGTCTCGTCGTAATCGTCGAAATCCTGATAGCAAAAGGCGCTGATACGGGCCAGCTCGGTCAGGGTCTTGGCACGCGCGGCCTGCGCCTCAACCACATCAACCAGATCCGGCCCTTGAGACGGATCGATCCCAATCTCGCCCATCTGTGGACTGAGCAGTCGTGCGATGCGCTTTGAATCGGCGTGCTGAATATAGTGCTGGTTGAGCCAGTCGAGCTTGTCGACGTTGAAGGCGGACGGAGCGGTGTTGACGTCGGCAATATCGAACAGCGAGATCATCTCATCGAGCGAAAAGACCTCCTGATCGCCATGCGACCAACCCAAACGGATCAGATAGTTGAGCAGCGCCTCGGGCAGATAGCCAGCGTCCCGATAAGCGACCACGCTGACCGCCCCATGGCGCTTCGACAGTCGCTTGCCGTCCGGCCCTAGGATCATCGGCACATGCGCATACTTGGGCGGCTCGTGGCCCAGCGCCTTGAGGATGTTGATCTGGCGCGGGGTGTTGGTCAGATGGTCATCGCCGCGGATGACGTGGCTGATCTCCATCTCGGCATCGTCGACGACCACGGTCAGGTTATAGGTCGGCGAACCGTCGCTGCGGCGGATGATCAGATCATCCAGCTCGGCATTGGCGAAGGGCACCCGACCGCGGATCAGATCCTCGACGATCACCGCGCCATCGACCGGGTTCTTGAAGCGCACCACATGTGGCTGCTCGGGATCGATCTGGCGACCACGGCAATGACCGTCGTAGCGCGGCTTCACCTTGGCCGCCATCTGCTTGTCGCGCAGGCGCTCTAGGCGCTCCTTGGGGCAATCGCAGCGGTAGGCCAGCCCTTTGTCGAGCAGTTCGTCGATAACATTTTGATAGCGCTCGAAGCGCTGGGTCTGGAAGAATGGCCCCTCGTCGTAGTCGAGACCGAGCCAGGTCATGCCTTCCATGATCGCGTTCACCGATTCTGCCGTGGAGCGCTCAAGATCGGTATCTTCGATCCTGAGCACAAATTGTCCCCCGTGACGGCGCGCGAACAAATAGCTGAATAACGCTGTGCGCGCCCCGCCTACATGCAGGTAACCAGTGGGGGATGGGGCAAATCGGGTACGAACGGTCATCGCGCTGCTCTCGAGTCTGTTGCAACATGCCAAGGGAGGCGATCATAGCAGAGGCGCCGCCCGGGTTTTCCCACTTGCTTGGTGGGCCACCGACCGTTACTTGCTAGAAGTAGCGAGCCAGAGATCCAACCGCAGTCGCCGAGCCGAGCTCGAGACGCTGTTAGGGCAGGCTCAAATCATACGCTCAAACAACTTGAACCCGAGGAGCCTTCATGAAAGTCAGTCGCCCCATTGCTATCGGCATCGCCGTGCTGGGACTCATCCTGCTGATCGCCGGCCCGCTCATCCCTGGCGGCGAGCGGCTGGTGCGCAATGCACCCATCGGCAGCGGCCATATCACCGATCTCGCACGCGCCGATGACGGCTCCATCCTGGCCGGCACCCAAGACGGTGAGCTCTGGCGTTACGCCAGCGACCTCTGGACCCGCGTTAACGTGAATCTCGGTGGCCATCCGGTCACCGCGCTCTCAGCAGACCTCTCCGGCGACGCCTCGAAGGGTCCGATCGGAACCGGCGGCGGCCTCTACAATGTCCCAGCGGGCATGCCAGCACTGCCGGTGCGGGTGCGAGACGAGATCCTAGCCGGCGACCGGCTCCTGGTCGGAACCGGCAAGGGACTCTACGTGCAAGGCGATGGCCAATGGATGCAGGCGCTCGAAGGCACCAGTATCTACCGGCTCGAAACCCAACAGCTAGGCGATGAACTCTGGCTCCACATTGGCAGCGTCGGTGAGGGCGTCTACTCTGCCAAGGCCACTGATCTGCTCAGTTGGCAGCCCAACCGCGAGGGACTCCCCGAGGGCATCAACATCTTCAGCTTCGTCATCACCGACGGCGGTCGGCTGATCGCCGGCAGCGACAAAGGACTTTACTGGCAGCCGGCACCGCTGCAGCCCTGGCAGCGACTCAAGGTGGGCCTCGAGAACAGCCGCATGCTCTCGCTCTACCTCGAGCCCGCCAAGTCCAAGCAGGCCGAGCGGCTGTGGATCGGCAGCGATGATGGCCTCTTGCGCGTCGAGATCGATGAGTCAGGCGACGCCCTCGAGGCCAAGGCCTTTGCCGAACTGATCCAGGCGCCACCGGACCATGTGCAATATGGGGTGAGCTGGATCCTTCCCTTCGGCGACGGCGTCATGCTGAGCGCCGGCTCGGTCTATCAGTTTGGCCCGATGGGGCTAAAGGGCTGGTACTGGATCTCGCTCGCCGGCCTGGTTCTGTTGATCCTTGGCGGCTGGCTGATCCCGAGCCGCAATGAGGCTGACGGCAGCGCGCCCGGATCTTAGGTTGACACCATTGCACGACCCTCTACCATGAAGCTCTTTATCATCCTGCTCAGCGGCGCGCTGTTGATTGGCATCATCGCGATGCTGGTCTTTGTTTATGTGATCCAGAACGTCGAGAAACCGAACTATCAGGTCGTCGTCCAAGACGGTGACTTCGAGCTGCGCGACTACCCGCCGCTCGTCGTCGCCGAGGTCAGCGGCAGCGGTAGCCGCCAGCAGAGCCTGAGCAGCGGCTTCGGCCCACTCGCGCGCTACATCTTCGCCAAGGAGCGGGGTGGCGAGCGCATCGCGATGACCGCACCGGTGCAACAACGCGCGCTCGCCGCCGACGAGAAGATCGCGATGACAGCGCCGGTGACTCAGACCCCAATGAACGATGGCAACTGGACCGTCCAGTTCATCATGCCGGCCGAATACGGGTTGAAGGATCTGCCGCCACCCGGCAACCAGCAGGTTCGTCTGGACCAAATCCCCGCGCGACGCGTTGCCGCCGTGCGCTTCAGTGGCAGGACCAATGACCAGGCCATCGCCGAGCAGCAAGCAAGGCTCGAGACTTGGTTGGCCGAACGCGGGCTCGAGTCGCGTGGCGAGCCGATCTATGCCTACTACAACGACCCCTTCACACCGGGTCCGCTACGTCGCAACGAGGTCATGTTCGAGGTCTCACCCCAGCAACCTTGAGCCAGCACAGCGCAGCAGCGACGGATTGCTGCGCTGGCTATATCGGCCCTGCGCCTGATGAGCCCCGATCACGATCAACCCTCGCATAGGAGAGCGATTGCCAATGAAATCTTTAACCCACCTCGAGCGCCTCGAGGCGGAGAGTATCCACATCATGCGCGAGGTCGCGGCCGAGGCCGAGAAGCCGGTAATGCTGTACTCGGTCGGCAAGGATTCCGCGGCCATGCTGCATGTTGCGAGAAAGGCCTTCTATCCATCGCCGCCGCCCTTCCCGCTCTTACACGTGGATACCACCTGGAAGTTTCAGTCCATGTATGCGCTGCGCGAGCGCGCCGCCCGCGAGGCCGGCATGGAGCTGCTGGTCTACCAGAACCCGGAGGCCAAGGCGCGCGGCATCAATCCCTTCGACCACGGCAGCCTGCACACGGATATGTGGAAGACCGAGGGACTGAAGCAGGCACTGGAGAAATACGGCTTCGACGCCGCCTTTGGCGGCGCCCGTCGCGACGAGGAGAAGAGCCGCGCCAAAGAGCGCATCTTCTCATTCCGCTCCGCCAACCACCGCTGGGACCCGAAGAACCAACGCCCCGAGCTCTGGCGGCTCTACAACACCCGCAAGAACCAAGGCGAGAGCATCCGCGTCTTCCCGATGTCGAACTGGACCGAGCTCGACATCTGGCAGTACATCCATGTCGAGGGCATCGAGATCGTCCCGCTCTACTTCAGCGCACCGCGCCCAACCGTCGAGCGCGACGGGTTACTACTGATGGTCGATGACGAGCGTTTTCGGTTTCGCGACGGCGAGCAGGTCGAAGAGCGCTGGATTCGCTTCCGCACCCTTGGCTGCTACCCGCTCACCGGCGCCGTCGAAAGCCGCGCCGACACCCTCCCCGCGATCATCCAGGAAATGCTGCTGACCACCACCTCCGAGCGCCAAGGCCGCGCTATCGACCATGATCAGTCAGCCAGCATGGAGAAGAAGAAACAAGAGGGGTACTTCTGATGAGCGCACCGACCGAGCCTGTCTACCGCACCGAGGCCTTGATCGCCGAGGACATCGACGCCTACCTGGAGCAGCATCAGCACAAGACGATGCTCCGCTTCATCACCTGCGGCAGCGTCGATGACGGCAAATCGACCCTGATCGGGCGCCTGCTCTACGACAGCAAGATGATCTTCGAGGATCAGCTCGCCTCGCTGGAGGCCGACTCCAAGCGCGTCGGCACCCAAGGCGAGGCAATCGATTTCGCCCTGCTGGTCGACGGCCTCGCTGCCGAGCGCGAGCAGGGCATCACCATCGATGTCGCCTACCGCTTCTTCGCCACCGAGGCGCGCAAGTTCATTGTTGCCGATACGCCGGGCCATGAGCAGTACACCCGCAATATGGTCACCGGCGCATCCACCGCAGAGTTGGCGGTGATCCTGATCGATGCGCGCAAAGGGATACTGACCCAGACCCGTCGCCATAGCTACTTGGCCAAGCTGGTCGGTATCCGCCACGTCCTGCTGGCGATCAACAAGATGGATCTGGTCGACTACCAGCAGTCGGTGTTCGACAAGATCGTCGCCGACTATCGCGCCTTCGCGCAGCAGATCGGGATCAAGGATTTCGTCGCGGTGCCAGTCTCGGGCCTGATGGGCGACAACATCATCGCCCTCAGCGAGGCCACGCCTTGGTATCAGGGGCCAACCCTGCTGCATCACCTGGAGACGGTCGAACTCGACGAGCAGGCCAGCGCGGCAAAGCCGTTGCGAATGCCGGTCCAATGGGTCAATCGGCCGAACCTGGATTTCCGCGGCTTCTCCGGCCAGATCGTCAGCGGCACAGTGCGCCCTGGCGATGCCGTGAAGGTCCAGCCCGGCGCTCAAGGCTCCACTATCGCGCGCGTCGTCACCCTGGATGGCGATCTCGAGGCCGCGCACGCCGGACAATCGGTAACACTCACGCTCAGCGACGAGATCGACTGCTCGCGCGGCCAGGTCATCGCCGCCGCCGAGCATCCGGTCGAGGTCGCTGATCAGTTCGAGGCCGCCCTGGTCTGGATGGCCGAAGAGCCGATGCTGCCGGGCCGCGCCTACCTGATGAAGATCGGCACCAACCTGCTCACCGCGACCATCACCAGCCAGAAGTACCAGATCAACATCAACAGCCTCGCCCACGAGCCGGGCAAGACGCTGGAGCTGAACGGCATCGGGGTGTGCAACATCGCCACCGATCGCGCCATCCCGTTCGAGGCCTACGAGCAGACGCCGGATCTGGGCGGCTTCATCCTCATCGACCGCTTCACCCATCACACCATCGGCGCCGGGATGATCCACTTCGCACTGCGCCGCAGCCACAACCTGCCCTGGCAGCACATTGAGGTGGACCGCGCTGCCCACGCGGCGATGAAGCAGCAGCAACCGCGACTGCTCTGGCTCACCGGCCTACCGGCGGCGGGCAAATCGACCATCGCCAACCTGGTCGAGAAGAAGCTGCACGCGCTCGGCCGCCATACCTTCCTGCTCGACGGCCGCAACGTCCGCCATGGCCTGAGCCAGGATCTCGGCTTCACCAAGGCCGATCGCGTCGAGAACATCCGCCGCGTCGGCGCCGTCGCCCGACTGATGACCGATGCCGGACTCATCGTCATCTGCGCCTTCATCTCGCCGTTCCGCAGCGAGCGCGAGCAGGTACGCCAGCTAATGCCCGAGGGCGAGTTCATCGAGGTCTTCATCGATACCCCGCTCGCAGTGGCCGAGACGCGCGATCCAGAAGGGCTCTATCAGCGCGCCCGTGCTGGTGAGCTGAAGAACCTAACCGGCTTTGACAGTCCCTATGAGCCGCCGGAGCATCCAGAGCTGCATATTGACACGACAGCGCTATCGGCTGAAGAGGCTGCTGATCAGATTGTCGCGCGCTGTCTAAACTAAGGCCGATGTAAACTCAACTGTGATCGAAAATCAGGTTCGCCATCGCGCAATCAAAGCGCTTGAGATAGTTAATGAAATACAAATTGTCTCTGCGAAGAACTGACGAGGGCTTTAGCGTGTCCTGCCCAGGTCTACCTGGCTGCTGGTCTCAAGGGAAAACAGAGCAAGAAGCCTTAGAAAACATCGCAGACGCGATCACCGACTACATCGCAGTCTCGACGGATCTAGCTGCAACGGAAGAGACCTAGGGCGCCTTGCCAAACAAGTCAGCGACCGACAGCCTCAGGCCCGGCAACATGGGCTCAGCGGTGAGCGTATCACCCGCGCCGCGCAACTCTAGCTCCGTGGGACTGCGATAGCAGCTCACCCGTCGGCTGCGCGGGTCCAAGATCCAGACCAGCTCGACCCCAATACTGAAGTAGTCATCCAGCTTGGCGGTGATCTCGGTCCAACGATCGTTCGGCGAGATGATCTCGACGACCAGTTCCGGCGCAACATCCAAGTATCCGCTCGGCGACGCCCGAGCGAGGCGATTATGCGAGACGAAGGCGAGGTCAGCACCGCGCAACGTATCAGGATCGCGCCGGATGATAATGCCAACCTCGCCTGTCAGCACGACGCCGACTGGGTTGGCGTCGACGTACTGCTGGAGCTTGCTGGTCATCCGGGCTTCGATGGATGCGTGCGGCCAGCCGGTTGGCGGCATCGGAAAAAACCTCCCGTCGATGAGCTCCCCAAGGCTGTCGCCCACGGCATCAGGTAGCTCCTCGATGGTGAGAAGACGATGCGATTCCGGCTGGTAAGCGGTTGCGATAGACATCGGCATGGAGGATGAGAACAAGATTGCTCATGCATTGAAGGTCAATATTAGCCCGCCCTGTTTATCCATGCCATCTTGGACTACCTTGGGCACTTTGGTCCACGTGCGGCAGAATCTTAAGAGTTCAACGCCCTATTTTTTCTTTGTCAGTCTGGAACACCTACCGCAGCCGCTAGCTCGGTTGATACTTGCAGACGGCGGCCTGCGCGTCATCCCGAAATTGATCCCTCAATGACAACCTCAACCCGAGCGACCCGGCAGCTCCGTACCACGACTGATGATCTCGATATAGCGGGCGTAGCTGAACAGCCGATTGCGCTTCTGCGCCGTCAACTCCTTCACAATGCCGAGCTGTTCCAAGTGGCCAAGCGCCTTATTGACGGTTGCTGGAGTGAGACTAGTCTTCTCCACCAGCGAGCCGGAGGTAGCGATGGGATGCGCCATCAGTGCTCGGTGAACCCGCAAGCTGGATGCAGCTGCGCGACCAAGCGTGCTGATCTTGTCACGATCCTGGCTTGTCAGCGCGAGCAGTTGCTGGGCGGTCTCCACCGCTTGGGTAGCCGTGACGATCACTGCCTCGGCAAAGAACGCGAGCCAGGCTTCCCAGTCACCGGTCTGGCGCACGCGGTTGAGCAGGTCGTAATAATGCTGGCGGTGCGTCTTGAAGTAGAGGCTGAGGTAGAGCAGCGGCTCGCGCAAGACCGACTCCGAGCACAACAGCAGCGTGATCAGCAAACGCCCCAGGCGGCCATTCCCATCAAGAAACGGGTGAATGGTCTCGAACTGCACATGGGCGAACGCCGCCTTGAGCAGCACCGGGGTCGGTTCCGGCTGGTCATGCAGGAACAGCTCAAGCTTGCTCATGCATTCCATGACGGCATCGGCCGGAGGTGGGACGAAGGTCGCGTTGCCTGGCCGGGTACCGCCGATCCAGTTCTGGCTGCGTCGGAACTCGCCTGGGGTTTGGCTGCTGCCCCGCCCCTTGCTCAGGAGCACGCCATGGATCTCGCGGAGCAGCCGCAGCGATAATGGCAGCCCCTCTTCCAGCAGTCGCAGGCCATGATCGAGGGCAGCGACATAGTTGCTAACCTCCCGCACGTCATCCAGCGGCACTCCAGGCTCCTGTTCCAACTCGAACAGCAGCAGGTCCGACAGGGACGACTGGGTTCCCTCAATCATGGAGGAAAGCACGGCCTCCTTGCGGACATACATGTAGAGGAACAGCGAGGTGTCTGGCAGCAGGGTCGAGACGCTGTCCAGTCGCCCGAGCGCCAGCAGTGCCTGGTCGAATTTGCTACGCAGATCAGGCGTCCAGTCGATCGGTGGATGCGGCGGCAGCGGCGCCGGCACGAAGGCCTTTGCCTTCTCGCCGACCGTCGAAATGGTCACATAGCGGCCTTGGCGGTCTCGCTTCATTCTGCCTGCCTCTAGCCTTCCTAAAATAAGATTCGGCTTTATTTTATCTTAATGCATCATTGTAAAATACAAGCCGAGCATCTTAAAGGCTCGCTTGGGCAGTCTTGATGAGCACGGCAAAGGCATGTGCACCTCACCGACCGAGAGCGACACCGGGATCACTTAGGCTCATCCGCAGCGAGAGAGGCGCGATTGGTTGGCCGATCGGTCACCTATGCAGAGGCAACAGCGGCCAAGAGACGACTGGCGATTGCCTCGCCACTGAGCCAGGCGCCTTCGATGCGGGCGCCGTTGCACCAGTCGCCACAGGCACCAATTCCAAGCGCTGGGTCCCAGAGGCAGCCTTCCTCCAGCGGCGTCTCGACCAGCGAGTAGAGCCAGCTGTGCGACTGGCGCCAGTTGATCCTCGGCAGTGATCCGCCGGCCAGCTCAACCAGGGCCGCAAAGGCCTCGAGCAGGGCGGCCTCCACCTGCTCGCGCGGATCATTCAGATGCTTGCGCGTCCAGCCCGGCTCGGCATGCAGCACCCAGCAATCCGGCTCGCCCCTGGCTGCATTCCCTGCCACAGCTGCATTCCCTGCCACAGCCGCATTCCCTGCCACGGCCGCATCCCTAGCCGGCCTCGCCCGACCCGGCTTGCTGCTATCGCGTGCAACCCAGCGCAATGGCCCCTGCGTCTGATTGACAAAGACGCCATCGAAGGCCAGCGGCACCGGCGTATCAAAGCCGAGCATCAGGGTCCAGCAGGGCCTGTAGTCGACACAGGCGGCCTGTGCCGCAAGCCGGGGAGCATCCATCAGCAGCTCAGCGCTCTGCGGCGCCGGCGCGCTCACCACCACCCGATCGAAGCGGCCGAGATCGGTCCCCGCCTCATCACTGAGCTGCCAACGGCCTCGGCACCAGCGGGGAGGCATCACCCGCGTCTCCAGCCGGAGGTTCAAGCCCGCAGCCAGCTCCCGGCCGAGCGCACTCATCCCCGGAACACCGACCCAGCGTGTTGTCTCCTGCGCCGCAGGCGTAAACTCAGTCCCATCGAAAGCACCGATGCGGCCGCCCCAGGGCGCGACCAAGCCCCGCTCGGCCCAGCTCTGCACGCGACGCTGAAAGCCTGGATCGCGGGCCGTAAAATACTGGGCACCATGATCGAAACGGAGCGCCTGTTCGCTGGGCTGTCCGCTCGGATGTGCGGCACGCCTTGTCGCTGCCCGACCACCACAGCCACGTGACTTCTCGAACAGGCTAACCTGATGCTGCTGATCGGCCAGCATCCGCGCTGCGGCCAGTCCCGAGAGACCGGCGCCGATAACAGCAATGCGCAGCGCCCGCCACGCCGCCGGCACCTGCGTTGACCGACCATCGGTAGCGGAATCAGAAGACACAAGAGCCATGGGCATCACGAGGGATTTGGCAAAAGGGAGTCAGACCAAGGCCGGCAGAGATCGTTCCGGCGAGCAGGAATCCGCAAACGACCCACCAGGTCACAATAACTTGTCCAGACACTTGGTTTCCTTAGCGTCTTCGCGCCTTCGCGCCTTCGCGTGAGATTCATGAACTATCCAGGCTAATAGCCACGCACACCACAACGATGCCTACCGGATTTCAACACAGCATGCCCTTCGGCACCGAGATCACCGCCAACGGTGGTGTCAACTTTCGCCTCTGGGCGCCAGCCGCTCAGCAAGTCGAGCTGCTCTGGAGCGCCGCCTCTGTCCCTGGGCAGGAAGCGCAGTCGCTCCGAATGCACCGCGCAGAAGACGGTTGGCACCATCTCGAGTTGACCGAAGCGCGCGCTGGCGACCGCTACCGTTATCAAATCGATGCTGGATTAGCCGTACCCGACCCGGCCTCGCGTTTTCAGCCCGATGATGTCCATGGCCCAAGCCAGATCGTCGACCCACGCGCCTTCGACTGGGGCGCAGCCGAGTCGGCCTGGCGCGGCAGGCCCTGGCATGAGGCGGTGATCTATGAGCTGCACGTCGGCACCTTCAACGCCGGCGGTGACTATGCCAGCATCGAGTCCCGATTCGATCATCTGCTCAAACTCGGCGTCACCGCCATCGAGCTGATGCCGCTGGCCGACTTCCCGGGCCAGCGCAACTGGGGCTATGACGGCGCCTTACTCTACGCACCCGATGCCTGCTATGGCCAACCCGATGAGCTGAAGCAGCTGATCCGCGCCGCCCATCAGCGCGGCCTGATGGTGCTGCTCGATGTGGTCTATAACCATTTCGGCCCCGAAGGCAACTATCTGCACTGCTATGCCCCGGACTTCTTCCATCCAGACCACCACACACCCTGGGGAGCCGCGATCAATCTCGATGGCCCACAAGCGCATTGGGTGCGCGAATTCTTCATCCAGAACGCCCTCTACTGGCTCGAGGAATACCGCTTCGATGGCCTACGGCTCGATGCCGTCGACCGCCTCCTGGATACGAGTCAGCCCGACCTGCTCGATGAGCTTGCCCAGCGCGTGCAGGCTGGCCCCGGTTGCGCACGGCAGATCCATCTGGTGCTGGAAAACGATCACAACGACGCCCGGCGTTATGAACGCACACCCACAGGACAACCACGCCACTTCACCGCCCAATGGAACGATGACCTCCACCATGCGCTGCACCATCTGGTTACCGGCGAGACCGATGGCCCGTATCAGGACTTCATCTCGGACGCAGGCTCGAGCCCCGGCCCTAGCTCCGGCTCCGGCCCAGCCCCAGGATCAGTCTTGGAGTCAAACGCTCGTTTCGAGGACAGGACCACTCAGCTTATCGCCCGCGCACTCACCCAGGGCTTCGCCTATCAGGGCGAGCCATCCGCGTTTCGCGATGGCCATCGCCGCGGCACACCGAGCCGGCATCTGCCACCGGCAGCGATGGTCAATTTCTTGCAGAACCATGATCAGGCCGGCAACCGTGCCTTCGGCGAGCGCCTGCATCAGCTGATCTCGGCCGAGGCCCTAGATGCAGCCTTCGCCCTTATCCTGCTCGCGCCCTCCCCTCCACTGCTCTTCATGGGCGAGGAATTCGACGCCGACAGCCCATTCTTATTCTTCTGCGACTTCGGCCCCGAGCTCGCCGATGCGGTGCGCGAGGGTCGGCGCCGCGAGTTCGCCCGCAGCTATGGATTCACCGACGCCGCCAGCCGCGCATCGATCCCGGACCCCAACGACCCCGAGACCTTCACCCGCTCGCGGCTCGATTGGCGCTGGCGCGACCATCCCGGCAAAGCGGTCGACCCCGACACAGGCTCCGCTGACTTGTCGCAACAACGACGCTTCTCCCTCTGCCGCCGACTCCTCGCCCTGCGCCAAGCCCAGATCGCACCGCTGATCCCGCTGATCGAACAGGGCGGCGATGCCCTGGTCTTTGGTCGCGGCCGCCTTTCCACGCACTGGCGCACGAGCGATCACCGCCAGCTTCGACTCATCGCCAACCTCAATGGCGAACCCGTCGAGCGGCCCAGCGAGATCAAGCCACCCTGCCAATCCGGCCTGATCCTCGACCATCGGCCAGGGGCTGAGCCGACAACGGCTTCAGAAACCTCTGGGTCAACTGCTCGCGTACCGATTCGCGAGAGTCATCTCGCACCCTGGTCGGTCCAATGGTGGGTCAGCGTCACGGTCAGAAAACCCTGAACTTAACCGCGCAACCTCTGCCGGCATCCTGGCGATGGGCATGGGCGATGAGGCGATGCGGGTCATCAATCCCGAGGCACTTGCTAAGTAACCGTCCATTTTCTAAATCCCGATAATCGCCCTAAAGTAGTGCTCAAATCGGGAAGAAGTTGATGGACAATATCTAAGCCGCATTGACGTTCGCGAATATCTCCAGCCGTTGCCGTTCATCGACACTGACCGGCTGCATCGCGGTATCGGTATAGGCCAGCGGATCGGGCTCCGCCATGACGCGTTCTAAGATGCGTTTATAGTGACGATGCATCCGATAGGCGCCACCGTACTTGACCACGAAATCCCAGACAAACTTGGGATAGAACAGCAGCGGATGCTCGATCGGCAGGCCCGGCCGGCGATCGCGCCGCACCTTGCGCCGGATCAGCCCGCCCTCCAGCGGATGCATGCGCTCATGGACGATCGGCGCATGAAAGGCGAACAGCTTAGCCAACATATTCTTCGGGTCATAGCCCCAGACCCGGCAGCGGCGCAGCACCGTCGCCACATGCTCATCGCTGTAATAAAGATCCCAGACCTCGCGATAGATCCCCTCCCAGTCGGCGCGCGACATCCGTGGATGGGCCATGGTCACATGCTGGGTATCGTACTGGTTCATGTCCGGCTCCAGCTCCACGCCCTGCTGGACCAGCTGCTGATGATCCTTCGACCCAGGTAAGGGCGTCAGGATGAAGAACTCCATGATGTCGATCGGCAGCTCGCGCTGGATGATCTGGATATCGCGGCGGATGCTCTCCGGCGTATCGTCCGGAAAGCCGATGATATAGCCGGCATAGGTCAGCACCCCAACCGCATGCCAGGCCTGCAGCATGGCGCGGTAATCGCCGATCTTGTTCTGTCCCTTCTGCGCCCCCTTGAGCGACGCCGGGTTGATGCTCTCCAGACCGATGAACACCCGATTGACCCCAGCCGCTGCGGCCTTCTCGATGAAGCCCTTGATCCGATGGGTTTGGGTATCGGCCTGGATCACCAGATGGATCGGCACGCCCGACTCACGCAGCGCAATGATCCGATCGAAGATCGCCTCCCAGTTGCGATTGCGTGCGAAATTATCGTCGGTGATGAAGAAATTGCGCGTGCCATCGGAGGCATTGGCACGGATCAGCGACTCGACATCATCGGCGCTGCGATGGCGGGACTTGCGCCCCTGGACATTGATGATGGTGCAGAAACTGCACAGGAACGGGCAGCCGCGACCGGCATCGAAGCTCGCGCGCTTGCCCATGGTGCGCTTGATCCGCGCCGCTGGCAGATAGGGTGTCGGTGCCCCAGTCAGATCCGGAAGCTCGCTGAGATAGTTGTAGATTGGCTCCAGCTGGCCAGCCGCGGCGTCCAATAGCAGCCGATCCAAGCGGCCCTCCAGCTCGCCGGCGAAGAGGCTGATACCAGCATCAAGGGCCTCTTGTAGCTCGCTCGGCCTCTGCTCGAGCATCGACAGACAACCGCTGACATGAAAGCCGCCGATCACCACCGGCAGGCCAGCAGCCTTGAAACCTCGTGCCAGGTCGAGCGCACGCGGATACTGATTCGATTGCACCCCGACCAGCCCGACTAGGGCACCACCGCATTCGCTTCCGCTATCGCCTCCGCTATCGCTTCCGTTCTCGCCTCCGCCATCGCGATCGCGATCGCTATCGCTATCGCTATCGCTATCGCCGCCGCCATCGCCATCGCTTTCGCCTCTGCCATTGCGATCGATGCCGCGCCGCATTTGCCGGATCAAGCCTGCCGTATCAATCCGGGTGTTGGTCTCGTCGAGCACCGTCACCTCGATCTCGACATCCTCGCCGAGCACCCGGCGCTCGGCCGCGTCCAGCGCATTGCCATAGACCGCCGCCAGGCTGTTCGACGGGATCGACGAGCGCCACCACTGGATGACATAGCCATCGTCATCGTAGTGCGAAGGCTTGATCAGTAGTAGGTGGAAGGGTCGGCGGACGGGCGGACGTCCGAAGAACTTGGGGATCGCCATAAACCTGACCATTTAACTGAGGTGTAGGCTATCTATCATACAGTGGGCTGCGATCTCAGCCCGCACCAC
The DNA here is from genome assembly GCA_010912705.1 of Halochromatium sp. Classification (GTDB taxonomy): domain Bacteria; phylum Pseudomonadota; class Gammaproteobacteria; order Chromatiales; family Chromatiaceae; genus Lamprobacter. The sequence goes on from POWB01000004.1 coordinate 49,174, forward strand.
ACCACCCAAGTGCTTGGCCAAGCCAGAACAGCCATCGAACAGCCCCTAAACGGCCGAGGCGAGCAATGCAGTCGGCAGCGCCAGACTCGCACGCGGCCCGCAGCAGAAGCCACAGATCGCTAACAAGCTGCCTGAATCCCAATCGCTGCAGCAAAGTTCCCTGCTTGAGAGACGTCTAGGGCGGCCAACGCAGCATTTTCTGACGGCTTCCAAGCCGCAACTAGCCTGGATAGTGCAAGAATCTCACGCGAAGACGCGAAGACGCGAAGGAAACCAAGTGCTTGGACAAGTTTATTGATCTGATGCGTCGTTTGCGACAAACAGGCACTCAGGTCAATTCTTGGCCGCAAGATCTGTATTCTTCGCGTTCTTCGCGGCTTCGCGGCTTCGCGGCTTCGCGGCTTCGCGTGAAACATTCGGGCTAGACAATGGGTCACACAGGCATCACTCTATCGGAATAGCATCGAACCGGAGACCACAGAAAATGGGTATCGCGGTCAAGCTCTACGAGCAGCTCGCCGAGGCGGTTGATGATCAAACGCGCATCCGGCTGCTGGCTGAGGCCATTGGCCAACTCGAACGGATCTGGCCGTCCGCCGATGAGATTCCGCAGCGTCATGACCTGCGTGAGATGGAGCTCCGGCTGCAGAAGGAGATCGAGATCGTTCGCAAGGAGATCGAGATCGTCCGAGGCGAGAATAAGGATATGGAGCTGCGCCTGCAGAAGGAGATCGAGGGTGTCCGTAAGGAGATCAAGGATCTCGAGCTGCGCCTGCAGAAGGAGATCGAGATCGTTCGCAAAGAGATCAAGGATCTCGAGCTACGCCTGAGCAAAGAGATCAAGCAGATTGAGCTACGCCTGAGCAAAGAGATCAAGCAGATTGAGCTGCAGGTGCAAGAGGCCCGTATCGAGATCAAGGCGACCGAGGCCAGCCTGCGCATGGCGATCCACCGTCAAACGCTCTGGGTGGTCGGTGCGGTTGGGACCGTCGTGGGGTTGATTCGGGTGTTAGAGTGGCTACTGCCTTAGCGGCAACCGGACGGCATCCAGACGGCATCCGGACGGCAATCTGCTGCTACACTGCCGCCGGTCGCAATCTGAGCCCGCGCGGCACCACCCAACGCTCACCCAGCTCGAACAGCCCCTGAAAGGCCAAGGCCAGTAACGCAGCCGGCACCGCGCCCTGCATGATCAGCGCCGTATCATCGAGCCGAATGCCAGTCAGGATCGGCTGGCCATAGCCGCCAGCCCCGATCAGCGCCGCCAGGGTGGCCGTGCCGACGTTCAGCACCGCCGAGGTCTTGATGCCGGCCAGGATCGAGCGCGCAGCCAACGGCAGCTCGACCAGGCGCAAGCGTGCATTCGGCGTCAGCCCGATCACATCGGCCGATTCGCGGATCGGACGCGGGATGTCGATCAGCCCGGCGTGGGTGTTACGCACGATCGGCAGCAGGCTATAGATAAAGAGCGCAGCAACGCTTGGCAGCCAGCCGATGCCGAGCAGCGGGATTAGGAACACGAACAGCGCCAGGGAGGGGACCGTCTGCAGTACGCCAGTCAGCCCGAGCAGCAGCTGACCCAGCCGCGGGCGACGCGCGGCGACGATGCCGAGCGGCACCGCGACCAGGATCGCCGCCGTCAACGAGACGCTCACCAGGCCCAAGTGCTGCAGGGTGCGCTCGAGCAGCCGCTGCCAAAGCCCTTTGCGCTCTACCTCAACCTCGAGACCAAACCGATCGGCCAGGAGTTGAGCCGCCGCCTCCTGTTCGCTCGCGCCATCCAGCTTCACCATCCCATTCAACTCGGCCATCACCGGCTCGCTGATCGCGCCTTCAAAGCGCTGCAATAACGCCACCGCCCCCGGCATGCGCTGCATCAGATCATTGCGATAGAGCAGCACCGCCTGATAGTCATCGAAATAGCCGAGATCATCGGCCAGCTGCGCCAATCCATAGCGTTCGATCTCGGCATCGGTGGTATAGACAACGGTGGCGTCGATGCGACCGCTGGCAATACCACGATAGGCAAGATCATGATCCAGCCCCTGCACTCGCGTCTGCGGCAAACGATAGCGTCGTTTCAAACCAGGCCAGCCATCGCCGCGATCCAGGAACTCGTTGCTGAAGCCGAAGCGCAGGTCGGGATACGCACGCAGGTCTGAGATCGTCTCTAGGCCAAGCCGTTCCGCAGTCTCCCCCGTCACCGCAACCGCATAGGTGTTCTCGAAACCGAGCGGCGCCGACATCTCGACGCCGCGCGCTGCCAGCTCAGCGCGCAATGCATCCAATCCATCCAGCCTTTGATCGGCCAAGATCTCGCGCAGCAGAGTCCCCGAATACTCGGGATAGACATCAATCTCGCCCGCGAGCAGCGCGCCCCAGAGGATACGGGTGCCACCCAAGGCGGACTGATGCTTGACCTTAAAGCCGTCATCGGCCAGCAGCAAGGTCAGCGCATCCCCCAAGATCACCGACTCGGTGAACTTCTTCGAGCCGACCGTCACGGAGGCGTCTGCCGTGGGATCGCGTGAGGCTTCGATCGGCTGTTCGGCCTCGGGCTCGGTTTCACGCCTAGATTCAGGGTCGGCTTCGGGATCGATTCTAGGCTTAGCTTCGGGTTCGGCCTCAGGCTCGGCCGAAGGCCAAGTCAGTCCATTGACCGCCGATTCAACTGGCAACTCGACTGAATAGTCAGCCAGCAGCTGCATAGGCACCGCCAGACTCCCAGCCAGCAGCAAAAGCACGGCCCTCAAACACCACAACAAGAAGCGCAACCGACTAGAAAACATTCACCGCCTCGACTATGCAAATAGACACCGGTGGACAGGGATCGCAGCAGCGAGGATCGACTGATAGTGCTCTTCAGCCGCGGCACCGGCTCCCTAGACCTTGAAACATGGTCTGCACGACCTGTTCGCTGGCGGCCTTGATGCGTTCCGATATCATGGCACCTGTGCCTCGAGCTTCAGTCGCTGCTCGACGCGGGCCAGGATGGCTCTCAGCGTATCAGCGGCCTCGACGGCCATATTGAGCACGCTGGCGTTGCGTTCCGGCTCGTCCGGGTATTCGTGCGCGAACTGATTGCGGATGGCGCGCAGCCGCGGCCAGTCCTCCGCCCGCTCCAGGTAGTCCAACTGCTCAAGGCGGTTGAGCTTATCCAGCATCGGCCGGTGCTCGTAAGGCTCTTGCAGATAGGTCAGCACGGCCGGCAACAGGCGACTCCCGATGGCATCTTGCAGCTTGCCGAAGCGCAGCACAAATTGATCGAGATCCTGCACAGTCTCGGCATCAAACGACTGCAGGCTTGTGCCGGTTAATGGCAGCTTCGGCACCAAGGCCGTCAGAGCATAGTCCATGTAATGGGCATGCTGCCGGCACTCTCGCCAGGCCTGTTGCAGGCGCAGCTTGGCGATATCCTCGCTCATAGTCGAACCCCGCTCTGCTCGGCGATGGCAAAGATCGGTGGGCGTTCGCATCGGCCTGGATAGTCGACCAGCAAGTCGATACGCTGCTCACCGAGCGCTCGCTGCACCTCGACCTGAAAGGCGATCTCAGCGCGTGCGATCGCATCCGAGTCGCTGAGCGATGTGGTGATGAACAGATCGATGTCACCGCCACGCTTGTGGTCATCGACCCGCGAGCCGAACAGACGAACCGTCGCGTCAGCACCAAAGCAGCCGCGCGCCGCTTGCTTGATCGTCTC
>POWB01000004.1:52976-58372 GCA_010912705.1 Halochromatium sp.
GCGATGTGGTGATGAACAGATCGATGTCACCGCCACGCTTGTGGTCATCGACCCGCGAGCCGAACAGACGAACCGTCGCGTCAGCACCAAAGCAGCCGCGCGCCGCTTGCTTGATCGTCTCACGTTGATGAGCATTCAATCGCATGTGATCCGCCCTTGCCCCCCGCGCCCGCAGGTGCTCGAGCACAAAGGGATGTCGTTGCTGCCAGAATCGCCAATGAGCATCAGGCGCAGCCAGCTAGCGGCCAGGCTGCCCGGCATCGGTTCAGTGTTGGTGAAATCGTTAATCGGCTCACTTTGCCAACAGCCCCGGGCGCCGTAAAGGCCCAAGCGCGGCATCGACAGCCTCGAACGGCAGCGATACCCCGACGGGCAGGTATAGCATCCCGGTAGCACGCAGCTGATCGCAGCCGTTGTGCTTCAGCATGACCGCGATGGGCTGGAACTGGCCTTCCTCTGAAGTCGGCACAAAGGGCCTTGTCACGAGCGCGGTAAAGGGGGTCGGCCAGGAATCCGTGATCACCATCCAGGGCCACTGTAGGCTATAGGGCTCATGATCACCAAAGGGAATGCAAGCTGTGTCACTGCTAGCGACCATGTCCTGCAGACCACGCACGCCCGTCCACCAAGCGGACGACTTTGCCATGAGCAGCATCAAGAGTGCCACGCCGAGCATGTGCATAGCGGTAGATGGTCGCTTGCTGCCCGCAGCGCCTAGCCCTGCCTCCTTCTGCATGCCTCGCTCTGCCTTCCACTGGATGCTTTGCCCTGCTTCTCTCTCCACGCCTCGCTCTGTTTCCCTCTGCAGGATGCGCCCCGTTTCCCTCTGCAGCACGAGCCAGGTCACCGCCGTCATGCCCAGCAAGCCAACACCTAGCGTCATGGCCGACTTGAGGACGATGCCCTTGCCCAGAAGATATTCAATGCTGACCCAAGCGACGATAAGCAACGCTAGCCACAGGAACAGCATCAACGCTCGGGACGCTCGGGATGACAGCGAGCGGCGATGCAACACCCAAAAGCCAAGCAGCGTCACGCAAACCAGCATCGCGATCAGCAGATGTTGTGCAACAGTCTCGCCAAACAGGTAGCCCAGCGCACTGGACGGATTAAGCCGCCCGCGCTCGTAGTCGTTGAGACCGAAGGCCGTCCAAGCGACCCGCGCAAGCCCGTTGGCGACGAGCCAAAGCCCAATTCGACGCCAAACGAGGCGCTCTTTGACAGCAACCCAAGCACCCCAGTCGCCAGCCCCCCACGACAGCAGCCAAGCGACCAGACCCAGCCCGAAGCAAAAGATGAAGGCCAACGGATGCAGCAGGAGCAACAGCGGCCCCCATCCAATGGCCAAGGCCATCACCCAGCGACGCTGAGGCACCAGCAGCATCGCTAGAAGAACAGGCCAAGTCAGATAGAGCCCGCTCAGCAGCTCCGAGACGCCTGAGAAGTTTAGTTGCAGGGCCAGAAACGACGGCAGCACCAGCAGCAATAGCGCCGGTACTCGGCGGCGGAGCAGCAGCCAGGAGCCAACCAAGGTCGCCAGCGGAATGGCCATATAGGCCGCTGAGAAGATGAAGCGACCCAAAGCCAGATCCGCGCCCAGCGAGAACGCCATCACCGCCGGCAACTGAGGCAGGACAGCGGACACACGCAGGTTTGGCACAACCGCAGCCTGCTCGATCACAATCGTGAAGAAATAGAACGAGCCATCCTCAAACAACGGCAAGCCGACCACGGCGGCGACCACGTAGCCACAGACGGCAAGCGCCACAGCGAAGTCACCCGCGCTGCGGAGCGCGTCGCTTTCGTTGGCGGTCCAGTCTTTCAATCGCGTTTGCAGACCAACTGATTAAAAGATAGAGCTACTATTTCTATGCCTTTTTAAATCAACACGTTACGCCATCCAACCCCAAGCAAACGTGACTCAAAATGCCACGATCCGCCACCCTGTGACTGCTGTGCGTCACGTTTTGGTCACGCTGTTCCGGACCCCTCCCCCTAGCTCCGATCAGTGCGGTTTCCAGCGACATCACAACTGCCCCGTCATTCTCGAACACTGCGCTCAATAAGGTAAAAGGCTACCACACTTGCAGAGTGGGTCATTCGATGACCGCCCGCTCGGGTGATGGTTAACGGAGTGCTGCCCAGCTCTATTCCGCGAATGAACAATAAAGGACGCTTATACGGGTGTGCCTCAAAACGATGTTGTCGCAGCGTTGAAGGATTTTTGAATGTCTTGCCGCAATGCGGACAACGAAAAATTGGCGGCGCGGGTCGGCACCATGCTTCGATGCCGGACGGCTCGTGAAACTCGATGTACCCGGTATGCCAGAAACCCATCTCTAAGCCTTTGGTTCTCTGTTTTGGTTGAAGAATGGCTAGTCAAGCATCTGCGGCAACCTGCCGAAGATACGTCACCTCAAACGCCTTGCAGGGCCGGAACTGCTGCAGACGGTTCGCGAAGGCAAAGGCCTCGTTCATCTCGTAGTGCTGGAAGATATCCAGACCACGGTCGAGCGAGATCTTCCATCCCGTGTCGGTGATGATGTGCCGAGCATGGATCGATTTTGACTGGTCAAATTCCCAGTCGAAGTTGATATCGATGGCATCGCAGGCATCCTTGATTTTGTCGAGATTGTCGCGCTGCTGCTCGCCCCTGAAGTCATCTTCGACGGTGACAAGCATGATCGACACCTGCTCGCCCGGCTCCTTCTGGCGAACAACGGTCTCCACGAACTCCATCAAATTGCGGACTTGGTAGAACAGCCGAATGTAGGGATCAGTGACGGTGATACGGCTAGCGCCGCGCACGTAGGGTCCGAACAGCCTGTCGTAGGACACGCCCTTTTGGTTCTCGATGAAGGTCAGATGCGCTTCTTTAGGGCCATCCGCCTCATCCGCGGCACCCTGTGTTTCCTGCGACGCGTCGGCCCCCAGCTCAGCCAGCGTTGGCCTTCCCCCGACATCCGGTTCTGCTTCCGCAATGGTTCGGTGGTAGTGGTGGGGATACTCGACCTCCTCGAGCGTGGTCACAGCCTTCTCGGTTCCTTGTGTGTCGCTGTAGTGGAACGCGACATCGGCATAGGTGGGATCGATGCGCATCAACTGATCCTTGACGCGTTTTCTCCCCTCCATTGAGAAGCGCAGCAACGCCTCCACCTGCTCGCTGGTCGCGCTCTCATGCGGGAACAGGATCTTCATCAGTCCTGAGAAGGTCTTGTGAATGCCGTCGCGATCCCGGGTCGAGATGTCAGAGGAGAGTGTGAAATGCGCCTTGTACCGGTCTGAGAAGTCGTGATCGCGCAAGGAGCGCAGAATCTCGGCCAGGTAATCGACGACAAACCCATAGCCGTTCGAGAACATCTCGTTGCGGATGATATCGACCTCCCAGCCCGGCACATAACAGTGTAGACGGTCCAGGAACGCTGAATCGTGGAACTTATCCGGCAGCTCCTCGAACAGGTCCGAGTGTTTGAGCATGTAGGGAACGGCGTGGCGGGTGTTGCCGACGAACACCATCGACGCTTCCGCGCCCAATGTCTCGATCCCGCGTGAGAAGGACTTGTTCGCCATGTAGTTCTTCAGGATATCAACCAACGCCTTGTCCGCACGCTTCTGCTTTCCGGCAAACTCGTCGAAAGCGACCACGTCCCAATAGCCCACCAGCCCGATCTTGCCGGTCGAGTTGTTGACGAACAGCTTCGGCACCGTGACCTCACCCCCGGAGATCAGGATGCCGTGCGGGGAGAACTCCGAGAAGATGTGTGACTTACCGGTCCCCTTGGGTCCCAGCTCGATCAGGTTGTAGTTGCGCTCGCAGAAGGGAATCAGGCGAATCAGCTGGGTCAGCTTGCTGCGCCGACCGAACAGCGCCGGGTTAAAGCCCATGCTCTGCACCAAGAGGTCGATCCACTCGTCCAGCGAAAACTGCCGGCGCGCCTCCAGGTAGGCGTCAAAATCGAATTGCGACAGCTGGATCGGCTTCAGGGTCGAGAGAATCCAGGGCGTGGCACTCTTGTCCTCGGTGAACTGGTACTCGATGTCGCAGATGCACCAGACGCCGCTGACCAACAGTTTCGGGTGCGCTTTCACGGTATCCGAGTCCACCAGCACCTTCTTGATGCCCAGATTGGAAAACTCGGCCTCGTAGGCATCGGTCTTCTCGTTCAGCGCGACACTGACCTTATCGATGACCTTGTAGCGCCCCTTCTCCTTGATGTTCGAGCGCACCAAGCCGGCCTCGTTGCGGTGCACGAAGTGTTTGCGCAGGATCTCCTTGACCGTCTCGATGCCCGTCTGAATGGTCGGCTCGTCACTGGTCGCGCAGTACTGACCAAGGAGATATTCGAGCACGTAGGACGGGACGATGGCATTGCCCTTGACCGCCTTGACCAGGTCCTTGCGCACGACAAGACCCGGAAAATGGGCGTTGATCTTCTCGTCCAGCTCATTCATGGATCAGGCGTCCCGTCAAAAATCAAAGTCGCTGGTGAAGGACCGCCGCATCAGGTAGCGCACCGACTTGTACTCCTTGTAGTGCGTCGTTCCCGCGTGCCGCTCCTCGAGCTTCAACACCACCTCCTTGCTGTTGGCAGCATCCGCTGCCCGCGACAGCACGAAACGCACCTGTAGCTCTCGCTCGCGTGGGTTGTCCGAGGTCAGGTCGAAGATGAGCTCATGGCTGTCGGAGATCAGCTCACCGGCTTCCGTGTAGATGCCGGCGCGCAGTGCCCTCGGCTGGACCTTGTCCGTCACTGGTTGTGCCTGGTAGAGCACCACGGCGAGCTGCCCGGAGGTGATCACCGAGCTGGCACCTCGCAGGATGTCCACCTCGACGTTCGTCACGTCACTCTGGCGCTTCTTATTGACCTTCAGGACCGGGATGATGACCTCCTGCAACGAGGCACCACCATGCACAAAGCGACTGCCTGAGCCCTTCAGCCGCAACCGGTTGATTGACTTGGGCAGTTGCACGTCTAGATCACCGGCGAGGCCCAGCGCCTGCGAGGTAAAGTGTCTTAGCCCTGGTTTGTGCCGCAGTCCCTTGCCGATCACGAAGCGTCGGCCCCGGTAGCTGATCAGGTCACCCTCAGCCTCCTCAGCAGAAAAGTCGCTGTCTTCCGGCGCGCGGTGTTGGTAGATGAAGCCGTGATCGGCGGTGATCAGGATATTGGAGGCATTCGCCGCCGTCAGCTTCTTCGTGAGGCGCAGCAGATCCTGAAGCGTCTGCTCCACGGCCTCAAACGCCTGACCTTCCGAATGGATCTTATCTCCGGTATGGTCGATGCGGTTGTGGTAGATGTAGACGACGTTGTTGGACTTGAGCAGGTCGCGGCTGTCATCGCGATTCATCGCCATGACCTGTTCCGCTGTGACGGCAGCCCCCGCCCCGTCCAGCG
>POWB01000004.1:58469-147120 GCA_010912705.1 Halochromatium sp.
GTATGGTCGATGCGGTTGTGGTAGATGTAGACGACGTTGTTGGACTTGAGCAGGTCGCGGCTGTCATCGCGATTCATCGCCATGACCTGTTCCGCTGTGACGGCAGCCCCCGCCCCGTCCAGCGCCTTCTTGAGGATCTTGTCCCGATTCGCCGTGCCCTGAGCGCTCAGGCCATCCACCAGCACCGCCGCCGCGTCGTTAGCGCTGATGGTCAGTTCACGATTGGGCAAGAGTGCGGCCATGCCCAACTGGGTGTAGCTAGGCAGCATCGACAGTGTAGGCTCTAGGTCCGCGCTGTAGCGGTCCTCTTGGCGGATCAGGGTCAACAGCTCCTCGCCGATCTCGTAGCGCAGCGCGTCGGAAATCACCACACACACCTTGACCCCTTTGCTTAAGAAAGGCTGGAGCCAGCGCGTGAAGAAGCGGCGTTGCAGCTGCAGCCTGGGGATGCTCCAGGTCGATACTGCATCAACATACGCCTGCCAGCGATCGTTCACCTTGAGCAGGTAAGCGGTCGAATACAAGTTCTCGATCTGCTCCGCTAACGCCCCCAGCAACGAGGACTGACCGGCCTGACGCAGATGGTAGATAAACTTGCGGTAACGCTGATCGAGCTGGTACCAGCTGGCACAGTAGCGTTGCACCCCATCGGCCAGGCTGTTCATCTCCAGGTTGGCCGCGCCGAGCAGCTGGATGAAGCCTGCGGCGTACTCGATGGCCTGGTAGAGATCACGATAGTCGGCGTACCAGTGTCCTTGCCGGCGCTGGCGGACCCATAAGGCCACATCACCGGCACTGACGGTGCGCTCGACCACCGCCTGGACCAGGTCGCTGAGGATCTTGCGGTCGATCAGCTCGAAATAATCGACCGCAATCAGGTCCCGAACATCACGCTTGCCAAGGTCCGCCTCGATACCGAGCACCCCCGCACATTCGTCGGAAAGCTTTTCAAAGCTGCGCTCATGCACGCGGCTGTCCTTCCACCGCCTCAAAAACACCAAGGCATCCGCATTCAGCTTCACCGGCCCGTTCGTACTCATCGCATAGCAGGACTTGAACAGTTCGATCACAAAGTCCCGAATGCTGGGCTCGGAGGATGCGTAACCGTAGTGGCGGGTCAACTGGGTCCAGAAAAACCCGTCGAGCGCACAGCGCGTGACCAGTGAAAACTTATCGTCGGCGTCTTCCGCCACGTCCTGCAGCAGGCTCTCCAGAATGCTGTCCATGCGGGGCTCGGCACCCGCGCAGACCGCGACCATCTTGAGCCGGATCAACCCCGCCGTGTCATCCGGTTTGAGCAGTTTCTTCAGTGCCTCTGTGCGCTTGGCGGCGTGGAAAAACTCGAGGTGCTGCTGAACGACATCGGTAAACTCAAGCCCCAGGTCCAGCTCGGACAGCCAGATGGCGACCTGGTCGGTGCGAAACTCCCCCTGTGCCAACTGCACGTCGAGCAGCCAGTTGTCCAGATCCTCCGGCTGAGGCCCGTCGCGATACAGCAGGAACCTCTCATCCGGCTGCTCGCGCAAGATTCGGTGCTTGATGCCGAACTCGTTGTTTGCGATTTCGATCTTCTGGACGCCATCTAGCGACACGGCATCATAGTCGGCGCGCAGCTCGTTCTTGGCGTCGTACCAGAAGACGATCCGATGTTTCTCGAAGAGTCGAGCCAGTGCTTGGGCGATGCGATTTTCCAACGTCAGGCCCCGAACTCGACCTTCCAGATTCCCGCGGCGATCGTTGCCAGTTGCTTTTGTCTTGCCTCGATCTTCGGCTCGTCCCAGATGTCGTAGTGTTTTGCGACCGCTCGGGTAATCTCAAAGTCGCTCTGCTCGTAGACCTCTTTTTTGACCGCGTAGCTCGCATTGCCGAGATCACGGTTCCGATTTGTCTCCAGCGGAGTCATATTTCCAATGCGATAAATCAGTCGGTCCTGTTTTGACTCCTCAATGTATGACCAGGCCTCTGATGGGTGCTCTGGCAGGATGTGCTCAAGATTATAGGTTGCGCTCTCGAACTCGAAGCGCTTACCCGAGCGCTGCCGCTCGATCTCAAAGAGAATATAGCGAATCACCTTCTTGTTCCGACTGTTTGTGGTGCGAAGTTCCTTCTCCGAAAAGGCCGCCTTGAACTGGTTGTCGTCTGGATAGACCTCACGCAACGCGGAGATGACGTCCGATGCACGCGAGTAAGTCCCGGCCGATACCTTCCAGGCAATATCGTTGTAGAGACGCTCTTGCTCATGGGTCTGCAGATTGCAGATCACATTGTATCGAAACGACACAACGGCCACGGTTTTCATGATGCGGCTGAAACCCGCCCTTTCGGATTCGTAGAATGTTCCATGACAGGCCAAGAGCATGGCCAGTGGTTGACGTACGTTGAACATCACCAGTTGCTCAAGCGTTCGACGCTCGTCGGCAACCCAAGATGGATCTTGCGGGTCTCGAAGGGCCGCGTAGACAGCCGCTGATCGATCGAGATCCCTGAGTAGTTCGAATGCCGCATCCCGCGTGGTGATGCGCCTGCGTATGGTTTTGAACAAGTCGGACTTGCGCACAAGCTTGTTTCGGCTGTTCCAGAACAGGCGCAGAAACTCCGGAAAGCTCTCGCTACCCAGCAGGCCCACGATCCGCTCCCACCGCTCCTCCAGCGCCCGCAGTTCCGTTTCATGGGTTTCCTGAGTGCTGATAACGGAAAACAGGTAGTTCTTCAGCAAATCAGTGGAAGAAAGCCTGACGCCGCGTGCATTCAGCGTCTCGAAGACCTTGAACGCATTCAACTCATCGGTCACCGTGATGACGGTAAAAAAGAGCTTGTCGACAAGCCCGTCGATAAAGGCGGCCAATGCCTTGCCGCTCTCCGACAGGCTGCCGGTGCGCGCTTTGATCCGCTCCTTGAACCAATTGAACGCCTTGCGCAGTTGATGTTCGGAGGCATTCAGCCCACGTTGCGGCAGCTTATCCAGCGGCACCAGGTAGGTTTGATAGAACCGGTTGTTGTGCCGATTGAGTTCCAGTTTCGAACGAGGCACCAGGCTGACGGGGTCCAGATAACCAATGTAGCTGTTCTGGAGCTGCTCCTTACGCTTCGCGTTATTTTCAGCATCGAGCTTGCTATTGATTAGATCCTGGAGGTGCCCAAGGCCCGCCAGGATCATGACACTGATGGTCGTGAGGCGCTGCTGACCGTCAATGATATCGAATTGCTTGCTGTCCGATGACTGGAGCACAAGATAGCCCATGTAATGGGCGGGTTCTCCGTCAGTCTCAAAAAGCGCCACCATGTCCTGCCAAAGATCATCCCATTCGTCTTCGGTCCAGGAATAGTCCCGCTGAAAAGGCGGTACCCGATAACTCAATCCATTGCCAAGCAACTGGCGGAAGGTAGAGTTCGTGGTGTTGAAGTTCATCGTCGCCATACTCAATCCCCCCGCGCGTCAAGGCCAACGATCTTTTTCAGCGCGGCACCGAACTTCGGATAGTTGGCCTTCACCCCATCATCAAGGTCGATGGCGATTTGCTTGGTGGCCAGGGGATACATCACGTCGCGCTCCCAGGCATCGAGTTCGCCGATGGTCTTTTTCAGGTTCTCGATCTCTTTCAGTGCCTTGGTCTTTTCGCCCTTGGTCGCGTCGGCGCTGGCTTCGACGCCGCGCAGGTGGTCGAGGTGGGAGCTGAGCTTGCCGCGGAACTCGCGCAGGTAGTCGTTGAGCACCACGCTGACCGTATCCGGGCGATAGCGGTGCAGGTAGATCAGTGCGTTGAAGCTGCCCTTGGGGCTGGAGAATAGCCAGTAGATCGGGCGCTTCTTGTAGCGCCTGACATGATCGTTGTAGAACTCGCCGAGGAAGTAGTCGCGGATGCTGTAGTTACGCTTGCCTTTGATATTCAGCGCCTGCTCGACGAACCGGAGGTTTTCCTCGTAGTGCTCGTCGCCAAAGGCCACGCGCAGGAACTTGCGGAAGCGTTCGGCGATGTCATCGGTAAACCAGTCGCCATCGAGCATGGGGATGACGTCGTCGTCATCGGCCGGGAAGCTCGGCTCCGGGATCTGCTTCAGGTAGTCCTCGATGGTCTCACCCTGGTTGGCTAGGATTAGCCCAGGTTTGTCCAGCGCGTAGCGGCCAAACATGCAGCCCACGGCATAGGAGACCAACTCGCGTAGGGTGTCGGCCAGCAGCAGCGCCTCCAGTTCGTCCTCGCTCTTGTCGTTGCCGTAGCGGTAGTGTGGGTTGCAGGTCAGGGTGATCTCGTTGACCGGCACCTCGGGCGTCAGCTCATCCTGCAGGCCGTAGGCCTCGATGAAGATGCGGTTGTTCTCTTCCTCCAACCGCTGCATCTCCCGCGTCATCTCCCGCCAATGGGCGCGAAGCTTCTGGTAGGTGGCCTTCAGGGTTGGCTGGTGGTAGTCGGGATTAAGTAGCGGTAAGTTGGTGAAGTCCCAAGAGGTTTCGTAGGAATCCCAGTCCAATGTTGAAAGTGCAATCAGCGAAGAGATCAATTCACGATCTCGACCTGGCTCTGCCAAATCAACGGGAATCGGAATGTTTCCGAAGTCACCTGGATTAAAGTTCAACGTGGGATTCAGGGTTTGAATCAATGGCCGAGCCACTTTCGAATTTACTGCTAATAAGCAGAAGTCTTGAAGATTCTCGTTATCAAAAAAAGCTGTCGGAGCCGCATTATTAAATGTCTGTCCTACAGGAAGATGCCTGAATGCTGTCACATCCGAAGAAATCCCTGACCAAGTGATGCCTTCCCGGTAAAAATAGTCTTTACCATCATGTCGGAATCCTTTCTCTGCAGCCATTTGCTTTATTGAATCCACATCGTAAGCGATGACAAATTCGCCGTTACCGTACCATCGGCGAGCGTCGCCTCCCTTTGCATGGGGATAAAATTTATACTTAGACGATCTATCTTGAAAAGCAATACGTGAGCGGCTCACTTCCCATGCTAAACGAAGATATTTATGATTATTTCCGGTAGTAGTTCCTTTTCGGCCGGAGCTAAACTCAGATGTTTTTGGCATCTTCGAAAATGCATCAATTAGCTTCGCAGGAAGCCTGAAGCTTATTGGTGATCCTGGTATCTTTAGGAACTGGGTTTGTCGAAGGTCATAGCGCCAGCTACAGCTCTTATCTCTAATCGCCTCAAGAAGCCGGACTGGTTGTAGATCCGATCCATAAAATTCATGCAGATCAAAAAATACTGATGCTTCCCCTCGCGCAGCAGATCTTTTGCTCATTACAAAAGCACAGATCGGAACAAAAGCAGACTCAAAAAAGGAATGGTACTCCGGGCGTACGAGCGTTAAGAGAAAGTAATCCTTAAGAATCCTATATCTTAGTTTTTCGAAATTCCCTATGAACATCCATACGAATGGAGACATCACACCAAGCTGGCCTTTGGGCAGCGCCAGCTCGGTGTTACGGACAATGAAAGCTGAAAAAAGATCAGACTTCACGTCCCCATAAAAGTCCTTGAGCCACACTCCCATCCGCCCATTCATCCCTTTCCCGCCCAGATACGGCGGATTAGCAATCACTACGTGGTATTTCGGGCTCAGGTAGTCCGTCTGCCGTAAAGCTTGCAGAACCTTGTTATGAGTTATGGCGAGGAACAACTGCCCGGAAACATCCTTCAACTCCAAATCCCGGAGAATTCCATCCACGTTGGTGACATCTGGTCGGATCAGTGAACCGAAGTTATCGGCCTCTTCGAACTGGCGCAGGGTGGTTTGCAGCGGCGCGGTGAACAGGTCACGCCCAACAAAATCCATGTACTCATTCAGCTCGTCCTCGTCGAACCGAACGTTCTCCAGCACGCAGATGTTCGGCTTGACGCCCTTGTTGAAAAACCGGCGCTGTTTGCCACGGGCCTTCATGGTCAGGGCGAAGGCAGCCAGTTCCCCGGCGCGTTCGTCGATCTCGATACCGTAGAGGTTATTCGTGAGGATCTTCTCCGGGATCTCGGCGGGCTCGTAGCCTTCCTCCTCGTAGATGGCGTAGAGCAGGTCGAAGGCATAGGTGAGCATGTGGCCGGAGCCACAGGCCGGGTCGCAGATCTTGATCTCTTCCGGACTGCCGATCTTCAGGAAATCGGATTCTGCTTGTTCCGGCTTGATGTAGTAGTCCATCCGCTCGGCCAGCTTGGAACCGGGACGGTTCAGCAGCCACAGACGGCCGAGGGAGTTCTCCACCAGGTAGCGCACGATCCAATGCGGGGTGAAGAGCTGGGTGGCGGCGGGGATGTTCTCGGGCGTGATCTTCTTGTTCTTTTTCAGGCCGTCAAACACCTCGTCCTTCTTCTCGGAGATGTAGAACTGGTAGAGCCAGCCGATCACCTCGACGTCCTCGCACGCGTCCGGGGTCATTGCCTCGCGGGTGTAGGCGAGGATGGAGTTTCCCGAGAGCAGGTCGTCAGGCATCAGCAGTTCGGTGTAGTCGTCGATGCGCTGGAACAGGAACGGCATGGCCTTGTTCCATGAGTTGCAGGCGGCCACCACCAGCAGCCGGTAGGCCTCACCCTGCGGGTCGCGGCTGGGGGCTTTTCCGTCGAGCAGGGCGAAGATCTGCTGCCGGACCTTGTCGTGGACCATCTTTTCATCGATGTGCCCCATCTTGGCTTCGGCCAGGATCTCGGGCTGAAACTGCCCCTCGGAGGGCGACACCACGCCGATACGGGTATAGCGGTTCACGTCCATGAAGCGCAGGGCGCAGAAGCGGTTGAACCAGATATAGGCCACCCGCTCGATGACCTGTTCCTTACCGTGGTCCTTGATCGCCTCCTCAAGCTTCTTGATGGCCTCGGTGCTTTCCCGGCGGGCGGCGCTGTTTTCAGCCAGCACCAGTTTCAGCTTGGCAGAGACCTGCTCCAGCAGAGAGCGCCGGGCAAACTGGGCGAATTTTTTTAGTTTTGCGGTTTCCATCTATTCAGGCTCCTCCGGCTGCAGCAGCGGCCAGACGGGTGACCGGCCACTTGGGGAAGTTTTCATTCCATTTGTCCAGGTTGACGACATGACAGCTTGTGGCCAGGGCCTGGACCCAGCGGCGTGATGCTTTGCCCACCGGCAGCTCCTGTTTCAGAGATTTCTGCATCCGGCTGTTCAAGGCGTTGTCAAAGGTGATCAGGCAGATGTAGTGAATCGGCTTTTCCACCTTCTGCTCGGCATGCCGATAGAGGTAGGAATCCCGGAATTTGTACTTCAGGTAGTTCTTCAGCCACTTGAAGCTGGCTTGCCGCGAGCTTGTCTCGTCTTTGGTCGTCGCGCCAAGGACGTCGTAAATCGAGGGGTCGTCGTAGTCCTTCAGTTCCACGTAGACGTAGGCGTCCTCGAACTCGGCGACGATGTCGACGCCTTTCATGGGCGCACCGTGGAATGTGGGTTTGGTGCTGTCCGTCTCGTCGAAGACGAATGCGTCCAGGGCACCCTCAAAACGGAATTCGAAACCGTCAGCCTCAACGATCTTCATTTGCCGAGGCGTCCCATGTCGTTTTCGATCTCCTGGTTGATGAGAAAGCCAAAGGCCTCGTCAATCGGGTTCGGCGTGATTTTCAGGTAGTCCTCGGTGGAGGCGACTTTGATCTCGTAGGTGTCCGCGTCACGGTACAGGCTATGGAAGCGCACGTGGTCATCCTTGCCTTTGTCCATGAGCAGATCGAACCACTTGAGCAGCACATAGTCATGGGTCGCCAGAATGATCTGCTGGCCGTTGCGGGACAGTTCCAGGAGGATCTGCACAAGCAGTTTCATCAGCTTGGGGTTCAGATTCGACTCCGGTTCGTCCCAGAACAGCGGGCCGCTGACACCGGGCTTGATCGCGCCGGTTTCCAGCAGGCGCGAGAGTATCCCCGCCTTGCGAAATCCTTCGGCCATGGAATTGGCGGAATATTCTGCATTCTCGGTCTTGAAGGTGACCTTGCCACCGCCATAGAAAACGAAGTGGCCGCCGCAGATGCGTTCAATCTCCGCCATGGCCCACTTGGATTTTTCGTGCAGGGTTTCCGGGCGGACCTCGGGGAGATCCAGCAGCAGGCAGATGTCCTGATAGGTCTGGTCAAAGGAGAGCCCGTATTTCTCGTATAGGCTGTTGAACCCCTTCATGAACGAGAGGACTTCCTTGGTCGGGAAGAAAACTGCCTCGGCCTGGTATTGCTCGGAGTTGGCGCGATCCTGAACGGCCAGCGCCCTCGAGTTGTTGAAGAAGGTCGCGGCGATCTTCTGCCCCCCGGCGAAACGGGCCGACAGATAGGCCTGGTCGCTCGCGCCCTGGTGATGCATCTTGCCGAGCTTGTCGTCGAGCGGCATGAAGAGGCGCACCAGCTTGGCGGTCAGCGCCGCTTGGAGCTCATCGTCGCCGATATCGGGCTTGTTCTTTAACAAGGACGCACCGGCACAAAGCCCATAGCCCGCCTTGAGCAGATGGGTTTTGCCGGTGTCGTTCTCACCAATGATCACGTTGATTTTCGGCGAGAACTCCAGCGTCAGCCCGGTGAAAACCGTGAGGTTTCTCAGTTCAAGATACTCAATCATATTTGTACCCGCTTTCCTGAGTTGATCTGCTCCAGAAGGACCGTGCGAAGCTGCTCCAGGTATTGATCGATATCTTGCGCCGTTGTCAGCAGTGGCTTGTCGAACGGCACACGCAGTTGCCTGGCGGCGACGTACTTCGGCCTCGGCTCTCTGACCCCAGCAGATTTTCCGCCGCCGGTGTCCTTCTCTGGATCTGGCTTGGGTGTGAGCAGATCAAACATCCTGTCGAGTAACTTCTGATAGCCCTGCTCTTCGAAGTAGCGCAGCCGATCGTTGATGACGGCGATCAGCTTCTGCTGCGCGAGGTGCTCTTTCAGCTCTTTGAAGGGCTCGTTCAGTTCTTCCGTGCGCTCGGCTGGAAGCTTCTGGTACTCGGCCATGTTGTGCAGGCGTTGTTGCAGGTCATCGAGCACGGTTTGCGCCTTGGTGCGTGCCTCGCTGACCTGCTCATCCACCCGTTGCTTGAGTGCGTCGAGCTTGGCCTTGAGCTGCTGGATGCGATTGCCCTTGAAGCATTGCGGGTCGTAGAGCGTGCTGCGGACCTCGTCCAGTTCTGGGGTATCGACATAGGCGAAGTTGGCATCCTGGTCCTTGAGGAAGGTCTTCGCCTCGTCGTAGATGGCCTTCTGCGAGCCGCCCATGAACTTGCGGACGGGGTCGATGAGCTGCTCCTTCATGTCCAGCAGCGCGTCTTCCTCGCGGGAAATCTCGGCGAGGTACCAGGTATAGGGCTTGGAGGCGAGATCCTTGAGCTTGGCAAGGACCGGTTCGAGGCCGTTCAGGAACGGATAACGGTCAGCCTGGGTGTGGAGCCGGTCGAGCGCGGTCATCAAGTCCTGCACCTTGGCATTGGTCTCCTTGCCCAACGCCTTGGCCTCGTTGGACGAGGGCGGTGCATCGAAGAAGTCCCCGAAAAATTCCTTGAGTCGTCGCACCTGGGCGGCGGTGAACTCGACGGTCGGTTCGAGCACCACGTTGTTGGTGCCATGGGTATTGAGCAGTGCCCGTTCCAGCGTGTCGTCTTCTAGCAGGTTGCCGTCGACACGCACTTCGAGCTTGCCGCGTGCGCAGAGGTTGGCGAGGTTGCACAGGATGGCGGCGTAGTACCAGCCGTAGGGTTTGCGCTCAAACTTCTCGATCAGGCTCTTGAGCGTGGTGCGGACACCGCCCCGGCTGTTGCTCTGGATGAACGCCAGCAGCTCTTGCTCGGACTCAGCCAGGCTGGTGGCATCGCCGCCGAACAGGCCGTCCTTGGCGTGCCGCAGGTAGTTGCCGACATCCGCTTCGGTGACGGTGATGCCGCGCAACATCCGAAGATTGGGGTAGGCACGCCCGATCAGTTCCTGGAAGCCACGGTTGATGCGGCTTTCCGGGTCTTCCGAGCCGATCTCGACATCGCCGCCGGCGACCAGCAGTTTGGCCTTGCCGAGCAGTGAGCCGACCAGGTCCTTGAGCTGGTTGTAGCGGTCGCGGTTCTGGAAGCCCTTGTCGGTCAAAATCCGCTTGATGGATTCCTGCTGGGTGGCCGAGACGTTCTGCTGGATGTACTTCTCGGTCTTCTTGAACATCAGGATGTCGCGCATCAGGCGATCTTCCTGGGGCAGCACGACGAACAGCTCGTCCTGCTTGTAGGTCGAGTTGGTCCGCAGCATCTGCTCGTTGTCGGCGTGCTCGTGGAACGGGCTGACGATGTGGATGGCCAGCTCCTGCTCGCGACCGTGCAGCCGGTCGTCGAGCTTGCGCGAGTAGGCGTAGTCTTGGCCGTTCTTATCAAAACGGATCTTCTTGGCCCGAAGCACTTGGTCGAAGATGAGCTTTTGCAGCTCGTCGGCGACGTCGGTGGTTTCGACCTCGGTGTTCTTGATCTCCTGCTCGATGTCCTTTTCTTCGTCGGTCAGGTACTCGTAGAATTCGCCGTTGCGCTGGATATAGGTCTGCTGTTCAAGCAGGTTGAGCGCGCCCTCGACGCGCTTGGCCAGCTTGGGCAGGTCGGCATCCATGTCTTCGAGCATCAGCACGCACAGGTTGCGGATGGTCGGCTTAAACTCCTTGACGTACTTGACCAGGAACAGCGCCTTGAGGACGCGAATGGCGAACGCATCGTCGAGATGGTGTTCGGCCTGGAGGATGGCGCGCTGGATGTTCGCCTTCACGACCGTGCGAATGCCTTCAAACATCAGGTCGAAGGTCGCCAACTGGCCGACCGGGCGGTCACCGATCTGCACGGCAACCTGCTGGAAGACGCCGAGCATCGAGCGCTCGCCCACCGAGCTGTGCCTACCCTCGAAGGCGCTGTGCTGGGACAGGTTCTGGATCGCGGCCTGGAACAGCGGGAACTGGTAGGGGATGAACGGGTAGCTGTGGATGAAGTGGTCGCGGTCCTGGAAGTTGCGGTAGGTCTGGGAGCCGTCCGCGAAGCAAAACAGGGTTTTGAAGTTGTTCACCTCCGCGTGGTAGGTGTCCGACAACTGTCCTACGCCCGCTTCGTTCTTGGCCAGCAGGCGCTTTTGGATCACCTCGGCGACATCGGCACTGGTCAGCTTCATCCGATTGGCAAAGCGGGCCTGGATTTTCGAGAAGTCGTTACCCTGCTGCCGGGTCATTTCCCCGACGACGTTGTTCATGTCCTCCTGCGCCGTGACCATCACCCAGGCGCGGCCTCGGCACTTGGTGGCAAGACTCTCAGCGATGGTCTGCAGGTTGGTCATCAGCTTGACGTTGTCGGCGATGTACTGGCCGACCTCGTCGACATAGAAATTCAGCCGGAAGTCCTTTGACTGCTGGTCAAGATATGCCTGGACCTTCTCCGCGAAGTCCTCGATGGAGACTCGGTACTCACTGCGGTACTTGTCGAGGATGCCGGTGGCATCGGTGGCATCCCCTCCCGTGACTTCGGCATAGGCGTTCGCGATGTTCTTGGATTCGAGCAACGCCTGTTCACGGCCCGTCTCCCACGCGCGGCCCGCGATCTTTTCATAGGCTTGCTTGAAACCCGCATAGAGACCGCGACCGTCGAGGTCACGCTCGAACTGCGCGATGTGTCCCTGCTTGCCGTAGAAGCCGCCCATCTCGTCGAACACCTTGACGAAGACGGCCAGCAGGGCATCGAACTGGGTCTTGCTGATGACATCGGCCTTCTGGTCGATGTTGAACAGCACGCTTTTGGACGGGATGGTGACGGCCCGGTTGATTTCAGCGCGTAGGATCTCGTTGTCGCCGCATTTCGGTAGGAAGAGATCGAGCGTCTTGGCCCCGTCGATCTCGCGGTTCTCCAGCAGGAGGGCAAGCATCTTGAGCAGGTGCGACTTACCCGAGCCGAAGAAGCCGGATACCCAAACGCCGTTTGCACCCTCATAGTTGTTGTAGGCGTCGAGGAAGCTCTCGAGGCGCTTCTCGACCTCGTTGGTCAGGACGTACTCCTCGACCTCCAAGCGCAGGCTAGCGTCGTCATCGGCCTTGATCACACCCTCGATCGCGCGATCAATCGGTTTCGCAAAAATACGCTTTAGTGTCGTCATCACGGATTCGATCCAAACGCCCTTTTTTCAATGCCTTAATGGCGGAAACATCCGTTCCTCCGGTGCATACCGTCAATACATGCCACCGACCATCACGCTAATCGCTGGCTGGTGTCAGCGAACACTCGATCACGCCTCGTAGAGGTAAATGTTGAAGGCGCGGTAGTATTTGTCATCGCGCAGGCGACCGAACAGGTCGAGCGATGCGCCGGCTTCCAGTGAATAGGTGTATGCACCGGGGAAAAACATCAGCGTTGGTTTTTCTTTGGCAACGCTTTGCAGGTTGTTCAGCACGTTGTGGGAACGGATGTAGGGGAACACCTCGCCGACGCCAGCGATGAACATCACATCGAATTCCGCGGCTTGCATACGCGCTGAGATGGCCGGGACCAGATGCGCTTCCGGGTCCAGCACGCCTTGGAGTAATTCTTTTAGCTCAGCCTTGGAGACCGAGGCCTCCATCTCCAGGATTTGAGCCCAAATCCCGCGCTCCTTGAGCAGGTCGATCGCGATGTCGTAGAGGTCGATCCCAAGCGGGCGCACGCCGGTTTGATCGAGTGTGTTGTGCAGCTGCCGCTGCAGCCTGGCCATCGCGACCGCCTCGTCGGGCTTGAACGGGCAGATGAAGAAGGGCACCTCGTTGCCCAAACCTTGCTTTCTGAGAAAACGCTGACCGGAGATCACCTCCAGCAGGTGGTTGTAGCGCTCTTGCATCGGCAAGGTCGCGATGTCGGCGGTCATGCGGCGAGCCCCCTGAGATCCTGCTCGGCGATTGGGAAGAAGCGTGCCGCTGCCGCCTGATGCGTCAACAGGAGCGTTGCCAGCTCGCAGCTCAAGGTGGGCGCCAGGATTACGTTGTCCTTGCTCAGCAGCCGGGCCTCGCGCAGCATCTTGAACAGCACCTGGCGGAGCTTGGCGCATGTGGACGAGGTGATCCCGACCAGCTCGGGATGTTGCGCCTGCTTGAAGTCGAGGAAAGCGTCAAAGTCCGTGCGACTGAGATCATTGCGCAACGCCAGGTAGCGTTCCCTGACAACATCGGCCATGAAATCCGCGATGAAACTGAACCGACGGCAGATCGCCACCCAAACCAGCATGGCTTGGTCTTGATCGCCTGCGGAGTCGAAGAACGCGATTTCCTCAGACGTCAGGTGCTGCAGGCGACAGATGACCTCCCCCGCCAAGCGCTTGCCCGTGCTGGCCTTGCGGGCCTGAAGCAGGTTGTCTCGAAGGACCTGGGCACGCACCCCATCCCAGTCGCCGAGTTGCTGGAAGCGCGCAAGCACCAAGCCCGTCTCACGCAACAGGAGACCGCCAGTCGTGAACGCCATGTTGTATCGCTCAACGCCCATCGGCTGGTCTTCGTCCCCTGCGCTTTTCCCTTTGCTCCTCGAAGTCCCGACGCAATTTATCCGAAAGCGCTTGCCTCGATAAAATAATTTCACTGGTTGCGCACTCCATTGCATTGCCCTTTACACCATAACTGACAATCGCATAGGTGTTATCGGTGTCGTTCTCGACCAGGAGAAGGTTTCTCGAGTCATGCCTGCCAGACACAAAAAGCTTCTTTCCAAAAAGGGGGTCCGTGTTTTGCAAAGCACCAGAAACCGCGTCGATCCATTCCCCCGCACTCTCTAGAGGCATCATTGACCAGGGAAATTTAAACTCAATGGTGATTGTTTCATCATTCATCGCAAACCCTCACTCAAACTGCAGCGACCATTAATAAAGCAAGACGTTTTGTCCCTAGCGCTGAGGCTATGCCACCATGTTGCTACGCCGCCATGTCGCCTATTTTCCCGTACGACACAACGACACGATAATTACTCTCATCGACATGCTCCAACCGAGCATCTGCAATGAGAGCCTTTTCAGCGGGATACAAATCGAGCTTTGCCTTCATCAAGCCATTGAGGTCCTTCTTAAACCACTTCATGGTTTCCTTGTCTTTAATCACTGAGCGCATTTCATCGAGGTACTGGTGGTATGCTTTGTTCCGCTCGCTTTTGGGCAGGACTGCAAGATTCCATGCCTTACAGGCAATCAGCAGATTAGCCTGACGCCCTTGCTCAGAGGTTTCGAGTTCGATAAATTGGCCCGCCACATCGACGATCATTTGAGATAGGTTTTTCTCGGCAGACATCGCATTGCCTAGAAGGAGAACGCTTGAACCAAGATGGCTTCACGCATCAGGTGGATCACTTGGGGGAAATGCCATGGAATCTCAGCATCTGTGAGATCGGCCTTCGACTCCCTTCCCTGCAGTGCGCGTGTCAAAGCCGACGTTCCCCCTGGGTCATCTAAAGCGCTGACTGATCAAAAAAGGGACCACAGCAGCGGCACTGGCTTAGCGCGTTGCAACGATGAGATCAAGCCGGATTATGCTTGAAAAGCAGCGAACGCGCGAATCCGAAGCCATAGGGTTGGACCACGGTCCTCGCCATGCCCGGCAAATGCTGCGTGTCGTCAAAGGACGCGGCCTTGATCGTCCCTTGGTCCACCTGTCGCGGTGCAGGTTCGGGCAGGGCGAAATACAACGTAAGTGCTTGAAAAATGGTGCGCCCTGCAGGGTCCGAACCTGCGACCACCTGATTAAAAGACAGGCGCGCTCAGGCCTTGACTCACCTCCATCAACACCCGCTGCGGCTCGCGCTGGGCATTGACGAACTCGGCGACAAAAGGCTCGGCTGGCGATTGCAGTAAGGCTTCAGCCGAGCCCTGTTGGACGATGCGCCCAGCGCGCAATAGCACCAGTTGATCGCCGAAGAATACCGCCTCGGCCAGATCATGGGTCACCATCAGCACGGTCTTGTGCAGGCGCTGGAAGATCGCCGCCAGCTCGCGCTGCAGCTCGACCCGGATCATCGGGTCCAGGGCGCCGAGCGGCTCGTCGAGCAGGATCAGATCCGGGTCCAGCATCAGCGCGCGCATCAGCGCCGCGCGTTGGCGTTGACCGCCGGAGAGCTCGAGCGGGAAGCGGTCTAAGAGCGCCGCTGGTAGCTGCACCAGCTCGGCCAGCTCAGCCAGTCGCTCGCGCCGCCGCGGCGCCGGCCAGCCAAGCTCGCGCGCCATCAGCTCAACATTTGCACGAACGCTCAAATGCGGAAACAGCCCACCTTCCTGGATCATGTAGCCCATGCGCAAGCGCGCCTCGCGCAGGTTCTCGGCGTCGAGCGGCGCACCCTCGAACCAGACCTCGCCGGCATCGGCGCGGATCAGTCCGGCCGCGAGCCGTAGCAGTGTCGACTTGCCGCAACCGCTGGGGCCAATCAAGACGGTGGTGGCAGCTTCAGCGCAGTCGAGATCGATGCCGTCGAGCGCGAGCTGGCCGCCATAGCCTTTGGAGACGCCGATATAGCTCAGCATTTAGCGTTGCTCAGCATTTAGCGTTGCTCAATATTCAGCCCTGGCCCTTAAAAACCACCACCAGTGCGGAAGCCACCACCGCCAAAGCCGCCACCAGTCCCAAATCCGCCACCACCGAAGCCGCCTTGATTGGATGAGCCTCGCGAGCGACCTGACGAGCGCCCGATTGATCCCGGGTGAGAACGTCCGCCCCAAGGCGAGCCACGGCGATAACCGCCAGAGCCGAAATCAGGATCAGTGCGCGGCGGCCGATAGCGATACTGTTCCTCGAGCCCGCGCAACAGACCCTTCTGGTCCAGCAGGCCCTTGGCGAAGTTGGCCAGCATCATCGCTACCAGCGCCTTGTCCTCGAATTGAGAGCCTGGGCGGTCCATCCGACGCTTGCGCATCGCTTGCTGGACCTGCATCAACTCCCGCAACCGCTCTTGCTGCTTGCTGCGCGCGGCCTCGGTCTGCTCGCGCATGAACGCCAGCCGGCGCTCCTCGCGCTCAAGCTCGATCAAGGTCGCCACCAACTGGTCGTCCTCGCGCATCGGCGTGACACGCGCGGCACGCTCGAGTTCGACCAACTCGCTGGCGCCCAAGGCCTCCGCCAAGCGCTCGACCGCCGCCCGGCTCTGCCCATCCTGGCCGGTTGCAAAGAGCGCCCGCTGCTCGATCAGTTCGTCCAGACGCAATTCCTCCTGATCGATACGCTGGTCGATTGCATCAACCGCCTCCTGCTCGCGATCCCGCGCCTCCTCTAGGGCCGGGATGCCGTCCGCCGCGCGGGCGGCCTCGTCCAGGGCAGCCAGGGCATCGATCTCGGCCTCGGCACGCTGCTGCATCTGCTCGGCATGGGTGCGCAAGCGTGGGGCAATCTCCAGCAGACGCTGGTAGGACAGGCGCGCATCGGTATAACCGACCAGCCGCGCAACCTTGCCATCGAGCCGGGCCGTCAAGCCCCGCCCGCGATAGGTCTCACCGCCATAGTCGCGTTGCCAGAGATACATGAACAGCGGATCGGCCTGATAGGCGCTGGTCTTGCTCGCCTGCTCCTGTTCGCGCTCGCTGGCCTTCTCGGCCGCGTACAGGGCGATGCGCTCGGCCTCTTGCGTCTGCTCCAACTGCGCCTGATAGTCGGCGTCGGCCGCAAGCCGCGTCTGGGTCTCCGCTTCGGCGCCATCCAAGGCACCGGCCGCCGACTGCAACCGCTCCAATTGCGCACTACGGGCCTGCTCCAGGGCATCGAGCCCGGCCTGCACATCGATGATCTCCTGCTCCAAGGCCGCGGACGCGGTATCTCGCTCCTCGAGCAACTGTGCCGCCTCCGCTTCCGCAGCGTCTAAAGCGCCGCTGGCATCGCTTCCTAGGAGTTCGACGCGTATCCGCGCCAACGCCTTCAGCTGATCGGCACGCTCGTGCAGTAAGGCCTGCTCCTGACTGCGCAGCTCGGCAAGCCGCGCGTCCAGCGCATCGAGCGCCTGCTGCTGGCCCTGAGCGGCCTGGCTGACCTCAGCAATCGCATGTTGGCCGCTGATCATCAATCTCCCCTCTGCAGCTGTCCAAGGAAGGGTGGACCGGTGTCGATCTGCTTTCTATGCTGATCTGGCATTGGATACATACTGCTACCACTCCGTAATCGCCGCACCGCTGGTCGGTACGCGGTAGTCCGGCTCCAGCTCGCCTGGCGCCTTGCTGCCAAGGAGATCGTCCTGGATGATGCCATCGTCTTGTTTATCCGCCGCAACACGCTCGAAGGTCTGTTGATCGACCCGCAGCCCCCAGCGCTCGACCCGCTCGATCTTGCCGGTTTCTTCATTGCGCACCGGCACCGAAATCGGTCGCCCGCCAGCCCCGATCGCCTCGACGATTAGATAATAGTTGCGCGCATCAGGATTGGCCTCCGGGATGCGCCAGACACCGCTGCGCACACCGGGCTGATTCACCACCCGAAGCTGATAGCCCACCACCAGCTGATCGCGCAGCTGTTCGAGCTGGGTGAGCTGATCGCGAGCCTGCCCTGTCTCGCCCTCTCTGAGCGCTTGCTGGGCCGCAGCCAGAAGCTGATCGGCCTGCGCATCCACCGTCTGCGATCGCGCCATCTCGCGCACCTGCGCGTGCCGCTCCTCAAGCTCGCCAGGCAAGGCCTGGCGCGGCATGACGACCAGCAGGAACCAAGCTGCGAACAGGAGCAACAGCAGCGTCAAGCCGCCCAACAGCCACTTGCCCCAGGTGCCGCGGCTGACATAGATGCGCGCCAAGCTGACGGCAAAGGACGGCGCCGGCGGCTGATAGACAAAGCGATCCTCGCGCAGCGCCCGCACGCCTTCAGCAAGCACGGCCTCGCTGACCTCGATACCTTGCGCCTGATACACGCGCTGCAGCCGCGCCTTTAAGGCCGCCTCACGCTGGCCACTGTCGAGTTCCTGCTCAACCAAACGCTGCTGGCGGCGCAAGGTGTCGACGACGTCCATCGCCAGCATCATGTCATCCAGCGGAGCCGTCATGGCTGCCGCTCCCGTCCCGCTGTGCTCGGGACTCTGACTCTGTTTATCGCTCTGCTTTGGCATCCCAAGTGCGTCCTGCTCCAATAACGAGGTCGACATCAGGCCGCAGCCAAGTCATGCCCCAGCTCGGTCAGCCGCGCCATGCGCCGCTTGCCATCCTCGACCGCATCGCGGATCTCCTCGGCGTTACGGGTCGCGGCGATGCGCATCTCCTCGATGATCTCGCGCGAATGGGTCTGGTAGTTGACCACCGAGTCGACCAGCTTCTTCACCGATTCAGCACGGATCGTCGGCCCATAGCCGGCCTTGATCGCCGCTTCTTGAACCTTACCGCCGATATCCGCCAGCACTTCAAGAGACTGGCTGATCCCGTCCTTCATCGCATTGACCGTCTCAGTGGTCTCAGCGAGGCCGAACATGCCCGTGAACGAGGCACTGAGGGCGGTCAGCACGGTCTCGTTGGTGGTGAAGAAGCTGATCGCCTGCTGATAGAGCCGCTCCTTGGCGTTGGTGGTCTGCAGCAACCGCGCCATCACCACCTCGGAGGTGTTGTAGGAGACGGTCAGATTGTCAGAGAGATCCTTGGCAATCTGATACCGCTTGTCGACATTCTGCAGCGCCCGCACCTGCTCATCGCGGGCCATCTCCAGCCGGGCGCGCGCCGCCGCATCCTCGCCACTGAAGGCATCGATCTGCTGCATCGCCTGGTCGACCTCAGCACGCGCCGCCTCCAGCGCTGCTTCAGCCTTCTTCAGCACCTCCAGTGCGAGGACTTCGGATGACTTGAGCGCGCCGCGGAAATCCTGATAGGCATCCAGGATGCGCTGCTCGCGCTGGATCTGATCGTTGGTGCTAGCGGTCACCTCCAGGTAGCTGGCCTTGATCTTATCGAAACGCTTCGGGATGTCACCACGCGTCGCCTTCATCCACACATTGGACAGGCGCTCAAAGGTATCGATCTGACCATCCTCGAGCTGATCGACCATCATCTTGGCATCGTGACGGATGCTGTTGAAGGCATTGGTGATCTCCTCGAAGCGATTACCAACCTCCATCGCCTGCACCTGTTGACGGACCACCGTATTAAAGGTCGAGGCCTGGGCTAGCGTGCGGGCAATGGCGGTCACCCGCTCCTCATCGAGCACGGCGATGGCATCCAGTAACGGGATCATCGGATCATCAGCGCTGCGCTGCTTGCTGGGCAGTAGGCCCATCTCATGCAGGGTATTCATCGCTTTATCCAGGTGCTGCATCGGGGCTGCAGTGGTGCTCATGGCGGGTCCTCTTAATGCGCGTGCAGTCGAATAAGGGGGTCGTAGGAAATCAACAGGGAATCATCAGGGAGTCATCAGGAGGGGGCCCAGTCGCCCCAGACAAACAAGCCGCAAGGTCTGCCGATCAGCTTACCACCCGTTAGCTTGCGCCAATCAGCTTGCCACCCGTTAGCCCGTGACAGTAACGCCAAGCCCTGACATCGACAAGCCATGGTCGACGATCAAGGCCGACGATCAAGGTCGACGATCAAGGCCGACGACTAAAGAGTTGCGCAAGCACCCTTCAGCCAACACCGATAACCTGTCAAACTTGCCGACGCCGCAAGCACTGGCCAGAGATCGCCAGTACCCATGGCGGCGAACGTGCCATCGCACCAATAGCCATTCGCCCTGACTGCCGGCTGACTGCCGGATTTGACGAACAGATAACGCTAGCGTTCTAGCGTTCTGGCCTGCCTCGGCCGGCGATCAGGTAGAACGGCCACAAAATACGACTGGGGAAACCGAGAAACGATCATGTCCGACAGCGTCAAGTACCTGCTCGACGAAGAGCACCTGCCCAAGTTCTGGTACAACATCAACGCCGACCTACCCGAGCCGATGGCGCCCGTGCTCCACCCCGGCACCAAAACGCCCATCACGCCCGATGACCTCGCCCCGATCTTCCCGCGCGCTGTGATCGAGCAGGAGATGAGCACCGAGCGCGAGGTCGAGATCCCCAAGCCGGTCCGTGACGTCTACCGGCAATGGCGCCCATCACCCTTGTTCCGCGCCCGCCGACTCGAGCAAGCGCTGGATACCCCGGCCCGGATCTACTACAAATACGAGGGCGTCAGCCCCGCCGGCTCGCACAAGCCGAATACCGCGATTCCACAAGCCTTCTACAACAAGATCGAAGGCGTGAAGCGCATCACCACCGAGACCGGCGCCGGTCAATGGGGCTCGTCACTGGCGCTGGCCGGCACCTTCTTCGACCTCGAGATCGTCGTCTTCATGGTCAAGGTCAGCTTCAACCATAAGCCCTACCGCCGCGCCTACATGGAGACCCTCGGCGCCGAGTGCATCGCCAGCCCGAGTGAGCGCACCCAGTCCGGGCGTGCCATCCTTGCCGAGCATCCAGACAGTACCGGCAGTCTCGGCATCGCCATCAGTGAGGCCGTCGAGCTGGCGGTCCAGCGCGACGACACCCGCTACGCGCTGGGCAGCGTGCTCAACCATGTCCTGCTGCATCAGACCGTCACCGGACTCGAATCGATCGAGCAGATGCAGATGGCCGACGACTACCCGGACATGGTCATCGGCTGCACCGGCGGCGGCAGCAACTTCGCCGGCATCGCCTTCCCCTTCCTGCACCAGGCCATGCGCGACGACCTAAAGACCGAGTTCATCGCGGTCGAGCCCTCAGCCTGCCCGACCCTGACCAAGGGCGCCTTCGCCTACGACTTTGGCGACACCGCTCATCTGACCCCATTGGTCAAGATGTATACGCTTGGCTCGACCTTCGTGCCACCCGGCTTCCATGCCGGCGGGCTGCGTTATCACGGCATGGCGCCACAGATCAGTCATCTGGCCAAGCTGGGCTTGATCAAGCCACGCTCCTACAATCAGCTCGAATGCTTTGATGCGGGCATCCGTTTCGCCAAGGCCGAAGGGATCTTGCCTGCGCCAGAGGCCAACCACGCCGTGCGCGCCGCCATCCACGAGGCTGAGAAATGCCGCGAGTCCGGAGAGTCGAAGGCGATCTTGTTCAACCTCTGCGGTCACGGACACTTCGACATGCAGGCCTACATGGACTATAGAGAAGGCAAGCTCGATGATCTGAGCTATGACGAAGGCGAGATGGCCATGGCCCTCGCGGGATTGCCCAGCGGCTGTTAGGTTAGCCCCCAGGCGTCCACCGCACCCCGATGCCACCCATAACGATGGCGGACCTCGCAAGAGCATCCGCCGCGGAGATAGCGATGCCAGAAACCTCTGCAAGCAAGCTGTCAAGCCACCAGCGGCTCGCGTGGCGGCGCGATGCGTTCCGCCGGATGGCGCTGAGCGCGGCCGGACTCCTGATCTGCGCGACCAGTTTAATGGCGGACGACGCTGCCACAGGGAACGCCACAACGTCAGGCGCTGCAACGCAAGCCAGCGCAGACAACGTTGAGCCGCAGGCTAATGGCACGCGCATCAGCTCAGAACGGCCAACGCCCGGACAGGTAGCAGAAGCCCAAACCGAAGCTGAGCTCGATCAGGTCCAGGAAGCACCCGAAAACGACCAGTCGCCGGTCGCGTCACTGCGGTCAAAGCTCGATGCCGTCGAAGCCGAGAAGGCGCGACTGAGCCTGCAGCTCGACCTACTGAATCGCAAGCAGGTCGACCTCGAAGCGCAAGCCCGTGAGCTCGACCAAGTGCGACGCCAGCTTTACCACAGTCAGACGGCCGCCGAGCGAGCCGAGATACAAGCCGAAGCGCTGCGCACTGAGATCGAGCAGCTCAAGCAACAGCGCGAGCTTGCAGCCCAGAAACACACCGCGCAGCTGACCGCTTCCGAGCTGCGTCTGCGCGAGCATAAAGATCGTCTCGGGGGCGTCGACGCACGCCTTCAACAACTCGAGCAGCAGCTCGCCCAGCGCGAGGCGCAGATTGCGCGCCTAGAGGCCGGCGATGCGAGACGCGCCGAAGCGAAGGATGCGCTCGAAGCACGTATTGCCGAGCTTCGTTCACTGCTGCCGGCCCCCGAGGGAGGCACAGTGACTGTGGCCGTCGCTGAGGCCCGGGCGAGGCAAGATGCCGAAAACCTCGAGCGGCTGATTCGCGAAGGACAGGGTATTCGTAATCCTCAGCTTTGGCGGCAGATACGCGATACCGAGAATGCATTGCACCGCAGCCAGTATCTTCTGGCCCGCGCCCAGGGTAACCACACCCTGTATCGGGTACGCCCGGGCGACTCTCTCGCACGCATCAGCGCCATGGTCTATGGCAATGATCAGTCCTGGACGCAAATCTTCGAGGCCAACCGGCATCTGCTTGATGACCCAGACCGGGTACCGCCCGGGTTCACGCTCGTGATTCCCGAATGACGCCATGAAGGGGTCCGCTTAGCGACAAGGGTGGCTTGCCCAATGCGCATTCTGCGCTCATAGCAATTGACGGAAGGCCAGCAGCTCAGTTGGCTTGCAGGCAGCACTGCAGGCTGAATAAGCTTGCTCCCGCAGCAACAAGGTTGCAGACTAAGCGTGGCACGTTGGCTGTGATGGTCTATCCAGTCCGTGCTCGCTCGGTCTACGCAGTGCCAAGCCTCACTGCATGATCCATATCAGAAAAAGAGGAGTCGAACCGATGTCATTCAAGTATCAAGCACTCGCCATGACCGCAGCGCTGGCATTTAGCGCCAGCGGCTTAGTGATGGCCTCAGAGTCAGAGACCGAGATCCTCGTCTCGGGTGACGAGCCGATGAATGTGGATAACGCGGCTGAAGTCAGCGATCCGACCCCGAATGCGGAAGAGCAGGCAGCGACCCAGGAGCAGATGGACAAGGTTGAAGCGACCGACGGCGCGATTTCCGGAAAAGACGACTAACCACAGCGCCGAGACGCACCAAATTGATTCGCGGGAACAGCGAAAACTCAGTCGGGGCATGGATGCCCCAGTGCCACTCACTGAGACGGCGCGGAGCCTTTTTCGATCCCGGCCTCATACAATCGAGCACAAGCACGACCATCGCGCTTGGCAGCATAAAGAGCTGCATCCGATGCACGTGACAGATCCCCGAATTCAGTACCCTGCTCGGGACACAGGCTAATTCCAATGGACAGACTAATCTGAATCCAGCGGCAGGCTTCACGAAGCGCCGCGACTTGGATCGACATCGCTGATTTTCCTGTATGCTCGTCGTGCGCAGATCTCAATCCTGACAGGGGCCACATGAACATCGACCCCAGTGCCTTCTACGGCGCACTCGCCCACCCCACCCGATTGCGAACCCTGATGCTGCTCGGTCATTACTCCGAGCTCTGTGTCTGCGAGCTCACCTATGCGATCGGGGTCAGTCAACCACACCTTTCGCGCCACCTAGCCCAGCTTCGTGAACAGGGGTTGGTAACCGATCGGCGTGCCAGCACCTGGGTCTACTATCGGATCAATCGCGCCTTGCCAGCCTGGGCCAAGGTCGTGCTCAGCGAAACCCAGAGCGGGCTTCAATCAACTCAACCCTTCGTTGACGACACCACCGCACTCAACAGGATGCCGAACCGCCCAGACGCACCACGCTGTGCCTGAATCAGGTTGACGGGCAAGGCGGCGCCCCGGCATTAGGCGAAAAACTGATGACAGCTCTAGCGACGACGCTGGAGCAAACGCTGCTTGCGTCGAGCAGGGTTCAGACGCATGTCATCAATCCGTAAACATTTGGTCATCCATATATTCGAGTCAGGCTATAGACTAGACCGACCGCTGAGATCCACGTGCCCCTCGGAGACCAAGATGCGCCTGCCAATTCCATTCGCGATCACTGCTTCGGTATCTGTCCTTTGCGCAACGCTGCTAGGCGCCTGCCAGCCGCAGCAACCGGGTGACACCGCAGCCGACCAGCCTCAACAGTCGCCCAACGCTGAGACAATCACCGCCGCCGGCTCCTCATTCGCGGCCCCGATGTTCAACCAATGGCTCCAGGTCTACGGCACTGAGCATCCAAACCTGAGCCTAAGCTACGACTCGATCGGCAGCGGCGCCGGCATCGAGCGCTTCCTCGCCGGCAGCGTCGATATCGGCGCCACCGATGCGCCCTTGCGCGGCGATGAGGACAAGCAGTTTGAAGGCCACTTCGCGCAACTACCCATCACCGGCGGCATGATCGCCATCGCCTACAACCTGCCAGGCGTGCAGGGGCCGATCAACCTGCCGCGCGATGTCTACTCCGACATCTTCCTCGGCAAGTCCTTCCGCTGGGATGATCCACGCCTGGTCGCCGCCAACCCTGGGATCGATCTGCCGCCAAAGCTGATCCAGGTCGTCGGCCGCCGCGATTCGAGCGGCACCACCTTTGCCTTCACGAACCACCTCGCCGCGATCAACCAGGACTGGGCTGCCGGCCCCGGCGTGAGCAAAAAGATCGACTGGCCGGGTGGCGCCATGGAAGCCAGGGGCAACGAAGGCGTCGCACAGCGAATCAAGGTCACCGAGGGCTCCATCGGCTACGTCGAGGCCGGCTTCGCGCAGCGCCTTGGCCTCTCACTCGCTTGGCTGGAGAACCAAGCCGGTGGTTACGTACAGCCCAACGTCGAGACCGGGCGCCGCGGCCTCGCCGATGGCTCTGATAACCCCCCAAGCGATCTGACTCGTACCATCCCCGACCCGCAGGGTGCTCGATCCTACCCGATCGTCACCTACACCTGGGCGTTGGTCCGCGATGCCTACGAGCCCGCCGACAAGACCGCGAAGGTGCACGATCTGATCCGTTGGACGCTGACCGAAGGCCAGCAATACGCCGAGGAATTGCGCTACGTGCCGCTACCAGAGAATCTCGTTCAAGCAGCTCTGGCCGAGTTGGATAGCCTCTAGCCCGAATGTTTCACGCGAAGCCGCGAAGCCACGAAGAATACGGATCTTGCGGCCAACAGTTGACCTGGTTAGTTTCACTTTATCCCCCGGAGGATGACTCTTGATCACCCGCATCGGCATCAACGGCTTCGGCCGCATGGGCAGACTTGCGCTGCGCGCGGCCATCGACCGCAAGGCAAAGGCAGCCACCAAGCACAAGCACCCAGGCAACAACCTGGAATTCATCCGCATCAACGAGATCGCCTGCGACGCCGCTGGCTCAGCCCATCTGTTGCAATTCGACTCGGTGCATGGCCGCTGGAGCCAGGATTGCCGCAGCAGCCAAACCGGCAATGCCGAGCAGATCAGCCTCGACGGGCAAACGCTCGCCTACAGCCAGCACAAGACCATCGCCGAGGGCGACTGGTCGGACTGCGACATCGTCATCGAGGCCACCGGCAAGCACCACAAACAGCCTGAGCTGTTGCAAGGTTATCTCGACCAAGGCGTCAAGAAGGTCCTGGTCGCCGCGCCGACCAAGGGCGCACTCGACATCGTCTACGGCGTTAACCACGATCGCTACGACCCCGCCGCGCACCCGATCGTCACCGCCGCCTCCTGCACCACCAACTGCCTCGCGCCCGTGGTCAAGGTCATGCACGAGCAAGTCGGCATCCATCACGGCTGCATGACCACCATCCACAACATCACCAACACCCAGCGCATCGTCGACCTGGGTCACAAGGATCTCCGCCGCGCCCGCGCTTGCGGCCAATCGCTGATCCCGA
This sequence comes from Halochromatium sp., assembly GCA_010912705.1. Lineage (GTDB taxonomy): Bacteria > Pseudomonadota > Gammaproteobacteria > Chromatiales > Chromatiaceae > Lamprobacter. Next base: position 83,966 of record POWB01000004.1, read on the forward strand.
CCACCACCGGCTCCGCCAAGGCGATCACCAAGATCTTCCCGGAGCTTGAAGGCAAGCTCAACGGCCATGCCGTGCGCGTGCCGCTGCTCAACGCCTCGCTCACCGATTTCGTCTTCGAGGCCAGGCGTCCAGTCACTGCCGAAGAGATCAACAGCCTGCTCAAAAGCGCAGCCGAAGGCGAGCTGGCCGGCATCCTCGGCTACGAAGAGCGCCCACTGGTCTCAGTCGATTACCTGAACGACCCCCGCTCCTCAATCGTCGATGCCCTCTCCACCATGGTCATCAACGACACCCAGGTGAAGCTCTACGCCTGGTACGACAACGAATGGGGCTATGTGAACCGCATGGTCGACATCGCCGAGATGCTCGCCGCCTCTCTCTAGCGGCAGGGCGCGCATGGACAAGAACACCCGCAACTACCTCACGGTAACAGCCGGCTACTGGGCCTTCACCATCACCGACGGCGCCATCCGCATGCTGGTGGTGCTCTACTTCCACCAGCTCGGCTATTCGCCATTCGAGGTGGCGATGCTGTTCCTCTTCTACGAGGTCTTCGGCATCATCACCAACCTGGTCGGCGGCTGGCTCGGCGCGCGCATCGGGCTCAATCTCACCATGCACATCGGCATGGGCCTGCAAGTCATCGCACTGATGATGCTCACGGTGCCCGATGCCTGGCTCGGCGTGGTTTATGTGATGGCCGCTCAGGCGCTCTCCGGCATCGCCAAGGATCTGAACAAGATGTCGGCCAAGGCCACGGTCAAGACCCTGACCGGTGGCGGCGCGGCGGGCGAATCCAAGCTGTTCAAGTATGTCGCCGTCCTGACCGGCTCCAAGAACGCGCTCAAGGGCGCGGGCTTCTTCGTCGGTGCCGCCCTGCTGCAAGGGTTTGGTTTTCGCAACGCGTTGTTCATCCTCGCTGGCGGGCTGTTCCTAGTGATGGTCATCACCATCGCACTGCTGCCCTCGGGTGTCGGCAAGCTCAAGGAAAAGGCCAAGTTCACCCAGGTCTTCTCCAATACTCCAGCGATCAACTGGCTCTCCGCGGCGCGCTTCTTCCTGTTCGGCGCTCGCGATGTCTGGTTCGTGGTCGCGCTGCCGGTCTATCTCTCCGCCGTACTGGGCTGGGAGTACACCGCCGTTGGTGGTTTCCTTGCGCTCTGGGTCATTGGCTACGGCATCGTCCAGGCCGGCGCACCCGCGCTGATCCGCCCGAGCAAACAAGGACAGGGCCCTAGCGGGCGCACGGCCCTGCTCGGCGCACTGGTGTTGGCGCTGATCCCGGCTGGTATCGCCTTAGCCTTGACGGAAGGACCCACTTTTGCCTGGGAGCCGGCACCGATCCTGATCGTCGGACTGATCCTCTTCGGCATCGTCTTTGCCATCAACTCCGCCGTCCACTCTTACCTGATCCTGGCCTATGCCGATGCCGACAAGGTCGCCCTCAATGTCGGCTTCTACTACATGGCCAATGCCGGCGGCCGACTCGCCGGTACCGTACTCTCGGGGCTGATCTACCAGATTCAGGGGCTTGAAGGCTGCCTCTGGTGGTCAACGGGCTTTGTGCTCGCCGCCGCATTGCTATCGCTCTGGCTGCCGCGCAGGCCCCAAGCCACAGCACTCAAGGCCGTCGCTCCACAGCCTGGACAGGTCCAGGTCGACGGCGTCGTCGAGCCAACCCGGCGCGCCGAGCTCTACGCACCCATGGCCGGGCGGCTCCAAGCCTGCTCGGTGCGCGAGGGTGATCCGGTCCATGCAGGTCAACGGCTGCTCAGCATCGTCCCGACCGCCGATGAGCTGGCCGAGCACCCGATCGAAGCCCCCTGGGACGGTCGTATCGCGCGCCTGCATGCCCGTGTCGAAGGGCGGGAGATCGCGGCGCAGACGCTGCTGGTCGAGCTCTTCGATCCAAACAGCCTGGTGCTGCGCTTTGCCGTTGATGGACAGCAGGCGATCGGCCTGGGCGTCGGCCAATCGGTCAGGGCGCAGTTCAGCGCCGCTCCAGACAGCCTCATCGAGCTCAGGATCACACGGACATGGCCGGCCATCGAGCCGGAGACCGGCCAGCGTGTGTTCGAGGCCTGGATTCCCCCGCAAGCCGATCTCGCCATTGGCATGAAGGCGCAAGTCCGGGCCAATCCCGCCATCAGCTTGCAGCTGCCAGCGAACAGCCTCGATGGTCTAGCGAGCCCCTCCGGTATCCTGGCTGCCCATGGATCAGGCCCCCAAGCCCAAGCCTAACGCGCATGGCGGCGGGCCAGAGCCACCCTGGCAGATGCATCGCATGAGATTCAGGTTCACCTTTACCTGGGGCCGCATCACTCCGGCAGATGAAGCGCGAGAAGTTCAGGTTAACGAGCTTTAGCCGCACCAGGTGGCACCTCGGTTACATGCGGTTAATCATATATACGAAATCACAGATCTGCTAGGCTTGCTGATTCTTGGCCGCATCCGAGTGAGCTGCCGGCCACAGCAACCCCAGTCTGGAGCACCCGCATGCCCGACCCCTTCGCCTGGCTTGGCGACCTCATCGCCTACTCGTTATTCGGTCTCAGCCCGGACTCGGCGGCGGGCTCGGCATTGCAGTTCTTCGTCATGGATGTGGCCAAGATCTTCGCACTCTTGGTCATCGTCATCTACATCATGGGGCTGTTGCGCGCGCTGGTCTCACCGGAGCGGGTGCGCGAGTTCGTGCGCGGCCGACCAGACTGGCAGGCGCGCGGCATGGCGGTGGGACTGGGCGCGGTGACGCCCTTCTGCTCCTGCTCCTCGGTGCCGCTGTTCATCGGCTTCGTCGAGGCTGGCATCCCGCTCGGGGTCACCTTCTCGTTCCTGATCGCCTCGCCGATGATCAACGAGGTCGCGGCAGTACTGCTGATCGGCATCCTCGGCTGGAAGCTGGCCCTGCTCTACATCGCCGCCGGGCTGATCGTCGCCTGGTTTGGTGGCATCATCATGCAGCGCTTCAAGCCGGAGCGCTGGGTCGAGGACTACGTCTGGAAGATCCAGATGGGCGAGGTGGCCATCCAGCGCCCGGATACCAGCCTCCGTGGTCGGCACCGGTTCGCGGTCGCCGAGGTCAAGGAGATCCTGCGCCGGATCTGGAAATGGGTCTTCATCGGCATCGGTGTTGGCGCCCTCTTCCACGGCTTCGTGCCAACGCAATGGGTGGTCGACAACCTCGGCGATGGACAATGGCTGGCGGTACCCGGCGCGGTGCTGGTTGGCATCCCCTTGTATTCCAATGCGACCGGCGTGATACCCGTCGCTGAGGCCATGCTCGGCAAAGGCGTCGCGGTCGGCACCGTGCTGGCATTGATGATGAGCATCGCCGCGCTCTCGGTGCCGGAGATGCTGATCCTGCGCAAGGTCATCCGTTGGCAGGCGCTGGCGCTGTTCGCCGGGGTGCTCGGTGTCTCGTTTGTACTGGTCGGCTGGACCTTCAATCTCATCACCTGAGGCACTGAAGCGATGACCATCCAACTCGACTCCAGGATTCAGTGCCCGCACTGCGGCTTCAGCCGCACCGAGCAGATGCCCACCGACGCCTGTGTCTGGTTCTGGGAATGCCCCGAATGCGGGGTGCTGATTAAACCGAAACCAGGCGACTGCTGCGTCTACTGTTCCTATGCAGACACCCCTTGTCCGCCGATTCAGGCAGGCGACGGGGACTGCTGCCAATCCAATCACGAGGTGAATCGATCATGAAACAGATCAAGGTTCTAGGCTCCGGCTGCCGCAATTGCGAGATCACCGCCAAGGTCATCAGCCAGGCGGCGGCCGAGGCAGGTATCGAGATCGATCTGGAAAAGGTCACCGATATCGCTGAGATCATGGGCTATGGCGTCATGTCCACGCCTGGTGTCGTCATCGATGGCGTCGTCGTCCACTCTGGCAGCGTGCCAGGGCCGGATCAGGTGCGCGAATGGGTTCAGGGGAGTACCGACGGCGCCAGCTGATCAGACGTACCCTATCCACCACCGTCGCAGAGCGCTTATGCGCCTCATGACAATGCCTCCCAGCTCGAATAGCTGAGCCCGGGAATGCGCGGAGTCCGCACCGGCAGTCCGTGATGCTGAGCATAGGCCTCCCAGAGCTGGATCTTGTGCGCCAAACCCTCGGGCATGCCGGCGTCCATCCAGCGCAGTCGGTCCGCCCAGGTGCGCTCGCTGCGGATCAGTGGCCAGCCCTGCGTCGCCAGCCAGCGCACCAGGCTCAGCGCATGCTTCCAGTTGGCCACCGCAAATCCACCATCGAGATACAAGCGCACCGCCGGCGGCCAAAGCCAGTCCGTCTCCAGCCGCAGCGCGGACAGCCCCACTCGCTCCACGGCGGCAAAGAGTCTGGTCAGCAACCGCTTCGCATGCCCCTGTCGGCGGCGTTCCGGATCGAGCAGAAGGCCAACACAATAGGTCATGAGAGGTCCCCGATTCGTTGATGTCGCCGAGGGTATCGAGCCGAAGCGGTTGTCCCGCAGCCAGCGCGACCAATCTATAATACAGTGAGTCATCACTAAAAGATCTCAGCGGAAGCAAACGCATGGCAACCGTTCTGAAAGATCGCTTCGTCGCCCTTGAGGACTATTTTGCCTTGGATTCCGAGACCGCGGACGAGCGTTGGGAGTGGCGCAACGGCGATGTCTACTGCATGACCGGCGCCCAGCCGGAACACAACATCATCTGCCTCAATGTCGGTGCCGAACTGCGCGCGAGGCTGCGCGGCTCGAGCTGCCGAACCTTCTCGAGCGACCAACGCGTCAAGGTCCATGCGGGGAGTCCTTACCTCTATCCCGATGTCACGGTCGCCTGCGATCCGCGCTACACCAACATTAATGGCCTGCGCACACTGCTCAACCCGGTGCTCATCGTCGAGATCCTCTCGCCCAGCACGGCCCAGGACGACAAGGGCACCAAGTTCATGCAGTACCAAACGATCGAGTCGTTGACCGATTACCTGCTGGTCGACTCCAGTGAGGTCGCTGTGCTGCATTACCGCAAGGAGGGCGAGGTCTGGACGCCGCAGTTGTTCGAGCAGGCCAGCGACTCGATCAAGCTATCGGGATTGGACGTCGCGTTACCCTTGGCCGAGATCTATCTCGACACCGGACTGCTGCCGAGCTGAGATCGCTCGCCGTCAGCGGACAGGGCTGCTGAACGGAAGGGCGGCAGCCCGGCCAGAATAGGGTCCCGATACTGCTGGTTCAGCAACAGACAGCCATTATCCTGATCCACACGGAACAACTCCTGCCGGTCGAGCGTCTCCCAGCGCAGGTCGATCCGCTGGGTTGTGCCGGAGGATGCCGCTTCGGACGCGAACTGGCTGACCACGGCATCCGGCAGGCCCGAGCCGGGGATGGGCGTGTTCGCCTTGCCGGCGAGATAGACATGCTCGCCATCGAACTCGAAACCCTCCTGAATTGCTCCCCAGGGGACTGCTCCACCAAAATCGTGCATCAGCCGCGCACAGCGGATGAAGGCCACCAGGCGAATCTCATGGTCTTGATCAATCGATGTATTCATATCCCGCGCCGCTCACAAACCCAACTCAGCATGAGAACCGAGCCGAACGAGTTGCAGGGTCTGAGAATCTGGTTTGCGGTAGATCAAGATCGGATCGGGCTTGACGTGGCAGTCGCGATGATCGCTCCAGTCGCCCGTCAACGCATGGTCCCGGTAGCGATCCGGCAAGACCTCATCGGCAGCCAAGGTCGCCAAGATGCATCGCAGATCGGCTTGCAGCGTTGTCCGACGCGCGCCTTTCTTCTCGCGTTTATAGTCGCGTCTGAAGCGGGTCGTCCGCTCAATCGTCCGCATCGAGATCGGCCATCAGCTCGTCTACGGAGCCGAAAGACCGCAGTTGACCGCGACGCGCTTCCTTCATTGCCTCGATCGTTTCCGGGTTAGGGATCAGCGGATCGAAAGGCAGCGCGTGCTCGCGTGCCACGCGCGTCAGCATCAGACGGACCGCGTCGGAGACAGTCAGTCCCATCGCCGCCAGCACGGCAGTCGCCTCCTCTTTCACGTCATCGTCGATGCGAGCCTGTACTCGGGTATTGGCGGCCATTGGGTCTACCTTTCGGTTGCTTGACCTGGTTTCTGCATGATCATCAAGGCATCCATGACGGCGTCTTCTTCATTCCCACCAAGATTATTCGGGCGGTTGGCGGCTTGAAGATCGGGTACATCTTCATCGATCAGGATGCACGATTCGCTCAGCCCTGGGTGGAGTTTCAAGCATACCCCCGAACATGCCCTGCCGGGCGGCACCTACATCCTGCACCGTTGCTCCACCGCGGTTGCAGAGTGCTCATGCGGCTCATGATAACGCCTCCCAGCTCGGATAGCTGAGTCCTGGAATGCGCGGGGTGCGCACGGGCAGTCCGTGGTGGCGGGCATAGGCCTCCCAGATCTGGATCTTGTGCGCCAACCCCTCGGGCATCCCAGCGTCCATCCAGCGCAGCCGGTCCGCCCAGGTACGCTCGCTGCGGATCAGTGGCCAGCCGAGCGTCGCCAGCCAGAGCGCCAGTGTCGGCTCCCAACGCTGCAAGTTGGCGCGGTCTTCACGCTCTGCTTCTGTGCGCTGGTCGAGCCAGCGCAGCTGCTCACCGTCGCACGCCGCGCTGAAAATCGGCGTTTGGTCGGACTCGCGCAGCAGTTCGATGCGCGCCTGTTGGACCCGCACCTGCGGTGTCGGCAGCTCGCGCCAGCGCACCAGATTCAGCACATGCTTCCAGTTGACCACCGCGAACCCGCAGTCGAGATACAACCGCACCGCCGGCTGCCACAGCCAGTCCGTCTCCAGCCGCAACGCGGACAGCCCCACCCGCTCCACGGCGGCAAAGAGTCTGCTCAGCAACCGCTTCGCATGCCCCTGCCGACGGCGTTCCGGAAAGACGTACAAGCTTGCAAAACCGAGGTGTGGACCAGCCCAGCCCCAATCCCAGACCTGCAAGGCAATCGTGCCGATCCGCGCGCCATCGACCAGAATCCAATAGGATCGATACCAGTCAGACTCACGCGGGTCGCTGATCCGTTCCCCGGGTAGCAGCAGGCGCGAAGACCAAGCGTCGATGTCGCCATCGGTCATCGCGCGAGGGTCCAGAGGCACTGCGAAATTGTCGACGCGGTGATCGAGAAAACTGCACAGCTCGCAGGCGCGCCAAAGGGTGCGTGCACCGGCATCGTCGAGGTCAAGCGGAACGACCGCAGGCGTGCCTGCCCGCAGTGGCTCGGCCACTTGCCGATGCAAGTCTTTCAGTTCGTCTTCACTCAACATCAGCAGCTCCACAGTTGGTCATTCAGGATGTTAAGCGAAACCAATCGGATCGGGATTGAATTCATCTGATGTGCAGCGAGCGATGGCGAAGGATGCGTGCGGCGAGGTCTCGGAGGCCAGCCCGAACCGTTCGGTGCATGGTAACTTGACCGCTGGCTTGACCGCTGGCTTGACAGCTGGCTTGCCCCCGGATTGTCGCCTTGACTCCTCGAAGGTACCCTCATGCGCTCCTTCAACACCGAAGGCCCGATCCGCCCCGACGACCATTACAACCTGCCACCCCTGACGCGCTGGGATCTCGACCAGGTGCTCAGCCTGATCGAGCAGAAAAAATACTTCCTGCTCCACGCCCCGCGGCAGACCGGCAAGACTTCCTGCCTGCTCGCACTGATGGCGCATCTGAATCGCGATGGGCGCTATCGGGCGGTCTATGCCAACCTCGAACCGGCCCAGGCCTATCGCGAGCAGGTGGATGCGGCGATGGCCACGGCAACCCAGGCCATCGTGCAGGGCGCACGCTGCTGGCTTGGCGACGAGCAGGCCGAAGCCGTGGCGACCGAGGTTCTCGAGAGTCCCGCGCGGCATCTCGCCTTGCAGAATTTTCTCGCCCGGTGGTGTGCGCGTTCGACTCAGCCCCTGGTGCTGTTGCTCGATGAGGTCGACGCCCTGGTCGGCGACACCCTGCTCTCCCTGCTGCGCCAACTGCGCGCCGGCTACCCGCAGCGCCCGACGGCCTTCCCGCACACAGTCGTGCTCTGCGGCGTGCGCAATCTGCGCGACTACCGCATCCACGCCCGCTCCGAGCGCGAGGTCATCACCGGCGGCAGCGCCTTTAACATCAAGGCCAAGTCGCTGCGCCTGGGCGACTTCAGCGCCGAGGAGACGCGCACCCTGTTGCTCGAGCACACGCAAGAAACCGGGCAGGTCTTCACGCCAGAGGCGCTGGAGCAGGTCTGGACACTGACCCAGGGCCAGCCCTGGTTGGTCAATGCGTTGGCCTATCGGGCCTGTTTCGAGCTGCCCGTCGGCCGTGACCGGACCCAACCGATCACCCAAGCGCTAATCGATCAGGCCAAGGAGCAGATGATCTTGGAGCGGGTGACCCATCTTGATCAGCTCGCTCATAAGCTGCAAGAGCCGCGCGTGCGCCGCGTGATCGAGCCGATGCTTGCTGGAACCGCGCTCGGCGATGTGGCCGAAGCAGCTCGATGCCTATCTGGCGGGACTCGGTCTGGACTGCGGCTGGCTGGTGATCTTCGATCGGCGCAGCGGGCAGCCACCGATCGAGGCGCGCACCGGCAGTGAGCAGATGACGAGCCCGGAGGGACGGCGGATCGTGCTGGTGCGCGCTTGAACGATGCAGCGCGGCCATGCTCGCTGCGCTCACCTCCAGCGGCGCTTGGCCAACCAGAACAAACGCTGCTACGACCTGGCAGCCTCGGGTGAGACGGCTGTCCCGCAGCCAGCACGACCCGCCTAGAATGCACTCAGTCATTACAGTCAGTGATCACAAAAAGAGCTTGGCGGAGGCAACCCCATGACAACCGTTCTCAACAATCGCTTCGTCCCCCTTGCAGACTATTTCGCCTTGGATTCCGAGACCGCGCGCGAGCGTTGGGAGTGGCGCAACGGTGATGTCTACTGCATGACCGGCGCCCAGCCAGAGCACAATCTCTGTTGCGCCAATCTCATCGGCGAACTGCGCGCCGGGCTGCGTGGCTCTCGGTGTCGGACCTTCCCCAGCGACCAACGCGTCAAGGTCCATGCGGGGAGTCCTTACCTCTATCCCGATGTCACGGTCGCCTGCGATCCGCGCTACACCAACATCAATGGCCTGCGCACACTGCTCAACCCGGTGCTCATCGTCGAGATCCTCTCGCCCAGCACGGCCCAGGACGACAAGGGCACCAAGTTCATGCAATACCAAACGATCGAGTCACTGGCCGATTACCTGCTGGTCGATTCCAGCGAGGCCGCCGTGCTGCATTACCGCAAGGAGGGCGAGGTCTGGACGCCGCAGTTGTTCGAGCAGGCCAGCGACTCGATCGAGCTATCGGGATTGGACGTCGCGTTACCCTTGGCCGAGATCTATCTCGACACCGGACTGCTGCCGAGCTGAGATCGCTCGCGGTCAGCGGACGAGCCCGCTGAACAAAGCAGGATCAACGCAGCGCTCGATGGCTTTGCTGCCCCCATGGACATCACTCATCCCTGCCCCAGCACGCCAGCCGCAAGTAACCCCCAAGAAATAGAACTCCCTGTCGACGGCACTCCGGAAAGACAGAGACTGAGCAACATCGCCTTAACTCGACACCTTGGCAACAGGCTCAACGCCCTGCGCTCCCTCAGTCCCAAGATAGAAGCGCCGGTAGAAAGACAGACTCAGATGCACCAAGCCAATCAGCACCGGCACCTCGACCAAGGGGCCGATCACCGTGGCGAAGGCGACCGGTGAGGCGATACCAAACACGGCGATGGCGACCGCAATCGCCAACTCGAAATTGTTACCAGAGGCGGTGAAGGCCACCGAGGCACTGCGCGGATAATCGGCACCGACGCGCCAAGCGAGAAAGAAGCTGCTCAGGAACATCAGCACGAAATAGGCCGACAGCGGCAGTGCGATCCAAAGCACATCCAGCGGTTGCTCAATGATCTGCTGGCCTTGGGTGCTGAACATCACGACGATGGTGAACAGTAAGGCGACCAGCGTGATCGGCGAGATAGGCCCTGGTTGAAGGCGGCCACTGCCTCAGGCAACAGCGAGCCAAGCGCAACACCCAGCGCCATGGCCAGGAAAATCGAATAGCGCCTGATTGACCGGAACGACTTGAACAGATCGACTGTAGCCGATGAAATTGAACCGATCAACTTGAGCTCATTACACTGAACTGGTCACACCTGCACCCATGACACTCCCTGCAACCCGAACCTGGTGGCTCCTCATCGCCGGCGGCAGCGCGCTGCTGGCACTCGCGAGCATCCTGCTGACCGCATGGCTGGCACTGCAACCCTGCCACCTGTGCATCTTTCAGCGCCTGCTCTACATGCTGATGGCGCCGCTCGCGCTGATCGCAGCCTTCAGCACAGGGCTTGGCCGGCGCATCACCGGCACACTGGTCGCACTAACGGCCTTCGCTGGCACGGTCACCGCGACCTATCAGACCTGGCTGCAGTTACAACCCGCCGGTAGCGTCTCCTGCGTCGGGGCCGAGATGGGCCCCATCGAACGGCTCGTAGAATGGCTCGGGATGCAGCAGCCCATGCTGTTCATGGCCACCGGCTTCTGCGAGGACGAGGGGTTGGTCATCCTCGGTCTTGCCTTGGCGCAATGGGCGCTGATCTGCTTCTTCTTGATGCTGGTACTCAGCCTCTGGCTACTTGCGCGGACGCATGCTGAACGCGCCTGATTCAGCGATGCGGTTCGATGCCCGCATGCCAGAACCCTAGCGCCCAAACCCTGAAGCGATGAACCGAAAAGAAGTGCGGCTCAAATCGCCCCTGCATCAGAAGGTCGCAACGGCCAGGTCGGCCTCAATCGGCTGCTTCATTACAGGCCGCGACGACCTTGAGCAAGTAGCGCATGGTGGCCTCGGTCGCCGGTGCCAGATCGCGGGCAGCCTTCTCGGATGCAATCAGATAGCCCTTGTCACGGCGGATGATCCAGCCTAGACGCGCCAGATCGTTTACCTTGCGGCGGACGGTCTCGCGCGGAATGCCGCTGTACTCGGCAATGGACTGAAGATTGATCGGCGCGGTATCGGCTTCCGGCCTATCCAACGTCATGAAGCGATCGTAAGACATACGCGCGATGCGGCCCCTTGCAAGGGTGCGCGCGCCAATGATCGCCAGCACCAACATGCGGTCAAGATCGCCGCCAAAGTGCCGTCGCAGCGTCACCAATAGCTCGGCAAAGGCATCGTTGTGCGCGGGCCAGATGTGGCCAAAGTGGGTCTTGAGGTTGTCTTGATCGAAGCTCATCGCGAATACACTGGGTCGCCAGAGACGTTCTCACATCAGCCCGCGATATCAACCGCTCGGCTGCTTGATCTGGGCGCTGATCATCCTGGCGATCACCATCGCCACCTTGCTGAGTGGCAGTGTCGAGGTCGCCAAGACCCTGGCCGTCACCGGGGCGATCCCCTTCGCGCTGGTCTTGTTGCTGCAGATCGTCGCCTTCCTGCGCACGCTGCGGGACGAGGAGCGGCCGCTGGCGGCGGCTGCCAAGACCCCCAATGCTGCCAATGCTGCCACGACTTCCACGGCTGCGGTTGCAGAGCGGAGGTGACCGGCATGACCTTCATCAGCCTCGTTCGCCAGCGAGACGTCTCTCGCCGCCCGGCCGCTCTCATCACGCTCCTGGCCGTCTTCACGCTTGCCGGCTGCAGCGACATCGAGCGTCCGATCCGGGTCGGCGCCAAGGATTTCGCCGAGCAGCAGATCGCGGCTCAACTCCTCGCTCAGACCTTTCAAGCCCAGGGCATCGCCGCTGAGGTGGACGACACCAAGCGGACCGGGCTCGGCGCCATCGGCGCCGTTTGGGTGGGTGAGATCGATCTCTACCTGGACTACACCGGCTCGCTGCTCGGTTTGTCCGGAGAACCGCTGGCCGACAACCCGGCGGTTTCCTACGCCGCAGCCGAGCAAGCCGTCGCGCCCTTCGGCCTGGCACTTGGGCCGATGCTCGGCTTCAGCAATGACTATGCCGTGCTCGCGCGTCCCGGTTCTGCCACCGCCGCACATCCGGCAACACTCAGCGGGCTCGCGGATGACCAACGGGTGTTACGCATCGGCATGACCGAGGAATTCCGCGCCCGCGCCCGGGATGGCTACGAGCCCTTGGTCCGCCACTATGGGCTGCGCGCCGAACCGGCGTTGCTGGTCGCGAGCACGCCGGCAGGCAAAGACCAGCTCTACACCGCGCTGCTGGATGGCGAGATCGATCTCGCGGTCGGCTTCGTCACCGACCCGCAGATCACGGAATTCGGCCTCGTGGTGCTGGCCGATGACGGCGACTTCTTCCCCGCCTATGCCGCTGCCCCGGTCACGCGCGCAGCACTCTTGCAACGTCGTCCGCCGGTCGCGGAGGCCCTGGCGACACTCGAGGACCGCGTCAGTACCGAGGCCATGCGCGACCTCATCGCTGAGGTGACCACCCTCGGGACCGACCCCTATGATGCGGTGGCCCGCTTCCTCGACCCGCAGCTCTCTCCTTCCGCGCCCAGGCATCCCAGGTGCGCGATGGCGAGCTCGACGGGCTCTTGATCATGGCCGAGACCGGACATCCGCTCATCGACGAGCTGCTCGCATCGGGTCTCAGGCTTGCTCCGATTGACAACTGGCGCACAAGCGGTAATCGCCTGGCCTTCCCCTTCCTGCAGCCGGTGACCCTCCCGGCTGACAGCTATCCGGGGCAGAAGCAGCCCCTGCGCACCCTCGGCAGTCAGGTGGTGCTGGCGGCAGCGCGCCCAGACCCGGCCGACGCCGTCGGCGTGGTCGGACCAGGCTCAGCAGCCATCGGTCAGAACCTGCCGGTCGCTGCGGGTACCGTCGCCCGCATTCGCGAGGCGCTGGATATGGACGTGCGCCTGGACCCGAGCCTGCCGGCCGCCCTGGTCGCCTTTCAGCCGCCACCGGAGCGACGCGACGGCATCGGCATCTCGCCTGTTGGATCGCTCGCCAACCTGGCTGTGATCATCGCCCTTGTGGTGTTGATTCGACTGTACTTGCGGCATCCAGCCCAGCCTTCGTCCAGCGATGGACGCTAGGGCAACCGGAGGTTAGCCGCGCCTGCCATGAGATCCCGCTCCCATCCAAGAAGACGACCGCCGCGGAGGCCGCGAATCCATGTCCAATTCAACCGATGATCAGGCACAGATGTCAGCAGCCATTCGCGAGCTTACTGCATCCCTGCGGCGATTCGAGGCGCGTTATGAGGCCGCGCGTCGGAGCGAGCGCCGGCTTCGGATCGGACTTGTATTCAGCACGCTGCTGATCCTCGGCGGCGGGATCTATCTCGGCTTTATCGCCACAACGGACTTCGTTGCTCAGATCGCGCCGCCCCGAGTTGCCCAGATCGATCCCGAAGCCGCGCTGGAGCGACGAGCGCAGCTCCTTGCGAGCCTGGAGCCCGCGGAACGTGCACGGCTCGAGCAATTCGAGGCGCAAACCGCCCTGGTGCGGGAATACGTTCAGGTTTCGCCCGAGTTTAATGCTGGGGCGACGGTGGCACTGGTGCTGTCAAGCATGAGTCGCTCTGTCGAGGTCATGCCGGCACTCTACCGCGTCGTCGCAGCGATGGCAGACGACATGCGTGCCATGAACGCCCGACTTGCGGAAATGGACCGCAAAATGGACGCGCTGCCGGTACTCGCCACCCAAGTCCAGGGGATGCGCGTGGAAATGGCCATCATGGCCGCGAGCGTCGATTCAACGATGGGCCGCGCTGGACGCATGCTGCCCTGGAACTGGTGAGGGCATTGACCTTGGCCCCGCAACTCGGCGTCAGCCAGGCGCAGATCGATGCCGCGCTGGGTGAGCACAATGCGGTCTCAGCCGCGGGCGACCTCGCGATTGGTCCGCAGCGCATCCGCATCGTCCCCAAGGGCGCGGCCGACTCGGTGGCCGCGATCGGCAACATCGTCGGCGCAGGCGGCGGCGATCAGCTGATCTTCCCTGCCCATTTTGGGCACAAAGACGCAGCAATCAGCACAAGCACTGCGATCGATGCCTTAAACTGCAACCAAGCCATTCATCGGGGACAGATCCATGTCGAATCCGCAGAGCGCCTCGGCGCCGCATGAATCGAAGATCGCAGTCGGCGCAGCGATCACAGGTGTCATCAATGGGCTGATCAACGGCGCCATACAGTGGTATCTGCTCGCCGGTCACGACCCGCTACCGCTCACCGTCGACTGCATTTCCAACGACGAGCACACCGTCTTCGGCGCTGCAGTTCCGCTAGCGGTCAGTCTCGCCATGATCCTGACGGCCGTCGCCTACACCACCGTCAAGCCACCAAGGCCACCCTTCTACCCGACCTTTCTGTGGATGACGGTCAAGCACGGTTTCTTCGCGTTGGGCGTCATCGTCACCTTCGCGGTGCTCTGGCAACGGCTCTTTGGCTCGGTGATCGTCTCGCTCCCCGTTGGGGTCGTCATGCTCGGACTGGTCGCTGGTGTAGTGGCGGCCACGGTCAATTACATGACGATTCGAGCGACTGTGATCCGAACGGCCTGAGCAGATCCACAACCCATCGCTATCGCATGCTGTGAAACCGGCCCCTGCGCTTGCTCCAGCCCTCAATCCGCCGGTTTCCAAGTTTCCAAAGACGGCCCGATGGCCTCAATGGGGCACTGGCGCCAAAAGCTCCAGAACAACTGCAGCTGCGCCGTATTCCAGGGTTTCGCGTCAACGTCAGCCGCGTCTTCGATGGCCACACCAGGGAAGGCGATGCCGGTGGCCTGGGACGAAGAACCCTGGGAAGTGGCGTTCAACAGCCCGGGCTGGGCTAGGGCATAGCCCTTCTCTGGCTGCCGACTGCCTTGTGGTCAGCGAGGAATCGGCTATATTTGCCTGGGTGTCCTCAGAAACTTGCCCAGGAGCGCCCAGACTTGTACTGCTCGATTCGCCGCTACCAGCTCATCAAGGGAACGCCTGATCTTGTGCGCGAAAAGGCGGAGACCGTCTTCATGCCGCGCATCAAAGCCCTCGACGGTTTCGTCAGCTACTCCCTCATCGTCACCGGACTCGGTGCCGACGGACTGCCGGGTATCGTGACCCTGAGCCTGTTTGATACTGCCGAGCAGGCCATGGCATCGAGCAAGCTCGCCGCCGCCTGGGCGCGTGAGATGAGCGCGTTCTTCTCGCTGGAGAAACTTGGCGAAGAGTCCGGGCAGATTGCTTGCCAAGCGGAAGCAGATTAGCCAGCCGTGCGTCACGGCCGATCGGCCACGCTGTCGGTGTCTCTATCCTGTTCTCACCAGACCGTCGCGCACAGCAGCAGCCACCCGAGGCTTCGCGTCATCGACGTCAGCAACGCCGAAGGCGCGGTCAGCGCATGTGAAAACATCGATGTCGGCGATTATCCTTGCAGATCTCAAGCAACACTTTTAATTTGCAAGGATGATACCTCGCACCATCGGCTCAAAGGTCGAAGCTGCCTTGGCACGCCAGGCCGCGGTCGCCCTCATCGGCCCGCGCCAGGTCGGCAAGACTACCCTCGCCCACGAGATCGCCAGGACTCGGCCGTCGATCTACCTGGACCTCGAAGCCGCGGCAGACAGGGACAAGCTCTCCGACCCTGTGCTCTTCCTCGACAGACATGTCGACAAGCTCGTCATTCTCGACGAGATCGAGGTCAACCACCCAGTCTCCCTGGAGCCCGAGCGGTTGCCAAGCGATAACTTATTCTTGGCACGGCAAGCACTGCGCAGAATCTTGGAGCGCCAACTGCGCCAGCCTGTCGATCTCGTCGTTAATCCGGGACAGCCGACTGCCTTTATGCGGCAAGCACGCGCGGAAGGACAACAGCTATGAGCCAGCGCATCGAGGTCTTGGCAGAAGCCGTTCAAGCATTAGGCCTCGCCGCTCGCTCAAGCGCTAGGCCTCGCCGCTGAACGACTGCGGACCACGCACGACGGCGTCTCCCAATGGTTTCCTTTGACACCGCTTAGCATCGAGCAGCTGCCTGAAGCGAGTCGGGAACGAGATGAGGTCTCACCCTTAGTCGAGCTCTTGGAGCCCGCCGCCAGACACGGTCAGGATCTGCCCGCTGACCCAGGACGCGGCGGGCGAGCAGAGGAAGAGCGCGGCGTTGGCCATGTCCGACGGCTCGCCGAGTCGCTTGATCGGGGTGTGCTTGAGCATCGTCGCCTCGATCTCCGGGGTGAGCAGGGTCTGCAGCGCCTGAGTGCGGGTGGCGCCGGGGGCGATGCCGTTGACGCGGATGTTCATCGGCCCGAGGTCGAAGGCGATGTTGCGCGTCAGATGGCTCTCGGCAGCCTTGGATGACCCGTACGAGGCCATGCGTTGGTTCTTGTTGTCGCCGGCCATCGAGGTAATGTTGAGAATCGCACCGCCACCGGCCTGCTCCATGTGCGGCGCGGCAAGCTGACAGAGCCGGAACACCGAGAACAGGTTCAGCTCGAAGGCCAGGCGCATGTCCGCCATCGGCATATCGAAGGGCTTCGGACCGCCGCCGCCGGCGTTGTTGACCAGGATGCTGAGTCCGCCGAAGGCCTTGACGGCGAGGTCTACCGCGGCGGCAAGGTCTTCTTCTTTCGTCACATCACAGCCGGCGCTGGTGGCCTTGCCACCGGCCGAGCAGATGGCATCGGCTACCTGCGTGGCCGCCGCCGCATCGCGGTCGGTGACAGCAACGGCGGCACCCGCGGCAGCAAAGGTTTCGGCGATGGCACGGCCGATGCCGGCGCCAGCGCCGGTGACTAAGGCAATGGCGCCATCGAGGCGGAAGAGACTGGGGTCATACATAGCGATCGCCGACTGGTTGATTCGAGGATAGCCCGATTAGAGTCAAGGCGATGGAGAGGCGCAACCGGCTTTTCGCCCATATTGGGCGGCTGCGCATCAGGACCTGCCTCGAACGGCTAGCAGCCTGTCGGACTTACCAGACAGAATTGCCTTCTGAGCGCCCTTAGGCTTCAGGACGAGCGCAGCACACGATGACGTCCAGCACTCTTGGCCTGATAAAGCGCGGCGTCGGCCCGTTTTAGTAGATCGATCCCGCATTCGTGCTCGTTTGGTACGGTACTCGCGACCCCGGCACTGATGGTGACACAATCCGCAACCGGCGAGGTCTCGTGCGGGATACCGAGGCCAGCGACCGCCTCGACCAGCGTCTCGACCAGATGGAATGCGGCGTCCTCGGGGGTATCGGGTGCCAAGATGACAAACTCCTCGCCTCCATAACGCGCGACCCGATCCGAGTGTCGCTTCAGCCCCGCGCGCAATCGGCGAGCAACGCGGATCAGGCACTGGTCACCCTGGGCATGCCCGTAGGTATCGTTATAATCCTTGAAGTGGTCGATATCCAGGATCGCGAGCGACAATGGCGAGCCGGAGCGCCGCGCGCGCATCCACTCGCGTGTGAGGGCCTCGTCGAGCCAACGCCGGTTGTGGATCTCGGTGAGGCCATCGAGCAGCGAGAGCGCTTCGAGCAGGCCGGTCTTGCGCTGCAGGTTGAGATGATTGCGGATACGGACCTGGGTCACACCAGGATTGATGGGTTTGCGGATGAAGTCGATCGCACCAAGCTTCAGCCCCTTTTCCTCGGCATCCGCATCCCGCATCGCGGTGATGAAGATGATCGGGATCTGCTTGGTGCGCTCATCGGCCTTGAGGATCGAGCAGACCTCGAATCCATCCATACCCGGCATCATCACATCCAGTAAGATCAGGTCCGGCCGGTGCCGAAAGGCTTGCTCCAGGGCCTTCTCCCCATCCTTAGCGACCAGCACCGCGCAGTCCTCGTCGACGCTCTCCATCAGCAGCAGGATGTTCTCCGGGTGATCGTCGACGATCAGTAGTTGACTCTTGGGCAATGACTCGGTCATTGGTGGCGGACGACTCCCAGCTCGCTTGCGAGCTGCTCGAGCTGCTCGCGCGCGCGATCGATCTCGAACGCTTCCAGCGACTGCTTCAACGCGGTAAACGGGCGATGCCAGAGGCTATGACTCAACATCCCCTCAAGCTCCTGGAGCGAGCGTAAAGCGGCTCGGATATCGGCATCCATCTGCTGCTGTAGACGTTCGATCAACGCCCCAATGGCATCAAGGTCAAGGTCAAGATCAAGGTCAAGATCAAGATCAAGATCAAGATCAAGATCAAGGTCAGTCTCTGGTGTCGAGACCGGCGCTTGCAATGCCGAGCTCCAGTCGTCGGGAGTCGCCTCGCCCTTGCCAGGCTCGCCTAGCGCTCGCTCACCCGACATCATGGCACTGGCTGAATCAGCCCCAAGATCGCCGACCGCCTTGGCCGTCCCTTCGACATGAGGGTCGACCGCTGAGCCCTGACTCGACTCAGTCGATGCGCTTGGCAGCACGTACCCCAGCTCGACCTCAAAGCGAAACTGGCTACCCTCGCCGACCCGGCTGCTCACCTCGATCTGTCCATTCATCAGCCCAACTAGGTTCTTACAGATCGCCAAGCCCAAGCCGGTCCCGCCATAACGTCGCGTGGTTGAGCTGTCGGCCTGGGTAAAGGCGTTGAACAGCTTGCCGAGCTGCTCATCCGTCATGCCAATGCCGGTATCCGCAATGCGGATCTCGAGCCTGACACGATGCTCAGCAAGACGGCTAGCGCGGGCTGTCAGCCAGATCTCGCCATGCTCGGTAAATTTCACGGCATTGCTGAGCAGATTCGTGATGATCTGGCCGAGCCGCAACGGATCACCAACCAGCGTCATTGATAAGGCTGGGTCAAGGTCAACCGAGAGCCTCACCCCTTTGTCTGCGGCCTGCAGCTCCACCGCGGCGAGACTCGTCTGGATGACCTGGTCAAGCGCAAATTCGATCGCTTCCAGTTTCAGCTTGCCCGCCTCGGTCTTGGAGAAATCGAGGATGTCGTTGATGAGCCGCAGCAACGACTCCGCAGCCTGATGAATATGACGCAAATAGTCGGCCTGACGCGGCTTCAGCTCAGTGGCCAACGCCAGATCGGCAAAGCCGATAATCGCGTTCATGGGGGTGCGCAATTCATGGCTCATCGTGGCCAAGAAGACGCTCTTGGCCTCATTCGCGGCCTTCGCGGCGGCGGTTTCACGCTCGGCACGCTCACGCTCGATCAGGCGTGAGACCATGAGGCGGAAGGCCATCGCCAATTGGCCAATCTCATCGTTGCTTTTTACCTCGATCTCCTGAACAAGCTCACCCTCACCGATCGCGACCGCATGCTCGCTGAGACGCCGGATCGGGCGCACCAGCGCATTGACCAATGGGATCGCCAGCAACACACTGACCAGTGTAAACAGGATGCCCAACGCCAAGGATTGCAAGCCTAGATCCCGAATCTCGCGGCGCATCGGCTCCAGCGAGAAGGCAATGAACGCGCGGCCCCAGTCATAGTCGTTGATCAACACCGATCCCATAACCTCAAGCCTCGCCTCGTCCTGACGCCAGACGAGGCGCGGCTGAACGCTGGAGCAGCAGCCTGGAGCAAAGGGCAACTGCTCTGGTTGTTGGCCCCGGAGCGCCGGCTCAAGACTGCTGAGCACGCGCCCCTGGCGGTCGACGATCATCATCTGCACGACATCAGGCTCATAGCGCTCAACATGGCGAATGATGTCATCGAGGGACTTACGATCGACGTAGGCCTCTCCGGTATACGGGTCGATCACGGTCACCGCATACTGGCACTTCTGTTGAACCGAGCGCAGCAAGGTCTCGGCGCGCTTGGCCAGCTCGTCGCCAAGGATCTGACTGGTGACACGAAGATTGAGCAGGGTGTTAGCGAAGAGTCCAAAAAACAGCAGGAACATGACCGCGAGCAGCAGCTTGCGGTACATGGAGCCGAGTAGCCGAGGGCGCGGCAGCGAGAGATTCTGCCACCGCATCACCAAGGTATCAGTCAATCCGCTTTGGCCCATTGGGTCTCGATGCGGGTATCCGGAAACTGACTGAACAGATACTGCATGCGGTTGGTACCCTTGAAGTCAAATGAGAGATAGCGCTCGTGGCAATAGGTGCAACGACTGGCCAGCTCCTGAAACTGCGCCTCGGCCTCCTCTAGGCTCGGGCCTTGACTCAGCAGCTGCCCGACCTCCTGAGCCAGCTTGGCTTCATCCTTTAGCTGTTGCTCAAACTTCGGCGAGGGGTTCTTTATCGGCACAAAGAACTTGGCCGAGCCGTCCACGCGCAGACCGTTGAGCAGATAGACGAAGCTGTCTGCGGCACCCGCGATATCACCCCGGCGCAGCTGGCGGTCGGCCTCGAGCATCTTGGCCTGCGCCAGCGTGGCGCCAGCTAGATGCTTGAAGAATTCGGTAAAGGCGTTGATCGCGTAAACGCTCCCCTGTGACGTTGAGCCACCAAGGATCACCGCGGTGCCAGGTCCGCCGAAGGCTTGCTCGACGACCTCGATTTGGCCCACTTCGGCCGCCTTCCAGTCGACCTTGGACTTGCCCTCGTCCACCAGGCGCTTGACCAAGGCGTTCTCATCAGGCCCGCCGCAGAGCAGCATGGTCTTTTGCTCGAGGTATTTCGCAGGAGCCTCAGAGGCGCGCATCGCCAATGGAATCGGCGAGGTCGAGGCCACTGCGGGCAGATACTCACCGATGCGCTCGGCGAGATCGATGGCTGCGATGGCAACCGCACCGCTTGGATCATCGCCGAGCACGATATTGGTATTCAAGGTGCCGAATGGGGTCATATAGGCGGTAGTACGCAATGGCACCGCATCGGGCGTGAAGAGATCGAACACCTGGCCACCGGGCAGGCAGCCAAGCGGTTGGGCTTCATCCGCCTGCACCAAGCGGCCGCTGAATAGGTTGGCGCCCATCAGTAAAATTGAGACTGCCAAGGTGACGCTGATCAGACGGGATCTTTGCACATTTGATTTCATGAGATTCTCCAAGGCAAGAAACGCGTTGGCGCAGCTGTATCCATCCTGGCTCATCCGCAAGCATCCGCGCACCATCGAGCTGAGATCAGAGGTTCGGCAATCCTGAGGCAGTGTCACTGCTGCAACCCAGCCGTCTCAGACGCAAGCGCGGTTTCAATCATCGCCTGCACCTTCTCGGCCGAGGTGGTAATAACAGCAGCCCGAACGATATGATCGCGATCCAAGATCACCGCAAGGGGAACATCCTGGATTAAGTATCGATCCTTGAGCTCGGCCCATTCGTCGATCAGCACCCGGAATCCGGGCTGAAGCTGATTGATAAAGAGCCACACCTTCGCACTACTCTCACGAATACCAATAGCGATGACCTCGAGCCCTCGCGCTCTGAGCTGCTCGTACTGCTCGCTCAAGCCCACCATGATCTCGCGGCAATAGGGACACCAAACGCCCCAAAAGACGATGAGCAGTGCCTCGTAATCACCCTCATCATCGTCCAAACTGAAGATTTTTCCATTGATATCTGGCAGTTCAAAAGCCGGTGCCGAATGACCGACCAAACAGCTTGGATCATCGCTCGGCGCGGCCATCACCAAGGGTGCATAGCACAACAACAGCGCGAGACCCATCAGGACCCTCATGGCTGAGCCCCGTCCCGATTCATAGGAATGGTCAGCACGGCCTGCACCCTGCCCACGGCACTGTCGACAATGGCGATGATGAACAAAGGCAGACCCTCGCTGCTGGTTGGCAGCTCAAATCGCTCGGGCAAGGGGCAGCCGGCGACCGCGGCTGGCGCCAGATCGTCAATCGGCGCCCGAACGATCTCTCGCAGCACTCGCCAGTAATGGCCCTGCTGTGCCGGGACGGACTGCTGCTCGACCAGCAACAGCCGAAATGTGCCATCAAAACGGCGCCGCTGCTCTAGGTTGCAGACCGAGAAATCGATGCTCGGCGAGCCGTCGCGCGTGCTTGTCTTCGCCAGGTAGAGATCGAGATGCCAGCGCGGTGCGGCCCGAGCCTCGGCAAGCGCCTGCTGAAAGCCCTGTCGCCACTGCGGGTCATCGAGCGCAATGAGACGCATCGCAACCCCGTCAACCCGCAGCTGTGGCGCTGCCTTCTCGGCATCCTGCGCATCATCCTCAGGCCCTCGCGCCAGCAGCGCACAGTGCTCACCCAAGCGGCGCAGATAGGTTGCAGCCATAGCTCGCTGCTCAGCCTCGTGATCAGCCCCCTGCTCAATCGCGGGAGCGGCATCGAGCAACAGCTCGCAGAGGGACCTGTTGGATGGCTCCGACTCTGGCTTTGGAGCTTGAGCGAGCGCTTGATCTTGCTCATGCACCCCTGAAGGCCGCAGAGGTAGCCCGGCATTGGCTCCAATCGAGACGACACCCAGGACCAGGAGCTGAGTGAGTGCGACGACCCTGAGCAACCTATAGGCCACAGCGAACCTTCTGTTTGCTAGCCGACTTGTTTGATAGCCGACTAACGGTAACAAGTATCGATACAGACTTTGTCACAGAGGCAAGTTTAGCAGCAACACCAATCGGCAACGCCACTTCCCCTTTGGCGCTATCTGGCGACCTGGCCTATGCTGAGGCCTATGCAATGCCTCCTCCCTATTAGAAAAATCCCACCCGTTCAACGGGATGCTCTAGCCTCGCTCGCTCCCACCACCATCGCCATCCTCTGGCTCGTCCGCGCCATCATCGCCGCTGGCGTAGCTGGCCACGGTGCGCTCATGGGTGGCATCGCCCCCGGTCAATGCCGGCGGCACAGTTGCCGGGTCCGCCGCCTTACCGTCATCGGCCACATGGAGATGCATATCCGTCTGCGGGAACGGAATCGAGATGCCGTTGGCGTCGAAGGCCTCTTTGACGGCGCGTTGCAGATCCCAGTAGGTGCTCCAGTAGTCGCTGGTCTTGGTCCAGGGGCGCACGATGAAATTGACCGAGCTGTCCCCCAGCTCGCTAACGCGGATGTTCGGCGCCGGGTCATCCAGCACCAGCGGGTGACTCGCGACGACCTCTTCCAGCACCTGCTGCGCCTGTTCGATGGAATCGCCGTAGCTGATGCCGAAGACCAGATCGATCCGGCGGGTCTCCGACGCGGTCACGTTGGTGATGACGTCGCCCCAGACCTTGGAGTTCGGGATCACGATGACCTGATTGTCGGGCGTGGTAATCGTAGTCGAGACCACCGAGACATGCTTGACGGTGCCGCCGAGCCCCGCGACCAGCACGTAGTCGCCTTCGTCGAAGGGGCGGTTGATCATGATCATCAATCCCGCGGCGAGATTGCTCAGCGTCTCTTGCATCGCGAAGGCGATGATGAAGGAGGCGCCGCCGACCAAGGCGAACAGCGGCGTGATGTTGACGCCCAGCGCCGCGAGCACGATCATCAAGCCGAAGGCGATGGTGAGCCAGTACACCACCATGACCAGAAAGCCGCTCAGCAGATTGGAGATCTGCGGGGTCCGGTCGACGGCACGGCGCACCCAGGCGCGCACGATCTTGGCGACAATGAGCAGGGCGAAGAAGGCGCCGACGATCACCGCGATGCGAAAGGCGACCGCCACGCCGCCTTCAGGTGAGACGAGCCAATCAAGCAAGCCGTCGGTGAACTCCTGTAGCGTGAGCTGCGAGCGCCCGGCGGCGATGACCGCGGCCAGGTAGCCCCGCATGGCCTCAACCTCCGCCGGGTCGCCGCCCTTGGCCTCCAGGCTTGCGACCACGGTCGCCGCCATCTCGAAGATGCGATCCCGCTCCTCGACCAGTTCGAGTCGCTCCGCCCGCAGTGCGTCTTCTTCGGCCTCATCCCCCGCCCGCAGCGCGAGACTCTTGTCAACGACCGCCTGCGTGGCCGCGCGAGCCTGCTCCTGCCAGGCTGCTGCCAGTGCGGCGAGTTCATCGGCGGTGAGCGGCACCAGCCGCAGCTCCAACTCATTCGGTTCGATGAACGGATCATCGAGCCCCGCCGGATAGGCCGCTGCCTTGTCCGGTGCCGCAGCCATCGACGCGTCGGCCGTCGCGTCCTGCGCCCAGACCATCGCGGTCGCCAGCGTGAACAGCATCACAACGACGCCGAGACTGGCACGTAACGCCGTGACCTCCATCAGACCCAAAGATTTCATTCGCTCTGCTCCTCGTTCTATTTCGGAAAAGATCGACACATCGCCGAGCACTTGCGCGCTCTTCAGTGATTGCGTGAGCGCGCGTGATGTGGTCATTTTGAATTTAGCTCAACCTTGGCTTGGATCGGCTGAATGCTTCAACGAAAGCCTTTCAGCAGAGGCGCAGAACCTCAGGCCGCATAGCGGCCATTGCGCAAAAGCCTCAAAGCAGAGCCTGAGGCTATGGGCAAAAATCCGAGAGTCCAGCGCAACAGTGCCCAACCTGGGCAATGGGTTACAAAGCGGTGCGGCCCCTGCGCTAGTTGTCGTGACCGCTTGGCGGCAATCCTCTCGCGCACCTCGATCATCAACTCGTCGATGGGCTGCATGATGGCGTGCTTGGCGCTCATCCATAAGGGTACGAAGAGCCTGGAGCAGGCGTTCACGACCGCCCCGGCAGCGGGCATGCGCCTGCTGACATTGCTTGCATGATGGACCATCAATTGGCGACTAAAAACGCTAAGGTATCGAAATCTAGTGTGATATTCGATCCCATAACCGCCCATTTTGGGCGATTCCGATTTGGTGAAGGCTGCAACCGGTCCCTATACTGGTTGCTGAATCCTGTTCGATTCCTCTGTCACGCTCAGTACCGCGCGAGCGGTCTGCCCTCTTGATCGCGTCGCTTTCGCGTTGCCTTCGCTGACGCGAGTCCTCGGCGCAAACTCTCGATTGAATGGCGCCCCGCGCTCACCACGCCGGCGCGCGCCCTGGACGCTAGGAGTTTCCATGACGCTTCTTTCCCAATACGCAACAGCCGCGCGCTCTGCGCTGCTGCTGACCCTTCTGCTTTCCGCCACCTCGGTGCTGGCCCAGGATCAGGTCATCCTCAAGAACGGCGACCGCATCACCGGCGACATTCAACAGATCTGGGACGGCGAGCTCCTGATCGAACCCGCCTATGCCGACGCGTTCGGGATCGAGCTCTCGGCGATCGAGCAGATTCTGTCCAAACGGGCTTTCAGATTCGAGCTGGGCGACGAGCGCAAGGTCATCGGCACGCTCGAGGTCGATGAGGCTGGAGGAACGGTGCTGGTGACCGACCGCCGGCGTCGGCCGATCGCCCTGACCGACATCGAAGAGCTCGAGGAAATCACCGAGGGCTGGGACTGGACCGTGCGCACCGACCTGTCGCTGGACGGCAGCTCAGGCAACTCGAACGACAACCTGTTCTCCTGGCAGGGGTATGCCCGACTTGCGAACGACAAGCATCGGCACGAGCTGAACCTGCGCGTCGACCAGGCCTCGCAGGACGGGGTGACCTCGCAGGATCGGATGCGTGCGGATTATCTGTATAGCTGGTTCATGTCGGATCATTGGTTCCTGCAGGCAGGCTTCGGCGGCGAACGTGATCCGGTGCGTGAGCTCAATCGGCGCCTGAGCGCCGGTGGCGGCTTGGGTTATCGGTTCTTCGATGACGCCCACCGCCGACTCGAGGTCTCGCTCTCCGCCGTCGGCGTCGATGAGGAAATCGGCGGCGACGCGAATCAATCGCTCGCGGCGCGCTGGAGCGCAGATTTCCGACAGGACCTGTTGGACGGCAATCTCGAATTCTTCCATGAGCAAAGCGTCTGGGATTACCTGAGCGGTCGCGCCAATACCCTGATCCAGACCTCAACCGGCTTTCGCTGGGATGTCTGGGGCGATATCTATTTCAACACCCAGCTCGACTGGGACTATGAGACTGATCCGCCGCAGGGCGTGGAGAACCAAGACATCTGGTACAAGGTTGGCCTCGGCGTGGAATTCGACTGACCGATCATCTGGCCAACCCTGACTCGCCCTGCCTGATCGGCCCGCACTTATCGATCCGGCAGAAAGCTCGTCGCGCTTGAGCTGCTTTGGATAGCCGCTTGCTGGAACAGGCCAAGGCATCGATGCTGATCGAACACAAGGTCACGACCGTGCCGGAGCCGAGCGATGAACCCCTTGTCTCATATCGATCCGGATGATCCCTATCCGATTATCCGAACGTCTTCATCGCTGGCGATCTGCTCTGGTATCCGGTGCCCGATCGGCGCGAGACCGGCCCGATCGCGCCGGATCTGTTCGTCGT
Organism: Halochromatium sp.; assembly: GCA_010912705.1. Taxonomy (GTDB): domain Bacteria; phylum Pseudomonadota; class Gammaproteobacteria; order Chromatiales; family Chromatiaceae; genus Lamprobacter. The sequence goes on from POWB01000004.1 coordinate 110,041, forward strand.
GTTCGGCCGGCCCAAAGGGCGACGGGGCTCCTATCGGCAGTGGGAAGAGGACGGCATCGCGCCCCGAGACGGCCACTGCCGGGTGATGTTGTCCGCCACATCCGCGCGCTTGACCCTTGCTGCAAGCGGGTTCTCGAGCACCCGCGCGATGAAGGCCGGGTAGTCTTCGCCCTCCCGTTTGCTCAGGCAGGCGACCGCCTCGGCGATCCGCTCAGGAATGCCTGCTGCAACCAGAGCAGGAACGTCGTAGTCGCTGTCCTCGATCACATCATGCAGCACCGCGACGGCGCGCTCGTCGTCGGTCTGCATTGCGGCCATCACCCGCAGCGGATGCAGGATGTACGGTCGGCTAGCTTTGTCGGTTTGGCCAGCATGGGCCGAGGTGGCGATCTTCAGCGCGGTGTCGAGTAGGTGCATGTCAACCTCCATGGTCATAGGCAGTGTTCTTGGGGTCCTAATCCAGGGTCTGCGCGGGCCTTAAGCTGTTACCCAGAGGAATAAACGGAGCGTTATACTCTGATCACACGCTAAGCGCCGTTCCGGCCCCAAGATAAAGGATGACCCTAGGACCACAGCACGATGGCCAGAACCGCAAGCCGATCGATCGCTGCGAATCTCAAAGCCGAGATCAAACCGGCCCGCCCGCAATGGAGCGCCGCCAGATGACCGACGCCATCGGCCGCAGCGTACGGCTCTTTCTCGTCGACGGCAAATCCACCGGCCTGATCACCGCCGAGATCATGAACTGGACCGGCCACGTCCTCACCGGCCCACGCGCCGAGTTACCCAAGTTCCTCGCCCGTCCCGAGGTTGCCCGCACCGGCGTCTATCTGCTCCACGGTCGCGATCCAGACAACCCCGATCGCACCATGCTCTACATCGGCGAGAGCGACCTAGTCGGCACCCGGCTCAAGAAGCACAACCAAGAAGACAAGAGGGACTACTGGGAGCGCACCTGCGTCATCACCAGCAAGGACCAGAACATCACTAAGGCGCACGCCCGCTATCTGGAATCGCGCCTGATCGGCATTGCGGCCAAGGCCAAGCGTGCCACACTCGACAACGGCACCGCGCCGCCCGAACCCGACTCCGAGTGGCTGATCCTGAACGAAGACGTAGCCTTTTCGAGCCCCAGTGCCGCCGGTGCGGTAGTGCTCGGCCGCTCCTTTGCAGGGTGCACTGAGTGGAAGGTCAAAGGCACCCAGCAGACTTACGCCTCCTGGCAAGAAGAACAGATCGCTCAGGCCGAGCAAGATCCAACAGCCCCGGCAGAACTAGGGGCTTAAACGTACATTTATGGAACATGTTTTCCGCGTGCCTTGCGCCCGAGCGCAGGTTCAGAATGCTGCGGTTGGTACTTCTGGAGGTATGGTCAAGATCAATGCGCGGAGTGTTAAGCGGATCAATTTGCCCATGCCGTCGCCAGATGAGCAGGCGGTGATCTTTCGCATCACTCACTTGGACAATCTGCCGTGGATTCTGGAGCAGGGGCTGGTCTGTCGTAACGGCGCCCCACATGACCCCGGCTTTCGGCGTATCGGCTCAAGCGACCTGATCGCTAAGCGCGCCGATCGCGCGGTTCCGCTGCAACCCGGTGGCACCCTCGCGGACTATGTGCCGTTCTACTTCACGCCCTTCTCGCCGATGATGCAGAACATCAGCAGCGGCTATCACGGGATCGAGAGGATTCCCAACAACCGTATCGTCATCTTGGTCTCGAGTCTGCACGAGATCCGGCGCTGCGGGCTGACCTTTCTGTTCACGGATCGCCACGCCTACCTGCAAACGGCGCAGTATTTCGACAGCTTGGAGCAACTGCAGGCGCTCGACTGGTCTGCACTGCAGCGTCGCGATTTCCGCCGTGATATCGAGAATCCGGACAAGTTCGATCGTTATCAGGCCGAAGCGCTGGTCCACAACCAGGTTCCAGTCAAGGCACTGCTGGGGGTGGTGTGCCACAATCCTGCGGTCTCCGAAGCCGTTGAGCGCCAGGCTGAGCGGTTGCAGCGGACACTGAAGGTCATTGCCCGGCCGCGCTGGTATTTCTGATGATCGAATTCACCCAAGGCAACCTGCTCGATACCGACGCTGAGGCGTTGGTGAACACCGTCAACACTGTCGGCGTGATGGGCAAGGGTATCGCGTTGATGTTCAAGGATCGGTTTCCCGAGAACAACCGCGCTTACATGGCCCATTGCAAGGCAGAAGTGTTCGAGCCTGGCACGCTGTTCATCACCGAGCGCAGCGACATGCTCGGACCACGCTGGATCATCAACTTTGCCACCAAGCAGCATTGGCGACATCCGAGCAAGCTGGCCTGGATTGAATCCGGACTTGCGGAGCTGCGGGCGTTCATCGAAGCCAATGCGGTGCGTTCCATCGCGTTACCGCCGCTTGGTGCCGGCAACGGCAAGCTGGAGTGGGCAGCGGTCCGCCCCCGCATCGAGCAAGCGCTGAGTGATCTCCAGGGTGTGCGGGTGCTGGTCTTCGAGCCGTCGGGCAAGTATCAGAACATCGCCAAGCGCCGGGGTGTGCAGCAGCTCACGCCCGCACGCGCGCTGATCGCCGAGCTGGTGCGGCGCTACTGGGTGCTGGGCTTCGAGTTCTCGGTACTGGAGATTCAGAAGCTCGCCTGGCTGTTGGAGCGTGCCTTGGAGCGGCAGGGCGGCGAGAATCTGCTCGATCTTCGCTTTGCCGCCCACCGCTACGGCCCCTATGCGGACCGTCTTCGGCATCTGCTAGACGGGCTCGACGGCAGTTATTTGCACTGCGACAAACGTCTAGCCGATGCAGAGCCGCAGGACGTGATCTGGTTCAACGAGGCCAAGCGGGACTATGTGGCCACGTATCTGAGCGGTGCCGAGATCGCGCCCTACCGCACCGCCTTTGATCAGACCGTGGCCCTGATCGATGGCTTCGAATCACCGCTTGGAATGGAGCTCCTGGCGACCATCGACTGGCTGCTGGCGCGCGAGGGCTGCGCAGCAACGGTGCAGGGCATTCAGGCGGGTCTTGATCGCTGGCCCGGCGGCACGGATGCGGGTCAGCGCAAGCGCCGGCTCTTTGATGAGCGCTTGATCAGGCTGGCGTTGGAGCGTCTCAGCTCGCTGGAAGCACCGCAGCTTCAAGCTTAATAGGATTCGCTGCCGGATCGTCGTGGGGTCGACCGGTTGTTGTTGGCTCGCTGCATTGGTTAGGAAACCACCGGGGGCGTGGCTGTCATGGGGAAGCAGAACGACGAGGCCCTGCGCCTCGATGAGCGCAATCACGTCGAGTTACCGTTGCTGAATCAGCTCCGAGGGCTCGGCTGGACCATTATCGACGCGAAGGATTCAGACTCACCACCGCTTCCGGAACGCTCTAGCAGTGCGCAAGTGGTGCTGGAGCCGATCATCCGCGATCGGCTGTTGGCGCTGAACGACTGGCTGGAACCAGCGCCGGCGTGAGCCTGTTACGCTATTTTTCGGGAGTTGCTAAGGGCTGAGGGCTGAGGGCTGAGGGCTGAAGGCTGAGGTTAACGCTATACTCCTGCCATGTCCGAGGATGCCCCCACCCAACCCAATGCGCCAACGGCCTCTGAAGAGCGGCTGCGCCAATGGCATCGGCTGTTTGGCATCGCGCTGATGGAGGTGTTCGAGGGCGCGCCCTGGCGGGTCGAGCTTGAACAAGAGATGGCGCTGAGCAGCCAATTGCTCGATGTGGCCATCATCGAGGCCACCGAGACAGGCGCCGTGCCTCACACAGCGCTCAAGGACCAGGGTGCGCCACCCCACGAGTTTCCTGATGGGCTCGAGGCGCTGCGCCCACACAACCTGCTGACCTACAAATCACAACACGAACCGCTGAACGCCTGGACCCTGGATGAGTTGATCGGCCACTACGTCAACTACCGCAAGCTCAGACGCCAGCCAAACGGCAAACGCCATCGGCGCGCGGCCTTTGGCCTCTACGCCGTCGCTACCCGCTTTCCGCGCAAACTGGCGCGCCGCTATCGGCTACAGGCCACCGCTTGGGAAGGAGTCTATGAACTGCCTTGGGGCGCCCATCAGGTCCGCCTGATCGTCCTCAATGGCATTGCCAAACACCCACGCAACGCCCCCTGGGAACTGTTCGCCAGCGAGCAGGATCGGATGCGCCAAGGGCTGATCCACTATCGCGCCCGCTACCCAAACCCGCGCCGCGGCGGACACGGCGAACTGTTTGAACGCCTCTACCTGATATATCGACGGGAGAACCCGACCATGGCCTACACGATGGAAGACTTTCTGCGCGAGACCCATGAGCTGGTACTCGCGAACATGACCCCCGAGGAGCGCCTCAGGGGGCTTGATCCCGAGGAGCGCCTCAAGGGGCTTGAGCCCGAGGAGCGCCTCAAGGGGCTTGATCCAGCCACCATCGAAGCCTGGTTGGCGAAGCAACGCCGGGATCATTAAAGCATCAACAAGATAAGCCTCGGCGTGGAATTCGACTGACCGATCATCTGGCCAACCCGGACTCGCCCTGCCTGATCGGCCCGCGCTTATCGATCCGGCAGGAAGGAGGCGATATCCGGGTCATCCAATTGCCAAGGCAGCAGATAGCGTTCGGCATAGCGCCGATAGACGCCGGATTCGAGGAAGAGCCGAAATAGATCAGGGTCGATGTGCTGATCCTTGCACATGAAGCTCATGATCTTTAAGGCCTCCGAGATCGTCTTGCCCTTCTTGTAAGGGCGATCGACCGCGGTCAGGGCTTCAAAGATGTCGGCGATGGCCATGATGCGCGCAACGACACTCATCTCGTCGCGCTTGAGCCGCTTCGGATAGCCGCTGCCGTCCATCTTTTCATGGTGGCCGCCGGCAATCTCGGGCACCTGCTTGAGATGCTTCGGGAGGGGCAGCTCGGAGAGCATCACGATCGTCTGCACGATATGGTCGTTGATCTTGAACCGCTCCTCGGCAGTGAGTGTGCCGCGGCCAATGGAGAGGTTGTAGAGCTCACCCCGGTTGTAGAGCAGCCTCGGCACGTCCAGCTTGAAACCCCAAGGGTTATCGGCCTGATCAGTGCGCGCTTCGCCGCGGGCGATCTGGTGATCTGGCCGATCGCTGAGCAGGTCTTCCTCGACCGGAAGCATTGGGGCCGGAGTGGCCTCTTTGCGACTGAGCTCGTCCTGGGAGAGGCCGATGCGGTCGTCGAAGGTCCGCAGCCAGCTGCGCTTGGCGATGGCGTCGAGCCGAGCAAGCCGCTCCGGCGCCATGTATTCGCTGCCAATGTTGCAGTCGGCAACGAAGGCGAAGTCCTCGTCTAGCCGTCGGTTCTCCTCATCGAGCGCCTGCTGCAGGGTCGCCGCATCCTCGCCGTTGGCGATACCACGCCAGTAGACCAATTCCGCGTCCCGGCGCAACACCTCGAAGCGCGTCCGAACCTCATGGATGCGGTCGTAGACGGTCTCCAGTTTGGTCGCCTTGTCGACGACGTACTCAGGGGTAGTGATCTTTCCGCAGTCATGCAGCCAGGAGGCCAGATGAATGCTCTCCCAGTCGCGCTCGTCGATCACGAAGTCCGCGAACGGCCCGGCTTACGCGGCATCGGCCGCCTGAGCCAGGAGCTTGGTCAATTCCGGCACCCGCGCGCAATGACCGCCCGTGTAAGGACTCTTGGCGTCGATGGCATCGGCGATGAGCTTGATCAGGGCCTCGAAGAGCCGCTTCTGTGCCTCAATCAGCTCACGCGTCTCGAGCGAGATGGTCGATGAGGCGGAGAGTGCCGAGACGAAGTCGACCAGACCCGGCTCGGGGTGCGTGCGCGATAGCAGCAGCATGGCCCCGGCGACCTGACCCTGTCGATTGCTGAGCGGCAGCGCAATTGTATGGAGGCTCCCACCCTGCCCCTCGAGCACGAGATCCGAGAGCCCAAGCGCATCCAATGCCTGCCGCTCGATGGCTCTAACCACGACATCCCGGGCCAAGACCGCCTCCTGTACCACGTCCGGTGCTTCGAGCACGCGCTCGCTCGGCAGCAACTGCCAGGCCTGATCATCCATCAGACCCTTTAGATGCAGCACGAGATGCTCCTCTTGGTCAGTGAGGTAGAGCGCCCCACTCCCGGCCTTGGCGGCCTGGATGGTCTCCCGCAGCAGATCGGAGAGCAGTTGCTCGAAGTTGGTCTCTGAGCCCAATGCCAGATTGATCTCGATGAAGCGACGAATCGTCGACTTCATCTCACCCATGGATTGGCTCAAGTCGTGAATCTCGGTGATCCGGGACGGCACCGCCGGGGTCTCTGCGAAATCAAACCGACGGATCGCCACGGCCTCTTGATTCAGGCGCACGATGGGGCGGGCGAAGGCGCTCGAAACCGCGAGCATCACCGGAACCATCAGGACCAAGAACCCCAGCGCGATTGCCAGGGTTTGATTGCGAATGGTCGCCACCGACGCATAGAGCTCGCTCTCCGGAACACTGACACCGAGGTATAAAGGCGGCCCGGAATGCACCTCGAGCGGCACGACGCGCGATGACCAGGTATCGCCAGCGGCGGTGGATACGAATCCCAAGGACTCATCAGACCGGCGCTCCAGCCACTGTTGTGCGACCTCGTCGACCACCGGCGACCCGATGTCGCCAAGACTTGCCCGGCGCGAACTGGCTCCTCCGGGCCCAGGCGCAAGCAGCTTTGACGGGTCCTCGTAGGCAACCAGAAGGCCTCGGCTGTCGAACACCACCACCTCAGAGCCACTGGTCACCTTGGTGCGGGCAATGACGCGCGACAGCGAATCCAGTTGCACCGAGGCCCCGATGACGGCCGCGGTGAGATCGGTCGAGCCTGCGGCCAGACGACGCAGCCGCTCGTCTTCAGCGACAGGCGCAGGATGGGCATAGATGATGCCTAGCTCCTGATCGTTGGCGAGCAGCAATGGATCGGTCCGAATCCCTTCGGCCGAGTCGCGCGCCTGCTGGTACCAGGGGCGTTGCCGGGGATCGTAGTCGGTTGGCCCCGAGTTGCGTTGGAGAACGGAGAAATCCCGATCCAGCTGGAACAGGGTCAGCGTTCGCCCGCCAGCCGCATCATCCGCGACAGTCCGCACCAGCCAGCGCGTCTTTGGCGCGGCGCCAGCCAGCGGCTCATCCGGATCGATCTGGCGCACCATGAAGAAGTCGCCATTTGGATAGCCGATATAGATCGACCCGACGTGGCCAGCCTCTTTGATCATCTCCGCCAGGAACGGCACCGAGGTCATACGCGCGTCAAGATCGCGCGCGCGTACCAGGCTGAGGGGACCGGCTTGCCGAGAGACCACCCTGGTGATCGCTCGCGGTGCACTCATCAACTGCTCGACCCGGTCGTTCAGTCGGTTGATCAAGCCATCGATCTGTTGCTCAGCACGCTCCTCGGCGAGCTGCTTGTTCGCGTAGTAGGTAAAGGTCGCCAGCAGCAGGCAGGAAGCGACCACGATGACCACCAGCAAGGTCGTGATATGAACACGGAACGGGAAGGAGGTGCTCACGCGAGTGGAGCCTCAGCCAGATAGTGACTCCAGGGCTCGGGCGGGACCAGGCCGTGACTCTGATGCACCACATCGAACTGACCGTCATTGCCAATGCGGCCGATAAACACCGGCTTGTGCAGATGATGGTTCCGCGCATCCACGCGCACCGCATAGCCGGATGGGGCCGCGAAGGTCTGCCCGCCGAGCGCCGGGATCACCGCGTCCGGCGCAAACGAGCCCGCCTGCTCCACGGCCTGTTTCCAAAGGTGAATGCCAACGTAGGTCGCCTCCATTGGATCATTCGTCAGCGCCTCCCCTGCCCACCAGGGATACTTCTGCTGCAAGAATCGGCGCCAGTCGTCCTTGAAGGCCTGATTCACCGGATTGTCCAGCGACATGAAATAGCTCCAGGCCGCGTAGTGTCCCTTGAGATCCTGGCTTTTCATTGCCTGGATCTCCTGCTCTCCGATCGAGAACGCCACGACCGGCAGGGTCTCGGCATGCAGCCCGGCTGCGGCGAGCTGGGCGTAGAAGGCGACATTGGAGTCACCATTGATGGTCGAGATGATGACGGCGTCTTTGCCCTCTGTCTTCGCCTTGATGCGAGCGACGATCGGTCCGTAATCGGTATGCGAGAAGGGCGTATAGAACTCGATGATATTGGCGCTTGCGATGCCTTCTCCCGCGAGATAGGCCCTGAGAATGCGATTGGTCGTCCGCGGGTAGACATAGTCGGTCCCGATCAAGACAAAATGCGTTGCCTTATGCTCTTTTAGGAAATACCGCACGGCTGGCAAGGATTGCTGATTGGGCGTCGCCCCAAGATAAACGATGTTCGGGGACTGCTCTTGCCCTTCATACTGAACGGGGTAGAACAACAAGCTTTTGTTGGACTCGACCACCGGCAGCACGCGCTTGCGTGAAATCGAGGTCCAGCAGCCAAAGATCGCCTGCACCTCATGCTCCCGAATCAGCCGCTCGGCCTTTGCCGGATAGATCGCCCAGTTCGACGCCGGATCGATCACGACGGGCTGGATCAGGCGACCAAGAATTCCCCCATTGGCGTTGATCTGTCCAATGGTCATCACAGCGACATCCTTCAGCCATTTCTCGGACAGGGACATCGTCCCCGAGAGCGAGTGCAGGATGCCGACCTTGACTGGATCTGGTCCTGCAGCGAGCGCTTGCTCTCCGCGCCCGAGGATAGGATGCAGCAACCCGCAAAGCATCAGTTGGCTGAAGTCTCTACGACGCATTCAAAACCTCTTCGCTCTTCATACGTTCCAGTCAGCTAAGCCACCAGTGCCCCCAAGAGCGCCGGCAGCAGCCCCTTGCCCCGCACTCGCGCGTTGTGCACGAACTGAAAGAAGCTAAGGTACAACGGCAGATGCTCCTGGGAGATGCTCCGGTGCGGGCGCAGCCAGGAACGTAGCAACGACCAGACAGCCTCCATCCTGTTGACCTGCACTCATGAAAGCCATCAGCATCGTCATCGCGGGCATATTCACCCCGGCGGTGGCAGACACTGGCTGGACTTGCGGCATCGATCAGGGCTGCTCTATGCTCTGGTTAGGTTGCACAGGTTGCCCTCATTTTGCTCCCACGGCACCAGTTTATGTCTCAACTCGCCCCCCGCTGGTCCGATCCGTTCGACCCGTCCGCGCCGCCCGATCAGCTGCCCGAGTTCGTCTCCGAGCAAGACTACTGGGAGACTTGGTACGAACATCCCGATCTCAATCTGGAATGGAACAATGGGCGATTGGAGGAGGTGCCGGTGTCCGATCTGCTCACCGTTCAGGTCTACTACTGGTTGCTGGAGCTACTGCTGCACTATCTGCGGCATCACCCAGTTGCCCAGTTCTTAGGACTCGAGACCGGCTTCCGTCTCAGCCTCCCCGACGGCCAAGTCAGCATCCGCAAGCCCGATCTCGGCTTCATCCATCACGACAACCCGATCCAGCCCGCGGACACCGACCACCGCTACCTCGGCGTCCCGGACCTGGTCATCGAGGCCCTCTCCGACAGCAGCGCCGCTAACCGTCGCCGCGATGAGGTGATCAAGAAGGGCGAATATGCCGCCGTCGGCGTGCGTGAATACTACATCCTGCATCAGGATCCTGAGCGTCTGGCCTTCTATACCGGTGCTCCCACTGGACTCTATGTCCCCATCCCCCCCCAAGCCGGGGTGATCCATTCGCAGGTCTTCCCCGGTTTTCGCTTCCGCCGTGCCGACCTGCAACGCCGGCCGAGCACCGCCGAGCTGCGCGCTGACCCCGTCTACGCCGACTTCATCCACCCCGAATGGCGGGAGGCCGAGGCCATTGCCGAGCAGACCCGAGCGATTGCCGAGCAGGCGCAGGCGCAGGCCGAGCAGGCGCAACGTCAGCGCGAAGCCGCTGAAGCGCGCGCCGATCAGGAGCGCCGGCTGCGCCAAGCCGCCGAGGCAAGGAGCGATCAGGAACGCCGGCAGCGCCAACACGAATGTCAGCGGCGCGAAGCCGCCGAGGCACGGGTTGAGCAGGAACGTCAGCAGCGCCAAGCCGCCGAGGCGCGATTGGCTCAAGTCGAGGCCCTTCTCGCGCAACGCCAGGGCCAGTAACGGACGAGTGCAGCGGACCGCTTTCTTTTTGGTCTGGAACGGTGGCCAAGGGAGTTCGCATTGGGCTTCTATTCCGGACTGCTCGCGCCTCCTCCCCTAGCTAGGCTGGCTGAGCTAGGAATCACGCTGCCGCGGCGGCAGCGATAGAATAAGCCCTGTTGCCACTGCATCCCATCCACCGATCACTCGCCCAGAGGATTCCACTCGTGCTCGAGAACGGCCGCCCCCTTGCATCCGCTGCTACCCTTGCCCTGCTATCGCTGCTGATCGCCAGCGTGCCAGCCACCGCGCGGGCTGATGCGCCTGCGCTTCAGGAGCAATTAGCCGTGGCCGGGCTCAGCCTGCCCGAGACTCGCTCCTTTCTGACCAAACTCAAGCACGCGGTTGCCAAAGACGACAGAAAGGCGGTGGCAGCCATGAGCGATTATCCGATCACCGTCGCCGTCGGAGCTGATGCAATCACCCTAGACAGTCCCGGTCAGTTCGTGGCGCGCTACGCAGATTTCATGACCCAAGCCCTGCGCGCACTGATCGCGGAGACGACGCTTGAGGATCTGTTCGCGAACGCTCAGGGCGCGATGCTCGGCAACGGCGCCCTCTGGTTCGGCCCGGTCTGCAAGCAGGGCGGCAAGCTACAGAACCTGGACGCCTGCGCCAATCCGCCCGTCCTGCTGATTCGGATCAACGGCGTGCAATGAGTCGATGCAGCAGTCCCCTTGGATGCGCGAATGACAGCGCTCTGGAGCCCGCCGGCGCTGCTCAGCGCCCTCAAGACCACAACCGGCATCCTCACCGCCTGGGGCATCGTCCTCTGGCTGCAGTGGCCAGATCCCTTTCTGGCGCCACTCGCGGTCCTGTTCCTGCAAACGCCCTACCTTGGGGCCTCGCTGCGCAAGGGACTGATGCGGGTGCTCGGCACCCTCGCCGGTGCCCTGCTGGTGCTGGGCCTACTAGCCTGGCTGATCCAGGAGCGCTGGCCGCTGATCGGCATGCTCTCACTGGTACTCGCTGGCGCGATCTACCAGATGCGCCACAGCCGCTATGCCTACGCCTGGCTCATGGTGGCAATCACGGTCGCCATCATTGCCGCAGATGCAGCAGCCCGGCCGGAGCTCGCCTTTCAGCTCGCGGTCTATCGCACCTCCGAGGCCATCATCGGCATTCTGGTCGTGCTGGTCATCAACGGCATCTTTTGGCCACGCTCCGGCGGCATCGCCTATCATCAAACCTATTCGGCAAGCCTCGCCGCCCTGGCTGAGCATCTGCGTGCAACCGCAAGCAGCCTGATCGACCCAGGGCGTCCAGCGCTACCACGGCTAGCCTCCTCACTGCTCAAGGCACCGACACAGCTACGCGAGATCCTGACCGCCGCCGCCCTCGACACCGGTTCGTTTCGCCGCCTACGTCGAACCTACGAAGCCCAGATCCAGGGTCTGACTGGAATGCTGGGCACCTTGGCTGGGCTGGGCGAGAATCTGCGCCTAGCCGCTGAGCACGAGCGCGCCTTCCTGAGCCTAAGGCAGCGTCGCCATATCGCCGCCGCCCTCGCCGCGCTCAACCGCGCGCTAGCGCAGCTGAGATCAGCGCCACAGGCGGCGCGGCCCGATCGCCTAGCGGCAAGCTTGGACCGAGCGCGCCGACATGGCGATGCCTTACTCAGCGCCCCGGCACTGGCCGTGCACAGCGGCCGGGAGAGCGCCCTATTGCACGCCTTCGCGGGCCAGCTGGGGCGGTTGATCGAGTTAGTTGATGCCCAGCACCAGACCAGCCTCGCCATCGCCGCAGGCCGCTCCCTGCCGCGCTCCGAGCTGCCGCTAGAACCGCAGCCGCCACTCAGCGAGCAGCTCCGCACCGCCTTGCCGAACGCGCTCTTGGTCGCCGTGATTTTCTGGACCCTAGCCCTGACCTGGATCCAGTTTCAGTGGCCCCCATCCGGCTTCCTCGGCGTGCTCATGGGGGTCGTCTTGATTGGCATCGAGACCCTGCAGAACGCACCCGCACTGGAGCCAGGGCGACGCATCGCGCTTGGCGTGGCCTTGGGGATGCTCGTCACCGCACCGGTCTATCTGCTGCTGATGCCGCAGCTGCAGGGCTTTGCCGAGCTGGCGCTGGTGCTATTTCCGCTCTATTTCAGCATCAGCTACTTTATCCACGCCCTAACGCCGCCGAATAACCTGCCCTTCACCGGCATGGGGCTCATGGCCATCATCATGGTCTCGCTGGAGCCACAGCAGACCTTTGATGCCGTCAGCTACTTTGATACCGGCTTGAGCGTGCTGACCGGGTTCGCCGTAGCACTGATCTTCCTGAGCATCGCACAATCACTGCCGCCACGAGAGCGTCTGCGACGCCTGACGCTGCAGCTTCTGCGATTGCTACAGCGCGCCCAGACCGACCTGGCCGATCTCTCTCAAACCGACTTCGCGGCGCAGCTCGCGCGCCATGAGCTAGGCCTTCGCGAGAGCCTCAAAGCGCTCGATCAGGTCGCACCGCTGGCGGCAAAGGCACGGCCGGCAACCGGGGACCCGGAGCAGGTGCAGGCGCTCACGGATGCACTCCAGCGCCTCGTGTTGACGATCAAGGGCCTGCACCGGGCCCGCGCGCCCTGGAGCGGTGGCGCGCGCGCGCGGATCTTGCAGACAACCCTGGGCAAGACCCTGAGTCCAGTCATCCTGCAAACCCTAGAGGGCTTCTCCCTGCGGCTAGAGCGGCCTAGCGCGCGAACGTCAATATCGACGACGACATCGACGACAACCTCGACTGCAGCCCTAGATGACGCCCGCCGCCTCGTCGTCGCCGAGCTTGAGCGCTTAGATCAGGCACGCCGCAGCGGTGACGAGACGCCTGCTGTCTATACCTTGATGATTGCCGGACAGTACATCGCCGTCGCCCATGCGCTAAGAAATCTAGCGGCCAGCCTTGAGGCCATCGACTGGCCCGCCTGGCGCGTCAGTCGCTTTTGAGCGATATGCTACGGCTGTGCTAGGGCGCATGCCGGCAAGGCGCAAAGTAGGGATTGCTCATTGCCTCTAGGCACTGACTGCCGGTGTCGCTGAGCGCGCTAGGGTCGGCATTCATCAGACGCTCCTCGGTCTCTAGCGCCTGCAGCTGCTGTGCGGCATCGCAGGCCTGGCTGTCGGCACAGCCGCCCTCAGCGCCACAGACGCGCTCGACCAATGCCTGGCAGCGGCTGTTGCCGGCCGCTGCGACGAGACTCGCGCAGGCAGGGAAGCTCGGGTCTGCAAGCGCCTGCAGACAAGGCTCGCTGCTGCTGGTCTGCGTATCAACCGCGCGCCCGCGACCAACCTGGCGCTGCTCCTCGGCCTCCTTGCTCAGCAGAGTGCGCGCGCGCAGACATGCCGCCGAAGTACTGCAGGCATGATCAAAGCCACAGGTCTTGCGCACCAGTTGGGTACAGTAGCGATATTCGAACACCGGTTCCGGCTTGGGCTCAGATTCCCAGCGCTCATACATCGGCGCAGTCGGCACGGCGATACCATCGCGCACGATCAGCGTCGAGCCATCCTCGAGCCGGTGCACGCCATCCCAGAGCGGTCGCTCAAGCCCATTGATGCGGCCCATCGCGCGCCGCGTTTCGGGGTCCACGGTCAGCTCCGCGCCACCCTCTAAGCGCCCCTGCCAGGGCTCGGCGAAAGCGCTCGCAAGCGTGCCAAGCAAGGCCAGCAGGCAAAACCAGCAACGCCGGTCACGCCACCAAATTCTGTTAGCAAACAGACGATGCTCAGTCATGTCAGAGCCCCTCGCCGCAGTCAGTCAACCCATCTACCATCCTTTGACTGTAACAGTGCCTGGCGATTTTGCGAGGGCGCCTGTTTGCAAGAATCGGTATCCACAAGAAACGGCCTAAGGCGCAGAACGTCCGCCACAGGTGCGAACGCAATCACGCAATGACTGAAAAGGCCAGTCAGAATTGCAAACGCCCGGCATGAATGGGCGGCAGCTGTCGGACCGATAGTCATAGTAGAAGGCCGAACGGGGTCGGCCACAGCGGCCGCGCTCCGGCTCCTGCAAACAGCTCACATGCAAGAGGTTAGCAGCCTCGCGAGACTTAGAGCCGCCACCACAGCCGAGCAGCGACAGCATGATCAGCAGCAAGCACAGCACAGCATAGAAGCGGCGGCTAAGAAGAGGTTGAAGAGGCTTGCCAGCATCTACAAAGAAGGCTTCGGGGTTCATCAATCGCTCACGCTGAGATAAGGATGCCGATCAGTGCCCAACCAGCCAAGCCACCTGATAGGGCTCCAGCTCGAAGCGGCTCGGCAGCTGCTCGCCACTCTGGTGCCAGCCGCCAATCAGCTCGGTCCAGCTCAGTTCGCGCGGTCGCCGCACCAAGCGCCCGAAGCCCAACTGCACCGGCGCGCCGGTGAGGTTGGCTACCATCCAGAGCGACTGGCTATTGTCCGGCGCCACTCGTCGCACCCCAAACAGTCCTGCCGGCAGCTCCAGCACCCGCTGCGGGCCATCCGGATGGAAGGCCGGCTGCGCCCGGCGAATCCTAAGCCGTCGCAGGTACTCCGGCAACAGCTGCCGCGCCTGATGGCTAGACTCCTCGCCGAGCATCACCTCCAGCTCCGGCAAGGCCCACTTCTGCCGATTGATGGTGCGCGCACGCCCACTCTGCTCGGCCCCGCGCAGATTGTTTGAGGCACCGAGCAGGCTATTAAAATAGATCCCTGGGATGCCCTGCAGACTCAGTGCAATGGTCTGGGCACAAAGGAATCGTCGAATCGACACCTCCTGATCGCCGGGTGTCCCCACCGCGTCAAAGTAGGTGATATTCAGCTCATAGGGCGTCGCCGAGCCATCCGGATTACTCCGCCGCGAGACCAACCCTCCCCGTTCCTCCATGGCTGCGACCAGGGCATCGAGCTGCGACTGTGGCAACAGGCCTTCTAAGGGCCGTACCCCAATCCCGTCGTGCGAGGCAGTGAAGTTGAAGTAGGTGCAGCCTGGTGGTGGTGGCGCCAGTGCCGCCGCCCACTCGGTCAGATAGCGGCCATTGCCGCTGTGCATCGCGTGCAACAGCAGGGGCGGCAGACTGAATTGATAGACTAGGTGCGCCTCGTCACCCTTGCCGAAGTAGCTGATGTTCTCGGCATGCGGGACGTTGGTCTCGGTCATGACCAGCACCCTCGGCGCCACCAAGTTCAGGAGGTCACGCAGCAGCTTGACGATCTCATGTGTCTGTGGAAGGTGGATGCAGGCGGTCCCGAGCTGCTTCCAGAGATAGGCGATCGCATCCAGCCGGATGATCTGCGCACCATGATGAACGTAGAAGAGCAGGATATCTAGATACTCGAACAGCACATCCGGATTGCTGAAATCGACATCGATCTGATCCTGCCCAAAGGTGGCCCAGACATGGCGCTCACCATAAGGTGTCTGCACCGAGCGCAGCAGCGCCGAGGTGCGCGGTCGCACCACTGCGGAGAGGTCGGCCTTAGGATCGACCTCGATGAAATAATGGCGCTCAGGCGCCATGCCATTGGTATAGGCGCGGAACCAGCGACTCTGGCTGGAGACATGGTTGATCACCAAGTCGAGCATCAACCGATAGTCATCGGCTAGCGCGTCGACATCCGGCCAATCGCCGAGCGCAGGGTCAACCTGGCGATAGTCGATCACGGCAAAGCCATCGTCGGAGCTATAGGGAAACAACGGCAATAGATGCAGGCTCGAGATGGCATCGCCAACATGCTGTTCGAGGAACCGCCGCAGCGTCGCCAGCGGTGCCTCGTTGCTGGCACAGACCATATCGCCATAGCTGATCAGGACCGCATCGGTCTGATCCCAAGGCGCGCAGCCAGCGGCCTCGGGCAGACAGTCGGCACCAACACCATAGCGCCCGATGATCAGCTGCAACCGATCCATCAGCCGCGGTAATGCAGCCTCCCCATAGAGCCGGCCTAGACGCTCACGAATGCGCTCATAGACGCGCCGCTCGACCACCACCATGGCTCACTCCGTCATGTTGCGCACGTTATTGATCAAGCTGCGCAGGCTGTCGCGCAGCACGCGGTAGCTGAAGAAGCGGCTGGCAACGCGATAGTTATGCTCGACCAGCTCGGCACGATAGCCGGAGTCGGCCAAGATCGTCCGCGTTTGCTCGACCGTGGATTTGTCGATCACGCCGTCGATGACCGGCAAGCGAAAGCCCTTCGGCTCGATATCGCGCTGATAGACGCTGTAGCGGCCGATGACGATCGGCAGCCTAAAGTAGATCGCCTCGAGCAGCGCATTGCCGAAGCCCTCGTAGAGGCTCGGAAAGGTCACCAGATCCGCGTGCGGATAGAGGTCGCTGAGCACATAGACCTTCTGACCTGTTTGGTCGAGCTGGCGCCGATCGGCTATGCGCTCACCGAAGAGCTTCAGCGACACCCCCTCATCCTGCGCTAGCTGCTGGATCTGGCGCTCGTACTCGTAGCCCTCATCGCCGCTATGATGCGAGATCACGAGATGGGCATGTGGCAGCTTGAGTCGGCGAATCAGGTGGATAGCATTCTCAATACCCTTGCGCGGCACGATCCGGGTCGGCTGCAGCACCAGCAGCTCCTGCTCGTGCAGACCTAGGGCCTGCCGAACATCGGCCGCATAGGCATCTGGCGGTCCTGGCGGGTTCTCGAAATCAAAGACGTTCGGCACCAGGATGCTCGGCAGCCCCTTGCGCCAGGCGATCTCCTCGCGCGCAGCCTGATTGATGACCACATGCTGCAGGTGCGGCACACGCGGTGGAAAGGCCATCTCGATGTAGTCATCCACTGCCGAGATCTGGAACCGCTGCCGCTCCCACATGAAATCGTGATGGTGCGCGATCGCCGGCATCCCGGTCTCAAGTAGAAACTCGGTAATCGCCACCCCGAGCGGAATCTGCATCGGGATGGTGAGCGCATTCTCGATGATCAGGACATCGAGATCGAAGCGCTCACGAAACTCATAGAGGGTCGACTTCAGATACTGCGCCAACTCGCGGATGCGGCGGCTGACTTCCGGACTGCGACGGGTGCAGCCCCAGAGCTGCGCATTGATCCATTGGTTTTCAGAATGATCGAAAAAGGCCTCCGGGATGCAGAGGCTCATCGCCGGGTCGCGATCGAGCACGCCGCCGTACCAGGCGCTCACATGCCCGCCCTGCCAGAGCACCTCGGCCCACTTCGCGGCCTCCAATGAGACCCCGTCGGTTCCGGCGAAGCGGGTCGAGACAAAGCCGATGTGTTCCGGTTGTTTCATCCTAATAAACCGCTAATGGCGCCGATAGACACAGATTAAACCTCTCCGAAACAATGCCTTGGCGAAAAGACCAGACTCATTGACCAGATCCCGCAGGCGCTAATGAAGGTCAGCTGAGCGTTCTGCGCCGTGCGATAAGATCTGCTCCCTGCATGACCTGTGCCCAAGATCGTCATCAAACTGGCAGCTGATCCAGGCTATGATCCCACAGCATGCGTATCGCGATCGTCCATTTCCATCTCCAGACCGGCGGCGTCACTCGGGTTATCGAACACGCCTGTGCCGCCCTCAGCGCCGCGGGTCACGCCGTCGTTGTGCTCAGTGGCGAGCCAGCGCAACGGCCCGGCTCACTTGCAGCAGGGGTTGAGGTGATCCCCGCGCTCGGCTATGAGGAGCGCCGCCAACCCTTAGCGGCCGGGGCATTACAGCAAGCCATGGAGCAGGCCGCCCTGCGCGCGCTCGCGGGTCCTCCTGACCTCTGGCATGTCCATAATCATTGCCTCGGCAAGAATCTCGCCCTGCCGGATGCGCTGTGCGGGCTCGCCGCGGCTGGCCATCGGCTCTTGCTACAACCGCATGATTTCGCCGAGGACGGCCGCCCTGCCCTATATCGGCGCATGCTCGAGACCATCGGCGCCCAAGATGGTGCAGGACTCTCGGCCCATCTCTATCCAGTGGCGCCACAGATCCATTACGCAACGCTGAATCAGCGTGATTATCGCGTTCTTGCCGCTGCCGGCGTGCCAAGCAGGCAGTTGCATTCCCTGCCAAATGCGGTTTCCATCGCCGTCGATACCGCTAGCCGGCCCGACGGCCGCCTCATGGCTGATCTCGCCGCGAGCGCCGACATCGACCACCGCCGCTGGCTCTATCCAACCCGCGCTATCCGCCGCAAGAATCTCGGCGAGCTGGTGTTCTGGGCCGCGCTCGCCGGCCCAAACGACCGCTTTGCAACAACCCTAGCACCGCAAAACCCCCTTGAGCAGCCCATCTACCAGCGCTGGGTGGCACTCGCCCAGAAGCTGAGCTTACCGCTCGATCTTGAGCTTGGCGCCCGCACCAGCGATTTTGGTGCACTGCTCGCCTCGAGTCATGCGCTGATGACCACCAGCGTTGGCGAAGGCTTTGGCCTCGCATTCCTCGAGCCCTGGCTGGTCGATCGTCCACTCGCCGGGCGCGACCTACCCGAGATCACCGCCGACTTCAGCACCGCTGGGCTCGATCTTAGCGGACTCTACCAGCACCTGCCGGTACCGCTCGACTGGCTCGATACAGCAGCGCTCCGCAAACGCCTCGAGCGCGCCCTGGCAACCGCCGCCAACGCCTATGGTCGCAAGCCTAATGCCGATGACCTGGAGCGCGCCTGGCAGGCCGCCGTCGATGAGGATCACCGGATCGATTTCGGTCGCCTCGACGAAGACGCGCAGATGCAAGTGATTAGGCATATCCAGGCCGACCCAGCAGCCGGCTCAGCGCTCGACGTCCGCTCACCACCGCTCGCCGCCAATGCCGAGTTGATCGCACAGAACCGCGCCCTCGTTGAGCGCGAGTACCTCATCGAGGGCTACCGACGCCGGCTCGAGGCGATCTATCTAGCCTTGCTCGAGGCCCCAAGCGCGCCGTTGCGAGATCAGGCCGATGGGCAGCTATTGATCAGCAATTTTCAGGCCCCAGAGCGGCTCTACCTGCTTCGTGCATAAATCAGTCACCATGAGCAACGAGCCCCTTCTGACTCGCATCCGCGCACTCAGCACAATGCTAGCGCCCAAGCCGACCGGCATGGCGCCACAGTTGGCACCGCTGCTAGGGATCAAGGCAGTGCTGTTCGACATCTACGGTACCCTGCTGATCTCGGCTAGCGGTGATATTGGTCTGGATGGCGAAGGCGCAAGCTCAATTAAGCTGAGCACCCTGATGTCGGCAGCAGGACTCGACTGGCCTCACCAGGATGCTGCTCGCTCGCTTGATACAGACCAGGATCAAAGCACCGGCCAAACATCAACTCGGCAGAAGGCGCTGACCGAAATCCCTCTTCGCGAGCGCCTAAGCCAGGTCATACAGGCCGATCACGCCCGCGCCCAAGCCAAAGGCATCGACTATCCGGAGGTGGATATTCGCGCGATCTGGGCGAGGCTGCTCGCTGAGCTCGGACTGCGGCCCAGCGCCCAGCAGTTAGCGCGGATCGCCCTCGAGTACGAATGCCGGGTCAACCCCGTCTGGCCGATGCCAGGACTCGCTGACTTACTCCCCGCGCTGCGCCAACGTGGCCTGGTGCTCGGCATCGTTTCCAATGCGCAGTTCTACACGCCGTTGATCCTGCAGGCCTTTCTCGGCCAGCCGCCAGCGGCACTCGGGCTTGAGCCTTGCTGCAGCGCCTGGTCCTATCAGCTCCGCCAAGCCAAGCCATCCACCGCCATCTACCAGATTGCCCTTGATGGCCTAGCCCGCAGGCACGACATCCGGCCTGAGCAGGTGCTTTACATCGGCAATGACCGACGCAACGACATCTGGCCCGCGCAACAGCTCGGTCTGAAAACGGCACTCTTTGCTGGCGATGCCCGCTCGCTGCGACTGCGGGAAGAGGATTCGACGCTCGCCGGCGTCAATGCCAACGCCCTGATCACCGATTTGGCCCAGGTCCTGCCGCTCATCACCGAGCAAGGCATTGATTGAGTCGTTGATTAAGGTATCGATCGCATCAGCGCCTGACTAACTAAACAGCTGATCGCGCAGCCGGCGCAGCACCTGAAGGTCGACATAGTCAGCACCACCCAGGTCACCCATCAGGGCCGTCGCCGGATCACCAGGGTCGCCAAGCTGATCCACGACCAGGGTCGCGCCACCGAAGTCCTGATCCTCGGTGTAAGAGCTGGTGGTCACCAACAGGGCGTCGAGGCCCGCGCCCAGGGCTGAGCGCACGCCGTTCTCAGAGTCTTCGATCGCCACACAAGCCGAGGCCGGTAGATTGAGCTGAGCCAGTGCCAACTCGAAGATATCCGGAGCCGGCTTCTTCTCGCGCACCACATCGCCTGCCGCGATGACCTCGAACCAATCCACCAAGCCTGGCTCAGGCCCAGACTCGAGCAGCGCGGTGACGTTTGCTGGCGTGGTCGTCGTCGCAATCGCAAGTCTGACGCCGGCCTCACGGGCCTCGCGCAAGAGTCGCAGCACACCAGTGCGCAGCGGGATGCCGCCCTTGCCGAGTAATTCGACATAATGCTCAGTCTTGCGTCGGTGCAACTGCGCAATCAGCGTATCCAGGTCGGAATAGACCTGTCTATCGAGCTCGAAGTCAGGCCGATACTGCGCCAGGTAATAGCGCATCCGCTCCTTACCGCCAGTCACCGAGAGCAGCTCGCCGTAAAGCTCCACGGACCAATGCCAGTCAAGGCCAGCCTCGGCAAAGGCCGCGTTGAAGGCGGGCCGATGGCCATCGCGCTCGGTATCAGCCAGGGTTCCGTCAACGTCAAAGATCAGGGCATTAAGACCCGTCTGCATCGGGGATTCCT
This sequence comes from Halochromatium sp., assembly GCA_010912705.1. Taxonomy (GTDB): domain Bacteria; phylum Pseudomonadota; class Gammaproteobacteria; order Chromatiales; family Chromatiaceae; genus Lamprobacter. The sequence continues at coordinate 130,865 of POWB01000004.1, forward strand.
TCATTGGTTGTGAACGTGATCGGCGAGCAAGATTAGCACAGCCGATCGCAGCATCTCGCGCGCTTAATGCTTGTCGCAGCCGATGCGATCTGCTAGAAGGAGCGGCTTCATCGTCGAGCGGTCGGTGGCTGCCGCTCGATATAGGCTTCACAACATCGCATCGTCTCTGGGAGCAGATCATGGCCGAGACAGAGAATAAAGGCGCAAGGGCGCTCGGTTTTGAGCCCTACGCCATCGCACAGGATGAGGAGTACATGAATGCGGACCAGGAAGAGCACTTCCGCGGCCTGCTGCTGGAATGGAAGCGGCAGCTCATGGAGGAGGTCGACCGCACGGTCCACCACATGCAGGACGAGGCCACCAACTTCCCCGACCCAAATGATCGGGCGACTCAGGAGTCCGAGTTCAGCCTCGAGCTGCGCACCCGTGACCGTGAGCGCAAACTGATTCGTAAGATCGATGAGGCACTTGGGCGCATCGACGAGCACGACTACGGCTATTGCGAGGCCTGTGGCGTTGAGATCGGCGTACGCCGGCTCGAGGCGCGGCCAACAGCGACCCTCTGCATCGACTGCAAGACGCTCGACGAGATCCGCGAGAAGCAGCGCGGCTAGATCGGCCCTTGGCTTTGGCTGTCAGGGTCTCAAGCCTGATGGCCGGAGCAAAGGCGCCACTAACCGCTCGGACCCCAGGCTGCCGAATCCGTAACCAGACTCAAGTCAGCCCGACCTCCCATGGATGTCAGGCCACCCTGCCGGTATCGAGGCCGCTTCGCGCCCTCTCCCACTGGCCCACTCCATCTTGGGTCACTGATTGCCGCGGTCGGCAGTTTTGCCGACGCACGCCACCAGAATGGCGTCTGGTTGGTGCGCATCGAGGATACTGATCAACAACGCGCCGTTGCCGGCGCCGACAGCCTGATTCTGAAGACCCTCGAGGCCTTCGGGCTCTACTGGGATGAGGCCATCAGCTACCAGAGCCAGCGCAGCGCCCTTTACCAAGCCGCGCTCGAGCGCCTGTACCAGGATCGACGCTGCTATCCCTGCGCCTGTACGCGGCGGGAGATCGCAAGTCGCGGGCGACCAGGGCCAGAAGGGCCGATCTATCCAGGCAGCTGCCGGCGGGGTCTGCCACCCGGCCGCCAGGGCCGTAGCACAAGGCTGCGCGTCGATTGCGCTGAACTCAGCGTCCGCGACGCCATCCATGGTCTCTACAGCCAGGCGTTGGCCGCTGAGGTCGGCGATTTCGTCCTGCGGCGCGCCGATGGCTTCTATGCCTACCAACTGGCGGTGGTCGTCGACGATGGCGAGCAGGGCATCACCCATGTCGTGCGCGGTGCCGACCTCTTAGCATCCACACCGCGCCAGATCTATCTGCAGCGCTGTCTTGGGCTACCCCAGCCCGCGTATGCACATCTCCCCTTGGTGCTCGATGCGCATGGCCGCAAGCTCTCTAAGAGCCTGGCCTCCGCACCAGTGGACCCCGGCGACCCATTGCCGAGGCTCGTGCAGGTCTGGTCACTCCTCGGCCAGCCGCTGCCAGAGGAGCCTCCGGCCAACGTCAGCGAATTCTGGCAGCAAGCGATTGCCAGTTGGAGCCTGACCCAAGCTCCGCGTGGACCGATACCGATTGCGAGCACTGGAGACTTCGGGACCCAGCCTTTTTAGACATGGCCTAACGTAGCCCATCAGTAGCGTGCCGGCACATAGAGCTCATTCGGCAGCATGGCCCGGTCATAATCGGGACTGAAGACACGATCTGGTAGCGTAATCGACTCGTGCGGAACATCCTGATACGGGATCTGATCGAGCAGATGATGGATGCAGTTGAGCCGCGCGCGCTTTTTGTCGTTAGCCTCGACAATGAACCAGGGCGACTCCGGGATATTGGTCCGCGCAAAGGTCTCCTCCTTGGCCTTGGTATAGTCTTCCCAACGCACCCGCGACTGCAGATCCATCGGGCTCAGCTTCCATTGCTTGAGCGGGTCATGGATACGCATCAAGAACCGCAGCTGCTGCTCCTCATCGGTGATCGAGAACCAGTATTTCACGAGTCGAATCCCGGAGCGCACCAACATCCGCTCGAACTCCGGGACGTCCTGAAAGAACTGCTCGACCTGATCAGGCGTGGCAAAGCCCATCACCCGCTCAACCCCGGAGCGGTTGTACCAGGAGCGGTCGAAGAGCACGATCTCACCGCCCGATGGGAGGTGCGGCACATAGCGCTGGAAATACCACTGCGTCCGTTCGCGATCACTGGGCTTGGTCAGCGCCACCACCCGACAGACGCGCGGGTTCAGACGCTGCGTGATACGCTTGATCACGCCACCCTTACCAGCGGCATCACGTCCTTCGAAGATCACGGCAATCTTCTCGCCGGTATGCTCGACCCAGTCTTGGAGCTTGATCAGCTCGGCTTGTAAGGTCAGCAAGGCCTTGAAATAGGTTACCCGATTCAATGTTTCGGGATGCCGCTTCTTGTAGATACGTCTAAGCTCAAGCGAGAGTGCAGGCTCAGACAGCTCAAGCTCATAGTCCTCATCGAGCTCAGCCTCAAGCTCAGCCTTGAGCCAGTCCATCCCGTCGAGGTTCGCATTCGTATCGTTCACAGAGTGCTCCTGAGTCTGGATAAGCGCAGCGACCGGCCTGTTTTTTGGTGCCAAGCCAGTGAGCGCAAGAGTCTTCAGATGCTGGCTCATGAGGCAAAAGGATGCCGTCTGATCTGCCAGTCTGATCCACGGCATACAAGGAGCCGTGATCAACAACCTAAGATCAGTCGCTTAAAATCAGTCGCCCAGATGACCGGCTCAGATCACTGGCTTTGCCTGATAAGCCGACCTACCAAGGTTGACAGAGGTTGATGACAAAAAGAAGACGGCAACATGCTCGTCAGCGTCACCAAATGTTCACTGAAACGTTCTAACCTGCCCCTATCAGCGACCACTCAGGAGCTCATCATGGCCGATCAGAACCCAGCTGCTCACCTCAACCAGACCCAGCTTGAGCAGATCGACGCCTACTGGCGCGCCTGCTGTTACCTTGCCGTCGGCATGATCTATCTGCGTGACAACCCACTGCTGCGTGAGCCGCTGCGCGAGGAGCATCTCAAACAACGTCTGCTCGGTCACTGGGGCGCAAGCCCAGGCCTAGCCTTCATGTATGTGCACATGAACCGGCTGATCAACGCCCATCAACAGGAGGCGATCTTTCTCGCCGGTCCCGGCCATGGTGCGCCGGGGGTGCTCGCGCCGGTCTATCTGGAAGGCACCTACTCGGAGATCTATCCGAACAAGAGCGAAGACGAGGCCGGCATGAAGGCCTTCTTCAAGCAGTTCTCGTTCCCCGGCGGCATCGGCAGTCACTGTACGCCAGAGACTCCCGGCTCCATCCATGAGGGCGGTGAGCTCGGCTACTCGATCTCGCATGCCTTTGGTGCTGCCTTCGATAACCCGGACCTGATTGTGACGGTTGCGGTCGGCGACGGCGAGGCGGAAACCGGTCCGCTCGCCACCAGCTGGCATTCGGCCAAGTTCCTGAACCCAATCCGCGACGGCGCGGTGCTGCCGATCCTGCATTTGAACGGCTATAAGATCAACAACCCGACCCTGCTCTCGCGGATACCGAATGAAGAGCTTGCGAGTCTGATGCGCGGCTATGGCTGGACGCCCTATTTCGTCGAAGGCGATGAGCCTATGCTGATGCACCAACTGATGGCCGAGACCCTGGATAACTGCTACGCCGAGATCAAGGCGCTGCAAGACCAGGCGCGCAGCTCCGGCCAGGCGCAGCGCTGTCATTGGCCGATGATCGTGCTCCGCACCCCTAAAGGCTGGACTGGCCCTGAAGAGGTCGACGGCCACAAGGTCGAGGGCTTCTGGCGTGCGCATCAGGTCCCCTTATCAGGGATGCATCACAACCCGGCACATCTGCAGCAGCTCGAGGCCTGGATGCGCAGCTACCAGCCCGAGGCACTGTTCGATGCGAACGGCCAGCTGATCCCTGAACTCAAGGCGCTCGCGCCCCAAGGTAACCTGCGCATGAGCGCGAATCCGCATGCCAACGGTGGACTGCTGCGCCGCGCGCTGCGGCGGCCAGACTTCCGCGACTATGCGATCTCGGTCGACAAGCCCGGCACCAGCCGGCACATGAACACCAAGCCAATCGGCGCCCTGCTGCGCGATCTGATGGCGAAGAACATGGACAACTTCCGGGTCTTCGGCCCGGATGAGAATACCTCCAACAAGCTCGATGCCATCTACGAGGTCTCCAAGAAGCTCTGGCTCTGCGACTACAAGGACGAAGATGCCGATGGCGGTGAGCTCTCACCCGACGGCCGCGTGCTCGAGATGCTTTCCGAGCACACCCTAGAGGGCTGGTACGAGGGCTATGTGCTGACTGGTCGACATGGCTTCTTCGCCACCTACGAGGCCTTCGTGCATGTGATCGATAGCATGTACAACCAGCATGCAAAGTGGCTGGCGATCTGCGAGGACATCCCCTGGCGCGCGCGTATCTCCTCGCTCAACCTACTGATCACCTCCACCGTCTGGCGCCAAGATCACAACGGCTTCACCCACCAAGACCCTGGCTTCCTCGATGTGGTGGTGAACAAGAACCCCGAGGTCACGCGCATCTACCTGCCGCCGGACGTCAACAGCCTGCTCTCAACGGTCGATCACTGCCTGCAGAGTCGCGACGACATCAATGTCATTGTCGCCGACAAGCAGAATCATCTGCAGTATCTCGACATGGACGCCGCCATCACCCACTGCACCAAGGGCCTTGGCATCTGGGACTGGGCCAGTAATGACCAAGGTGAAGAGCCGGATGTAGTGCTAGTCGGCTGCGGCGATATCCCAACCAAAGAGGCACTGGCCGCCACCGCGCTGCTGCGCGAGTCCTTCAGGGATATCAAGATCCGCTTTATCAATGTCGTCGACCTGTTCCGCATCACGACCCCGAGCGAGCATCCACACGGACTCAGCGATGCCGATTTCGACAGCCTGTTCACCAAGAATCGACCGGTGATCTTCAACTTCCACGGCTATCCTTGGCTGATCCATCGCCTCGCCTACCGGCGCACCAACCACAACAACCTGCATGTGCGCGGCTACAAGGAGCGTGGCAACATCAACACGCCGCTGGAGCTGGCCATCGAGAACGAGATCGATCGCTTCACATTAGCGATGGATGTGATCAAGCGGGTACCTCGCTTACAGGTCGCCGGAGCGCACGCCATGGAGCGGCTTAAGGATATGCAGATCGACTGCCGCAACTATGCCCATGAATATGGCATTGATAAGCCTGAGATCGACGATTGGGTCTGGCCGTTCTGAAACGCTTTTAGAACATCGCTGTATTTAACAGAGCACAACATCAGGGTACAAGAGGCGCGCATGAGCACAGCTGACAACCGCTTGGATGACGAACGCACTCGCACCGGCTTATCAAAGGACGCGCTGAACCGCGCCTTCCTCGACAACCTGTTCTACATCCAAGGCCGCTCCTTGGAGGTCGCTACCGATAACAACCTGTACCAAGCCGCAGCCTATACGGTCCGCGATCGGATGCTGGAGCGCTGGATCAAATCGGCACGCATCTACAAGGATCAAAACGCTCGCACCATCTGCTACCTGTCGGCTGAATTCTTGCTCGGCCCACATCTCGCGAACAACATGATCAACCTTGGCATCACTGAGGTGGCGCGCGAGGTCGCCGAGGAGCTTGGGCTCGACCTCGAGCGCATCATCGAGAGCGAGGAAGAGCCTGGGCTTGGCAACGGCGGACTTGGGCGTTTAGCGGCCTGCTACATGGATTCACTGGCGACCACCCAGATTCCGGCCATCGGCTACGGCATCCGCTACGAGTTTGGCATCTTCGATCAGGTTATCGTCGACGGTTGGCAGGTCGAAAAGGGGGATACCTGGCTGCGTAATGGCAACCCCTGGGAGATCATGCGGCCGAAGCTGGCGTTTCCGGTCGGCTTTGGCGGCCGCAGTGAGCAATACACCGATAAGCAGGGTGAGGTGCGCCAACGCTGGCGCCCGGATCTGGTCGTCAACGGCGTCGCCTACGATACCCCGATCATGGGCTATGGCGTCACCAACGTGAATCTGCTGCGGCTGTGGAAATCAGAAGCGCCTGAGTCGTTCAACTTCGGTGCCTTCAATGTCGGCGACTATTATGGCGCCGTGCATGCCAAGATCGATGCCGAGACCATCTCCAAGGTGCTCTACCCAAACGACGAGCCGGTTGCCGGCAAAGAGCTGCGTTTGAAGCAGCAGTTCTTTTTCGTCTCTTGCTCGCTGCAGGACATGATTCGCCTCGAGCTGCGCAACGCTGGCACACTTGAGCATTTTCACCAAAAATTCGCGATCCAGCTCAATGACACCCATCCGTCACTCGCCATCGCCGAGCTGATGCGACTCCTCATGGATGATCATCTGATGACCTGGGATCAGGCCTGGGAGATCACCCACAATAGCTGCCATTTTACCAATCACACCCTCCTGCCAGAGGCGCTCGAGACCTGGTCGGTTGAATTGTTCGAGCGACTGCTGCCACGTCATCTGGAGATCATCTACGAGATCAACCGCCGCTTCCTCGACGAGGTGCGCGTGCACTTCTTCGGCGACGAAGACCGGGTCGCGCGCATGTCACTGATCGACGAGCAGGATGGCCGCAAGGTGCGCATGGCACACCTTGCCGCGGTCGGCAGCAAGGCCATCAACGGCGTCGCCGAGCTGCATTCCGAGCTGCTCAAGACCACGGTGATGAAGGACTTCAACGACCTCTGGCCGAAACGCTTCCATAACGTCACCAACGGCGTGACGCCGCGCCGTTTCATCGTCGCCAGCAACCCCGAGCTGGCCGCGCTGATCACCGAGACCTGCGGCAACGATCGCTGGGTGCGTGATCTGAATTGCCTCCACGAGCTCGAGCCACACGCCGAAGATCACGCGCTACAGCGACGTTGGCGCGAGGTGAAAATCAACGCCAAACGCAAGCTCTCGAACTGGATCGGCGAGCGTACTGGTTTTGCCCCAGATCCCGAGACCCTGTTTGACGTTCAGGCTAAACGCATCCATGAATACAAGCGCCAGCATCTCAGTCTACTGCACATCATCTGGCTCTATGAAACGATCAAACAGAGCCCGAACATCGACCTGACACCACGTACCTTCATCTTTGGTGGTAAGGCAGCACCTGGCTATTTCATGGCGAAATTGATCATCAAGCTAATCAATGCGATTGGCGAAGTCGTCAACAATGATCCGCAGGTCAACGGCTATCTGCGCGTGCTGTTCATGCCCGACTTCAATGTTAAGAACGGTCAACGGCTCTATCCCGCGGCCGATCTCTCCGAGCAAATCTCGCTCGCTGGCAAGGAGGCCTCTGGGACCGGCAACATGAAGTTCTCGATGAATGGGGCACTAACCATCGGTACCCTCGATGGCGCCAACATCGAGATCCGCGACGAGGTCGGCCACGAGAATTTCTTCCTCTTCGGCATGACCGCCGCCGAGGTGCAACATCAGCAGGCGCTTGGCTATCAACCCTGGGAACTCTACCAGCGTGACGAGCAGCTTCGCGCGGCGGTCGATCTGATCAGCTCCGGCCTGTTCTCGCATGGCGACACTGAGCTGTTCCGGCCGCTCACCGAGAATCTGATCCACAGCGATCCCTTCATGGTGCTTGCGGACTTCCATGCCTACGCTGAGCGGCAGCAGGAGATCGATCATGCCTTCAAGGACCATCACCATTGGGACCGAATGTCGATCCTCAATACCACACGCATGGGCAAGTTCTCGTCCGACCGATCAATCAACGAGTACGCTGAAAAGATTTGGCAGGTCACACCGATGCCGATCGAACTGAGTGAGCCATGACACCAGAATCCTTGCCTACCTCAGCCGGTTTGCCATCTCAGCGCTGGGCGCTGAGACGCAATCGACTGTCCAGCAACCTCAACCACCGATGATGTGGCGAAGATGACTAAGACTGCACTGATTCTTTCTCTCCTCCTGCTCAGCCTGACCTTGCTGGGCTGCACCCAAGAGACCCAAAACAAGATTGGCCGCTCACTACAGAACTGGACCGGCGCCAACGGCGTGCTCGAGGTCTACTCGGGCGGCAAGGTGGTGAAGCGCTTCATCAAGATTGACAAGCTGTCAACAGCCATGTCGACGTCTGGTGGCGATATGGCGCGTCCTTACCGGTTTGCCTACGGTGTCGTTGATGCCAACCTCAATGGCGAGCAGGACACGAACGAGCGCAAGGTCTACTTCGAGATTAGTGACTACTCAACCAACTACGTGTTCTACGGGGACCCAGGCACCTGATGTGGACCGAGAACGCTGGCCTTTCGGTTCTCGCCGCCCTCCGCCACCGGGCCTCGGCTCCGGCGCAGTGCGGCGATGCAACCCTGCATCGCAGGCCCTGATGGCGATGATGCCCATGCCCGCGTTCACTTTCATACCGGTCATTAGCAGCCATAGCGGGAGCTTATTCGCAATCGAGGCACAGAGGACCAGCCAGGGCATACCTGATCCGACAGCCGCCCTGCAGCTGCGACCGGTGCCGCTCATATCGCCGTTAGGCGACGTCATTGATGCCCTCAACGCCTTGGCTGCAGGGAGCCAGACGCGCCTCATCTGGCGCCTCAACCTCGCCGATTCTAGCAGCGACAACGCTAGACTATTGGAGCAGGCCCAAGACCTGTTGGCCCAGGCTAGCCTCGAGCCAGAGCAACTGATCCTGTGCCTGACCAATACGGCACCTGCCCTTGCAGAAGAGCCCGCTCTGGCCTTGATCGCCAAGCTGCGCGAATTGGGCTACCTCTTTGCCACTCAAGATCAAACCCTCGGCAGTCTCTGGCTGCGACTGCTGCACGAGCAGGCTCCGGATCTGATCGGCATCGATCCCTTCCTGACCCGAGGACTCGACCAAGACCCAAGAAAGCGATTATTGTTAACGCATCGGGCTCGACTGGCGCAAAGTCTGGGGATCAAGGTCTGGGCGAGGGAGATCGCGAACGAAGCAATTCTGCGCATCTGCCAAGATATTGGCTGCGATCTCTTGAGCGGTGAGGCACTAGCCGCGGCAGAGACCGATGCCTCGCGGCTCGCGTCCTCCTATCCGCAGGTCATTGATCAGCGAAAGATGCGACGGCGCGATGATACCGACCCAGCGCCGGTGCGTGCCCAGCTCGAGCAGCTGCCAACACTCTCAATCGACGCCCCGATGCAGCAGGTCTTTGACCTGTTTCGACAGCACGTCGAGCAGAGTTATTTTCCAATCTTAGCCAATAGCGGCCGTCCACTCGGACTCTTGCAAGAGCGCGACATCAAACGCTTTATCTATTCGAGCTATGGCCGTGAGCTGCTCGCCAACCGCGCATTGAAGAAAACCCTCACGGATTTTCTCAGACCCTGCCCAATCGTCGACATCAATGCACCAGCCGAGCTGATCCTAGAGGTCTATGCCGCTAGCGACCACCCGCCTGGAGTGATCGTCACCGAAGACTCGAAGTATCATGGCTTTCTCTCGCAAGGTGCGCTACTGCGGCTCATCGAGCAACAGAACCTGGCCTCTGCACGTGAGCAAAATCCGCTCACCGGGCTACCCGGAAATCGCCAGATCCTTGAGTTCATCACCAAGATCTTGCAGCTTACCGATTGCAACCGTGCCTTGGTGTATTTCGACTTTGATCACTTCAAGCCATTCAACGATCGCTACGGCTTTCGCCATGGCGATCGGATGATCCAACTCTTCGGTGATCTCTTACGCAAAAGCCTTCTCACCGAAAACGCCTTCGTCGGACACATTGGCGGTGATGATTTCTTTTCCGGTTTCGAGCAGATCGATGAAGCCAAGCTGCTGCAGATCATCAACAAGCTGTTAGGCGACTTTACGCATAGCGCCGAGAGCCTGTACGACGCCGTCGATCGCGAGCGCGGCTATATCGAGGCCCCTTCTCGGGGCAGCCTTGAGCGGCAGCAACTGCCCTTGATTCGCTGCAGCGCAGCGGCACTGCTTCTGCCCGCTGATTACCAGCATCCAGACGAGATCGAATCCATTACCCGCCGCATGGCCGCGCTCAAGAAGGAGGCGAAGGCGTCAGCAACCGGTCTTGCCACATTGAGACTCTAGGCCGATGAGCGAATCAATAGGGCTCCTGAATTCGGCCGCTTGCAGGGCAGTATCCGCCCGGCCACCCGCAGCGCAGATTGCGGCCTTATCCCGCCTCGCGTAGCATCCAGCTCGACAGCGGGCGGCAAAAACAGCCACCGTTGTCACCGATGCAGCCAACCTGACGTCAATGCCGACAGGCAGACTCAAGGCAGACGCCCGTTGGCTTGTGGTCGGCTCAGCCACGAGCGCCACAGATACTGATAACACCCTAGGAGGAGTTCAGCATGACGATAAACCGCACCACTGCGCTGGCTATAATACTTTTGACTGGAAGTCTCGGCGCGCACGCCGATGTCTTCATGAGCGAGGCTTGGGCCAAGCAGGCCTGCGCGGCCTGGAACAAGAACAGCACCCTCACCAATGAGCTGAGCGACTGGGCCAAGAATGACGACGGCCGTGGCTTCAAGACCATTCAGATGTATCGAGACAAATGTGGCCTTGGCAGCAAGATCGAGCTGAAGATCGCAAACAAGGACGGCAAGGCAATCTGCACCTATGGCGGCGCAGTCACCAACAGCAGCCCAGATTACGGAGTCGACTACCTGATGCACGCTACTGACGAAAACTGGACCTGCATGGGCGAGGGCAAGTCGGGCTGTGGTGCGATGGGCGCGATGATGACTGGCAAACTCAAGTTCAGCGGCCCAAAGATGGAAGCGATGGGCGTGATGGGCCCGTTTAACGCATTCCTCGTGCTCACCGGCAGCGTTGGCGGTGACAAGAGCGCTTGCCCATAACAGCATTATGGCGATTTAGACGACCGGACGCGGCGCGACCAGGATGCGCTGATCCCCCTGGCGCAGCCGCGGCAAGATTGCACCCATCGGCTCGCTCATGCCGGAGCTAGATGTCCGCGGCATCAGCTCAGTCCCTCAGTCAGGCTGATGCCGATCAGCATCCTGATGCAAGCGTCGCTTTGCGCGCCTAAGCCCAAGCCAGGCCGTACCAACCACCAAGGGCACTGCGATACCAATAGCCAAGGTCGCGTTGAGCGGCCAGCCACTGGCCTCAAACCCTTTGAGCAAGTAGCCAATCAGCCCAACCCCATAGTAGCCGATCGCAACCACCGACAGCCCCTCGACCGTCTCTTGCAGCCGCAGCTGTAGCTTGGCGCGCCGATCCATCGAGTCCAACAGGCCGCGGTTCTGCTCTTGTAGCTCAACCTCGACCCGTGCTCGTAATAAGGCCGTTAGCCGAGCCGCCCGTTCGGCGAGATGTTGTTGACGCTGGGCGGTTGCGGTGCAGGTAGCAACGGCCGGCGCTAAGCGCGCATCGAGGAATTCAGTCAGGGTCTGCACGCCTTGAACGCGCTCTTCACGCAATTGCTCGAGTCGCTGCCGGACCACCTGATAATAGGCTTGCGAGGCATCGAATCGGGTAGCGGTCTCGGCCGCGACCGACTCGATCTCGGCGGCCAATGCGGTCAGCTCGGCCAACAGCTCGCGCTCTGGGGGTAAAGCCAGGCCATGAGCAGTCTGCCCGTCCACGGCAGAGGCTGCATCGAGCTTGCCTTCAACCATTCGCGCGGCGACACCGGCCAGGCGCTGCTCGGCATCGCTCAACAACTGCGAGGCCTGACGTGCAGCCGGCAAGCCAAGCAATGCCATGGCACGATAGGCATTGATCTCGAGCACGCGCTTGATCAGCCGCCCTGCCTGTCCATCCGATAGACAGAGATCACGCAGCAGTATATGACCAAATCCATCGGCATGAATACGCAAGTCGGACCAGACGAAGCCGGCACCACCTGCGACTTGCGCCCCAATCACCGGATGGCCGCCAAAGAGCTCGACCAGTCCATCCAGGTCGCGCTCGGGCATATCCGCGGACTCCAGCGCGAGCTGAACTGCGGTGACCACCTGCCCCGGAAGATTGCGCAGCCAGACCTGGGGAAGCTCGCTCAGCAGATCTGGGCCGAACGGCTGCGTAAACGGCCCTTGGCGACTCAGGGTATAGCTAACGAATTCGGTATGACGCTCCCAGCGCAGCCAAAGCCCGCAGCCTAAATCCGTCGCAAACTGCAAACCCACATCCGGGGGCAGCTGGATGCCAAAATGCGAGAGCAGTCGCGCCAGATACTGCTGCTGACGCCCACTCCCACGCTCACCACAGAGATAGGCCAGATGGGCGATCCGAACTGGTGCCAGCATCGGGTCGAAGGTCCGCGCATGCAGCTCGGAGGTGACTAACTCGCGCAGCGGATGCACCGGAAATGGCAGATTTGTGCCCGTCGGCAACGGCTCGGGCAGTGCAGTCACAATGGGGCTAGCTTTGGCGCGGTTGTTGTCGTCGAGCTTAGTGGTCATTAGTGGCCATTGAGGTGAATCTTCTCGGCATCGTCCTTGAGCAGGTCGGCAAATCGTTTCACCAGTTTAGGCCGCTCTAACAGCATGCGCAGCGTATGCTTGCGTGAACTCTTGACTAGGGCCGAGGGATCGAAATAGGCCTTGGCATTCTCGACCGACAACACAAAGGGGGGCTTGCCGGCATTGGCCAATATCCAGCTCATCACCAGCGACCCCGTGCGGTGGTTACCCTCGATGAACAGCTGCGGCTGACTGAGGATATGGATATAGGTGCTGGCCGCGCGTCGCCGAACCGGTGCGCCATTGAGGCCGCGCACCCAGGTCACCAACGACTCCACCCCACCATCACCCTTGGCGTAGAACTGTTGCTTGGTGGCCTCGATCTGCGATGCACACTCGGCGCGCACTGCAGCATCGAGCCCACAGAGCACACGCACATTCAACTCTAGCAGCAGCGAGGAGCTACCGGGCGCGAACAGATCGACACCCGCGGCCAGATAGTCATCGACCAACTGATAACCCTGCAGCATCCGCTCGAGCACGGCATTGATGAGTGGATCGCGCGGCGTATCCAGGGTCGCATTGATCGGACCAAAATCGGCCTGAACCGCTCGCAGCGAGGTCTCGATCGCATCCAGATTCAGTCGTCTCGCCTTCGGCATCTAGATCCATTCGTTCATAGCTGAAAAGCAACCCTGGCCAGCGAGCGGACTCGCCGAGCCCCGGTTACCTCGGCGTCACAGCGCGAGCAAGGGTCGATCAACTGAACTCACCAGAGACATATTCTTTAGTCAGCTCAGCCTGTGGGTCCTCAAACACCTGACGGGTCTCACCCATTTCCACTAAATAGCCCGTACGCCCACCCTGAGAGATATCCACCGAGAAGAAGGCGGTGGTATCGGCGACACGGGTTGCTTGCTGCATATTATGCGTCACCAGCGCCACCGAGTAATTCTCCTTCAGCTCCAGCATCAACTCCTCGACCTGGCGTGTCGCGATGGGATCGAGCGCCGAGCAGGGCTCATCCATGAGCAGCACATCGGGCTCGGTGGCCACCGCGCGGGCGATGCAGAGACGCTGCTGCTGACCGCCGGAGAGTGAGAGGCCGCTGTTCTTCAGTTTGTCCTTGACCTCGGTCCAGAGCGCGGCGCTGCGCAGCGCCTTCTCGACTCGCTCGTCCATGTTGCCCTTGAAGCGATTCAGGCGCAGCCCAAAGGCGACATTATCGTAGATACTCATCGAAAAGGGGTTAGGCTGCTGAAACACCATGCCGATATAGCGCCGCACCAACACCGGATCAATCGACTTATCGTAGATGTCTTGGCCGTGATAGGTCACGCTGCCTTCAAAGCGGAAGATCGGGATCAGATCGTTCATCCGGTTCAGGCTGCGCAGTACCGTGCTCTTGCCACAGCCTGATGGGCCAATAAAACCGGTAATCTTGTTGCGCTCGATCGGTACTGTGCTATCGCGCACCGCCAGGAAATCGCCGTAGAAGATCTTCTTCAAGCGGCAATCCATGACGGTATCTTTCGGGTCGACCGACCAGGCCGCAGGATGGCTGGTCACTGCTTCTGCAGTCGCGTTCATGTCTGAGCTACCTCATGAATCGAAATCAGTACTTCTGCCGGCCGAGAACGCGGGCCAGAATGTTGAACACCAGAATAATCAGCACCAGCACCAACGAGGCCGTCCAGGCCAGCTCGATCTGATTCTCATAGGGCATGCCAGAGAAGTTGTAGATCAAGATCGAGAGCGACGAGGTCGGCTCACTGAGCCCCTCCCAGCCGTTGATGAAGTAGGTGCTAAACAGTGCGGTGAAGAGCAGTGGTGCCGACTCGCCCGCCGCACCAGCCACCGCCAGCAGCACGCCGGTCACCACGCCTGGGATGCCAGTCGGCAAGGTCACCTTGCTGATCACCTGTGCGCGGGTACAGCCCATCCCATAGGCAGCATCCTTCATGCGCTGTGGCACCTGTTTCAAGGCCTCTTCTGCAGTCAGGATCACCGTCGGCAACATCAACACTGCCAGCGCGATACCACCCGCCCAGGCTGAGTAGCTCTTCATCGCCACAACCAACGCGGCATAGACGAAGACACCAGCAAGGATTGAAGGAAAGCCGGTTAAGACCTTGGCCAAAAAGCGCGCGGTATATGCCAGTTTGGTATGCGGATCGATCTCCGCCAAGTAGATGGCGGCCAGGATACCGATCGGGATACTGATCGCCGCTCCAATGCTGACCATGACAGCAGTACCAACGATGGCCGGCCCGATACCACCACCGTACTCGAATGCGGCAGGCGGTAGCTCAGTGAGCGTCTCCCAGTTGATGCGAGCGCCCCCCTCAGCGATTAACATGAACAGCACGGAGAATAATGGTAGCGAGGCAAGAATGGCCAACAGCCAGGTGATACCGGTGTAGATGCGGCTCTTCAGACCGCGCCCTTCGAGCAGTGACCCTTTGAGCTGGGGTAACGAAGCCAGATCCTGCTCAAGGACCGCTTGACTGATATTTCCCGTCATGCGTCTATCTCCCCTCAAACTTGCGCGTGGCGGCCTTCATGACCCAGAGACCGAAAATGTTCACCAACAACGTGATGGCAAGCAGGGCCAAGGCCGCATACATCAATGCCTGCACCTCGAGCGGCCCGGCCTCGGGAAAGCTCGATGCCAAGAGTGACGCGAGCGTATTGGCCGGCGCGAACAGCGATAGGCTGATCTGGTTAGAGTTACCGATCAACATCGCGAGTGCCATGGTCTCGCCAAGCGCGCGTCCGAAGCCCAGCACTAGGGCCGCGAGGATACCGCTCGAGGCGCTAGGCAGCATGACCTTAAGGATCGCCTCCCAGCGCGTCGTCCCCATGCCGTAGGCGGCCTCCTTCACCTTGTAGGGGACGCGTTTGAAGGCATCAACCGAGATAGCCGCCACGGTGGGCAGTATCATGACTGCCAGCACCAGAGCCGCCGGGGCCATGCCAGGACCGCTGAGTGAGGTACCGAAGAAAGGGAACCAGCCGAACGTGTCATGAAGCCAGTTAGCACCGGGCCGAATCAGCGGAATCAGCACATAGATGCCCCAGAGACCGTAGACCACCGAGGGAATTGCAGCCAACATCTCAACGATGGTGCGAAAGACGTTTGAGATACGGTGATCGAGAAAGTCTTGGGTTAGGAAGATGGCAATAGCAATACCGAGGATACCGCCAAGTAGCAACGCGAGAAGCGAGCTATAGAGGGTGCCCCAGATCTCCGGCAGGATGCCGAACTCCTTCGCTTGGACATCCCAGGTTGTACTGTAGAGAAATTTGACACCAAACTCGAGCATCGCCGGAAAGGCCTGGCGACCAAGCTCGAAGACGATATAGGCCACCAACAACAGGATGACCGCGGCGGCAGCCCAAACCACCGCCCGCAGCAGTTTGTCAGCGCCATAGTCGGTCGCGGAAGGGGGTCCGCAGACCTTGGTGACGACGTGAGCGAAAGGATTGGAAGCCATAGCAGATGCGCCGTTCTTAACAGTATCAAACCGCCAGCAGCCGGTGCGAAAGTCTATCGCACCGACGCTGGCTTTGCCTCAATCGAGTCTGCGGCTGTACCTTTACTTCTCGCCGCCGACCAGCTTCATGGCATCCTCAACCTTGGCCTTCACATTCTCGGGTAGCGGAATGAAGCCCATCTTGGTCGCATCCTTCTGGCCATCGGTCAGGCCATACTCGATGAAATCGCGCAGGACCTTAGCCTTGGCTTCGTCCTGAT
>POWB01000004.1:147218-148837 GCA_010912705.1 Halochromatium sp.
CAACCTTGGCCTTCACATTCTCGGGTAGCGGAATGAAGCCCATCTTGGTCGCATCCTTCTGGCCATCGGTCAGGCCATACTCGATGAAATCGCGCAGGACCTTAGCCTTGGCTTCGTCCTGATGTTGATACATCAGCATCCAGGTGAAGGTGGCGATTGGGTAGGCCTCCTCACCGGCAGGATCATTGACCCAGACACGCAGGTCCGGCGTGCCGGGGTAGCCCGGCAGATCCGTGGTCGGGAATTCAGCGCTGGCAAGGGCCGCCTTACCACTGTCCTCGCCTGGCTTGACGAAGTTGCCTGCCTTGTTCTGCAGGATCGCCATCGGCTGACGGGTCGCCTCGGCATAACCGTACTCGATGTAGCCGATCGCGCCCGGCGTCTGCTTAATCATGGCCGCAACGCCGTCATTCTTCGGCGCGCCGACAAAGCTCTTCGGCCAGTTCACGCTCTTACCCTGGCCAACCTCAGTCTTGAACGCTTCACTCACCGCGGCGAGATGGCCGGTGAAGACGTAGGTGGTACCCGATGAATCCGAGCGGCGCACGACCGTGATCTTGTCGTCCGGCAGGTCGACATCCGGGTTCGCCTTAGCGATGCGCTCGTCTTTCCAAGAGTCGAGCTTACCGAGGAAGATATCGACGAGCACATCGCGTGGCAGCTTGAGCTCGGGATTGCCGGGCAGGTTATAGGAGAGCACGACCTCGCCCGCGGTCATCGGCAGCAGCACGACGCCCTTCTCGGTCGGGACTTTGCTGATCTCCTCGTCGTTCATGGCCGCGTCGCTCGCCGCAAAATCGACGGTCTCGGCGATGAATGCACGGATGCCGGCGCCACTGCCAACCGCCTGATACTGGACACGGGCGTCCTTATTCTGCTTGCTGAAGTCCTTCGCCCACTTGGCATAGAGCGGAAACGGGAAGCTCGCCCCCGAGCCGTTGACGGTGGTATCGGCGCTCAGGGCCGAGGAGAACGCGAAGGTCGAGAGACAGCCGGCGAGCGCGGCTGTCTTCAGAACGTGCTGAAGCGTCATGGTGAGGAAGCTCCTGATGATCATGATGCGTAGAAGGGTAGCCCGAGGTCGGGCCAGCGCCATTGTGACGGCCAAGCACTGCCATTTTGTGAATTTTTCGTGACGCTCTTAAGAAGAGCCGGGGATGGACGGAAATGAGCAAAGAGGGTACAGGTTTACCAGCAATGGTCTTAGTGACGACGCCCGCTACGATCGACCTGAAAGTTCTTCGAAGGATCGACCTGGTCGTAGACCGAGAAGCGTGAGAACAGGGTCATAGAAGAGCCGTCCATGACCGCCAGCGCGCAGAGCCCCATATCAAGGTCGCGGAAGTAAAAGGTCACACCTAACAGGTTGGCAAAGGTAAAGCCACCATGGGCAAACCCATATTGCTTGAGCCAGGCTATGGTCATCATGCGCGGCTTGATCTCGGTGTCTGGCGCCATGCGCTGGCGGAGGACCTCCAACACCCCATGGAAGCGTGACTCGATCTGCTTGTCTTTCAGCTTCTTACCCTTGGCGAGAAAGGCCGGGTCCACCGATAGGACATCAAAGAAGTAGTCCATCGGCTCAGAAAACTCCTCGGCGTTCACGAGCAGGTGCTTAA
>POWB01000004.1:148935-203006 GCA_010912705.1 Halochromatium sp.
ACTCGATCTGCTTGTCTTTCAGCTTCTTACCCTTGGCGAGAAAGGCCGGGTCCACCGATAGGACATCAAAGAAGTAGTCCATCGGCTCAGAAAACTCCTCGGCGTTCACGAGCAGGTGCTTCAGGTGCGCCATCTTGCCGGCAAGGTTGGTTGGCTGCTGCATCGGTGTGTTCTCCAAGCTCGGGGGGTTTAAGCAGTTGCACTGAGATAGTAACCGCACTGGATCGCAGGTGCCGTCAGGAGAAAAGCTCGGCCAACACATCGCCGTATCACTGATGCCTGCATCCGGCGCTGCTGGAAAATGCCGAAGACTCGCATCATCATCGGCTGCGCCTAGGCGGTCGCTGTGCGAAGATTCTAGGCTCAGCATCCCATCCACTAGTCTGCTTCCCTTTGTCGCTGTGCCCCAAGACACCAACGCCCACCGCTCGGATGCGCCAGCCGTCGTACTCCCATCTCCTCCAACTATCGAGGCGCAAGCCGTATCGCCGCTCGCCCCCCCTTTGCCGCAGCGTCAAGGCGAGCGACTGCTATGGGGCAAGCTCTATGGCGCTGCTGCGGCGCTCGCCATCGCCGAAGCCGCCCGCAACGCCCGGGCACCGCTGCTCTGCGTGGTGCCGGATATGCCGGCGGCGGTGCAGCTGAGCGAAGCGCTGCGCTTCTTTCTCGGCGAGCATGAGACCAGTACGGACAACGCTGGTGCTGGCACTCATACAGGTGCAGGCAGAGACGGGGGCGCGAACGCCGGCCAGCTGAGCCTCGACTGGGGCTCCAGCCGAACGGTCCCGGTCCTGAGCTTTCCGGATTGGGAGACGCTACCCTACGACGTCTTCTCGCCGCTGCCCGAGCTGGTCTCCGAGCGATTGCTAACCCTGCATCGACTGCCGCAGCTCGAGCGCGGTGTCCTGGTGGTGCCGGTCGCCACGCTGATGCAGCGCCTGCCGCCACCGGACTTCGTCGACGGCCACTCGCTGGTGCTGACGGCCGGCGATCGGCTCAATCTTGAGAGCACCCGCGACCGGCTGACGCGAGCGGGTTATCAGTGCGTCTCCCAGGTCATCACCCACGGCGAGTTCGCGGTGCGCGGTGCCCTGCTCGATATCTTTCCGATGGGCAGCCGCGAGCCGCTGCGCATCGATCTCTTCGACGACGAGGTCGAATCGATCCGCACCTTCGATCCGGACAGCCAGCGCTCGATCGCCAAGCTCGAGCGGGTCCGCATGCTGCCAGCACGCGAATATCCCTTCACCGAGGAGGCGATCGCCGGCTTCCGCCAACGTTGGCGCGCCAGCATCGACGCCGATCCCAAGGCCAGCCTGATCTACCGCGAGGTCTCCGAAGGTCGGGCGCCGGGCGGACTCGAGTATTACCTGCCGCTGTTCTTCGACGAGACTGCGACCCTGTTCGACTATCTGCCGACTGGCGCGCTCGCCTTCGAGCCCGAGGGCGCACGCGAGGCCGCCGAGGCGCGCTTCGATGACATCAGCGTTCGCTACGAGCAGCGTCGTCACGACATCGAGCGCCCGCTGCTGCCACCCCAGCGACTCTATCTCACGCCGGACGAACTTGGCGGTCGGCTCAATGCGCTGCCTGGCGTGCGCTGGCAGAGCGCCGAATGGGCCGAGCGGCGCAAAGGTTATGCGCAGGTCTACAACTTCGCCAGCGCCCGCCCACCAGCGCTGGCCATTCAGGCGCGCGCCGCTGATCCCGCCGCGGCACTGAAGGCATTCCTCAATGAAACGGCGTTCGTTGATGCCCCGAGCGTCGAACCGGATCAAGATGCGAACGAGCACCAGCGCTCGCCCCGAGGCGCATCCTTTGGCGCGCAGCCAGCCACGCCGCCCCCAGACAGTTCTGTTGCCGCAGCTGCCGTAGCGGCGAGTGCGCCGCAGCAGACACCTCGGCAAGCGTCGGCACGCAAGTCGACTGCCCTCTCACCCGTCACCACCGGCCGACGCGTTCTCTTCATCGCCGAGAGCACCGGCCGGCGCGAGATGCTGCTCGACAACCTGCATGGCTTTGGCATCCAGCCGAAGCTCGTCACCGGCTGGCAGGATTTCTTCACCGGCTCCCAGTCGCTTGCGGTCACCGTGGCGCCGCTCGAAGAGCCGCTGCTGTTGCCCGCTAGCACCGATCAGCCCGCGCTCGCCCTGCTCACCGAGACCCAGCTCTATGGCGAGCGCGTGCGCCAGGAGCGTCGGCGCAAGCGCCGCGAGCGCGATGGCGAAGCCGTCGTCCGCAACCTCACCGAGCTGGTCGCCGGCGCGCCGGTGGTACACGAGGAGCATGGCGTCGGCCGCTTCCTCGGCCTGCAAACCATCGCCATCGGCGGCACCGCGGCCGAGTTCCTCGCCCTCGAGTACGCCCGCGGCGACAAGCTCTACGTCCCGGTCAGCTCGCTGCACCTGATCTCGCGCTACACCGGCGCCGAGCCCGAGCAGGCGCCGCTGCACCGGCTCGGCAGCGATCAGTGGGAGCGGGCCAAGCGCAAGGCGGCCGAGAAGGTGCGCGACGTCGCCGCCGAGCTGCTCGACATCTATGCCCGCCGCGCCGCCCGCCAAGGCGTCTCCTTCCCTACACCGGGACCGGACTACGACGCCTTCGCCACCGCCTTTGAATTCGAGGAAACCCCTGACCAGCAACGCGCCATCGAGGCCATCCTGACCGACATGGCCGACCCCAAGCCGATGGACCGGGTGGTCTGCGGCGATGTCGGTTTCGGCAAGACCGAGGTCGCGATGCGCGCGGCATTCGTTGCCGTCAACGCCGGCAAGCAGGTCGCGCTGCTGGTACCGACCACCCTGCTCGCCCAGCAGCACTTTCAGAACCTCTCCGACCGCTTCGCCGACTGGCCGATCAAGGTCGAGAGCCTGTCGCGCTTCAAGAGCAACAAGGAGGTCAAGACGATCATGGATGGACTCGCCGCTGGCACCGTCGATATCGTCGTCGGCACCCACAAGCTGTTGCAGCCGTCGGTCAAGTTTAAGAACTTAGGACTCGCGATCATCGACGAGGAGCATCGGTTTGGAGTCAGACACAAGGAGCAGCTGAAGAGCCTGCGTGCCGAGGTCGACGTGCTCACCCTGACCGCGACGCCGATCCCGCGCACGCTCAACATGGCGATGGCCGGGATGCGCGATCTCAGCATCATCGCCACCCCACCGGTCGAGCGCCATCCGATCAAGACCTTCGTCTCGACCTGGAACGACGCGCTGATCCGCGAGGCCTGCCAGCGCGAGATCAACCGCGGCGGGCAGGTCTACTTCCTGCACAACGAGGTCGAGACCATCGAGAACATGGCGCAGAAACTGGAAGCACTGGTGCCCGAGGCGCGGGTCGAGGTGGCGCATGGGCAGATGCGCGAGAAAGAGCTGGAGCGCGTCATGCGCGACTTCTACCATCGGCGCTTCAACCTGCTGGTCTGCACCACGATCATTGAATCCGGCATCGACGTGCCGAGTGCCAACACCATCGTCATCCATCGCGCCGATAAGCTCGGCCTGGCGCAACTGCACCAGCTGCGCGGACGGGTCGGCCGCTCGCACCATCGCGCCTATGCCTATCTGATCACCCCGCCGCCGAAGAGCATGACCGCCGATGCGAAGAAGCGGCTGGAGGCGATCGAGTCCCTGGAAGACCTGGGCGCCGGTTTCACGCTTGCCACCCATGATCTGGAGATCCGCGGGGCGGGTGAGCTGCTCGGCGAGGAGCAATCTGGACAGATCCACGAGATCGGCTTTACCCTCTACATGGACCTGCTCGAGCGCGCGGTCGAGGCGCTGAAATCCGGCAAGACCCCGGAGCTGGACCGCCCGCTCGACCACGGCGCCGAGATCGATCTCGGCCTCCCTGCCCTGCTGCCGGACGACTACCTGCCCGATGTCCACACCCGGCTGGTCACCTACAAGCGCATCGCCAGCGCCGCCGACCGTGCCGAGCTGAAAGATCTGCAAGTCGAGATGATCGACCGCTTCGGCCTACTGCCTGAGCCCACCAAGACCCTGTTCGCGGTCACGGAGCTGAAGCTCAAGGTCCAGCCTTATGGCATCAAGAAGATCGAGGCCGGCCCTAAGGGCGGGCGCATCGTCTTTGGCGAGCAGCCGAATATCGATCACATGAAGTTGATCCAGTTGGTGCAATCACGGCCCAAGGACTTCAAGCTGGATCAGGCTGCGGGGGCGCTGCGGTTCACGATGGAGATGAGTGATCCGGCCAAGCGGGTGGATCAGGTCAGTACGGTGGTCGCGCGGTTGACGGGCTGAAGCACAAACAATGGCTGAAGCGTTACGGTTGATTGGCCCAGACGATGGGCTTCAGTTCGAGTTCGGCCTGCATCCAGGCGAGCGCGGCGGTAGTCTGGCATGGGGTAATGGGCTGCTTCGGCTGCAAGGCGAGCCCATCTGGTACCGTGACGACGACGCGAACAACCCGGTCCCGCTGCACTGGACCTGGCTCGATCTGCTGGAGTTCCTCGCTAAGCAGTGGTCCGCGCTGCTTTTGGAGGAGACCTACCCCATCCCAGTCCTTCCGCTGTATCCCGGGCTGCTGCGCCGCGAGGCAGAACGCCGCTGGGAAGACCAGCCCGACGAGACCATCGATGCGGAAGATGAAGCCGTCTATCGCTTCATCTGCCGCCACGACCTTGCGATGGCTTTGAAAGGCCTGTTCGTGCCATCCCTGATGCTGCTGCGACAAGGACAGTCCTTTGCGCTCTCTTGTGCCGCATCGGGACGTCACTTGATGCTGCCTTACGATGGCGTCGTCGCCACCCTCACAGCGGTCGGCGATCATCTTGCTGATGCTGTCCACGACAGCCAAGAGCCCCGCGCACAGCGCGCCGTTGAACGTTGGCAGCAGCGGGACGGGCGCCTGCGCACCGACGCCAGCAACCTCCATTCCGGACTCGACAGCTCAGCGATGACGCGGCTCATCGGTGACCAGGCGCCGGAGAGCTTCTGGGAGATTGATCCAGCTGATCCAGCTGCGGATACGGTGATCCTCGCCGCCGCCCGGATGAGTGCCGGCTACGTCGATGGTGACACCCAACGCCATCTCCTTGACCGGCTGCGCGCCATGCCAAAGGCCGAAACAACGGTGCTCGATGATCTGGCGGCCGGCGTGGCAACTGACGTGGCTGAAACCGGTCGGCCCTTCGAGCAAGGCTACCGGCTCGCCATCTGGCTACGCGATCGTCTTGGTCTCGACCCTTCAGCCCCCTGCGAGCCCGTAGCATTGCTGCAGGCTTGGGGCGTGATCATCGAGTCAATGGAGATCCCGGATAGCCCGATCGAAGCGATCGCCGCCTGGGGTCGAACCCAAGGGCCAGTCATTCTGCTCAACCGGCGAGCGGACAACGATACCGCAATGAATCCCCGTACGCGCGCAACGCTGGCGCATGAGATTGGCCACCTCTTGATCGACCGGCACGGCGCCCTGCCCGTCGCCGAGGTGCTCGGTGGGCGCACACCCGAGTACGCGGAGAAGCGCGCACGCGCCTTTGCCGCTGAGCTGCTCCTGCCACGGGAGGCCGCCGCCGCCAAGATCCGCGAAACCCCGAGCTTATCGGAGGCCATTGAGCCGTTGCAGCAGCGCTACCGCGTCAGCAAGGCCCTCCTGGGCTGGCAGATCAGCAACTCGAGCGCATTTCATCAACTGAGTGCTGATGAGCGCTCGATGATCGAACGGATGACACTGTTGAGTTGAGGCTTGGCCAGCCGGAAAGCGCGAAACCTATCCAACCCACTCAAATGCGGCATTCAAACACCCTTCGACATCTTGCCTCAGAGGGTTAGATTTGAAGGCTCATGAGCCAGCTGCTCTTGATCGACGAGCGTATCGGAAGAGGCGCTATCAATGCTATCATGCTAACCACCAAGTGAGCCTAGATTAAAGATGTGATGGCCAATCTATTGGTACGCAATGTCGATGCTGACATCAGCCAGGCGCTTAAGGAGCGTGCGAGTGCTCATGGAGTGAGCGCCGAAGCGGAGCACCGGCGCATTTTGGAGGAAGCCCTGCTGCGTCCGAAGCGGCGTAGCTTTCTGCAAGTGCTCGCAGACATGCCGGACGTGGGGCACGACGAGGACTTTGCACGCAGGCAAGACGAGGCCACGCCGCCGGTCTTCGACTGAACCGAAACCAGGATGTATTTGTTCGATACCAATGTTGTCAGCGAGCTGCGCAAGGGGAAGCGGGCCAATGCCGGAGTCGTGGAATTAGTCCGAACTCTGGATGCCGATAATGCCCGCGTCTACCTCAGCGTCGTCACCCTTGGTGAGCTAAGGCGTGGAGTTGATCTGTTGCGGCATCGGGGAGATAGATCGCAGGCGGAGCGGCTTGAACGCTGGCTCAATTCGGTGATGGATGACTACGCGAACCGAATTCTGGATTTTGGCCGCGCGGAGGCGTTGCTGTGGGGACGACTGCGCGTCCCTCACCCCGAGAACGCACTCGACAAGCAGATCGCTGCGACAGCGCTGATAAGTGACCTGACCTTGGTCACCCGCAACACCGACGATTTCACTTTGACCGGCGTCAAGCTCCTGAATCCGTTTTCCTCCTGAGCGTTCGGCCGGATGGATGCTCATCATCCTTCTGCTCGACAGCGACCTCTGCGACCCGATCTCCGGGCTCTGCGAGCTTTGCCTACCCAACCAAGGCGGCTGGCGCGCGATCATCTATGGCGAACAGCGGTAGTTGGCGGTCGACCCTGGTTAGGCAGTTGATGGGGGGGATGAGCGCGTGATGAAAGCCGACCTCGAGCAAGCCCTGGCGCCAATCCGCACCGATTTGACACTTTTGAAGTGGATGATGGGCGCTATGCTGTACGCGGGCGTTCATCAGTTGCAAGCCCCCAACAGCTAAGCCACCCTCGCCAACGGCAGGATGATCTCAATCGAAGCAAAAGGCACAAATAGCGTTCCATCCTCGTGACGCTCCAGCAAGCCAAGGGTCTCGAGTCTCGCCAGATGGCGTGTAAACACAGTGGGATCGCTTGAGGCCGGCAGTTGGTCCGCCAACTCCTCGGCACGGCAAGGACCGATTCGCCGCAGGTGATCGAGAAGCTCCAGTCGCTCGGGTGTCACCTCGGCGAACAGTGTCTGCGTCGACTCGAAGCTGAGCCGATAATCGACCGGACGGCCCGCTCGGCCTTCGGCCATCTGGCCGGCAACGGCATCAAAGATCGAGCCACGGTGGCCAACTTCGATAATGGCTTTCATCGGCTACCTCCAGCGAGCGATATCGGCGCGAAAATCTGAGATCAGCTGCTCAAGCGTTGTGAACGAATAAGGCCGCTGTTCACCGGCGAGATGCCGATGATCCCTTTACCAGGCTCATTGTCATAACGTACCCAACAGCTGTCGCCCGTTCCAAAAAACAGACGGTATTTGTAGCGATGAGAGCAGAGTGGAAGCGGCTCCGGCAGTTCCCAAACGACCATCTCTACGATGAAGCCGTCATCACGAAACTCTTTCGCATGGGCGATTAAGGTGGCTGCCATTGCCGAAGCTTAGCTGATGATCTGACCTGATGTCCTGGATGACATACGCCTACGCGCCGAGGTCGACGTGCTCACCCTGACCGCGACACCGATCCCGCGCACGCTCAACATGGCGATGGCCGGGATGCGCGATCTCAGCATCATCGCCACGCCGCCGGTCGAGCGCCATCCGATCAAGACCTTCGTCTCCACTTGGAACGATGCGCTGATCCGCGAGGCCTGCCAGCGCGAGATCAACCGCGGCGGCCAGGTCTACTTCCTGCACAACGAGGTCGATACCATCGAGAACATGGCGCAGAAACTGGAAGCACTGGTGCCCGAGGCGCGGGTCGAGGTGGCGCATGGGCAGATGCGCGAGAAAGAGCTGGAGCGCGTCATGCGCGACTTCTACCATCGGCGCTTCAACCTGCTGGTCTGCACGACGATCATTGAATCCGGCATCGACGTGCCGAGTGCCAACACCATCGTCATCCATCGCGCCGATAAGCTCGGCCTGGCGCAACTTCACCAGCTGCGCGGACGGGTCGGCCGCTCGCACCATCGCGCCTATGCCTATCTGATCACGCCACCGCCAAAGAGCATGACCGCCGACGCCAAGAAGCGGCTGGAGGCGATCGAGTCGCTAGAAGACCTGGGCGCCGGCTTTACGCTGGCCACCCATGATCTGGAGATTCGCGGCGCCGGTGAACTCTTAGGCGAGGAGCAATCCGGCCAGATCCACGAAATCGGCTTCACCCTCTACATGGACCTGCTCGAGCGCGCGGTCGAGGCGCTCAAATCCGGCAAGACCCCGGAGCTGGATCGCCCGCTCGATCACGGCGCCGAGATCGATCTCGGCCTCCCTGCCCTGCTGCCGGACGACTACCTGCCCGATGTCCACACCCGGCTGGTCACCTACAAGCGCATCGCCAGCGCCGCCGACCGCGCCGAGCTGAAAGACCTCCAAGTCGAGATGATCGACCGCTTCGGTCTACTGCCCGAGCCGACCAAGACCCTGTTCGCGGTCACTGAGCTGAAGCTCAAGGTCCAACCCTATGGCATCAAGAAGAT
The DNA here is from genome assembly GCA_010912705.1 of Halochromatium sp. Classification (GTDB taxonomy): domain Bacteria; phylum Pseudomonadota; class Gammaproteobacteria; order Chromatiales; family Chromatiaceae; genus Lamprobacter. Next base: position 157,487 of record POWB01000004.1, read on the forward strand.
CGAGGCCGGCCCCAAGGGCGGGCGTATCGTCTTCGGCGAGCAGCCGAATATCGATCATATGAAGCTGATTCAGTTGGTGCAATCACGGCCAAAGGACTTCGGCTCATGAGGCGAACTGTGTGATTACAAATTGCCGACCCGACGAAAATTCAGTCCACACGATCGTCCTAGCTGAATCTCTGGAAAGCGGCTTCACAGGTTTCGCCTCATGAGCCAGGCATTCAAGCGGACTCGTGCCAGGGATTGAGCACGTCGACCCCAGCCGCCTCGAAGTCATCCGTATCTCTGGTGACGACGGTGAGCCCATGCCGCGCCGCGCTCGCCGCGATCAGCACGTCAGGATGGCTGAAGGTGTGGCCGCGCTTGCGGCCGGCTTCGATCGTGAGACGCCATTGCAGCAGAGTGTCCTCGCACACAGGCAGGATACGACCTGCAAACATTGGGCGTAGACGATGGTCGAGCCAATGGGTCAATGCGGCACGACGCCTGGCATCCTCGAGCAATTCGATGCCGTAGCGAATCTCGGCGAAGGTCACGGAGCTCACGTGGAGTGCGAGCAGGGGCTGGGCCGCGATGAAGTCGACCACTGAGGGCGCTGGCCGCTGACGCCGCAGCTCCGACAGAACGTTCGTATCCAGCAGCCATCCGCTCACAGCTCGATATCGCGGACTGGGCCACGGGTCCTTAGGTGCTCGAATTCGATATCGTCGAGGTCGGCCTCGGCGAGCAATCGGACCAAGGCGTCGCCCATGGGCTCGCCACACAGGCGCCTGTAGTCATCGGCGGACAAGACCACGGCCTTCTCCTTGCCGTTAACGGTGACATGCTGAGGCCCCGCCTCGCCGGCAAGACGGACCAGCTCGCTGAAGCGAGCTTTGGCATCTTGCAGCTTCCACGCGCTGGGACGCTCGGCCACTTCGGAAGGCGTTTCGTTCATGATTAGGATCAAAAATCTAGTCAGCTTGACTAGACATTAGTCGCTGTCTGCCATCTGCGCAAGCCGTGTTAGAGCAACCCCCTCGCGGTTGGCCAGCATGGCCTCCGTCCCGGCATCAGCGCTCAGCCAGGCCATGGCGCCGTAGATGCGATGGTTGGCATACCGCGGCAGCCATTGTTTGAAGTGATCGAGCTTGCTGAGGAAGGTTTTGACGTCACCCGGGCGAAGGGTGGTCTTGACTTAAACGACGACGAGCTCCAGGCCATTGTGAGCGAGAATGTCGAATTCGTAATTGCCGCCATCGGCGCGCTTGCCTTTCAGGCGCGTGGTGGTATCGGTGATGGCAATGCCGCGTACATTCAGCAGATTGACCAGATCACCTTCGACCAGCGACTCCATCAGTTTGCCCCATTGGCTGGTGAACAGCTTCTTGAGTTCGGCAATCTCGCGGCTCGTCTCTTTGATTTGCAGATCAGTCTCCTTCTGCGACGCTGCAAGCGCTTGTTGCGAAGCTGTCAGCTCTAGTTGCGAGGCTGCAACATCGCGGAATAGCGTCAAAATCTCTTCGTAGGTTGTCGCCATTTCAATGTGTTACTCAATTGCTTCTCTTAACCTCAGTATATTCGCTTAGTTGCACCACTGGAGCGAAACTGGCAGTCTTTATCCGGTAGCAGGCCGAACCCGCTCAATCTCATCAGAACATCGGCGGAAGACTTGCGTTAGAGGCGTCGTAAGAGGGACCATATCCGGCGACGGCATCGAGATTAGGCGACCGACATGACCTGAAGCCCCAACAGTCTCAACCTGACGCAGCGGCACCTCGAAGCCGTGCGCGCTGATCTGCCCCGCGCTCTGCTGGAGGGCTTTGCCGTCAAGACGAAACAGGATGCTCGACCTGCGTCAACCTCCGACGGGATTGCGGAAAACTTGATGGGCTACCGGAGGATCAGTGAGTCATGACTGAGACTGCGATTCGCTGTGTCGACCTGCACAAGACCTATCGCTCCGGTGACGTCGAAACACCGGTACTGCGCGGACTCGATTTCGAGATCCTAAGCGGCGAGCTGAGCGTGATCCTGGGCGCATCCGGCGCCGGCAAGAGCACACTGCTCAACATCATCGGCGGCATCGATCGCCCCAGCAGCGGCCAGGTCTGGTGCGCGGGGCAGGATCTCGCAACCCTCGACGATCGCAGTCTGACCGACTACCGCCGACGCAACGTCGGCTTCGTGTTCCAGTTCTACAACCTGGTGCCAACCCTCACCGCGCTCGAGAACGTCGAGGCCGCAACCCAGATCGCCGACAACCCGATGGACCCGGCCGAGGCACTGCGTCTGGTGGAGCTGGAGGATCGCCAAGACTACTTCCCAGCGCAGCTCTCCGGCGGTCAGCAGCAGCGCGTCTCGATCGCCCGTGCGCTGGCCAAGAACCCGCTCGTCGTCTTCTGCGATGAGCCGACCGGCGCCCTGGATGCCAGCACTGGCCGCCATGTGCTGGATCTCTTGGTTCAGCTCAATGAGCAGACCCAGGCCACCATCGTCATCGTCACCCATGCCGCGCCGGTGGCCCAGCTCGCGCACGCGGTCCTGCACCTGACCATGGAGGGGATCAGCACTAGCCGCAACCAGCAGCGGGCGCGGGCGGCGGACATCAGCTGGTGAACGTCCTTCAGCGCAAGCTGCGGCGTGACTTCCTCAGCGCCAAGGGCATGCTGGGAGCAGTGGTGGCGATCGTCGCCTTCGGTGTCGCCGCGTTGGTCGGCTTCCAGACCACGACCAATAATCTCACCGACGCCCGCGACGCCTACTACAACCAATGCCGCATGGCCGACGTCTGGGTCGACCTCAAGAAGGTGCCGCTTTCGGCGCTGCCAAGGCTAGAGCGCATCCAGGGTATCGCCGAGCTGCGCAGCCGCATCTCGCAACAGGTCATCGTCGACCTTAAAGGCGTCGCCCAGCCAATCGCCGGTCGCCTGCTCAGCATGCCCTCAGTCCGCACCCCGGTCATCAACGACCTAGTGCTCACCGCCGGCAACTGGTTCAGCGGCAACGGCGCCGATGAGGTCATCGTCTCGCAGCAGTTCGCCGATGCGCGTGGCCTCAAGCCCGGCGACCAGCTTCACCTGACCATGGATGGCCAGCGCAAGAGCCTGCGCATCGTCGGCCTGGGTATCTCAGCGGAGTTCGTCTATCTCATCCCGCCCGGCGGCATCCTGCCGACACCAGCCAACTATGGCGTCTTCTATGTCACCCGCCACTTCGCCGAGAACAGCCTTGGCATGAACGGCGCCGCTAATAGCCTGGTCGCCCGGCTCACGGCGCAAGCCAATCAGGCACCCGAGGCGGTGATGCAGCAGCTCAGCGAGGAGCTGCATCCCTATGGCGTCTTCGCCGTCACGCCGCGCGCTCAGCAGGGCTCCAACCTCAGCCTGAGCTCAGAGCTAGGCGGACTGGCGACCATGGCCGCAATGATGCCGCTGATCTTTCTCTCGGTGGCAGCCCTGGTGCTCAATGTGCTCATGACGCGCCTGGCCGCGCAGCAGCGCGTGGTGGTCGGAACCCTGAAAGCGCTGGGCTACGATAACCGGACCCTGTTCGCGCATTTTATCCAGGTCGGCCTCTTGGTCGGCCTTGCCGGCGGTCTGCTCGGCCTGCTCTTGGGCTATGGTCTAGCGGCGCTTCTGACCGACTTCTACAAGGCCTTCTTCACCTTCCCGGCGTTACCGAACCAGCTCTACCTAGGACTGATGCTGGTCGCCCTCTGCATCGCGCTGCTGTTCTCGGTGCTCGGCTCGCTGCGTGGGGTCAGCGCCGTGATCAAGCTCGAGCCTGCCGAGGCCATGCGTCCGCCCGCGCCACCGGCCGGTGGCGCCATCATCTTGGAGCGCTGGCCCTGGCTGTGGCAGCGGGTCGGCTTCTTCTGGCAGGTCGCGCTGCGCAACCTGTTCCGCAACCGGGTGCGCTCGCTGGTCGGCATCATCGCCTCAGCGCTCGGCACCGCGCTGCTGGTCAGCACCTTCGGCCTCACCGATTCGCTGAAGTACATGGTGCAGTTCCAGTTCGACAAGGTGATGCTCGCCGACTACGAGCTGAGCTTCCGTCAAGACCTCCCCTATGATGCCCTCGCTGAGGCTCAACGGCTGCCAGGCGTGCTACGCGCCGAGCCCCTGTTCGCGGTGGATGCGACCTTCATCAACGCCAACCATCGCTATCAGGGGGCGATCATCGGCGTCACCCCGGATGCCACCATGACGGTGCCGAACAATGCCGATGGCACGCCGGCCGTGATCCCAATGCAAGGGCTGCTAATGGCACGGCGCCTAGCCAAGCAGCTCGACCTCAGCATCGGTGACTCGGTTTGGATCTTGCTCAGCAAAGGTGATCAGACGCCCTTGCAGGCGCCGGTGGCCGGCTTTGTCGACAGCCTATTCGGCCTTGCCGTCTATGCCGACTACGGCTATCTGAACCGGCTGCGCAGCGAGTCCGGTGCAGTCTCGGCGGTGCGCCTGAAGACTGCGCAGACCGCTGCCGAGCAGGCCGCCTTCCTCGCCGAGCTGAAACGCCTGCCGACCCTGCTGAACATGCAGGACATGGCCGAGCAGCGCACCAATATGTGGGAGACCTTCGTCGTCAAGATGGGCAACATGGCGAACATGCTGATCCTCTTTGGCGCGGTGATCTTCTTCGGCGCGATCCTCAACGGCGCCTTGATCAGCCTGATCGAGCGCCAGCGCGAGCTCGCGACCTATCGAGTCCTCGGCTATCACAACGGCGAGGTTGGGGCCATGTACCTGCGCGAGACCCTGGTGCTCAACCTGAGCGGCATCCTGCTCGGGCTGCCGCTCGGCTGGTGGATGCTGCTGGGCCTGAACAGCGAGTACAAGAACGATCTCTACATGATGCCGACCGTCATTACGCCGGGCGGCTGGCTCTGGTCGATCGGGCTGGCGCTGGCCTTCGTGCTCATCGCGCAGCTGATCGTGCAGCATCGCATCAACCGCATGCACTGGAACGAAGCCTTGAGCATGAAAGAATGAATGAATGAATTTATGAATGCGTAAACCGCAGATCATGACGATTTGCGCAGAGTAAACAGGACCAACGGGTGCGGCCTCCGCATAATGTCAATCAGATGATGCCATGTCGCGTAGATGACACAAGAAAAAGAGATCTCGCGCAGAGACGCAGAGGCGCAAAGGAAGAAAGAACTTGCTCGACGTTCCCAGTGCGCTTCTCTTGTCCTTCCCTTCTTCCCTTCTTCTCTTCTTCTCTTCTTCTCTTCTTCCCTGCACCTTTGCGTCTCTGCGCGAGCCTCTTCTTGCCACGTCACAACATCACGCGACATCATGTTGAGGCCGCACCCGGACCAACAAAACGCCTTGCGTCAGACATCAAGTGCAACTGGCCAGTAAAGGGAGGGGATGACGTCATGAAACATCGCAACACCTGGATCACCATCGCTATCGCGGTCGTCCTGATTGGCGGCTACAGCGCCTATGTCGTCCTGAAGCCCGGCCCCGAGGTCAATGCCGTACAGGTCAGCCCAGGCAAGATCCAGAGCTATGTCGAAGAGCGCGCACGCACCACCCTGCCGCAGATTGCACGCTTGAGCATGCCCTTTGATGGCCGCATCGCACCGATCAGCATCGAGCCTGGCACGCCGGTGACCCAGGGCCAGGTCGTCGCCCAGATGGTCAGCGACGATCTGCAAGCCGAGGTCAGCATCGCCGAGGCCGAGGTGGCGCAGATCAACGCCCAATTGGCGGTGCTCGCCGACAACGCCATCGAGCAAACCGCACTGCAAGAAATGCAGGGCTGGATCGAGACCATGGACCAGGTCAAGCTGGGCTCGCAGGCGATGATCAGCGCTAATCAGGCACGCGCCGAGTTTTCCAACTGGTGGGTCGAGGCGGAAGAGAAGCTCAAGGATCAAGGCGCCGTCGCCGAGGAGAAATATCGCCGAGCGCGGACCGAGAGCGCGGAAGCGGCGGTTGACCTGGCCGTCGCTCAGTTCAACGACCAGGCCGTCGCCTTAATCGCAACCATCTTCGATCTTGGGCCGAAGTACATTCAGGAGTATCTCAATCTCAAGACCCTGCAGGCTGCCGCGCTCGAGCAGGAGCGTGCCGCAGCCGAAGCCCGTCTCGCCGAAGCAAAACGGCGACTCGCCCGCGCCGAGATCAAGGCACCGATCGCGGGTGTCGTCTTACAGCGGCTGATCGAGAGCGAGCGTGTGCTGCCCGCGGGGACCCTGCTGCTCAGTGTTGGCGATCCCAAACAGCTACAGATCAGCGCTGATCTGCTCAGTGACGATGCCGGCCTGATCAAGGTCGGCGATCAGGTCGAGATCTACGGACCGGTGTTCGGCGACCTGAGGTTGACAGGACAGGTCCAGCGTGTCGACCCGGAGGGCTTCACTAAGGTCTCATCGCTCGGCGTCGAGCAGCAGCGCGTGCGGGTCATCATCAAGCTCAACGCCGGCGAGCTAGCGCGGCTGACCGCGGCTGGCCGGGCGATCGGTATCGAGTTCCGCGCCCATGTACGGATCTTCACCGATGCCGTCTCAGACGCACTTGCCGTGCCGCGACTCGCCCTCCTGCGCGCGAACCACGGCAACGGCGACTGGGCGCTATATCGCATCATCGATGGCCGCGCCCAGCTGACGCCGGTCGAGCTTGGGATCGGTAACCCCGAGCAGGTACAGATCCGTCAGGGCCTGAAGACCGGCGATTTGGTGGTCATCTCACCACCTAAGGATCTGAAGAGCGGCGATAAGGTCACGGCCGTGAAACAGGCGGGAGAGGGTATCGGCGTCGAATAGTGACCATCCCCCTTAGGCAGCGCTTCACAGCGTCAGCCGCCGATGATGTTGAGCTCGACGCGCCGATTTCTGACCACCTTTTGCAACGCCAAGCGGTTGCGAGCGTTGACCAGGATAGGCCCCGCGATGTTGCCATAGATGCTCGGCTTGGAAGCGTCTTCCATATCTCGTTTGGCGAGCATCAGCAAGACCACGACCTCATCGGATTCTTTGACCTCTAGCAATGACTGCTCTTCTGCTGTCAGCTCCAGGACGTAGTTGAGCCCGTAGACACGCGGATCGACCACGGTAAAGCTGATCGCAGGCTCGGTCACCGCCTCCAGCCAATACAGTGGACTCTCCGGCTGTTGGCTACGTAACAATCGGTATTCTTTGTATTCTTCAAAACCGCCAATGCCCTTTGGAAAGACAATCGCTTGGTTGGTCGACTCGGGCATGCTGCTAACAGACTCACTCATGGGTGGCTCCCTGAAACCCCAGCCGCTCAGGACCGGGGAGATTGGAGGATGGCCGGTCACATTGACGCAGCCATTTCGGAACTGAGTCTAGCCTATGCAACGACTGCAGTCCGGGCAAACAGAGGCAACAGAGGCATTTCCGGCACCGACCAAGCGCAACCAGGCGTGAGCAGTGCAGCCACCAAGAAGGCCTGAGCCTTTACCCAGACCTAAGAAAAGCCTCTACAGAGCAGGTCCGCGGCACCAACCGACCGCTCGGACCAGGCCGCATCACCACCACCTGGCGTGACTGCTCCGGGCCATAGCTGACATGGATGGGCTTGTCCGAGCCATAGAAATAGAGCCGATCGAAGGGCCTGTTCTCGACGATCCATCGCGCAACCTCTAACATATCCTCGTCAGCGACGATGAAATCAACTGCGGCGCCCAGGCGCGGGCAGATCAGATTGCCCAACCGGTTGCGCTCGTGCGCGGCATGCTGATCGCGCTTGGGATCGATGCACCCTGGAATCTGGCGTGCTAGCTGCGGTGAGCAGAAGCCATAGGTGAGTTGGATCATCCCAAACCAGTCGATCACTGGGTCTAGCAGCTGCTCGGCCAGCTCAAGCAGCGCGTTGTAGCTCTCTGGCTGTTGCGGGAGATTGTCGATGCCTGTATTACGTTGGCCTTGACGTTGGCCTTGGCTGCGGCCTTTGTTACAGCCTTTGTCCTGAACGTCGGCTGCTGACTCATCCGCAATCCCTGCCGCCTCAGCCATCAGGCGCCGGAAGGTCTCGCCGCATTCGATCAGATCACGAAAGCACAAGAATTGGCCGCAGGGGTCATCCAGCGCCGGCGGGGTCTGTACTCGCCGCAGGCGCAACCCATCGACCTCCCAGCGATGCCGCGCCAGGATCGCATCTAGCTCCTCTGCTGTCGGCCCATAACCAGAGAGATCGATCAGCCCGCACGCCTCGAGCTGATCGAGCGCCTCATCAAAGGCAACCTGCTCCGGATAGCCTGGATGCTCCTCGTTGATGAAGCGCGACTTGCGATACAGATAGGGCGGTGGGAAGACCTCGCCATAGCCAAACAGATCCACATCCTGCTCGCGTAGCTTGATCTTCACCCGCTCGAGCATCCGCGGCAGCGCCCGGCCGTCGAAATCGTCGAAGCGCATCAGCGTCAGCTTGCCCGAGCCGATGTGGATCTTGATCAGATCGGCATTATGCAGATCGCCGTAGAGCACTGCTGCGGCACCGATGTAGACTCGTAGCAGTGCTGGTAATTGCTCGACTAGGCTGGTGTGGAGCCTGAGCGAGCCGCTTGGTGAGCGCTGCGCATCGACCGCCTCCTGCCCCAGCTGCGAGCAGTCCGATGTGGAAGCCGCGCTGCTAAGCTGATCGAGCCAGCCCAGCCCATGGTCTGCCGCCTCCTGACAGGCCGCGGCAATGGCCTCAACATCGGCGATCTGCAGCAAACGTGCGAAACCGGCCGTCCGCGCCGCCGAATAGTCGCCAAAGAAGGCCTTGATATCGCGCTGCAGACCGGCCTCTAGGTGCTTGTAGGGCCGGCGGTGCTCGAACTGCAGCAGCGCCAGATAGACCTCCAGATCTGCCATCCGCTCGCTCGCTGCGCACTCCAGGAGCGCCCTCACCTCGTCCTCGCCGCGCCGCTCACGTTGATACCGCTCGAGGAACCGCAGGGCCTTGCTCAAGGTACCAAAGCCCTCAGTCAGCGCCAGCAGATCAGCAGCCTCGGCATCAGCCTTATCCGGCTTGCGACCGAGCGTCAGCCACTGCTCCCAAAGTCGTTCCAGCGGGGCCTGATAAGCCGCATACTGCTCCGCACGCCGATCGCGACGCTGACTCATCTCGCGACGCGTCTGGGGCGCGGGCGCGGTCGGATCACGCAGCCGCGAGCGCCGACGGCGATAACGATCCACCAAGAACCGCTGCTCGGCATCCTTGTCGCGGAAGACATAGAGCACCCCCGGCGCCACCGGGATCGGCTCTTCGTCCAGTGCATCGGTCAGGAGTTCCTTGATCTCCTGCTGCCTGTAATACTTCTGGAAGGTCTGGCGCTGGGTGATCACGCCATCACGGAAGCGCGCACCGCGCGGATCATTCTGATTGGCCAGCATGACCGAGACCACCAGCAGCCGCTCAGCCAGCGACCAGGCCCGCTGCAGCGCCTCGAGACGCTCGTCGAAGTCCTCGATGACGTTGATGACAAAGCCGAGATTGACCAGATCGGCTGACTGGATCGGCTGGTCGGGGGCATAGTATGGGTCCCAGCCGGCAGCCTCGAGACCATTCTCGAGTAGCCCACGCACATCGTCGCCACGCCCACAGCCGTAGTCGAACAACCGATACTGACCATCGAGAAAGCCATGCCGAGCCAGGCTTTGAATTGGCGCCGAGAAGCCGTAGCGGACCATTGCCGTGCGGTGGCGTGCGGCCTCCCAGCCAGCATGCAAGGACGTCCGATCATGCCCAGCAGCAGGATGCTCGTCGTCAGCGTCTCGCAGATGCCCGCTGCCCGGTAGCTCGATATTGCCCAGCGGCAGCAGCGCATGCCCCTCAATACGATAGCCGGCAGCATGCACCTGCTCCAGCCATTGGCGCCGGTAGCCAATCCGGGTGCTGTCCGCAAACAGGCCGATAGACTCAGCAGCCTCGGTCAGTGCCTGATACTCCTGCTGACGTGGATGATCCGCCGGCAGCAACAACTCCTTGCGATGCAAGATCGGTGGATTCAGCGAATCTGCGTAGGTGCGATAGCCAACCGCGCCAGTGGCAGGCTCGAAGCGCCAGCTTTCTCGCAGTGCCGGGAAGGGATCATCAAAAAAATCGCCATAATGCAGTAGCGCGATCTCGCCGCTATCCGCATCAAGCCGCACGACATTGAACTGAGCACCGCGCTCGACACCCGCCGCCTGCTCGGCCACGGCAACACGCGCTTTCCAATCCAAACCATTGCTCGTCTGTACACTCGCGAGTGCATCGACGTGCAAGTAGGTCCTCCGACCAATGATTTTGCCCTGGTTAGCGAACGCCATCGGCTTGGCCAACCGCATACTTTAGTGACAACAACAGGTGTTCAAGAAGGTCGGCATGATCAGGTAAGCGGCCAATGTTAGCAGCAACTCGCCATCATCGATCAAACGATATTCGGCTCATGTCGGCGATCCGCTCAGGGCAACTTGCGATTCAATCTGGCCTTCAACGATGTACAGCAGGCTTCAACGACAGTTGATGGGTAGGATACGCGCTTGAAATGCACTACCCTGCTCGGCGTGAAATCCCGCGCTCAAAGTAATCGACTGAGAGGCCTCGAACATCACCTCTGCGCCACTGAGAACACGAACCCTAGCACGCGTAGCCAAGGTCGTCTCCGACTGGTGCAGTTGCTGCCCGCTAAGAACAACGTCTGATATGAGGCGCGGACCGGAATCACAGGTCGTGTTCTCGATAAAGCCAGCCGATACCGATCGGTCGGCATCGATGACGATCGTGCAGTCAGCAGCAGGTCCGCTACAAGCACCCCCCCAGCCGGTGAATGTTGCGCCAGAGTCTGCTGTCGAGGTCAGGGTGACCTGAGTCCTAAGCGGATAGGTTTCGCTACAATCCTGCCCACAATCAATACCCGTCGGCCGGCTAGTGACTCGCCCTGATCCTTGCTTCTCGACCTGCAGCCGATAGCTTGGCAGTGGTCCCTGATTGAAATTAGCCTGGACGGCTAACGCCTGATCAAACAAGAGGTCGCAACGCGGTAAGGCGCCCGTGCAAGCACCTGACCAAGAATCGAAGTGATATCCTGAGTGCGCAGATGCATCGAGAGTCACCGGGGTTCCCAGCGAGAAGGTCGCCGTACAGGTTTCACCGCAGTCAATGCCGACTGGATCGCTCAAGACATCGCCCTCACCCGTCTTGGTCACAGTCAACGCTGGTACGGGGGGAGTGCAGCTCAACCATGTTTCAAGCTCGAGTCTGTCGCTGTCCATATCGCGACTCTGAGCTTGCAGGCGCGCAGGCTCTGCCATCAGAGTGATCTCATCGACAATATAGTAATCAGCAACGCGTCGATTGAAGTCGGTGGCAAAGGTTTGGCAATTGCACCCTTCGTCCTGGCCTGGCGTACAGTCAAAACCAAATAGGGTATTAAGCTTAACGATATATTGACCGGCAAAAGCATAGCTACCATCAGGCAATGACAAAAAACGCTCTGGATTACCGGCAACGGACATACCCGTTTGCGACAGGATAGTGCCCGTCTGCTTATCGATTTCAAGAATTGCTGCGCCACGGTAATTTTGAGCATGGACAAAGCCAACGATAAATCGATCAGTAGTTTCAATGATGTCCACGGGCCAGTCCCGCGCCCAATTCTGATGACCGGTAACACCATACAGGAATTGCCACTCGATCAAGCCGGTAGGTGATAGCTTCAATAGCGCACCGTCGTGCATATAATCCCATTCATCAATCTCAGCAGCCAGTCCCAACAGGTAGCCGCCATCGGCAGTCTGAACAATTGCTCTTGGATTATCGCTGTTTTGATAAGTGCCTTCGTTGGGATCATCATAATAACGTGACCACTCAAGATCACCAGTTGGCGAGAGCTTGATCAGAAAGACATCCAGATCGCCGACGCCGATGAGCGCATAGCCGCCGTCAGCGGTCTGAATGGCGCGCGTCAGGCTGGTTTCGTAGCCATTGCTCAGCGCAAAACGCTGCTGCCACTCGATGACGCCCCCACGCGAAAGCTTCATTGCGAATGCGAGCCGTTCTCCGTCTGCGTTTTCCGACCTCCCGACCAACAGATAACCGGCATCCTGAGTCAGGATGAGATCATTCACCTCATCAGGTACTTCACCTTCGGCAAAGATGGTGCCATAGGTCTTTTGCCATAATAGGGTGCCAGCGCGATCAATTTCCATGAGCACAAGCTCCTTGCGATCACTATCATTCACATTACTCGCATCGCCATAAGAAAAAGTCTGGCCAGCAATTACATGGGTGCCGGCAGCTGTCTCCTGTACTCGATAGGCCGTTTCATCGGCATCCTCACCAACTGCACGTTGCCAAAGCACATGGCCATCGGCGGCGAGACTCATGATAAAGATGTCCTTTTCACGGTTGCTAGCGGTTGTTGAGCCGACCGCGCGGAAGGTACCGTCGAAGGCGGTTGCTAGATCCTCAATAACCTCGTTACTTTCACGATAAATATCATGATACTTAAGACGCCAAGTCGTCCCGAAGACAGTCTCTGGCTCAAACAGTGCGCGAACATTGGTCTCTAGGCTGAGCTCGATCTGGCAGCTTGCTCCCTGCCCAAGACAGGCACCCTCCCAGCCGACAAAACGATATCCGAAGGCCGGTGTTGCTTCTAGCTCGATCGTAGAACTCGGAGTGAAACCGCTACGACAGAGATCACCGCAGGCAATCCCGGCTGGCGTGCTACTCACAAAGCCAGCGCCCGACTTAGTCACTGCCAGGTCAACCTGATCTGGCTCATAACAGCTACGGGACACCTCAAGTGCCAGAGGCGTCACCGGCATCGAGGCTGACTGAGCAATCAAGTCCGCGCTCTCCGTGCGAACACTGATTGTCTCATCGATAAAAAATTCAGAAGCGCTACGCCTTACATTACTCTCATAGACTGAGCAACCGCTGCGCCCATAGCCGAAATCTGCATCCAGTTTCTGGATATAGGTGCCGGCGAGTACATAGCCACCATCCTCAGCTTGTAGAAAACGATCGACGTATTTGCCACCACTTGGACGATGCTGGAACAGGATATCCCCTTGCAGTGAAACCTTCATGATCACGGAACTAGCCCAGGGGGCGCGATAGCTGAGCCCAAGCAGGTAGCCATCGTCCTGCTCAATGATGTCCGCGAGATACTCCTTGCCACCGGTGTTATAACCACCGACTGTGCCATAGAAATGTTGCCATTCGATCAAACCTTCTGACGAAAGCTTCAACAGCACCATATCCTCAGTATACTCACCACGATCGGCACGCAGCCCGAGCAGATAACCTCCATCACGCGTTTGAATTACTGCTCTTACAGCATCGTCCCAGTAATAGGTGTACTCAGCAGTATCATCGAAATACCTTGACCACTGTAGCACAGCATTTGCATCGAGCTTGACCAAATAAGGATCACCACTCGCGTTACCTGCTAAAATATAGCCACCATCGTTAGTTTGCATGGCACGTCGTACATCATTATGCGTGCCACCGCTAAGAATTAGGCGTCGCTGCCAGAGAATATCGCCACTGGCATCGAGCTTCATCACCAATCCGTGCCGCCCCGCTGTTCCAGATGCTTCGGTACTGGTCTCAGTGTCACCAACTAGTAGATAGCCATGATCATCGGTCGCGATGATATCATTGAGATGATCTGGGTGGTCGCCATTATTATTGAAGGGATTACTATAGCGATTCTGCCATTGCACCGTTCCAGACTGATCGATTTCGACAATAAAAATAAGATCCTCTGTTTCTCCAGCAATGAGATGCTGGCCAGCAACTGTTTGCAAGACTCGCCTCGCAACCTCATCATCAAGACCACCCAGGGCCCGTTGCCAACGTGTCTGGCCATCGTTGTCTAATGCCAGAACAAATGCGTCCTCTGCATGCTCGCTGACTAAACCAGAATTTGTGTGACCAACCACCACAAACCCTTCTTCAGATGCAATGGCGATGTCGTAAATGCTAAAGTCATATGGGATCAACCTCCAAACAGCACTGAAAGTCGTCAGCGGCCAGAGCAAAAACACAGCGGCGCCAATCGCCTTCCATATCCGCATGCTTAAATATTTCTGATGCATGATGACCTTCCTATTGATAAGAAAAACCTATACCCTTAAAGACTTAGCAGTCAGTTGATCGCTGATCCTACAAGAAACTATAGCCTAAATTTTGCGCAATTGCGGAATGGCTTGGGTATTTTCAACCGAATCGGCATAATGCAGCAGCGCGATCTCGCCGCTATCCGCATCAAGCCGCACGACATTGAACTGAGCACCGCGGTCGCCCCCCGTCTGCTCAGCCGCAGCAACAGCTGTCGATGGCCCTCCCTAGGCGCCCTACACCGTATAATGTGCATAGGATAGGGCGGAGGACATCAACAAGAGACATGGAGGAGACTCATCACCTAGCAGAGTTAGCCTATGCAACAGCAGGATGGCGACGAGAACACCCGAACCTGGACAGCAACACTACGCGAGGCGGTGGCCCTAGGCGATGATGAAGGCGTGGCCAAGGTATTCAGCTTCCTGGTCTGGCAGAACGGCGAGCAGATTACGATCCGCGCGGAGGCGTTTCTCGAGGAATTCGCACCAATCTATCTGGCTGAGGAAGACCTGAGCAAGACCATGCTCGCGGAGCGCTTACGCATCGATATGTTCCGCGAGAGTGTCTTAGCCTATCTAGAAGGCAAGGAGGCTGAAGTCGATCAGGTCATCGAGCGCGACATCCCTGCCTGGATCGAGGCCAACGCCCCAGCCGTGGCCAGCGTTAACCTCCGCGCCATGGAAGAGCAGCTCGGTCAGGGCGGGCTTGAGACTCATCGAAACCAAATCAAGATGCACCAACTGTTCAAGCTCGAGATCTACGAGCGAGTGCTGCAGAGCCATCTTCAAAAGGTCTGGTCAGGCATTGAGCTGACCTTAGATGAAGTCATCGCCACCGCTGCTCGCTAGTCACTGCCCTCCAGCATGACCTCGCGCTCAGATTGGTCGACTGAGCGGCCTCGAACTTCACCTATGCGCCATTGAGGCGATAACTTCGCAAGAGACCGCAGAGGCAGTTGCGGTAAGCTGCCCACCAGAGGCCACACGGAAGCCAGGCGCGAAGGAGATGCTCGGCGCGGTGAGGCTGAGTGCGGCACCGCTTGCAACTTCAACCCCACCTCCAACCTGGATGCTGTCCTCGGAGCGGAAGACATGGCTACCACTGGTGATCGGCGCGTTGACTGGGAGCGCACTGACACTACAGGTATCGGGTCCGGGTCCAGCGCCTTCGTTGAAGGTCGCGGTCACCGTCTTGGCGCGATCGATGGTGAGGGTGCAGCGCGCTGTCGTGCCCGAGCAGTCGCCAGACCATTCGACGAATGTCGAGTTCGCCTCAGCAATGGCCTCAAGCGTCACCTCCGTGCCCTCGACAAAGTCAGCACTACAAGTCGTGCCGCATTGAATAGCCTGCTGATTAAAGACGAGTCCGGTACTCTCTTCCAGCCAGTCGATATAGCGCGATACCCGTGTGTAGACACCAGGATACTCTGGTCGAGCGCAACCTTCTCCCCAACTGACAATCCCCGTGAGACGGTAGCTGCCTTGTTGATCTGGTACCACCAAGGGTCCGCCGCTGTCGCCTTGGCAACTGTCTCTGCCACCCCCCTCGATGAAGCCAGCGCACACCATGTTGTCAGTGATGCGACTCCCGTAACCGGAATCCTGTCGGCAGGTATCTGGACCCAGCAGCGGGACGTCCACCTGCATCAGGGTCGATGAACTCTGCCCGCCCTCGCTGGTAGTCCCCCAGCCCGTCACCGTTGCCAGGGTCCCATCCGGCGCCAAAATTGGCTCCTGAGATGAGATCAGTGGGGTGACCTCGCCGATAGACGCCCCCGTCACCGGGCTCGCCAACTGCAGCAGCGCGATATCATGATCGAAGCCCCAAACGGAATAGTTTGGATTTGGGATCACGCGCGACACGCCACGAGTCTGCCCCCCTGCATTAAAGTCTAGAGAACCAGCCCGTATCTCAACCTCTGAGGGTGAAAAGACTGAGCCGAATTCGTCATAAACACAATGCGCGGCGGTAACGACCCAGTCGGGTGACAACAACGAGCCACCACAGAGATAAGGTCCAGGGAAGACGGCGACCTGCCACGGCCAGGCACCTTCGGCAGCGGGGATGCCGCCAACGATCATCGGAACATTCAGCGCTGAAAGACGAGAAGCGGTTGCTGGACGAGTAATCTCGACGGAATTGATGCTGCCATTGCCCGTACCAGCAGTGGCGACAGTGAGAAGATAACTCGGCGTTGGTCTGTACTCTGACAACGAGACCCGATAGCCTCCTATCTCTCTGCGACCATAGGATGTTGCATGAATTGTCAGCGTCTCAGTTGCTAAGGCCGTGTGAGTAATCTGTGAGTCAAGGTCAAGGTCAGAGAAATCGTCATTGCTAGCAACCACATCACCGGATTCATCGAGCAAATAGAGGTAGGAATCGAAATCGGCAGAGCTGAGCCCGATGACATAGCGCGCACCAGCCGTCGCTTCAAAGCTGTACTCGTCGTAGTACGACTCAGTTTGGATCGATGATAATTGGATCGATGATAAACAATCGCTTACAGAAAGCTCGCCATTGATTGCTTCACCATCAGCAATCGGCAAGCTCGACGAGGTGCAATTCGATTCAAAATTCGCGATCACTGATTGGTCAGTGGTAATGGTAGTGAGCGCACAGGTCAGCTCGCTGCCACTGCAGCTACCGCCCCACTCTACAAAGGCATAGCCGGGATTGGGGCTAGCGGTGCATCTGGAATCACCACCGCGCTCGACAAGCAGGGGATCACAGATGACATGGCCGCCTTCAGCAGGCGAGCTGCTAGTTTCGATCAAGAACCATTCGCCGGGTGGCGCAGCGGCTACTTGAACGGCCGACAAGAGATCAATGCGGGGTATGTTGCGGCCCTGAGCACCAGTGCGGGTATCCGAGATCGGGTTGCCCAAGGCTTTCAGGATGCGCTCAGCGTCGGTCACCGAAAGGTTGCCTCCAGCCGCTTGTGCCAACACTGCCCAGGCACCCGCAACATGCGGAGCAGCCATCGACGTACCACTCAATTGGTCGAAGTCATCGACTTGAACAGCAGAGTTGATGCGACTGCCAGGGGCAAGTAGGTCGAGAAAGTCCGCACTATTGGAAAATTCAGAGACCTGATCCGCTTTCGTCGTACTACCCACGCTGATGGCGCCCGGCGTACAGGCCGGACTTGCAATACTGTCGGTGAACGCATTGTTGCCGCTTGCAATCACGGTTGCGATATTCGCGGTGCGTAGCTGCTCAATGACTGGCCGGTATGGACTTGTGTCGCAGGGACTGAAGAATTGGCCACCGCCGAGGCTTAGATTAACCGAGCGAATGTTGTAATCAGCACGGAGTGCATAGACGCGCTCTAATCCTCTGATAATGTCGGAAGAATAGGCCGTGAGACACGGCTCATCTTGCCCGCAGTAGGAGGCATCCTCGATCTGAGTAAAAACCTGGACAGCAATCAGCTCCGCGTCTTGGGCGACACCCGTAAAATCCTGCCCCTTGCCAACCGCAATGCCAGCAACATGCGTTCCATGATTGCATCCGTCAATCAATGGATCACAGGCATAGGCAGAGCCTGGCGCTGTGGATGACAACACGCCACCAGGGCAGAGAGAAGTCTCAGACCAGCTGTTGGTGGAATAACAGGCCTCGGAGACGGTCTTTCCAATCAGGAACGGATGATCGGTTTGAACCCCGGTATCGAGCACCGCAACGGTTTGTCCGGCACCGGTATAGCCATCGAAGGCACCAGAGAGATCGGCACCGATCAGAGGAACGCTTTCAAGCAGGCTTGGCCTGGAACGACGATCCATCGTCACCCGCAGCACCTCGGGCATCTCGAGGAGCTCCTGTAGGTTTTGCGTATCGGCTTTTAGCGCGATGCCGGGGAAGACCGCGAAACGCTTGAGACCCAGGCTTGCGGTACCGCCTCGCGTTCGATAACGGCTCAGACGCTCGACCACTTGCTGCTGAACCGCGCCAAGCGCCTGCTGATAGGCTAGCCCATCGCGCGCAATGGCCTGGTTTGAGCGTTGGCTTGCCTCGCCTAGCGGCTGGCCCGGAACCACCAGCTCGACGATGACCGGGATCTCACCGTCGGTCTGCGCCTTGGCCAAGAGCTGATCATGCTCCTTGAGCAGCCTCGATGCCGCAGCATCGCCATACTGCTGCGCAAGCATTTGCTGCCGCTCCGGTAAGATTTGCGCATCGACAAGTGCACTCAAGCAGAGGCCGACAAGCAGAATTGCAGGCCAAGATCGGATAGAGGTCGACATAGCAATAGGGCCATAAACTGTTGACGAGAACCTAGTCAGCCCTTTTAAGGCGCATACAAACAACAATTAAGATCAGATAGTTACGACATAAGGCGGATCTTGCAGCCATCGAACCCAGAGATCTGCTGTAAGCACCTCGAAGAAAAATCAGGGGCTTGCAACTGGGTAAATTTCGCCACTTTAAAAGGGCTGTGAGCCCCTAGTCTATACTTTTATTGTTAGTCTAGAAATGATGCGACAACAGTAGGTTGCTCACTGAGTTCATGAAGGCTCGACGGACGGTGCTGGCGGTGATGGACACCAGGGCTTAGATCCTCGATCTAGATGGCGCAAGTCGCGAGTCCTTCGGCACCCTGCTGCTAGCACAGGGAGACCGCGGGTAGCCCCCGCCGGCACTGAGGGCGCTGTCGAGGATGGCCAGCCTCTTCATCGACTTAACTGAGGTGATTTTATGTCTATATACAGAGTTTATTATTTGCTATGTTTGATATTTCTGTCTCCAGTGATTGCCACGGCAGCTAATTGGTATGTCGATGATGACAATCAGACTGGCACAACGAACGGCACAATACTTGAGCCTTTTTCTAGCATACAAATTGCAATCGATAACGCCACGAGTGGTGACAGTGTTTCCGTAGCCGATGGCTCCTATGCAGAAAATCTGACGATCGCAGATAAAGCAATCACTCTGTACGGGGCCTTTACCGGTGGCACCAGTGCCGATTACGCAAGTGGTCGTGGCGGGGACTTTGTCAATCGTTTTGTTGGTAACAATAGCAGCTCAATCATAGGCCAAGCAAGCGCGGCGACGATCCTCATTCAAGGAGAGAGCAGCGGCACGAGCATTGATGGATTTACGATTACTGGCGGACATCATGGCATCGAACTACCGGACTGGCCTATTAACAGCAACTTGAACATTACTAACAACCGCATCCAAGGCAATGGCCTTGACGATCCCGCACCTGAGCTTGGCGGTGGCATTTTGCTTTATGAAACAAATCACACCAACGTGGAATCTAATCTGATTATGAATAATCGCGCTGGCCGCGGCGCAGGAATCGCTGGAGGTGGATCTGATCTCAGCTTGATCGGAAACAGAATCATCGAAAATGAAGGCGTTTCCGATCATGGAGGTGGCGCCTACCTCTGGGGTACTGGAGTCATCAGCAATAATCACATCGCCGAAAACCGCGTCGGTGAGGAGCTGGGTTATGGTTGGGGTGGAGGTCTCATCATCTTTGGCGGTGAAACCGAAATGACAATTTCCGGGAACCGTTTCACAGGAAATATGGCACCTTCGGCGGGTGCAGGTGTCTTCATCGACGACGGTGCTACAGTCCACTTTGATCATAATCTCGTCTATCGCAATCAGACCAGCGACTGGCTTGGCGGCGCCGCCTTCTACGTCGATTGCTTAGATGAGCACTTGCGCTCACGTGCTTTTGTGAGTCACTCAACCTTTGTCCGTAATGGTGATCTGACTCAAGCTGAGAGCAATGCCATCGTCGTTGAGTGCTCCGACCTGGAGATAGAGAATTCGATTCTCTGGGGACATGCTGGAAATGCCTTTTTTGTCGACGGAACGTCAAACTTAAGGGTGAACCATAGCCTGATTCAGAGCGGCTGGTCGGAACTGCTCCCAGATGACCAAGGTGGCTATGTGACACACCCCGAGGCTTGGCCAGGCGACCACAACCTGATCGATATTGATCCCTTATTCGCCAATCTAGACCAAGATGATTTTCATCTGCGCTCCGCAGCTGGGCGCTGGCATGCGATGACCAGTCAATGGGTCACGGATAGCGATACCAGCCCGGCTATCGATGCAGCAAACCCGGCAAGCCCTTATGCCAACGAGCCTCTGCCTAGTGGCGGACGCGCAAACCTGGGCGCCTATGGCAACAGCCTGGAAGCGAGTCTCTCCACAGGCGACGAGTATGACGTTTGCGAGCCAGGCTTGTTGCAGTTCGAGAGCCCCGATGTTTTTGGCGTGCAAGTGATCCGCTCGGAATCTGAGATCATCACACTTGGCTCAGTCACCCTACATCCGGGATCAAGCGTGCTTTTCCAAGCAGCGCAACGCATCAGGTTTGGGCAGGGTTTCCAAGCCCAGGCTGGTGCCCGTTTCCAGGCTGTGATCCAAGAGACGACCTGCCCGTCGAACAGACTGCGGGCAGGCCCTCAGAGCAATGGATATGGCTCAGCTCGGCCTGTTTGATCAGGGGGATGTGTTAGTTGCTTTGGTTGTCCTCCGCGAGAGGATTGCGTAAGGTCACCGGCACCGCTTGCCGCGGCAGGTGCCAGTGCAGCTGGGCGCCGTTGGCGCTGAACGCGGGGCGGGCTTGCCCGCTAGCGGCGGCGAGTGACGCTGGGCAGAGCTGAGCCTGGTAGACGCCGGTGCTGAGGTCTTCGATCCGCACCTCACAGGTCAGCGCCGCGTCCTCCTCGCCTTCGGCAATCGGCTGGCGCAGGTAGGCCAGGTAACGCCCATCCGCGCTGAGAGCTGGGTGATGGGCGTCGATGGTCTGCCGCACATGCTGCGTCCGTGCTATAGCATCCGTGCTGGGCAGATCTGCGTCCTCCCTCGTGCTGAGAGTGATTGCCGCAGCGGCAGCACCGTCGGCAAGTGCTTGCCTGCGGATTTCGTGCGGACCGGTAGCCAGACTGAAACCGCTAGGGCCGCCCGCGGTGTCGTCGAGGCCCCGGGGGTTATCCGTCGGCGTGGCGGTGGTCTGATCGTAGACTAGGCTGACACCACTGGCATCAAGCGCCGGATGGGCAGAGGCCTGCTCGACATGGGTCAGGCGGCTGATCTGCCTGAGCGCGAGGTCGTACAGGAACAGGTCGCTGACACCATTGGCATCGCTAGGCACCAGATCATTGGCCTCGCTCTGGAACACGATCAGCTCGCCGGTGGCATCAGCTGCCGCATAACCACTGGCGCCGTTGCCGGCTCGGCCCTGCTCGGTGACACTAATGAGCTGCAGCTGGTCGGTCAATAGGTCGAGCCGGTAGAGGTCGCTGGCACCCTGGTTGCCGTCGTTGGCGAGCAGGGCTTGGCGGGTCTCGAGGATGAGCCAGTGTTCATCGGCGTCGAGTAGGGCTGCGTCGATGGCATCCGTGGCGATGCCGAGTGCCGCGAGGTGGTCTTGTAGCCAGCCGGGCAAGGCGCTGGCGGTCATGACGAGTCGCGGTGTGCTGGGTGCAGGCATCGGCTCATCCTGGTCGGGGTCAGCAGGGTTGCTGGTCGCGCGCAGTGGGGTCGCACTTGCCGTGACGGTCGCTGTCGCCGAGGCGTCAGCGGTGGCGCTGCAGCTTACCGTCTCGGCCCTGGCCTCTAGCCGGCCGCCAGTGGTGACCCGGAAGCCGGGCTCGAAGCCGATGCGTGGGGCGGCGAGACTGAGCGCACCACCGCTG
Source organism: Halochromatium sp. (assembly GCA_010912705.1). GTDB lineage: Bacteria > Pseudomonadota > Gammaproteobacteria > Chromatiales > Chromatiaceae > Lamprobacter. The sequence goes on from POWB01000004.1 coordinate 179,214, forward strand.
GCCACCGACACCCCGCCGGCGACCTGGATACTGACCTCAGAGCGCCAACTTTGTTGATTGATCACCGGAGTGTTGACCTCAACGGCTTCGGCGCTGCAGGTCGCGCCGCCATCTTCACGATCAATGACCAGCAGCGGGTTGGGTGTAGGCTGGGCGTTGGCGGTATTGATCATACCAAGTCGCTGATAGACGAACTCAGCACTGATCTGTTGGATGCCGCTGGCGGTGTCGGGAACCTGGACACTGTAGCTGAAGTTCAGCGGCAGGGTTAATGCTTCGGCAGCGGTGAACAGCACTTCGCTCCCGGTGGGGCTGAGCTCGGGCGAGCCGTCGCCGCTGACGCTGGTCAGCGTCCAACCGGTTGGCAGGGTTGGAACCCAAACGAGGGATAGGAGCGGATCATCACCGACCTGACCGAGGGTATGGGCGATGCTCAGGACGTCACCGGCGGTGTAGAGCTCCGTGGTCGCACTTTGGGTGGCCTGCGGCGCCGTGGCGTCAGCGGTCATGGTAACGGGGCTGTCCAGCGAGCGCCGCAACGGACTCCCCGGCAGGCTCCTCAGCGCGCCGGCGGCATCCGCAGTGCCTTGCTGACCACCGGGGGCGTAGCCGTCGTCGCCTTGCGGTTCGGCATAGTATGAGGGTGCGCGCCAGTAGCCGAGCACGCGGTTGACCTCGAAGGTGTCGATGCGCCACTGCGGTGGTTGGTAATCGGCGCTGTGCGGTTCGCCGTTGGTGCTGCCACTGCCTTGGCCGTAGCCATCGGGATTGGCGGGCTCGACGTGGTAGTCCTGAGCGCGCCAGTAGACGAGGACGCGATTGGCTTCCGGGGCGTCGATCGCCCAGGCCAGGTCTTGGTAGTCGGCGCTGTGGCGGACCACACCTTCCTGCTCGACCGCCAGCGGATCGGGGTCGGCGAGTAAGAGCACGGGGTTGTCCATGGTGGCCGACTGGTAGCTGAGGGTGGCGGCGAGCTGCTGGGGACCGCGAGCGTCTTCGGGAACTTGGAGTTGGTAGCTGAAGGCGATGGGCAGTTGCAGGTTGCCGGTGAAGAGGATCTCATTGCCGGAGACCTGCGGGGAGCCATCGCCGCTGGCGCTGGCCACGCTCCAGCCGGCGGGCAGCTCGGGCAGCCAGGTCAGGCCGCGCGCGGCGGCGCCACTGGTGTCGTTGAACTGAGCGGTGACAGTGAGCAGGTTGCCGGGGATGTAGGTGGTTGCGCTCTCATGGGTGGGGCTGAGTTCGCTGCTGCTGGTGAATTCAGCGGTGACGGTTTTACTTCCGGTGACGCTGGTCAGGGTGCAGGTGTGGTTCGCGGTGCTGGTGCAGTCGCCACTCCAACCGATGAAGCCGTAGCCGCTGGCGGGGCGCGCGGTGCACAGACTGTCCTCGCCGCTCGGCACGGGGTTGGGGGTGCAGTCGATTGTACCGGCGCTGCTTGTTGGCGTCACACGGGTGTTGATCGGATAGCCCTGGACGAAGGTGGCGATGACCACGGTGGCCTCGGTCAGCGTCAGGGTGCAGGTCGGCTCGGTACCGGAGCAGGCACCACTCCAGCCGGTGAAGACCATATCGTCGGCGGCGATGGTCGCGGTCAGGGTGACCTCGGTGCCAGCGGCAAACACGGCGTTACATTGAGCGCCACAGTCGATGCCGTCCGGTGCAGAGGTCACAGAGCCTGCACCGTTGCCCTCTAACCCGACGTTGAGTTCGGCCAGAGACGGATCACCCGTGGGGCTCTCATAGGCGCCGATATCGACCGCCTGGCCGATCAGGCGTGGATTGCCATCGATATCGGTCGCTGGCAGTCCGGTGGCATTGGGATCGCCCGCATCGATCATCGGGGAGGCGGTCGAGAGATGGAGGTCGTCATTATCGATGTCGACGAAGAGCGGATCGACGGCGTTGAAATTGCGGCTGAGACCGCTCGCTCCTTTGTCGATCATGATGATGGCACGGTATCCGACCTCAATACCGGACTGATGTGGACCAAATGTAGTCTCGGTCAGAGTGGGCCTGAATGCGGTACCGGAGACCCGTCCTTGTTGACCTGGCAGGCGGCGCAAGAACAAGCCGCGCTCGCGACGTCCAACGGCCACGAGGATTGGCGCGTGCCGTCAATCAAGGAATTGACGTCGTTGGTGGATTACGACGCCTATTGGCCAGCAATTGACACGCAGATCTTCCCGCAGACGCCAACGATTGGGCGACACTGGTCGTCGACGTCATACGTCGCCAATCCGGAGTCTGCCTGGCGGGTCTATTTCGCCTACGGCTTCAACGGCGGGGAGTCCAAAGGCTTCCAGAATCTGGTGCGCCTGGTCCGTGCCGGCCAGACCCCGCTGCTCAACGGCGAACCCTTAGCCGGTTTATCCGATGTCCAAGGCCACTTTCGCCTCTACACCATCGCTGTCCCCGGCGATGCCAGCCAGCTCGAGATCCGCACCGAGGGCGGCACCGGGGACGTGGATCTGTACGTCTCCTACGGACAGCCGCCGTCGGTGGACGGCGGCGATTGCTTTCCCGAGGAAAACGGTAACGCCGAGACCTGCACGTTCCAGACACCACAGGAAGGGCTCTATTTCATCGAGCTCTACGCTTTCGACTCGTTTAGCGGCGTTACCCTCACGGCCAGCTACGCGGTGCCGGCTGCCTATCCGTTGACGGTCAGCAGAGAAGGCACGGGCAGTGGCGCGGTCAATTCAATCGAAGAGGTTAAGGCATCAGGCCAAACTGCCGCCGGCGAGGCCCAACCGCGAATCGTCGGTGGCACCGATGCCACCCTCGGCGACTGGCCCTGGCAGGTCGCGATCCGCGATACCAATCCATACCCCTGCGGCGGATCATTGCTGTCGTCTGAATGGGTGGTCAGTGCCGCCCACTGCTTTTTCGATGGGGACAATAACCCTATCAATCCAGCCAATTTCACTGTTCGCGCGGGCTCAGTGAATCTCGACACGGGGGGTGAAGAGCGCAACATCAGCGAGATCATCACACATCCTAACTACAATCACGCTGGCTCGAGCAACCACGACATTGCCTTGGTCAGACTGGCAAGCCCTGTCTCAGGCGCGCACATCGGCACCATCGTCCCCCTGCTCCCGGCCCGTGAGCCAAGCCTCGCCACGAATGGGGTTGACGCGACCGTCACCGGCTGGGGCAGCACCAATGCAAACGGCAGTGAAGAGAGCATCGCTCAGACCCTGCAAGAGGTCAGCGTTCCCTATATGGATACTGAGGCCTGTCGCGAGACTGGCTACAGCCCGAGCGCAATTACCGACAACATGATCTGTGCTGGACTACCCGAAGGCGGCAAGGATGCATGTTTTGGCGACAGCGGTGGCCCCCTGGTGGTGTCCGACACACAGGGCGGCTATCGCCTGGCCGGAATTGTCAGCTTTGGTAACCGATGTGCGCGCGCAAATTTCCCCGGCGTCTATACCCGGGTTGCTCGCTACACCGATTGGATCGAGCAGCACACCGGGCTCGACTTCAACCCGGCACGCATTCAGTGCGGCGCTGATTGCAGCGCCTATTACGACGAAGACATGCTCGTGACCCTAGAGGCGGTTTCCGATGAAGGATCGACCTTCACTGGCTGGGACGGCGCCTGTACTGGAACCGACCCGCAGTGCATGGTAACGCTGGACCAAGCGCGCAGCCTGACCGCAACCTTCGAGCTGGATGTGGTGACCTGGGATATCCAAACGAGCGCGAGCCAAGGCGGTGCGATCACCTGTGACCCCGACCCGGTGCCGGATGGTCAGGACAGCCGCTGCGAGGCGGATGCTGAGCAGGGCTATGTCTTTGACGCTTGGAGTGGCGACTGCAGCGGCAACAATCCGACCTGTCTCCTCGAGACCGTGAGCAGCGACAAGACCGTCGAAGCGCTCTTCCTGGCCGACTCAGACGGCGATGGCGTGCCCGATGTCGACGACGCCTTTCCAGAGGACCCAAACGAATCGGCCGACGGCGACGGTGACAACCTAGGCGACAATCAAGACAACTGCCCCGACCTCAGCAACCCGGATCAGGCCGACAGCGACGGTGACGGCATCGGTGATGCCTGCGAGCTTTGTGTCGAATGCCTGCCACGCTGGAGCGGCTGGCGAGCATTGTTGTTGCAGCAGTAGCCGACTCGCATAGCAGCCGACCGCCAAGTGATGATCGAGTCATCAGCGAGCTGTTCGAGCCTCGCCAGGTATATTTCGTCGCAGAGGAACTGGCTCCAAACGCGGCAATGCCCCACGGCCACGCAGCGTCCAGAGCAATGTGCCACCGGTCAACAGCGCGCCGAGCAGCGCCTCGGCCAGCGCTAGCTCGGGCAACCCGAGCACCAGCCAGGCCAGTGACATCAGCAGCGCGAAGGCCCCGAAGCCTTGGCAGCCCGCCATAGGCCCCGTTGTAGAAGGCAGAAACCGACCAGTAGCAGCAACAGAGACGCCAGCAGCCAGGCTGCCGCTGGAGCGACGATCAACGGGGGCTCCTGGTGATCAGAGACTTGCAGGGTCTGGCGCGCTGCAACGCGTCATGTAGATTCATGCGCGCCTATGAACGTCGTTACCAGGTCTTCGGCTGGAAGCGGCTGTCATTGCGGATCTCAATGGCGGTACCGGATTGGGCGAGCACGAAGAGCCCCTTGCGATAGGCAAAACGCCCCACTTGCTCCGGCACCACCATGCCAGCAACCGCACCTAAGAGCTGATAGGTCTGGTATTGCGGAAAGCAGCGCTTGAAGGCGGCGAGGCGCTCGAGATGCTCATTGACATCATCCACGCTGAGGTGGGATTTGCATTCGACGGCCACCGCGACCTGCGCGTTGAGTGCCAGCAGGTCGATCTCAGCGAGGAGCTGGCCGTTGTCATCGTAGGCGCTCAAGTTGGGGGCCACCTGATGCACCGGCAGACCCCGCGCTCGCAGCAGTCGCACCACCGCGGGGCGAACCATCTCCTGGACGAAGTCACCAAGGCGATTCCCTTGCCGACCGATGAGCTCACTGAGCGCTCGAATCTTGCGATCGGTCTGCTCAAATCGCTGGGTTAAGCGAGCGTCAGACTCCTGAAGCTTGCGATCGGTTTCCTGGAAGAGCGCCCAGATCTCTTCTGCTGAGGTGGCCATGGTGAGGTGTCCTTTGCGGCTAAGATCGCCCACACCATACCCCATGAAGATAGTGCGAGGCCATCTTCTGGGGGGCTTGGTGTTGGCTCTAAGTGGCTGTCTACTTTCTACTTCCCGATGATCACCTAACAGTGGGCCTCAAATCGGGAAGAGGTTTATAGACAGTTTCTAAGTGCTGGCTCTCGTGTTGCTGCTCAGGCCGTCACGGATCGCTGTCTCGCCGGCGCTCAGGGTGCCAATGGATTGCGGAACGGAACCGGCTCGTCAGTCTGCGGCAGGTGCCAGTGCAGGGTCTGGCCGTCAACGGTAAAGACCGGGCGCGTCTGCTCGGGCGCCGCGGCGAGGGCATCGGTACAGGGCTGGCGTTGATAGACCGCGGTCTGGCGGTCGTAGAGATGGACCTGGCAGTGTTGATCCTCGTCCTGACCTTGCTTCTGACCTTGCTCCTGCCCCGGATCTTGCTCTTGCCCCTGCATTTCCAGATAGGCGACAAAGCGCCCATCAGGGCTGATCGCCGGGTGATGCGCGTCCACCGGACTGCCGTCCGACGCCGTGGCAAGGCTGAGGCTGACTGCAGCCTCGCCGCTGCCGGCGCGGGTGGCGAGCACGGCGCGGCGGCCTGCGTCGCTGCGCTGGTCGTAGACGATCTCCTGCCCCTGTGCGTCGATGCCGGGATGCGCGGAGGCACCGAGCGCGTCGGTCAGGCGCTGCGTCTGACGCAAGGCCAGGTCATGCAGGTAGATGTCGCTGACGCCGTTGCGGTCGCCTGGAACCAGATCATCGGCCTCACTCTCGAAGACGATTAGCTCGCCGCTGGCATCGGCCGCCGGGTAGCGGCTGGGGCCGTTGCCCGCCCTGCCCTGCTCGGTGACGCTGATCAGGCTGAGCTGGTCGCTGAGCAGGTCGAGACGGTAGAGGTCGCTGGTGGCGTTGTCGTCGCTGGTCTGCAGGGCTTGCGTGGTCTCGAGGATTAGCCAGTGGTCAGTGCGGTCGACGAGGACAGCGGTGAGGCGGTCGCGCTCGATATTGAGCCAGGCCAGCCGGTCCCGCACCCAGGTCGGCAGGGCCTCGGGGTCGAGAACCAGCTGCGGGGCGGTCGTCGCTGGTGCTGATGTTATGGCTGCGGTTGTCGTCGCCGTCGTGGCTGGTACCGATTCTGCGGCTGCGCTTGCGGCTGGGCACTGCACTGCGGCAGCGGTGGCAGCAAGCCGGCCGCCGGCGGCGACCCGGAAGCCGGGCGCAAAGGTGATGCGCGGGGCCATGAGGTTGAGCGCGGCACCGCTAGCGACGTTGACGCTGCCGGTCACGTCGATGGCGACCTCGGAACGCCAGTGCTGCTGACCGCTGTTGACCGGATCGCGCAAGGTCAGCGCGGCGCTGTCGCAGGAGCCACTGGCATCGCCATCGCTGATTACCAGCGGGTTGGGGCTCGGCGCGGCGGTCGCCGGGTTGATCATGCCCTGACGTTGATAGTGGAAGCTGGTCTGAATCGCGTGCGAGCCTGTCGCCGTCGCCGGGATCCGCACCTGATAGCTAAACTGCAACGGCAGGTCGAGCGCATTCTCGGTGAACAGGACATTGGTGCCTTCGAGATTGACCTCGGGGCCACCGTCGCCACTGGCCGAGAGGATGCTCCAGCCGGCTGGCAGTGCCGGCACCCAGACCAGGCCGATCAGCGCTTCGTCGCCGGCCACGCCGATGGTCTGGCTGATGGTCAGGGTGCCGCCGGGGGTGTAAGTGCTGCTCGCTGCGGCTTGGGTCGCGACCGGGGCGGCCTCGCCGGCTCTGGTCGAGCGCGTCGTCGGCAGCGCATCCAGGGTGGGCGCGGAGGCCGCCTCGAAGGGCGCCGCCAGGGTGCGCTCTGCGGTCGGCGCTGTGCTCGCCGGGGCCAGACCGAGCACGGCGCTGGTCTGTTGCGCGCCGGGGGCGTAGCCATCCAGGCCGCTGGGCTCGACGCGGTAGGCCTGGGTGCGCCAGTAGGCGAGCACGCGGTTGGCCTCGAAGGAGTCGATGCGCCAGGCCGGCGTCTGGTAGTCGGCGTCGTGGCGATCGCCGGCGGTGCTGCCGGCGCCTTGGGCATAGTCGTCGAGTCCTTCGGGGTTGACATGGTAGGCGCCGGCGCGCCAGTAGCTGAGCACGCGATTGGTCTCATTGAGGTCGATGACCCAGCGCGGCTCGCGGTAATCGGCGCTGTGGGGCACGATGGCTTGTCGATCGAGCAGGAGGTTGGGCGCAACGGTCAGTGTGGTCGGATTGACCATGTTGATGGATTGGTATTCGACGCGGGCTGCCAGCAGTTGCTCACCGCTGGCGTCGGCGGGGACACTGATCTGGTAGCTGAAATCGATCGGTAGTTGGATGTTGCCGGTGAAGCCAATCTGGTTATTGACCACCTGTGGCTGGCCGTCGCCCTCGGCGCTAACGATCTGCCAGCCGCTGGGCAGGGTTGGGAACCAGCCGAGCGAGGTGGCGGTGCCGGCGGGGTCGTCGAAATGGTTTGTTATGGTGACCAGGCCGCCGGGGAGATAGGTGCTGGGGCCGGCCTGGGTGGCGACGGCCGCGCCTTCGGTGATCAGGTGGGCGGTGACGCTGCGGGGACCGGTGACGTTCTCGAGGCTGCAGGTCGGGCCGGTGCCGCTGCAATCGCCACTCCAGTAGCCGAAGCTGAAGCCAGTGTTGACGGTGGCGGTGCAGGTGCTGCGGCCGCCCTGTGCGACTGGATTGGGGTCGCAAGCGACGGTCGCGCCGGCGCTGGGTGAGGCCGCGCCTTGGATCGGATAGGTGGTGAGGGTGGTGAAGCTGGCGGTGATGGCCTGGGCGCTGGTGACGTTGCTGAGGGTGCAGGTCGGGCTGGTGCCGCCGCAGTCGCCGCTCCATTGGCTGAAGGCATAGCCGTTGGCCGGGGTCGCGGTGCAGGTGCTGGTGCCGCCGTCCTCGACTGGGTTGGGGGTGCATTCGATGCTGCCGCTGCCACCAGGTGAGACAACGGTCGCGATGCCATGGGTCACCACCGTGGTCGACTCGAAGCGCGCGGTGACCGTCTGGTTGCTGGTGATGTTGCTGAGGGTGCAGCTGGGGCTGGTGCCGCTGCAAGCACCGCCGCTCCAGCCGGCGAATCGCCAGTCGGCATCGGCGGTTGCAGTGAGGATGACGCTGCCGGTGACCGGGAAATCGCCGGAGCAGTCGCTCCCGCAATCGATGCCCGACGGTTGACTGGTGACGCGACCATTGCCGGTCTTGGTAACGGTCAGCGCATAGGTCTCGACGGCGCCACCGCCGGTGCCTTCCACCGCGCCGATGTCGACGGTCTCGTTGAGGATACGCGGATAGCCGGGGCCGCGTTGATCGTAGTCGGTGCCAAAGGCAATGAGACCGTTGTCGCCGGCGTCCAGGGCCGGGCTGCCGGCTTGGAGCAGATGGGTCCAGGTCGGACCGCCGTTGTCAGCGAGTGGACCGAGGACGCTGTCGGCGGCGCCTGCAAGCACCATGTCACTGGCCTCTGGGGTGACATTGTGCAGTCCAGGATCACCGTTCTCGCCGAAGAGGTTATAACCCATCGAATCGAAGATGCCGGCATTGACATAGATCTCTTTGCCAGCCGTCGCTTGATTACCGATGAACAGGCTGTTGGCCATCGCCACTTGGTCACTACTGCTGTGCAAATAGAGGGCGCCGCCACGGGCTGCAGAGCTGTTGCCGGTAAAGGTCAGATTGAATCCGTTGATGATTGTCCCTTCATAAGCCGCTATCGCACCTCCGCCGAAACGGGTACTCGCCGTTCGATTATTGGAAAAGGTTGAATTGATTAGCGTGATCTGAGCGCCTTGACCCCAAATAGCTCCACTTCCAGAAAAATAGTATGTTTGCGAGTTGTTCTCAAAGGTCGAGTCGACGATGTAGGCGCTCGCACTATAAAGATACAGCGCTCCATATCCATCATATTCGTTATCTTCAACCGTGCTCCTTATCAGCGTCAAACTTGCGCTAGATTGGATGTCAATACGCGCGGCGGAAAACAGGGTATCAGTGATACTGACGACGGTGTTCACTCCCGTAAAATGAGCCTTACCAGAATTCGTGATCTCGCTGTTCGTAATATTGGTGACACTGGCAGAAAGACCATGAACACTATTGGATGTGATTCCGCTCAACCTCGCATTGTTGAGGTCCAGGCTCGCCTGCCCGCCATCAACCTTGATCCCCGTGCCACTACCACGGATGGTTAAGCCTGTGACTGTCAGCGCGCCACCGGTCTCGATCGCGGTGGTGCCGTTGCTGATCGAGAAGCCTTGCAGGCTGACTTGGATGGGGTCGGTCACGGAATCGGCCGGCGCTGGGATCTTGAAAACGCTTCCTGCAAACCCGCCATTGACGGTGTTGGTCGTGTTGCCAACGATGGTCAGGTCATCGGTGATCTCAATGGTGCTCTGCAGAGTAATGATGCCAGAGGAGCCGGCGCCAAACTGGATGGTGTCGGCGCCCGCCTGGGCGTTGGCATCGAGCACTGCTTGGCGCAGGGAGCCTGGGCCAGTGTCTCTGAGATTGGTGACTGTGAAAGTAGCTGAGCCGCTCGCGTTAAAGCTGGCCGTTGTGGTGCGTGGCGCATCCATGGTGAGTTCGCAGGTGGTGACATTGCCGCTGCAAGCACCGGTCCATCCACCAAAGGTTGCGCCTGCTTCTGGGGTGGCAGTCAGAACCACCGAGGCATTGGCGGCGAAGGAAGCGACGCAATCGCTCCCGCAATCGATGCCCGCCGGTTGACTCGTGATTCGACCATTGCCGGTCTTGGTAACGGTCAGCGCATAGGTCTCAACGGCACCGCCACCGGTGCCCTCGACTGCGCCGATGTCGACGATCTCGTTGAGGATGCGCGGATAGCCGGGGCCGCGTTGGTCGTAGTCGGTACCAAAGGCGATGAGGCTGTTGTCGCCGGCGTCTAGGGCCGGGCTGCCGGCTTGGAGCAGATGGGTCCAGGTCGGGCCGCCGTTGTCGCCGAGTGGGGCGAGGACGCTGTCGGCGGCGCCGGCAAGCACCATGTCGCTGGGCTCTGGGGTGACATTGTGGAGTCCAGGATCACCGTTCTCGCCGAAGAGGTTATAACCCATCGAATCGAAGATGCCGGCATTGACATAGATCTCTTTGCCAGCCGTCGCTTGATTACCGATGAACAGGCTGTTGGCCATCGCCACTTGGTCACTACTGCTGTGCAAATAGAGGGCGCCGCCACGGGCTGCAGAGCTGTTGCCGGTAAAGGTCAGATTGAATCCGTTGATGATTGTCCCTTCATAAGCCGCTATCGCACCTCCGCCGAAACGGGTACTCGCCGTTCGATTATTGGAAAAGGTTGAATTGATTAGCGTGATCTGAGCGCCTTGACCCCAAATAGCTCCACTTCCAGAAAAATAGTATGTTTGCGAGTTGTTCTCAAAGGTCGAGTCGACGATGTAGGCGCTCGCACTATAAAGATACAGCGCTCCATATCCATCATATTCGTTATCTTCAACCGTGCTCCTTATCAGCGTCAAACTTGCGCTAGATTGGATGTCAATACGCGCGGCGGAAAACAGGGTATCAGTGATACTGACGACGGTGTTCACTCCCGTAAAATGAGCCTTACCAGAATTCGTGATCTCGCTGTTCGTAATATTGGTGACACTGGCAGAAAGACCATGAACACTATTGGATGTGATTCCGCTCAACCTCGCATTGTTGAGGTCCAGGCTCGCCTGCCCGCCATCAACCTTGATCCCCGTGCCACTACCACGGATGGTTAAGCCTGTGACTGTCAGCGCGCCACCGGTCTCGATCGCGGTGGTGCCGTTGCTGATCGAGAAGCCTTGCAGGCTGACTTGGATGGGGTCGGTCACGGAATCGGCCGGCGCTAGGATCTTGAAAACGCTTCCTGCAAACCCGCCATTGACGGTGTTGGTCGTGTTGCCAACGATGGTGAGATCCTCGGTGATCTCAATGGTGCTCTGCAGATTGATGATGCCGGAGGAGCCGGCGCCAAACTGGATGGTGTCGGCGCCCGCTTGGGCGTTGGCATCCAGCACCGCTTGGCGCAGGGAGCCTGGGCCAGTGTCCGTGACACTGGTGACCATGAAGGTGGCCGCCGTGACGCTGCCAGAGAAGAGGATCAAAGCAAGGATGGGCAGAAGGAGCAACAGCCCGGAGGAGAAAAAGCGATTCCATACCAGATCACGGACGACAAGACGAGGATTCATCAACAGATCACTCCATAAATAACGATCTTGGACAGGTCTCTTCGATGGGCGATGGGCCGAGAGTCGGCTGTCTCCTCTCTACTTCCCTGCCCACGCGCCACAGTGGCGCTCAACATCCTGGTGCTCAAATCGGAAAGAGACTGACGGACAATGTCGAAGCAAGACGATTGAAATGCGAAACGATAGTCCCGAAGTCTAGCCGATTATGTTCGCTCCGGCCATCTGCTGATTGGCAGCAGGGGCACCTGATGCCCAACCGAGAAGGCTCAACAATCTGGCCCTTGCGCTGGTCTGAGAGACAGGGTGCGGTTTCGTTCCCTACCAAGTCCGAGGCGCTTGACAGTCTGTCTCCCGCACCATGGCGAGGAAACGCCCGCCGGCGATTACCCGAAACCCCGCCCCCAGCCTGATCGTCTGCGTCGCCTGAACGATCAGACTGCCACCTGATTGCACGGTCACCGCACCCGCGGTGATGATCTCGGTCTCCGAAAGCATCTCCAACGCCTCATTGACATCCAGCGCGGTGATCAGCCGCGGCCCCGTCTCGCAGGAGACGCTCACCGGCCCGTCAGCTGGCGACAGACTGGCCTCCGCCGTCTGCCCATAGGCGCCAAGATTGGCCCGCCAGCCATTGGGCCGTGGCTCGTCGCTAAAGGCACTTGCCGGGTCAGCCGCATCAATGGCCGGACTCGTCTCGGAGTCACTGACCCATTGGCCGAGCGACGCCTGCCAACGTCCAACAATGGAGCGCAAATGGTAATCGTCTTGCGCAGGATCAGCGAACAGCGGATCGATATCGACCAGATTACCCAGGCCCGGCCAGGCTTCGGGGTGAATCACAAACCCGCCCTCGTCGTCCGGCAGCAGTTCCGCCCAGCCACTTTGGATCAGGCTGTAGCGCACCGTTAAGCTGGCCGAGTCGAACAGATGGAAGGCGTTGCCGGAATTGCCCCAAATGATCGAATTGCGCACCTGCAGATCCGAGCAGTCGATCCGGATGGGGCTCATCGTGTCGGGCATCGCCGGGTCGCCGTTGGCGACAAAGGTCGAGTGATCGACCTCAACGCGCGAGCCAATTGCCGGATCAAGACAATCGACATAGAGCGCCGAACCGCCGAAGGGGTCCTCGGTTCGGTTGCGATAGACCAGGTTATGGTCGAACCAGGCGATGGCGTCATCGTCGATGAACACAGCGCCGCCAGCCGAGGGTGCAAGGTTGCCGACAAAGCGATTGCCAGAAATGCGCATCTGGGTCCTGCCCTCGGGGCCGTTGCCGAAGACGATCAATCCGCCGCCCCAGCCGTAGCCCAAGGCTTCACCGATGCGGTTATCGGCGATGAGATTACCGACGATGGTCCCCGTTCCCCAGAGATAGGCCCCGCCGCCGTGGTCGGAGATGCCCTCATTGCCGCGGATGGTATTGCCCTGCAGGATCAGGTCGGTACCACCACCGCCGATGCCACCGCCGCGCCCGGCGCGATTGCCGAGGATCTGGTTGGAAATGACCCGGGTGTTGGTATGCGTGCCGAGCGCAAGACCACCACCGACGTCCGGGGCGGGATCGCTGAGCCCATTGCCTTCGATGCGATTGTTGCTGATCGAGAGGCCATCGAGTATCGGCCAGTCTGGCAGTTCGATGCCGCGCTGACCGCCGGTGATGGTGAATCCGTCGATACTGCTGCCGCTACTCTCGCCCTCGATACGGATGGTCGGCGCTTGGGGTTGGCCGTTGATGCGGCTGCTGTCGTCGCCGGCAAAGCGGGTGATGAAATCGCCGCCTTGACCGCTGGCGTACTGCTGAGGCGTGGCGCCGGCGAACCCGCCTTGCAGCAGCAGGCGCTTATCAGCGATGGTCAGTGCTTCGTCATAGACGCCGGCGGCGACCGCAATGGTATCGCCGCTAGCGGCAGTGTCGATGGCGGTTTGGATGCGGATAAAGGGCGCGAAACGGGTTCCATCCTCGGTGCCAGTTTGGTTGTCATCGTCGACAGACCAGTCATCGGCGGCGACCGGCAGGGCGATTAGGAACAGCAGCAGGGCAATGGCGCGACCGGGAGCGCAGGCAAACCGGCCGGTGATTGAGCAAAGGGCCATGGCAGGCCTCCATTGTGTCGAGCACGGCGAAACGCCTGTTGCCGAAGCGGGATTTCCGGCTTCGGCAACAAGGCAGACTGTTCAACCCCCCGTCCTTGGGCGCACATCCGCCGCCTAACACCTAAAGCGAATGCTCAGTGTCTGGACAGGGCATCGGCGAACGGATTGAGCAACACCATCGGCTCAGGCTGACCGGTTGCATACCAAGACAGCGCCCCAGCGTCCGCACTGAAGATCGCGCGGACCGAGGTGCCTGCCTTAATCAGCGTGGCCGGACAAGGCTGGCGCTGCACTTGTCCAGTGACGACATCCTGCCAAACGATCTCGCAGATCGCGACCTCGGTACCAGGCTCAGCTGTGCTGTGCTCCAGTGCACGCCCCTGGCTCAGATAGGCGAGGAAGCGTCCATCGGCGCTCAGGGCTGGATGATGCGCATCAGTACCGGGATCGCCGTCACTCAGCGGCACGACCGCCGCCGCCGCGCCTTCCGTCAGCGCCTGACCGAGGATCTGGCGACCACCGTCTTGCTGTGTCTGGTCATACAGCAGCACACTCGCCTGCTGATCCATCGCCGGATGCGCCGAGGTCTGATCGCTGTGCGTCAGTCGCTCCGTGACGCCCAGTGCCAGATCGCGCAGGAACAGATGACTGATGTCGTTGCCGTTGCCGCTACTGGGGACCAGATCGCTTGCCACACTGCTGAACACGACCCGCTCACCGAGCCGATCGGCGCTCGCATCAACACTGGCACCGTTACCGGCCTGCCCGCTCTCAGTGACGCTGATCAGTTCGAGCTGATCGCTGAGCAGATCGAGGCGATAAAGATCGCTGACGCCATTGCTATCGGCGGCATGCAATGCTTGCGTGGTTTGCAGGATCAGCCAGCGTTCATCGGCATCGAGCAGGCCGCTGGTCAGTGCCTCGCTGTCGGTGTCGATCTTGAACTCGGCGAGCCGCGCTTGCAGCCACAGCGGTAAGGCCTCCGCGCTGGCGATGTAGCTGGGCGCGGCCGTCATCGGCTCGGCTGCCGCCGTGAAGGGCTCGGCTGCTGTCCCCGGCTCAGACCGGTTGCTGCTCGCGAATGGCTGACCCTGGGCGGCGGTGGATGATGTTGCCGTGCAGTTCACCGCGGCCGCGGTTGCCTGGAGTCGCCCACCGCGCTCGACGCTGAAGCCCGGCGCGAAAAGGATACGCGGGGCGGTCAGCTCGAGCGCCGCGCCGCTCGCCACGGTGACCGTGCCAGCGACCTGGATACTCACCTCAGAGCGCTGGGTTTGCGAGCCCGTCACCGGATTGATCAGCACGACCTCGCCGGGGCTACAGTCGCCTCCCGTATCAGTGTCGCTGAGGACGAGCGGATTTGGCGTCACCGGGGCGCTGTCGGTATTGATCATGCCGAGGCGCTGATAGGTGAATTCAGCGGCAATGCGCTGTGGCCCGCTCGCGCTGGCCGGCACCTGGACGCTGTAGCTGAAGGTCAGCGGCAAGCTGAGCGTCTCACTGGTCGTGAACAGGATCTCCGCGCCCGAGGGGCTGATTTCAGGGGCGCCGGCACCGCTGACGCTGTCGAGTATCCAGCCCTGCGGCAGGCTCGGCACCCAGACCAGCGCAAGCAGCGGGTCATCGCCGCTCCGCCCCAAGGTATTGGTGATGGTCAGGGTCGTACCTGGGGTGTAGAAGCCAACACTGGCGGACTGCAATGCCGAGGGGGAATCCGCCTCCGTGAAGGGCTCAGTGAGCGACCGCGACATCGCACGCGCGGGCTGCTCGCTACCGGGCGCATAATGATCGTCACCGAGCGGTTCGTAGTAGTAGGAAGGCGCACGCCAGTAGCCGAGGACGCGGTTGGCCTCAAAGGTATCAATGCTCCACCAGGGCTCGAGATAATCGGCACTATGCCGCTCGCCGTCGGTGTCGCCCTCGCCCTCATTGTATTGATCCACGCCGGCCGGATCGATGTGATAGGCCCTGGCACGCCAATACGCCAGCACGCGACCGGCCTCGGTGCCATCGATGCTCCAGGCCGGATCTTGGTAATCGGCGCTGTGACGGTCGATCTCAATCTGCGCGACCGGCAGCGGATCAGGCTCGGCGAGCAGCGTGATCGGATTGGTGATCTCGGTCGACTGATAGCTCAGCGTGGCGGCCAGTTGCTGGTCACCGCGCGCACGCTCGGGCACGCGAACCTGATAGCTGAAGTCGATCGGTAGACTCAGGGTGCCGGTGAACAGGATCTCCCCGTTAGCGACTTGGGGTGCGCCATCGCCGGTGGCGCTGATCAGCGTCCAGCCCGAGGGCAGTTCAGGGAACCAGGTCAAATTACGCGCCTCCGCGCCGCTGGTGTCGTTGAACTGCGCAGTGACGGTCAACAGACCGCCGGGATTGTAAGGGTCGCTGACCGCTTGGCTGGCGCTGAGGTCAGCGGTAGCGGTGAACTCGGCGGTGACCGACTGGTTGCCAATGATGTTGGTCAGGGTGCAGCGCTGATTGTCGGTGCTGGTGCAATCGCTACTCCAGGCCACGAAGCCATAGCCACTGGCGGGCCTTGCGGTGCACAGACTGTCGCCACCGCTCAAGACCGGATTAGGCTCGCAAGTGACGGTACCGGCGCCGCTCGGAGTGATTTGGGGGGTGATCGGATAGCCCTGCTCGAAGTGCGCGATGACGATGGTCGCCTCGTTCAGGATCAGCGTGCAGGTCGGCTCAGTGCCCGAGCAGGCGCCGCTCCAGCCGGCGAACATCATCGCGCTGTCGGGGGTGGCGGTCAGGGTGACCTCGGTGCCCGCGGCAAACACCGCGTTACACTCAAGCCCGCAGTCGATGCCCGCGGGTTCGGAGGTCAGGGTGCCACTGCCATTGCCTTCTAGGCCGACGTTAAGCTCGGCTAGGGATGGGTCGCCGGTCGGGTTTTCATAGGCACCGATATCGACGATCTGACCAACCAAGCGCGGCTGGCCGGCGACATCGGCGGCGGGCAGTCCTCTGGTATCAGGGTCGCCGGCGTTGATCATCGGCGAGCCATTGGACAGGCTCAAATCGCCTTGGGCGAGATCAACGAACAGGGGATTGATAGCATCGTAATTACTGGGGTTGATCAGGATTGGCAGGGTCATATTGATGCCGCTGACCAGGGTTTGATCGAAGTTGTTATAGCCCAGTGTCAGCGGGTAGAGATTAAAATCGTCATCGAAATCGTTGTTGATCCAAAGGTCCTGGCCTGGCGAGC
The DNA here is from genome assembly GCA_010912705.1 of Halochromatium sp. GTDB lineage: Bacteria > Pseudomonadota > Gammaproteobacteria > Chromatiales > Chromatiaceae > Lamprobacter. The sequence continues at coordinate 195,876 of POWB01000004.1, forward strand.
CTTGATTGGCCCAGAACAGATTATTGAGCAGCACCCCGCCGACTGAGGCGCCTGCGCTGGTTAGCTGCAATGCAACACCGCCACCCTTGGGTGCGCGGTTCTGTACGATGCTGTTGTTGGTAAGCGAGAGCGTGCCTTCGATCGTGCTCAGCAGGAGACCTCCGCCGAGGCCATCGGTCGAGGTTGCGCTACCGGCGACATTGCCAAACAAGACATTGTTTAACAGGCTGATCCGACTGGGCTGACTGACATCAACGACTATGCCGCCGCCGGAAAGCTCTGCGTCATTATCGATCAGCACATTATTGACGACCTCGACGAGATGATTGATTGACACGGGCACACGAATATAGACCGCTCCGCCGGAGGCTTGCGATGAGTTGTTCGAAAATGCGTTTTTCGCTAAGTTGACGTTGCTGCGATAGAGATTAAAATAGACGCCACCAGCATCGCCTTGTGCGGTATTGCTCGAAAATTCATTTTCGGTCAAAACGATATCCCGGTCATTAGAATAGTAGCTGACAAGATAGGCCGCACCTCCAAAAGTTTGCGCGGCATTACCAGAAAACTCGTTTCGCGTAAGATGAATCAGGCCATTATAGGGATCATACTGATTGTTAATAAAAACACCGCCACCAGCAGCAAGCTCACTGACATTATCGGTAAAACGATTTTCTGTTAAATAGGCCGTTTCCAAGTCATACAGATAAGCTCCGCCACCATCTCGTGATGCGGTATTTTGCGAAAATTCATTTCCGTTGAGCGCCGCTGTTTTGACTTGATTAAGATGAAGGCCGCCAGCGTAGTCGCCGGTGTTGGTCACAAAACGGTTCCCAGTCAAATCCGCACGATCTGCATAAATAATCGCGCCACCACCAGTCCCTGCTGCTTCATTTCCAGTAAAAACATTAGTCTCCAGGGTCACCTGACCGGAAACAATATAGGCACCGCCGCCCTCTGCGCCAGCACGATTGTTCGCGACAACAGTCTGCACCAGGCTCACTGAGCCGCTGTTTTCGGAAAACAATCCGCCGCCATCTTGCTCGCCACTGGTCCGCACGCCATTCTGCAGCGTCACCCCATCAATGTTGAAAGCGGCATCCAAGCCCCGTGCCACCAAAACGAGCGCGGTATTAGTACCACCACCATCAAGCACCGTATTGGCGGGATCTTGCGTGCGATTCTCGCAACCGCTGACATAACCGCCGATGAGTTCAAGATCATCAGCTTTCAGGCTGGGATAGCTAAAATTGCCGTTATAGGTGCCTTGCACCAGTTGGATACGATCATCCACATCGTTGTAAGCCGCCGTGGTCAGGGCGGTCTGTAATCCGGCGGCGCTGTCGACGCAGAACTCATCGGCTTGGGCTGAGAGACTGCTTAGGAGCAGGCCGAGCGTGGCGATCAGGACGAATAGCCAGCGATCGAGTGGGCCGAACATAAGACCCTCCTAAATGTCAATGCGTTAAGATCAAGCTCTAGACAAAACCTTGACCAACTGTTGAGCAATATCAAGCACCTGTTGCCGACACCAAAACTCCCGCTCGGCAACTAAGCAAAAGCACCCGGTGCAGTCCCATCCTTGAGAACGCCTTATTCATAAGCATAGTTGATCTGCGCTGAAAGGAGTGGTATCGGTCAGCAGATTGTCCAACACGATCGGCGGCGACTGATCGCTCAGCAACCAGAACAGCCGGCAACCCATCTATGGCTCATCGCTCAAGCTGCATACCCAAGCTCTCGTCCTTGCTCTAGACCTTGATCCCCTCCCTGCCCTCGCTCTTGCGCCAGCCCCCCAGCAGCAACCCATGACTGCTGATGCTTTAATGATCCCGGCGCTGCTTCGCCAACCAGGCTTCGATGGTGGCTTGATCAAGCCCCTTGAGGCGCTCTTCGGGATCAAGCCCCTTGAGCCGCTCCTCGGGGGTCATGTTGGCGAGCACCAGTTCATGGGTCTCGCGCAGAAAGTCTTCCATCGTGTAGGCCATGGTCGGGTTCTCCCGTCGATATATCAGATAGAGGCGTTCAAACAGTTCCCCGTGTCCGCCGCGGCGCCGGTTTGGGTAGCGGGCGCGATAGTGGATCAAGCCCTGGCGCAGCCGATCTTGCTCGCTGGCGAAGAGTTCCCAGGGGGCGTTGCGTGGGTGCTTGGCAATGCCATTGAGGACGATCAGGCGGACCTGATGGGCGCCCCAAGGCAGTTCATAGACCCCTTCCCAAGCGGTGGCCTGTAGCCGATAGCGGCGCGCCAGTTTGCGCGGAAAGCGGGTGGCGACGGCGTAGAGGCCGAAGGCCGCGCGCCGATGGCGTTTGCCGTTTGGCTGGCGTCTGAGCTTGCGGTAGTTGACGTAGTGGCCGATCAACTCATCCAGGGTCCAGGCGTTCAGCGGTTCATGCTGCGATTTGTAGGTGAGCAGGTTGTGCGGGCGCAGCGCTTCGAGTCCATCAGGAAGTTCATGGGGTGGCGCGCCCTGGCCCTTCAGCGCTGTGTGAGACGCAGCGCCTGTCTCGGTGGCCTCAATGATGGCCACATCGAGCAGTTGGCTGCTCAGCGCCATCCCGGGTGGAGCGGATTGCGCAGGGTCAGCGGTTGTGCCTGTCCTGGCAGCAGCCACTGGAGCTGATCGCCTGTGGGACTGAAGGCCGGGCGCGCCTGCTCGCTGGACTCGGCCAAGGCCGCCGGACAGGGTTGGCGGTGATAGACCTGGGTGGCGCGATCGTAGACGTGGATCTGGCAGGCGCGTAGCGCGTCTGTAGCACCTAGCCTGTCTGCAACGTCTGCAACGTCTGCAACGTCTGCAACGTCTGCAACGTCTGCAACGTCTGCAACGTCTGCAGCGCTTGAATCATCCGCAGCAACTGAATCGTCTGCAGCGCCCAAGGCCATCTGTTCGAGGTAGGCGACGAAGCGCCCATCGGCGCTGATCGCCGGGTGGTGGGCGTCGACTGGGCGGCCGTCTGGAGCGGTGGCAAGGCTGAGGCGGGTCGCGGCCTCGCTGCTGCCGGTCGCGGTAATCAGCAGGGTGCGGCGTTCGGCGTCACGGCGCTGGTCGTAGACGATCTCCTGCCCTTGGGCGTCGATGCCGGGGTGCGCGGAGGCGCCGAGCGCATCGGTCAGGCGCTGCGTCTGAGCCAAGGCTAGGTCATGCAGGAAGAGGTCGCTGACGGCGTTGCTATCGTGCGGCACCAAGTCATCGGCCTCGCTCTCGAAGATGATCCGCTCGCCGCTGGCATCCGCGGCCGGATAGCGGCTGGGGCCATTGCCTGCCCTGCCCTGCTCGGTGGCGCTGATGAGCTGGAGCTGATCGGTCAAGAGGTCGAGCCGGTAGAGGTCGCTGGCACCCTGGTTGCTGTCGCTGGTGAGCAGGGCTTGGCGGGTCTCGAGGATCAGCCAGTGCTCGTCGGCGTCGAGCAGGCTGCTGGTCAGCGTGCTGGGGTCGGGGTCGATGCCCAGCGCGCGCAGTTGGTCGTGCAGCCAGCCGGGTAAGGCGGCGGGGTCGGTCACGAGGATCGGTGCCGCTGTTACTGCCGCTGCCGGCCTCTTGCTGAGGCTGGCGGTTTCCGCAGCCTCGGCACTCATGGCCTCGGGCGCGGTGCGCGTGCTGGCGGCTGCCGCAGGGCGCTGGTCAAGGATTGCGCTAGCCGCTGGGCAGGTCACCCCGGCGTCGGCGATGGCGCTGAGCCGGCCGCCAGTCTCGACGTGGAAGCCGGTGGCGAAACGGATATGTGGGGCGCGCAATTGCAGTGCGGCGCCGGTATTAACCCGAACGCTACCGGTAACCTCCAGGCTGACCTCGGAACTGACAACCTGGCGGCCGCTGGCAACCGGTTCAGTGACGCTGAAGGCGCTCCTGTGGCAATCGCCAACCGGCGCATCTTCGCTATTGATTGGCAACGCAGCGGGAGCGACCTGAGCCGGGTTGCTCATGCCGAGGCGTTGGTACGAGAGTGCCGCCGCGATGGTCTGCGCACCGCTGGCAGTGGCAGGGATCTGCACCTGGTAACTGAAGCTCAGCGGCTGCGGCAGGCTGCTGGCGAGGAACAGGATCGCTTCGCCGCTGGCGCTCAGCTCAGGGGCGCCCTGGCCGCTCACCGAGTCGGGCAGGATGCTCCAGCCCGCCGGCAGGCTGGGCGCCCAGAGCAGGGCCACCGGTGGGCTGTCGCCGCTTTCGCCGATGGTCTGGGTCAGGGTCAGGGTGCCGCCGGGGCTGTAGGTGCTGGCGCTGGCCTGTTGCGTCACCTGGGGTGCTGCGGCGTTGGCGGGGGTCATGTCGCCAGTGGGCCGTGCATCGGCGGCCTGGGCCTCGGGCTGCGTCTGAGCCTGAGCAGGCGGCGCCTGAGCAGTCAGCGCACTGAGCGTCTGCTGCGCACCGGGGGCGTAGCCGTCGTCGCTCTCAGGGTTGACATGATAGGCGCCAGCGCGCCAGTAGCCGATGACGCGGTTGGCCTCGAAGGAGTCGATGCGCCAAGGCGGGTCTTGGTAGTCGGCGCTGTGGCGGTCGCCGTTGGTGTCGCCAGGGCCGGCGTTGTAGCCGTCGGGACGATTGCGGTCGACATGGTAGGCCTGCTCGCGCCAGTACAGCAGCAGGTCGCTCAGCTCGGTGGTGTCGATGCGCCAGCTGGGCTCCTCGTGGTCGGCGCTGTGGGGCTCAACCGGCTGCTGCTCGAGATTGAGGATGGCTGGGGCGACATTGAGGCTGGCGAAGTCGTTCATGCTGGCATCGCGATAGCGCGCCAGAGCGGAGAGGGTCTTGGGGTAGCGGGCGTCGCTGGGGACGCTGACTTGGTAGCGGAAATCTAGCTCCAGCGGACGTTGCAGGCGACCGAGGAAGCTGATCTCGCCGGTGCTGGCGTCAAGCTCCGGGCTGCCATCGCCCTCGACCGCGACTACCGACCAGCCGGGCGGCAGTTGCGGGGTCCAGATCAGACTGAGCGCGCCCTCGCCATCCGGGAAGCTGACATAATTGCTAACGCTGAATAAACCGCCGGGCACGTAGCGCTCGGGCGCGGTGTGGGTAGCAACGGGCTCTGGCTCGAAGGTGACAATGAGCGTTTTGGCGCTATCCAGGGTCAGAGTGCAGGTGGTGGTAGCGCCACAGTTGACTTCGCCCCAACTCGTCAGGCGCGAGCCAGTGGTCGGAATGGCGGTCAGGGTGATCTCGCTGCCGGCGGCAAAGTCCCCCCGGCAGTCAGTGCCGCAGTTGATGCCGGGAGGATCGCTGATCACGACGCCTTGACCGCCGCCGGTGATTGAGAGCTGTAAAGACAACAGGCCAAAGTGCTGTTCATCGCGCACAAGGCGAACCTCCCTGTCGAAACCCTTACCGCCGTAGCCGACGTCGCCACTGCCGAAATGGACGCGCCACGCGCTGCCCGCATTGCCAGCGACTGATGACGAAGACCAGAAATAGCTAGACGGCGTCGCCGGGAAGACCTGCGCGTCAATCGTCGGCCGCGAGGGACTGTAATCAACCAACGATTGCAGTTCCTTGCGGTTGGGCAGACGCCAATCGTTGTAGCCGGCCAGGATCGCCTCATCGGCATAGATGAGGGCCTGCTGCCAGGTCATCCCATCGGCGCTACCCGCGCCGCAGTCAGGCCCGCTCTGGCCAGCGCTGCATTGCGTCCACATCAGCCCGGTATTGGCGTCGGTGACAGTGCCATCGCCGTTGTCAACAAAGGACAAAGACCCGTATTCGGCGCGCACAAGACGCACGCGGCTGTTGTTGCTCTTATCGTCGCCATAGACGCCGCCATAGCCAAAATAGACGACCCATGCGTAGTAAGCGCTGTTGGCATAGGCTGACGAAGACCAGAACCCTTCAGATAGGATATTGGGGAAATAGTCCGTATCGATGGTGGGATGGGTGCGCCCGATATAGGCCATCCCAGCCAGCTCCTTCGGCGTTGGTAGGCGCCAATCGGTGAAGCCGCAGAGGCCCTGGGCGTTGACGTCCTCGACGTACTTCTCGGTGTCGCAGCGGCCAGTGCTGGCGCAGCTGCCACCGTTTTCAGTACCAGGTCGACCATCGGGCGAGTCGCGGTCGTACCAGCTATAGGTCCAGTCCTTATCGCGCAGACCGCCATCGTCGGTCTTGACCTCCCAGATGGCGCCAGTAACGTTATCGCGCACGCAGGTCCAGTCACTGGCCTCGTCCGGCAGATCCAGGCCCTGGGCATCGAGCTTAGTGAAGCTGAAACCGGCATAGCCATCGCGATCGTCGTGATGGGTCAGGTCGCGCCCATGCTCGCCATCCTGACCCGGATAGCCGCTGACTGGGCAGGCGAGGTTATTGCTGTCGCCATTGGCGCACCAGTCAATGCCGGTGTCGTTGAGCGGGTTCGGCGGCTGAGCGTTGGCCTGCTCGGAGAGCGCCAAGCTGGCCGCGATCAGCGATATGAGGAGAGCAAGCGATACGTTCATAACGAGGCGCTGGAGGCGCTTACAGTGGCCGAGCAATTGACCGCCGCGGCGGTGGCGCCGAGCCGGCCGCCGGTCTCGACGCGGAAGCCAGGGGCGAAGTGGATGCGTGGGGCGCGCAGCTGCAGCTCGGCGCCAGGGCTCACCTGAACGCTGTCGGCAACCTCGAGGCTGACCTCGGAGCTGTAACCCTGCTGGCCCCTGGTGACGGGTGCGGTGATGCGGAAGGCGCTGCCGTGGCAGTCGCCGATGGGGGTGCCGTCGCTGTGCAGTGAGAGTGCTGCGGGAGCGACCTGGGCCGGGTTGCTCATGCCGAGGCGTTGGTACGAGAGTGCGGCCGCGATGGTCTGCGCACCGCTGGCAGTGGCAGGAATCTGCACCTGGTAACTGAAGCTCAGCGGCTGCGGCAGGCTGCTGGCGAGGAACAGGATCGCTTCGCCGCTGGCGCTCAGCTCAGGGGCGCCCTGGCCGCTCACCGAGTCGGGCAGGATGCTCCAGCCAGCCGGTAGGCTGGGCGCCCAGAGCAGGGCCACCGGTGGGCTGTCGCCGCTTTCGCCGATGGTCTGGGTCAGGGTCAGGGTGCCGCCGGGGCTGTAGGTGCTGGCGCTGGCCTGTTGCGTCACCTGGGGTGCTGCGGCGTTGGCGGGGGTCATGTCGCCAGTGGGCCGTGCATCGGCGGCCTGGGCCTCGGGCTGCGTCTGAGCCTGAGC
>POWB01000005.1:0-122500 GCA_010912705.1 Halochromatium sp.
TTTGAAGGCGACTACAAAGACAGCAAACTGGTCGCCTTTGGCTATAACCGCGATGGCAAGAAAAGCCGTGAGCAGATTGTCGTCGGGCTCATTTGCAATGACCAAGGTTGTCCGGTTGGGGTGGAAGTCTACGCGGGCAATACCAAGGATGAAAGCACCGTGGTCGACAAGGTGCATGAGATCAAGCGCTGCTATGGCATTGAGAAGGTCATCTTTGTCGGTGATCGCGGGATGGTCACCCGCAGCAACATTGACGCATTGAAAGACGAGGCGGACTTGCAGACCATCGGCGCTTTGACTCATGGCGAGATGATGACGCTGCTGAAAAACAAGGTGATCACCCTTGATCTGTTCGATGAGCGCACGATCCATGAGGTCAGTGATCCTAACGACCCGACCCGCCGCTATTGCCTCTGTCGCAACCCACAGACGGCTGTACGCGAATCTCAGACGCGCCAACGGCTGCTGGATCTGACCACCAAGACCCTGACTGAGATCGCGGCCTACAAGCGTGCTACGACCGTTGAGAAGCTCGGGGCGCGTGTCGGCAAGGTGTTGGCCAAATACAAGATGGGCAAATTCATCCAGTGGGCGATCGAGGCCGATCCGCAACAGCAGACCTCTTGCCAGCATCGCCTGACCTGGTCGATTAACGCCGAGAAGGTGGAGCACGAGAAGCGCTTCGATGGCTGCTATGTCATCACCAGCGATGTCGACCAGGAGGAGATGAAGACCTTGGAGGTGGTGCGCGCCTATAAAAGTCTGGCCTTTGTTGAGCGCGCCTTTCGCAATCTCAAGACCGTGCAGTTAGAGATTCGCCCGGTTTATCACAAGACCGATGAGCGCATTCGCAGCCACGTCTTTCTCTGTATGCTGGCCTATTACCTGCAATGGCACATGGAGCAACGGCTCGCGCCGTTGTTTGCCAACGATGGCAAGGGCGAAGATCGACGCTGGACCTTCCGCGGGGTGATCGATTGCTTGGCGCAGATCACGCGCAACAGAGTCGCGGTCAACGGCGCTGAGTTCGATCAGAACAGCACCCCAACACCGGAGCAAGAACAGATACTGGACCTCCTGCAAGTCACCATGTAGCCATCCGCGTGAAATCCGAAATTGCCCGCCAGCCCAGTCGTGGCGGGGGATTTCGGCGATTCTATCAAGGGAAAGTCGGTCTTGAGCAGATCCTCCGGACGTTGCCGGGCGCTCAGCCGACCGCGCACCTCGCCGCGCTTCCATTTGCGCCCAGCGCCATGGGCCAGCGAGCGCAAACTGACCTCGCTCTCGGCGCTGGGCTGCACCAGATAGGACAGGGTGCCGCGCGAGCCCGGGATGACCACCGGCCCGCGATCAGCCGGCGCCGCCCCCTTGCGATGCAGCCACAGTCGCTCACCCTGCCAGTCCACGGGCTGCACCAGGTTGTGCCAGACATCGAGCCGTCGCTCGGCATCGATCCCCAGCGCATCGAGGATGCGTTCGGCGATCAGCCGGCGGTTGGCCTCGGCCCAGCGCAGGGCCTGATCATGCGCTTGAAGATAGTCGCGCGCGGGTTCGGTGTTCGGCTCCAAGCCCTGATGGCCATGGCAGTCAATCGTCGCGCGCAGGATCGACTCGCCCAGCCCGCGCGAGCCGCTGTGAACCAGCAGCATCAGTTGGTGTTGATCGAGTTCCAGCGCTGCGAAACGGTCGCGGTCGTGGATCGCTTCGACCGCTTGTAGCTCGGCAAAATGATTGCCACCGCCGATGGTGCCCAGCGCGCTGTCGAAGGCCGTGGCCTCAAGCCCCTGCTCCACGCGCCACTGCTCCAGATCGCCCTCCCAGGCGCCTTCCAAGCCGGTCAAGCGCGCGGCGGCCCGCTCGGGCTTGAGCTTGTGGCAAGGCAGCTCGGTCTGCCACAGCGCCATACCGCAGCCGATGTCATTGCCAACCAAGGCCGGATAGAGACGATCGGCGAGAAAAGCGGCGCCGATCGGATAGCCCTTACCAGGATGCAGATCGGGAAGGCCGACGGCAGCGCGCATGCCCGGAAGCGCAGCGGTCTGCTCCAACTGGCGCACTGCCTCGCCTTCGATCCAGGTGTCGGCGGTGGCGATCACATGGGTTGCGCTCATCGGTGGCTCTCGGATGGGTTGGCTGTTCAGGGGCCGATAGTAGCTCGTTGTCTCGACAGCAGAACATTGTGCGATCCGACATCGGGTATCGCATTACCGTGATATAAGATTGATGCCTAAGCCGTATAATCGGTATCACTACCAAATTCTATGGCGATTCATAAAATATCAATGGATTCCCGCGTCTGCCTATGAAAGCTTAGCAAGCTTAAGGGAATCAATAGGAAAAATACTTTCTGGATATGGCTCTGAATATAAGATCAACTACTCATCAATTTAAGTTTTTTTATTGAGGTACTTATTAGGGCATCCGCCTTATCATATTTCAGCGCTTTGGGTAGGTTCAGCGTGGTGCGGCCTCGACATGATGTCGCGTGATATTGTGACGTGGCAAGAAGAGGCTCGCGCAGAGACGCAGAGGCGCAAAGGAAGAAAGAGCTTGCTCGATGTTCCCAGTGCGCCTCTCTTGTTCTTCTCTTCTTCTCTGCGCCTTTGCGTCTCTGCGAGAGATCGCTTTTTCTTGTGACGTCTACGCGACATGGCACCAGCTGATTGACATTATGCGGAGGCCGTACTCGGTTCAGCGTCTAAGTGCGTCATCATCTCTAAAAGCCGAGTTATGACAGAGCCCGCTCGGAATCATCCGCAAGAACTGGTCATCGTCCAACACCGTGGCCTCATCCCTCGGCAACAGCAGGATGCCCTGCTCGCAGCGGATCAGGTGAAGCAACGAGATGACCTGCCACCACAGCCACTCCCGATCGCGCCAGAGTCCGGTCTCTGCGCGGTCGCGGATGGGGTGGCGGCGAGTTTTAAGCCCCAGCTCGCCAGCCGCGCGTTGCTGGAAATCCTCCGCGCGGCTCAGCAGGACGCCGTTGATCAGTTCCAAGACGGCTGGCTCGGACCGCGCGCATTGCGCCGCGTTGTCCACCCCCGCCTCTGTCGTCAGCTCGCACCTCGCACGAGGTTCCGCTCCAGCGCAACCACGCTCGCGCTGCTGCAATGGCGCGCTGGACAGTTCAGCGCGCTCAATGTCGGCGATTCACGCATCTACTGCATCACGGCGGATGGCAGATGGCAGCAGATCTCGTTGGACCACAGCTACTATCAGTCGATGCTGCAGCGCGGCGAGCTTTCGCCTGGCGATGATGTTGGTCAGCTCTATCATGATCTCGAGCACATGATCAGCGCCGATGAGGCCGAAGATGATTTCGCAATCCACTGGCAGACCGGCACCTGGCCGCAAGGCGCAACCTGGCTGCTTTGCACTGATGGGCTACACGACAGCCTGGAGGCGCCTGCCTTGCAGGGGCTATTCGATCCTGATGCACCCCTCGCGGAGTTCGCCGGGCGCTTGCGTCAAGCGGTCTTGAACGCTGGAGCGCCCGACAATCTCTCCTTCATCCTGCTACGCTGAGGCGAGTGACGGCGCTGATGCTGGACAATGCGGAATCGAGCAGCAGCAGCCACCGCCGCACCCGTTAGAGATCATCCAAGTCGAGACCTCCAAGCGAGGCCATCCAAGCGGGCCATCTGTCAGCCCTGCCAAGGCTGAAAGCGGCGGCTGTCGTAATGGAAGGTGACGAAATGACCTCGTCCCGGCTCGCGATCCCAGATCACCCCGAGGATCAGGTCGTGCGGCTCGCGGTAGTAGGCGCTGCCGCTCTCCTCGCTCTTGTCGAGGACCGGCTCATCAAGCACCTCGATGACGATGGCGGGGGCATCGTAGGTTGGCACCTTGCGATTGCGCAGGCCGGGCTTCCAGCCAACAAGATCGCCGGGCTTGAACGGATGTTGCCGCGTGAAGACCTCAAAGCGCTCGCGCAGGACGGCGCCGAGATCGCCTTGCAGATCCTCGAGCGCGCCTTCGTCGAAGAGGTCTGGCGGCGTCTCGTCGTTGAGACCAATGCGGTTCAGCAGTTCGCGGGAAGACATGGGCGGTTGTTTGCGGGGCATCAGGCATCTCCTGTCAATACGACCAGTGTTGAGAGATCAGCATCAGGGCTGCCGGATTCGACAGCCCATGTTGGCAATGCAGCCTTATGCCGCATCCATCGCGGCTGGCTGCTTCAACCGACATTCGGCGATCAGCCGCCGCAGAAATTGCTCAGGGTTCAACGGCTCATCAAGCAACGCACGCTGCCTGCAGACATTGGCCAGATCACCGGGGGTCAGTGTCTCAAGGCCGCGCAGGTGTCGCGCGATCAGCTCCGGAACCTCGGCGTCTTCATCGCCCAGCGCTTCGCGGGCGAATAGCCGCAGGCGTTGTGCCGGGGCCAGCGCACGGAAGTGAAGCTTGAAGTCAAAACGACGCAGTGCGGCGGTATCGATGCGACTGATCAGGTTGGTCGCGGCGATGAAGATGCCAGGGAAACGCTCCATCTGCTGCAGGAGTTCGTTGACCTCGGTGCGCTCCCAACTGTGCTCGGCGGCGCGGCGGTCGGCGAGGAAGCTGTCGACCTCATCGAGCAGCAGCACTGAGTGCTCGGGGTCGATCTCACGGAACAGTCGCGCGAGGTTTTGCTCGGTCTCGCCGACATATTTCGAGATCAGATCTGAGGCCTGACGGGCGACCAGTTCGCGATCGAGCGCCTCGGCCAGCACCTCGGCAAAGGCGGTCTTGCCGGTTCCGGGTGGTCCATAGAAGCAGAGGCTTCCGCGGCCATGGCGCTCGAGCGCCCGCAGGATCGCGGCTGGGCTGATCTCACCGGCCAGATTCAGATAGGCGCTATCGAAGCGGGTCGCCGGGGTGCGTCGCGCTGCGCTCGGCGCGCCATGGAGCAGGGTGCGCAGCGCGGCGACGCCCTCGCGGACCCTCGCCTCGGCGGTCTCGGGCTCAGCCTGTTCGCGGTGCAGATCGAGCAGCCGCCGCGCGGCGCCGAACTGGGCCGGGGCCAGCCCGGTATCGGCGGCCAGGTCATCGAGCAAGGTCTCAGGCAGCGCCTGATCCCCAAGATGCGCAGCCACCATGCGTCGCCGCACCGAGCGTGGCGGGATGCTGAACGCGATCGGCACCAGGAAGCGACGCAGGAAGGCCGGGTCCATGCCCTCGGTGCTGTTGGTGATCCAGATCGCCGGCACCGGGTTCTGCTCGAGGATGCGGTTCATCCAGCCCTTCTCGCGACCGGTGGTGCGACCGCGCAGCAGGACCATGAGGTTGTCGCTGGTCTCGAACACGTCCTCGACCTCATCGAAGATCAACACCGCGTCGCGACGCCGAGCAAGCAGTTGCTGCGCGAGCAGATAGGCCGAGAGGCGACCGCTGCGGGACAACCCATCACCCTCGTCATCGCTGCTGCGCACCTGGTAGGCGCGCAGTCCCTGGGCGGCGATCACCGCGCGCGCCAGCTCGGTCTTGCCGGTGCCGGGCGCTCCATAGAACAGGGCATTGATGCCGGACTCGGCACCCTGAGCAGCCGCCGCGAGCAGGCTCGCGAGCCGCTGCGCCGGCTTCGCCAGGTGTGGGAAGTCCGTGAGCGGCCAGACGGCCTGCGGCGCGGGCTCGATCAGCAGCTCGAGCAAGGCCTCGGTGGTCCGTGGTGCTTGATTGAGCACCTCCTGCAGCAGCATCGTCGGGCGAACCGCATCCTCAAGATCCCCTTCGCGGTCGCAGACCTCGATCAGCCCGAGCTGGCGCAGCCGTGCGTTGCGTGCCAACAGGGCCTGGATCTCTGCCTCCGGCAGCGCGAGCAGGCCGGCCAGCCGTCGCTGATTAGCGCGGGGATTGACCGACTGTGTGCGGCGCAGCACTTAGCGCAGGCTCTCGGAGCCGCTGTATTGCTCGATGTAGTCGAGCAGTGTCGTCTCACTGGCCCCAAGCCCCAGGCCTTGGCTCAGCACGGCGACGCTGGCAGACGCGGTTGCCTCGCCGTCCTCGCGACGCAGGCGCTTGAGCAGGGTCGTGGTGGCTTCACGCAGCACGTGGTCGAACGCCTTGCCGATGCGCTCGAGGTCGAGTTCGTCGTCCTGGTCTTGTTGCCAGCCTTCGGCGGCATCGGCGCTGAGCACGATGGCCCGAGACAGCTCGGGAAACCGAGTGGCCAAGACCTGCTGATCGAGTAACGGCGCCAGCAGTGCCAGCAGGTGTTCGACCATGTCGACCTGCTGCGCGAACGGATGACTGCGGCGCGGCCTGCCGAGACGGCCTTTGAGTTGGGGCATGCTGCGCAGAAGCTGCAACGCGTAGCGGGCCAAGCGTCGCTGACTTGGCGCGACTTGGCTGAAGTCTTGCAGCCAGAGGCTGGGTTGGGTGGGCATATCGAGACCTCCAGGGAAATGCACGGATGGCGGCGATCGAACTCGCACAAGCCTGGCCAGCGCGATCGGGCGAGGCGGTGAGCCCCCCGAGGTCGATCCGGCGGCTTGGCTTGCAGTTTGGCTTGGGCCTGGAGAGATATACCCGAGTAATACGACGGTCTATGTCGGATAGACAGTGACGGTTGCAGGCCGGCGATGCATGACGGATGACAGCCGCCAGTGCCGCCCGCGCCTATCGAGCCTCTGCTAGACTGCCCATATGCGCCACCCCATCGACCCCAAGATCGACTGCGTCTTCAAGGCCCTGCTCGGTGCCGAGTCCAACCGCGCGCTGCTGATCCACTTCCTCAACGCCATGCTCGGAGCGGAGCTGCCGGCACCGATCAGCAGTGTCGAGATCCTCAACCCCTACAACGAGCGCGAGTTCATCGACGACAAGCTCAGCATCGTCGACGTCAAGGCTCGCGATAACCACGACGACCTGTACCAGATCGAGATCCAACTGCTCAGCTACCGCGACCTGCCCGCGCGCATCAGCTACGGCTGGGCCGACCTCTACAGCTCACAGCTGAGCAGCGGCCAGCCTTACAGCAGGCTCAAGCCCACCTACGCCATCTGGCTCCTCGCCGAAGACCTGTTCCCTGAGCGCGACGGCTACCTGCACGACTTCCGCCTCCGTGATGCCCAAGGCCAGAACCTCGTCGAGCACGGCGGCATTTGGCTCTTAGAGCTGAACAAATTTGATACCGAGCCAGTCAACACCGAGCAAGAGCGTTGGCTCAAATTCTTCAAAGAAGGCGAGCGCCTCGACAGCGATGCGCTCCCCATTTGGATGCAGACCCCGGAGATGAAGCAAGCCATGAGCACCTTAGAAGCCTTTTCCGATAAAGACCGCGCCTACCACGCCTATCAAGCGCGGCAGAACTACCTGCGCCAGCAAATGAGCATCCAGCAAGAACTCGACGATCGTCGCGCTGAGGTCGAGCAAGCCAAGCAAGAAGCAGAGCAAGCCAAGCAGGCAACGGAGCATGCCAAGCAGGCAACGGAGCAAGCCAAGCAGGCAACGGAGCAAGCCAAGCAGGCAACGGAGCAAGCCAAGCAGGAAACGGAACAAGCAAACCGAGCAGCCGAGCAAGAGCGCGCCGCTAAGGAAGCCGCTCTGGCCGAAATCGAGCGTCTCAAGGCGCAACTGCGTGGCGCAGCAGATTAACTTACATCTAAAGACCGCGGACAGACTGGTGCTAGCCTAAACAGGCGGTTTGGCGCAAGGCCAAGCATGTCGACCCGTCAATCCCGATAGCTGCGGCCAAGGCAGCGGCAGCACGAGCGCTCAGGATTAAGATCACAGGACAACCAGCCGCTCGCCGAACATCACCACAAGGGTGACGACGACAATGGCGATCAGGTTCAAACCGAGACCAGCACGGGCCATCTGCGCGATCCCGACCTGGCCGGAGGCAAAAACGATCGCGTTCGGTGGTGTGGCCACGGGCAACATGAAGGCGCAGCTTGCGGCCAAGGCGGTCGCCGTTAGTAGCAACCCAGGCGGTGCACCGGTAGCCACAGCGGTGGCCGCAAGTACTGGCATCAAGGTCGTCGTCACGGCCGTGTTGCTGGTGATTTCGGTGAGCATCACGACTAAGGCCGCTACGGCCAGTACCATCATCCAGGTCGGCAGGCCCGCAAGACCGATGAGACCGGCAGCGATGAAGGCATCGACGCCGTTGCTAGCCACAGCTGCGGCCAGGCTCAGGCCGCCGCCGAAGAGGATTAGGATCTCCCAGGGGACCTGCTTAGCCGTCTCCCAGTCCAAGGCCCGATGCTGATGATGCTGGGCACCAGGGGTCATGGGCCGGATTGGCAGCACGAACAGGCAGAGCGCGCCGAGCATGGCGATACCAGCATCGGTCAACCCCTGCAGTCCGGTCCAGACGACCAGCTGTGGGCGCAGCAGCCAGCCGACTGCTGTTAGTGCGAACAGGGCGAGTACCGTCCGCTCGGCGCGGCTCATCGGCCCAAGCCGCGTCCATTCATCGCGCAGCAAGGAACGCCCAGAGGCAAGGGCGGTTGTCGGCAGTTGAAATGCGATTCGGGTCAGATACCACCAGGTCAGAGGCAGCAGCACGACGACGAGCGGCAGGCCGATGCCGAGCCAGCGAGCCATACCGAGATCGATGCCGTAATGCTCACGCATGAAGGCCGCTAAGACCAGATTCGGCGGCGTGCCGACCAAGGTCCCGGTGCCGCCGATCGAGCAGGCGTAGGCGATCCCTAGCAGCAGCGCGGTGCCAAACGCCTGTCTTGACGGCCCGCTGTTCGCTTCGAGCGGATCGGCATCGGTCTGCTCCTCGAGCAGTCGCAGCACACTGACGCCGATCGGTAGCATCATGATCGCCGTGGCGGTGTTGCTGATCCACATGCTGAGCAACGCCGAGGCCAGCATGAAGCCGCCCACCAGCGCACTCGGGCTGGTACCCACGCGCAACAGCACCCAGAGCGCAATGCGCCGATGCAGCCCCACGCGCTGTACCGCAAGCCCAAGCAGAAAACCACCTAAGAACAAGAAGATGAGCGGATTGGCATAGGGTGCAGTAGCGGCACCGATGGTGGCGATGCCAAGCAGCGGAAACAGCACCACCGGCAGCAGCGCAGTCGCCGCCAAAGGCACTGCTTCGGTCAGCCACCAGACCGCCATCCAGAGCGCAACGGCGGCCGTTGCCCGGCCCGCCGCATCCAGCCCCAGCGGTGCTGTTCCAGCATCCAGACGAGGTGCCTCTGCTGCCGCCGGCAGCAGCAGCCAGGCCGCGAGCGCCAGTGCAGGTCCTAGCGCTAGGCCCATCCGCGCAATTCTGGCTCGATCAAGCTGCATCAATAGCGACTCCCAGATGCTGGTGTGGGTACGACTTCTGAGACCAGGCTATGCGGTCCCTGAGACCGCTCAGCCGTCTCCGGCAGCGCGATCTCCAGGCTGCGCAAATCGACGCCGGCGCGTCCGGCGAACAGGCGCAGATCTTCGCTGATCATGGCCCAGCAGCGCGGGCCGATGCGCTCGGGCGCGCCGCTGAGGCTGGTGCTAAAACACAGCTTGCGTCCATCAAAGGCGATGCGGATGCCGAGCATGACCGGTTCAGGATCAGCGCGTGGATAGATGGCAACGCTGATCTCGACCAGCTCCGTCGCGAGCCGCGGCAGCTTGGTCTCGATGCGGGTCAGGGTGCAGTCTGGATTGCGACAACGCTCGCGCAATGCGAACGAGAACTCGCGATCAACAAAGACGCCAATCGCCTGCTCCACCTCCTCAAGCTGACGCTGGCAGCGACGCAACCGCCTTGGATAGCCCTGATCATCACGCAGCTGCTGGCGAATCACCTTGCGCAGCCGATCGAAGCCCTTGGGCAAGGTGCCACTATGGAAGCCACGGCACATCAGCCCGCGCATGCTTTCACCGTGCGTCCCCAGGCTGGCCGGCTCAACCGAGATCCCCGTCGGCAGATCGCCATCAATGATGCGTCGGCGCTCGCGATGATTGGCCTCGTAGAGCTTCCAATTCTCTTTCAGCTCCCACACCAGAAAGCCGAACAGACCCGGCAGCAGCACGATGGTGAGCGTCACAAAGGGATAGGCAATAACCTTGGGCAGCACCGAATCGGTGATCTCGATAAAGGCCGCGGTAATCGCCGGCAAGAACGGCAACAGCAGCTTGTGGCCAATGGTGACGATCGGGAAGTGCTTGACCGGATTGACCTGCGGCTCGACCAATACGGTGACATAGAACTGGATCAGCGCCTCGGAAAAGCGCCAGATCGGGGCCAACAGCGTCTTGATGGCGAGGCTGGTCCAAGGCTCGCTGAGATGATGGGTGAGACCATCATCGACCCGGTGCAAGACCTGTGAGAAGCGGCGTGTGACCTCTTTGAAGAAGAACAGCAGCTGCTGGATCAGGCCAATAAATAGGGCCTGGTTGAGCCGCTGCAGATAGCTGCCGATGCGCGTGCTGAGGTTATCGAGGAAGCGTCGGCCGGCCGGGGTGTTGCGGGCGAGGGTACCCAGCGCGAAGGCGAGCCCGAGCAGCCAGAGGCCAGGTTGGATTGGCACCTCATCGACCAGGACAGCGAGGGCAATGATCGGTGCCAAAGGCAAGATACCGATCAGCAATGGCTGGATCAGATTACGACCAAGCCCGCGCATCAGACCGGTGCTCAAGAGCACAGCAACCGGCCACCAGCGCATCAGGCCGCGTGGACCATCCCAGACCAGAAAACGCAGGATGCGCCAGCCGCCAAAGAACACCGCCGCGGCGATATGGCGCCCGATGCCGGTATAGGCGACCAGGTTGACCAGGGTTCCGCTCAGCACCACCGAGGTGGTCTCGGTGAAATGAAAGCCCTTATCGACAAAGGGTATCAAGGCGATCAGCAGATCTAAGCTCTTCAGCAGCAGATAAGAGCCGCCGAAGGGGAGCAGCAGGTAGCGCAGGATATCGCGGCCTAATGGCGTTCCGAACAAAGGCGCACCAAGCTGCTGTAAGCCCTTGATGTAGATCTCCCCAGGCCGATAAACGCCGGGCAGCGCGCGCTCGGCGGTGCGATCGAAGCGTCGCAGCCGATCGCCGCGGAAAAACTCGCCCCAAGTCGGGTCTGGCAGACGCAGGATATTGCGCGCGACGATGTCGCGCACGTCGGTGAACTTGAGATGCCGACGATGCTTGATCACATCGAGCAGCTCCAGTTTCATCTTCTGCGCGGCGACGATCTCGCGGTGATTGCGCGGGATGAAATCGGCCTCTCGCATCGCCTGCTCGATACGTGGAGTCAGCTCGGTATCGAGCCGATCGGTCATCGACCGGTTCAGGCGGCGCAATAGGCTCGAGAAGCGCTCCAGCTCGGCCATCGGCCAGCTTAGGTCTTCGAGCCGGGCGCGGCTGGTCTCGAGCACCCGCAGCGCCTTGAGCAACGACTGGAATGGCAGCGACTCACGCATCGGCACCCGACCAAGATGCAGCAGCCAATGCCCGAGTCGCAGCCGGTAGTAATCTGTTGGGCCTTCGAGCAGTAACTGCTGTAGGCAGCCAAGCAGCCCCTGCGCGGCAGGCGAGCCATCGCGACCGCGGTCATCGACAGCAAGCCGATCAACCAGGGCATGCAGCTCGGCATGGACCTGAGCGTCTAGCGCCCAACGTTCGGCAATCCCATCCGCCAACAGCGCCTCGACCAGGGCCTCACGCTCAGCTATGGCCTGCTCCAAGGCCGTTGGTAATGCCCTCCGGTCGGGAACCAGGCGCAATGCTAAGCGTCGCGCAGCCGCCAGCCGCCGCAGTGCGAGCGCAAGATGACCACCACGCTGGGCGCGACTGGCCGCTGAGATGGCCTGCTCGAACAGGGCAATACCAGCGCGCAGGTCCGATTCGCGCTGCAACCGGCTGTTGGCATCAGTCAGGCGGCGCTGATGCCGGAACAGCCGCCAGGGCAGGACCGGAGGCACCCAGCGCAGCGCGCTGAAAAACTGGGTGCGCCAGATGCCGAATTGATCGCCGAGGCGTTCAGTCCAGTCCGGCTGCAGGTCCAGCCGTACCCCGCGCGCGAAGGCACCGAGAAGCCTTTGCTCGAGTGAGCGATCACTCTTGGCTCTGCGCTGAGGCGTCGTTGGCAAGGTCCTGCGTTGGGGCTTTTGGGACTGGTCGGCATTCGCGCTATCGGCATCCGCACTGCAGGCAGGCGCACGGTCCAAGGCGTGCGCAGCCTGATTTGCCTGCTGGGTGCGCTCGATGACGACGGCCAAGTCCAAGTCGCTACGCCCGTAGGGCAGCGCAACCGGCAGCATCGGCATCTCAGCACGCAGGCTGCCAGCACCCCCAGGGCGGGTCTTGAGCAACAGCCCAGGTAGTCGCTGATCGACCAGCGGGCGCGGCAAGTCCAGCCCAGCCGCCGCCATCCATTGGTCAACCTGCGGCCAGACCTGAATCGCCGGGAAGAAAAAGCCACGCGCGCCCGGCGCGAAGTAGCGCAAGCGCACCACGAAGGCGACAAAGCTACGGCAGACCAGCTCATCGTCCCATACCGGCAGGATGAGCCCATCCTGGCTCAGCACCTCACGCACCTCGGTGAAGGCATGGACGCCAATCAGCCTGCGCAGCGCACCCGCATCGAGTCGGGCCCCGGTCTCCGAGCACTCGCAGGCCGCCTGCCAAGCCCGTGCCACCTCGGCCTCGAATGAGCGTGCCCAGTAGTCGTCGCGCAGACGCGTGAAGCTGCGCTGCTCGAGACGCTGATCCGGCGGACTCGGTAGCAGGATCACCTGCGGTGGCAACTGCAGCCCTTCAATGACCGAGAGCGCTTCGGCGTTCTCGGTCTCGAGCCCGAGCAGGAAATCGGCACGCGGCATCAAATAGTAGGGCAGATCCGGCACCGAGACACCGGCTAGGCGCTCGCCGAGCTGGCCTTCAATCAGCCGCTCAATGGCACGCGCATGGAATAGAAACAGGCCCTCGGCCGGTTTCATGATCTGTTGGCGGAAGGCCTTGGCGGTGACAATGGACATGCTGAAAGGGTGACGGCCGCGCTAAGCACAGATCCTGCGCTGACCTGCGCAGGAGTTGTCTGCGCCTCAGGTCACAGGTGGGCAGGCGTTGTGTCAGTCGGGTCTGGATCTGTTCGTAGCGGATTGGACAGCAGCAGATTCTCAACAACTCTAACCGATTGCCCGGGGCTATGACGGGTTTTCGCTCATTCTTCATGGTCCTTGTGGACGCCCTCTTCCATCCAGTCATTGCCGGCATCCTGCTGGCCGCGATCCTCGCTGCCATCATGAGCACCGCCGACTCGCAACTGCTGGTCTCCTCATCAGCGCTGGCTGAAGATCTCTATCGGCAGTTGCTGCGCAAGCAGGCAACTCAGCGCGAGCTGGTCTTGGTTGGGCGCGCAGCTGTTGTGCTGCTGGGACTGGTGGCCTACGCCTGGGCAGGCTTCGGCGCCGCCTTCGGGCCGGTGCTGCTGATCAGCCTGTATTGGAAGCGCATGAATTGGCATGGCGCCATCGCTGGCGTACTGACCGGCGGCCTGGTGGTCGTCATCTGGAAGCAGCTCGAGGGTGGGATCTTCGAACGCGATGCCCCAAGGAGATCGAAGGGGCATCGCGCCCTGCTCAGTAAGTCTTAGAAGCTATAGGTCGCAATCAGACGCCAATGGCTCATGGTCGCATCGGCCTTGTTGCCAGTGCGCGGATTGACGAAGCCGTCGTATTCGCTAGTCCGGTTGACATAGAAGGTGCGAATCGTCAGCCCCTTGACCTGCTTTGGCTTGTAGGTCAGCACGAGATCTAGTTCCTCGGCATTGGAGGTTGGCACTGCAGCCGGAGTCACATTCGGCACGCCACCGATGGTCTCAGACTTGCCATAATCGAAGTAGGCGGCCATGAAACGCAGGCCCGGGATGATCTCGTAGCTGGCCCGCAGGCCCCAAGCGTTGACGTTCTGCCGATAGGCGTTGCGCGAGAAGATCGAGCTGGTGTAAGCCGGATCACCACCAAAGGCGTTGAAGAACGCAGTATCGCCATCGGACTGGTTCCACATGGCATGCGCGGTCCACTTCTTCTTCGGTCCAATCAGACCTGCCTTGAGGCCGAACAGGTTGTAGTCAAGGTTGCCATCGCCAAAGTTGGCCTGGATCGAGGGGCCGCCTTGGATGCCCTTGGTGCCGTCACCGACATCATCCTGACGCAGATACTGAGCACCCAGATCGAGCTTCATCTTGTTCAGCGGGATCTTGGCGTCGACGTCGAAGTAGACACTGTTGGAGATGTCTTGGGTGTAGTAATTCCACAACGCCAATTTGGTGTGCGGTAGCCCGGCATAGCTGATACTGGCCACCGTCAGTCCGCTGATATTCTCGGCCCGCGGACCTAATGCAATCTGCCCGAGATTGAAGAATTCGGCCTGGCCGAGACCAGACTGATTCGGCGCCTGCGCAACACCCGCAGTACCCGTAGCCTCGCCGATGAAGCCCCAGTCGGTCATCGCTCGGGTTCCAAAGGACATCTGCGTGATCTGTCCGAGCGAGATGTCGAGCCCCTCAATCGGCTTGGCGCCGGCGCGCAACGCGGTGTAAGCGTTCGGCACCAGATTATAGGTGTTGATGGTCAACGGAGTGTCAACCTGACCCCGGCCGCCAAAGGCATAGAGTTGCTTGTTGCCAAAGGTCAGATTGACGTTCGTGAGCTGGCCTTTCTGAGCGCCGGTGTCATTCAGGAACATGCCGCGTGCGGTTCGCCCGTCGCCGACCTTTGGATCGAAGTCGGTGCTGCCGAAGATGTCGCCGTTCAGATAGGCCGCTGTGTTGAAACGAAACCCATTCCAGCTCGGGCTTTTGTAGCTCAGCATCGCTGCATAGGCATTGCCACTGCTCGGGTCCCAGCCGTTGTCCTTGGCGGTGAGGATGCTCATCGCGCGGATGCGCCCCTTGAGCTCCCCATAATCATTACCTTGGAACTTAAGCTCATAGGCTCCCGCCCCCGCAGAACTGCCTAGGCCCACTGACAGGCCCATGGCCGCGATTCCAATCTGTCTTAGCAGCATCGTCATCCTCCAGTCTTGGTTGGTGGTCTTATTTTTTATGGTTGTTTCTAGTTAGCGACAAATCTACTACAAATTCGCAACAATTCTAGCAGGCCAACGCTACTAAACGCTTGTTTAAGGGGATAACATGCAACAGATTGACATGGGTCACAAAAACAACAGCGAGCTATCCAATGAATCGACGCAGGCTGCGGAAACCAACCCGGCCTGAAAAAACGCAAACGCAATGCACAGCACTACTGTTATAATATTGCGAAAGGTACGCTGATACTGTTCGATGCTGAGGTCACCACTGTGCACAGCCTCGCTTTGCTCTTTCTTTTATCGCTTGTCTTAACGGGCTCGGCCTGGTGCGCCGATGAGCCATCACAGCTCAAGGTCTTTGCCAGCGTGCTGCCGATACAGACCTTCGTCGAGGCGGTTGGCGGTGAGCGCGTCGAGACTGAGGTGATGGTGCTTCCAGGGCAGAGTCCAGCGACTTACGATCCGAGCCCAAAGCAGGTGGCTGCACTCGCCGAGGCCGATCTCTATGTGCGTGTCGGGGTGCCATTTGAGACGGCCTGGATGAAGCGCATTCAGGCCGCCAATCCGAAGATGCCCATCCTGGATCTGCGCGATGGCTTGCCATTACGCATGCAAGAAGCCCATACACACGATGATGAGCATGGGCAGCACGAGCACGAGCACGAGCACGAGCACGAGCAACACGAGTATGAGCATGGGCATGGGCAGCGCGAGCAGCATGGGCAGCAAGCTGCTCGCGGCGAGGAACCGGCGCAGGATGCTGCGCTCATGGCCAAGGAGATGGACCCGCACATCTGGACCAGCCCACTGCTGGTGCGCAAGATGGCGGTGGCGATCCGCGATACCCTCAGCGCACTGGATCCGGCTGGAGCAGCGGTCTATGCACAGAACCAACAGCGCTTCGACGCTGAGCTTGTGGCACTGCATCAGAGCCTCCAAAGCCGTCTGGCCGGCCTTGGCAACCGCGCCTTCCTGGTCTACCACCCAGCCTGGGGCTATTTCGCGGACAGCTATGAGCTGCAGCAGATCCCCATCGAGCGCGCAGGCAAGGAGCCCGGACCCCGGCGACTCGCGGCCTTGATTGCGCAAGCCAAGGCCGCTGGCACCCGCGCGATCTTCGTGCAACCGGAGTTCGACCAACGCACCGCGCAACAGATTGCCCGCAGCATCGGCGGACGGGTTGAGGCGGCAACCCCGCTGGCGGCTGATTACGCCGACAATCTGCAGCGCTTCGCCGCGATCCTTGCCGATGCCAACGCTGCAAGCGACACGGCCAAAGCAGCTGCGTCGCCAGCACGGTCGGAGCGATCAGAGTCGTCAGATCGATCAGGACCATCAGGACCATCAGGACCATCAGGACCATCAGGACCATCAGGACCATCGGACGAGCCATGAGACCATCTTCTACAGCCGCCATCGCGGTCGAGCACCTTGGCTTTGCCTACGGCGATGTGTCGGTGCTCGAGGATGTCAGCCTGCGCGTCGAGACCGGCGAGTTTCTCGGCTTGGTCGGCCCCAATGCCGGCGGCAAGAGCACGCTGCTGAAGCTGGTGCTTGGACTCTTGCGACCGCAGCAGGGCCAGATACAGGTACTCGGTGCACCGCCCAAGCAGGCCCGGCGTCACCTGGGCTATGTGCCGCAATATCCGGCCTTCCCGCGCGACTTCCCGATTCAGGTGCTCGACGTCGTGCTGATGGGACGGCTTGGGCTAAGCGGAGGGCTCGGCGGAAGGCTTGGCGGAGGACTCAGCAGCCACTTCGGCGCTTGGCGTCGCCGCGACCGGGAGATCGCCCGCCAGACCCTGGTCGATGTCGAAGCGGGTGACCTGGCGCTGAAGCCGATCGGCGCCTTATCCGGCGGGCAACTGCAGCGCGTGCTGCTAGCCCGGGCGCTGGTCAGCGAGCCCAAGATCCTGATCCTAGACGAGCCGACGGCGAACATCGACCAACGCCTCGAAGGCGAGATCTTCGAACTCCTCGCCGCGCTGAATCAACAGCTGACCATCGTCGTCGTCTCCCACGACATCGGCTTCATCTCGAGCTACGTCAGCCGCGTCGCCTGCCTCAACCGCACCCTCATCTGCCATCGCACCGAAGCCATCGACGGTAGTCTCATCAATGACCTCTATGGCGAGCAGGTGCGTATGATCAGTCATGAGCATAGCGGGCATGAGCACAGTGGGCATGGGCATAGCGAGCATGAACACAGCGAAAACGAGCATGAGCACCTGAAGCATGCCTGAGTTCTTCACCGCACTGCTTGAGCATGGCTTTCTGCAGCAGGCGCTGATCGCCGGTCTGCTGGCGAGTATTGGCTGCGGGCTCATTGGCCCCTTCGTCGTCGTCAAGCGCATCACCTTCCTGGCTGGCGGCATCGCCCACTCGGTGCTCGCCGGCATGGGCGCGGCCCTCTTCTATGGCTTTGATCCACTCGCCGGCGCCCTCGCCGCCGCAGTGATTGCCGCGCTCTTGATCGGCTGGGTCCGACTGCGCTGGCGCACCGGCGAGGACACCGCGATCGGTGCGCTCTGGGCGATCGGCATGGCGGTCGGTATCCTCTTCGTCTCGCAGACGCCCGGCTATGCCACTGACCTGATGAGCTTCCTGTTCGGCAACATCTTGCTTGTGCCTACGCGTGAGCTCTGGTTCATGGCGCTCTTGGATCTGGTCCTGCTGCTCAGCGTCGCGCTCTTCTATCGACAGTTCGTCGCCGTCGCCTTCGACGAAGAGTTCGCCCGCCTGCGCGCGGTACCGGTCGACCTGTTCTATCTGCTGCTGCTCGTGCTGGTCGCCGTGACCGTGGTATTAATGATCCAGGTGGTGGGACTGATCCTGGTCATCGCACTGCTCACACTGCCCGCGGCCACTGCTGGACAGTGGACCGGCACCCTCGCCGGCATGATGTTGGGAGCGACGCTGATCGGCGCCCTCCTTACCAGCAGCGGTCTGGCGCTCTCCTATGCGCCTGATCTCCCCACCGGCCCGACCATCATCCTGCTGGCCGGTGCCCTCTATTTGGTATCGGCCGTGAGCGCCGGTGTCCGTGCCAAGCGGCGTGCTGAACAGGCCGTGCGGGCAACAACCACCAGAGATTGAGATGGACGAAGAGAGTCTGCAAAACGCCCTGAAGACAGCCGAGATCCTCTGCGCTCAGCGCGGTGTGCGCTTCACCGCGCAGCGCCGCCGCGTCTTGGAGCTGGTCTGTCGCGCTGAGCGTCCAGTCGGTGCCTATGAGATCCTCGACCAGCTGCGCGAAGGTGCCACCGCGGCGCCTCCCACCGTCTACCGCGCGCTCGACTTCCTGCTCGAGCAGGGCTTCGTGCATAAGCTCGAGACCCTGCATGCCTTCATCGGCTGCACCCACCCCGAGCATCCGCATGCCAGCCAGTTTCTGATCTGTAGCGATTGCGGCCGTGTCAAGGAGTTGGAGAACGAAGCGATTGCCGGCAGTCTGCGCACAGCGGCACAAGAGACCGGCTTCAAGGCCGAGCGTCCCATCATCGAGGTGCTAGGCACCTGCGCCCATTGCCGTCGCAAGACCGAACAGGCAGGAACAAGCCCAAGGGTGCCACTTGAATAGGCTCAGCCAGCCGATGTTTCGGCTCGATCTCATCCGCGCCAATCGGCCTCATCCCTAGCTCCAATCGCATGCCCTATGAACCCAATCATCGCGCTGTCTGAGCTGCGCTTTCGCTGGCGCGCACAAGGGCCTGAGACCCTGCGCATCGATGCCCTCGAGGTCGCCGCTGGTGAGCGACTCTTTGTCGAGGGCCCCAGCGGCAGCGGCAAGAGCACGCTGCTCGGACTCCTGGCCGGTGTCAATCAACCGCAACAGGGCCGTATCCAGGTGCTGGGTGAACGGCTAGATCAGCTCAGCCCGACAGCACGCGACCGGTTCCGCGCCGATCACATCGGCTACCTGTTCCAACTGTTCAATCTGATCCCTTATCTCGGCATCCTCGACAACCTGACCCTGCCCGCGCGCTTCTCGCGCCACCGTCGCGCGCGCGCCCTCGCCCGCTCACCAAGCCTGATCGCCGAGGCCAAGCGCCTGCTTACCCATCTCGATCTCGATCTCGATCTCGACCAGCGAGCGCTGGCACGACAAGCGGTCAGTGAGCTCAGCATTGGCCAGCAGCAGCGCGTGGCAGCGGCGCGCGCGCTGTTCGGCTCGCCAGCGCTGCTGATCGCCGACGAGCCAACCTCGTCCCTGGATGCCGATCGCCGCCGCGCCTTTCTCGAGCTGCTGTTTGCCGAGTGCGCGGAGATGGGCTCGACGCTGATCTTTGTCAGCCATGACGCCAGCCTCGAAGGACTCTTCGACCGCACCCTGCGGCTTCAGGAGCTGAATCAGGCGACAGGCCGCAGCGGACCCACTGCTAGGCAGCGTGCAGCGCCAGTAGCTCAGGCGCAAGCGGCTCAGGCACCAGCGGCTCAAGCGCAAGCAGTTCTGGCACAAGCGCCAGAAGCTTCGGCTGCACTGACAGCGAAGTAACCGCTAGACCGGCAGCCACCTGCCCCCTGAGACGCCGCCTGGAATCCAATTCGCACCATCACCCTCATGGCCATCCTCCGACTCGCGCTGCACAGCCTGCTCAACCGCCGCTTCACGGCACTGCTGACGCTGCTCTCGATCGCGCTCAGCGTCGCCCTGCTGCTCGGGGTCGAGCGCATCCGCAGCGAGGCGCGCGCCAGCTTCGCCAGCACACTCTCCGGCACCGATCTCATCGTCGGCGCGCGCACTGGCCCGGTGCCGCTGATGCTGTACTCGGTGTTTCGCATCGGCAATGCCACCAACAACATCTCCTGGCAGAGCTATGAGGAGATCGCAGCCATGCCGCGCGTGGCCTGGACGGTGCCGCTCTCGCTCGGCGACTCCCATCGCGGTTTCCCGGTGCTCGGCACCAGCAGGGCCTATTTCGATCACTATCGCTATGGACGCGACAAGCCGCTGCAACTGGCCAAGGGCGAGCGCTTTACCGACCTCTACGACGCCGTGCTCGGCGCCGAGGTCGCGGCCAAGCTCGGCTATCGGCTCGGCGATGCGATCATCCTCGCCCATGGCGCCAGCGATGTCAGCTTCGCCCGCCATGACAACAAGCCATTTCGGGTGGTCGGCATCCTCGAGCGCACCGGCACGCCAGTCGACCGCAGTGTCCATGTCAGCCTGGAGGCGATCGAGGCCATCCACCTCGGCTGGGAGGGCGGCGCACCGCTGCGTGGTCTTGATATCGATGCCGAGCGCGCACGCCACATGGACCTGACGCCGAAGGCGATCACCGCGGCACTGGTCGGTCTGGATTCACGCATCGCCACCTTCGCCGTGCAGCGCGCGATCAACGAGTACCCACAAGAGCCCTTGCTCGCGGTCATGCCTGGGGTCGCCCTCTCGGAACTCTGGTCGGTGATCGGACTGGCCGAGAACGCGCTCTTGGTGATCTCCGCCTGCGTCGTGCTGGTCGGTCTGATCGGCATGCTGACCGCACTCTTGATTGGACTCGAGGGACGCCGACGTGAGCTGGCCATCCTCCGCTCGCTCGGCGCGCGACCCGCGCAGCTGTTCGGCCTGATCATCGGCGAGGCGCTGCTCTTGACCCTGCTCGGGATGCTGTTGGGCCTGATGCTGTTGAGCGCCCTGCTGACCCTTGGCCAGCCGCTGATCGAGGCGCAGCTCGGCTTGCATCTCGGACTCGGCACGCCCGGGCCGCGCGAATGGCTGCTGCTAAGCGCCGTGCTCGCCACCGGGCTGCTGGTGGGACTGATCCCCGGCTGGCGCGCCTATCGACTGTCGCTGAGCAATGGGCTCTCATTGCGACTCTAGATTTCCACACTCACATCATCCCAGTGATAGGCGACTACGCATGATCCAATCTTCTCGCAGGCTAACCCCCGACCTCAGTCTTGAGTCCAAGCGGGACGGTGGCTGGCAGCCGCCGCTCAGCCGTCGCTGGAGCCTCGCCGGCCCGCTCTTCGCACTCTTGCTCTTGCTCCTGCTCTTGCTCTTAGCCGGCTGTGGCGACCAAGCCGGAGACGACCAAGGCGGCGGCCAAGGTGGCCTCACCGACGCAGAGCTGGCCATCGAGACCCCAGACGGCAGCGCCCGCGAGCTGTCTTGGGATGACCTGATCCCGGCCGACTGGCAGCCGGAAATGCTGATGGAGGAGTACGACGCCGACAACCTCAGCGACGATGACCCACGCGCCTTAGAGCTGATGGACAAGCTCAAGGCGCTCTGGGCCGAGGCGCCCGTGGTCGAGGCGCTCAATGATCGGCAAGTACGCCTGCCCGGCTTCGTCGTGCCGCTGGAGAACGACGCAGACCGTATCCGCGAATTCCTTCTGGTGCCTTACTTTGGCGCCTGTATCCATGTCCCACCACCACCGGCCAACCAGACCATCCTCGTCACCACGCCGGAGGACCGGCCTTATGTCGGCGCCCTCTTCGACACCGTCTGGGTCGAAGGCCGCATGCGCGTCGAGCCGTTCAGTGATGAGCTGGGCGATGCAGGCTATCGGATTGAGGGCGCCGAGGTCAGCCTGTACGAGGAGCTTTGATCGAGCAGCGGAACGGCGTGCGAATGGGGCCAACCTGGGGCCGATCAGCGGCGTGACGACCAGCCACTGAACAGCCTGTTGGCACTGCGGGCGAGGGTTTTCTTCACTGCACCGGATGCCGCCCCAACGGCTGCGTCCGCAACGCCTGGGATGCTGTCAAAGCTGTCGGCTGCGCGCCTAAACCAGCCCTCTTTCGCCATGCCGCGCTCGAGCTGCTTTTGCTGGGCTTCTGGCAGCACCCGCTGAATGGTCTGATAGAGCTGGTCGAGGTTCCAGGGCGGTTGGCCGGGACGGGTCGCCATCAGCGCACACTGATGCGTTGGCATGCACAACTGCTCACAAGCGGCTTGGCGCGCCTCGCGCATCTGTTGCGCTTTCAAGCTCTGGCCAGCTTCGATGTCATACGGCGGCGACCATTCCATCGGTGGATCGAGCTTATCGGCCTGGGTCAGCACCAACACCCGAGGAATTCGGCGGCGTGTCGCATCCCGCTCGGTCAGGGCATCGAGTGCCGCCAGCGCGCGCTGATCGGCGGCGCGATCGGCGCGATTGGCCGCAGCCACCCAGATCACCAGATCGCTTGCAGCGGCTTGGGCGAGCCAGGGCTCCCGCTTAGCACCATCGGTGCCAGGACAATCGACGAGGATCAAGGCGCCGGTCTGCTCGGCATGAAAGGCATAGGCTCGGCAGCCTTCGGTCGCCGGCGTTAGCAAGCCAACCGGCTCCCGCGCTCGGCCAAGCAAGGCGTTGAGCAAGGCGGATTTTCCGGCGTTGTGCTGACCGGCAAGGAGGACTGTCAGTGGTTCGGTCAGCGTTTCCGCAACCGGCGTTGGCGCAGTCGGCAGCAGCTCATCGGCACGGCGCCGATAACCACCGGAGTAGAGCTTGATCGCAGTCTCGCCAGCTTGCTCCACGAGCATCACCGCGATCTGGGCCTTGGCATTGCCGCCCAGTCCATCGAGCGCCTGACCAACGACCCTGCCGCGCAGCTCTGCGGTCAAGGCATTCGCTGGCTCAATCCATCGCAGCACCCGGAAAACGCTCATCAGCTTGCCCAAGGGCCCAGTCAATCCTAGCAGCAGCATCACCCAAGACAGCTCGACGTGTCTGAGCACCGGATAATCCATCAGCAAGGTACCACGCAGTCGCTGGCTGAGGTCCTCGACCATCAGCAGCAGCTCCGGCAGCGTGAAATGCCAGAGCGCCACCGGGTCATCCGGTGAATAGGCCTCCGCAACATCTTGGAAGGCGCCGACCAGCAGTGTCGAGACGGCGTCTGGATGCTGCAAGGCGTGGACATCATTCGCATCAATGGCCTTAGCGCGTCGTCTCAACGCCTCCCGCGCTCGCTTTTCAGCGACCGAAGCGCCGGGTAACGCATCCAACCCCATACGCAGCGGCGGCTTGGCTCGGAACAGGCCGCGCAGCAACAGCAAGGCCAGACTGAGCAGCACCAGGGTTGCGGCCCACCAATACCAAGCCCAGCCCTGTTGGACGATCATCCAGATGCCGACGCCGATGCCGAACAGCCAGGGGATCAGGATCAGCGTCGCGATCAGCCCGAGCAGCCATAGGCTGCGTCGATGATGCCGACTCAGCGCAGCCCAAGGTGATTTGGTCGTCATCGATGTGCTCGTCATCGGCTTCCGCGCTCCAGCAACGACGACGGCGATGGCGACGGCGGCATTGGCTCGGCAGGCTTCGCGTCTCGCTGTTGCTTGACCCTGTTGTATTGACCACGTGCCTCGCGCAGCGCCTGCCGATAGCGATCGCGCAGTGCCGCTTGATCAGGCGCTTCGCCAGCAGCCTTCGCACTAAAGTAGTAGAGGGCGACCTCACCAATCGCCCAGGTGATGGCGAAGGTCCAAGAGGCGACGATAGCTGTTCCCCAGCCGAGTCCAACCTTGAGCACCTGCTGCGCCGCCCAGCTGCCGCCAAAGCCGAGCAAAAACCCCGAGCCAAGGGCACCGACAAGCTCACCCCAGAGCCGTTTCCAGTCCCCAGCGCAACCTAACCGATGGGCAATGTTGGCCACCATCCCCGCCTGCATACCAGCTGAGACCATGCCGCCAGCGACGGGCACCGGCACCGCATTCGCCGCAGCCGCTGCCATCGACCAGGGCAGGATGATCTTTGTCCGCATCGCCCCGGCTGTCGCCGGATTCGACCGCAGGCGTTCCGCCACGCCTGGCAGCGTCTGGTCAAGCACATCCCAGAACCGATCCGCACCATAGTCGGCCGGTGCAATCCCCTGCTCCGGTCGCGTAAAATCCAAGGGCACAAAGACCGGTGGCTCGCCTTTCAGCCGATTGAATAGCTTGCGCTGGGCAAGCAATGCTTGCCCCAATGCGAATGGCACGCCAGCTCGGCGGATATCCTCATCGCTGCCATCGAAGGGATAAGGCTCGGCGTGTCGGTCATGCTCGCCATAGAGCCGATGCAAGCCGGTCTGAGCGATGATCACCGGCAGCGCTTTATGTCGACGCCGAGCCTCGACCGCGACATCGACGATGTCTGCAAGGCTAAGGTCATCAACGCGAACGACGATGAGCAACAGATGTGCCTGCTCGCGCGCTCGGACGAACTCATTGGAGAGATCGAAGTCCGCGCAATCCGCCAGTCCACGGGTGTCAAGAAAGCGCAGCGCGGGCTGATCTGCCGGAAAGGCATAAAGACGACTCTCTTGAGTCATCGCTCGATAGCCGCGACCGACCTCATCATGCGCCTGTCCAGTAATCTCTGCGACAATACTGGTTTTACCGGCTTGTGTCTTACCGAGCAGCCAAAGGATCGGCGCTTCGGCATCGACCCAAGCGCCTGCTAAAGCCTGTTCTGCTGCATCTTGCATCTCAATGCTGACTCCATTTTCCTCAGTCAATTGCCCAAACCGCCAATAACGGCGATCCTAGTGATCAACGATCAAGCAAGAAAAGTATACTCCTGAGCCAACAGCCTCGCTCAATGCGCGAGACGCTCGTCTCGGGGTGCGTGACGATTAGTGCTCATGACCTTCCTGCAGCGGGTGGTCAACGGCGGTGCGACTGGTGCGGGGATGCGCGCCCTACCATAGACTGAGGAAGATGATGACCATGTCCGTACAGAACCCCTTGCTTGAGCCGAGCACGACGACGCTTGGCGGCATGCTGCGGGCTCAGGCCGCAGCTCATCCAACGCTGACAGCGATCCGCTTCGCCGGTCAGTCGATCAGCTACGAGGAGCTAGATAGGCGGGTCGACCAGGCCGCTGCCTTGCTCCTCAGGCATGGCATTCGACATGGCGACCGCATTGCGCTGATGCTGCCAAACTGTCCCGAGATGCTGATCTTTGACCTGGCCTGTTTTCGGCTTGGTGCTGCGGCAGTACCAATCAACACTAGATATCAGCGCGCCGAGGCCGAGTATGCGCTGCAGCACTCAGGAGCGGTGCTGCTGATCGCCGACGCCCGCTTCTTCCCGATTATCGACGGCTTGCACGACGAGCTTCCTGATCTGCGCGAGCTGTTGATTCGAGGCGCCGCAGGAAACAGCGACCTGGATCTCGATCAGGCGCTTGCCGCCGTCCAATCAGCCGGCACGGCGGCCGCCCCCATTGCCGATGCCGCCGCGGCCGATGATCCGGCGGTGATCTTCTACACCTCCGGCAGCACAGCACGCCCCAAGGGCGTGGTCCACACACATCAAACCCTGCTTGGCGCGGCGCGCTGTCAGGTCGCGACACGTCGCCTGGCACCAGGACGACGCTGGCTGGTCGCCACCGGGATCGGCTATGTGGCAGGTCTAGCTGGTGTCAGCCTGCCCTGCCTCTATGGCGGCGCAACCATCTTGATCGAGGAAGACCTCTCCGCCGACAGCCTGATCAACGCCATCGCCCGCGAGCGGGCACAGGCCAGCATCATCCTGCCAACCAAACTGCTCGACATCCTCGAGAGCCCGCTCGCCGCCGAGCGCGATCTGAGCAGCTTCGAGCAGGTCTATGTCGGCGGCGACGAATGCTCGCAGGATCTCTACCGGCGCTTCCGCGCCCGCTTCGGCAGGGATCTCGCGCAGCTGCTCGGGATGACCGAATGCGAGGGCTATCTGACCAACCAGCCTAGTGATGGCAATCGGCCTGGCTCGATCGGCCGCCCGGCCAATAACGTCGAGGTGCGTCTGCTCGGTGACGACGGACGCGAGCTTGGCACGGGCATGGCCGGTGAGATGGCCGTCCGTGCCCCTGGCATGATGGTCGGCTACTGGCAAAACCCTGAGGCAACCGCAGAGACCCTGGTCGAGGGCTGGCTACATACCGGCGATGTCGCCCGCCGCGATGATGAGGGCTATTACTGGTTTGTCGAGCGCAAACGCGAGATTGTCATCCATGACGGCTCTAACATCGCCCCACATGAGGTCGAGAACCTCATCGACTCGCACCCCTTGGTCGCCGAAAGCTGCGTCGTCGGCGTGCCCGACCCGCACCACGGCGCCCTGCTCAAGGCCTTCGTCGAGCTCGAGCCGGATGCAGACCCCACCGCCATCGCAGCGCTCAGCGGTGATGTGCTGGCCGCCTGGCTCGAGACACGGCTCTCGCATTACAAGATCCCGACGCTCTGGGAGCTGCTACCGCGGCTACCGCGCACCGCAACCGGCAAGATGGACCGCAAGACATTACACGCCCGCGCGGACCCGATGGGCAAACCCCACCGCCGTCGGATATCCTGCACCCAAGACCCCCGTGCCGGAGAACCTCGCCCATGACCCGCCTGTGCTTCCCCTTCGGCATCGCCAACTTCCGCGCCATTCACGACGACGGCGCGCTCTATATCGACCGCACTGACCGTATCGCGACCATGGAGGCCATCGGTCGCCAGCTCCTGCTGCTGCGCCCGCGCCGCTTCGGCAAGTCGCTGTGGTTATCGACGCTCGCGCATTACTACGATCTACGCCGCGCCGAGGAGTTCGAGGAGCTCTTCGGGCATCTCGCCATTGGTCGGGCGCCAACCGCGCGGCGCAACCGCTATTTCATCATGCAGTGGAATTTCTCCACCGTGGATCCCATGGGCGATGCCGAGGCCATTCGCGGCGCGCTCTATCGGCATATCAATGGGCGAATCGCCACACTGGTGTCACGTTATGGCGATCACCTGCCGCAGCCGGTCGAGATCCAGGACGATGCGCTGGTCTCTTTCCAGTCCCTGCTCGCTGCCGTGGGTCAAAGTCCGCATCCGCTCTACCTGCTGATTGACGAATACGACAACTTCGCCAACGAAGTGCTGGTCAGCCGCGATCGCGGCGAGGAGCGCTACAACGCTCTGGTTGGCGGCGAGGGGGCGATCAAAACGGTCTTCAAGGCGGTGAAGGAGGCAGCTGAAGGCGGCGTGCTGGAGCGAGTGTTCATCACCGGCGTGTCGCCGGTGGTGATGGCGGATATCACCAGCGGCTATAACGTGGTCGAGGACATTTCCCTGCGCCCCGAGCTGGCCGATTTGTGCGGCTTCCACGAAGCCGAAGTCGCCTCTGTTCTCGAACAAATCATCGCCCATTGCCGGCTTCCCGCCGGTCAGGCCGAGGAAGCGCTGGCGATGATGCGAACCTTCTACAACGGTTACAACTTCTCCCTGGAGCCGGAAGGCGGGCGGATCTACAACCCCACGCTGGCGCTGTATTTCTTTAAGCACCTCGCCGAGCAGTGCAAGTACCCGCGCCGGATGCTCGACAACAATCTGGCGATGGATCGCAACCGTATCGACTATATCGCGCAGCTTCCCCAAGGGGCGGCATTGGTGCGAACCGCGCTTGATAGCGCCTCCCCCATTACCATTGAGGATCTCGAATATCGCTTCGGCGTCGAGCGCATGCTGCGCGCACCCCAAACCGAACCTTTCCTCGCCTCCTTGCTGTACTTCTTTGGGGTACTCACCTACGGCGCGCGCGATCCACTGGGACAACTGCAACTGGTGATTCCCAATCTGGTGGTACGCAAGCTCTATGTGGAGCGCATTCAGGAGTCCCTGCTGCCGGGGTTCGATCTCGACCGCGAGCGCCGCGCGGTCTGCAAGGGCTTGTATGCCAAGGGCGCCATCGGGCCGGTCTGTACCTTCATCGAGCAGCGTTTTCTGCCGGTATTCGACAATCGCGATCTGCGCTGGTCGAACGAGTTGGTGGTGAAAACCGCCTTTTTGGTGACGCTGTTCAATGATCTGGGCTACATCATGGATTCCGAAACCGCCGTCGGGCGCGGTTACTGCGATCTGTCCATGATCGTCCGCCCGGATGCTCGGCACTATGCTTTCCTCGATCATGTCATTGAGTTCAAGCACCTGACACTGGCCGATCTGCCGGGACTCGACAGTGAGGCGTTGGCCAAGATGCCGATTGAAGCCCTGCGCGCGCGCCCGGAGGTCGCCGGCCAACTGGCTGCGGCCAATGCCCAGTTGGCGATCTATCGCGAGCGGTTGCAGGCCATCTATGGCGCCGCGCTCAGGCTGCATACCCATGCGGTGGTCTGTATCGGGCTGCTGCGCTTGGTGTGGGCATCGGCGGCGACGAATGCTCGCAGGATCTCTACCAGCGCTTCCGCGCCCGCTTCGGCAGGGATCTCGCGCAGCTGCTCGGGATGACCGAATGCGAGGGCTATCTGACCAACCAGCCTGGTGATGGCAATCGGCCTGGCTCGCTCAACCAGCACCCGCGCACAAGGCCTCGCGCTGGCAAAGCATCGCCAACAGGCGCATCGCCTCGCGATTGGTCCAGGAGCCGGCTAGCTCGAGCGCCTTCTCCAGTGGCAGCCAGCGCACCTCAGTGTGCTCAGTGGGATTAATGCGAATATGCCGTCGGTACGGCAGCCGCAACGCAAACCAATGTTCACGATTGAAGCAGATGCCTGGCGCATAACGTTTACGCCAAGGATTGATAATCGGAAAGAGGCGCGATTGGCGGAGGTCGATCAGACCCGAGGCGCCAAGCAGCCCAGTCTCTTCCTTGAGTTCGCGCAGCGCGGCAGTGCGCGGCGACTCGCCGGGCATTAGGCTGCCGGTCACCGACTGCCAGAAGCCGCTCGGCTTGACGCGATTGAGCAGCATGAACTCGCCGGCGGTGTTGAACACCACCACCAACACTGAGATTGGACGTTTCAAGGTCTCTTTCGCAGTCATGGCCCGTTGCGCTTCCACCGTTGATCGCTGTTGTACCAAAGGACCAGCGGCAGAGGCTCAAGCCCGCAGCTTGATCCGCAATGCCAGCTCCTTGAGCTGGGCCTCGTCCACCGCCGAGGGTGCATCGGTGAGCAGGCAGGCGGCGGTCTGTGTCTTCGGGAAGGCCATCACATCGCGGATCGAGTGGCTGCCGGTCATCAGCATCACCAGCCGATCCAGCCCGAAGGCGATACCGCCATGCGGCGGGCAGCCATACTTGAGCGCATTGAGCAGGAAGCCGAAGCGGTCGTTGGCATCCTCGTCGCTGATCTTCAGCAACCGGAAGATCCGCCGCTGCACCTCCTCGCGATGGATACGGATGGAGCCACCCCCCAACTCGGTGCCATTGAGCACCAGATCATAGGCGCGAGATAGGCAGGCACCGGGGTCCGATTCGAGCCCCTCGAGCTGGTCCTCCTTGGGCGCGGTAAACGGATGGTGCAGCGCGGTCCAACGCCCAGTGTGCGGCTCCTTCTCGAACATCGGGAAATCGACCACCCAGAGCGGCCGCCAGTCGCCTTCGAGCAGCCCGCGATCATGGCCGAGCTTGACCCGCAGCGCACCCAGCGCCTCGTTGACCACGGTTGCCTTGTCGGCACCGAAGAACACCAGATCGCCATCCCCCGCCCCGGTGCGCGCCATGATGCCGTCAACGGCGCTATCCGGCAGGAACTTGAGGATCGGCGACTGCAACCCTTCCCTACCCTTCGCCGCCCAGTCGTTGACCTTGATGTAGGCCAGCCCCTTGGCGCCATAGATGCCAACGAACTTGGTGTAGTCGTCGATCTCCTTACGTGTCAGCTCGCCGCCCTTGGGCAGCCGCAGCGCCGCCACCCGGCCCTCGGGATCGGCCGCCGGGCCGGCAAAGACCTTGAACTCGACCTCGCCCATCAGATCGGCGACATCGATCAGCTCCAGCGGCACGCGCAGGTCAGGGCGGTCGGAGCCGAAGCGCCGCATCGCCTCGGCATAGGTCATGCGCGGGAAGGGGTCGGGCAGCTCGGTCTCGAGCACGCTGGCGAACAGCTCCCGCACCATCCGTTCCATGAGACCGGTCAGCTCGGTCTCGTCCATGAATGACATCTCGATGTCGAGCTGGGTGAACTCGGGCTGACGATCGGCGCGCAGATCCTCGTCGCGAAAACAGCGCGCGATCTGATAGTAACGGTCCATCCCCGACATCATCAGTAACTGCTTGAACAGCTGTGGCGATTGCGGCAGGGCGTAGAACTCGCCCGGATGCACCCGGCTCGGCACCAGATAGTCGCGTGCGCCCTCGGGGGTCGACTTGGTCAGAATCGGCGTCTCGATGTCGAGGAAGCCCTGCGCATCGAGGAAGTTGCGCAGGGTCTGGGTGATGCGGCTGCGCAGGCGCAGGCGCTGCTGCATCTCCGGGCGGCGCAGATCAATGTAGCGATAGCGCAGCCGTACCTCTTCGGAGGCCTCGGCGCCATGCTCATCGAGCTGGAACGGTGGCGTCTCGGCGGCATTCAGCACCTGCAGCGACAACCCCAGCACCTCGATCTCACCGGTGGCCAGCTCTGGATTCTCGGTGCCTTCGGGCCGGCGGCGTACGCGACCGGCGACGGCGAGCACGAACTCGCTACGCACCTGCTCGGCAAGCGCGAAGATCTCGGCAGAGTCCGGATCAAAGACGACCTGGACCAGACCGCTGCGGTCACGCAGGTCGATGAAGATAACGCCGCCGTGATCGCGCCGGCGATGAGCCCAACCACAGAGGCTGACCTCGCGGTCGATGAGCTCGCTGTTGAGCTCACCGCAATAATGACTGCGCATGTCCTTCAATCCCCGTTGCTTGCCAGCCAACTGGCACAGCCAGCCGACAGGATGCGGGCGACATTGGTCGCCCGAAAAAGCCGTTCAAGATAGCGATACCTGAATACCGGCGCAAGGGAGAGGGGCCGCAGCCGCGAAGGCGCGCTCATTTACCACCCCAGCCACTGTTGCGCTCGGCCTCAGAACTCCTAGTGCCTCGCGTTGGGTGCCGTCGAGGTAATCAGGAGCCAGCCGCGGCCGCTTTCGGCTTTGGCTTCGATGCCTCCTTGGCGGCCGGCTTGGCTGCAGGCTTATCGGCCTTGGGCTTGGCATCGGCGGCGGGCTTATCGGCCGCTTTATCGCTCGTCTTATCGCTCGCTTTATCGCCCGCTGGCTTGTCCGGCTTAGGCTCGCCATCCTGATGCAGATTCTTGCGCTTGTCATGCTCCTTCTTGAAGTCGGTCTCGTACCAGCCGCTGCCCTTGAGCCGGAAGGCGGCGGCGGTAATCTGTTTGGTCAGGGCCGCGGCACCACAGGCCGGGCAATCGGTCAATGGCGGATCACTGATCTTCTGCAGTGCATCCAGCTCGTGGCCGCAGTCCTCGCAGCGATAGGCGTAGATGGGCATGGTCTTGTTCACCAAGCTAGGGTTTGATCATCGACAAGATAACCGCGCGAGTATGGGGTTTTCGCCGCAGTTTTCAACGTTTGGCGCTCAATCCTTGGCGGCAGAGGCGCCCAGCAGTTCGCGGAGATGTCGAAACAGCCGCCGCGGCGCCTCGGGGCGTCCGCGGTCAGCATCCCGCCGGGCGGCACGCACGAGGCTGCGGAGCTGTTGGCGGTCGCTCTCTGGATAGGCCGCAATCAGCTCAGCAAGGGCCGCGTCGCCCTCGTCAATCAGACGCTCGCGCCAGCGCTCGAGCTCATGTTGGCGGGCAGTCGCTGCTCGTGCCTGGGCCTCACGCTGGGCCAGGAGCGCTTGCAGCGGCTCGGTGTTCTCGCGCGCCAAACAATTGGCGATACGCTTGTAATGACGGCGCAAGGCGCGTTGATCCTTGATGCGAGCAGTCTCATGGATCGCCACCCAGGTCGCCTCGCTGAGTGAGAGGCCCTCGAGCAGCCGGCACGGCAACGCCAGGAGTTGCTCGGCCAGATCCTGCAAGGCCAGATGCTCGCGCTTGATCTGGCTGCGGCTCGGCTTTGCGGCATCCGCAGTAGGATCTGCGCCCTTGTCGGGCTCAAGATCACCGGTCGCGGGCTTGGTTGGTAACAGGCTCATCAATTCAGGCAGCTCCTCAATGCACAGCGCCGTCAGCATCAAGGGTCCAGCGCCGGATAACGCGCTCGAGCGCCTCGCGCGTGATCGGCTTGGTCAGGAAATCATTCATCCCGGCGGCTAGCGCTGCCTCGCGGTCTTGACTGAGCGCATTGGCAGTGAGCGCAATCACCGGGGTCTTTGGCAGGCCGCGCTCGGCCTCCAACTGGCGCAGCCGGATGGTCGCTTGATAGCCATCCATCACCGGCATCTGCACGTCCATCAATACCAGGTCATAGTGCGCATCACGCAACCTCTCCAGCGCCTGCGCCCCATCCGAGGCGATGACCACGCGCAGCCCGAGCCGTTTGAGCATACCGCGTGCCACCGCCTGGTTGACCAGGTTATCCTCCACCAACAACAGGTCGTGATCGGCGAGCGAGCGCTGATCCCCAGGCGCAAGATCCTCCGGCCTAAGAGCATCTGGCGCAGACTCATCTGGCGCTGGCTCATCTGGCGCTGGCTCATCCAAGGGTGGCTCCACCGAAACCGGTGCCGCGCTGAGATCGAGGCGGTAAGGGATACAGACCTGGAACTCACTACCACCACCGTCACGCCCCTGCGCCCAGATACGCCCATCCATCAGGTCGATCAGCTTGCGACAGATCGCCAGACCTAAGCCGGTGCCACCGAAGCGCCGTGTCGTCGAGGCATCGGCCTGCGCAAAGGGCTGGAAGAGCTGGTCGCGGATCTTGGGATCAATGCCGATGCCGGTATCCTTGACACTGAGACTGAGCTCGATGGCCGCATCATCGGGGATGTTCCTCCAGTCAACGGCCAGCTCGACCTTACCTTGGTCGGTAAACTTGATGGCGTTGCCGATCAGGTTGGTCAGGATCTGACGCAACCGCCCCGGATCACCTAGCAGACACTTGCTCGGGATCTGGCCGGTTGGCCCCAGCAGGGCGATCTTTTTCGACTCGGCTCGCCCCTTGAAGGCCAGCATGACCCCATTGAGGATATCGCTGACTCTAAACGACAGCGATTCCAGCGCCAAATGACCGGCCTCGATCTTGGAGAGATCAAGCACATCGTTGATCAGCTCCAGCAGATCCTGCCCGGACTGCAAGGCGACGTCGAGGAGTTCCCGCTGCTGCTCGGTCGGCTGCGTATCACGCAGTAGATCCAGCATCCCGAGCACGCCATTCATGGGCGTGCGGATCTCGTGGCTGATGGTGGCGATAAACTCGCTCTTCGCGCGACTGGCAGATTCGGCTTCCTCGCGCGCTCGACGCTGAGCGACCTCAGCAGCCTTCAGCGCCTGTTCGGCACGCTTGCGCTCGGTGATATCCACGTGGGTTCCGACCATCCTGACCAGCTCACCGGCGGCGTTGCGCACAGCGCGCCCGCGGGCCAGTATCCAGACGTAGTGACCCTCTTTATGGCGTAACCGGTGAATGTTCTCGTAGTCGGCCTGCTCACCAGCAAGATAGCGCCTCACCAAGGCACGCGAGCGCTCCAGATCCTCGGGGTGAACCAGCGCTTCCCAGCTCGCAAAGGTATCCCGAATCTCATCCGGGCGATAACCGACCTGGGCCTTCCAACGGGCGGAAAAGAAGACCTCAGCGGTACGCAGGTTCCAGTCCCAAAGACCGGCATCACTGCCATCGAGGGCGAGTTTCAGGCGCTCCTGCTCGATACTCAGCTGCTCGACCTGGGACTCGATCGTCATCCGATCCTGACGGTTCTGCAGGATGGCGCCGACCTGCTGACCAAGCACGATCAATGAGCCCATCTGGCTTTCCTGTAGGCCAGTATAGAACTCTGCCCGCGCCTGAGTGACGCCTCCGGCGAGCAGCGCCAAGGGTTGCCCACCAGCGCCAC
Source organism: Halochromatium sp. (assembly GCA_010912705.1). Classification (GTDB taxonomy): domain Bacteria; phylum Pseudomonadota; class Gammaproteobacteria; order Chromatiales; family Chromatiaceae; genus Lamprobacter. The sequence continues at coordinate 33,599 of POWB01000005.1, forward strand.
AGCAGAGTGTTGCCGCGACCTGGCTGAGCAGACCGCTCGCCTTATCCTGGTCTGGGTCCCTGCTCCAACGCAGACTCCGACAGTCGGGCGCTGCGCTGGCCGGCAACTCCAGACCGGCCTCAATCAGCCGCGCTAGCAAGGCTTCCAGCAGCACCCTATCCAGACCCACCAGCGCCGCCGGCTGCGCGGCGAGCGCCCCCTCGGCATCGAATAGCCAGAAGGCCGCAAGCTCGAGCTCAAACAGGTCGATCAGGGTCTCGGCAGTCATCTCAGCGAAGCGCTCCGCATCGCGCATGCCGATGGCCTGGGTGTTGTACTGATGAATGGCAGCAAAGCGCTCGAGCTCCCGATCGAGCTGGTCGCGCGTGTGGATGAGCTGCTGTTGGACCAGCGATAGCCTTGCGATATGACGCTGTAGGGACTCCGTATCGGCTCTGGGCCGGTCGCGATCGGTCATCGTCATGGCCGGTTGGCTGTCGTCAGTCTAGCGCTCCTGCTCATGCGCATGACGACAGATCACGTAGAGCGCGGTGGTGTAGTTATGATAAGTGTTCTTGCCGCCCAGACGCGCAAACTCACCAAAGCCGTACATGCCAAGCCAAGGCGGCACCTCGCCCTTATCAGAGAGTGGATATTGCATCCGGCTGACCAGCTCGTCTTTCATGATGCGATTGAACAGGAAACGCCCGCGCGCTAGACAATCGGCATGGAAGACACCGAGGATCTGGCGGCCAGCGATGCGCTTGACCATCTGCGCCATCATGCGATCCATGTCGCTGAAGATGCGCTCTTCATCGCGCACCGTCAGGAACAGCTCAGTCCCTTCAGACACAGTGGTTGCATAGTGCATGCTACCGTCCGGCTCCCGCTTGGTGACCACGCGCAGGATATGATCGTTGCCATACTCGGCGGCAAGCTCGGCGGGTAGTGCCTCGGCGAGCGCGCCGATTGGAATGGTATCGCTGCAGGTCGCCGTCTCCGGGAGCTGCAAACGCTCGGTATAGGCGGTCCAGGCCGGTCGGCCGTTGAGCTCGATGATGCGATTGCCTTGGCTACGGGTCACCACCAGTGGATCGCCAACGGCAATGAAGCCGTGGGTGGCCTGGGTCACCAGATCGAGATCAGCGCCCGAGAAACCGACCGCGAAAGCGGCATGCTCGTAGACCTGATCATCGATGATCTGATAGCTGATGATGCCGCGCATATTGTCAGCCGAGGTGGCACCAAAGATGGTCACCTCAGGACCGAGCACAGACTCCAGGCCGGCAATACACTGGTCATCATCGATGTCGATGCCGGAGGCAAGAAAATACACCATCTTGAGCATCGGATTGGCCGCATGCAAGGCCTCGCCTAAGGCCTGCGCCTTCTCGAACGCATTGCGGCCGTTGATGCCGTCGACACCGGCGACGGCGATCTGATCCCGTCCCCGTGCGGCCATGATGGCGACATCCTTCATCGACTCGCTGACCCCTTCGCGCCCAACCACACCACAGCAAGAGCTGCCCAGGATGCGTGCGCTCGGTGCGAGACGACGGGCCTCGTCGGCAAGTGCCTTAAAATCATGGCCCATCGAGGCGTGGATTAGGATCAAGTCGCAATCCTGATCCTCAGTACCGAGCGCTGCCTCCAGGCACTCGTCCATCGCCCGGCACGAATTCACACTGCGCGTGCTTGCTGAAAAGAACTCTAACATCGAGGCCTCCCATGGCGCCGCTTATAGCGCCTGATGCTTATGAATATCGACCGCCCGGCCAGCGGGCAATGGCCTTAGTCTGGCTTGCCCTCAAGCTGCTCCTGAAGCCTTGCAATACCTGCACGCGCCGACTTAAAGTCAAAGCGGCGCACGGCCTGTTGTACGGCCTCAAGGCTATTGTGCAGTCGCGGCTCAATGACGCATCCGACGAGCGCTTCAACCTCGGCGCGAGCACGCAGATTGTGCTTCGCCAAGAGTGCATCGATGCGCATCAGCTCCAATCCAAGGTTAACCGGATCAAGCGCCTCGGAACAGACGACCTCATACTGACTGGCGTCCTCCTCAGCCTGCTCGGTACGAGCGGCCAGATCCCGGATTGAGCCCAAGACCTCGGTCATCGCGCGCTCTAGCTCGACCAGCTGTTCGACTAGCCGCGCACCTAGCTCTCCTGCCGGATCAGCATCGACCGGCTCCAACTGCGCTGCTGGTCGATGACCTTGCGTAATACTGCGCTCAAGTACCTCTGCCGCGGCCCCAACCCGAGACATGCCCAGCGTTAGCGCAACACCACTTAGGGCATGCGCCGCTGCTCGCGCCTGATCCCAATCAGCAGCCTCAAGTCGCGCGCGAATCTTGGCCGGATGCCCTGAAAAGCGTTCAGCAAATCGGCCTAGGCGATCAGAGTGGACGGCGATGTCCTCATCGACCGCGTCCAGACCAGGGCCAAGCTCGATCATCTGCGCCGGCTCCATCACTGCCGCTGCCTGCGACTCGACAGTCGCTGTTGAGGGACCATCCGGTTGGCCTGCAGCAGGCGCTGCCGGCTGCAGCTGTTGTAACAGCGCGATCAGCTGGGCGCGCTCAATCGGCTTACTCAGGTGTCCATCAAGCCCTTGCGCGCGGCAACGCTCGCGCTCGGCATCAGTGGCATGCGCGGTCATGGCAACGATCGGCAGCGCTGCACAGGCAGGTCGGGCACGGATGCGTTGCGCCGTCTCATAGCCATCCATCTCGGGCATCTGCAGATCCATCAGGATGACATCGATGACATCACAGCCACGCTCGTCAAGCAGCGCCAGCGCGGCCGCACCAGAGGCGGCGACCAGCACCTCGGCACCAGCGCGCTGGAGGATCGCGGTCGCGACCTCATAGTTCAACGGCTGATCCTCAACCAACAGCACCCGCAGCCCGGTGAGGACAGCTGCAGCCCTCGGCTCGGTCGGCGCCGGACGCTGATGCTGCGCTGGTGCTGCCGCTTCAAAGCGCAGACTGAATGCAAAGCGACTCCCAACGCCGACCTGGCTGCTCAGCTCGATCTCGCCGCCCATCTGATTGACGAGATGCCGGCAGATGGCCAAGCCAAGCCCAGTACCACCGAAGCGCCGGGTGATGGAGGCATCGGCCTGGGTGAAGGGCCGGAACAGACGCTCACGCTGATCATCGCGAATGCCAATGCCGGTATCGGTCACCGCCACCGCCAGTGCGATCATGCCATCCGCTGCGGGCTCAGAGCACAGCTCGAGCTTGACCTCGCCGGACTCGGTGAACTTGATCGCATTGTTGAGCAGATTCACCAGGACCTGTCGCAAGCGCGCCTCATCGCCGAACACCCAGCAGTCGTCAGGGCCGGATTGCTCGATGGTCAAGGTCAAGCCCTTATTGACAGCGCTCAGCTCGACCAGATCGCGCGCCTCATCAACCAAGGCGGTGACACTAAAGGCAGCACGCTCCAGCTCTAGACGCCCGGCCTCGATCTTGGAGAAATCCAGCAGATCTCGGATCAAGTGCATGAGCACCCGTGCAGCGCGTTCGGCCTTGGCGATGTAATCGCGCTGCGCGGAGCTCAGTGGGCTGCTCTCAAGCAGATGAATAAAGCCAATGATGGCGTTCATCGGGGTACGGATCTCGTGGCTCATATTGGCCAAGAACTCCGATTTGGCACGGCTTGCGGCCTCTGCCTTTTGTTCCGCCCGTAGCCGTACCTCGGCCTCATTGCGCAGCTCTTGGTTAGAGGCGCGCAGCTCTTTCAGGCCCGCTTGAACCCGCGACTCAAGCTCGTCGTTGAGTCGGTTCAGCTTGTCATTCGCTTGCTGGAGTGCGCTCGCGTAAGAGGCCTGCATCTCCCGGCGCTGCTCTTCGAGCAGATAAAAACGGTCGGTGATCGCGAATGCCAGGATCACCGCATCCAGGGCCGAGCCGATCTGAGTCGCCCAAGTGGTGACAAAGTTTGTTGGCATGAGGCCGAAGGCATTCAGCCCATAGATCACCATGAAGCCGAGCAAGACCGTCCACCCCAGCGAGTAATAGCGCGCTGGGCGAAACCCCTGCAGGGCGACCTTGAAGCCGACAATGATGAACAAGACCACGCTGAAGACAAGAGTCACCGAGAAACGCAGCGCCAGGTCATAAGGGGCTATCAGGGCCAGCAGCATGCCGACCCCGGCAAGCCAACCTAGGTTGCGAAGGATGCGGTCGATGGCCGGTGCATTAGTCGCTGTGTCGAGGATCGAGCGCGTGAATAGGACACCCGCCCCATAGGCCGCAGACAAAAAGAAGGGCAGGCTGACGTTAGCCCACCAAGGATGATTGGGCCAAAAGAACTGGAACGAGATGCCGTTCAGTGCCAGCTGAAAGGCGACGTAGAGACTAATAAAGCCAGCAAAATAGATGGCATTAATATCACTCAGGCGCCAGTAGTGATAGATGTTATAGACCACCAGCATGAGCAGCGCGCCATAGTAGAGCGCAAGCACGCTATACTCGGTCGCCATGCGCTCGAAGGCGCCATTACGTGAGAGCAGATCGATCGGCAGATTGAGCGAGCCAGCCGTCTCAACGCGAAGATAAACAATGACCGGTTGCGCCGGCTGCAGCAATAGCGGAAAGAGAAAGTTCCGTGTGAGCACCGGCCGTGAGCTAAAGGGCTCACGATCGCCCGTCTGGTAACGGGTTAGGCCTTCTGGTCCGTCGATATAGGCGGTGACCGAATCGAGTAACGGGTAGGCCAGCTCAAGATAGTAGGTCTGCGGATGCTCGAGCCGGTTATCGATCTGCAGGCGTGCCCAATGGATGCGGCGGTCAAAGCCGAGATTGGCCATCTCGGATTGCACCGGAGCAAAGGCTGAGGTGCGACTCAGGGCGCGAATATCATCGATGCTCAAATCGCCTTTGGGGTCGGTCAGCAACTGCAGATGGCCAATGGTGCTGTAATATGCTTGGTCACCCAAGACCAGCAATGGCGGGGCCTCAGAATGGCTGATCGCCTGCGTTTGATTTGGCTGCAGGTCCGCGGCGCTGCCAGCCGATACAGAGAGCAGCGCCATGCAGAGCAGGAAAAGCCGAATCTGAATCATGAATTCCCTCTCAGGCCCATCACAACCTTAGATCAATTCGCTGCCCAAGGCCACGGGTCATGATGATCCCAGCGCCAATGAGCAAGCCCCCTTAAACGGCGGACTCCCAGCGCTGCAGCCAGAGCTGGCCGTGGCCACTGCTAGCAGCCCGCTCAAGCGCCTGTGACGCCGCCAACACCAGCTCTTGGGAGCTGACAGAAACAGTTGGATCAACTAGCGCAAAATCGATCGTCATACCACCAACACTCACCGTCACGGGCTGCATTGGCTCGACGCCTTTAAGGCCTAGCTGCGCCACTGCATCGATTAAGGTCGCAGCGCGATCAAGCGCAGCCTCCGCGCCCTGCTGCGGCAGAACCATCGCAAACTGATGACCACCGAAGTGGGCACAGAAGTCGAGTGCCCCCCAGGCATGCGCTGCCAATCCCTGGCCGACGCGCTCGAGCAGGGTTTGGATCGCCAGGTGGCCTCTGGTATCGACCAAGGCGCCAAAATCGTCGACCCCTATCAACAAGAGCGACAGCGGAGCCTGCTCAAGCTCGGCACGTTTGGTCTCGCGCTCGAGCAGGCTGTCAAAGGTCGCGCGATTGGCTAGGCCGGCGATACCGTCGACATTGGCGAGCGTCCGTAAGCGATCCCGAGCCGCCTTTAGCTGCAGATGTGTCTGCACCCGCGCTCGGACCCGCATCCGCTTGATCGGCTTGGTGATGTAATCGACGGCACCGACCTCAAACCCCTTTGCCTCATCATCGATATCGGTCTTCGCGGTGACGAAGATGACTGGGATCTCGGCGAGCCGCGGATCAAGCTTCAGCAGCCGGCAGACCTCATAGCCATCGACATCCGGCATCATGATGTCGAGTAGAATGAGGTCGACGGGAAGACTCGAGGCGATCTCGATGGCCTCGTCACCAGACATGGCGAAGAAGACCTCGCAATCAGCGTCGAGCGCCGCAGCAAGGACCTCGATGTTCTCTGGAACATCGTCGACGATGAGCACCTGGGGTCGTGGCTCTGGCTCGCGCGCTTCTAACTCGTGCTCCTTCGACCCAACATCAGTTGTCGCCATGTCGTCTGCGCTCACTCAGCAAGACTTGGGAAACGGGCTGCACGGGCCTGCCGTGCTAGGGAAACGCCTCAAGCTCAGCAATCGCCTGCTCATAGCGCTCGCGGAGTGCATCGCGCAGCTTGGCCTCCTTGGCGCCCGAGCAACCGCCCATCTCACGTAAACGAAGCAGGAAATCCTCAGTCATCCGTGCCTGAGCATCGCGATAGTAGCCCTCTGGAAAGAGATCATCCTGGACATCGAGCACCGTCATCCGAAAGCCACTCGCCAATACCTTATTCAGATTTTCGGTGCGCCGTCCAGAGCGATCTTGGCGACAGCGGTTGTTGTATAGATCGAGTTCGAAGGCGGCCTCGACCGCATTCACGATCAGCGCTTGCGTCTGCTCATCAAGCGCGATCGCTTGAGCCTGCGTCGGCAGCGGAGCCATGAGACTCAGGGGTTGCATCAACAGGACGCCCCAGAAGACGACCCTAGCGACCGCTTGAAGAAGCAGGTGCATGCGCGCGGTGACAAGAATAGCCATTCAGTCCTAGCTCCGGCCATAGACCGGTCTAGCAGCCGCAGTGACACAGTCTGCAGCGCACAGGACTCGGCCTAGGTTACCGGTCGCGTCGGTGACGGTGACCAGCGCAGCCCGATCGTTCAACTGTCCCATAGCAATGCTCCCAGGGCATCTTAAAGACTGAGTGAATGGCGACCACAGACTCGAATGTAGCATCTTGCGCCCGAATCCTTCTAAACGTAAGGCTAACGAGCCACACTGTAAACGTCGCGGCGACGCGCGGCCAGTCCGGCACCGCCCTAGCCTCCAGATCCCACCCTGCCAAGACCGGCCTAATGCGGTCGTCTGACCGCTCAGCCTAGGCGGCGGCAGCCGCTCGAGCGCACATCCTAGCGCGGGCGGAGCGGACGGACGACGCGCGTTGTCATGCGACCCCCTGAGGTTGTCTGTATTATTGGCGGCTGTTCAAGTCACCGTGAAGAGGCCTGGCTTTGCCTGGAGCTCCGACAGAAGCTGGCATCTGATGGAATGGCTATTCCTATTATTACCGATCGCCGCCGCCTCCGGTTGGCTCGTTGCCCAGCGCAGCGGCACACACAAGCGCGTCGACAACAGCTGTCATGGTGCAGACCCGGTCTTTTTCCGTGGCCTCAACTACCTGCTCAACGAGCAGCCAGATAAGGCGATCGACGTCTTTCTGAAGCTTGCCGAGGTCGATGGTGAGACGGTTGAGACCCATCTCGCGCTCGGTGCCCTATTTCAGCGCCGCGGCGAGGTCGACCGCGCCATTCGCATCCATCAACACCTGGTGGCCCGCGAGACCTTGAGCAGCGCCCAGCGCGGCTACGCGCTCTACGAGCTCGGCCGCGACTACATGCTCGCCGGCCTGTTTGATCGTGCCGAGAGCCTGTTCCAGGAGCTAGTCGAGCAAGGGCTGCAAGAGCGGCGTGCCTTACGCAGCCTGATCGAGATCTATCAGGCGGAGAAGGATTGGCGCCGCTGCCTGGAGACCGCTGATCAACTGCGGTGGCGCTCTGACCGTCCGATGCAGACCGAGATCGCGCACTATCACTGCGAGCTGGCCGACGAATGTCTGCGACATGCTCGTCGTGACGAGGCACGCACGCACCTCCTCGATGCCCAGGCGGTCGACCCCAACTGCATCCGCGCCACCATGATCCAGGCGCAGATGGAGATGGACGGTGGTGATCCGGCATCCGCACTGATGCTCTATCGGCACCTGGCACGGCGCGGCCCCGATTATCTGCCGGCCATGCTACCGCAGCTGCTACGCTGCTGTGAGCGACTCGGCCGCAAAGGCGTCACCAAAGAGCTTGGCGATCTCTTCCAAGCCCACCCTTCGCCGCCGTTGATGCTCGAGCTCTCACAGGCGATCGAGCGCGAGTATGGCCCCAAAGCGACCCTCGACTTCCTCAATGACTATCTCAGCAGGCACGCCGATCTGGTTGGCGCCAAACGGCTGCTCGAGCTGCGACTGTCACGGTTTCCCGAGCAAACGGCCGCGGGCGATGCCCAGCTGATCGAGGTACTCAGACATCTCGTCGCTGCCCAACCAAGCTATCGCTGTGACCAATGTGGCTTTGAGGCTCGGGCCCTGCATTGGCAATGCCCGAGCTGTAAGCATTGGGGCAGCATCAAGGCGGTCGCACCACAGCCACTGGTATCGCCTGCGGGTCTGCCCCCAAGCCGCACGGCGACCGTCACCCATTAGTGTTCGCCAACGCAGGCCCAGAGGAACATCGATGCCAGCCCTTGCACAGACCCGCATCATCGTCGCACTTGATTACGCCGCCGCAGACAGCGCGCTTGCGCTAGCCGATCAGCTCGACCCGCAATACTGCCGGCTCAAGGTCGGCAAAGAACTCTTCACGCGCGCCGGTCCATCGCTGGTGCAGCAGCTGAGCGAACGTGGCTTCGATGTCTTTCTCGACCTGAAGTACCATGACATTCCAAATACTGTAGCCGCCGCCTGTGAAGCGGCAGCCGAGCTTGGGGTCTGGATGCTGAATGTACACGCCTCCGGCGGGCTGGCGATGATGCAGGCCGCGCGTGAGCGTCTCGCGCAAGCACAGCAGCCTCCCCTGCTCATTGCTGTGACCCTGCTGACGAGTCTGGATGAAGAGGATCTCGCCGCCATCGGTTGCCCAGGGACAACGCTCGAGCGTGTCGAACGGCTCGCCTTGCTCACCGCCAAGGCAGGTCTCGATGGCGTTGTCTGCTCGCCGCGCGAAGCGAGCGCATTGCGCCGACAGCAGGGCCAACAGTTCCTGCTCGTCACGCCTGGCGTGCGTCCCGCGCAGGCCGCAAGCGGCGACCAGAAGCGGATCATGACGCCAAGCCAAGCGGTCGCGGCTGGTGCTGATCATCTGGTGATTGGGCGTCCAATCACCGCCGCACCTAATCCGCAGGCGGCACTCGCAGCCATTCAAGCCGAGCTTGCCGCCGCACCTCTTGCCCCGCACTGAGATCATCGCCGGGGCTGTATCGCTATCCAATCAACCACACGACAGGAGAGCCAACATGGCCAAAATCAACAAGGCTGTCTTCCCGGTTGCCGGCCTCGGCACCCGCTTCCTCCCAGTCACCAAGGCCAGCCCAAAAGAGATGCTGCCGGTGGTCGACAAGCCACTGATCCAGTACGCAGCAGAGGAGGCCGAGCAGGCTGGCGCGACTCAACTCGTGTTCGTCACCGGCCGTCACAAACGCTCGATCGAAGACCATTTCGATAAGGCCCCTGAGCTCGAGGCCGAGCTTGAGGCCGCTGGCAAGGACAAGCTGTTGAACATCGTGCGCACCATCCTGCCGGAGCACGTCAGTTGCATCTATCTGCGCCAGCCTGAGGCGCTCGGCCTCGGACACGCAGTGCTCTGCGCCAAGCCCGTGGTTGGCAACGAGCCGTTCGCGATCCTCCTGGCCGACGACCTGATCGACAATGCCGGTCAAGGCGTTTGCGCGCAAATGGCCGAGCTGCACGAGCGTACCGGGGCCAGCATCCTCAGTGTCGAGGAGGTGCCAGCGAACGAAACCCAAAAGTACGGGATCGTCGAGACCGAGGAGCAGCCCGATGGCACGCTGCGGGTGACCTCGATCGTAGAGAAGCCGAAACCTGAGGACGCGCCCTCAAACCTAGCCGTGGTCGGCCGCTATCTGCTCACGCCAACCATCTTCGACAAGCTTGAGCAGACCCAGGCCGGGGCTGGCGGTGAGATCCAGCTGACCGATGCCATCGCGGCCCTGCTCAACGAGGAGACCGTGATCGCCCACCGCTTTGAGGGCAAACGCTACGACTGCGGCAGCAAGGAAGGCTATCTCGAGGCAACCGTCGAGCTGGCGCTGCAACATCCAGAGCTTGGCGAATCCTTTCGTGCCTATCTCAAGGCGCTCGCATTGTAAGTAGCTGCCTACCATCTACTTCCCGATGCTCGCCCACAGGGGGTGCTCATATCGGGAAGACGCTGATGGACAGTTTCTAAGCGCGACTGAGCCACCAACAGGGCGCCAAGCGAGCAAGCTTCGGCGCCTTTGACAGGCACCTAATACTGTTACTAGCGGCGCACTGATAGATAAGCAATATCACTTTGGGTGGCATAAATTTTTTTGATTGCCAAAACCCAGGCAATAAGTAGGATACTGGCTCAGATCAGTTAACCGGTGCCACAGTCGGCACCACCTGCATTGATGAGAAGGGAAGGCGCCAGTGAAAAACTGCAAACTCTGTCGATTGAGCCGCCACTGCAACGACTTGCCCGGCGTCTGCATGCTGATTCCATACCTAACCGTCGTTGTGCTGACGGTCTCCATCGGCTACCTCTTCGTCACGCAAGAGATGCTGACCTAAGGCGGTTAGGGCGTCACTGGCGTTACGCAGGCTGGGGCCATCCCACCACAGGTTTCGTCATCACGGTCGCAGAAATCGAAACAGGTGATCAGACGCCCCTCGAAGGTGGCATCCACCTGCACAGCGTTGCTGGTGCGATCGACGCTAAAGCCTTCCTGCGACTCCGGGGTTTGCCCGACCAGCCTTAGACGCTGCCCTGGATAGTCGATCTTCAGCGCGACCCGCATCGGATAGTAGCCGTCCAGAAAACGACGCATATAGGGACCATTGCGCAGTCGAAACAGCCCGTCCCCAAGCGATTGCAGGGCACGACTCTGCGCTCGAATGCAGAGCTTAGCACCTGGACCGACATCCTCGAGCTGCACGCTGTGTCCCTCGACCCAAGCCCGGCCGATATGTTGGCGTTGCTCGATGGCAAGCTCACGGATGCCATCCTCACGGAATAGGATCTGCGCCGCCGGTACGGCATCGAGATTTTCATGGCACTGAACCAGATCGACCCAGCCAAGGTCGAGGCTCGTCTCATCAAGACTGGCCTCGGTGATGGCAATCCGATTGCGGTGATAATGCGCGCCCTCGGCCGCCGCACTCGGGATGAACGCGAGCTCGCCTTCGTTCACCAAAGCCACTTGCGAGGCGAGGTCAAATTCCTCAGGCCATTCATCCAGCCATTCGTCCGACCGTCCGTCCGACCAGGATTGCGACGAATCATTGGACCTGTGAGCAGGGCGCGAATCGTCCGTTACCGCCCATGCAGGCGCAGCAAGTAGCGTCCAGATGAGGATAGCCAAGATTGCCGCATTGACCCTGAGCCAAGGGCTCGGGCTCATCGAAGGGGCGATGCGGGGCAGTTGGACAGGGCTATGCTCTAAGATCATGGCAGGCTTCGGACATTTCTTACAGCGTTTGCCCTCTTTGTACTTCTTGCAGCACTTACCGTTTTTCTTCGGCATGATCGGCGCCTTCGGACCGGCCTAGGCCGCCGCCGTGGGTGCCGCACTCATCTGCTTGGCTGCAGCCGCAAGCTCGTTGTCGATCATCAGTAAACCCTGCCCCTGGTCGCCAAACAGCCGCAGGCGGCCCAAGATGTCGTTGACGGTGGCCTCTTCTTCGATCTGCTCGGTGACGAACCACTGCAGAAAGATATGCGTCGCATGGTCCTTTTCCTGCGCCGCATGATCGACCAGATCGTTGATCGCACCGGTGACACTGCGCTCATGGCTCAGGGTGCGCTCGAACATATCCATGATGCCGGCAGTCTGTGCCGGTGGTGCCGAGACCGCCTCGAGCTTGATGGTTGCATCCTGATCGAGCAGATAACGATACATCTTCAATGCATGCGCCATCTCTTCGCTATGCTTGGCCATGAACCAGGCTGCCGTCCCATTCAGATTGCTGCTCTCGGCCTGCGCGGACAGGCCTAGATAGAAGTAGGAAGAGAACAGCTCGCGGTTGATCTGCGCATTGATGCGCGAGGCCATCTCATTAGAAATCATCGATCGGTCTCCGTTGCTTACTCAGCGGCCTACTCGGGGTGGTTGCTGTGGAGCGGCGCCACAATCCCCTGAAGTTGCGAGTTGAGCGCCATTTTCAAGCTTGGGCTGATCGCCGCGCTTGTGTCGGCCCCGGTGCTAGAATCGGTTTGCCCGCCTGACCTGCCTCCCTGCCTCCCTGCCTCCCTGCCTCCTTGCCTCCCTGCAGCCAGCAACGTCCTCGTGCTTCTCCCAGTGCTAGAATCGGTGCGCCTCCCGCCTCACTGACGGTCGCCGCGGACCCTGCTCGCATCGATTGCATGAATGATCATCAGCCTAAACCTCGCGTGGCCATCGCTGGCGCCAGCGGCTTTATCGGCAGCGCGCTCTGTCCGCTGCTCGCCGAGCGTTTTGAGGTCATCGCACTGACGCGCTCGCCGGCGCGGGCGGCCACCCCCGATCCGGCTGGACTGATCCAGTGGCGCCACTGTGACCTCTTCTGCTCAAGCGCACTGGTCTCTGGGCTAGCCGATATCGACTATGCGGTCTATCTGGTCCATTCGCTGGCGCCGTCATCACGCCTCACCCAAGCGAGCCCGCGCGATATGGATCTGGTGCTGGCCGACAACTTCGCCCAGGCTGCTGCCCGCAATGGCGTCAAGCAGATCGTTTTCGTCAGCGGCGTGATGCCGGAGAGCTTCCGTTTCTCACCGTTGCTCTGGAGTCGTCGTGAGGTCGAGATGGTGCTCGGCTCTAGGGGGACGCCAGTGACTGCCCTGCGCGCGAGTCTGGTGATGGGGCCGGGTGGCACGGGGCCACGACTGCTGCTCGATCTCGTGCGTCGCTTGCCGGTGCTGCTGCTGCCACCAGCGGCTGGCTCCTCGACGCGTCCGATCGCCGTCTCCGACCTGGTGCGGGCCATCCTGCACTGTCTAGGCCGGCCGGAGCAGTTTCGCGGCGCCTTCGACATCGGCGGCGCTGAGTCACTCAGCTACGAGGCGATGCTGCGCGAGACGGCAGCGGTGCTGGGGCTGCGCCGGCGCTTTCTGAAGGTACCCGCACTACCCGTCGGTCTTGCGTCCTTGACGGCGCGCGCGGTGAGCGGCGCACCGGCCGCCATGGTCGGCGCCATCGTCGAGAGCTTGCCGCAGGATACGCGGATGCGCGACAACCCGGTGCAGCAGGCCATTGCGCCGCAAGCGCTCCGCTTTCGGGCCGCGCTTAAGGCCAGCATTGATCCGGTCAGCGGCCGACTGCTGCCGAGCCCGCGCCAGCGGCTCGAGGGGCAGGACCGCGAGATCATGCGCGAGCAATCGCTGGTCCGCTCGATCCAGCGCGCCATCCTACCCCCAGGCCAGGACGCAGCCTGGCTGGCCGGCAACTACTTCCGCTGGCTCGGCAGCTGCTGTTGGCCATTGGTCCGCAGCCAGGTCGCCGACAACGGCGATGTCGAGGTCTGGTCGCGCCTGCCGCGGCTGAAGATGCTGGCATTGCGACGAATGACCCAAGAGAGCACGCCAGAGCGTCAGCTCTACGAGATCAGCGGTGGTCTGCTCGCACGCCCAGGCCAAGGGCGCGCCCGGTTTGAGTTCCAGACCCTGCTCGATGGGCGCTATACCATGACCGCGATCCATGATTATGCACCAGCCCTGCCCTGGTACCTCTACATGCTCACCCAAGCGGTTGCGCATCGGCTGGTCATGCGTCGCTATCAATCTCGCCTAGCGCGCCTAGCGCGTTAGCAACCAGGCAACCTGATACCGGTCCCGGATGCCCAGTGGCGCAGAAAGCGGCATAATAACGCCGGCTCCGGACCCAAGCATATCCTGCCTTCGATCAATCTCAATCTCGGGTCCCACACCAACAAGATCGCGCCGCATTCAGAGCGCGACGAATCCGGGAGGATGTCTCGACGTGTCCGAATCATCTCAATCGATCTGGAAACCGCTGTTCTGGCTCGTGCTCGCGACTTTGATCGCGGTCTACCTACTCTACAACTACCACAGCGATCAACTGCAAGCAGAGATCGGTGAGGAGCATCAGTCACTGCGCTCGCTCAACCACAGCCTAGATGCCACCAAGGATGAGCTCGCTAACGCAAAGCAAGCGCTGGATGCAGCGCAGGCCGAGATGAGCGCGCTCAAGGGGGATCATGCTCAGAAGCAGGATTCGCTCAAGGCCGAGCATCAGGCCGCGACTGCCGCGATGCAACAGAGCCATGAGCAACGCCTCGCGGAGCTGAGCGCAAGGCTCGATCACTTCAACTCAGAAAAGACTCTACTCACGGCCGAGACCGAGGCATGGAAACGCGCCAAGGACAAACTTGAGCAGGATCTCCGCAACGCCATTCAGGCCAGCGACGCACTCCAGGCGCAATTGGCCGACACCGCCGAGACCCGACGCGAGCTCGAGGTCAGGCTGGCGACCGATGACACCACCATCGCCGAGCTCAACGCCCTGCTGAATCGCGCCAACCAGACCGAGGCTCTGCTCAACGACAAGCTTGAGCGCGGCGCTGCCACCCAGGAAGATCTCAAAAAGCTGGTTGCGAAAGAGGAATCAGCAATCCTCGAGCTGCAGGACAAGCTGGTCGCCACCACTCAAAGCCGCGCTCAGCTAGAACGGCTGCTGGCAACCACCACCGATGAGTCATCGACGCCAGACAGTGCGGCTGGACCGAGTCCCGAGCTAGCGGCCCTGCAAGCGCGTATCGAACAGTTACAGGGCGATCTCGAAACCATCACCGCTGAGCGAGACCAGCTCGCCGATGCCAATCAGCGTATCGACAGCCTACAAGCCGAGCTTGATGCCGAACGCCAGTCGCTCGATGCAGAGCGCCAGTCCTTAGCGCAACAGATTGCGGAAGCCAAGGCGCAGCACGATGACATCCGCGCGGCAGCCCTCGCTGAGGCCGAAGAGCAAATCGAATCCTTACGCCAACAGCTCACGCAAGACAAGGAAACGGCGATCGCGCAGCAAGCCGCACAGCACCAACAAGCGCAGACTGAGCTGCGTGCCAAGCTCGATGAATCAGCAAGCGCAGTCGACCAGCTAGAACAGAAACTCGCCGCTCGCGACGATGCTCAACAATCCCGATCGGCTGACTACCAAGCACGGATCAGTGAGGCGAACGCTGCACTCGAAGCCATGCGTCGCGAGATGCAGGCACAGGAAGAGGCACTGAAAGGCGCCCGCGAGCACGGCACACGACTGCGCCAGGATGCAGCCGAGCAAGCCGCTGAACAAGCGGCTGAGCAAGCCTCCGACCAAGTGCACGGCTTCTATGAGCGCTTCGCCCCCCTCGGTGCCCAACTGACCGATCGCGGCCTACTAATCAACCTGAGTGGCGACAATATTCGTTTTCCGATCGGTAGCGCTCAACTGCCAGCCGATGCCGCACCGACCCTGTCCCAGATTGCCAAAATCCTGGTCGACCATCCCGAGCTCAGGGTGCAGATCGAAGGTCACACGGACAGCTCCGGCAATGCGGAGATCAATCTTCAGTTATCAGAGCAACGGGCCGCCGCAGTGCGCGATGCGCTGATCGAGGGCGGGGTTAAGGCAGAGCGACTGCGTATCCAGGGCTTGGGCTCAAAGGCGCCGATCGCAGACAACGCCACTAACACCGGACGTCAACGCAACCGTCGGGTCGAGCTCTATCTGGTGCGCGAAGACAACAGCTAGCGAGCCCCGCATCATTGACGCCAGAGCGACTCTCGACGAGATTGCTGCATCGACGCTCACGCCCTCGATGCAGTCCTCTTCAGCCGCATGGACCGGCATGGCCAGCAATATGCGCGAGCACCGCCTCGACCTGCATCGGCGCCTCGCTGTTGAGAAAGACGGCGTGCTGATGCTCAGTTTCGGTGAGCGGCTCGCGATGAGCGATCTGCAAGCTCAGCACATCGATGTCGGCATCCGAGTCATCCTCACCCGCAAGACGGCGCGCGTTGATCCGCTCGCGCAGCAGATGCATTGGCGCCTGCATCACCAGAATCCGACTGGGACAGTTCAGCGTTTGCGCGAGTGCGAGGAAAGGCGCTCGTTGCCTGCGCTTGAGAAAGGTCGCATCAACTAGCACGCTGAACCCAGCCTCGATCAGTTCACGCGCCAGTGTTAGGAGCCGCTGATAGGTCTGTTCCGTGGCCGCGGCCGAATAGAGCGTTGCTGCCTGCTGTGCAGGCGAATGGCCCTGTGCTTGGGGCTCAAACAACCGTTTACGCTCGATATCAGAACGAATCTGGATGATGGGCAGATGCTCACGCAGCAGATTCCCAATCCAGGTCTTGCCACTGCCCGAGAGACCGTGGGTGATGAAGAGCTTGGGGCGATGACGACCGGTACAGGTTTGTGCAAGGGCGAGATAATGGGACAGCCCGGCGCGCGCCTTGGCGACGATTCTCTCTGGCTCCGTTAGACCGGACGGACAGCTCGGCGAATGGTCCGCGGCGATCGGGCCTAACGGCAGCGGAACAAATGGCGGCAGTCGCGCCGGCTCGGTCGCCGGCATCGGACCGCCTTGCACGAGCTGGATCGCGCAGACCTTGGCGCGCACCAGCGCCCGGTAGACCTGATAAAAGCGCAGCAGGCATAGTCCAGCATAATCACCGCTGACCTCCAGATAGCGATTGAGCAGGCGTCGCGCGAAGCTGTTGGCGCCACTCTCGGCCAAGTCCATGCTGAGGAAGGCGACCTCGCTCATGGTATCGATCCAGCGCAGATTCGGATTGAACTCAAGACAATCAAACATCACCGGCTGCTCGTCGAGGACCACGATGTTGCCGCGGTGCATATCGCCATGACACTCCCGAATGAAGCCCTGATGCCGTCGCTGCTCGATCACCGGCCGCAGATAGGCGAAACGCTTGCGCGTCCAGCGCTCGAGTCGCGATAGGCAACGCCTGAGCTTGCCCTCAGGATCATCGCAGTGCGCAAGCGCCGATTGCAGCGGCGGAAAGTTGTCCAACATCGGCGCCAACACCGCGCCTGGCTTGCCATAATCGGTGTCTGGCGGCGCCGGTGTTAGGCGGGAATGAAAGTGAGCGACACGCTCGGCCAAGCGATCGATCAGCGCGGCGTTGAGCGGGTGCGCTGAGAGCAAGGCATGCTGCGAGAAACGGCGCATCTGGACCGCATAGTCGATCACCTCGCCGTCACCACCGATGCGGACTCGGTCGCCCTGACGCACCACCGGGACCACCGCGAGATAGAGCTGCGGCGCCAGACGGCGATTGAGTCGCAGTTCCTCTTCGCAGAAGAAGCGACGCCGGTCGAGGGTCGAGAAATCGACAAACCCAAGCGCTACCGGGCGCTTCAGCTTGTACGCAAAGTCTCCAGCTAGGAACAGCTGCGAGATATGCGTGGTCAGGCCTTCGACGCGATCAACCGGATGCGGATAGGCGCCGGCCTTGAGCAGATCGGCGAGTGGCGCAAGCTCGTTTGCCAGCATCTACTGAAGACAGGCCTGTAACCTGCAGAGGCGATGCCATCGAGCCCAGCTCAGGCAAGACCACGGAGCCCAGCAGGGCCGATGCCACTGGACGCCGCGCAAGCGACGCCGCAGAGCCCCACACTGAGGCCAACCGGGCTGCTTGCAGGCTTGCGAAAACCGATGCCAGTTCAATAGACTGTGGACTATTGTCTGTGTCACGCTGTCTCCCTGAGGTTCTTAGAATGACTATTGAACGTATTGTCTTTGCGGTCGCCGGTGCCTTTGTGCTGATCTCCGCCATCCTTGCTGCAACCGTTAGTCCGCTTTGGCTCTGGTTCACCGGCTTCGTTGGGCTCAACCTACTGCAGTCGGCCTTTACCGGCTTTTGCCCACTTGCCTTGATCCTGAAGAAGCTCGGTAAGGAGCCCGGCCCTGCCTTCTGATCCAATCAGATCAGCGCGGCTGCCGCCGCGCGATCGATCAGCACCTGAGTCTGCGCTGCTGCCGCCACCTGCGCGATCGGCAAGGGCTCACCCAAGGACCAACGCCGGATCGCATCCGCCTTGCCGTCACCGGTGACCAAGATGAGCAACTGCTCGCTCTGGGACAAGGCGCGGGTGGTGAGTGAGACGCGGTCCGGCGGCGGTTTTGGTGAATCATGGACCGGCATCACAAGCCGATCATCAGGCACTGCTCGGCCCGGGAACAGACTCGCGGTATGGCCATCTTCACCCATACCGAGCAGAACCAGATCAAAGGGCAATGCCGCCTTCAGGGTCTGCTCATAGGCCGCAGCCGCCGCCTCGGCACCCTGCTCCGCTGGGATGGCGAACACCTGCTCGCGCGGCACCGGCACCTGATCCAGCCAAGCCTGATCCGCGGCAAGACTATTGCGCTCCGGATCTCCAATCGGCAAGCAGCGCTCATCGCCATGGTAAACCCACCAGAGAGCCCAATCCGCGTCAGCCCTAGCCAACAGCTCGTAGGCTGCAGTCGGCGTGGTGCCACCGGCTAAACAGAGTCGGAAGCGGCCTTGGCGCTTGATCGCTGCGCAGGCGCTCCCCAAGATACGCTCAGCAGTCGCTTGTGCAACCGCTCCCTTGTCATCGAAGAGGATCACTTCTGCACCTGGCAAGACAAGATCATCAGAAGCCATGCTGCCTCCGTCAAAGGTCGGTTGCAAACTGACGCAACGGCGCCGCGTGAATGAGCTCAGCGCCGCCGTGTGGATAAGCATAGTAAGCCCGAAGCAGGCAAGCGCACTAGCCCCAGAGCGACGAGTCAACCAGGCTGGAGGCAAAGTAAAGGCAAGACAGAGGGCGATACAGGGGGAAACCTGAGCGCAAGACTAGGGACCAGACCGAGTGATGGCGGCCAAGGGCGGCCCGGAATCGACAAATTGACAAGGCACGACTTGACCTGAGCCAAGGCATCGCGTAGACATTTAGCCACAACGATCCGAGGAGCGACAGGGGAAACAACGATGGCAGAAACAATGCGTGACATCATGAATCCGGGCGCGGTCAACCATGACCCAGACTTCCCGCAGGCACCAGCGGACTGGAGCCCAGAAGACGCCGAGCAGCTAGCCAGCAGCGAAGGGCTGACGCTGAGCGATGACATCTGGGAGGTCGTGAAGGCGCTACAAGCCTTTTTCGCCAAAGATGAGCAGCCAAATACACGAGCCGTTCACGACGCCCTCGATGAGCATTTCCATGATCGTGGTGGTCTCAAACATCTCTATGAGATCTTGCCGGGCGGCCCGGTCGCTCAGGGTTGCCGGTTAGCTGGCTTGAAGCCACCGGCTGGTGCCGTAGATAGCTCGTTCGGCAGCGTCCAATAGGGCCACCCTTCCACCTCAGGCCATCAACAACCGCACCCCGCGCGCATCGAGTCCCTCGCGGCGCGTGGCGGATGCGGCTCAAGGTGCCTGATCGGTTGTACCGCTGTCGGCATGCCCGCTCGCTGGATGCCGATCGATCTCCGCGTCCGGAAAGCGACGCGCGTCCGCGACATCGGCATCCTCATCCATCAAGATACGCTGGCCATCGCCTTCTAGGTCATCGAACTGACCGCTACGCGCGGCCCAGAACAACACCCCCACCGCGACCAGCCCCAAGAGCAACATGCCCGGAATCAGACCATAGATCACTTCCATTGGCTAACCTCCAAAGTGGCCGCGTTTGGCTGACGACCCTGCGTCTTGCTTGAACAGCCAACGCAGCCGTGCCGAGTTACCAATCACCGCCAGCGAGCTGAGCGGCATCGAGATAGCCGCCACCAGCGGCGTGATCAAGGCCGCCATTGCCAACGGCACCATGATCAGATTGTAGGTAATCGAGAGGCCGATGTTTTGGCGGATGGTGCCTAGCGTGCGCCGAGACAGGGCCGCAGCATCAGGCACCCGCATCAGCTCGGTGCTCATCAGCACGATGTCAGCACTGGCGATCGAGACATCGGTGCCGCTGCCAACGGCGATGCCAACGTCAGCCCGGACCAAGGCCGGCGCATCATTGATGCCATCACCGACCATCGCCACCCGCTCGCCACGCTGTTGCAGCGCCCTGATCACGCGATCTTTATCCTCCGGACGGACATCGGCGATCACCTCGATCGCGCCCAGCTGCGCGGCGATACGGCGGGCCACCGCCTCGCGATCTCCGGTCAGCAGCGTGACTCGGATGCCATCGGTCTGCAGCCGTTGCACGACCTCAGCGGCATCGGCGCGCAAGCGGTCGGCAGCCAGTAGCCGCAGGCACTCGACGCCATCGATCGCGCAGTGCAGGGTGGTACCCAGTGGGCTGGCAGGCGCCTCTCTACGCTCGCCGTCGACAGAGGTTTGGCACGCGACTCCGTTCTCGTGCAGCCACCCGCGCGTCCCGATCAAGACGCGATACCCATCAACCAGGCCACTGATGCCGGCGCCAGGCTCAATCTGGACATCCCGCACCTGCGCCGAGCCCAGCCCGATCCCTGCATCCTTCGCCAAGCGCACCACCGCGCGCGCCAAGGGATGCTCGGAGACGCGCTCCAGCGCCGCCACCAGCCGCAGGTGCTCGCGTTCTCTGTGATCCAAGACCGCAGCTGCCGGCCAAGCCTGCCAGCCAGCATCCAGTGCACTCGGCTCAGCCGACTGTCCCTGTTCATCCAGCCCATCTGGCCGAGCCGCCACTGTCTGCAGCTGAATCACCTCCGGACGACCCTCGGTCAGGGTGCCGGTCTTGTCAAACACGAAATGGTCGATATCCGAGAGCGTCTCTAACACAGCACCCTGCTTGATCAGGATGCCATGCCGCGCGCCGAGCCCAGAGGCGACGGCAATCGCCATCGGCGTCGCCAGCCCGAAGGCGCAGGGACAGGTGATGATCAACACCGAGGTCGCCGCCATCAGCGCCGTCTCCAGATCACGGCTGATCCAGAGACCAAAGGTGGTCAGCGCCAGGCCAATGGTGAGGGCGACGAACCAGGGCACGATCCGATCCGCCAAGGACTGGATCGGTGCCTTGCTCGATTGCGCGTCCTCGACCAGCCGGATGATGCGCCCGAGCGCGGTATCGCGCAGCAGGCCGGTGACCCGCACCTCGAGCACGCCGGCGCCATTCAGTGTGCCCGCTGCCACGCGATCGCCGATGCCACGCTTGACCGGCTCAGACTCGCCGCTGAGCATGGCCTCGTCGACCTCGCTGCGCCCCTCGCTGACGACACCATCGGCGGGAATGGTCTCGCCGGGGCGCACCAGCAGGATATCGTCGATGGCCACGGCACGGATCGGCACCACGACTTCCTCGCCATCGCGCAGCAGCGTGGCGATCTTCGGCTGCAGGTCCAGCAAGCGCTGGGTCGAGGCCATGGCTTGGCGCTTCGACATCGCCTCGAGGAAGCGTCCAACCAGGATCACGAACAGAAAGTTGACCACTGTATCCCAGTAGACATGGCCCTGGCCGCCGACCGTTACGTACAGCGAGTAGAGGTAGGTGATCGAGGCGCCGATCGCGATCGGCAGGTCCATGGTCAGGGCGCCCTGGCGCAGACCGAGCCAGGCGCCGCGATAAAACGGCCAGCCGGAGTAGATCAGCGTCGGCGTGGCGATGGCGAAGCCGATCCAATGGAAGAGACCACGAAACTCACCCTCGTCAGCACCGGCGTAGAGCGCGATCGAGACCCACATCAGGTTCATCGCCGCGAAGGCGGCAAAGGCCATCCGAAAAAGCAGTGCGCGGTTGCCGCGTTTTATAGCGCCTTCAGCGGTCTCGGGATCAAAGGGCACCGCGGCGTAGCCGATCTCGCTCAGTCGCCCCAGCAGACCCGACAGACGCTGGCGCGAGTTATCCCACTTCAGGCGCAGTCGGCGACCAGTGAGATTGACCCGCGCCTCCTCGACGCCGGGCAGCTTGCTCAGCCCAGTCTCGATCAGCCAGACACAGGCCGCGCAGTGGATACCCTCGACGTGCAGGTTGATCTCGCGCAGATCTGCGCTGGTATCGAGATAGGCGGCCTGGACCTCGTCTAGATCATAGAGCGCAAGCTGCTTTGGCGGCTCAGGCGGGGGTCCAAGCACCTCACCTTCGGGCGTGCGTCGATAGAAGCCCTCGAGCCCAGCGGCATAGATGGCCTCGCAGACCGACTGACAGCCCCTGCAGCAGAAGTCGCGCTCACCACCAGCAACCTTGGCCCTGACGGCTTCAGTGCCCGCAAGCGGCAGCCCACAGTGGAAGCAGCGATCGGCTGTCAGCGCAGCTTGTCGAGGCTCGCCCGCATTCGCCACAGCCGTTGGGCCGGATGCAGCCGTCATCGCGGTTGGCTCAAGGATCAGCAACCCCGATGCGTTGATCAAACACGATCTCTTGACCCTTGGTCTCGGCCGCGACCAAGGTATCCCAAAGACCGGACATCGCGAAGGTCACCTCGGCCGCATAGCGTCCCGGTGCCTCCTCAACCATCGGCACCGAAAAATCCGCCGAACGGTCGGATGGACGATAGGCGTAGTAGGTGACCTTATCCGGGCGCACCGGCTGGCCGGCCCTGTCCACTACGAAAAACCGCACCCAAGCCGGCGCATTCTCAGCGACATCTGCGGGCGTATCCAGGCTCATGGTCCAGCCTGGTGCCTCAGCGCGCCGCGTTGCTAAGCTGCGCTCGACATCACGACCGCGCTCGTAGTAGTCGTCGACCACGAGACCGGGGTTGGTGGCAAAGGCGAGCACAATCATCGTCAGATTCACGGCGAGGACGACGCCGATCAGTCCAATCCAGCCAATGAACCAAGGACTTCGCCAAGCGGAGTTGGACCGCTCGCCTGCCCTAGCCGCTTCTGGTCGCCGGCCTGGGACGGCTGGCATGGTCGATACATCTGTCATCTTTTCGTTCTCAGTACCTGATCAGCGAGTAAGGGCCGCCAGGCAGGATTGGCCATGCTATTAGAGGGATCAAGGCGAGTAGAGGGATCAACGCGAGGGTCCAAAAAAGGCGCTCTCCCGCTCGGCCGAGATCTGACCGCCATCGCTCAGCTCAGTGTCGGCATGGAAGGTCACTGGCAGCGTCTCTCCACTCAGATCGGAACGCTTGATCTTGACAAAGACGATCATCGGCGTGACCTCACCCGATGGCGTGAGCAGCGGCTCTTCAGCCCCGAGTAGCTCGATGGGCACCGAGCTTTCAGCACTCACGCGCACACTCAGGTCTTGCTCACTCTTATTGAGCACCTTCAGGGTGTACTTATTCTGAATCGAGCCATCTGAGAGCTGAACAAATAATGGCGCCCGCTCATGCAGCACCTTGACCTCGATCGCCGCGAGGCTCGAGAGCCCGTAGATGATGCCAGCTAGCGCCAAGGCCAGGATGCCGGTATATACCCAAACCCGGGCTCGCAGGAACATCGGCTTGACCGGCTTGCCCTCGATCTCATCAAGGGATGCATAGCGAATCAGCCCAGGGTCGCGGCCGACCTTTTCCATCACGGAATCACAGGCATCCAGGCAGAGGCCACAGGTGATACAGCCTTCCTGCTGTCCGTTGCGGATATCGACCCCCGTAGGACAGACAGCAACGCATTGGTTACAGTCCACGCAATCACCAACCGCCGTTGACTCGACCTGCCCCTTCTTGACCCGTCCTCGCGGCTCACCACGCTCGACGTCATAGGTGGGAACAATCGTCGACTTATCCAGCATGACGCCCTGGATACGAGCATAGGGGCAAAGCCAAAAACAGACCTGCTCTCTCAGCCAGCCGGCGAGCAGGTAGGTACCCATGGTGAATAAGGCCACCGAGGCGTAAACGGCAACATTCGCGTCACCAACAAAGAAGTCGCGCCACAATGGACCAGCGCCGTAGAACCAGGCAACGAAGCTAAAGCCGGTAAGAAAGCCGATCAGCAGCCAGAAGCTATGCTTGACCAGCTTGATGCGAATCTTTCTTGCATCCATCGGCGCCTTATCCAGCTTGCGCCTTTGTGGCGGGCTACCTTCGAGCTTTTCTTCGATCCAGGTAAAGACATCAGTCCAGACCGTCTGAAAACAGAAGTAGCCGCAATAGACGCGTCCTACCAGCGCCGTTGCAACCGCCAGCAGGATCGCAAAGAACAGCAGCAAGAGCGACAACATCCAGAAGTCTTGCGGTAGTACCGTGATGCCAAACAGATGATACTTGCGGTTCGGGATATCGAACAGCACCGCCTGATTGCCGTTCCAGCGCATATAGGGGCCGAGGAAGAAGATCAGCCAGACCGATGCAGCAAGCCACTTGATGCGGCGCCACTTACCGGGCATGCGCTTCGCGTGAATCGTCTCACCGCCGGTATTCACCTCCCAGTGGTGGGCCTCGGCGTAAAGTTCGTCGATTGCCGCGCCTGAAGCGCGCGAGGGAGTCTCATTCATAGCAACAACAACCAAGATTGGGGCGCGCTTAAAACCGCGATCATAGAGCAGCCGATAGGGCCTCTATTGGGAGCCAACGCGCGCACCTCGCTCTAAAGGCCAGCAGAAAAAAAGGGGGATCAACTATCCCCCTTTTCGGTCCCTTACCCTCCTCGACAAGATTCAGGGCTCAACTCAGCACTATTGCTGCTCAGTCTTATGTCGTTCTGCATCTTCATTCATCAGCTTAATCACCTTAAAAACCAGGTAGCCGATGATGATGACGGCGAGTGCAACGCTGATGATGGACCCCCAAAACACTGCATCTAAGTGCATTTCATCCTCCCCTATCTCTGTTTTTCATGGTTCTGTCAGCAACGACCCAATGGCAGGGTCAGCGATCAATTACACAGCTCATAAGTCCTGCGCTCGCCTCCAAATCGCGCTCTAGTCACTGCGCAGAGCCGTCCTTGGCACAGTAAAATAGGACTTATAGTCACTGCGCCTCGCTATTGACCACCACCAAGGCTGTGCACATAGACCGCCAGCTTTTTGATCTGGTCGGGCTCGAGCTTGCCTTCTAGGCTGCCTGCCGAATCGCCAAAGGCTGGCATCACGGCGTCTCGCGTCTGCTCAATACCGGGCTGATTCACGCCATAGAGGATCGTATGCTTGGCGCTTTCGTAGCCACCGGGACGAAACCGCCAAATGCTATCGGTCAGATTTGCAGCACCAACGGTAATAATGGTGCCATCTGGCAGCTCGGCAAGCACACCATTTCCGGTCTGGCCATGGCAAGCGGTACAGCCCTTCTCGTTGAACAGCTTCCAGTCTGCCTCGCTGCCTTCGCCACCATCGGCCAAGTCGACAACAAACTGTGCCAGTTGATCAACCTCGGCCGCGGACAGAATAGTCTCGTGGGCAGTCATAGCCCCTTTCCGGCCAATGGTCACGGTCTCGGTGATCTTTGCTAACGAGCCACCAAAGAGCCAGTCATCATCAGCCAAGACCGGATAGCCGGGATTGCCCTGACCGCCACTCCCGTGGCAGGCCGCACAGTAATCGCCGAATAGCACCTTGGCCGAGGCCAGTGTGTACTGGGTGAGGCCGGGATCTTCGAGGATCTGCTCCGGCGTCATGTTAGCGATCTGCTCTTCGTACTGAGCGCGGACGGCTTCGACCTGCTCGACACCCTGCTCGTATTCCTTGATCGAGGTCCAACCAAGGAGGCCCTTGGTGAAGCCGCCATCTTGTTGCGACTGCCACGGAAAGACCGGAAACGTTGGGTAAAGGATGCCATAGAGGACAAACCAGGCAAGAGACGCCCAGAGCGCGATCATCCACCACTTTGGCGGTGGGTTATTCAGCTCACGGATGTTGTCGTCCCAGAAATGCCCGGTGTTGTTTTCGCCGGGAAACGGATTATGGTCGGCCATCGTTATCTCCGAGGTCCTGGTGATCATCGTCAAACGGGATGTGCTTCCTGGCTTCGAGCTTGTCCCGATTCTTTGGCCGAAAGACCTGGAAGTAGGCCACGACCATGAGCACGAAGATAACGACTGTCAGAATGGTTCCTACCCAGTCGGTTGCCGTCATCGCCGCCCAATCGGTCTCGAAGTAGTCCGAGAGGCTACTCACGATAGACCACCCCTGGATCTAGCTTCGCCATGGTGCCAAGGACTTGAAGATAAGCAACCATCGCATCCATCCCCGTCTTGCCATGCAAAAGACCGGTCGCCGCATCGATGTCGGCGTCGCTATAGGGCACACCAATTGCGCGTAGCCCCTTCATGTGACGCTGCATCTTCCTTGGGTTGATGTCCTCTTCGTCAAGCCAGGGGTAGCCTGGCATCACCGACTCTGGCACTACCGCGCGCGGATCGCGTAGATGCTGACGATGCCATTCATCCGAGTATTTACCACCGAGGCGAGCCATATCCGGACCGGTACGTTTCGACCCCCATTGGAAGGGATGGTCAAACATCGACTCAGAGGCCAGTGAGTAATGACCATAACGCTCGCGCTCATCGCGGAATGGACGCACCTGTTGTGAATGGCAGAGATAGCAGCCTTCTCGCTGATAGATATCTCGACCCCATAGCTCCAAAGCCGTGTAGGGACGAATACCATCGCCCGGCTTCCAGTTCCAGGTGGTTTCAACGGTCCGCAATACCCCGCGCTTGGGGTCATGAACCAGTTCGCCATTATCCTTTTTCAGGAAGTTGCCCTGATCGTCAGTCTTGAAGCGCAACGCATTACCATCGGCATCCGTCTCGTATTTGACCGACACGATGGGCGTGGTCCCTGCCTCCTGCCAAACGATCTCAGGAAACCGATTCGCCTCCTCAGTGCTCTTCAAATAGAACAGCGGGACAATCTCAACGATGCCACCCACAGAGAGCACGATCGCGACAACGATCAGCAGCCCCCAGATATTGCGCTCCATGCGCTCCTGCAATCCCTTTGGTGGTGTGTTCTTATCAGCCATTTCGTATCTACTCCTCGGGATTCTGACGGGTCAGGCGGTTCAAGCAGCAGCCACGGCTGGCGTGCCCCGTGCCTCGCGCAGACTCCCGGCAGACACCGACTTGCGCACCGTCATCAGCACGTTGAATAACATGATGATAGCGCCAAGCAGGAAGATGCCGCCGCCGACTGCACGCATCGCGTAATAGGGATGCATGGCAGCGACCGATTCAACGAAGGTATAAGCCAGGGTGCCGTACTCGTCATAAGCGCGCCACATCAGACCCTGCATGATGCCGGAAACCCACATCGCCACCACGTAGATAACAGTACCGATGGTGGCGGTCCAGAAGTGGACATTCACCAGCTTCTCCGACCACATCTCGGTGTGCCAGAGACGCGTCATCAGGTGATAAATTGCTCCGATCGAGATACCAGCAACCCAGCCCAGGGCACCCGAATGCACATGGCCAATGGTCCAATCGGTATAATGCGAGAGGGCGTTGACGGTCTTCAGCGACATCACCGGGCCTTCAAAGGTCGACATCGCATAGAAGGCCAATGCAATGATCAGGAAACGCATCACATAGTCGGTACGTAGTTTGTCCCAGGCACCGGACAGGGTCATCATGCCGTTTACAGCACCACCCCAGGAGGGAATGATCATCGCCAACGAGACCGCCGCGCCCAATGAACCGGTCCAGTCGGGCAGCGCGGTATACTGCAAATGGTGCGCGCCTAACCAGACGTAGCCAAACATCAGTGCCCAGAAATGGATGACCGACAGGCGGTACGAATAGATTGGGCGATTGGCCTGCTTGGGCACGAAGTAGTACATGATGCCCAGGAAGCCCGCGGTGAGATAGAAGCCAACCGCGTTATGGCCCCACCACCACTGGATCATCGCGTCCTGTACGCCTGAGAACAGACTGTAGGACTTGATAAGCCCAACCGGGATCGACAGGCTATTGACAACATGCAGATAGACGATCATCACCATCATGCCGAGGAAGAACCAGTTCGACACATAGATGTGCGAGGACTTCCGGTTAGCGATGGTCATGATGAAGTTGAAGGTGAAGGAGAGCCAGACGACGGCGATCAGGATGTCGATCGGCCACTCGAGCTCGGCATATTCCTTTGACTGGGTGAAGCCCAGCGGTAGGGTGATCACCGCCAATGCGATAATCGCGTTCCAACCCCAGAAGGTGAACCAGGCGAGCTTGTTGCTCCAGAGACTGACGCCACAGGTGCGTTGCACCGTGTAGTACGCCGTGCCCATCAGGGTACAGCCGCCAAAGGCGAAGATAACGGCATTCGTATGGACAGGCCGCAGCCGGCCAAATGAGATGTAAGGGTTATCAAAATTCAGAAACGGCCATGCGAGCTCGGATGCGATGTAGACACCGACGCCCGCGCCTACCACGAGGTAGACAACGGCCATGATCGTAAACCAGCGAACGACGTCAAAGTCGTATTTTCGCTCCGCCGTGAAGTCGGCTGTGGCTTCCATAGACCCCCCAATACAGGCTGGGAAAATTAGAGTTGATTGGGCACTCCAGCCCGATGTGGATGGTGGCGCGCCGCACCCTGGCTCTTGACCCGGCAATAAGACTGGATCGATTGCGTAATGTCAAGACTTAAGGAGCCCCCTAAAAACCGGCAGAGGCGGGTCTTCTGACCGCTAAACTTGATCTTAGTCAGCCTCGACAAGCCATCACAAGAGACCAATAACCTATTATTTTATAATATATTTTTACGCCAGAAGAACGACTGGCTGAGGCGCTATCGGCAGGCCTAAATGGCAACCAAAATAGTCAGAAAAATACTTGAGGTTAAGCCTTGGTGATGGGGCCGCTGAGGGCGTCCATCACTTGAAGAAAGACTCGAGCGAAAAGCCCTCTTTTTCGAGGATGTCGCGCAGCCGACGCAGCGCATCCATCTGGATCTGCCGCACCCGCTCACGCGTGACCCCAAGCTCCTGTGCCACTCGCTCAAGCGTGGAATGCTCATAGCCATGTAGACCGAAGCGCCGTTCGACCACCTCTCGCTGCTTGTCGTTGAGCTTTTCGAGCCAGTGATCGAGATTAGCGTGGATGTCGACGTCCTGGATATCGTCGCTGGGATCATGGGCGGCCTCATCCTGAAGCAAATCCACTAGCGGCTTGTCGGCATCCTTACCGTAGGGTGTGTCGACAGAGGCAGTGCGCTCGTTCAGGCCGAGCATGCGCTTGACCTCGGCGATCGGTTTGTCGAGCAGCTCTGCGACCTCCTCAGTCGTGGGCTCGTGGTCGAGCTGCTGCGAGAGTAGGCGCGTCGCCTTCAGGTAGACATTGATCTCTTTGACGATATGGATAGGCAGACGCACGGTGCGCGTCTGATTCATGATCGCCCGCTCGATGGTCTGACGAATCCACCAGGTCGCATAGGTCGAAAAGCGGAAGCCACGCTCCGGATCGAACTTCTCAACCGCGCGGATCAGACCAAGATTGCCTTCTTCGATCAGATCGAGCAGCGGCAGACCTCGATTGAGATAGCGCCGCGCGATCTTGACCACCAAGCGGAGATTGCAGACGATCATCCGCTGACGCGCTGACTCATCGCCCTGCTGAGCGAGCCGCGCGTAGTACACCTCTTCATCCGCCGAGAGCAGTTTCGACTCACCGATCTCGTTCAGATAGAGGCGCGTTGCATCGAGCTCGGAATCGCTAGCGGCATACCGCTTGCTGGACGCATCGGCCGTCTGCGGCACCGAGGTCGCCGAGCGATGACAATCCGGCAGCTCATCGCCCTCAGCCTCTGTTTCCGGCAGATCCGGCTCGCCCCCGTCAGCGTCGTCGCCGTTGATTAGGATCTCGTCTTCATCGGGAAGGGCATCCCCGTCCGGATCCTCTTCCGGGTTAACCGCTGACATGAATCCCCCCAGGTTGCAGTCGCTTGGCTCACCGTGTCGCTGGCAAAAAGAGCAGCGGATCAACGGTTGCGCCATCGCGACGGATCTCGAAGTGCAACATCGGCCGACCATCTGCCGCCTGGCCAACCTCGGCGAGCTGTTGCCCGCGCTTAACCGAGGCGCCCTCACTCGCAAGCACACGACGGTTGAAGCCGTAAGCGCTCAGATACCTTGGGCTGTGTTTGACGATAATAAGATTGCCGTAACCGGCGAGTCCACTGCTACCGCTATAGACCACTTCGCCATCGGCCGCCGCAGCAACAGCTGTGCCTACTGCTGCCGCAATCCGAATCCCCTGCCGGGTGCGATCGTTCGAGCGATAGCCCTGAACCACCGAGCCAGCGACAGGCCAAGCCCAAACGACCCCAGAGCTCCCGGCAGCACTGCCGGGCTTTGCAGACGCAGCCGCTGTCGCAGTGCCCTTGGTGCTCGTGTTGGAGACGCGCTTAACACTGGTTTTGGCGCTGGTTTTGGTGCTGGTTTTAGAGCTGGTTTTGGCGCTTGCTTTGGCGTGCGCCTTGACACTTGACTGAGCCCTGCTGTCCTTAGCTACCTTGCCTGTACTACTCCCCAAGTTGCCGCCTCGCGGAGCCTCCACTCGGAGCAGCCGACCGGCATAGAGGGGATAGGGAGGCCCCAGGTCATTCCAGGCCGCCAGCTTCCGCATGCTAACGCGCCGATCCTCAGCGATCTCACTGAGGGTATCGCCTGGGCGAATCCGATAGAAGCCTGGCGGCGCGGGTCCATAGCCGCGATCATCTACGGGTGCCAAACCACCTCCCGCACAGCCCGCCAGCACCAACGCGACCCAAAGGGCCACCACGAAGGCGCCAGCCCGATTGGGATCTTGCAACCAAAAGCGCATCACAGCAGCCAGAATGTCCCCCCTCTTAGCGCAACCGAAGCATTAGGGAGCACATCAGGCAACCCCGCTCAACAAGGGCACAAAGGTAACAGGCTCCAGCACCTCATGCTGATATCCTGGACAGCGACCCCGGCGTTTTTTGATCAAGCGCACCAGCACCTGACCACGACCAGAATCGATTGGCAGGACAAGGCGCCCGCCGGGCGCTAACTGCTCGGCCAGCTGACGCGGGATACCGCTCGCCGCTGCAGTGACAAGAATCCCCTCGAAAGGCGCATATTCAGCCCAGCCGGCGCTGCCATCGCCATGGCGCAGGCGCAGGTTGCGCAGCTTCAGTGCACGCAAGCGCTGCTCGGCGCGCGCCTGCAGCGCGCTAATCCGCTCGACGCTGTAGACGCGCTGGGCCAGTGCTGCGAGGACTGCGGTTTGATAGCCAGAGCCGGTACCCACCTCGAGCACCCTCTGCACCGGACCGGCCTCGAGCAATGCCTCCGTCATGCGCGCGACCATGTACGGCTGCGAGATGGTCTGCCCCCAGCCGATTGGTAGCGAGGAGTCCTCATAGGCACGGCTTGCCAAGGCCTCTTCGACGAACAGGTGCCGCGGCACTTGGCGCAATGCCTCGATCACGGCTTTATTCTGGATGCCAGTGGCCAGCAGTCGCTGCACCAGGCGTTCGCGGGTACGTAGCGAGGTCATGCCGCTACCCACCGCCGGGTCAGGCAACTGCAGGAGTCCGCTCACAGGGTCTGCAGCCATCGCCCGAGCGGCTCGACCGCTTCATGACGGGTCAGATCAACCTTCAGCGGCGTCACTGACACATAGCCATGGCGCAGCGCGTGGAAATCGGTGCCTTCGCCTGCATCCTGCTCTGGTCCAGCTGGACCGACCCAGAACATTGGCCGGCCACGCGGATCGCGAATGCGCTCAATCGGCTCGGCCTTGTGGCGATGCCCAAGCCGCGTCGCTTGTATCCCACGCAATTCCGAGCGCGGCAGATCAGGGACATTGACATTCAGGATCGTACTGGCCGCCATATCCATGCCGTTGTCACGCAGCCCGGCGATCAGCTGCGCCGCCACAGCAGCGGCCGTGGCAAGATGCTGCGGCTCATGTGCGTCGATCGAGACGGCCAACGCCGGTAGCCCGAGAAAGCGCCCTTCGGTCGCGGCCGCGACCGTCCCGGAATAGATCACGTCATCACCGAGGTTCGGGCCATGATTGATGCCAGCGACAACCAGGTCGGGCTCCTGCTCGAGCAGCCCAGTGATGGCCAAGTGTACACAGTCGGTTGGGGTGCCATTGACGCGGATAAAGCCATTCTCGAGCTGCTCAGCGCGAATCGGTACATCCAGGGTGAGCGAGTTGCTCGCGCCACTGCGATCGCGATCAGGCGCCACGACGGTCAATTCCCCAAAGCGCGCAAGCTCATCGGCTAGGGCTTGGAGACCAGGGGAGCGATAGCCATCATCATTACTGAGAAGAATCTTCATGGGTATGGGGCGAGCCATCAGCCGCTCAAATTTGCTACATTCTCGGCTCGACGCGGCAATAACGCGAGAAGAAAAGTGAAAAACCGCCTTCAGGATGCTGATTATGCGTTATTTCGCGCCGAAGTCGAAGACGCGATCCCGCTTGACAAGGAGATTGCCGAGCCGTTTCGCGAACGACCAAAGCCGATCCCGCGTCCGCGCGTTGAAGAGGCGCCAGCCGAGGACTGGCAGCTCCTGTCCGAATCTGAAGTAGAGACCCATGACTACCTGCTCTTCATGCGCCCTGGTCTGCAAAAACGAGTCTTGCTTGCGCTCCAGCGTGGTCAGATTGAGCCGAGCCTAGAGCTCGACCTGCATGGCCTGACCGCAAGCTACGCCGGCAGTCTGTTGCAGGCATTCCTCGCCGATTGCGCGACTCGTCGCCTGCGCTGCGCAAAGATCATCCATGGTAAGGGGCGCGGCTCGGCGCAACGCCAGCCGGTACTCAAGTGTAAGGTGAACTACTGGTTGCGATTGCGTCCAGACGTCCTCGCATTTTGCTCAGCGCCGCGTTTTGATGGCGGCACCGGCGCGGTCTATGTCCTGTTGCGCAACCCAGAGAAGGGCAAGCGACGGCGCTAGTCATCGTTAGCGCCGCGCCCGCGCCTATCAGATCGGCCAACCAGGCTTTGATCATCGCGCATCCACTTGGTCTCGCGACCGGACCGACCCTGTGATAGCTGCCGACCAGACCAGCCGCGAGGCCAAGCCGAGCACTAGCTGAGGATTTGGCCGTCGTAGTCGGCAATCCCAGGGTTACCCTTCACATTCTTCAGCTTAGGCGTATTCAGCTTATCGATCTTGACCGTCTTCGCATCACGCAGATAGGTCGCCACCGTCTCCCAGATCGGCTCGCCTGGCGACTGACTACCGACCGTCGCCCAACCGGCGACGACATAGTTCTTATCGGCCTCGATCTTGGTGCCATCATCGAGCTGCATCTCAGAGACGCGATTACCCATGCCGGCGGCAGGATCACAGACGTAGTCAAGCCCGCCCACGCGAACCATATCCCCACCCTGCTGCACATAAGGGTCCTTGTTGAACAGATTGTCACAGACGTCCTCGAGGATCGCCTTGATATCGGCCCCACTCATCTCGCGCCGATAGGTCTCTGGATAGGTGATACAGGTCTGATCCATGACGTTGTCCATGGTAATCTTCTGCCCTGGCAGCACCGTGGTGCCCCAACGGAAGCCTGGCGAGAGGCTGACCTGGGCGTCATTGACCTTGCGCAGCGCGTCGCAGATCACTTGATCGAAGGTGCCATTGAAGTTGCCACGGCGGTAGAGCACCTCTTCGGCCGTCGCCAGCTCTTCGGTCAGTTTATCGAGGTAAGGTGCACGCTGCTCCTCGATGTACTTGGTCATCTCGGCATTAGGCTTGAGCAGGTTTGAGAACACCGGCAGCAAGCGATAACGGTAATCGCGCAGCTTGCCATCCTTGATATCAAGGTCCATGACGCCAAGGAATTTACCATTTGAGCCCGCATTGGTGACTAGGGTCTTGCCACTCGCGTTCTCGACGATGGTCGGCGCTGGCATGCCGTCGTGAGTATGACCGCCGAAGATGACATCGATACCCGTCACCCGCGAGGCCATCTTCAGATCGACATCCATGCCGTTGTGCGACAGCACCACAACCAGATCGGGCGACTCCTCATCCCGCACCTTGTCGACAAACTCCTGCATGCGCTGATCCTGGATACCAAAGGTCCAGTCGGGGATGAAGCGCTGCGGGTTGGCAATTGGGGTATAGGGGAAGGCCTGGCCGATCACCGCCACCCGTGAGCCGCCGACCTCTTTGATCGTATAAGGATTGAAAGCGAGGCCGGCATCCTCTTGGAAGCCGCCGAAGTCCTCGAACTGGTAGTCGAACAGGGCCTCTTCACGCACCTTGACGTTCTGCGCCACAAAGTCGCCATTGAAGGCCTCGATGTTCTTAATCACCTCGGTATCCAGATAGGTGAACTCCCAATGACCAGTCATGACGTCAACGCCGAGCCGGTTGGTCGCGCCCACCATGTCCATGCCGCGGGTCCAGTAGGCTGTGCCTGAGCCCTGCCAGGTGTCGCCGCCGTCCATCAACAGGGTATTGCCATCGCCACGCTCAGTGCGGATGCGATCGACCAGTGTCTTTAGATGCGCGAAGCCACCAACAGTCCCGTACTTCTCCGCCGCTTCGGCAAAATCAAGATAGCTGAAGGCATGGGCATCGATGGTACCGGGCTCGATGCCAAAGTGCTTCAGCAACGCCTCGCCAACGATATGCGGCGCCTTACCAAAAGCCGGCCCAATGCCAAGATTCACGTTGGGCTCACGGAAATAGACTGGATTGAGCTGCGCGTGACAGTCGGTCATGTGCATCAGGGTCAGATTGCCGAACTTGGGCAGCTCATAGAGATCGCTCGGCTGCTTGGCCTCGGCGAAGACCGAGCGCGGCAACATGCCAGCGGCACCAGCCAGACCCAAGAGACGGACGAATTCACGGCGAGAAATAGTCATTGGGGTATCATCTCCTCCTAACAGATTCTGCTTATCGAATCACCGCGATCGGTGCAGACTCATGGCCCGCCCGCTGCGGCACAAAGCGGCCATAGTATGCACGCGGGTCACGCCGAATTGCCATTCACTGAAGCCTTGCCTCAACTCCGGACTCTCCTCATCAACAGGCTCAAGTCACTCCGCTCAACGCATCCAGGAGGCCAAAGCACAGCCTGGTCTGCGCGCCGGGCCCTGTGGCGCTCGATGATTCTGCGCGTCGGCCTGCTAGCGATGCTGGCAACATCGGTCAAGCTCGTGGCTGCACCCGGACCAGGATTCGATGAGCCCGAAGCCCCTCAACAGATCGAGATTGGTGTCCTCAGCCACCGTGGCAATCGCCTCACCCAGCAGCAATGGGGTGCCACCGCTGACTATTTGACCCAGGCGCTGCCGCGCCACTGCTTTCGCATCATGCCGCTCGCCTTCAACGAGGTCGAAGACGCAGTGGCTAGCGGTCGTATCCAATTCTTGCTGGTCAATCCCGGCATGTACGTCGACCTCGAAGTCCGTCACCGCATCTCACGCATCGCGACCATTCGCAACGGCTCCGGCGGTCAAGCCCGCAACCGCTTTGGCGGCCTGATCTTCACCCGCGCCGACCGCGACGACATTGCCGAGCTCGCCGATCTGCGCGGCAAGCGCTTGCTCGCCGTGGACCCTCATTCACTGGGCGGCTTCCTGATGCAGCTCGATGTCTTGCAACGTCAGGGGATCGCAGTACCCCGGTCACTCGCAGCGCTCGACTTCGCCGGCATCCACGATGCCGTGGTGCTCGCGGTGCGCGATGGCCTGGCCGATGTCGGCTTGGTGCGCACCGACATCCTCGAGCGCATGGCCATCCAGGGGATCATCGAACACTCGGATTTCCGTGTGCTCGCCCCCCGCAGCGTCCCTAACTTCCCACTCCTGCTCAGCACCCCGCTGTATCCTGAATGGCCCTTCAGCACCCTGCAAAGCACACCCAATGCACTGGCTCAGCAAGTCGCCATCGCGCTGCTGCAGATGCCAACGGACGCCGCCGCAGCCCTAGCTGGTGGCTACACCGGCTGGACCGTTCCGCTGGACTACCAGCCCGTGCATCAGCTCCTGCAGGCGCTGCATCGCCCACCCTACGATCATCCTGAGGCCTTTACCTTGATCGACGCCATGCGGCGCTACTGGCCGGCCGTCGTCCTCAGTCTGCTGGCGTTGCTGCTGTTACTCATCCTGGCCGGCCGACTCCAGACCCTTAACGCGCGCCTCAACCGCGCCAAATCGCGACTCGAGCAACGTCAAGAGCTGATCCTCAACTCAGTGGCCGAGGGTATCTACGGCGTCGATCTCTGTGGCAGAACCACCTTCATCAACAAGGCCGCTGAGCGCATGACCGGCTGGGACCAGCATCAGCTCATCGGCTGCAATCAGCATCAGGTGCTACACCATCAGCATCGCGACGACGCATTCCTGCGCACCGAGGAAGACTGCCCGGTCTATGCCACCTTCCGCGACCAGCAGGCTCGGTTCGTTGAGGACGACCTATTCTGGCGTCGCGATGGCTCCTGCTTTCCAGTCGAGTACAGCACCACGCCGATTCGCGATGAGCGCGGCAAGACCGTTGGCAGCGTCGTCGTCTTTCGCGACACCACCGAGCGCCGCGATACCGCCGCACGCATTCAGCGCTTGCAGACCGAGCAAGCGCGAGTCGCACGGTTAAGCACACTCGGGGAGATGGCCTCGGGCATTGCCCATGAGCTAAACCAGCCGCTGACCGCGATCTCGACCAATGCACGCGCCAGTATTCGACTGATCGAGAACGGCCGCGGCACGCTCGAATGTTGCAGCCAGGTGATGACTAAGATCGCCGACCAGGCCGAGCGCGCCGGCGAGATCATCCGCCACATCCGGCGCTTCGTGCGCAAGGAAGAGCCAGAAACGTCCCCGGTTGCGGTCGCCGACCTATTCGACACCGTACTCGTGCTATTACATCAAGAGGCACGCCAACACGCAGTCGAGATCCAGTGCGAGATCAGCCCTAAGGTTGACAAGGTCTTGGTGCAGCGAACACAGATTGAGCAGGTCATTTTGAACCTGGCGCGCAACGCCATCGAGGCGATGGCCGAGACGCCAGGGCCACATCAGCTCAGGCTACTGGCACAGCCGCGCGAGCCTGAGTCCAACACCGAGCCGAGCGCTCGCACCATCATTCGCGTCGAGGATAGCGGGCCTGGGATCGCTGACAGCATTCAAGGTCGTCTATTCGAGCCATTCACCACCACGAAGGCGCGCGGTCTAGGTCTTGGCCTCTCGATCAGCGCCGGCATTGTCGAGACCCATGGCGGTAAGCTAGTGTTATCCGAAACCGAGTCCGGCGCCTGTTTTGAATTTTGTCTTCCAAGCCTATGAACACTGACCCCACCGTCTTTATCGTTGACGACGATGATGAGGTTCGGGCGGCCATTGGTCTGCTGATGGAATCGGTCGGCCTTGAGGTCCGTACCTATGACTCGGCGCAAGCCTTCCTCGATGACTTCGATCCCGAACGCCCAGGCTGCCTGGTCTTGGATGTACGAATGCGCGGCATGAGCGGCATCGAGCTGCAGTCGCATCTGGCCACCGCGCCAATCCACCCGCCGATCGTGATCATCACTGGCCATGGTGACGTGCCCATGGCCGTGCGTGCGGTCCAGGCCGGCGCCGTTGACTTCCTCGAGAAGCCGTTCAACGACCAAGCCTTGCTCGATGCAGTGCATCGCGCCTTCAGCGTTGATGCGCGCCGACGCGGCATCGCGATGCGCCGGGCCGAGGTCAATCAACGACTCGAGCGTCTGACCCCGCGCGAGCGCGAGATCCTTGAGCAGATCGTTGCCGGCAAGCGCAACAAGGTCATCGCTGCTGACCTTAACATCAGCCAATCGACGGTCGAAGCACACCGGGCTAAGGTGATGGACAAGCTCGGAGCCCGTTCCTTATCCGAGCTCATGCGCCTGATGCTGAGCGATCAAGCGACCGCAGAGGAGCCCCAAGAAAACCTGCAAATGCCAGGGTAAAAACCAGGGTAAAAACCGGAATTTCTTGACCACAGACGCATCCTAATCATGGATTTGGCCAAGCAATGATATTACGCAAGGTTGCGTTTCAAACTGTCTTTCGTCAGTATCCGGGGTCCGGTACCCGTGCGGCAATGCCAGCTATCTGCTCGTCATCATGGCGGTCGCTCACTGCGATCGCTCACTGTCATAGCGGCATTGCACCACGCAGCGTCACGGATGCTATGCCAGGTCCGGACGACGCTCGACTTGCTCTATAACGAGTACTAGAGACAGGGCCAGAAAATAGAACGAGGCCCAAGGTGACGACAATGCACCGCGGGCCAGATGATGATCAGAACCAGCCATCGAATAGGAGGCACCCTATGCTGTTAGCCAGCCCCCAGCTTCGCGGCGCTGCCGCAGTCCTTTCCATCAGCCTGCTCGGCGCCCCAGCCGTCGCTGATATGCCCAACATCGACCTGAACGGCAATGTTGATGCCGGCAAAGAGGTCGCCCTGACCCGCGCCAAAGGCAACTGCATTGCCTGCCACTTGATCCCAGGCGGTGACTCACCTGGCGCCATCGGCCCGGCGCTTGTCGCCATCCAAACCCGCTACTCCAGTAAGGCCGACCTCGCCCAGCAGATTTGGGACCCCACGGTCAAGAATCCGGATGTCGTGATGCCGCCCTTTGGTAAGCATGGTGTCCTCAATAACCAGGAATTCGTTGACGTCGTCGAGTACATCTGGTCGCTGTAAACCGATCGCTTGGCCCCGCGAGCACAAGCCTATCCCCGCATCGATGCATTGCCCGGAGGCATAGTCACAATGAATAAGACCCTAACCACCATCACTGCGCTCGGCATCAGCTGCCTGGCTGCTGCGCCGATCATCGCCAGCACCCCGACCGAAGACCAAGCCGCGTGGCAAGCCTACTTCCAAGAACGCTTCCCGCAGGTGCCGAAAGACGACTTCGTCAACGGCGTCTATTCGATCGACCCGGTCGGTCGCGAGAACTGGGAGGCCATCGAAGAATTCCCACCTTATGAGGCTGCCATCTCTGACGGCGAGGAGATGTGGAATACCCCCTTCGCCAATG
The DNA here is from genome assembly GCA_010912705.1 of Halochromatium sp. GTDB lineage: Bacteria > Pseudomonadota > Gammaproteobacteria > Chromatiales > Chromatiaceae > Lamprobacter. Next base: position 72,300 of record POWB01000005.1, read on the forward strand.
GCAAGACCTACGCGGATTGCTTCCCTGACGGACCCGGCGTGGCGGGCAAGTACCCGCACTGGGATAAGGAGCGCGGCATGGTCGTCACCCTGCCGCTAGCGATCAACGAATGCCGTGAGGCCAATGCCGAGAAGCCGTTAAAGTACAAGAAAGGTCCGATCGCCGACCTGCTCGCCTATATGACCTACGAGTCGCGCGGCGGGGTCGTGAACGTCGAGATTCCGGAAGACGACCCACGCGCCCTTGCCGCCTATGAGGCCGGCAAGCAGTTCTACTTCGCGCGTCGTGGTCAGCTGAACTTCTCTTGTGCAAGCTGCCACGTAGGTAACTCCGGCACCACGCTGCGCACCGAGATCCTGAGCCCAGCCCTTGGCCACACCACGCACTTCCCGGTCTACCGCTCCAAGTGGGGCGAGATGGGTACGCTGCACCGCCGGTACTCCGGCTGCAATAAGCAGGTTCGTGCCAAGCCGTTCCCGGCTCAGGGCGAGGAATATCGCAACCTCGAGTACTTCATGACCTACATGAATAACGGCCTCGAGCTAAACGGCCCCGGTGCTCGCAAATAAGCCAGCGCAACAGATCGCAATAACGAAACGATGGCCTGCCCGGTAGGCTTGCGGCATGCTTCCGCAGCCAGGGGTCAGGCCATCTAAGCGCACGAGAGGAGTTGAATTTGTATGAAGACGCGTCGTTTTTCCACCCGCCTTATCGCCGTCGCGCTGATGGTACTGATCCCAGCGACCGCCTCCTGGGCCACCACGCGCGACGAGGCTGAAGCCGCCATCGCGGAAGCCAAAGAGCTGCGTGAGAAGGCCGTCGCCGCAGGCGTCGAAGACAGCCTCGCCAGCGATATGATCGAACAGGCGGAATCCCTTTTGCCCTCGCGTCAGTACACACGTGCTCAGCAATATGCCTATTGGGCCATGCGCCAAGACGAGTTCGCCATGCAGCTCGCCTCCGGTGAGGTTCAGGTCGAGGATGACAAGGCTGCCGCAGCGGAATCCATGATCGCCGCTGCCGAAGCCGCACGCGAGAAAGCCGATGCCGTTGGCGGCGAATGGCGCGATGTGGCTGACATGATCAAGAGCGCCAAGACCTTCCTCGGCGCGGGCGAGTTTGATCAAGCGATTCAAGCCGCTAGTGCGGCAAAGTTCCAGGCGGAGCGAGGCTATGAGCAGGCCATGGGAGAGAAGGATGCCGATATGCCTATTTACATGCGCGAAGCGGCCAACTAGCCCATCTTTAGGCCAAGACAACCGACGGCCAGGCTGCAGCCGACCATTTTCCGCCCGAGAGAGGAGAGTCATTGATGAACTTGCGTACTACACTGATCGCCGCCCCCCTACTGTTGATCGGCACCAGCGCACTCGGCGCCGATAATAAGATCGCGCCGATGATCGAGAGCGTCGACGTCACCCACAATGGCGAGACGGTGACCGTGACCCGCGGCCACGATCGCAATGCGACCTTGCCCGAGATCTTCCAGAAGACAGACCGCGGCTGCCCGCCCTTCTGCGTGCAGCCGATGCAAGCTGTCCCTGGGGTCGACACCGTCGGTGAGCTTGAGGTGCTCGACTATCTGCACCGCATCCATCAAGGCGACGAATCGATCATGGTCATCGATTCACGCACCCCAGATTGGGTCATGCGCGGCACTATCCCTGGATCGGTGAATATCCCCTGGACCAAGATCAACACCGACAGCGCTGGCACCTTCGAGACCCCTGGCGAAGCCGACACCTTCGTGCATATCCTGGCTGACGAGTTCGGTGCCAACCAGAACCCGCAGACCGGTGCATGGACCTTCGACGAGGCCAAGACACTGGTGCTCTTCTGCAACGGCATCTGGTGCCCGCAGTCGACCGCTAATATTAAGACCTTGGTCGAATACGGGTACCCCGTATACAAGATCAAGTGGTATCGAGGCGGCATGCAGGACTGGGTCAGCGTTGGCCTGACCTCCGTCAAGCCCTAGCTCTGGCCGTTAAGCCCAGCTCAGCTCGCCCTGAGTCTGAGGGGAGCTAGCGTTACTCAAAGCGCCGACGTCTTCGTCGGCGCTTTTTTATTGCTGGTCCAGAAAGCGGACTCGATCAGCGATCGAGTCTCGCAATCACCAGCACTGCGCTGAAGTTGAGCACTAGACCGAGCTTGAGGCTAAAGTCGGCAAATTGATGCACCGCACAAAAAATGCCTACCTGATCGTTTATAGTGTTTTGTTTTTCGATCCAGAGGCACCGAGAGCAATGACCGATTATGTGCGTTGGCTGAGCGACTTAGGGATGGGGGACGTGGGCGTCGTCGGCGGCAAGAACGCCTCGCTTGGCGAGATGATCCAACATCTCACCCAGCTTGGGGTGCTTGTCCCCGGTGGCTTCGCGACCACCGCGCAGGCCTACCGCGACTTCTTGGCCGTTGATGGCCTGGCCGAGCGCATCGCCGCTGAGCTGGACGCCCTCGATGTCGATGACATCGCCGCGCTCAGCGCCGCCGGCCCGCGCATCCGCGGCTGGATCATCGAGCAGCCGTTCCAGCCCGAGCTCGACCAAGCCATCGAACAGGCCTACGCTGCCCTCGCCGAAAACATCGAGAACGCCGCCGATGCGACCTGGGCGGTGCGCTCCTCTGCCACCGCCGAGGATCTGCCCGATGCCTCCTTCGCTGGTCAACAAGAGACCTTCCTGAATATCCACGGTCTTGACAACGTCAAGCGCGCCATCAAGGAGGTCTTCGCCTCGCTCTATAACGACCGCGCCATCTCCTATCGCGTACACAAGGGCTTCACCCACGCCGATGTTGCACTCTCGGCCGGCATCCAACGCATGGTGCGCAGCGACCTGGCCGCCAGCGGTGTGATGTTCACCCTCGACACCGAATCCGGCTTCAACGATGCCGTCTTCATCACCGCCAGCGTCGGCCTCGGCGAGATGGTGGTCCAAGGCGCGGTCAACCCCGACGAATTCTACGTGCACAAGCCCACACTCGCGGCCGGGCGCCCCGCCATCCTGCGTCGCACCGTTGGCGACAAGGCCATGCGCATGGTCTTTGCTGAGCCCGGCAGCCGCGAGCCGGTGCGCACCGAGCAAACGCCGATGGCCGAGCGCCAACAGTTCTCCATCAGCGATGCCGAGATCGAGGCGCTGGCCAAGCAGGCGGTGCTAATCGAACAGCACTACCAGCGCCCGATGGACATCGAATGGGCCAAAGACGGCCTCGACGGCAAGCTCTACATCGTTCAGGCGCGCCCGGAGACGGTACAGAGCCGCAGCGGCCAGGTGGTCGAGCGCTATCGGCTGCAGGAGAGCGGTGGCCAGGTCATCGCCACCGGGCGCAGCATCGGCGGGCGCATCGGTGCCGGCAAGGCACGAGTCGTCGAATCGATCCGCGACATGGAGCATGTCCAGGCCGGCGATGTGCTGATCACCGACATGACCGACCCCGACTGGGAGCCGGTGATGAAGCGCGCCGCGGCCATTGTCACCAACCGTGGCGGGCGCACCTGCTTTTCCGGCGAGACGCAACTGCTGACCAACCAGGGCTTCATGACCTTTGCCGAGGTACATGAACAGGGCCATGAGGGCCTGAGCGTTCCGGCACTCAATCGCGACACGCTGAAGATCGAGTGGAAGCCGGTGCTGGCAACCCTGTGCAAGGAGGCCAACAGCATCGAGGTCGAGATCTCGCAAACAGGGCGCATGCAAGGCAACACCCTGCGCCTGACGCCGGATCACAAGATGCTCAATCTGCGCGATGCCGCGCTGGTCGACACGGCGATTGAAGACATGCTCGGCGCCGAGGAATCCCTGCTGCTCGCGCAACAGCTGCCCGCGCTCTCGGCATCGACCGATAAAGAACGCTCCATGGCCTACCTGCTCGGTGGCCTGATGAGCGATGGCCATCTGTATTTGTCTGCCACCCATGGCGAAGTGACCTTCATCCAGAAGCCGACTGAACTCAAGGCGCAGTTCATCGCGCGCATGAACGAAGCGCTGCTCAGCAACTACGGCAAGGCCTTTAAGGTCTCGGTCAAAAAACAATCACAAGGCCTGATTCGCGGCATGCCCGCGATTGGCCAGGCCAATGCCTATCGCTGCTATTCCAAGTCGATCGCAACCGCGCTGCGCCAAGAACAGGACGACATCGTCACCACGCTGCTGAAAAGCGATACCGAGCTCGCCTGCCATTTCCTTGCCGGGCTGATCGATGGCGATGGCAGCTTCCAAAAGGGTCGCGTCAACCTCTATGTCTCCGGTGCAGAGACCCTGCAAGCGGTAATCGTCGCCTGTCTGCGCCTGGGCACGGTGCCGCAGGTGACAACCAATCGCAGCATCTACAACGTGCAGATCGTCGAGCAGTTGGATCGCATCGGACGCTATACCCAACGCGTGCACTGTCACGACACGCGCCAAGTCGGCAGTCGCTTCTTCAATGCGCGCCAGCTGTTCGGCGCGGCCCCAGCGTTCAGCTCCGACCTCAACAACCGCGCGCGCAAGAATCTTCTGATCGACGAGCAGGCCTTGGCCGACTGCGGCCCTCGGCTGCCCTCGGCGCTTGCCGCCTCGGTGCAGCACCTGCTCGATTCGGATATTCGTCAGGCGCGGGTCACTGCTACGGGCCAGGCAAGGACGGAACCGGTCTACAACATCACGGTCGCCGATCATCACAACTACATCGTCTTCAGCAATCGCTACAGCCCAGTGCTGGTCAATAACTGCCACGCCGCAATCATTGCCCGTGAATTAGGCGTTCCAGCAGTGGTCGGCTGCAACGATGCGACCGATAAGATCGCCGATGGCCAAGCCGTCACGGTCTCCTGTGCCGAGGGCGATACCGGTTACATCTATGACGGCGAGCTTGCATTCGAGCATAAGGTGATCGAGCTCGAGAAGATGCCCGAGGTACCGGTCAAGGTGATGATGAACGTCGGCAACCCGGAGCGCGCCTTCGGCTTCGCCTCGATCCCGAATGCCGGCGTGGGGCTGGCTCGACTCGAGTTCATCATCAACAATAGCATCGGCATCCATCCGAAGGCGTTGTTGGAATTCGATCAGCTGCCCGATGACCTCAAGGCCGAGATCACGCCGCGTATCGCCGCTTATCCGAGCCCGCGTGAGTTCTTCGTCATGCGCCTCGCCGAAGGGATCGCCACACTGGCGGCGACCTTTGCACCGAATCCGGTCATCATCCGCATGTCGGACTTCAAGTCCAACGAGTACGCGAACCTGATCGCCGGCCCGCGCTACGAGCCCGAGGAAGAGAACCCGATGATCGGCTTCCGCGGCGCCGGGCGTTATGTCTCCGACAGCTTCAAGGCCTGCTTCGAGATGGAATGCGAGGCGTTGAAAGTCGTCCGCAACGAGATGGGGCTGACCAACCTGCAGATCATGATCCCGTTCGTGCGTACGCTGAATCAGGCCAAGGCAGTCACTGAGGCGCTGGCCGAGCAGGGTCTCAAGCGCGGCGAGAATGGCCTCAAGCTGATCATGATGTGCGAGATCCCCTCCAACGCGGTGCTCGCCGAGCAATTCCTCGAATACTTCGACGGCTTCTCGATCGGCTCCAACGACATGACCCAGTTGACGCTCGGCATCGACCGCGACTCAAGCCTAGTCGCTGCCGACTTCGACGAGCGTGATCCAGCGGTCAAGGCCATGCTCTCGATGGCCATTCAGGCCTGTCGCAAGCAGGGCAAGTACGTTGGCATCTGCGGTCAGGGTCCATCGGATCATGCCGACTTCGCTGATTGGCTAGTCAAGGAAGGGATTGAGAGTGTCTCGCTGAATCCCGACACAGTGATCGACACCTGGCTGTATCTGGCTGAGCACATGGAGAAGGAAGGCTGAAGGCTGAAGGCTGAAGGCTGAAGGCTGAAGGCTGAAGGCTGAAGGCTGAAGGCTGAAGGCTGAAGGCTGAAGGCTGAAGGCTGAAGGCTGAAGGCTGAAGGCTGAAGGCTGAAGGCTGAAGATTGTAGTCTGGTCTGAACGGTGGCAGGGATGCCACGGCCTTCAGCGAAAGAGAACGATGAGGCCCGCTTCATTCTGCACGCCTCACCACTCACCACTCACCACTCACTACTCACTACTCACGCTCATGGCACGGCACTACCCGGATCATGAATCGCGTGAGATTCAGGTTAAAAATAGGGCGCTTCAAAAAAGTCATCTGTTCCAAGAAGCGGAACGTACTTGGTGACGATACTTGCAAACTTGTCGGGGCCAGTCAAATACATCCAATCATCAATGGAACTGCGAAAACAGAAGCGCTCAGCAATAAAGGTTCTTTGCACTTTATCATCCAAACAAAACCTGAGCATAGCCGAATAATTCTTATCTATAATCCTGAGGGCAGCAGCGACCGCGTCATCTCTTTTTTGGGTCGAGCGGTTAGGCGCAAGACTTAATAGCTCGCTGAATGCGTCTTTGAAATAGTCAGGATCGGCATCTGATTCATAGATCGTGATCTTTTCGTCCTTACAGTCGACCAGATAGCGCTTGCTTGTCTGCAAAGATGCGACCTGCTTCTTGACGAATTGCTCTTCGATATCCGTGATCAGACGAGGACGCTTTTTCCTAATAAAAACTTGAGCATTTTCTGGATGCTCATAGACCTCATAGCCTTCCGGCATCTTTTCGACCCTGACACCTTTCCCGTTTTCTCGCGATGAGAAAAAATACCGAGGCTTGCCGGTCGGCGTTTTACCCTCAAAGAGATGGTAGATCTGCCCAGCCCGGTTCGTATAGTCTACTGCCATATCAAGCCCTCTTTCATTCTCAATTGCAGGTGCGATTTAAGGATCAACGAATCGCCCCTTCTTTTCCAGCAGGATCGCGTTTTCCATCAGGATCGCGCCCCAGGTTCAACAATCATTCTACAACTACCTCATAACTGGTGCTGCGTCCACCAGCCCCCGAGCGACGCAAAGCGCCGCACGCGAGTAGATCATTGATATCGCGCAGCGCAGTGTCCGAAGAGCATTTGGCGATCTTAGCCCACTTGCGGGTCGTCAATTTGCCATCGAAGCCGTCGAGTAGGCGATTGAGCAGCTTCACCTGCCGTGCGTTCATCGGCTGCTCGGCCCAGCGCTGCCAGAATCGCGTCTTGACCAGTACCACATCCAGTTGGCACTGCGCCTCGTCCAATGCCCGACCCAAGGCGCCGAGCAGCCAATGGAGCCATTCGGTGACATCCAAGGTGCCACGCTGCGTCTGCTCGAGCAGGCTGTAATAGTCCTTGCGCTCGCGCTGGATCTGCGCCGAGAGGCTATAGAACCGCTGAGCGCTCCCATCGGCCCGCGCCAGCAATAGATCGCCAATCGCTCGCGCAACCCGTCCGTTGCCATCGTCGAACGGATGCAGGGTCACGAGCCACAGATGCCCGAGCCCGGCGCGAATCAGTGCTGGCTCCTGGGGCGACCCATTGAGCCACCTGATCGAGCAAGAAGGCATCCCAGAGGAACAGATCGCGGTCGCCACTGGCAGCCAGCGCGGTATCGAGGGCGTGGACCTGTTTGCCGCTGACTGCCCGCTCCGTCACATCATTACGGTGCAGTGCAGGCGCTCAAGGAGGGCTGGGACTGCGCCTGGGCCTATGTGCTCTGCTCGGTCGCCAATATCCGCTCAGCCAAGGATATTGAGCAGTTACTCGGGCGCGTGCTGCGCATGCCCAATGCCCACGCTAGCCATTTCGAGCCGCTGAACCGAGCCTATGCCCATGTGACCGATAATCCGCGCGAGCAGCGGCGCACACTGCTCGATGATCGCCGGGCCAAAGCCGCAATAGCCTGGCCCTTCGGCATTGAAATCTGGCACATGCTTAGTTGGACACCTCCTCAGGCTCCCCATAGGTTTCGATGCCCAAGCGCCGGGCGACATCTTGGGCGCGGCTGTCAATCATCGGCGAGATGACGATCAGACGATCGGCCTGGCGATCATGCCGCCGCTCGTAGAATCGGGCCTTGCGCTCGAAGATATACATCCCAGCCTTATCGATGGAGGATTTCAGTTCACACAGGATCAGTAGGCCATTCTTGATGAGGACGTCAAGCTCGATCTGATCCGGACGGCCGAAGACCGCACCCTCATCATCGTATTCGCAAACGTTCAGCACCTCGACACCAAAGGTCTTTTCCAGGATACCAGCCAGCGCATCACGAAAGGCCTTCTCCGACCGCAGTCCCCAACGCGCCCCCAGGGCACCGATGCTGCGATCGATGCGCTTGCCCAGCGCAAGAATTTCCTCATGCAAGCTTTTGAGCTCTGCTTGGTTCGATTCCCATTTTTGGTTTTGCTCGTCCCATTTGCGGTTTTGCTCGTCCCATTTGCGTTCAGATTCCTGACGCTCGCGATCGAGACGTTCATCGTTCTTGCGCCAGCGTGCATCCTGACGTTCCCGCTCTCGGCGCATTTCATCCAAGGTTTGGTGGAACCAATCGTTGGTCTCATCGCGTCGGCTATAGAGGCTGGCGGTCAGATCGAGAATAGCCTGGCGAAAGGCAGGGTCGGATTCAAGCCAAGCGGGCAACTCGCGCTTGACGGTCTCCTTGATGGATTCAAGCGTGCTCATCGGTCACTCCAGGTTGTTCTAATGCCAATCGAATCGATCTCCAGTGCTTCCTGTTGCGGTCCATCGTCATGCCTGGCCAGGTGCGATTTAGCGGGTGCGGCATGCCGATCATAGTCAGCTGCGCTGACGCGCCCCATTCGCCATGATCAGCCATCCGCGGTAATCCGCGCGATCAGCTCCTCGCGCACCCGCGCAGCCTGGTCATTATCGACTTGGCAGGTACCGGCAGCATTGTGACCACCGCCACCGTATTCCAGCATCAGGCTGCCGACGTTGGTCTTTGAGCCGCGATCGAGGATCGACTTGCCGACCGCGAACACCGTGTTCTGTTGCTGCCGTCCCCACATCACGTGCATGGAGATGTTGGCCTGCGGATAGAGCGCGTAGATGACGAAGCGGTTGGTGGCCCAGATCGGATCTTGGTCACGCAGGTCGACCTCGATCAGGTTGCCGTGCAGGGTGGAGACGCGCTCGAGCTGCGCGCGCGCCTTGTCCTGGTGCTCGAAGTAGAGCTCGCAGCGCTCCATCACATGCGGCAGCTTGAGGATCTGGTCGATCTCGTGGTCGCGACAGTAGTCGATCAGCTCCATCATCAGCTGATAGTTGGAGATGGTGAACTCGCGGAACCGGCCCAATCCTGTGCGCGCGTCCATCAGGAAGTTCATCAGCACCCAGCCCTGAGGATCGAGGATCTCCTCGCGGCTGAAGTCGGCGGAATCGCCCTTGTCCACCGCCGCCATCATCGCGTCACTGATCCGCGGAAAACGCGCCTTGCCGCCGTAGTAGTCGTAGACGACGCGCGCCGCCGAGGGCGCCTTGGGGTCGATGATGTGGTTCTCCCGACGCTGACCACCGGCGCGCTCGATCTCGCTGGCATGGTGGTCAAAAGCCAGGTGAACGCCCTCGACATAGGGCAGGTTGGTGGTGATGTCGCGGTCGGTGATCGCGATCACGCCATCCTGCATGTCCTTGGGGTGGACGAAACTGATCTCGTCGACCAGATCGAGTTCCTTGAGCAAGACGGCGCAGACCAGGCCGTCGAAATCACTACGAGTCACAAGGCGGAAATTGTCGGCCATGGAGGTCTCCAGATGGGCGGTCACTCGGCGTATCAACGGGCTGAGTGGCAAAAAGGTGAAGTGTAACCCGGAATCCGTCTAACTCCTGCCTGTCCGCAGCGGTCTCAGGCTCATGGCGCCGCGTCACCCCGGCAGATGAAGCGCAAGAGAATCAGGTTAACGGACATAGAAACTGTCCATCAACTTCTTACCGATTTGAGGGTCATGGTTGGGCGATTATCGGGAACAAGCGCTTGCTTCACAGCAACAATCCAACGGCCCAAGAGTCCAAGCGTTTCGTCTAGCGAACGCTCACCTGAGCCCGCACCTCTAGTTCATTATTATTTCATTATCATCAGGAGCCTGCATGCACCATTCAGACAACGGCGAATTCATCCGCTGGGAGTCCGGCTTTCGCAACTGGGTGACGCCAGATGGCAGCCCCGGCCTCTCCGGCGAGGGCGGCTTCCCTGCTGAGCCTGGTCGTTATCACCTCTATGTCTCCTACGCCTGTCCCTGGGCGCATCGCACCCTGATCGTCCGCGCACTCAAAGGGCTTGAGGAGCTGATCAGCGTCTCGGTGGTGCATCCGCTGATGCCGCCTGAGAGCTGGGTCTTTGGCGAGTATCCCGGAGCCACGCCGGATCATCTGCACAGCTTCGACAAGCTACAGCAGCTCTACCAGCACAGCGCACCCGACTTCGATGGCGTGGTGACGGTGCCAGTGCTCTACGACAAGCAGCGCCAGACCATCGTCAACAATGAGTCCGCCGAGATCATCCGTATGCTCAACAGTGCCTTTGACGCCTGGGGCAACGCCGAGCTTGATCTCTATCCTGTCGATCTACGCGCTGAGATCGACGCGATCAATGCGCTGGTCTACGACAATATCAACAATGGCGTCTACCGGGCCGGCTTCGCGACCACCCAAGCCGCCTATGAAGACGCCTTCGACAAGCTCTTTGCGGCCCTCGACCAGTTAGAGGAAAGGCTGGCGACGCAGCGCTATCTGGTTGGTGATCGCATCACCGAGGCCGATTGGCGTCTGTTCACCACCCTGGTGCGCTTCGACCCGGTCTACCACGGCCACTTCAAGTGCAACCGCCAGCGCCTCATCGACTATCCGAATCTCTGGGCCTATACCCGCGAGCTCTACCAGGTGTCCGGCATCGCCGAGATGGTCAACATGGACCACATCAAACTGCACTACTACGGCAGCCACAAGCAGATCAATCCGACCGGCATCGTGCCGAAAGGCCCAGAGCTAGACGTTCAGATTTCCTCGCAGCGCCACTATCTTGCAGCTGATCACGCGCCGCGGAACGTTACAAAGAGATCCTGAAATGAAGCACACTCTGTTATTGGCACTCTGTCTCCTCTTTCTGTCTTCGACGACACTGGCCCAGTTCACCGGACCCTCTGCGTCAGGTGAGGCAAGCACGGTCGAGCAGGCGAGACAGGCCCGCATCGGCACCTATGTGACCCTGACCGGAAACATCGTTGCCCAGCAACGAGAGGACTACTACCGCTTCCGCGATCAAACCGGCGAGATTCGGGTCGAGATCGAAACTCCGGTCTGGCGAAACCGCAAGATCGGACCCGACACCAAGGTGCGGCTGGTTGCCGAGGTCGATCGAAACGCAGCAGGCACCCGCTATCTCTGGGTGGAATCACTCGAGCTTGTCGAGTGACTGCAGGCACTTTGTTCTCACAGGAGTCCCCCATGACAACCGCCAACCTGGAGTCTCCTTTTGTGTCGGCAGTGACCTTGCTCGGTGGCGAAGGCGTGCTGCATGCACAGCCACGGGTGGTCATGGACTGGATACCCTTGGTGCGCCAGGGCCTGCCATCCGCCTGTGTCGACGCGGTGGTTCGCATCACAGGCATCACGCAGACTGAGTTGGCGCATGCCCTCGCCATTCCTGAGCGCACACTGGTTAGGCGCAAGCGTGAAGGTGCCTTGTCGCCCGAAGAGTCAGCCAAATTGGTGCGCTTTGTCCGCGTGATCGCGCGCGCCGAGACGGTCTTCGAGGATGCCAACAGCGCACTGAACTGGCTACAAAGTCCAAATGCCTCAGTCGGCGGCGTCACCCCGCTGTCGCTGCTTGACACTGAGATCGGTGCCGACAGCGTGCTGGATACCCTGGGCCGCATTGAGCATGGGGTGTTTGCCTGATGCGGACTGTGTGGCGGATCACCACCGCCCGCTTTGCCCAGACGGCCTTCAGCGGTGAAGGCGCCCGGCGCTACGGGGACGCTGGAATCCGAAAGGCTGGGAGGTGGTCTACACCGCCGACTCCCAATCCCTCGCGGAGTGTGCCCGATCATCCCTGCCAATGATCGGTCGCAATCGGCTCGCCCAGATCAGCCTCGATCAGCCGAGCACGTACCTCTAGCAGGCGCTCAAGCAGGCGCGGCTCGAACTCTGCATAGGCATCGGCATCGGGCTCGCGCTTGACCACCACCCCGAGCAGCTCGGTGATGGCATTGCCGATCGAGTTCTGGCTGATGGTGACTAGCAGGCGGCCCTCGTCGTTGCGATAGATGATCTGCTTGAAGGCTGGCTGCCAGCGGATGGCGTTGGCGTACTGCGCATCGCGGATGCACTGGTCTCGGACGCGCTTGGCCGTGGCCAGGAAGGCGTTGTCGAACAGCAGCACGCTATCCACCGCATCCGGGAAATAGACGCCTTCTGGGATCGGCGCGTTGCGGGTCGAGACCTGCGAGAAGAAGGTCCGGTAGAAGTCCAGGAAGCCCATCAGGATCAGGTCGTACTCGCGCCAGAAGCGCACATCCTCGAGCGCCTCAACCCCACCCTGAATCTCCCAGCAGGGCAGCCCCTGCGGATACCCGGTCAGCGCGAGTTGCGAGCTGCTCTGGCTCGCCGGCTGCAGGATCTCAAGGTCGAGGGCGCGCTCGAAGAAGGCGCGGTAGACCTCTTTCATGTGCGCCTGGAATAGACAGTGCTGCCCGCCGTCGGTGAGGTTGGGGTTGTTCGGGTCGGCGAGCTCGGCCTGACGCAGCTGGTCCATCGGGAAGACGATGAAGTGGTTGTGCAGCATGCGGATGCTCGGCACCCCGGGCGCGGTGAGCGACCAGGTCGCGTCCAGGCTCGCCTCCCCCGCCAAGATCAGCGCCTGCTCCGGGTCTGGGTATTGCTCGACCATGTAGCGGATGAGGATCTGGTTCATCCGGTTCCAGACCCGCTTGACCTGATCCGGCACCTGGGTGCGGCGCACCGGCCGGCCAAGGGGGTCGAGGATCACCCGCGAGGTGTCGTAGATGATCGAGGCGTCAAACTCGTTGCTATGACCCAGCGCCTTGCGATAGAGCAGCAGGTTCTCGGGATTGCGCAGCAGCCCGTTGTTATGGGCCAGGTCGTTGAGGTTCTCGGTGCTGTTGAAGAACTCGTTCGGCTTCATCCCTTCGGGCACCGAGAGCGGAATCGGCCGATAGGGGGTAACGATCTGACGTGGACCGGTCGTCACGGCATGCCTCCTCAGGGTGTTGGTTTCAGTGCTCAGCTAATGATCTGATTGCGGCCTGCTCGCTTGGCCTGATAGAGGAGACGGTCGGCGGCCTCAAGCAATACATCGATGGTAGAGCCGGCATACTCGGCAACACCACCGCTGATGGTGACGTAAAGCTCGGGCCGAGCCCAACACTCGGCCTCTATCTTGGCGCGCAGACGCTCGGCGATGTCGAGTGCGGCCGAGGCCGGTGCCGATGGCAGGATGATCAAAAACTCCTCGCCGCCATAGCGCCCGCAGATATCCGATTCACGCACACACTGACGCATGAGCTCGGCGATGCGTACCAGTACCTGATCGCCAATGGCATGACCAAAGCTGTCATTGATCTGCTTGAAATGATCCAGATCGAACAGGATCACTGACAGCCCAGAACCTTCCCGATCGGCGTGCTCGATGCTCTCAGAAAGGCGCGTGAACAGATAGCGGCGGTTATAGATCTTGGTCAAGGCGTCCGTATTGGCAGCCTGATGCAAACGCCGCTGGGTAGCCTTGAGTTCGGAGACATCGACCAGTGAGATCAGCCGATGGGCAACGCCAGAGAGCAGCACTTGGCTCACCGAGACCATCGCCCAGCGCAGATCACCTTGCGGCGTACTGATCTGAACCTCACGCTGCAGATCGGCTGCGGCCAGCAGACCATCGGCAAGCAGCGCCTGCCAGGTCAGGCTATCGAGCCGCCCACTCCCATCGGACGCCAATCCGAGATACTGCATCGCCGCCTGATTGGCGCGTTGGATGCTCGAGCCATCGGCCTGGAGCTGCAGGATCGGGAACGGCACCACCTCGAGCAGATTGCTCAAATTGCTCTCGCTCTCGCGCAAGCGGCGCAACAGCCTGGCGACACCGCCCCAAGCGACGACGATGAACAGCAGGATGAGACCACCGGCAACCAGCAGGTTCGTTCGGACATCGGCCAGCAGCGACTCCAGCGAGCGGGTGTTGGCGTAGAAGGTGGCCACGCCGATCAGCGCATAGTCTTGCGGATGGTAGAGCGGCACCTCGGTAACGAAGCAGCCTTCGCAGTCGGTGCGACCACGCTGTAGGCTCATGGACTCAAGTGGCAGTCTCACCCGATCTGGGTCTAGCTCGAGCCGAATATGGTTGGTCAGCGCCTGCCCGTTCTCATCTTCTTTGATCAGCAAGATGGCGTCGAGACGCGTCTCCAAGGCATTCAAGAGATGTTCTCCCGGCATGTCACGGACCAGAAGGACCTCGATACCTCGCGCTTGCGCTTGGGCCAGCGCATGCGCCCGACTCTCGGCGTCATCGCGCAGCGCAGGCTCCAAGACCAGAAGCCAATAGCCGGCGATGAGCGCCTCAAGCAGAATGCCCAGCAGGGCAAAGATCAACGCGAGATTGCGCTCGAAACGAAACGAGCGGGTGCGTCCACCGCTGAACCTGGAGTCATTCGGCATGGTGCGCGACCCTCAGGAAGAACGGCTTGAAGCTGAGGCCGGCGCGTCGGGCCTGAGCCAGGTTGATCGATGGCAGGATGCGATCAGCGACATGGATACCCGCCACCGCACCGGCGCTGACATCACCCTCGAATGGCGAGAAGACCAAGACGCGATGCAGTTCCGAGAGCCGGCGCAGCCGATCCGGCTCGAGCCCGGAGCTAGCAACGAAGATCGCCGCAAGCGGGCGCCCTTGAGCTGCCTTCAGCTGCTCGATCGGCAAAAGGCTCACGCGCAGCGGTAGGCCCTGCACCTTGCCGAGCGCCTTCAGCGAGCTAGCCGCCTGCTGAGCCGCCTTGTCCGTACTGCGATAGACGACGACGATCTCGAGCGCTCCCTCGGCAGTCTGCTGTGCCGACAATCGCTCCTGCGCGCCCAGCACCGCCGGAAATAGATTGAGGCCGACCCGCAAGCGCTGCTGTTCTTCTTGCCAGAGGGACAACGCCCAGGCCGTGGATAGCGAGAGCCAGAGCAGCAGCAGGAGCAGGAGCAGGCCACACAGCGCCACGAGCTGGCGACCGCGGCCGGCGCACTGAATCGATCCCGCAATCAAAAGGCGTAGCCCACTGAGAGCCACCAGCGTCGCCCGGGACGCGGATAGTCGTCCAGATAAGGCAAGGCCACGCCACCCAAGGCCGCGAGCTGATCCGGATAGCGGACATCGGCATCGGTGAGGTTCTTGACGCCGAGATGCGCATAGAAGCCAGCGCCGGAGGCACTGCCGTAGCTCAGCGTCAGATCCGCCGTGGTATAGGCGTCCAGCGCAGAACGCTCATCGCCGACTCGGCGCTCACGCGCGCCCACATAGCTCAGCTGTAACGCCGCGGTCCAAGGCTCGCGCGGCCGCCAGAGCAAGGCCAGATTGCCGAGCAGGTCGGTCCCGCCAGGCAAGGCCTGACCACTGCCGCGGTCGAGGCTATCGACATAGGAGAGATTGGCATCGACGCGCAGATACGCATTGAGTCGCTGTTCATATTCTAGCTCGACGCCGCGTAACCGAGCATCGGCACTATTGATATAACCGTTCTCCGAATCGCCAAAGATGATCGGATCGCTCAGGTCGGAGTGGAACAGGATCAGCCGTCCCTTCCAGCTCGGCTTGCGCAGGATATAGCCAAGCTCATAGGTGGCGATCTCAGCGGTATTGAGCATCTTTCCATCAGCCGGATACTCAAGCTCATAGAAGGTTGGCGGTCGAAATGCCTGCGCATATTGAAGCTTGAGGATATTTTCACTATCGATGCGCCAGACTGCGGCGAGCCGTGGGCTGACATAGCTGCCGATATCGCTGTAATCATCCAGGCGCAACGCCCCGGTCAAGGTGACCGCCTCGCTGAGCCGGTACTGATCCTGCAGGATCAGGCTCAAGAGACGACGGCTGCGGCTGTCGTCGAGCCAGGGGTAATCGACGGCAAAGATCGCCGGCCAGTCCCAGGTCGCCTCATCGACCTCGACCTGACTCGCCTCCAGGCCAAGCAAGAGCTGATGACGATCATTCGGCCGCCAGTCCAAGTCGGCTGCGGCCAGATAGCGCGTCTCCTGGTAGGTCTGGCTCATGTAGACCGGATCATCGACGACAAAACCCGCCGGAAAGACGAAGAGATCATCGCGATCGCGCTCGTAGCGCAGTGCCTCTAGACGAAGCCGCGTACTCAGACGCTCGCCGAGCGCGAGGTCAGCGCCGAACTGCAGCGACTGATAGCCCTGACGCGAGGCCAGCCGGTCGTCGTCAGGGGGCAGGAAATGATTGATACCGAAATAGTCGCCGTAGTCGTCATCGAGCAGCTTCGCGGCGATGAAGAAGTCTCGCCAGCGCAGATTGGCAAAGAGACCGCGGTAGCGATGCGATTCGTTTGACGGGCCGGGCGCATTCGACAAGGCAGGCTGACCGATCGCGATGAGCGCATCCTCGGCCACAGCGACACCAGCGTCGCCATCTAGCCCGAGCACATTGAACGAGGCGCTGAGCCCGGACTCCGGGTCCTGCCAGTACCAGATGCCACCGCCACCATGATCGGCACCATCCATCGCCTGCGCGCTGAGGTTGCGCTGACGCTGGCGCGTGATGACATCGATGACGCCGGCAAAGGCGTACTCACCATGCACCGAGGCGCCGGGACCACGGATCACCTCGATGCGCTCGACCTGCTCGATGGGGATGTTGAGTACTGGGTTGGCGGTCGCATAGAGGGTGGCGTTCATCGACACCCCGTCGAGCAGCACCTTGATGTTGCCCGAGGCATAGCCGTAGCCGACGCCGCGGCTCAGGATCTGGCGCTCGCCGGTCATCTCCAGCCCCGCGCTGATCCCCGGCACCAGGGCCAGTGCCTCGCTGACATTGCGCACCCCGCGCGCCATCAGATCCTCGCCGATCAGGATGGTCGCCATGCCAGGCACGAAATCGGCATTCATCCCGCTGCGCGTCGCCAGCTCGGTCTCTTGCTCGAGCAGGGCCATCAGGTCTTGCAGCTTGGCTGCATCAGCCGCCGTCTCGGTCTGCGCCTGGCCGCTGCTAAAGGCGACAGCCAGGATCACGCTAATAAGTCGAGCCGAGGCTATCGGAGACCTGCGCCGTAGCGGCAGTGGTCTGGCCGACCCTGCTCCTCGCTTAGTCAACAAGTGCTCGTCTCATCGCTGCAGATCATTCAGTACCATCGCTGCCATTGCGCTGTCGATCACTGCACAGCCACTGCTGATCACCGTAGAAGAAGCGATCATAACAGAGATGCCAGGATAGCCCTTCAGGGCCTCCGTGGCAGACGAGGCCTACCCCCGAGGCGGAACAAATCTAGCGCACAGTCCGAACTTAATTATCGGCAGATAGCTATTTTTCGCATAAGAAGGCGACACTTTTGACACAAATCCGGCCCAGGATAGCTTCCGTTATAGGCGCTTACTGCAATTTTCGGCCTTGATGCAAGTAGCCGGCATGTTCGCCAACTCTCTAACCCGGATGTTTCACGCGAAGCCCCGAAGCCCCGAAGAATACGGATCTTGCGGCCAAAAGTTGACCTGATTGCCTGTTTGTCGCAAACGATGCATCAGGTCATAAAAACCTGTCCAAGCGCTTGGTTTCCTTAGCGCCTTCGCGCCTTCGCGCCTTCGCGCCTTCGCGTGAGATTTATGAAATATCCAGACTTAGTATCTTTTTTAATTGTTATATAATTCAATAGCCAAGGGTGACAAAGGTGCGGAACGTCTAATCCAGGCTGCTATGGCTAGCCTTTCTCAGCTGCCTGCCTCAGCTGCCTGCCTCAGCTGCATGGGCCTCGATGCCTGCAACCGGATCAACGCCAGCGACTTGCAACCCTCGCTGCTTTGGATAGAGTGGCAGGTCTGTTCCTGCCGACTTGGGTGCTTGCCATGCCTTCAGCCTTCCTGCAACGACTCAGCTTGCCGCTGTTACTGCTGACCGGCCTGCGCATGCCGATGGCCATCGCCAGCTCATCTGGCCTGGCCCTGGATTCCGTGCAGCCGACCTCCGCTGAGAACCTCGACGGCGAGCATCAGGATCTCGCTTCAGCGCTGCGCACCACGCCCCCAGATCTGGCGCTCGCCCAAGTCTATGAGCCGGGTATTGATCTCGCCGGCTATCTGGTCAGCGAGAAGTTCGACGGCGTGCGGGCGCTTTGGGATGGGCGTCGGCTGATCACCCGAGGTGGCCTGATCATCAAGGCTCCGGCCGGGTTCACCGCCGGCTTTCCCGAGCATCCCTTGGACGGCGAGCTCTGGATGGGACGCGGCACCTTCGCCCGCCTCTCCGGCACGGTGCGCACCCTCGAGCCGGACATCGAGGCCTGGCAGCAGGTGCGCTATGTCGTCTTCGACCTACCCGCGCACGAAGGCCGCTTCGAGGATCGATTCGCAACCCTCGAGCGCCTGCTCGAACAGGCACCCAACAGCAGGCTGCAACTCGCGCATCAGCATCCGATCGCGGATCATGCGAGCCTGCAAGCGCGGCTCGACAAGATCGTTGCCGCGGGTGCTGAGGGACTGATGCTGCATCACCGCGATGCCCAGTATCAAGCCGGGCGCAACGCCGATCTACTCAAGGTCAAACCCTATCTGGAAGGCGAAGCCGTCGTGCTCGAGCACCTACCGGGCCAAGGCAAGTACGCAGGGATGCTCGGCTCGATGCTGGTCGAAGAGCCCGACGGCACCCAATTCAAGCTCGGCAGCGGCTTCAGCGATGCCGAGCGTGCTGACCCGCCGCCGATTGGCAGTGTCGTCACCTTCAAGTACCACGGTCGCACCAAGTACGACCGGCCGCGCTTCGCCAGCTTTCTACGCATCACCGACGAGCTCTGACTGTTCGATCCCAGTGCCACTTCATTGACGATTGGCCTGGGGGTCGGCGGCTTCGCCGTCGATCAGTGCGACGACGACCTCGCCATTGGTGGCCGTAGCTTGGCGTTTTACCAGGATCAGATCGCCGTCTTCGATCTGATCCTCGGTCATCGAATCGCCGCGCACGCGCAGCGCGAACTCGGCCCGCTGCGCGAGCTGCTCGGGTACCTCGACCCAGTCGGGATCTTCGATCGCTTCGAGCGGCTGTCCGGCGCTGATACGACCCAACAGCGGCAAGGTGGCCATGAGCGCGGTGCGCGGATCGATCAGCTCGGGAGCGGCGTCGAGTTGGGTGGCGCGGCGGTGCTGGATCAACCGGTCTGATGCCGTCATCGGCGCGTGCTCCGGGGTTCGCGGCGCAGGGTCAGGCCGGGCAGCGGTGGCGGCGCAGGGCGGTTGTGCTCGCTCATCGTCTGAGGATAGCAGCGCCGAGCGGGAACTGCCGTGCGGAAGCGCGGGCATTGCGGCTTGGGCTTGAGGTCCGGGCATTGCCGGATCGGGCATCGCTGCGACTGTTCTCGACGGAGAGCAATGACCTGGTGCCGGTCAGCGGGGCTGAGATCAAGGCGAGCCTGGAGCGCGACCGGGCGGGGTTGCGATGGCTAGCGCGGATGCTGCGGGCGCTGAGCCGCTGTTCTGGATTCCGCTCCTGCTGGGCGACACCTTAACGCTGGAACTGACCCTGCCCTCGGGGTTGGAGCCGCAAGCGCTCGATCTGGACCTCGCGCGCGTGTCGCATCTGTTCCGGCTGCCCTTCACCTTGCCGGATGAGCGCTACCAGGGGCCGGATGACTGCCATGTGGATCTCGCCTGTGTCGATGATCCGCTGCTCGAATGCCTGGCTCGGGCAACGGCTGTCGTGCTCTACACGCGCTTGGATGGCGGCAGCAACGCTTGCACCGGAACCCTGCTGGCCGACGATGCGGACCCAGAGACGCGCATTCCCTACCTCGTCACTGCTCACCACTGCATTCCCGATCAGGCACGGGCCTCGAGCATCGAAACCTACTGGAGCCACCGGGCCGAGGCTTGCGGTGCGGTCCCGGTTCGCGCACCTGAGCGGGTTACTGGCGGCGCTGATCTGCTGTCTGCCCAAGAGAGCATCGATACGGTGTTGCTGCGGTTGTGCGGAGAGCCGCCGCGATCTGCCGGGTTTGTGGACTGGTCAGCGAGTTTGCCGGAGATCGGTACCGAAGTGCTTGCCGATCCAGAACCAAACGTAACCATTCGGTGCCTCAACTGCCAATGCTCGGTAGTCTAAGGTGACCTTGACTGACCACAACGCTCCCACTTTTTTGAAGCGTAGGGACGGGTGTCGTGGGTTGTCCCTCAGCAAAGCGTAAGCAGCATCCGAACGCCGCTGGATGTCCTGCGGAAGTCTGTAGTAGCAAGCCCAGAAATCGGGATGAGTGAAATGGTTCTAATAGGACTCGTCCGTCCGGCGGCATGTTCAGCTAGCACCCTTTCAGTAAGATCCTTAAATTTTTCGGAGTCAGAATCACGCTCGATCTCACGATCCCATTCATCCCATTCTTGCTCTCGAAACCACTTCCGAAACTCTTCAAAATCGGCAGGACTAAGTTTGAGAACGCGGTTTTCGATCTGTTCAAGCTCGGTCATTGGTTTGCCCTGCAGTCGATGGGTGACAATTTCTGGTGCGTGTTATCTTGGCTAACGGCAAGCATAACCGGCACAGAGAAGCGGTGTCCCTGTAGCGCAGCGAAAGGTACGCCGCTTTACTGGGTCCGAGTTTATGCTTTTGTTATGCCTTGATTGCTTAATTGATTTGAAATTTCAATATCTTTTTTCAGAAGCGCATTAATGACCTGATTAAGAGAAAACTCTTGCCCCTTGGCTTTAAGTATTTCGATGAAAAATGCTTTTACTTCCTTATCAAGGTATATTGGTATATCAAGTTCTTCAATTGGCCTATAGAACTTGCCTTGTTCTGCGCCACTGAAATCGTATTCGTCTTTCATCATGGATGCCTCCTTTGATATTCTTTGCTTTCATTCTTTGTTGCTTTGCGAGCACTGATAATTCTTACAAGCTCCACGCCATCTTGATCTTTGAATGTATGCACTACAACGAGTATAACTTCATTCATCGATTTTCCAAGCAACAACCATCTGCCTTCATCCTCCGAGTGCGCGTTATCATATTTATTCAGAGCATATGGGTCTGCGAAAACATATGATGCTTGCTCAAATGTTATGCCGTGCTTTTGAATGTTTAATTCTTCTTTTTTCAGATCCCACTCAAACTTCATTCTTCGTAGTTTCCGACTGAATCATTGAACTTGAAGGAGGATTACCTATTTGTCTCACCACCATCAGCAAGCGGCTGCTATCGCGGTCAAGCCCGCTCCCACTGGGCCTTCCTGATTGTTACGACCCGCTGGGGCTGCAACAAATGGGTAATGCCCCCGAACTTGATTGTGCGGCATAACGCCAAGCCTCAGCGGCCCCCGCACGCCTTTGGCGCGGGGCCGCTGTAGGCGCACGTTAGGCGGAATTAATCGTGATCCCCTGTTATTCCCTTCCTTCCTTGACTACAAAGAGGACGATATTTCTGAAAGGAATTTTGGATCGCAGCGCAACATACTCCCTACCATTCTTTTCAATTACATATTTTAGGTCGGAGATCTTGTATGACTTACCTTTGATTACGACCTCTTCGATCGAACGATGGACTTCAATATCCCCTTCGGTTTCAGCTTGCAGTTCCTCTAGAATACCAATCATCGCTTGTTTCTCGTACTCACGAGCTTCAGCAATAATTTGTGACCAAGTTACAGCTGTGAGTCCACCTTTAGCACGCTCTTCGTTTATATCAGCCAGCTTCTTTCGAGTGAAGAAATAACCCACACCAGCGGCAGCAATGCTGGCAGCAGCTATCGACCACCCTACTACGGTCAAACCAAGAAAAGTAGCTGGAGCGAGGCCCAAACTCTGGGCGACACCTCCCAGCCCAATCGCCGTCAGTCCGCTTCCCAAAGCAGCTCCTACGCTTGATAATCCTCCCCCCATCGCGGCCAGAACGCCTGCGGCTGATATGATACCTAAACCAGAGAGTATTCCTGCATTACCGGCTATAAAAGCTCCTAATCCATGTGCTTGACAGAGTACCCGCAACATAACCACCTGCGGCAGTTGATGCGATCCAAGCGCCTGAGGAGTGTAGGATGGGTACAGCGATTAACGGTAGCATATCTATTATCCTCTGTTTAAAACATACTTCATTCTAAGACTACTCTGTAGGTCAGTCGATTCTCGTCTGCGACATAACGTTGCAAATCAGCCGCCGTTAAAAGCAAAGCAAAGCGGCGCTTTTGGCGGTCGGCTGGATTTGCCTTGTTAGCTGCCTGCTTTTGGCAATAATATTCGTGGCTTACGATACACCACTTCGCGTCCTGATTTAGATTCGAAATCTTGAAGTGCCTCGTAGATCCTCTTGAGGTCATGCCCGTATTTTTCAGCGTGCTCCATACGAAAGCGGCGAATTTCTGCGACTATTGGATCTTCTCTCATATTTCCGCTCCTAGCTCTTCTGGTGAACATAAAATTGGACATACGAAGCCGTGTTCTTCAATCACTAATGAGATTAACGCTTTTGTGTGGGCATTGTTGATGTGCTTGAAGTTCCAAGTAAGGAGGAAATTGACACCGGAGGCAGCCGCAATGCCTATGTGGAGCGCATCTTCCTCGCTATTTTGAGGTACTGCACCTTGAGCCAATAAATCCGCAGCAAGCGACAAAGCTTCTTCAGAGGTTCCAAGCATAGGGACGCCTTTTATGGACTTAAGTCTCTTATGAGCAGCTTCCTCATCTCCCTCCGATATCTCCTGAACTACTAAGCCAGAGACAAAAATCTCGTACTTTGACTTGTGATCTTGCCACCAGTTATTCGTTATAGCTTGACGAGCAGTGACCACAACATCACGGCTTGGTCGTGCCGTTAAGTAACTAATGACGGACGATTCTATGTAAACAGATTCAGCCATAGCAAGATCTTATTGCTTCGTCATTTTTGCAGCTAACGCCAGCGCTCAACCGCGCGAGGCACGAGCGTCGGTTGGAGCGCCTTGTTGGGCATGATTTGGGATATGCACAGCTTCCGCATGCAGCTTTAGACCTAGCGCTGTCATAACCTTAAGGATTGTGTCAAACCCCGGAGTCCGTTCGCCCGAAAGCGCTTTATATAGGCTTTCACGTGACACACCAGCATCACGTGCCACCTGCGACATGCCTCTTGCACGGGCAATATCACCAAGGGCCTTCGCAATAAAAGCTGCGTCACCTTCTGCCTCTTCCATGCAGGCTTCCAGGTATGCCGCCATTTCTTCAGGCGTACGGAGATGCTCAGCTACATCGTAGCGGGTCGTGACTGTCTTTTTCATGGGTAATCCTACAGATTCCGGGCGAGACGTAGCGCGGCCTTAATATCTCTGGACTGGCTTCCTTTGTCACCGCCAGCCAACAAGATCACAAACTCCCGCCCTTGCTGTTTGTAGTACACCCGGTAACCGGGGCCATAGTTGATACGCAACTCAGAAACTCCTTCACCTACTGGCTCGGCGTCTCCCGGGTTCCCTGCTGCCAAGCGCTCGACTCTCGCCAAAACTCGGGCACGAGCACGAATATCGCGCAACCCATCGAGCCACTTGACATAGACCTCCGTTTTGCGAACCTCCATCATGCGACCAAGTGTATCCCCTCGGCTACATCCTGTCAATCGCCATTATGTGCCCAACGCCACGCTCAGCCGAGCCGGTTGAGCGAGAGCGAAACCGGCTTCGGCTGGAGCACCTCGTTAGGCATACATCAGTTTTCCGCGAGGCTCAGGAATCGGACGGCCAATTTCTTGCGCAGTTTCAATCCACTCGCGGATAATCACTTCAGCGTTTTTGAGCGCTTCCTGATAAGAAGAGCCGTCGGCCATACATCCAGGTAACTCCGGCACCTCGGCAAGGAAGGCGCCATCCTCGGCGCTCCAATAGATCAGTATCTCGTATTTCAGCTCCATCGCTTCTCTCAGAGTTTGTATTTTAGGATTACGGTTCGAACCTGCTTGACCTGATAAGTTTTTGCCTTGGAACCGATTGGTTGTAGGTTCAAAATTTCTTCTACACCTTCTTTTGAGTAGATGTAGTGGTCGCCTCGAACCCGTTCGGAAAAGCCAAGGTTCAGCAGAAGCGAGCAAAGATCCTTAAACGGAACGTTAGCGTCCGAAGTTCCGCGAAGAACTATGCTCAGTGTCTTCTCAGTTTTGCCCATGAGTGCGTGACGGTCGATCAGTGCCTAACGCCAAGCTTCAGCCGCGCGCGCCTTTGGCGCGTCGGCTGGAAGCGCATGTTAGCTGTACAATTTGAGGATATTATGAGCATAGAAGACATTGCGAAAAAGTGGAGCGAATGCCAGCGAGGCATCAGGCCATCAATGACATTTGACCAAGCCATTGATGACATGCAAGAGCTTGTCGCAGAGATGCGCCGATTGCAGCGCGACAACAAGCGACTGAATGCTGACGCAGAAAATGCGCGGCTTATGGCTGCAAACAACGGGCAGGCAATGATTGCCGAGATCAGCGACATAGTGCGCAAGTACAGCTAACGTCAAGCATCAGCGGCGCGCGCCTTTGGCGCGTCCGCTGGATGCGCATGTTAGAAGATTTTATTGAAAACTTTTCCAACCTGCATCAGAACAAATATGTAAGATACCATTTACGTCATCAAACACCATCCTGCCATCATGTTCATCGTTGCTACAGTCACTCGCCGATGGCTCGTTGCCATTTGTTGTATCAAGTTTAATAAATCCACCAACTATACTTATTTGAGGCTTATTACCTGTGTTCGCGCCCAATATGCGAATATTATCAATATGACCATCGAAGTCCCAGCCGCTGCCATAAAGAAAGACTTTTGTAATCTTTTTTGCATTAGGCCATATTTCATTTATATTAAAGGACACATCCCGAATCCAAGTGTTTTGCTCTACTGATATTGCTCGCTGCTTAAGAGTATCAGTATCCTTATCCTGTACATCGCCTCCATAGTTTAGTGCGTATTTCAAAGAAACTTCCTGCGAATTGTTATCCTCTAAATATAGGCGGATTATTACAGGATATTCACCACAAGTCCATCCACAACCAGCACCAACTGTTCTTGATACGACTTTCCCATCAAATTTAACATTTGTTGAACTATTGACAGGAATATCAACATCAACATAAATACCAACTGACCCTCCGTTACCTCCCGCACCTGTACGATAAAATCTAACAGCCCCGTCTTGAGCATATATATATCCAGGATAATCATCGTTATTACTTTCTATCCATGAATATGATTGTGTGTAATCTCCATCATCAAAGTCATCCACAAATAATGTTTCTTCAGCTATGGCAATAGAAAATTGCCACAAGAAGAGCAAAAAAACAAAAGATAAGCGCGTAAAGTTTCTCATAAATTTCTCCTGATTCTTCTAACGCCCCAGCTCAGCCGCGCGCGCCTTCGGCGCGTCGGCTGCAGCGCCGTGTTAGCGCCTTATTTTAATAGCCATCCTAATTCGGCACAGATATAGATGTTACCATTAACTTCATCAAGAACCATTCTTCCGTAGTGTTCACTCACAATGCAATCGTTCTCCATTGGCAAATAACCGCCAGTAGTATCAAGCTTAATAAAGCCGTCTTCTACTGATATTTCAGGTTTTACAGGGATTTCATTTTGCAAAACCATGCTAGCATAAGATACTACGGCATCGTCGTTATATAGCATTGGCACTTCACCGGGCGTTCCGGTGGTTAACGTTCCAATTATCTGATTAGCTGTATAAAATTCAAGCAAATCTATTTCGATTGTACTAGTTACATCGACTGAGAGACCTTGGATTGTTGCCGTAACTATGTCAGACAATCCTTCAATCTTAACAAAATCCGTCGTGATGCCTGGTGGGCCGTCTGTATTTGGTGTGGGTCTCGGAGTCAACGTAAGTGTCAAGAGTGCAGAAGAAAGCGGCTGCGCTGTTGAAAATGATAGAAAACTTGGGTCGCTTGTAAAGTCAAACGACCATGTTGTAATTTCATCCTCGCCATCACCTAGAAATGCCGCGTGTCCTACCGAAGACTGGCGTTCAATCAAAAACAACCCATTCTGCAATTGAGCTTGATCTACCGGAGTTAAGGAGACACTTCCAGTTACGCTTGCGGTTATAGTGTCAGCAACGGCTCTCTGCTGAAATAATCCGACTGAAAAATACAATACCAGAAACGAATAAGAAATCTGTACCCAAGTGAGTTTCTTCATTTTTCACACCTTCCTCAATGATTAAGAATTACCACGTTCGAAAGAACCTCCCTACATTCACAGAATTAATAAAAGCCAATGTCGCTGGCTACACAACGTAGTAAGGCGCTAACGCCACGCTCAGCCGAGCCGGTTGAGCGACAGCGAAACCGGCTTCGGCTGGAGCAGTTTGTTAGCTAGGGATTCAAAACCCCTGTGTTTAGTGAGCAGACCACCCTACCTGAGTACAAATGTATAAAACATCAGCGGCATCATCAATAACAGCCCTACCATAATGATCTTGATGGCTACAGTCTCTCGCATCCGGATGATTACCACGAGTAATATCCATTTTAATAAAGCCGCCGTTTACTGAAATCTCGGGTTTTGGGTCCATGCTGCTACTATAAAGCTCTTCTATTTCGGCCTCGGTTAATGAGCGATTGTATATGCGTACTTCATCTATTAAACCGATAAAGTCATGATTGATTGGGCATGAGTTAGAAAAAAAGCCACCAACAGCCAAGGTCACATCGGAAAAATTTAGGGATGACGAATAAGTTTCATCGTTCACGGCGAGCTCACCATCAATATATAGCTCCATAACTCCGTTATAGGCAACGCTGCTAACATTGTGCCACTCGCCATCTATAATCTGACTGCTCGGCGTATCCATTCTGTTGCTGTCTAAAGTTTGAAACTGAAGTTCACCCTCATAGCCTGAACCCGGGCCATACATTACGACATAAAAGTTCCCTACAGCTCCTCCACAAGCGTGATGTTGTGTAATTATTCCTGCTGAATGTTTAGTTGAGTTTGTCTTTACCCAAAAGTTCGTTGAGAATGGATGATTAAAGTTTATTGGGTGGCCAATTTGAACACTCGAGTTTCCATCAAATTCTGCAGCTTTGCCAGCTATACCTTCCACAAAATCAATTGTTCCACTTGCAGTTCCATGATTGCCGTTGCCGCTGTAGTCAAGGTAATCCTCATCAAAAGGCAGATATACAAGCAATCCGTCTGATGTATCAGCTACAGCTTGGCAAGACAACCCATGGAATAATGTCAAAGCTAGCGCCATTTTGATTTTGCACATCAGACGTCTCCGTTTATGTTCGTTTGCTAACGTCAAGGCTGGCCCGCCGCATGCTGCCGAGCCGCCCGCGTCAGCGGCGGCTCGGCAGCATGCGGTCGGGCCGAGCCTCTTGTTAGCCGTCTTTGTGCGCCACACGGGCCTGCTAGCCGACGCTGGCTGGCGGCGAATTTGTATTGTGCTTGCCTTTCGGGCAGGTGCCAAGTGTTGTGGGCGGCGCGTGCCTTTGCCAAAGACGACCATCTCTTCTGCCGCGGTTGGCGGCGAATTTGCATTCTTCTCAGCCTTGCCGGCGCCGACGCGCTTTGCAGGCTGCGCGATCCATTGGCGAGGGCGACGAGCCAATGTGTTTTTGTTGTCCGCGGATGGCGTCGAATTGGTTGCTGCGGCTAACGCCAGCATAAGCCGGGCCGTACTGCGCTGGCACGGCACTGAAACAAACCGCAAAGCTCGGCGCGCAGTACGGGCTCGGCTTTATGCGCTTGTTAGGAATTTGCTATGAACATTGATCAGCGTGTCCGTGACGAATGGCGGTCCATCAAGATCGAAAAGATCAGCGACATGACCGAACTACGGTGCCTTGAAAGCAAAGTCAACGAGCTTTCTGAGATGGCGTATGCATGCGAAAACGGAAGACTCGTCAAAGACGCTGGTTTTCAAATTTGGCGCGCGAAAGTTGGTCGCGGCGCCGAATGGCATTATGCAACGACCTTGGAAGAAGCAATCTCAAAAGCCTTGGATAACGCAACGACGCAGCAATCGTACTATCCCGCGAAGAAGTACAGGAACCATCCGTTTTATTCCTCCTAACAGTTAATTAGACAGAATGTGGGTCAGGTGAGATAGGCAGATTCTGCCCTAATCGAACTAGACAGAATCTGCCTAGCATGGTGGCGCTCCGGACAAAACAGCCGCACATACGAAAGCCCCGCTACTGGCTTCAACGCCAGAACAGGTAGAGTGTCTCGTGCTATACGGAAATCCGATCGGTCTCCACCGATCAACGTTGTCGATACGTCCACGGTTGTTGGTGACCCCTACCATCTTCCACATCCCAAACCCTTGCGCGCTCAGCGGCACTTCATCTGCGCCTGGGCGTATGGCTGTAAGTAATAGCAAGGGGAGAGCTTAAGTGCACGGTTGAATCGCTAGAACATTGACCTCGGTCACAAGCTCTCCGACAGAAAAAACCGAACAGTCACAGCGGTGTTTCCGCCCTCGCCATCATCGAACATCAGCAGATAAAAAATGCCTTTCCCTCAATAGGCTGATGATCCGCTGCAGATCTTGCCAACCCTTGGCCTTTTCGGCCGGGCTGCGCAGGTAATACGAGGGGTGGTAGGTGACGATCAGCGGGATGGGTGCGGCGTCTGGGCCGGGCTGGTACTGATGCGGCTTGCCGCGCAGGCGACCGACCGCTTCGGTGTTGCCGAGCAGGTTGTTGGCCGAGACGCCCCCAAGGCTGACGATGAGCTTGGGCTGGATCAGCGCGATCTGACGTTCCAGATAGGGGCGGCAGGCGCTGGCCTCGTCGGGCTCTGGGTTGCGGTTACCCGGCGGGCGGCATTTGACGATGTTGGCGATGTAGACCTGCTCGCGGGTCAGGCCCACTGCGGCAAGCATCTTATTCAGTAACTGGCCGGCGCGACCGACGAAGGGCTCGCCCTGTCGGTCCTCGTCCTGACCTGGGCCTTCGCCGATGAAGAGCAATTCAGCCTGGCGATCGCCGGTGCCAAAGACGGCCTTGGTGCGTGTCTGGCAGAGCTTGCAGCGGCGACACTCGGCGACGTTGGCTTCGAGCGCCTCCCAGTCCATGTTGGCGATGGTGTGCTGATCGGCGGCCAAGTTGGGGTCGGGCGAGTTGACACCTGGCGCGAGATCCAGCGCGATGCCCTGATGGTCCGACTCGGTTGGCCAAGGCGGTTGCTCGTCATCGCTCCAAGGGGGTGGCTCATCGAGCCAAGGCGGAGGCTCATTGGATTCGGCAGATGATGGCGAGAATGCTGTCGGCTCCGGAGCCGGAGCCGGAGCCGGGGGCTGTGGCGCTACTGCTCGCTCATTTGGCTGCGAGGACGACGAGGCTGGGGCTGCTTGGCTTGCCGGCGTTGCAATGCTTGCCGAGGCCGCTGCGGGTCGGGTGGCTGTTTGTTGGCTGGCGGTTGACCTGAAGGTTGGTGATGAACCTGCCCCCGTTGTGGTCTTAGCCTCTCGTGCTTTGCGGGCTGCTGATGCGCGCGCAATGGCTTGCAAAGCTGCCTGGGCACCGGTCGTGCTCGTCGCTGTTGCCGGGTTGGTGTTCGATACTGGCCGTGGTTTGCGAGCCTGACCCTGACCCTGATCCTGACCATGACTCTGATTCTGATTCTGCCCCAGTTGCGACTCGGTGCCGGATGCTTGAGTCTGGGCAAGCGCTGACCTCGATGGGTCTTGCTGGAGGGCGGCCGGCGCTGGCGTTGCAACCGACTCGCCAGCGACACGTGGCTGCCAGACCTGGATGCCCATGGCCCTGAGGTAGTGCAGACGACGGGATTCATCCATGACAATGCCGATCTTGAGATTGCGGCGAGGAGGAGAGCGAGAGCCCAGGGGCTGCTTGCCGGGCGGGCTGTCCAGCAGGCCGATCCTGCGAGCACCGCCGCAACGCGGGCTCGGGCTGGACAGGCAGCAGCGTCATCTTGCGCTCAGCCTCAAACATCCCCAGTCTGCGGGTGCGCCCGCTCGCTGACATGACTGAGCTTGTTCAGCGCATTGAGGTAGGCCTTGGCGGAGGCGATGACGATGTCGGTGTCGGCACCGGCGCCATTGACCACGCGACCGCCCTTCTCGAGCCGGACCGTGACCTCGCCCTGGGCATCGGTGCCGCTGGTGATGGCGTTGACCGAGTAGAGCTTGAGCCTGGTGCCGCTGTTGACGATCGACTCGATGGCGCGGAAGGTCGCATCGACCGGGCCGCCGCCGATCGCGGTGCCGGGCTCTTCTTCGCCATCGACGCTTAGGACGAGGTCGGCGCGTGGGGTCTCGCCGGTCTCGGAGCAGACCCGCATCGAGACCAGCTTCACGCGCTCGTTGGCGCTGGTGAGGGTGGTGTCGGTGACCAGTGCCTGCAGGTCTTCATCGAAGATCTCGTGCTTCTTGTCGGCCAGATCCTTGAAGCGGCGGAAGGCCTCGTTGAGCTCCTCGATCGTGCCCAGCTGGATGCCGATCTCCTCCAAACGCGCGCGGAAGGCATTGCGGCCCGAATGTTTGCCAAGCACCATCCGGTTCTGCTGCCAGCCAACGTCTTGGGCACGCATGATCTCGTAGGTCTCGCGATGCTTGAGCACGCCGTCTTGATGGATACCGGACTCATGGGCGAAGGCGTTGGCGCCGACGATGGCCTTGTTCGGCTGGACCGGAAAGCCGGTGATGCCGGAGACCAGACGCGAGCAGTTGAGGATCTGGGTGGTGTCGAGCCGAGTTTGGCAGTCAAATGAGTCCTGCCGGGTGCGGACGGTCATCACGATCTCTTCTAGCGCTGCGTTGCCCGCGCGCTCGCCGAGGCCGTTGATGGTGCACTCGACCTGGCGCGCGCCATGTTGCACCGCGGCGAGCGAGTTGGCGACGGCGAGGCCGAGGTCGTTATGGCAGTGCACGGAGAAGATCGCCTTATCGGCATTCGGGATGCGTTCACGCAGCTGACTGATGAGGCTGCCGAATTGATGCGGTACGGCATAGCCGACGGTGTCCGGGATATTGATGGTGCGTGCGCCGGCGTCGATCACGGCTTCGAGGATGCGGCAGAGGAAGTCGATCTCGGAGCGGCCGGCGTCTTCGGGCGAGAATTCGACATCCTCGCAGTGTTGTCGCGCGCGCTTAACTGCGTAGACCGCCTGCTCAACCACTTGGTTAGGGCTCATTTTGAGCTTCTTTTCCATGTGGATCGGCGAGGTGGCGATGAAGGTGTGGATGCGCCCGGCGTTGGCATCTTTGAGGGCCTCGCCGGCGCGGTCGATGTCGCGCTCGAGCGCACGCGCTAGACCACAGACGCTGCTGTCTTTTACCGCGCGGGCGACGGCCTGTACGGCCTCGAAGTCGCCGTTGCTGGCAGCCGGGAAGCCAGCCTCGATGACGTCGACCCGGAGCCGCTCCAGGGCGGTGGCGATGCGCACCTTCTCGTCGCGGGTCATGGATGCGCCCGGGCTCTGCTCACCGTCGCGCAGCGTGGTGTCGAAGATGATCAAGTGCTCTTTGTCGGTCATGATGGGTCTCAGTCGGACGTCTTAGATCGGGGCGGGCAAGCAAATCGAGTCAACTTACATTCTACCCCTGCTCAGGTGCTCAGCGGCGTTGCCGATGATGTTGTTGGTCGGGCTGCGCCTGAGAGGTCGGGCGTCGCTCGACTAGGGGGTATACAGAGATCCTCGCTCTTTGTATCCCTATTCATCTGTGGTTCTTGATCTTTTAAGGACGAGGGTATGAGGTTTGCCGGAAATCGCCTAAGCTGTTTATCCTGAGCAATCTATATCACTGCAGATGGCGCAGATTGAAGACAGTTAAACCAAGCCAAAGTCAAGATGGCCAACAAGTAGGCTGCGATCGATGAACGATCTCCACGACCTTGAGGTAGTGCTGCGCTCCGAGACACCGATCCTGTTGATCGAGTCGCTGGAAGAGCCGCGACTGCTTGAGCTACTCGGTGAGATCGGGCTGCGGCTGCGCTTGCCGGTGCATTACTGGACCCTGACCGATGGCCTGCGGCCCCTGGGTGGGCGGCCGCCAGCGGGCTTGGCACATAGTGATCCGCCGGAGGTGCTGCGCCATATCAAGGGGACGCCACGCGCCGGCCTCTATCTGCTGCTGGACTTTCATCCATTTCTCGAGCATCCATTGCATGTGCGTCTGCTCAAGGAGATCGCTCAGGACTTCACCGAGTCGGCACCACGGCGGCTGGTCTTGGTCAGTCATGCGCTCGAGAGCCCGCCTGAGCTCAGGCACCTCTGCGCGCGCTTCGAGCTGCGGCTGCCGGATCGGCAGCGGCTGCTAGCACTGATTCGCGAAGAGGCGCAGCGCTGGCAGTTCGCTGATCCGAAGCGTAGCTTTCGCGCTAGCCGCAATGCTGTTGAGCAGCTCTCACGCAATCTCCTTGGCGTGGCCGAGTCCGATGCGCGGCGGCTGATTCGCAACGCCATCATCAATGATGGCGCGATTACCGACTCTGATGTGACCGAGGTGACTCGGGCCAAGTACCAGCTACTGAGTCCGGAGGGCGCGGTATCGTTTGAATATGATACCGCGAGCTTTGCCGATGTTGCCGGCCTGGAGCGACTCAAGGCCTGGGTTGATCTGCGCCGTGGCCCTTTCTTGGCCGCCGAGCAGGGCACTGATTGCCCTAAGGGCGTGATGCTGCTCGGAGTCCAGGGCGGTGGCAAAAGCCTGGCCGCGAAGGCGGTGGCTGGGCGTCTCGGGGTGGCGCTGTTACGGCTTGATTTTGGTCGACTCTATGACAAGTACATCGGTGAGACCGAGCGCAAGCTGCGCGATGCGCTGAAGACCGCTGATGTGATGGCACCCTGCGTGCTCTGGTGTGATGAGATCGAAAAGGGGCTTGCGGTCGATTCTGGCGCTGAAGGGCCGGGTCGGCGCCTGCTTGGCTCGCTGCTGACCTGGATGGCGGAGCGCAAGACTGCGGTGTTCCTGGTTGCGACGGCGAATGACATCGCACAATTGCCACCTGAGCTGTTGCGTAAAGGGCGTCTCGACGAGATCTTTTTTATCGATCTGCCAGGCCCTGAGGTGCGTCGTGAGATCTTTGCGATTCATCTGCGCAAGCGCGGACTGGACTCGAATGGCTTCGATCTGGATGAACTCGCGGCGGCGAGTGAGGGATTTACCGGTGCTGGGATCGAGCAAGCGATCGTCTCGGCTATCTATGCCGCGCGTGCCAGTCATTGCGAGCCGAGCACTGAGTCGATCAGCATCCAGTTGGGCGCGACACAGCCGCTCTCGGTGGTGATGGAGGGGCAGATCGCTACGCTGCGGCAGTGGGCACAGGGGCGAACCGTCTCGGCCTGAGCCTTGCGGTATAGGGCTTGGCAAGGCTGAGCTGATTGTGAGGCCGGCGTTGGCGCGGCGCTCGGGTTAAGATCGTTATTGGTGCAACCTTTTTGGGTGCAGGTTTCTTCGAGTCGAGAGTCACGATGGAATACAAGGATTACTACAAGATCCTAGGGGTCTCGCGCGATGCCAAGGCCGACGAGATCAAGGCCGCTTATCGCAAGTTGGCCCGTAAATATCACCCTGATGTCAGCAAGGAGCCGAATGCAGAGGCACGCTTCAAGGAGGTCAACGAGGCCAATGAGGTCTTGAAGGACCCCGAGAAACGGGCGCAATACGATGCCCTCGGGAGCGGCTGGCATGCAGGTGACAACTTCCGCCCGCCACCTGGTGCTGGGCGCCCCGGGGCAGGTCGCAGCTATCAGTTTTCAGAAGAGGAAGCGGCCCAGTTCAGCGACTTCTTCTCCAGTATCTTTGGCGGTATGGGCGGCGGGCGGAGCAGCCGATCCAGCGGATTTGGTGGCCCCGGTATGCATGCTGATCCCTTTGGTGGGCGCGGTCGTGATCAGAACGCGCGCATCCGCATCTCACTCGAAGAAGCCTACAAGGGTGGCATGCGCCAGCTGCGGCTTGAGGTACCAGAGATCGATGCCCAAGGCCAGGTGAAGATGCGCGCCCGCACCCTGAATGTGCGCATCCCAGCCGGCGTGGCCGAAGGCCAACAGATTCGGCTTGCCGGTCAGGGTGGCCCGGGGCTCGCTGGCGATGGTCAGGCGGGTGCGGCGGGTGATCTCTATCTCGAGGTTGAGCTCGAGCCGCATCCGGTGTTCCGCACTGAAGGCAAGGATATCCATCTGAAGCTGCCGATCGCGCCCTGGGAGGCTGTACGCGGTGCCACAGTGCCGGTACCGACGCTCGGCGGTACGGTTAGCCTGAAGATCCCGGGCGGCTCACAGAGTGGTCAACGGCTGCGCTTGAAGGGGCGGGGTCTGCCGGGAAAGCCGGCCGGCGATGCCTTTGTCCAGCTCGAGATCACCAATCCGCCGGCTGACAGTGCCGAGGCACGGGCGGCGTTTGATGTGCTGGCCGAGCAGTTCAAGTCTTTCAATCCGCGTGCAAAGCTGGGGGTCTGAGCCATGCCCGAAACGATCAGCGCAGTCGAAGGCGTGATCCTAGATGAGCGCAGGGTGGTGACAGTGACCGAGCTGACCCGTGTCTGCGGTCTGAGTCTGGAGCAGGTGCAATCGATGGTCAGCGAGGGCATGCTGCATCCGCATGGAGCGGTGCCGGAGCAATGGTGCTTCACCGGCGTTGAGGTTCGGCGTACGCGACGCGCGCTGCGACTGCAGCATGATCTGGAGCTGAATCTGGCCGGTGTGGCCTTAGCCTTGGATCTGCTCGATGAGGTTGAGCAGCTGCGCAGCCGGGTGCGTTGTCTTGAGCATCTGCTCGGTCGCCTCGAGGATGCGAATGGTATCGGCTGATGTATCCGGTATCCTGGTCGATGCAGGACTGGCTTAGGACTTGCGTCAGGCGATCAATGCTCGGGCGAGCAGGGTTGATCGCGCGAGTCCTTCTGATTGGGCTCGGACTGGGCCTTGCTGACGACTTGGCGCGGGCGGCTGGGGCGCCGGTGTCTTCAGTTCGGGTCGTCGCCCGCTTCCCGCATGATCCAGATGCCTTCACCCAAGGCTTGGTGATCGCCGGGGGTGATCTCTATGAAGGCACTGGCCGCTATGGCCAGTCATCACTGCGACGGGTCGATCTCGAGACTGGTCGTGTCCTTGAGCAGGTCGTACTGCCCGATCACTGGTTTGGCGAGGGCATCACCGACTGGCGAGGCGAGCTCATTCAGCTGACTTGGCGCGCTGGCGTTGGCCTGCGTTACGACCGACGCAGCCTTGAGCCCCGCGAACGGTTCCGAATCAAAGGTGAGGGTTGGGGGCTGACCCAGGATGGTCGTCACTGGATCATGAGCGATGGCAGTGCTGAGCTGCGCTTCCTTGATCCAACCGATGGCCGCGAGCTGCGCCGGTTGCAGGTCATGGAGGGGGATAAGCCGATCCAGCAGCTGAATGAACTCGAGTATCTGCGCAATGAGATTTGGGCCAATCTGTGGTACCAGGATGTCTTGGTGCGCATTGATCCGAGCGATGGGCGCGTGCTGGGGTACATCGATCTCAGCGATCTCTGGCCGGCTGATCAGCCTCGGCGGTCTGAGCAGGTCTTAAATGGCATTGCCTTCGACGCCGATAGCGGTCGGCTGTTCGTCACCGGTAAATGCTGGCCCTGGCTGTATCAGGTCGAGGTGGTTGGCGGACTTCCTGACTGAGCCTGGTTTGCCGACTTGGTGCCGGAAACATGCGGGGCGTGCGACGATGGACTAGAATCCAGCCAGGCCGAGCGTAAGTCGCCTTTTGCGTCCGCACGCCGATTCGCCCCTATTGTCCGCTCGATCATCCGGTTATCACAGCATGTCCGATACAACTTACGGCTCAGCCAGCGCTCCCGAGAACCCTTTTCCTCTGCTTTCGACCATCGATGATCCTGATGATCTAAGGCTGCTCCCGGGCAGTGATCTGAAACAACTTGCCTCGGAGCTACGTGGCTTCCTGATCGACAGCGTGTCGCGTACGGGTGGGCATCTGGCCGCTGGCCTGGGTGTGGTCGAGCTCAGTATCGGCCTGCACTACGTCTTTGATACACCCTATGATCGCATCGTCTGGGATGTCGGCCATCAGGCCTATCCGCATAAGATCCTCACCGGGCGCCGCGATCGGATGGCACGGATGCGTCAGCAGGGTGGTCTGTCGGGCTTTCCGAAGCGTGCTGAGAGCCCCTATGACACCTTTGGAGTAGGCCACTCCAGTACCTCCATTAGTGCTGCGCTGGGGATGGCGATCGCGGCCAAGCAGAAGGGCGAGCAGCGCCAGATCATCGCTGTGATCGGCGATGGTGCCTTGAGTGCGGGTATGGCCTTCGAGGCCTTGAATCATGGTGGTCCGCTCGATCCAGACCTGCTGATCATCCTCAACGATAATGAGATGTCGATCTCGCCGCCGGTGGGCGCGATCAGTAGCCATCTGGCGCGGCTCTTATCGGGCGGACTCTATACTAAGATGCGCGAGGGGAGTAAGACGGCGTTGCGCGGCATGCCGCATCTGCGTGAGCTGGTCGGTCGCTGGGAAGAGCACGTTAAGGGCATGGTGATGCCTAGCACCCTGTTCGAGGAGCTTGGCTTCAACTACATCGGCCCGGTGGATGGCCATGACATCGATGCTGTGGTGGCAACCCTGCGCAACATGAAGAAGATGCCAGGGCCGCGGCTCTTGCATCTGATCACTCAGAAGGGGCATGGCTATGAGCCGGCCGAGCATGCACCGACGACCTATCACGGTGTCACGCCCTTTGATCTGAAGACCGGTGCGGTGCAGAAGAAAGGCGGCGGTAAGAGTTATACACAGATCTTTGGCGACTGGCTTTGCGACCGCGCCGAGAGTGATTCGCGGCTGTTGGCGATCACGCCAGCGATGCGCGAGGGCTCGGGCCTGGTCGCCTTCTCCGAGCGCTTTCCGGATCGCTATTTCGATGTCGGTATCGCTGAGCAGCATGCGGTGACCTTGGCGGCGGGCATGGCCTGCGAGGCGATGAAGCCAGTAGTGGCGATCTATTCTACCTTCTTGCAGCGCGGCTATGATCAGCTGGTACACGATGTCTGTCTGCAGGGGTTGGATGTGACCTTTGCGGTGGATCGCGCGGGGCTGGTGGGGGCGGATGGTCCAACACATGCCGGCGCCTTCGATTACAGCTATACCCGTCCCTTGCCGAATATCGTCATCATGGCCCCTGCCGATGAGCACGAGTGTTGGTGGATGCTAGAGACCGCTTATGCGCACGAGGGGCCGGCGATGGTGCGCTATCCTCGTGGTAGTGGTCCTGGTGTCGCCATCAATAAGACCGAAGGTGAGCTGTTGCCGATTGGTGAGGCCGAGGTCCGGCGTGAGGGTCGCGATATCGCGCTGCTGGCCTTTGGCAGTCGAGTTGCGGCGGCTGAGGCCGTTGGCGAGCGGCTGGATGCGACTGTGGTCAACATGCGCTTCGTGAAGCCACTGGACGATCGGCTGATTCTCGAGATGGCCGAGCGTCATCAACTCTTGGTGACGGTGGAGGAGAACGCGGTGGCCGGTGGTGCTGGTTCGGCGGTCTCTGAGCTGCTGGCGGAGCAGGGCGTGTTGGTGCGCTGCCTGCATCTAGGGCTGCCGGATCGTTGCCAGGAGCAGGCCAGTCATGATCAGCAACTTGCGGCCTGTGGCCTCAACGATGCCGGGATTGAGGAGGCGGTGCGGGCCGAGATGCGCGATCTTGGCTTGGATCAGACCCGGCTGAAAGGGGCGAGCGCGGGGTGAACGCATGCATCTGAGTATCGAGCCGATCCCGGCCTTTGAGGACAACTACATCTGGTTATTGCGCAGCACCGAGACCGAGTTCTGTGCCGTCGTCGATCCGGGCGATGCGCAGCCAGTGATTGCGCGACTGCAGGGCGATGGATTGCGGCTGGGTGCGATCCTGATCACCCATCACCATGGTGATCATATCGGTGGGTTGGCTGAATTGCGCCAGACCTGGCCGGAGGCCGAGGTCTTTGGGCCTGAAGATCGGCGGATCACTGGACTGACGCGGGTGGTGGCCGAGGGTGATGACGTCCACCTGCCAGACCTCGAGATCGATCTTGAGGTGCTGGCGGTGCCGGGCCATACCTCGACGCACATCGCTTATCTTGGTGACGACCGGCTGTTTTGTGGCGACACCCTGTTTGCGGCAGGCTGCGGCCGCGTCTTCGACGGCACCTTCGAGCAGCTTGCCGACTCGCTGCAGCGGATCTCTAGCTTGCCTTCTCAGACGCGCTGCTACTGCGCGCACGAATACACGCTGGCCAATCTTGGCTTCGCGCGCTGGGTCGAGCCACAGAGCGGGGCGGTGGCTGCAGCGATTGCGGCGGCCGAGCAGCTGCGTGAGCAAGGGCGGCCGACGGTGCCGACGACCCTGGCTGATGAGCTGGCGGTGAATCCATTTTTACGCACTTCAGAGCCGGCTGTGATGGCTGCCGCTGAGCGCTTTGCTAGTAGGCCGCTGGCGGGGACGACGCAGGTGTTTAGCGCGCTACGTCGCTGGAAAGATGAGCGCTATGACTAGCGAGGCCTGGTCTCAGGCCGAGGTGCCGTGATGTTGCTGTCCTGCACACAAAGCTTGGCTCCTCTGGAAGCCTGTACGGCCCTAACCCAGGCTGGGCCCAGCCTAATCCGGTTTTTCTCGCAATGAAGCGACTGCGCAGCGGATGGCTGTCGGCGCTGCTGGCGCTGCTGTCCGGCGCGATCATGGTGCTTTCGTTTGCGCCGTTCGGGCTCTACCCACTGGCGGTGCTGTCGCTGTTGGGCTTCTATCAGGCGCTGCGCGGTCGTACCGGCGCTAGCGCCTTTGCCGTTGGTTGGCTGTTT
The DNA here is from genome assembly GCA_010912705.1 of Halochromatium sp. Lineage (GTDB taxonomy): Bacteria > Pseudomonadota > Gammaproteobacteria > Chromatiales > Chromatiaceae > Lamprobacter. The sequence goes on from POWB01000005.1 coordinate 111,163, forward strand.
GGCGTTGCGCTCTTCGGGACTGGGGTCGCCTGGGTGCGGATCAGTCTGAACGAGTTCGGCAACATGCCGGCCTTGGTTGCCAATCTGTTGATGCTGCTATTCGTGGTCGTGATGGCGCTCTACTATGGCCTGATGGCCTGGCTGCTGCGTCTCCTTGAGCGTCGCTTCAGAACCGACACCGCAGCAGGCTGGGCAGGGCCGCTGCTGCTGTTTCCGTCGCTCTGGGTGCTGATGGAATGGCTGCGTGGCTGGCTCTTCACTGGCTTTCCTTGGCTGTTTGCCGGCAACGGCCAGTTGAACGGCCCGCTGGGTGGTTTGGCACCGGTGCTGGGGGTGCATGGCCTGAGTCTGGCGGTCGCTATCTCGGCCGGTTTGCTCTGGGGGCTCTGGCGATGGTCTGGGCCTGCGCGCTGGCAGGCAGCGGCGGGGCTCGTGTTGCTGTGGCTCTGCGCTGGGCTGCTCTGGCAGTTCGACTGGACGCGACCGGCGCCGAACGCCGAGCAACGCCCAATCCAAGTTAGCATCATCCAAGGCAATGTCGAGCAGTCACTGAAATGGGACCCTGACGGGCTGCTGCCAACACTCGACATCTATCTCAATCTGACCAAGGATCACCTGGACAGCGATCTGATCGTCTGGCCGGAGACGGCGATCCCTGAGTTCTTCCATCGCGTTGAAGCGCCACTCCTGAAACCCTTGGGCGTGACCGCGCGGGAGGCTGGGGCCGAGGTGGTGATCGGGCTGCCGGTGATGGAGACCGACGATCGTTATTACAACGCCTTGGTGAGCCTGGGCAGTAGCGAAGATCGGTACTTCAAGCGTCATCTAGTGCCCTTTGGCGAGTTCCTGCCGTTCAAGACCCAGCTGCAGCCGCTGATCGATTGGTTCGAGGTGCCCATGTCTGATTTCAGCCGCGGCGATGCTGCGCGCCCCTTGTTACAGGTCGGGGTTTGGCCAGTGGGCGTCTCGATCTGTTACGAGGATGTGTTTCCGGACGAGGTTAGGCAGGCGCTGCCTGAGGCGGCGTTCTTGATCAACGTCAGTAACGATGCCTGGTTCGGGGACTCGCTTGCCCCCCATCAACACCTGGAATTTGCGCGCTTGCGAGCGCTCGAGACCGGCCGCTGGCTGGTGCGGGCGACCAATACCGGCCTCTCGGCGATCATCGATGCGCGCGGTCGGGTGCGCGAACAGCTGCCCCTCTTCGAGCGTGCGGTCCTGACTGGTACCATCGAAGCTCGGGTTGGGGGGACGCCTTTTGTCCGCTTTGGCAGCCAGCTGGTGCTGAGTATCGCGGTCTTGCTGCTCCTCTCTGGTCTGTTGCTGCCGCTACGAGCCCGTCTGACTTCGCGCGCTCGTTAAGGCGACATCGGCGGTTGAATGGCTCTTTTTACAGCGATTTCCCAGTGGGCCGCTGCCTTCGCTATCATGAGCGGCTGAATTGCTGCCTTGGATGCCTTGCCGTGCTGGCTATCATCAATTTCTTCATCGATTTGGCGCTGCTGCGCCGTGCTCCGCAAGACCTTCCTGCGTCAGCTGCCCTGTTGCTGCTGGTACTGGCGGCAGGTCTTGTGGCTGGCCTCTTGTTGGCCTTGACCGCGGGGGTTGGCCTTGGCAGTGGTCTGTTACAGAGTCTGCTTGATCTCGGGCTGATGCTGGGTGCCTTGTCGCTTGCGCTGCGATTGCTTGAGCGGTCGCAGCGGTTCCTGCAAACGGCGACGGCGCTGCTGGGTGTCGATACACTGATCACCCTAATGGCCTTGCTGCCAGTTGGGCTGGCGCGGCCGGTGGATACTGAGAGCGGCTTGCTGGCGCTGGCTGGGCTGCTGTTCATGTTATTGGTAGCTTGGAGTGTGCTGGCGACCGGACACATCCTGCGTCATGCCTTTGGCTTGACGCTGATGCAGGGTGCGGCCATTGCCATCGGCTTTGATCTGCTTTCGTTCGTGATCGTCGGCGGTATCGTCGACAGTGCTAGTTGACCGCTGCTTGAGGACTTGACCCCTGATGCATCTCCATATCCTCGGCATCTGCGGCACCTTCATGGGTGGGCTGGCGTTGATCGCACGTGCGCTTGGCCATCAGGTGACCGGCTCTGATGCCAATGTCTATCCGCCGATGAGCACCCAGCTCGAGGCGGCCGGTATCGCTTTGATGCAGGGCTATGCGGCTGAGCATCTGCAGCCAGCACCGGACCTGGTGATCGTTGGCAATGCGATGAAGCGCGGGCTACCGGCGGTGGAGGCGATGCTCGATCGCGATCTGCCCTACAGCTCCGGACCGCAGTGGCTGGCAGAGCATGGCCTGCGTGGTCGACAGGTGCTGGCGGTGGCGGGGACCCATGGTAAGACGACGACAGCGAGCATGCTGGCCTGGATTCTCGAGGCCGCGGGGACTGAGCCCGGCTTTTTGATCGGTGGTGTGCCGCTGGATTTTGGCCGCTCGGCACGGCTTGGCTCGGGGCCGCAGTTCGTGATTGAGGCGGATGAGTACGACACCGCATTCTTCGATAAGCGCTCGAAGTTTGTTCACTATCGTCCGCGCACCCTGGTGCTGAACAACCTAGAATTCGATCATGCCGATATCTTCGATGATCTGGCGCAGATCCAACGGCAGTTTCATCATCTGGTGCGCACGGTGCCTGGTAGCGGTCGGATCATTTATCCACAGCAGGATGCCGCGCTCACCGAGGTCTTGGCGATGGGCTGCTGGACGCCTTGCGTGACGACTGGGGTTAAGGTTCCAAGCTTGCCGGATCTGACTGACGCGAGCCTGTCTAACGACGCGAGCTTGCCTGTTGCTGACGTCCCTGGGGCCGGCTGCGATTGGCAGGCTGAGCTTATAGCTGCCGATGGCTCGGCCTTTGATGTCTTGTTTCAGGGTCAACCTCAGGGGCAGCTCGAGTGGTCGCAGATTGGCCTGCATAATGTCCAGAACGCACTCTCGGCGATCGCCGCAGCGCAGCATATCGGCATCGAGCCAACGCAGGCGATTGCGGCCTTGGCACGCTTTCAGGGTGTCAAGCGGCGTATGGAGCTGCGCGGGACTGAGGCCGGGGTGCGCGTCTATGATGACTTTGCCCACCATCCAACCGCGATCGCCAGCACCCTGGCCGGGCTGCGGCGTCAAGTGGGGGAGGCGCGGATCATCGCGGTGCTGGAGCCTAGATCGAATACCATGCGCATGGGAGCCCATGCTGATGCCCTGGCGGCCTCGTTGGATGCCGCCGATCGGGTGGTGGTCTACAGTCCACCGGACTTGCCCTGGGATGCAGACGCGGCTCTGGCCCCGCTCGGCCGGCGGCTGAGTTTCTGTACCGATCTCGAGCAGGTCATGGCGGCAGCCACCGCTGAGGCGCGTGCGGGCGATCATCTGCTGATCATGAGCAATGGCGGTTTCGGCGGAATCCATCAGCGTATCCTTGAGCAGCTCCGGCTTGCAGCGACTCGCGGCTGAGGCTAAAAATGAATAGATCTACTGAAACAGGCTGGACGAAGACGGTTGCGATCGCGCTCACCGGTGCCTCGGGCACGGGTTACGGATTGCGGGTCTTGCAGGGGCTGATCGAGGCGAAGGTCCGCGTCTATCTGCTGATCACGCAGGCGGCGCAGGTGGTGTTGCGGATGGAGGCGGGGCTGGAGGTGCCGAGTCGACCAAAGGAGGCTGAGCTGTTCTTTTCCGAGTATCTCGATGCGCTGCCGGGCCAGCTCAGTGTCTTTGGCCGCCAGCAATGGACCGCGCCTGTGGCTAGTGGCACCAACCCTCCAGATGCGATGGCGATCGTGCCCTGTACGACCGGAACCCTGGCCAATATTGCAGCTGGACTGAGCGAGGATCTTATCGACCGGGCAGCCGATGTGACCATGAAGGAGGGTCGCAAGCTAATCCTGGTGGTACGCGAGACCCCGTTCACGACGATTCATCTCGAGAATATGCTACGGCTGGCGCGAGCCGGGGTGGTGATCATGCCGGCCAATCCGGGCTTCTATTTCAATCCGCAGACCGTCGATGATGTGATTGACTTTATGGCGGCCCGTGTCCTCGATCATCTGGGCGTGCCGCATCGCCTCTCGGAGCGCTGGGGCGAGGCGATCTGAGGGCTTGAGCTTGCGGTGATCTGCCCGTCGTTAATCCTGTCAGAGGGGGCCGTCCTCTGGAGTGACCAGGGTGGGTGCGCCGATATCGGCCTTGATGCTTGGGAGCCGACTAAGGTCGGCATACAGCTGCTGTTGGCTACGCGCGTCGGCTGGAACGCTAATGGGCAGGGCGAAGAGGTCGACGATCGTTTCTTTGGTTAACTCGGTGAGGTTGCCGATCCAGAGCGGTTGGGTGGCGTTGATGCGAACTGGCGTGGCCCAGAGCCGCAGCACCAGCCGACGGTTACCAGGGAGGTCTTTGACCAGTCTGAGGTCATCGTGATGGCCATTGTGGACATGCGGCACCAGCGGCAGCTCGGCGAGTGGCAGCGAGGGCGAGAGGAGTTTGATGGCATTGCCCCAACTGAGCATCTCGGCCGGCTGCCAGCCTTGGCTGATGAGTGCCCTGGTCAGCGCATCGAGGGGGCCGGCATACTGGATGTCGAATGGCCGTTGATGGCGGTGCCAAAGATCCTCGCGCTGACGAGCGATTGGCAGGGCTTGGCGAGTATGCCAATGGGTGGCATCGATATTCAAGGTCTGCGGGGTCGCGCGATAACGGGCGAGGTCGGTTGACTGCTCGGCGGTGGTTGCGGCACTGAAGGCGCAGCCCAGCGCGACCAAGCTGACTAAGGCGAGGCCAGCCACTTGGCTCGGGGCCTCAGTATGTAAATGGAAGGCGAGTCCGAGGGCGGCGATCCAGGCAAGGCCGAGGGCGATGCTGCCAAGAATGTCGCTGAGCCATTCGGTGCCCAGGTAGAGACGTGCGATGGCGACAGCAGTGATGATGACGGCGGCAACGGCATAGGGCAGCCAGCGCCAACCTGCCTTGAGGGGGCGTGCGACGGAGATGGCGAGGAAGCCGTAGATGACCGTCGCCGAGAGGACCTGGCCACTGGGGAAGGACCAGGGCCAACTGAGCTCGAGTCCGAGCTCGGGTCGGGGTACGCGCACCAGCCAGCCGAGCACGGGCGTGACGATCAGCGTGAAACTGAGCGCAGCAATCCAGTATTCGAGCGCCCGTCGCTGTTGGCTCAGGGTCAGGTAGACCAGAATGGCGACCACCAAGGGTAGGCTGACCACCGGCTCGGCGAGCCGGCTGAGTGCGACCATCACCTGATCTGCAAGCGGTGTGTGCAGGCTCTGGCCGAGGTCAAAAGCGATCTGATTCAGGGTTAGCGCCTCTGGACCCACTAGGCCCGCGCTGATTGAGGCCCCAAGCACGGCGGTTGCCGTGACCAAGGCGAGGGCGAGCGAGGCGAGGATGGCGGCATCCGGATGCGCAGGCTCGGCGAGTGCTTGAGCAATGCGGCCGAGGGTTGGATGCAGGTTGGCCCAGCGCAGCCAAGCCTGAACCCAGCTGGAGGCTTGGGGGCTCAAGCGTAGGTAGATCCGTCGCGCGAGCCAGGCTGAGAGCCAGAGTAGGCTGAGGACGACGAGCAGTAGTACGACAAGGCGGGCGGTGGCCTCGGCGGCCAGCTTGAGGGAGGCCCCAAAGACGATGCCAGGTGCTAGATAGGCGGGTCCCCAGGCGATTGCAGAGCTGATGTTAGCTGCGGCGAAGCGCCCGCGCGGCATCTGCATCATGCCGGCAACCATGGGGATGATTGCGCGACCGGGACCGACGAAGCGGCCGAAGGCGACACTCTTAGCGCCGTAGCGCTGAAAGAAGGCGATGCCGCGCTCAAGCTGTGCTGGATGACGATTGAATGGCCAATGTTGACGCAGCCGGTCGCGATAGCGAAAGCCGATCCAATAACTGAAACTGTCGCCGATGATGGCACCGACGATGGCAAGCGTGACGGTGGGCCAGAAGGCCAGCTTACCGGTGGCGATCAGTGCCCCGGCGCCGATCATGATGACGACACCGGGCACGAGCATACCCACCACGGCAACCGACTCCGTAAGCGCGGTCAGGAAAACCAGCAGGTAGGCCCAGCCTGGATGGAGATCGATCCAGGCAAGGAGTTGTGTGAGGAAGCTATCCATTGCGCATCAGCTGCCGGGCTTGGCGTGGCTGCTACGCAAGGGTCGGGTCATCGCGGTTCAGCCACGGGTGACTCAGCTTGCCAGGGTAGCGAATGCTTTGCCGGCTGCCTCCAGTGTGGCGTCGATCTCGGCGGTGCCATGAACGCCGGAGACGAAGCCGGCCTCGAACGCCGAGGGCGCAAGGTAGACGCCCTGATCAAGCATGGCGTGGAAGAACTGGCGGAACTGGTCTTGGTTGCAGGCGGTGGCTTGGGCGTAGTTGGTGACCGCGCCGGCATCGGTGAAGAAGAGGCCGAACATGGCGCCAGCGCGGTTGGTGCTGAGACCGATGCCGGCGGCGCTTGCCTGAGCTTCCAGTCCGCTGGTGAGACGCTCGGTTTGGGCCGCGACCTGGTCGTGGAAGCCAGGTGCTGAGATCAGCTCCAGCGTCTTCAGACCGGCAGTCATGGCAATCGGGTTGCCGGAGAGGGTGCCGGCTTGGTAGACCGGCCCAAGTGGCGAGATATGCTCCATGATGGCGCGCTTGCCGCCGAAGGCGCCGACGGGCATGCCGCCACCGATGATCTTGCCGAGCGCGGTGAGGTCCGGGGTGATGCCAAAGCGCTCCTGGGCGCCGCCGCGGGCGACGCGGAAGCCGGTCATGACCTCGTCAAAGATTAGCACTGTGCCCGACTGGTCGCAGACCTCGCGCAAGGTCTCAAGGAAGCCAGGCACAGGGGGGATGCAGTTCATGTTGCCAGCCACCGGCTCGACGATGACGGCGGCGATTTGATCACCGATCTCGGCGAAGGTCTGGCGGACCTGCTCGCTGTCATTGTAATTCAGTGTGATGGTCAGCTCGGCAAGTGCGGCAGGCACGCCGGGGGAGCTGGGCTCGCCGAGGGTGAGCATGCCGGAGCCAGCCTTGACTAAGAGTGAGTCGACATGGCCGTGGTAGCAGCCTTCGAACTTGATGACCTTGTCGCGGCCGGTATAGCCGCGGGCTAAGCGCAGGGCGCTCATGGTAGCCTCGGTGCCAGAGCTGACCATTCGCACTAGGTCCATGCTTGGGACCAGCTCGCAGACCTTATCGGCCATCAGCGTCTCAAGCTCGGTGGGGGCGCCGAAGGAGAGCCCCATGGCGACGCGCTCAGTGACCGCGGCGATGATCTCGGGATGGGCGTGGCCGAGGATCATCGGCCCCCAGGAGCCGACGTAGTCGATGTAGCGCTTGCCGTCGGCGTCAGTAACATAGGCGCCAGCGGCCGACTCGAAGAAGACAGGGTCCCCACCGACGCCGCGGAAGGCACGGACCGGCGAGTTGACGCCACCAGGGATGTGTCGCTGTGCCGCGGTAAAGAGGTCGTGGGATCGAGACATGGGTCGGCTCCTGAGTAGCGTCTTGTGACGAGAACGAAGGTTCTAGGGTTATCGCTTTGCTGTCGAAGGGTAGGGCGCTCGAGCGAGTGATCGGGTACCGCGGAGCGGCCAACAACAATCGGCCATTTTCTGGCGACCTTGCCCTGATAGCAACCGCTACATGGTCTCGGCGCGTTGAAAATTCGCTGCGGAACCCTGATAACGCTAGGGTTGAGCATGAGTTGAATATCCGTTGAAGGATAAATCGAGAGCTATGAAGCGATATATGTGTGTGATTTGCGGTCTGATCTATGATGAGGCAGAGGGTTGGCCCGAGGATGGCATTGCGCCCGGAACAGTTTGGGACGATGTGCCACTGACCTGGAAATGTCCCGAATGCGGTGCCGGAAAAGAAGATTTCGAGATGGTTGAGGTCTGACAGCTGCGCTGGCCTTGGCATCAGCGTCTGGCAACCAGACGCCGCGCTGCTGTACATTACAACGTTTAAGACGTTCTTGAATCGGAGCCTTAACCATGCAAAACCTGATCACTGAGTCTGATCTCTCCATGACGCCATCGGCGCAGGCTAAACTGGCCGAGCTGTTCAAGGAGGTCGATGATGCGATTCAAGGTGTACGCGTCTATGCCGCTTCAGGTGGGTGTAGCGGTATCAGCTTTGGGATGACCTTCACTGATGTGGTCAACGCGAACGACGGTGTCAGGGACTACGAGGGCTATAAGGTCGTCGTTGATGATGGCACCCTAGAGCATATCCGTGGTGTCGAGATCGATTTTGTAGACCCCGGGGATGGTAACGCGACCTTTGTTTTCAACAATCTTCCGTCGACTGGGGGTGGCTGCAGTAGCTGTGGCTCGGCCGGTGGTAGTTGTGGCTGAGCGGCGAGTGCTGATTGGCTGCAGGAGCGCTAGTCATGATTAAGGTCGGCATCGTCGGTGGAACCGGCTATACCGGTTCTGAACTGCTGCGCCTGTTGGTGAGGCACGACCAGGTTGAGGTGACCGCGGTGACGTCGCGATCTGTTGCCGGGACCGAGGTTGCTGAATTTCACCCAGGACTACGAGGCGAGATCGAGCTTGCCTTCTCGACGCCCGAGACGGCCAGATTGACCGACTGCGATTTGGTGTTCTTTGCAACCCCAAATGGTACCGCGATGCATGAGGCTAGGGCCTTGCTTGATGCAGGTGTGCGGGTGATCGACTTGGCGGCGGATTTTCGGCTGCAGGATCTAGACGTCTGGCAGCGTTGGTACGGAATGACGCATGCAGCGCCAGCATTGGTCGAAGAGGCCGTATACGGATTGCCGGAGATCAATCGCGAGGCGATCGCTAAGGCCCGCTTGGTGGCCAATCCGGGCTGCTATCCGACCGCGGTCACGCTGGGCTTCTTGCCCTTGCTGGAGGCTGAGGCGGTTGATGCAACACGCTTAATCGCAGATGTGAAGTCCGGTGTTAGTGGCGCCGGGCGCAAGCCTTCGACTGCGCTGCTCATGGCTGAGTGCGGCGAGAGCTTCAAGGCGTATAGTGTCGGCGGCCATCGCCATCAGCCGGAGATCTGCGAGAACCTGCTGCGTGCCGTCGGTGTCCCTGTGGGGCTGACCTTCGTGCCGCACCTGGTGCCCATGGTGCGCGGCATTGAGGCCAGTCTTTATGCGACGCTGGAGCGGTCTGAGCTTGATTTGCAGTCGCTGTTCGAGACCCGTTATCGCGATGAGCCTTTCGTCGATGTGCTGCCAGCGGGCTCTGTGCTGGAGACGCGCTCCGTACGTGGCACCAATCTTTGTCGGCTGGCGGTGCTAGAGCCGCAGGGCGCTGGGGTCGTGGTGGTGCAGTCGGTGATCGATAATCTCGTGAAGGGGGCTGCGGGGCAGGCTGTGCAGAACATGAATCTCATGTTCGGATACGACGAGGCCAGGGGGTTGGCGTTGTCTGCATTCGTACCCTAGGCAATAGTGGCTTGGAACCGGCGAGTGGGTGGCGCCCGGGGGTTGGGCGCAAAGCGTCCAAGTCCGCTTCTTCGATCGCTTGTGACGTTTGGCTGGCTGTTCGTTATCGGCTTGACCTTTGCGCTCGGATATTGGCTCGCCTGGATTGATACGCGTCATGCTCAAGCAACCTTGGATGTTCTACGCGCGGAGATTGGGCTGTTATCGGAGGAGGTTGCCCGTGGCCGTGAGGAGCGACTACGCTTGGAGCGCACACACCAGATGGACCGCGAATCGAGGCGGCAAGCGCAGGAGTCGCTCGCAGAGCTGCAGCGGGAGCGCCTTGACCTTATCAAACGAGTTTCTTACCTGCAGCGTTTAGTCCGTGATGACCAAGAAGGGGTTGTTGAGGTTAAGGAGCTGCAACTGCACAAGAGCTCAGAGTCTGGCCGCTTCCACTTTGATCTGTTGTTGAGTCATCTTGTGCCTCAGGACGCGCGAACGCGCGGGCGACTTAGCCTGAGTGTTGTGATATCCCGTGATGGTGAAGAGGAGCGACTGTCTTTGGATGCATTGCCGGGCTCGTCGCCGGCCAATGTAGCCATCGACTTTAAGTATTTTCAGGCTATCGCAGGCGATATTGTGCTGCCAGAAGGGGTCGACGCCGAGCGGCTGATCGTTGATATTAGACCTGACGGCGCATCAACCGCGCCATCTTCAGAGGCGTTCTTGTGGCCTGGAGAGCCAGGTACTGCCTGTTCGCTCAGTCCAATTCTCGAGATGTCCGGGCTTGCTGAGCCTGCGGCGGTTGAATGAGCTAGCCTGAGGCCCCCATTCTCTCTGCCGAGCCAAGACAGATTAATTTACTGAGGTATTCATCCATGTCAGAAGCCATTGCCCTTGACGCGCCCCTGGTCTTCACCTCGCAGGCAGCGGCGAAGGTTGCGACCCTGATCGAGCAAGAGGACACGCCTGGCCTCATGCTCCGAGTCTATATCCAAGGCGGGGGCTGCTCCGGGTTCCAGTATGGGTTCACCTTTGACGAGTCGGTGCAGGATGGCGACACCGAGATCGAGACTGATGGGGTCAAGCTGCTCGTTGATCCGATGAGTCTGCAATACCTCACCGGCGCCGAGATCGACTACACTGAAGGCTTGCAAGGTGCACAGTTCGTGATCCGCAACCCGAATGCGACGACGACCTGCGGTTGCGGGTCATCATTCGGGGTCTGAGTTCGCCTCTAATGCGTTAGGGCCGAAGACCCAATCTTTGCGCTGCTTCCGCATCCATCGGGTGCGGAGAGCGGAGGTCTTTGTCATGCCGTTAAGCTGTCAGTTATCCTGATCCTCGGGACTTGGTGTTGGCTGCTGCCCCGGGATTTTCAGTGGAATCAGATCGCGGCCAGATGAGGGCCTTACAGTTGCTGGAGCGCTCGTAGCTACCGACGCCCCAGGTGTCGAGTTCGGAGCTATCCAGACCACGCCTGCTGCTGCGATGGCGATGATGATGAGGGAAAGCGGGATGAGCCCGCGCGGATAGCGCCGGCGTTTTCTCAAGGTAAAGCTTCCGCTGCTTTTATAATCTCGCATCGTTCGGCCCCAGTTGCTTATAGGATGACTGTTTGTCGTTCGATTGGCTTAGTGTAGAGAACCTGAAGGTCGGGCGGAAGGCCCCGCGTGATCCTGCTTCGAGCGACTCCGCTACAGCGTCCGATGCCTCTGGCGGCTGCGTCAGGTTCCGTGGCAGACTCTGCACCTATCGCTCCGTCAACAGTACTCCAGACGGCGGATGCCTGTATTCCCAGTATCCTGGGGCATCTTGGTGTTCGGAGAATATAAGCTGGGACACTATCTTTGTCTTCGCCAAGGCCTGCACTCCGGGCCCGGCGCGCAACAGCGGCTGTTTAGTTGAATGTCGGACTCCTTTGATCAA
>POWB01000005.1:132500-183517 GCA_010912705.1 Halochromatium sp.
TTGTAAAGCATGCTGGAGGTATCGGAAGTGCGAATGCTGACATGAGTAACGATAAAGGGGGTGAGAGGCCCCCTCGCCGAAAGCCCAAGGTTTCCTGCGCAACGCTAATCGGCGCAGGGTGAGTCGGCCCCTAAGACGAGGCCGAAAGGCGTAGTCGATGGGAAGCAGGTTAATATTCCTGCACCACGCATGACTGCGATGGGGGGACGAAGAAGGCTAGGCCAGCCGGCTGTTGGTTGCCGGTTTAAGCGTGTAGACAGTTATCCTAGGCAAATCCGGGGTAGCAATGTCGAGACGTGATGACGAACTCCTACGGGAGTGAAGTGGTTGATGCCCTGCTTCCAGGAAAAGCCTCTAAGCTTCAGGTCATGTGTGACCGTACCCGAAACCGACACAGGTGGGCAGGGTGAGAATCCCAAGGCGCTTGAGAGAACTCTGGTGAAGGAACTAGGCAAAATGGTACCGTAACTTCGGGAGAAGGTACGCCCCTATTACGTGAAGTCCCTTGCGGGCCGAGCGGAAAGGGGTTGCAGTGACCAGGCCGCTGCGACTGTTTACTAAAAACACAGCACTCTGCAAACGCGAAAGCGGACGTATAGGGTGTGACGCCTGCCCGGTGCCGGAAGGTTAATTGATGGGGTTATCTTCGGAGAAGCTCTTGATCGAAGCCCCGGTAAACGGCGGCCGTAACTATAACGGTCCTAAGGTAGCGAAATTCCTTGTCGGGTAAGTTCCGACCTGCACGAATGGCGTAACGATGGCGGCACTGTCTCCACCAGAGACTCAGTGAAATTGAAATCTCGGTCAAGATGCCGAGTACCCGCGGCTAGACGGAAAGACCCCGTGAACCTTTACTACAGCTTTGCACTGGACTTTGAATCGACTTGTGTAGGATAGGTGGGAGGCTTTGAAGCCAGGACGCCAGTCTTGGTGGAGCCAGCCTTGAAATACCACCCTGGTCTATTTGAAGTTCTAACCTAGGCCCGTGATCCGGGTCAGGGACAGTGCATGGTGGGTAGTTTGACTGGGGCGGTCTCCTCCCAAAGAGTAACGGAGGAGCGCGAAGGTACCCTCAGCGCGGTCGGAAATCGCGCATTGAGTGCAAAAGCATAAGGGTGCTTGACTGCGAGACAGACACGTCGAGCAGGTGCGAAAGCAGGCTTTAGTGATCCGGTGGTCCTGTATGGAAGGGCCATCGCTCAACGGATAAAAGGTACTCCGGGGATAACAGGCTGATACCGCCCAAGAGTTCATATCGACGGCGGTGTTTGGCACCTCGATGTCGGCTCATCACATCCTGGGGCTGAAGTCGGTCCCAAGGGTATGGCTGTTCGCCATTTAAAGTGGTACGCGAGCTGGGTTTAGAACGTCGTGAGACAGTTCGGTCCCTATCTGCCGTGGGCGTTGGAGATTTGAGGGAAGCTGCTCCTAGTACGAGAGGACCGGAGTGGACGTACCCCTGGTGTTCCGGTTGTCACGCCAGTGGCATTGCCGGGTAGCTACGTACGGACGGGATAACCGCTGAAAGCATCTAAGCGGGAAGCCCCTCCCAAGATAAGATCTCCCTGGGCACTCGATGCCCCTGAAGGTCCGTCGTAGACCACGACGTTGATAGGCGGGATGTAGAAGCTGGGTAACCAGTGAAGCTAACCCGTACTAATTGACCGTGCGGCTTGACCATATAACACCTAAACATTTTGGACTGCTGAGCGCACATCGCTCGCACCTCCACGATCTCACCGAACAACAGGCCATCGGCTCAACACCCGATGCGCCTCCGATTTTCCTGGCGACCAAAGAGCACTGGAACCACCTGATCCCATACCGAACTCAGCAGTGAAACGGTGCATCGCCGATGATAGTGTGGGGCCTCCCCATGCGAAAGTAGGTCATCGCCAGGGTTTATTTTGCCGAAAGGCACAAAAACCCACTTGCTCTTTGATGCAAGTGGGTTTTTTATTGCCTGCTCAGATTCCGGGCAAATGAGAACGGGGTAAATGGGCCAGATGTCAAGAAAAGCCTCGGTCATACCTGCGCAGGTGTTGGTGATCAGTTTTTCGGTGAATCGCTAATTCCGGTGTGTCGGAGGAGGGCGTCGATCTTTGGCTCTCGACCACGAAAACCGACGTAGAGTTCCATCAGTTCAGCAGATCCTCCGCGCTCAAGGATCTGCTCGCGGAAGGCATGTCCGGTACTGGCGTCGAAAATTCCCCGCTCTTCGAACAGCGAGAAGGCATCTGCGGCTAGCAATTCAGCCCATTTGTAGCTGTAGTAGCCAGCTGCATAGCCACCAGAGAAGATGTGCGAGAAGCCGTTAGCAAAGCGGTTGAAGGCTGGTAGTTGAATGGGTGATAGCTGGCTTCTGATCTCGCCGAGGATCTGCGTGAGACGGCTTCCTTTCTCTGGTACATACTCAAGGTGCAGACGGAAGTCAAACAGCGCGAGTTCGAGCTGCCGTATGGTTTGCATTGCAGACTGGAAGTTGCGTGCCGAACGCATGCGCTGATAAAGCGCTTCTGGAAGTGGTTCATTGGTTTGCCAATGAATGGCAAAGAGATTCAAGGCTTCAGGCTCCCAACACCAGTTTTCTAAGAATTGGCTGGGTAGCTCGACCGCATCCCAAGGTACGCCATTAATGCCCGCGACTGCCGGATAGTTGACGCGGGTTAACATGTGGTGCAAACCATGGCCAAACTCATGGAATAGGGTCTGCACTTCGTCATGGGTTAGAAGCGTCGGCTGACCAGTCAGGGTAGGTGAGAAATTGCAGACTAAATAGGCGGTTGGGAGCTGTTGTCGATGCGAGCTGATGAGCCGGTTCGTGCACACATCCATCCAGGCCCCGCCGCGTTTTTTTTGGCGAGCGAAGGGATCGAGATAAAATTGAGCAATCAACTCATCATTGCCGTTGATGATTTGATAGAAGCGGACGTCTGGATGCCAGACTTCGGCCTTGTCGGTTGCCTGCGTGATGCGAACATCGAACAGACGTTCTGCGATCTGAAACATCCCTAAGAGTACGCGATCGAGCGAAAAATAAGGCTTAATTTCTTCGTCACTGATGGCATACTCTGACTGGCGTAAGCGTTCGGACCAATAGGGGGCATCCCAAGCCTCTAATCGCTCAGGGCCGCCATTGCTGCGTGCAAATGCTTGCAATGTCTCCATTTCTTTGCGTGCTTGCGGCGCAGAGCGCTGCGCGAGATCCTCCAGAAAGGCCATCACCTCGGTTGTGCTGCGAGCCATCTTTGGCTCAAGAGAGACTTCAGCGAAATTGTTGAAGCCAAGCAATTGAGCCTGTTCGTGCCGGAGGTTTAGCAGGTCCTCGATGACTTGAGTGTTGTCCCAGCGTCCGGCGTGCGGCCCCTGATCGGAGGCGCGAGTTGTGTACGCCTCATAGGCCTCCAGTCTGAGGTCTCTGCAATGCGCGTGTTTCATGATCGGCAGGTAGGAAGGCAGGTCTAGCGTGATGACCCAGCCGTCGACCCCGCGCTCTTCGGCAAGATGCCTCGCAAGGCTGATTGCGGATTCAGGTAGGCCATCGAGCGCTTGCACATCGGTGACTTGCTTTTGCCAGGCATTGGTAGCGTCTAGCAGGTTCTCCTCGAACTTAGCACTGAGCTGTGATAGCTGCCTACTGATCTCTTTGTAACGCGCCTTGGCTTGAGGAGGCAGATCGACACCTGCGAGGTGCATATCTCTCAGTGCATTCGAGAGCATCTTGCGCTGTGCGGAATCGAGATCATCCGTTTCGTAGACCTGTTTATAAGTGCGGTATAGAACCTCGTTGTGACCGACCTCGGTCGCGTATTCGCTTAGCTTTGGGAGGCAGGCATTGTAGGCTGTACGTAGTGCATCTGAGCTCATCACGGCGTTGAGATGGCTGACCGGCGACCAGGCACGTGCGAGTCGGTCGTCTTCTTCTTCGATCGGCTGTACGAATCTATCCCAAGTGGCTGCACCGGTTTCCGCGGTTAATGTCTCGATCAGGCGTCTGCCATCAGTGATCAGTTGATCGATTACAGGCTCGATATGCTCAGGTCTTATGGCGGAGAAGGGGGGAAGATCTTGGTCATTTAGGAGAGGATTTTGCATAGGGCACCAACGAAGTGAGCGGGCGCTCATCAGCGCCACTGGTGCAGTGGAAGGTGCCGGTTCCAGAGCTTGGTTTCAAATCTATTTAGGCGATTGCCGAAAAGCTCGTACCGAATTGCGTAGGATTTTCGTTTACCTTCAAGGAGCCTTGTCGGGCGCATAGCCGGGCTTTGTGACCGACGACGCGACGCAGAAGGCGGGCGAAAAGATAAGCAAGCTAGTGGTCTAGTATGGAAATCCTGATACAGTTTGGGATCTGTCAACGATATCATTATTATCTGGTTTGGTTTTCATGATTAAGCAAATCACCAACGATGCCACGCTGTACTCCAGAACCTGTCTCCCTCACCGATCGCGAACGCACGCAACTGCAGGCGTTGGTTCGTCAGCACAAAACGCCGCAACAGCTCGCCACCCGGGCGCGGATCATTCTTGAAGCCGACGCCGGCCGTAACGTGAGCGAGACGGCTGCCGCATTGCAGGTGAGTCGCTCACTGGTTCAACGCTGGCGCCGACGTTGGCGCGAGCGTGCCGATCAACGGCTGGAGCAGCGCCTCAGCGATGAGCCGCGCCCGGGCACGCCAGCGACCTTCACCCCCGAGCAGATCTGCGCGCTGATCGCCCTCGCCTGCGAGAAGCCCGTGCGCGAGGGGGTGACGCTCACGCGCTGGACCTATCCGGACTTGGCCGCGGAGGCGATCGAGCGCGAGATCGTGGAGAGCATCTCCCCGCACTCGATCGGGCGCTTCCTGCGCGAGGTCGATCTCAAGCCCCATCGCGTGGAAGGGTGGATCAATACCCCACGCGACGGCGACTTCACCGAGCGCTGTCAGGATGTCTGCGAGACCTATCGGCTCGCCCCGGAGCGGGCTGCCGAGGGCATCGAGACGTGCAGCATCGACGAGATGACTGGCGTGAAGGCACTGGAGCGAGCGGCGCCGACCAAACCCGTGCGCCCCGGAAGCCCCGAACGCCAGGAATTCGAGTACATCCGCCACGGCACCTTGACCCTGATCGCCACCTTCTGCGTGGTCACCGGGA
The DNA here is from genome assembly GCA_010912705.1 of Halochromatium sp. GTDB lineage: Bacteria > Pseudomonadota > Gammaproteobacteria > Chromatiales > Chromatiaceae > Lamprobacter. The sequence continues at coordinate 137,637 of POWB01000005.1, forward strand.
AGGTCTTCCACCACATCGGTCCGACCCGCACGGCGGAGGATTTCGCCGCCTACCTCACCGCCCTGTTCGCCCAGCGCGCAGCCGGGACGCAGTGGCACCTGGTCATGGACAACCTCAACATCCATTGCTCCGAGGAGGTTGTGCGCCTCATCGCTGAGTTGATTGGCTACACCGGCGATCTCGGCGTCAAAGGCCGCCGCGGCATCCTCGAATCGATGGCCACACGCACCGCGTTCCTCAGCGACCCGAGTCACCGCATCGTCTTCCACTTCACGCCCAAGCATGCCTCCTGGCTCAACCAGATCGAGATGTGGTTCTCCATCCTCGCGCGCAAAGTCCTACGCCGCGGCAACTTCACGTCGGTGGAGGATCTGGAGAAGCGCATCAGCGATTTCATCGACTTCTTCAATCGCACGCTGGCTAAGCCGTTCCGTTGGACCTATGAGGGAAAGCCGCTCGCAGCATGAATGAACAACTGCCTCATGATTTCCACTCCGGACCACTAGTATGAGCGTTGACAGAAATCGCCTTAATTGGTCAAGAAGCCGCTGTTCTCGATGTCTGGCACTCGACCCGAGCGCAGCATGCGACGCTGATCGCGCTCTGGTCGCGGTTTGAACAAGCGCGGGATACAGAGATAGTGTTGCCATAGCTCTTTGCGAGCAGCGTCCTCTGCTGAAGAGCCAATCGGTTGCCAATCATCGGCACCTGTCGCGAGCTTAAAGACCCCGCCCTGGCCGAAGGCATAGATACGGTAGGCGCCGTTTGGTGTGCAGCGGATACCCTCGAAGGTCAGATTGCGAGTCCCGTTGTTGGCTTCGGCGACGATGGTGTAGCGTACGACTCCGTCGCGACCAGTGGCGAGGCTTGCGCCGTCGATGTAATAGTCGAAGCGCTCGTCGGGGCGGTCTATGCTCATCTTGATTAGGTTGCCATCCTCGGGCCAGTCCGGAAGACTGACGGCGGCCTCCGCCCATTTTGCGCCGGGCTTGATGCTCTTTGGCACCACCTCTTCAGGTCCGAACACAAATGGCGATTCGCTTGTCGCAGATGAGGCCATTGTCAATAGGCTTAAACCGATGATTAGGCTAGATAAGCGCATGCTCTTGGGGCTCTTGGGTCGGTATAGGATCGATCGCAGCATAGCAAAGCGGAAGGGGAACCTCAGATCCTAGGGTGCTGGTCGTGGTAGCATTTCGTACAAAGCGATCATCCCAAGGGGTTCCAGCATAGCGCGATGAACAATGTCAGGAGTTATCAAGGGCTCGAGCCACGCGTTGCGGCCGATGCCTGGATCGATGAGACGGCTGTGGTTATTGGCCACGTGGAGATTGGGGCTCAGGCATCGATCTGGCCAACTGCCGTTCTACGCGGCGATATCAACCGTATCTACGTTGGCGCCGGGAGCAATGTACAGGATGGCTCGGTGCTCCATGTTTCGCACGACAGTCGTTTTCTCCCGGGCGGTGCGCCAACCATTGTGCATGAGCGTGTCACCATTGGTCATCAGGCGACCCTCCATGGTTGCGAGGTTCAGGATCACTGTTTGATCGGTATCGGTGCCAGGGTGCTTGATCGAGCCATCTTGCGCCCTCGACTGATGTTAGCGGCCGGCGCTGTTGTTCCGCCCGGGAAGGTTCTGCAAAGTGGCTTCATGTACATCGGAGCACCGGCCAAGCCGGCACGCACACTGACTGATCTTGAGCTTGAATATCTGGATTATGCCGCTCAGCATTACGTCGAACTGGCGATCAGCCACCGTGCGACGGCACTCTAGTGATCTTGCGCGAGGTGGCAGCGAAGGCTGCTTGCGCATGCGCATGGTGTTAGCGATTCAAAACAGAGAAACTGCTGCTGTTCCTAGGCTGTAGTAGTGATCAAGCCGCGCCTGGTAACCGTTGTACTCCATCAGTCTGCGAGGCTGCAGCTTGACTAGGTGATGTCCAAGATCCTGCCAATCTTTGCGATTCTGTTACTGAGCCTGCTGCTGCTCTGGCTTCTGCTTGCCTGGGACCCTGCTCCAATCAGCGCGACCAGTCATGACCAGCTCAAGCTTGAGGCGCACCCTGTGGGTGGGGAGTTCGAGCTGAGCTCGGCTCAGGGGCCAGTAAAGCTCTCGGATCTTAAGGGGAAGCTAGTATTGCTGTATTTTGGCTATACCGCCTGCCCCGACATTTGTCCGACGAATTTGGCCATCATCGCCCTTGCGCTGCGCGAGCTAACCAGGGACGAACTCGATGCTGTGCAGGTGGTCTTCGTCAGTGTTGATCCTGAGCGGGACACCCCCGAACGGCTTGCTAGTTATGTCGGCTACTTTCATCCACGCATGATCGGGCTCACAGGGTCTGCGCAGGCAGTGGCCAACGCCGCCAAGCAGTACGGAGCCGCCTATCAACGGAGCGACGCAGGTGACTCTGCGATGGGTTATATGATTGACCATTCCGCCTACACCTATGTCATCGATCGATCCGGACGCTTGGTCGAGGTGCTCGGTCATGCAACACCGGCTGAAGAGATTGTCGCCATCTTGCGTCATCATCTCTCGGCTTTGGGCTAGACTGCAGGCTTGCAACAAGGATCGGATCTTGCTGTTTCAGCAAGCTTGGCCATGTGCAAGACAGCGTCGGCTCGGGTGGAACTTCTACCCTAGCAAGCCGTCTCTAGCCAGCACAGGCTCGGAGCATAGGTTGCGCATTGACCTAAATCGTTAATTTCTGATATAAAGCCGGATTTGCATGGTCAAGGCTCAAGCCGGTGGCCGGCCATCCACGAACATCGACTCAACGGTAGTGACTATGAAGACATCGCTGATCGCCGGAATCTTTTCCTCCACCGTGCTAACTCTTGTTGGCATCAATGTAGCCTCTGCGAGTGGGCTCTCGACCGACATCGGTGGTGACGCGCAGAAGGGAAAAGAGAAGGCAGGCCAGATCTGTCAAGCCTGTCATGGCCTGGACGGTAACGGTATCCCCGGTCAGCCAGTTTGGCCGAAGCTGGCGGCTCAGCATCCGCGCTATATCTACAAGCAGCTCCAGAATTTCAAGAACAACGAGCGCTGGAATGCGCAGATGTCGCCGATGGCAATGCCACTCAGTGATGAGGAGATGCGTAACCTCGCTGCCTACTATTCAAGTCTCGAGCAATCTGGTGGAACCGCTGAAGAAGCGCTGGTAGCCAAAGGTGAGCGCATCTATCGAGCCGGAAATTCTGCTACGGGCGTTCCTGCCTGCTCGGGCTGCCACGGGCCGGCAGGACTCGGTAGTAATCTAGCACGCTTCCCGCGGATTGCTGGCCAACACTCTGAGTACACTGCACAAACGCTTGGATATTTCCGCAGTACCGAGCGTGCAAATGACCCGAATGGGATGATGCGCGGCGTCGCTGCAAACCTGAAGGACGATGAGATTGAGGCGGTTGCCGCCTATATCGAAGGTCTCAGTCAGTAACTTCGATCCTACGCAGGCTATCCAGCGTTGAGGCTGGCTTTACTGCCAGCCTCATCTGCAGCTGATGTGCGCCTAACCAAAGGGCACATCTCCCGCATTGTCCTGCTGCTTCGACTGACCCCACCGGAAAACAGTGAACAGCCTGCGCCTGCTCACCTTCAATATCCAGGCGGGAATCGAATCGCGACGCTATCGCGATTATGTCGCCAATAGCTGGAAACACCTGATCCCGCACGCCGCACGGCAACGCAATCTGACCAGTATTGGTGCGCTGCTAAGGGGCTTTGACATCATCGGCCTGCAAGAGGTGGATGCCGGTAGCCTGCGTAGTGCTTACATCGATCAGGCTCAGTATCTCGCACAAGAGGCAGGCTATCCTTATTCGCTCTCGCAAGTAAACCGCGAACTCGGCCGTCTCGCCCGGCACAGCAACGGATTACTGAGTCGGATCAAGCCAAGTGTAGTCACCGAGCATAAATTACCAGGGCTCCCGGGTCGAGGCGCCATGGTGGTTGAGTTTCCCACAAGCATCGATGAGCCCTTTGCCGTCTGCGTACTCCATCTCGCGCTTGGGCGTCGAGCCCAGCGCCGCCAGCTTAATTATCTGATAGAGATCGCGCGAAGCTACCGGATGATCGTGCTTATGGGGGATTTCAACTGCGGATGCGGCTCTCGGATGCTGAGAGTCGCGATTGCTACAGCGGGTCTGCGTGGTCTCGACTGCGAGCTGAAGACCTTCCCGAGCTGGCGTCCTGAGCGCAATCTTGACCACATCTTGGTCTCGCCGCAGCTACGGATTACCGCAGCCCGTGTGCTCGACTATGCGCTCTCCGATCATCTGCCCATCAGCATGGAGGTTAAGCTGCCTGAGGGGGTCGAGCTTCTAAGGTCCGATACAGCCGTTATGACCGATGTCGCTTAATCCTGGACATAGAAGTAGCGCCATGGCCCTAGCTCTAAGTGCTCGAGTAATCTGAAGAGTGCCGGTAAAGGTCGACCTTCGCCCGGAAAGACTGGCTCCAGGTTGATCAGGAGACGCCCAAAACCACCCTGGCGTCCCCAGTTCCAACGCCAAGCAGGCTCCTCTGCGCCGCAGTCGGCGCAATGAAGTTTGGGCGAATCGTCGCTCTCGGTTTGATCAAGCTGTGCACGCCAATCAGCTAAGGGGCGCCGACACCCTAGGCAGCGGGGTGGGCGGCTATTGCGTCCGAGACGGCTCACCGGGCAAGCGAACGGCCCCTCAAGCTCAATCTCAAATCCTGTTGCCCCAAGTGGTTCTTGATCAAGCTGCACGGCGCAGCCGGTGAAGCCGATGTACTCAAACAAACGGTTGCCGGGCGGGAAGCGCGTCGCACTGGTTAACGATCTGCTGCTGATCAACTGGCCATCGCTAAGGAGCTCAGAGAGACAGGCGGTGGGTGCTACGGCCATCGGGTCCTCGGGTGCCAATAGTAGTCGGCCGTTGTGTAGACGCAGGTCTACTGAGGGAATTGACAGGCTCATCATCAGCCGTAGTCACTCTCAACTGGTATTAGGAACCTCGAGTCAGCCATGACGTTGATGGCGCGTCACCACCCTAGGGCGGAGATAAAGCCGCTGCCTTAGGCTAAGGCGTTGACTTCAATCCTGTCTCGGGCTGGCGTGCTCAGCGCCAGATAGCGCTTTGACGGCATTTACAGCGGCATGACCAGCGGTGTCGATATCGGCCTCTCGACCAGACAGGGTCAGGCGACCAAAGGCGCCGACCGCGCGCACATCGATCAGGGTGATATTCGCCGCCTTCTCGGCCTCATTCGCGGCATAGACGATGTAGCCCGCGGGCTCGGTCTCCAAGATAAACATGCTCTGCCCGGGCAAGATCATCGAGCCGCGCCGGTTCTGGCGGTTAATCAGGACTGTGTGATCGGGTGTCATCGCGCGGATCACCTCATTCCAGGCGATACGGCATTTTTGTCGGTCATCCTCGCGCGCTCGCAGCGTGCGCAGCACGGCATGACCCGCCTCGAGCACATCGCTCTGATCGCGCTGGTGGATGACCATCGAGCCGAATGCACGCTCCACAACCTGTTGCCCGAGATGGACGCGGGTTGCCTTGAGCGCGACATCGGTGAGTCGGTGCACAGCCATACCAGGCGAGACCTCGATCCACATGCAGGCATCGCCGGGCACCGGCAGGAACCCTTGCGACACAGTGCCGAGGTATTCAGCGAGCTGTGGCTGAAGGGAGTCGATATAGATATAGGTACGAAGCTTGATCATTCGATCCCTTCCAATGCTTGGGTGAGTCGGTCCAGCTTTTTCTGCAGCAGTGCGATATGAAGGCGCAGCTGGTAGAGCTGGTCGGCATAGCCTAGGGGTACATCAACGTGGGCAACATCCCGTTCGATTGAATCCATGGCCTTACGCAGCCGCCGCAGGCGCTTGGCGTCGAGTGGCTGATCATCGAGTTCGAGATCGATGCTCTTCAGGTCTTTGTACCAATGTAGAATCCGCTGCCGAATCCGCCAGCGATAGGCCGGAGGCAGCACCTTTGAGAGCGGCAGCAGTAATGCCAATAGTGGCACCAGCATGACCTTGATGCGATCGATCCAGTTCGCGACCCAGAACGGCAGCCAACGTTGTAGCAAGGGCGGACCGCTCTTGTAGAAACGCGCCGCATCGCTGTTCAATGGGAAATCGCTGTTGGCGGCGGTTGGGAAGCTGTCAACGTCCGCCAGCAGATGTTGGCGGCCATGCACTTCGGCGGCGGCAGAGAGCACCAAGGCGACGAGCGCTGGGTGGAAGTCGTCGCGTGCAACCAGATTCGCCGTTGCTGCGATCATCTGCAGGTCTTCTGAAGGACGATTGCGTTTGAGATCGAGCGTGCCTTCAGGCAGCTCCAGCATCGTTAACCAGTCATAACGGCGGGCGTAGGCGCCAGCTCGACCTAGGTCTTGAAGCTCGATCTGTTGGCTCTCGACCAGCTTCGCGAGCATTGGCGAGTCCGGCGAGCCGACCAGGAACAGCAGGTCAAGGTCGCCATTTGCGAGGCGTTGGCCGGAGGTCTCGGCGCTTTCAACGACCAAGTCTGCATTCTCGGCGCTGATGCCATTGGCGGCCAGGATGCGCTGCATCAAGAATCGCGTGCCACTGTCTTCTGGACCGATGCCAATGCGTGCGCCCTGCAAGGTATTCAGTGGACGCGGCGAACTGCCGCTGCGTGCCAGCATCCAGACAGGCTCATAGAACAGGCTACCAAGCCCAGACAGCTTGGCACGCTGGGCCTGATCAGCAACACCGCCTTGGATCAGGGCGAGATCCACTTCGCCCTCGGGTTTGAGCATCAGCTCGAGATTGTCCACTGAGCCCTGGGTCTCAATCAGCTCAAGCTCAATGCCATCCCTTGCAAGGATCGCCTGATAGCGCTTTGCGTAATGGTAGTAAGCCCCTTCCGGATTGCCCGTCGCCATGGTGATTTGGCGAGGTGGTGCTGGTTTGACGAACTGCAAAGCAATGGCGATACCCGCGAAGACTAAGAGCGCGCTGCCGCCAAAGAGGGCAAGCATCTCCAGTCTTCCGCGCAGTTTGAAGCTGCGGCGTTGCGAGGTCATCGAGCGTGGGATTCCGGGCCGAGTGGCTGCTCATCCTGTTGCCAATCGCGAAGGCCGACGACAGCAGGATAGTAAACGGCCCATGATACCCGAATTCCCATGTCAAGGCTGTGGCCTGCAATTCCCACCAGCTACAGGCAGGCATCCAGCGCATCAGGGGCCGGGCTAAACCGCGTCCAGTTTGGGATGTGCAATGTTGACCGCACCTGCTGCGGAAAAATTACGTTTCTGTCTCTGGACGCGGTTTATAACATCCAGTGAGCCCTGACGATGACTCGTTCCCTCATCAGCAAACGAAACAGGCTAGGACATGCTAACGTTCGTGTCTGCGCGCTAACCAGGGGTCAGGGTGAATGGCCATCAGCTGTAGCGACGATGGCTAACGCCGGGCGCGGAAGAAGGCGCGCAACAGCGCTCCGCAGTCGTCACCGAGGATGCCGCCGGTACAGAGGGTGCGATGGTTGAAACGGGTATCAGACGGCAGTAGATCGAAGACCGAGCCGCAGGCGCCGCCCTTGGGGTCGCTGGCGCCATAGATCAGGTGTCGGATGCGGGCGTGGACGATCGCCGCTGCACACATCGGGCAAGGCTCTAGCGTGACATACAGATCAGCCCCTGGCAGCCGATAGTTCTCGGCCCGCTGAGCCGCAGCACGCAAGGCCTGGATCTCGGCGTGGGCCGTCGGGTCATGGCTCGCGATAGGCCGGTTCCATCCCTCGCCGAGGATCTCTCCATCGCGCACGACCAGCGCACCGACCGGGACCTCGCCCTCATCAGCGGCGCCTGCAGCCAGCTCGAGTGCACGTTGCATCCAGCGTTGATGATCATGCTGCCGACTCACTCCCACTCGATGGTCCCCGGCGGCTTGCCGGTGATGTCATAGACCACGCGAGAAACTCCAGGAACCTCATTCACGATCCGGGTGCTGACGCGATCGAGGAAAGCATAGGGGAGATGCGCCCAGCGCGCGGTCATGAAGTCGAGCGTCTCAACCGCCCGCAGCGCAATCACATGCTCATAGCAGCGGTTGTCGCCAACGACACCCACCGAGCGCACCGGCAGGAACACCGCAAAGGCCTGCGAGACCTGATCATAAAGCTCGGCGTGGCGCAGTTCTTCGATGAAGATATGGTCGGCGAGCCGCAGCGTATCGGCATAGTCCTTCTGTACCTCGCCCAGGATGCGCACGCCGAGGCCAGGGCCAGGGAAGGGGTGGCGATAGACCATCTCAGCGGGCAGGCCGAGCTCGATGCCGATGCGCCGCACCTCGTCCTTGAACAGCTCACGCAGTGGCTCAACCAACCCTAGACGCATGCGCTCCGGCAGCCCGCCAACATTGTGATGCGATTTGATCACCTTGGCCTTGCCGGTCTTGGCGCCGGCCGATTCGATGACATCCGGATAGATGGTTCCCTGCGCCAGCCATTTGACGCCCGGGAGCTTAATGGCCTCGGCCTCGAAGACCTCAATGAAGGTATTGCCGATACGCTTGCGCTTTGCCTCTGGATCGCTGACGCCTGCGAGCTGTTCGAGGAACTGGGCCTCGGCATCGACCCGCAGCACGCGCACGCCCATATGACGAGCGAAGGTGGCCATCACTTGATCGCCCTCGCCATGGCGCAGCAGTCCATTATCGACGAAGACGCAGGTCAGACGATCGCCAATGGCGCGATGGAGCAGCGCAGCGACCACCGAAGAATCCACCCCGCCGGACAGACCGAGCAACACCTCGTCATCCCCAGTCTGCGCCTGCGCGGCGCTGATCGCGTCCTCGATGATGTTGGCTGGCGTCCAGAGCCGGCCACAGCCGCAGATCTCGTGGCAGAAGCGTTCCAGGATACGCTGACCCTGGCGGGTGTGGGTCACTTCAGGGTGGAATTGCACCCCATAGAATTGGCGCGATTCATCGGCAATGCCGGCCAGCGGCGCATTCGCGGTCTCGGCAATCACCGAAAACCCCTCCGGCAGGCGCTCGACCCGATCACCGTGGCTCATCCAGACATCCAGCAGTCCATAGCCCTCCGGGCTGGTGTGATCTTCGATATCGCGCAACAGCCGCGAATGACCGCGCGCGCGCACCTGCGCATAACCATATTCAGGCTGCTGCGCGGGGGCGACCTGGCCACCAAGCTGGGCCGCCATGGTCTGCATGCCGTAGCAGATGCCCAGCACCGGCACACTGAGCTCGAAGACCAAGTCCGCTGCCCGCGGCGTCTCCTGTGCATGCACGGATTGCGGACCACCAGAGAGGATAATCCCGGCGGGTGCGAAGTCCTGTATTGCCTCGGGCGGCATGTCCCAGGGATGCAGCTCGCAGTAGACACCGGCCTCACGTACCCGGCGCGCGATCAGCTGGCTGTACTGAGAGCCAAAATCGAGGATCAGAAGACGGTCGGCGTGGATGTTAGACATGAGAGCTCAGTTATCGATGCGGTAGTTCGGCGCCTCTTTGGTGATCTGCACATCATGCACATGCGACTCACGCATGCCTGCCGCGCTGACGCGCACGAACATCGGCTTGGTGCGCATCTCCTCGATGGTTCGGCAGCCGGTGTAGCCCATGCTCGAGGCCAGACCACCAATCAGCTGGGTAGTGACGTTGAGCACACTGCCCTTGTATGGCACACGCCCCTCGATACCCTCTGGTACCAACTTCCCCTTGTCGGTCTGCTCCTGGAAGTAGCGATCACTGGAGCCATCCTTCTGCCCCATGGCGGCGAGCGAGCCCATGCCGCGATAGGACTTGTAGGAGCGGCCCTGATAGATCTCGACCTCGCCGGGTGCTTCGTCGGTGCCGGCGAAGAGCCCACCGACCATGACACTGTGAGCACCTGCGGCGATCACCTTAGCGACATCGCCCGAGTAGCGCAGCCCCCCGTCGGCGATCAAGGGCACGCCAGTGCCCTCGAGTGCGCTGGTGACATTACTTACCGCCGTGATCTGCGGCACGCCAACCCCGGCGACGATGCGCGTGGTACAGATTGAGTTATGCACGATCGCGTTGTCGGCGATGAAACTGTGGGTCGGGCAATCCACCTCGATATCGTAGACCGGGAGTGCAAGCCGCAATGCTTGGCGGTCTAGCAGTTTCAAGACATGATGATCCGCCGTAAGACGCTTGGCGTGAGAGACATTGAGGCGGGCGCGGAAGGACTCACGGCAGTGCTCATCCGAGGTGCCGAGGAGTCCGCCGGCGGACCCTGGCTCGACATGACAGTTGGGCAAGCTGCCTTGCGTGAGCAGGCACAAGACATTGAACAGCTCGGTCAGGGACTGAGAGGTATTGCCGAAGCAGAGTCTTCCATCGGCGGCCTTGTAGCCATCGCTATCGATCAGCCCATCGAACAGCCCGCGCAGATACTCAGGGTTGGCACAGAGCAGTTCGGCTGGCAGATGCTTTTCATGGCGTTTGCCGAAGCGCGCAAGCAGACGCGCCCATTGCAATGAGTAGAAATGGAGACTGATGATGCCCGGGCCTGCGGATTGGGTTGGCTTGACCCCCGTGACCTCCAGCACAGATTGGCTCAGCTTATCGGCAATCCCTTGTTCGCGCTCGCCGAAATACCAAGACACGCGACCTTGCTCTGAGTTGCGCGACGCCGCGATGAAGGCGTGTCCATCACCAAGGAAGGTGCCGAACAGATAGCCGAGTGCATAGGAGTCGCGAATCTGGCGGTGATAACGGTCCAGTTGGCGATCCTTGCGGACGGCGAAGTCGCTCAGCTCGATCTCGAGCGTCGGCGGTAGCTCGAAATCGATCTGGCGCGGAAACAGGCAGACGCCCCGCTTGACCTCAGCGATGGGGGTCCAGCCGATCTTGGTCTCACCGGTGCGCGTCGGCCGCTCCAAGACATTGACGTAGCCTCTGGAGGCGAGTGTGGCAGCGCTGACGGTGCTGGTATCGCCGATCAGATAGCGATGATCCGGGGTGGCGAGCGTGCCCCAAAACGAGGCTGTGTGGCGAACCTGCATCACCTCGCGCACGCCCGTGCACCAGGCCTTGACCACGGTAACCGGCTTGCCGTCACGATTGATCACGCGATCACCTGGGCGAATCGCTTCGATGTTCTTATAGCTCGCGTCGGCCATGAGCACGCGAGTACCGGCGGCGAAACAGCCCGGTCCAATGCCAACCTTGACTGCGTCGGCACCGGCCTCGACCAGCGCCGTCGCCGCCTCGGCGGTGGCGATGTTGCCGCCGATCACCTGCACCTCCGGAAAGTGCTGTTTGATCCAGCGCACGCGATCTAAGACACCTTGCGAATGGCCATGCGCGGTGTCGACCACGAGCACATCGACGCCGGCCTCGACCAGTGCGCTCACTCGCTCGTCGGTGCCTTGACCAACTGCCACTGCAGCGCCGACCCGCAGACGCTCGTGCGAATCGCGTGAGGCCTTTGGGAAGTCGGTTGCCTTCTGAATATCTTTCACCGTGATCAGCCCGCGCAGCTCGAAGGCGTCGTTGACCACTAGCACCTTCTCGATGCGATGCTGATGCAGCAGCGCCATCACCTCATCGCGGCTTGCCCCCTCTTTCACCGTGACTAACCGCTCGCGTGGCGTCATGATGGCGGAGACCGGGGCATCCATGCGGCGCTCGAAGCGCAGATCGCGGCCAGTGACGATGCCGGCCAGCTGTCCGCCTTCGGTCACGGGCACACCAGAGATGTTGTGTGCGCGGGTGATGGCGAGCACCTCGCCGATGCTCATGTCCGGCGAGACCGTGATTGGATCGCGTATGATGCCGCTTTCGTATTTCTTGACTGCCAATACCTCGCGGGCCTGGCGCTCGGGCGACATGTTCTTGTGCACGATGCCGATACCGCCCTCGAGCGCCATCGCGATCGCCAGCCGCGATTCGGTCACGGTATCCATCGCTGCCGAGACCAACGGGATCTTGAGTTCGATCTCGCGCGTGAGCATGGTGCTGAGATCGACCGCGTTTGGGGTGACAGTCGAATGCGCTGGGACGAGCAGCACGTCGTCGAAGGTCAGGGCTTCCTCGATCAGGCGCATGATAAAACCTCGATAGGTCGGCTGGAGCGGTAACCGCGTGCAGCGGTGCATTCCGAAAAGTTAACCTCTTATCATAGGAATTCAACCAGGTATCGGCAACCACATCGCGCAACTGATGTGCCTGCTTGGTGCCGCGATTCAGCCTTCTCATGCCAACGCCTCTAGCGCCGCCAATCATCGACTTTACCCGCGATATCTACAGTGTCTCGCGGCTTAATGCCGAGGTGCGCGCGGTCCTCGACGCTAGCTTCCCGCTGCTCTGGGTGCAGGGTGAGCTCTCTAACCTCTCGCGGCCGGCCTCCGGGCACCTCTACTTCAGCCTCAAGGACGCTGCTTGCCAGGTGCGCTGCGCGATGTTTCGCAGCAAGCGCCTGTTGACCAGTTTTCAGCCTGCCAATGGCCAGCAGATCCTGGTCCGAGCACGAGTTGGACTCTATGAGCCCCGCGGTGACTATCAGCTGATTGTCGAGCAGATGGAGCCCGCCGGTGATGGTGCCCTGCGTTTGGCGCTTGAGCAGCTCAAGCGGCGCCTTGCGGCAGAGGGGCTGTTTGCCGAGGAGCGTAAGCGGCTGCTGCCCGCCTACCCGCGCCAGCTTGGGGTGATCACCTCCGCCAGTGGTGCCGCTGTGCATGATGTGCTGACGGTGCTCAAGCGGCGCTTCCCGCTGCTACCAGTGCTGATCTACCCCAGCGCGGTGCAAGGCGCGGCCGCTGCGGAAGGCCTGATTGCGGCAATTGAGCTGGCCAACCGACGCCGCGATTGCGACCTGTTGATCTTGGCCCGCGGCGGTGGCTCGCTTGAGGATCTGATGGCGTTCAATGATGAGGCGCTAGCACGTGTGATCTGCGCTTCCGAGCTGCCGATCGTGACCGGGATCGGTCATGAGGTCGACCTCAGCATTGCCGATCTCGCTGCCGATCGTCGCGGCGCGACGCCCTCGGCAGCGGCCGAGCTGGTGGCAGCGGATGTCGCCCAGGTCCAGCAGCATCTGCACGCGCTGACGACGCGACTCGAAGACGCGCTGCAACGCCAGCTCGCGACTCTGACTCAGGGCCTGACAGCACTTGGGCGCCATCTGCAGCTGCTGCATCCACGCGCTCGACTCGAGCAGCAGTTGCAGCGCGTCGACGAGCTGCAGCGCAGCCTCGAGCGCGCTGTTGAGCGGCATTTTGTCGATGCAAGGGCGTCGCTCGAGCGCGCACAGAGCCGGCTGCAGTTTGCCTCACCCGTGCATCGGCTGGCCTTTGAGGCTGATCATCTCAGGCGTGCTCGAGAGCGGCTTGCTGCTGCCACCGCACGCGCGCTTGAGCGACGCCGAGAGCAGCTCGCGATCCTCGCTGCTGGGTTGCAGGCACGCAGCCCGCTTGCGACCTTGGCGCGTGGCTACGCGATCGTTACCGATGCTAGAGGTCAGCTGCTTTACCGACCGCAGCAGGCGCCGCCCGGTACCCAGATTCAGGTCAGGGTCGCGGCAGGCTGCTTAGAGGCGAAGGTAACGGAGCCAGACTCTGCAGCTGTTTCCATACTCGATCCAAACAGTTAGTAGCCGTCCATTTTCTACTTCCCGATTCTTGCCGGACAGTGGCGCTCAAATCGGGAAGCAGTTGGTGGACGCTTTCTTAGCCTGGCCTAGCGCTCAGCAGTATCCGCCTGCAAAACAGGGACACAGCCCTGTCAGATGGTCAGTCTGTTGCACCCAACGCAGCTTGTGCGCGCTTCAGGAACACGCGCATCTCCTTAGCGGCCTGAACATCGCCTTTGCCTTCAGCGACCTCGATACCACGACTCAAGACAGTGACTGCCTCCTGAGCACGGCTGGCCTCTGTCAGCGCTTTGCCATAGAGCTTCCAGGCTGCTGAATAACCTGGGTCAAGACGAATCGCCTCCGCGAAATGATCGATGGCCTGGTCGATCTGCTCCTGCTTCAGATATTCGTTGCCGAGGCTATAGCGCAGCAGAGCTGAGTCTTGGCCCTTCGCTCGCATGGCCTCAAGGTTGTTGATCATGTTCATTCAAAGCGCCCTTGTCAGTGTTGGCGGGATTAGGTCGGCTAGATTTGATCCATTATTGGATGGGCGACAACGATCACTTGGTCTCATCCTGCTCAACGACGCCAGAACGCTGGGCTGAAGAGCACCAGCAGGGTAAAGATCTCAAGGCGACCGAGCAGCATGGCAACACAGAGTATCCAGATCCCAGCGTCATGCATATCGTAGTAATGAGCGCCCACAGTCCCAAGCCCCGGCCCGAGATTGTTGATGCAGGCAGCTACCGCCGAGAATGCGGTCAGCAGGTCGAGTCCAGTCGCAGCCAGCGCCAGATACATGATGGTGAAAGTGGCGACATAGAGCGAAAAGAAGCCCCAAACCGCATCCACCACGCGATGACTGACCACCTTGCCGCCGATGCGTACCGGCAGCTGTGCGTTCGGATGGATCAGGCGACCAATCTCGCGCAAGCCCTGCTTGATGAGCAAGAGAAACCGAATCACCTTGATGCCACCGCCGGTGGAGCCGGCACAGCCGCCGACGAAGGCGAGGAACAGCAGCAAGATCTCGATGAAGGGCGGCCAATAATAAAAGGCATCGGTGGTGAAGCCGGTCGTAGTACCGATCGAGACGGTCTGAAACAGGGCCTGGGTGAAGGAGTCTTCCCAATCGATATAGGTGTTGGTGTAGAACAGCGCGAGGGTGACGATGGTGGTCACCAGGATCATCAGGAAGAGATAGAACCGTAGCTCGCTATCCTGGGCATAGACAATAGGCGTACGCCGGCGCAGCGCGATAAAGTGCAGGGCAAAGTTCATGCCGGCCAGTAGCATGAAGACCACCGCGATCATCTCGATGAGGGTGCTATCGAAATAACCCATGCTGGCGTCATGGGTCGAGAAGCCACCAATGGCAATGGTGGAGAAGGCGTGGCCAATGGCATCAAAGCCGCTCATGCCTGCTAGCCAGTAGGCGAGGGCGCAGCTGATCGTCAGTCCAAGGTAGATGTACCAGAGCGCCTTAGCGGTCTCGGTGATCCTTGGTGTGAGCTTGGTATCCTTCATCGGTCCCGGCGTCTCGGCGCGATAGAGCTGCATGCCGCCAATCCCGAGCATCGGTAGCACCGCGACCGCGAGCACGATGATCCCCATGCCACCGAGCCATTGCAGCTGTTGGCGATACCAGAGCATCGAGTGTGGCAGACCGTCGATCTGCAGGATCACCGTGGCGCCGGTCGTCGTCAGCCCTGATATGGATTCAAAGACCGAATCGGTGATTGAGAGCTCGGGCTCGGGAGAGAGCCAGAAGGGGATGGCGCCCGAGAGACCGAGCACGACCCAGAACAAGACCACGACCAAAAAGCCGTCGCGTACCCGCAGCTCGTGGCTGGCACGGATCGCAATGACCCAGTTTAGCGCGCCGATGCCAAGGATCAGCGCGAAGGCATAGAGGAAGGGCAGCAGGGCGCCGTCGCCATAGAGCAGTGCGACCACCGCAGGTGGCAGCATGGAGAAGCTGAACAGGACCAGCAGCAGGCCAAGCACCTTCTGCACGGTAAGTAAGCGTTTCAGCATGGGCTAACGGATCTCAGTAGCGGCTTTGGCGATTGGTCGCGGGGCGGTTGTGCTTAATGGCGCCAGTAAGCGGGAAGAAACAGGATCAATAGGGTAAAGATCTCCAAGCGTCCAGCAAGCATACCGAAGACCCCAAGCCATTTAACGACATCATCGACCTCGGCAAAGGTCGTCGCGACCACTCCCAGCCCTGGACCGAGGAGATTGACCGTCGCGACCACCGCACCAATAGCGGATTCCAAATCCAGTCCGGCGGTCATCATCGCCAGCGTCAAACCCAGACAGACGATCACATAGAGCACGTAGAAGCCCCAGATCGAGAACAGCACGTCTTCCATGATCGGGCGCTGGCCGATCTTCACGTTGATCAGCGCATGCGGATGGGTAAGCTGCTTCAACTGGCGCAGGCCGAGCTTGAGCAGGATCAGCACCCGCAGCACCTTGATACCGCCGGCGGTCGAGCCGCCGCAGCCGCCGGTGAATGAGAGCATGATCAGAAGCAATGGGATCTGCAGCGGCCAGAGGCCAAAGGTGGCGGTACTGAAGCCGGTGCTGGTCAGGATCGAGGCCACCTGAAAGGAGCCGTGGCGTAAGGCTTCCAAGAAGCTTGGATAGGCCGATGCGAGGAATAGGCTGATGCTGACGGCGAGGACGCCACCAAGAAAGATTAGTAGGTAAGCGGAGACCTCGGTGTCGTTCAGGTAGAGCCAGAGGTTGCGCTTGCGCCAGGCGAGGAAATGGATCACGAAGTTGATGCCGCCAGCGAGCATGAAAACGCTAGCGATCAGCTCGATGGCGACGCTATCAAAATAGGCGATGCTGGCGTCGTGGGTCGAAAAACCGCCTGTTGCTACCGTGGTGAAGGCATGGCCGATCGCGTCGAAAGCGGTCATCCCAGCGATCCAAAAGCTCAGCGCGCAGGCGGCGGTGAGGGCGAAGTAGAGGGTCCAGAGTGCGCGAGCGGTCTCGGCAATGCGCGGCGTTGGCTTTTCGTGCTTGGCAACGCCTGAGGTCTCTGCGCGGTAGAGCTGCATGCCACCGACACCGAGCAGGGGCAGGATCGCGACCGCAAGGACGATCACCCCCATGCCGCCGAGCCACTGGATCTGTTGACGATGGTAGAGGATCGATTTGGGCAGTCGGTCGATCTCTTCGATCACCGTTGCGCCGGTCGTGGTGAAGCCAGAGATCGACTCGAACACCGCATCAGTGACGCCCCAATCCAGGCCAATGATGAACGGCAGTGCGCCTAGCATGCCGAGCACCGCCCAGAACAGGGTAACGATCAGGAATCCATCGCGCACCGAGAGGGGGTGGCGCTTGCGCAGGTTTGGCAGCCAGAGGATCAAGCCGGCGCTGACGGTGATCAGCAGCGAGGTCGCAAAGGCTGGCCACTGTCCGTCTGCATACCAGAGCGAGACCAGGATGGATGGCAGGAAGCTGATGCTGTAAAGCAGCAGCAGGATTCCGAACAGGCGAACAATGGCGCGCCAGTGCATCTTGGCGTGGTCTCCTAGGGCCGCAAATCAACAGCAACGAACTGTTAGCGCTCGGTGCGTGCCACTAGAAAAAGGTCACGCCGACCTGAAACAGCTTTTCCACCTCGGGTACGCGGAGCCGGTCTTGCAAGAACAGGATCACGTGGTCCTCAGACTCAATGAAGGTATCGTGGTGGGCGATCAGGACCTCATCGCCCCGGACGATCGCGCCAATGCTGGCACCTTTGGGAAGGTTGATCGCTTCGATCGGCCGCCCCACCACCTTAGAAGAGCCCTGGTCACCATGGGCGACCGCCTCAATCGCCTCGGCGGCACCGCGGCGCAGCGAGTGCACCATCACCACATCGCCTCGGCGCACATGCTTCAACAGGCTGCCGATGGTCGCCTGTTGCGGTGAGATTGCGACATCGATGGGGCCGCTCTGGACCAGGTCAACATAGGCGGTACGGTTGATCAGCGCCATGACCTTGCGTGCCCCCAGACGTTTCGCCAGCATCGCCGAGAGGATATTGGCCTCGTCGTCATTGGTGACGGCGCAGAAGACATCGGTATCCTCGATGTTCTCCTCCAGCAACAGCTCCTCATCCGCTGCATCACCATGCAGCACGATGGTGCGCTCGAGCGCCTCGGCGATGTGCTTACAGCGCTCAAGGTCACTCTCGATCACCTTGACCCGGAAATTCCGCTCGGTCACCCGTGCAAGACGCGTCCCGATGTTGCCGCCACCAGCAAAGATCAGCCGCTTATAGGGCTTGTCGAGCCGCCGAAGCTCACTCATCACTGAGCGGATATGCTTGGGCGCGGCGACGAAGAAGACCTCGTCGTCGGCCTCGATCACCGTATCGCCCTCGGGCTGAATGGCGCGATCCTGGCGATAGATCGCCGCCACCCGGGCGTCGATGTGCGGCATGTGATCATAGAGGGCGCGCAGCTCGTGCCCGACCAAGGGGCCGCCGTAATAGGCACGGACCGCGACCAGCCTGACTCGACCGTTGGCAAAGTCGGTGACCTGCAGTGCCCCCGGATTCTGGATCAGGCGCAGGATATAGTCGGTGACCAGCTGTTCGGGACTGATGGTGACGTCGATATTAAAGGCATCGCCGCCGAACAAGGCCTGATGATGGTCGAGAAAGCCCTGAGCGCGCACGCAGGCAATCTTGGTCGGGGTGTGAAACAGCGTATAGGCGACCTGGCAGGCGACCATATTGGTCTCGTCGCTGTTGGTCACCGCGATGATCATCTCGGCGTCCTCGCCGCCAGCGCGCATGAGCACGTCTGGCTGGGCACCATGGCCCTGCAGGGTGCGCAGGTCGAAGCGATCAGCAAGCTCGCGCAAGCGCTGCGCGCTGGTGTCGACCACGGTGATATCGTTGGCCTCGTTGACCAGGTTGGCGGCGACCGAGGTGCCAACCTGACCGGCGCCCAGGATGATGATCTTCATCGGCAGCTAGCCACTGGCTGCTGGTACTCTCTGGCGCGTGACCCGGCTCACCGCCGCTCCTTGATCTCGATGCCGAGCGAGCGCAGCTTACGATAGAGATGAGTGCGCTCCATCCCCGCCTCCTTCGCCATCTTGCTGACATTGCCGGCGTGCTTGCCGAGCTGATACTCGAGATAGGCCTTCTCGAACTGTTCGCGTGCTTGGCGGAGCGGCTGATCGAACGAGACCAAGCCCTCAAGCGGCTGACTCGGGACTGGCGGACTCGAGCCGAGTGCGGTCTCGACCTCGTTCTGGGTGATCTCGTCGCCGGCGCCGAGGATCAGGAGGCGCTGCACCAGATTCTTCAGCTCGCGCACATTGCCGGGCCAGCCATAGTTGCGCAGGAAGTTCTGCGCGCCGACGCTGAAGCGCCGATAGGGCAGCTTCTCATGGGTCGCGAAGTAATCGACGTAGTAGTTGAGCAGGTCCGGGATGTCCTCCGCATGTTCGCGCAGCGGTGGGATATGCAACGGCACCACGTTTAGATGGTAGAACAGATCCTCACGGAAGTGACCGGCTCGCACCTCTTCTTTCAGATCGCGCTGTGTCGCAGCAACGATGCGCACATCGATGGACACCGGCTCGCTGCCACCAACCCGCAGGAAGGAGCCTGTATCCAGTGCGCCGAGCAGCTGGCCCTGCGCCTCGAGATCCATATCCGCCACCTCGTCGAGGAGCAGGGTGCCGCCAGCGGCCTGCTCGAGGCTGCCGTAGTGGACTTGATTGTTCTCCTCGCTGCCGAACAGCTCCCGAGCGGCATTACCACGGGCGATCGCCGAGACCCCGAGATCGATGAACGGGCGCTCCTTGCGCGCGCTCTGAGTATGCAAATAATGCGCGAAGGTCTCGCGTCCAGTGCCGGCCTCGCCGGTGATCAGCACCCAGGTGTCGTGCTGGGCGATGCGCTTGACCTGCTCGCGGAGCCGCTGCATCGAGGCTGAGCGACCAGCGGGCTCGAGCACCAGCGCTGGACGCCGCCGCAGACCAACATTCTCGCGCACCAGCTTATCGGCCTCGAGGGCGCGCTCGACGGTCAACAGCAGCTTGGCCATCGACAGCGGCTTCTCGAGGAAGTCGTAGGCGCCAAGTCGGGTCGCCTCGACGGCGGTTTCGACGTTGCCATGGCCGGACATCATGATCACCGGGCAGGGGAGGCCTTGATTCTCCGACCATTCTTTCAACAGCGTGATGCCGTCTAGGTCGGGCATCCAGATGTCGAGCAGCATGAGATCGGGTCGTCGGTCGCGCAATGAGTGCCTGGCGGCCTCCCCATTTTCTGCGCCCGCGACCTCGTAGCCCTCGTCTTCGAGAATATCCCGAACGGTCTCGCGGATGTCTGGCTCGTCGTCGACGACCAGGATGTGGGTTGCGCTCATGATGTTCCTGCTTGCGGCATGCTGGGCGTTCCGGGGCTATTGCTGATAGGCAATCGTGCGGTGAACCGGGCGCCCGTTTCGACATTATCGGCCCGAATGATACCGCCATGCTCCTCGATTATCTTCTTCACGATGGAAAGTCCAAGTCCAGTCCCCTTCGATTTTGAGGTGACATAGGGGTCGAACAGGCGTCCGATGAGGTCTGGGTCAATGCCATGGCCGTTGTCTTCAACCAGCAGCTCGACCGCCGGCCTATCCTCGTCCTCGACCCACTGTGTTGCAACTAAGATACGGGGATCTTCGCGCTCCTCAAGTGCCTCGATCGCATTCTTGACCAGATTGTGGATCACCTGACGCAGCCGTTTTGAATCGCCGCGGATCATCGCCCCGCCAGCGTCGAGCGACTTGGTGATCTTGACCGGCCCCGCGCGATAGAGCTCCATGACCTCGTTGACGAGCGTATCGAGCAGGAACGGCTCCTGCTGCATCTCGGGGGTGCGCGCGTAGCTGGCGAAGTCGTTGACCATCGCCTTCATCGCCTCGACCTGCTGCACGATGGTGTGCGTGGAGCGATCGACGATCTTGGCGTCTGCCTCCGGCAGCTTGCGTAGCAGCTTGTGCCGCAAGCGCTCGGCTGAAAGCTGAATCGGTGTCAGCGGATTCTTGATCTCGTGTGCGAGCCGGCGTGCTACCTCGCCCCAGGCGGCATCTCGCTGGGCGCGGATCAGGGTGGTGATGTCATCGAAGACGACGACATGATCGGCATTCGGCTCCGCGTCCTCAGCGCTGCCGCTAGAGGCCATCACCGGCAGTGGGCTGCCACGGCACATCAGCACCTGGCGGCCATCGGCGCCGAACAGCGTGATCTCCTCGCGCCAGTCACGGCCGCTACCGATCCGGCGGCCGACGATCTCGCACCAATGCGCGAGCCTAGGATACTGCGTCGCCACGGCGGCCAAGGGCATCGGTGAGCGGTCATCGAGCTCAATGGCCAGGATTTGACGCGCTGCAGCGTTGCTGGTGCGCAGCGCGTTATGCTCATCAAAGGCCATCACCCCCGAGGAGAGCCGGCTCAGCAGGGTCTCCAGATAGGCCCGTTGCGACTCGACCGCCTGCTGGCTCTGCTCGGCCTCATCGCGCGCCTGGGCGATACGTCGCGTCATGGCGTTGAAGGAGGCAACCAGGAAGGCGAGCTCATCGTCGTGGCGCGGCAGCGGTAGCTGCTGCTCATAGTCGCCATCGGCGATGGCGCGGGTGCCATGGGCAATATCGGCAATCGGGTCGGACAGTGCCCGGGCGGTTCGGAACGCGATTAGCAGCGCCGCCATGAAGCCAAAGACCAGCACCAGTGAGAGCGTGATCGAGAAACTGAACTTGAGCGATTGGCGCAGGAACGAGAGTTCAGTGTAGCGGTTGTAGGCGCCTTCCAATCGGGCTGCAAGCTCGGTGATCCGAGCTGAGGTCGGGAAGATGGCTTGCAGCAACAGCGGCCGCGCACCTGGGTCGCGCACCAGCACCCGCACCACGAGCTCGCCGCTGGCGCCCGGCTCTAGCCCAACGTAGTCGATGCCGCGACGCACATGCTGCATGACCTCGCGCTCGGGCTGATCGGGCACCAGCTGCAGGGGATCATCGCTAGCGGTTGCTAGCACCTGGCCACTGCGATCGAACAGCGTCAGCTCGAGCGCGCCGGCCTGCCGACGCAAGGTGCCTAGGGTCAGCGTCAGCGCCGTCGCCGAGCGGTCCTGGATGCCGTTCAGCAACTGGGCGCTGTACTTCATCAGCACACGCTGATTGAGGTCGAGTGAGGCCTGATTGAGGGTCAAGGCGTCTTCCATCGCGGAATCGATCTCGACATCAAACCAGCTGTCGATGCCGCGCATCAGAAAGGTCAGCGAGTAGTAATAGACCACGCCCACCGGCAGCAGCGAGATCAGTGCGAACATCGCCAGCAGCCGTGCGGCGAGTCGGGAGCCCGCGGCCTGGCGGCGCAACGCCCGCACCAGCCGCACCGAGTTGACGCTCACCAGCAACGCCAGCACCAGCAGGCCGAGCAGCACCAAGACCAGTAAGGGCACGAAGATGCGGCTTAGGGCCTCGGAGTTCTGCACCGCGTTGGTCATCAGGTGCAGGGCCACCATCAGGATGACCAGGAGCACCCCGACAGCAATGGCGCCGGGCTGCAGCAGCTGTCGCTTCAGCATGCTCAAGGTGTCAGCGGCCACTTGGTCCAGCCGGTGCTCTGCTTCCAGCCAGAGCGCAGATAGGCCATCGGACGTAGCGGCAGCGGTAGCTCCTCGATGTCGAGCGAGGCACGCAGATGGACCTCGTAGGCCTGATGGGAATCGAGCCGCTTCTCACTGATGAGATAGAGATCCTTGAACTCGCCGAGGGCGGCAATGGCGGCCTGGCGGGTGACGAAGGTGCGCCCGCCTTCTTCGCCCGGCAGACGCGAGACCAGGTAGCGCTCAGACAGCGGCTTGAAGCGAATGCGATAGCGCAGGCGTTGGTCGACCAGGCTTTCATCCCAGATCCAGGCGCCTTGCTCACGTACCTGGATATGCACCAGGATGGTCAGGGGGACGCCGTTTTCGAGCGCCTCTAAGGCCCGCTCGCTGAAGCTATAGTCGATCTCGGCCGAGAGGAGGATGCTGCCATCCATGCGTTTGGTCTTGGCATCGATGACAGTGAAATCCTCAGCGGCTAGCGCGGGCTGGCTCAGGATAGTGGTCAACGTCAGTGCGAGCGCTAGCGTCAAGATTGGCCTGAGCCGGCCCAAGGCTCCGGACAAGGGCGACCAGCGCAGCCTTGGAATCGGCGTCATTGCTTGCCCAAGAGTGCGAAGTAGAAGCCATCCGGACCCTGGTCGCTCGGCAGCAGCTGGCGGCCATGGCTGCATGCCACGCCCAAGGTCGTCGGTAGCGGCTGCTCACTGGCATCGCTATGGCGCTTCAGGAAGCTGGCGATCTGCGCCTGGTTCTCGTCCGGCAGCAAAGAGCAAGTCAGGTAGAGTAGGCGTCCGCCCGGTGCCAGCAGGTCCCAAAGCGCTTCTAGCATCTTTGCTTGGACTTGGGCTAAAGCCGCGATGTCGGCGTCGCAGCGCAGGCGTTTGATATCCGGATGGCGGCGCATCACGCCGGTCGCCGAGCAGGGCGCATCGAGCAGGATGGCCTGATAGGGTGCATCGGCCCAGCTGGTATGGGGCTGGGTTGCATCGCCCACCTGGACCCGAGCCTGCAGCCCCAAGCGATGCAGATTAGCCTGCACCGCCTCCAGCCGCTCAGCACTGTGATCGATCGCGGTCAGCGCAAGCTGGCCTGGCGCCTGCTCGAGTAGGTGCGCTGTTTTTCCGCCCGGTGCCGCGCAGGCATCGAGGAGGCGCTCACCAGGCTGCGGTGCGAGCAGGGGGGCCGCCCATTGCGCGCCGGCATCTTGCACCGAGACCAGACCATCGCTGAAGCCGGGTAGGGCCTCGGCTGCAACTGGCTGCAACAACCGCAGCGCCTGCGGCTGATGGGGCAGCCGCTCAGCCGCGATGCCGGCTGCACTGAGCTGCGTGGCATAGTCATCGGTATTGATGCGCTGCAGGTTGACGCGCAGAAACATCGGCGCTCGGCCGTTGCTGGCGGCGACCAGCGCCTGCCACTGCTCAGGCCAGGCAGCGCGCAATCGCTGCAGGAGCCA
This sequence comes from Halochromatium sp., assembly GCA_010912705.1. Lineage (GTDB taxonomy): Bacteria > Pseudomonadota > Gammaproteobacteria > Chromatiales > Chromatiaceae > Lamprobacter. The sequence goes on from POWB01000005.1 coordinate 161,291, forward strand.
GCTCGGCATCAGCCAGTGCGCTGCCGCTTGTTGATCGACCGCGGCCAGCAGCTCGGTACGCTCACGCTGAAAGCGTCGCAGGCTGGCGTTGACCAGGCCAACCGCCCGCGGGCGTTGCAAGAGCCGGGTGGCGGCGACCGTTGCCGAGACGGCGGCGTGATCAGGGATGCGCAGCGCGATGAGCTGATAGAGACCGACTATCAGCAGCGAGCCAAGGATGCGATCCTTGGGCTTGAGGGGGCGCTGGAGCAAGCGATTGGTCAAGGCCTCCAGCCGCGGTAACAGCCGTAGTGCGCCATAGGTGAGTTCGCTGAGTAAGGCCCGATCCCGAGCATCGATGGGGGCCTTGCTGGTCGCGAGTGCGTCAGTGAGCGAGCGGCCGTCGACACGCACGGCATGCAGGACCTGGGCTGCCTCCGCGCGAACTGCTGCACCGCTAGGCTCGGGCGGCGGCCCTGGTCTAGACAAGGCGCGTGCCATCGACCGGACGTGCGCGCGCGAAGTCGGCGGCACTGATCGGGCGCTTACCCGGCGCCTGCAAGCGCAGAATACGCAGCACGCCAGCGCCGGTTGCGACCTCGATGCCCGCGGCGCTGCTGCTGAGCACGGTGCCAGGGGCAGCCGTCTGGGATGGATCATCGGCATCCGCCTCAAGCGGGCAGGCCTCCCAGATACGCAAGACTTCGTCGTTGTAGCGGGTCTGCGCAACTGGCCAGGGATCGAAGGCGCGGATTTGGCGATCGATCTCGAGGGCAGGGCGCTGCCAGTCGATTGTCGACTCGCGCTTTTCGAGCTTAGTCGCATAGGTCGCCAACTGCGGGTCTTGCGGCTCAGGGGTCAGGCTGCCCTCGCAGATCGCCGGTAGCTTGTCGAGCAATAGCTTGGCGCCAATGGCGGCGAGCCGATCATGCAGGCTGCCGCCGGTCTCGCGCGGGCCAATGCGGGTGCGCTGGGTGGCGAAGACCGGCCCGGTATCCAGTCCCTGCTCCATCTGCATCAGGCTGATGCCGGTAGCGTCGTCACCCGCCGCGATCGCCCGCTGAATCGGTGCCGCGCCGCGCCATCGTGGCAGCAGCGAGGCATGGATGTTGATGCAGCCGAGGCTTGGGGTATTGAGCACGGCGGTGGGCAGAATGAGGCCGTAGGCGGCCACCACCATCAGCGCTGGTGAGAGCGCCTGCAACTGCTCGAGCGCCTCGGCGCCTTTCAGCGACACTGGCTGGAACACCGGGATGCCGGCGTCGAGCGCGGCCTGTTTGACCGGGCCGATTGCGGTCTTGCGACCGCGTCCGGCCGGGCGATCGGGCTGCGTGTAGACGCCAGCAACCGGCCAGTCGGCGGCGATCAGGGCGCTCAAGGCTGGCACCGCAAAGGCCGGTGTGCCGGCGAAAACGATGCGCGGCTGTGCCATCAACGACTCCGCAACAAGGCCGCAGCCAGGTCAGGGTGCTCGCTAGCAGCGGCACTGGAGGGCAGCACCGCGATCATGCTAAAGAATAGGCTGCCAGGTCTAGGTACGCGCTGGTGCTCCCTTATCATCAGATGACCTTCCGCTGCGTGTCGGTGGTGCTGGTCTGTGGTGCACGCCGTTCTTTCTCGAGCTTCTTGCGGATGCGTTGCCGCTTCAGCGAGGAGATATGATCGACGAACAGGCGGCCATCGAGGTGGTCGATCTCGTGCTGGATACAGACCGCAAGCAGGCCATCGGCCTCAAGCTCGAAGGACTCGCCGTCGCGGTTCAGTGCCCGCACGCGCACGCGCTCGGCGCGCTGTACGGTCTCAAAGAAGCCGGGCACCGAGAGGCAGCCTTCGTCCATCTCCTCGACGCCTTCGCGCTCGAGCAGCTCAGGGTTGATCAGGCAGAGCGGTTGCGCGTGATCCTCGGAGACGTCGATAACGACGACCCGTTTAGGGACGTTGACCTGGATCGCAGCCAGCCCGATGCCAGGTGCGGCATACATGGTCTCGAGCATGTCGTCGACCAGTTGGCGCGTGCTGTCATCGACCTCGGTAACAGGCTCCGCGGTGCGACGCAGACGTGCGTCGGGAAAGGTCAGGATATCGAGTAAAGCCATAGCACATCTAGGTAAGGTCGGCGGCCCTAGCGTAAGGTACAGCCGAGCAAAAAGCCTTCGGATAACATTGCGATGATACCCTATTGTGCAAGAGGCCCGTCCGGCTTGCTAGTCTGTGCCTGAGCGTTGCGCCCGAGCGCTAGTGCTAGCCGTTCGCGCTGGAGTCAATCTCTGGAGTCAATGCTGAGTTGCGGCCGCGTGCGCCGTTCGGAGGTCAGATGAACTCGATGGTCTTGCTCGGATCGCGCCTGGCTCGAGGCGTTTATATCTATCTCTACGCCACCGGCATGCTGTGCTTGGCTGTCTGGCCGGGGTTACTGACGGCGCAAGTCGCACTGCAGCCCAATGCCCCTGAGACCTACAGCGTGCGTCCAGGCGATACCCTTTGGGGAATCGCTGGGCGCTTCCTGCGTGACCCTTGGCGTTGGCCCGAGGTCTGGGAAGGCAATCCGGAGGTCTCTGATCCGAATCGCATCTTTCCGGGTGAGCGCTTGGTGCTCGATACCAGCCGCGCTGGCGCGCCGCGCATCCGTCGAGCAACAAGCGGGATGCGGGTGGTGAAACTCTCGCCACGGGTCCGGGTCACCGAGCTGGATGCGGCGATACCGACCATCCCGATTGGCGCCGTCGCGCCCTTCCTGTCGCGCCCTTGGGTGGCCGACTCGCGTGCGCTTGACGACGCGCCCTATGTGGTGGGCTTTCCGGGCGAGCGCCTCCTCGCCGGGAGCGGCGACCAGATCTTTGTCCGTCGCATCATGACGGCGACGGATAGCGGCTTCGAGGTGTTGCGCCCGGGTGCAGCACTGCATGATCCGGTGACCAATGAGCTGCTCGGCTATGAGGCGGCCTATGTGGCGCAGGCCGAATTGGAGCGGACGGGTGATCCCGCGACCCTGCGGGTGATCAGCTCGGCAATGCAGATACAGATCGGCGACCGCCTGCACCCGGCGCGCGATGAGCGGGCGATTCGCAGCTTTCTGCCGCATCCGGCGCCCGCGGGTTTGGAAGGGCATATCATCTCGGTGCTGGATGGCGTGTCGCAGATTGGTCAGTATGACGTCGTGGTGCTTGATCGCGGTTCCCGCGAGGGGGTCGAGGTGGGTCAGGTGTTTGGGATCTATCGCGGCGGTACCGAGGCACGAGATCAGGTGATTAACAATCGCAACGCCTGGAACTGGCGCGATGAGAGCCCGCTAGACAGCTCGTTCTGGCTCGGTGAATGGCAGATCACCGGCTGGGAGCGCGATCGGCCTGACCCCAACGCGCCGCTGCCGCTGCATCGCAAGGCCGAGCGTTTATCAGAGACCTATATCGTGCCTGATGCGAGGACTGGCATCCTGATGGTGTTCAGGGTCTTTCCGCGTGTCAGCTTTGCGCTGGTGATGCGCGCGAATCGGGCGATTCACGTTGGCGAGATGGTTGCTCCACCGGATGAGCGCTGATTGCATGGACCAGGTCAAAGAAGGGGAGTTGGTAGGCTGGCTGACGCTGCTGCAGGTGCCAGGGCTGGGGCCGCAGCGCATCGCGAAACTGCTGGCCGCGTTCGGTAGCGCCGAGGCTGCCTGTTCGGCGTCAAGCTCGGCGCTGCGCTCGCTTGGAGTCAGCGAGCCGATGCTACAGGTCCTACGCGGCCCCGATCAGGCGGCCATCAGCGGGGCACTGCGCTGGGCCGAGCATCCGCAAGCCAGCATCCTTACCCGCGCCGATGCGCGCTACCCCGAGCGCCTGAGAGAGATCCCCTCAGCGCCGCCGCTGCTCTTTGTGCGCGGCGAGCTCGCACTGTTGCAGGAGCCACAGCTGGCCATCGTTGGCAGTCGCAACCCAACGGCTGGCGGCGTGCAGACGACGCGCGCCTTTGCCGCGCACCTGGCCGGGCTCGGTCTGGTGATCACCAGTGGCATGGCCTTAGGGGTTGACGCCGCCGCCCATATCGGCGCGCTCGAGAACGGTCGGACCATCGCCGTGCTAGGCACCGGGCCGGATCGGGTCTACCCGGCCGCACACCGCGAGCTGGCACGCAGGATCAGCGCTGAGGGGGCCTTGGTCAGTGAATTTCCGCCTGGGGTTGGGCCGCAGGCAGGGCATTTTCCGCGCCGCAATCGCACCATCAGCGGCTTGAGCCTCGGCACCTTGGTCACTGAGGCCGCGCCGCGCAGCGGCTCGCTGATCACAGCACGCTATGCCGCAGAGCAGGGACGGGAGGTGTTCGCGATACCGGGCTCGATCCATAATCCGCTGGCCCGAGGCTGTCATCAGCTGATCCGCGATGGCGCCAAGCTCATCGATAGCGTTGATCAGCTACTAGAGGAGCTGGCGCCGCAATTGCGAGGCTATCTGGCAGGTTCTGCGGCAGGTGCGGGGCTGGATCGCGCTTCAGATGCTGAGCGAGCAGGGTCACCAACACCCGTGACCGCCGCGACCCAAGCCTCGCTGCCATTCGTGCCCCAGTCATCACCAGTGACGGGGCTTGATCCCGACTATCAACGCCTACTTAAGGCCATGGGTCAGGACCCTGTCGCTGCTGACGAGCTGGTGGCTCGCACCGGGCTGTCCGCCCAGGCGGTCTCCTCAATGATCCTACTCCTCGAGCTGCAGGGCCATGTATCATGCCTTCCGGGTGGGCGGTATTGCCGCCATCACGGCTAACAGAAGCCTGGTAGAAGGCCGCTGCCAGGTGCAGCAAGGCCTGTCATGGGCGCTGAGGATTTTGAATGTACGACAACATGGTCGATGTCTTGATCTACCTGTTCGAGAACTACATGACCGGCGAAGCGGTGCCGCCCGAGGATAGCGGCGAGCTCGAGGAAGAGCTGACCAGCGCCGGCTTCACCAGCACCGAGGTTGCACAGGCGCTGACCTGGCTCGATGACCTCGCGCGGCGCATGGAGCACAGTGATGAGCGACCGCGCAATCTCGGTGCCATGCGCATCTACACCACCGCTGAGGCGACCAAGCTCGACCTCGAGGCGCGCGGGCTGCTGCTGTTCTTGGAGCAAAACGGCATTCTCGATCCGGTGAGTCGCGAGCTGGTCATCGATCGCGCCCTGGCGATCGAGCAGGCCTTTGTGTCGACCGACGAGCTCAAGTGGGTGGTCCTGCTGGTGCTGCTGAACCGCCCCGGTCAAGAGGACGCCTTCACGCAGATGGAAGAGCTGATCTACGGCGATGAGCCGGCCTACTTGCACTAGCGCGCAGGTGCAGAATCAGGCTCTGATTCAGCCGCTGCGACGGCACAGCTGAGGCCGCCCGATACTGACTTTCGCCGACGACCGCGCTGACTGATGCGGCCGCTGGCCTTGACGGATGGGGCGCTGATCGTATCTCCTAGCGCTCCATTTGAGCGCACTGGCAAGACTATGAATCTCGTCGTCGTCGAGTCGCCGGCCAAGGCGAAGACCATCAAGAAGTATTTGGGGCCCGAGTTCGAGGTTGTGGCCTCCTATGGCCACGTGCGCGACCTGGTGCCGAAAGAAGGCGCGGTCGATACCGAGCACGGCTTCGAGATGAAGTACCAGATCATCGAGCGCAACGAGAAACACGTCCAGACCATCTCCAAGAAGCTCAAGACCGCCGATGCCCTCTATCTGGCCACTGACCCCGATCGCGAGGGCGAGGCGATCTCCTGGCACCTCTATGAGCTGCTGCAGAAGCGGCGTCAGATCGGCAAGCGCCCGGTCTATCGGGTGGTCTTCAACGAGATCACCAAGCGCGCCGTGCAGGAGGCCGTCGCCAACCCGCGCGAGCTCTCCTACCATCTGGTCAACGCTCAGCAGGCGCGCCGTGCACTGGACTATCTGGTCGGCTTCAATCTCTCGCCGCTGCTCTGGAAGAAGGTCCGGCGGGGACTCTCGGCTGGACGCGTGCAGAGTCCAGCGCTGCGGCTGATCGTCGAGCGCGAGCTGGAGATCGAGGCCTTCCAGAGCCGCGAGTACTGGACCGTCGAAGCCGATGCGGCCGATCAAGGCAAGACCTTCACCGCCAAGCTCGCCGAGTACGCGGGCGAGAAGGTCGAGCAGTTCAGCATCACCGATGAGCAGCGCGCCCACGAGGTCGAGCAGACCCTGGTTGCTGCCGCTAACGGCAGGCTGAGGGTGGATAAGGTTGAGCGCAAGCAGCGCAAGCGCAATCCGGCACCGCCCTTCATCACCTCGACCCTGCAGCAGGAGGCAGCGCGTAAGCTCGGCTTTACCACCCAGCGCACCATGCGCACCGCCCAGCAGCTCTATGAGGGGATCGACATCGGTAGCGGTGCGGTGGGACTCATCACCTACATGCGTACCGACTCGGTCAACCTCTCCCAAGATGCACTCGCTGAGCTGCGTGCGTTCATTGCCGAGCGCTATGGTGCTGATCATCTACCGCCAGAGGCGCGGCTGTTCAAGACCAAGTCGAAGAATGCCCAAGAGGCGCATGAGGCGATTCGGCCCACGTCGGTTGGCTATCAGCCGGAGCAGATCAAGACGCATCTGACCAATGACCAGGCGAGGCTCTATGAGCTGATCTGGAAACGCACCGTCGCCTGTCAGATGGCTCATGCGCTACTGAACCTAGTCTCGATCGATCTCGGTTGTGGTGCAGGCAATCGATTCCGTGCGACCGGCTCGACCATTGCCGATCCTGGCTTCATGCGCGTCTATCTCGAGGGTCGCGACGATGTCAGCAGTGCCGATGATGACGAGGAGCGGATGCTGCCGGATCTCAAGGAGGGCCAGATGGTCGAGCTGGTCGCGATCCGCCCTGAGCAGCATTTCACCGAGCCGCCGCCGCGCTACTCCGAGGCCTCGCTGGTCAAGATGCTGGAGGAGCTAGGCATCGGTCGGCCCTCGACCTATGCCTCGATCATCTCGACGCTGCAAGAGCGTGAATACGTCGAGCTCGACAAGAAACGCTTCACGCCAACCGATGTCGGACGCATCGTCAACAAGTTCCTGACCGAGCACTTCACCTCCTATGTCGACTACGACTTCACCGCGCGGCTCGAAGACGAGCTGGATGCGGTGTCACGGGGCGAGGAAGACTGGGTGCCGCTGCTCGAGCAGTTCTGGAAGCCCTTCAAGGACCAAGTCGATTACACGCAGGAGCATGTGCAGCGTAAAGATGTCACCCAAGAGGCGATCGACGAGGAATGCCCCAAGTGTGGTGGGCAGCTCACCAAGCGCTTGGGTCGTAATGGCTTCTTTATTGGCTGCTCCAATTATCCGGACTGCGACTACACCCGCGATCTAAATGCCGAGAAGGGGGCCAGCGACGAGCCCGAGATCGTCGAGGGCAAGTCCTGCCCAGAGTGTGATTCGCCACTGGCGGTCAAGCGCGGCCGCTATGGCAAGTTCATCGGTTGCACCGGCTATCCCAAGTGCCGCTACATCGAGCCACTTGAAAAGCCCGAAGACACCGGGGTCGAATGCCCCAAGTGTAAGGCGGGCACCTTGCAGAAGAAGAAATCTCGGCGCGGCAAGATCTTCTATTCCTGCTCGACCTATCCAAAGTGCGACTACGCAGTCTGGAACGAGCCGCTCGCCGAGCCCTGCCCGAATTGTGGCTGGCCGGTGCTGACGCTCAAGGTCACCAAATCCAAGGGTGCGCAGAAGGTCTGTCCGCAGAAGGAGTGTGGCTATACGGCGCCGGCGGATGAGGATGGCGGCTCGGATGGCCCGGATGCCGATGCGGCGAGCGCCCGCAGCAAGCCGGCGCCCGAGCCGGTCGCTTGATGCGTCCGATGGTCTCGTTGCGTCTTATATGTCCCATGTGTCCAATGCGCTCGGTAGCCTGTACCCATCGAGATAGGGCCGAGCAGTCGATGCGTTTCGTCAAAGGTATCAGGACGGGGCGCCAGCTTCGTCGCCGCAAATCAGCATGAAAAGCATCGGTAACTCAACCTTCGGCCTGCGGCTGGCGGCCCAGGCGATCGCCGCCGGTAAGGTGATTGCTTATCCGACCGAGGCCGTCTTTGGGCTCGGCTGCGATCCTCTGGACGCCCGAGCGGTGCGACGCATCCTCGCCATCAAGCGCCGCCCGGAGCACAAGGGTCTGATCCTGATCGCGGCCGATCTCGATGCCCTGTGGCCGTTCATCTTGCCATTGGAGCCAGCGCGGATGGCCGAGATCGAGGCCTCCTGGCCGGGTCCAAACACCTGGTTGTTGCCGGCTCGCCCCGACACGCCGACCTGGCTCACCGGTGCGCACGAGACCATTGCCGTGCGCATCCCCGGTCATCCCATCGCTCGTGCGCTCTGTGCCGCCTGGGCCGGCTATGGCGGCGGGGCACTGGTCTCGACCAGCGCCAACATCGCCGCCCGGCCGCCGGCGCGCACCGCGCTCGAGGTCCGCCACCGCTTGCCCAAAGGCCTGGACCTCATTCTCAATGCGCGTTGCGGCGGCAGCGCTCGCCCGTCGGTCATTCGTGACGCCCGAAGCGGGACGGTGCTGCGCGGCTGAGCGGCTCTGGCGTCGGTGCGCGACAGACGCGATTCTTGCCCGCGCGCTTGGCCTGATAGAGCGCCTTGTCAGCACGCGCAATGCTGTCGCTGATGGTCTGATCCAGACTCGAGACGAGGGTGAGGCCGATGCTCAGGGTAAACTGGACCGGGGCGGCCGCTTGGCTGGTTGCGACCTGCTGGCGGATCTTCTCGGCCACCTGCTCGGCCTCCTCGAGCCCAGTATTGGGGAGCATCAGGACGAACTCCTCGCCGCCGAAACGCACGATCAGGTCGCTCTGTCGGATCTGCTGCCGGATCAAGTCGACGAGCGCGGCGATCACCCGGTCGCCCACATCATGGCCGAAGTGATCGTTGATGGGCTTGAAATCATCGATGTCCATCATCGCGATGGCGATATCGCGGCCTTCGCGCTTGGCGAGCGCCACGAGGCTGGTTGCCGCCTCATCGAGGTAACGGCGATTGAAGGCCCCGGTCAGTGGGTCGGTGTGTGCGATCCTCGCCAGCTCCTGATTGGCTTGTCTCAGTGCCTCCTCACTGCGCTTGATCTCGGTGAGATCGATGGCGGAGGTGATGCGCGTCGGTTTGCCATCGATGAGGGCGTTCTGGCCTTTGACCAGCATCGGGAATTGGCTGCCATCGCGTTTTCTGCCGATCGCCTCGTAGGGCTCGGCATCCTGGCGGGCGATCTTCTCGCGCACGATCGCCATCGATTCGGGGGCAACAAAGTCAAGCGCATGCAGGCCCTGCGCTTGCGCGAGCGAGCTGAAGCCGAACAGCTCGAGGCCTGCCTTGTTGAGATCGACACAGTGCTCCTGATCGAAGATGCCGATCGACTCAAGCGCATTCTGGAATAGATAACGGAACTTCTCGGTCGACGCCTGCAGCGCCCGTGTGCGTTGCTCGCTGGGGTCAGTCCAGGCGTGACAGATCCTCGAGATCGGGGAGATAAGGATCGCCATACTCGCGCAGAAAGTAGGTGCTGTAGGGACGCGCAACCCGCTCAAGGCTGCCCTTGCGGATCATGCGGCCGATGACCTCGCACAGCATCGCATCGGTCTGGGCGCCTTCGGCCGTGTTCGGCAGGATGAATTTGGAGCCGAAGATCCGGAAGTTCTGCCGCGCGATGTTGGTCAAGCCGGCCTCACGGATCATCAGATCGATCTCGCGAGAAGCAAAGACCAGACCGTCGATGCGCTTGGCGCTGAGTTTCTTGACGCTGCAGGGGAGGCAGGTCGTGCCTTGTATTGGGAACTCGAAGAAGGCCCTGTGTCCGGCGTCGGTCTCGATGCGATAGTCATCGAGCCGGGTCAGATCCAGCGGTGGACGGTCGCGATGGCGATAGAGGGCGAAGTGGCTCTTGGTCAGGCTGCAGAAGATGACCAGCAGGCGTGTTGGTGGCCTCCTCATCTCGCTCCTCTCACGATAATGATTTGTGCGCGCGCGACCTTTTTACAATCACAAATAGGATGTAGCTCCAGATCTAGAGCACTACCCCGAACATGGAATGGAGTCAATGAGATTAAAGTATGATGCCAAAGGCTGGCGATCAACTGGGAAGCGATGGGTTAGCGCGGCGGCTCCAATTGCGCCACCCAGCGCAGCACCTCGGCTAGGGCCTCGATCAGGTCGCTCGGGATGTACTGATCGACCTGTGACTGCTCATGCAGGGCGCGCGCGAGCGGGACGTTCTCCATCACCGGAATGCCCTCGGCGCGGGCGATCTCGATGATCCGCTGAGCCATCAGATGCTCGCCCTTGGCGCGCACGATGGGCAAGGGCGTCTCGCCCTCGCGGTATTCGAGCGCGATGGCAATGCGCGTCGGGTTGGTGACGACCACGGTCGAGCGTTTTACGGCGCTGGCGGTGTTCTGCATCATCAGCTCCTGATGCAACTGCCGGCGCTTGCCCTTGATGCGCGGATCGCCCTCCATCTCCTTGTATTCCTGCTTGACCTCCTGTTTGGACATGCGCATCTCCTTGGTGAACTGAAAACGCTGAAAGGCGAAGTCCGCCGCCGCGATCAGGATGAAGCCGAAGCTGGCATAGATCATCAGGTCCAGCATCAGGGCGCCCAGTAGCGGCGACACGCACCCCACCCCGCAGTGGGGCAGCTTGAGCAGATTGGCCAGATTGTTACTGATGACCTGATAGAAGAGGATCGTCAGCAGTGCGATCTTGAGGATTGACTTGAGCAGCTCGACCAGATTCTTGATCGAGAAGATCTTTTTGATCCCCTTGCCCGGATTGAGTTTGTCGAGATCCGGCTTGAGCGACTCGAAGGCAAGCAGAAAGCCGAATTGTCCGAGATGGGCCGCGATTCCGACCACCACCGCCAGCACCAGCGGCGGAGTGATCATCTGCAACAACAGCACGATCAGACCGTCAAAGGTCTGTTCGAGCGCGAGATAGAAGGGCATGTCCGTGCCGATGAAGAGCGTCGGCAGCAGGATCAGCTCTTGGAGTTTGTCCAAATAGAACCCGGACGCGCCCCACAGCAGGGCAAACATCAGCACCACTAGCGCCGCCGAGACCACGTCCTTGCTTGAGGAGACCTGGCCCTTCTTGCGCGCGTCGCTGAGTTTTTTGGGGGTGGGTTGTTCGGTCTTTTCGCCGCTCATCTTTCGCCACTCATGACCGGGTGCTTATTGAAACAGGGCGTCAAGTCGCCTGAAAAGCGCGCTCAGCCCCAGCAACTCGTCTTGCAGGAACGCGAACAGCAGGGCTAGATAGATCACCAAGATCAGCATGCCAATGGCGCTCTTGATCGGCATCGCCAGCGAGAACACATTCATCTGCGGCGTGAAGCGGCTGATGAGCCCAAGCGCGAACTCGGACAGGAACATGGCGATGATGACCGGCGCGGCCAGCAGCACCGTCAGCGCCATGAAATGATCGAGCAGACTCAGCAGCCAGGGAATGGCTGCGGGCTCCAGACGCGGATAGAAGGAGAACACTGGCCACAGCCGATAGCTCTCATAGAGCGCGCCGAGGAACACCAGTATCCCGCCACCGACGAAGAACAGCACCGCCAGCACCTGCTTGAACAGCACGCCGAGCGGCGAGGTCTGCGCGCCGGTCATGGGATCGATCGAGCTGGCCATGGTGGTGCCGCGCTGGTTGTCGATGAAAAAGCCGGCCGAGTCGGCGATCCAGAACGGAATCGCGGCGCCGAAGCCGATCATCAGCCCGATGAAGACCTCCTTGCCAACCAGCGCCAGTCCCTCCAGCCAGCCAGGCGGCGTGCTCGGCGCCCCAACCAGCGTCAGCGGCAGAATCAGCAGGGACAGACTGACCGCCACCCCGTTGCGCGTCATGCCCGGCAGCATCTGGCGCGTGAACATCGGCAGCAGGGCGAAGGCGGTCAGGATGCGCGGCAGGCTGAACACCAGCGCGATCAGGAGATGACGCCAGTCGTCGAAGCCGGTCATCAGTGCGCCTTCAGGGTCGCAATGCTATCGAAGATGGTGAGCGTGTAGTTGAACAGCTCGCCGCCGAGCCAGCGTGCGGTCAGGAAGATGACGACGATGACCACGAACAGCTTGATCGCGAACGACAGCGTCTGCTCCTGGATCTGAGTCAGGGCCTGCAACAGACTGACCAGGGTGCCGACGATGGCCGCCGCCAGGATCGGCGGCAGCGACAGGTAGAACACCAGCAGCAAGGCCCTGGCGGCGAACTCGACGACCTGCGTATCCAACATGTTCGGTTCTCTCCCGGCTCCGGCGCTCGGCGTCTGGTTTCAGGCGTCAGGCGTAACTCAGCACCAACCCCTGAATCAGCCGCGTCCAGCCGTCGACCATCACGAACAGCAGCAGCTTGAACGGCAGCGAGATGGTCATGGGCGAGACCATCATCATGCCCATGGCCAGCAGGATGTTGGAGATGATCAGGTCGATGGCGACAAAGGGCAGATAGATCAAAAAGCCGACCTCGAAGGCCGTGCTGAGTTCGCTGACCGTGAACGCCGGGATCAGGACCATGAGGTTGCGCGCGTCCAGATTCTCCGTCACCTCGGGGGGCCACAGCCGATGCGCCGTCTCTAGGAAGAAGGCATGATGACGCGGCGCGGCATGGCGGCTGAGAAAGTCGCGAAACGGCTCGGCGGCCTCGCTCAAGACCGAGGTCAGTTGGTTGGTGGGCAGATTGGCGAGGTCGTGCTGGGTCAGGGTGTCGAAGGCCGAAATCCCGACCGGGGCCATGATGTAGAGCGTCAGGATGATCGCCAGTCCTTGCAGGGTCATGGTCGGCGGGATCTGCTGGATGCCGAGCGCATTGCGCAACAGCAGCATCACCACCACGATCTTGACGAAGGAGGTCGCGATCACGGCGATGAAAGGCACCAGCCCCAGAACGACCAGGATCAGGATCAGCAGGGTCGGGTCGAGCGCGCTGCTCATGTCGCGGGCGGGGTCCCAAAGAGTTCCGTGACGCGCACCCCGAGATGATCCACGATCATCACCAGTTCCCCATGTCCGATCAGCCGACCGCCGACCACTAGCCGGATGCGCGGGCGATCGAGTTCGGTCAGCTCGAAGCAGTAGCCGGGCTGGACGGCGCGCAGTTCGCGCAGCGGCAGGTGCAGGCCGCTGAGTTCGAAATCGACGCGGATGTCGAGATCATCGGGGTCGATGACGGCCGGGGTGGCGTCGCTGTCTGCTTCGGTGTTGGTCATTGAGGGTTCGGACATGGTCGCGGGTACCAGGGAGTCGATGATGAGGCGCTGATCGGCCAGATGGGCGGTCGCCAGTGTGCGGCGGCGGTGTTTCAGGTGCAGCGGGATGGCCGTCGGGTCGACCTGGCGCGGCAGCAGCAACAGATCGCCGGTTTCGAGCGCACGCCATTCCTGCTTTCGCAGGCGCGTGGCGCCGAGCCAGGGCGTTAGGGCAATGGGCAGATCCGGCCAGCGCTCGGCGATTGCTGTGGACTCGCTGGCCGACTCGGGCTCCTGTTCCAGGCGCGCGGCCAACCGCAGGCTCGCCGCCACATCCAGACCCAGACGCACGATGGGGGTGGCGGATTCGACGTCCGCGCGCCAGAGCGCGAGGACCTGGTCGGCGTCCGGGGCAGTCTCAGCCAGGGCCGAAGTGGCGTCCGCTTCGAGCCGAGTCGACAGTAGGTTGTCCAGGGCATCAAGCAACGGCGCCAGCGCGGCTTGACGGGCCGCCGCAGCCAGTGTCGGTGGAAGCTGGTCGAGTTCCAGATCGCCAATCCAGTGCCCTAGCCACTGGCGCCAGACATCCGCAGCCGGTGCCAGCCAAAAGGCGCCGGCCTCGCCACGCAATGGGATCAACGGCCCCGCCGCGTTGGGCCATGCAACCCGCGGCTCCAGCGCGAGACGCAAGGTCAATGGTCCCTCGGGCAGATCCAGCGTCAGTCGCGGCGTCCACAGGGCCAGGCACTGCGTCAGCCGCAACTGTGTGCGGGTCAAACGTTCGAGCGCCAGCGGCCGGATCGGCGTCTGATCCGTCACGCTCCTTGATCCTCATCGGCGTCCCAGGGATCGCGCCGGTTGCGCGAGCGTCCATCGCCGGGGTTGGAATCATGACCAGCGTCATGACCGGCGTCATGACCAGCGTTACGCGCGTCGATGACCTGCACCTCGACCCGAACCGGGGTCTCCAGCCGGTTGGCGAGGGCCTGTTGCAGGCTGTCGGCCTGGCCGGACAACTGGCGCGCGAGATCGGTACTGGGGATCTGGATGCTGACCAGGAGCTGGCCATGTTCTTGGCGCAGCCGGATCTCGCCGCCCTGCAAGACGGATTCGCGCAATTGGATGCGCACCTCCGAGTCGCCGACTTCACCGCGGTCGGTCACTAGAATGCGCTGGGCCAAACGCTCGCCGAGGCGTTCGATCTGCTCGACCTGGTCGCTGGTTTGCGTCGTGCTCGTCTCGGGTGTCGATGGGTTTTCGACCGTGGCGCGCTGCTGGCCGAGTCCTTGCAAAATGCGATCGCCCGTCGGGAAGTCGCTGCCGGATGAGGATGACTCGTTGGGCTTGGTTTGTTGTTGGCCCGGGGGGCCGCTTGTCGGCTGTGCCGACTCAGGGCCTCTCTCGCCGATGATGAAGGCATTCGGCGGTCGGACCGGTTGGCCGTCGGTGGACAGGCGATCGGACTTGGCATCAGCTGGCCCATGGATCGGTCGATCGCTCGCAGACACAGGCGTCGACCGCGCATCGGCGGGCTGACGACCGATCAAGGGGTCGGTTAAGGGGTTGATGATCGGGCCTGGGGGCTCGTCGTGGCCGCTGGATTTGCCATCTTCGCCCAGGATATCCGCGTCAGTGTCATCACTGCTGCGGGCTGGTTTGCTCGCTGCTGGCCTTCGGTCGAAAGGGGGTCGCTCAATGATCGGGGCCGAGTCAGTGGAGACATCGGATTCCGGCTTGGTGTGCAGTAGGGTGCTAAACCGTTCGGCCGCTTGGTTGAGTTTGGCGCCGACGTGCGAATCCAACGGGTCCGGATCCGCGACTGGGACCGAGTCCGAAGGGTTACGGGTTGCGGCTTTCTCTGATCGATCTGTCTTCACGACCACTCCCGGCGCATCTGATGCGCGGCGCCAGCGATCTCTTCAAGCTCCTGTTCCTCGCGCATCATCTGTTCACGCTCCTCAATGGCCCGCTGTACGGCGACAAACTGCTCGAACTTCTCGCATTCGCGCACGCTGGCCGCATGACGCTCACGCGCCTCGTCCAGCGCCTGACGCGCGGTTTGCAGCTGCTTTTCCTCATCGAGCACACGCTGATTCAAGAGCGCCTCGCGTTCGCGTAATTGGGCGGTATAGCGGTTCATGTCCTCGATGCGCTCGACCAGCACCAACTGCTCGCGGATCGCCTCGAAACACCGCTGCTCTTCGCTCAGGCGGTGGTCATGAAAATGCTGCGTCTCATCGCGCGCCTGCTGCACGACCCGCGCCTGCTGATCGAAGCGCTGCTGCTCGCGTCGCAACGCCCGCGTGGCCAACTGCTCGCGATACTGCTTGATGCGCAAGAGTTCGCCATAGGTGTCGCTCATGCCGGCGTCGCGGTTCCGGGGCCGTCTCGTCTCTGGGGCTGAAAGCTGTGATCAGCCGACCAGTCGCCGCAGGGTCGCGACCGTCTCCTCGAAGCTTGGCCGTTCATCGCCGCGCTGGCGCAGAAAGGCGCGAATCGCATCGATGCGCGACAGCGCCTCGTCGGCGAGCGGATCGCTGCCCTTTTTGTACTCACCGATCTTGACCAGCAACTCGACCTCCTCGTACTTGGCCATCAGCTCGCGCACCCGGCTCGCCGCCGCGCGGTGCTCGGGCGCGACAATGGCGCCCATCACCCGGCTGACGCTGGCCAGCACGTCGATGGCCGGATAATGATTGGCCGCTGCCAGCTTGCGCGACAGGATGATATGTCCATCGAGGATCGAGCGCGTCTCATCGGCGACCGGCTCGGTCATGTCGTCGCCCTCGACCAGCACCGTATAGAGCGCGGTGATGAAGCCCTTGTCGGACTGTCCGACGCGCTCCATCAGACGGGGCAGGGTGGCGAACACCGAGGGCGGAAAGCCGCGCCGGGTCGGCGGCTCGCCGGCGGCCAGCCCGATCTCGCGCTGGGCGCGTGCAAAGCGCGTCACCGAGTCCATCAGCAGCAGCACCCGTCGTCCCTGATCGCGAAAATACTCCGCGATCGCCGTGGCCACATAGGCCGCCTTGGCGCGCTCCATCGAGGGCCGGTCCGAGGTTGCGACCACGATCACCGACTTGGCCGAACCCTCCGGTCCCAGGTCATGCTCGATGAACTCGCGTACCTCGCGCCCGCGCTCGCCGATCAGCGCCAGCACGGTTACGTCAACGTCGGCCCCGCGCACCAGCATCGACAGCAGGGTACTCTTGCCGCCGCCGGCCGCCGCGAAGATGCCCAAGCGCTGGCCCTCGCCGCAGGTCAGGAGTCCGTCGAGCACGCGCAGACCCAGCGCCAGGGGTTTGTCGATGATGCGGCGTTTGAGCGGATCGGGTGCGTCCTGATAGACCGGATAATGGGTCTCGACCTCCAGCGGGCCGAGCCTGTCTTGATCCAGCGGCTCGCCCAGACCGTCGAGCACCCGGCCCAGCAGTCCCGGACCCACCGGCACCATCTGCATGCGTCCGGTCGGGATGACCTCGGTATTGGAGGACACCCCGTAGATCTCGCCCATGGGCGTGAGCAATGCTTCCTTACCGCTGAAGCCGACCACCTCGGCCACAAGCTCGAAGTCCTCGCCTGGATTGCGCAGATGGCAGAGTTCGCCGATGCGCGCGCCCGGCACCATGGCCTTGATGATGGTCCCCGTGATCTGGGTCACGCGCCCGCGCACCTCCAGCAGCCGCACCTCCTCGATGGAGCGTGCGAGCAGGTCGGTGATGTAGTCGAGGCCCGGTGCCGCGTGCGTGTCGCTCAATGGTTGTGGCCTCCAGCCGACTCCAGCGTGTCGTGTCAGCAGTATACTCAATCACTTCCTATCGTCAGCCCCCTCAAGCATGTTCGCCATGACCGGTTCAGGTTCGATTCAAGCCGATTCCGCTAACCTCGCGGGCCTTCGCTCGGAGTGCGACGCATTGCCGGTGACCGACGGGCAACGCGAAGGGCAATATCGCGGCGAGCGCGTGGTGCTTGGCGACCAGCGCTCACTGCTCCAGGATGCCGCCGAGGAGATGACCTTCCAGCAGGGCGAGAGCGAGGAGAAGACGCTTGCGCGCCGCACCATCAGCGATGCCGCCAAGCAGAAAAAGGGCCTCGCCATGCTGCGCGTCAAGCAGGTTATGGACAAGCTACCCGACCTGCGCAAGAGCCATCTCGAGCGCGTCCTGCAGATCCTGATGCGTTTGCGCCATGCTGAGTCGTTCGATCTGCGCCATCAGGTGCGCGAGCAATTCCCCGAACCCTCCCATCAGTATGCCGCGCTACTGGCGTTCGCCGAGCGTCTGCGCGAGGAGGGCGCGCCGGCGAGCCAAATCGCCATGGCCGAGCGCGCCCTGCGCGAACTCGAAGCCGAACAGGGGCCGGCGATCCGTGCGGCGCTCAATATCGCGGAGGTCGCCGACGAGTTCAGCCAGACCCAGCTCGGCGATTTGCAGACCCTGCGCGCGACCTATCGCG
This sequence comes from Halochromatium sp., assembly GCA_010912705.1. Classification (GTDB taxonomy): domain Bacteria; phylum Pseudomonadota; class Gammaproteobacteria; order Chromatiales; family Chromatiaceae; genus Lamprobacter. The sequence goes on from POWB01000005.1 coordinate 178,909, forward strand.
ATGCCGTGCTCGACACCTCCGGCCTGAGCGAGACCTTCAACACCCTGAAAGATCGCCATGGCGACTCCGAGCTGTTACAGGCGATCAAGTATCTGCTCAAGGCCCTGGCCGCCGACCTGGGAGCCGATGGTCCCTCGATCGACCGCGCCAAGCTCAGTGTGCTGCTCAACGATCTCTACCGGCTGGAACTGCTGACCGGTCTGCTGGAGGACTGCGCTACCCTGGTCGAACGCTATCGCGCGCCGGATCGCGCGTTCAAGCCGAGCGATCTGCTCGGCGAACTGCTCGCGCTCCAGGTCCAGACCTGGCTGCGGCCCGAGTCGATCATGCCGCTGCCGGGCAAACTCGGTGTGTGCGAGCTGGAACGAGAAATCAATTTCCTACGCGAGTTCAAGGAGTTGGCGCGATCGATTCCGCTCAAGGCCTATGCTGACGCGGAACAGCGCCCGCGTCTGCTTGATGTCATCCAGCAAGCACTGGACAGTGCCATCGAGCGCGAGGACGAGGAGGAAGGTTCATGATCGGCCCGGTGATCGATGCCTTTGCCCATGATCTGGGACTGACGGATTTCAGCTGGTCCAGGCAGCAGGGCGTGGCGGTCTTCGCCTTCGACCGGCGCGGCACCCTCTATCTGGAGGAACACTCGCAAGGCCTGCTGATGTATCTCAGCCGCAATGTCGACGCGCGCGAGCCGGTGCGCGCGCGTCTCTCGCAGGCGCTCCGGCTCTGTCACTATCAGCACAATTGGCCGTTCGTGGTTCAGGTCGGACTGCGCGAGGCCTCGCAACTGGTCTTTCTGGCGCGGTTGCCATTGACCGAGGTCACGCTGCCGGCCCTAGAGCAGGCGCTGGCACTGCTCACGCGCCTGCAGGATCAGGCCGCCAGTGCCGGATAAGCCCCAGTCGTCCAACCGTAAAGGTGTTTCATGGATCACAAGATCGGCGGTTTTTCACCCGACCTCGGACTCGAAGTCATCGCTCGGCTCGACGGTGTCGATACCAATCTGCCGGCTCAGCGCGATACCCAGCTCACCGGCGGGCCGATTCGTCAATGGGTCGGCGAACTCTTCCGCCCCACGACGCTGGATCAGGCTCTGCGTCAGTTTATCCAGCCAAGCGTCAGCGATCCGAGCCTGTTGACCCCGGCGCGTTTCGAGTCGCTGGTGCGCGACAGCGCCCAAGTGCTGAGTGAACTGGCCGCGCGCGACCAGGACCCGCACCTCGCCGCTGCCGGCGAGCTGCTGACCCGCGAACTCGAACTGCGCGATCTGCTGGCTAGCTATCGCGCACTGCTGATGCGGGCTTAGGCCGCCATGTGGAGTCAGGAGCGGACCCAAGCCCTGTGGGTGCTGGCCGACGTCTATCTGGAGCAGGATCGCGCCGGCGAGGCGCTGATCCTGCTGCGCGCCTTGGCGCGCCTGGCGCCCACGGAATCTGGTGTTTGGCGCGCGCTCAGCTATGCCGCGCTGCGCGCCGGCGAGCCGGACGAGGCGCTGACAGCGGTCGATACCCTGTTACGGCTGGAGACGCCCAGCGTCGACAATGCGCCCATCCTGCTGTTGCGCGCTCAGGCCCTGCGCGCGCTCGGCCGCGCGGGCGAGGCCCAAGACAGCCTCAACCGCTATCTGCAACTGCGACCGGACGGCGGCTGAATGTTCACCCAAGCCCAAGCCATCCTGGGACTGGTCACGCGCCGCAGCGACATCCTGCTCGCGGTCTCGGTGGTCATGATCCTGTTCATGATCATCGTGCCGCTGCCGACCCTGGTGCTCGATGCCCTGATCGCAGTCAACATGACCGCCGGCATGATCCTGCTGATGGTCGCGGTCTATATTCCCTCGCCGCTGGCCTTTTCGGTGTTTCCGGTGATCCTGCTGATCACCACGCTGTTTCGGCTGGCGCTCAACATCAGCTCCACGCGCCTGATCCTGCTCAACGCCGATGCCGGTGAGATCATCCAGGCCTTCGGCGAGTTCGTGGTTGGCGGCAACTTCGCCGTCGGCATGGTCCTATTTCTTATCATCACCATTGTGCAGTTCGTCGTGATCACCAAGGGCTCGGAGCGCGTGGCCGAGGTCAGCGCGCGGTTCTCGCTCGACGCCATGCCGGGCAAGCAGATGAGTATCGACGGCGACATGCGCGCCGGTCTGATCGACATGGACGAGGCGCGTCGGCGACGCGGGCTGGTCGAGAAGGAGAGCCAGCTCTACGGCTCGATGGATGGAGCCATGAAGTTCGTCAAGGGCGACGCTATCGCCTCACTCATTATTACCGCCGTCAATCTGATCGGCGGCATCGCCATCGGCGCGCTGCAGAAGGGCATGACGACAGGGCAGGCGGTCGAGGTCTATTCGATCCTCTCGATCGGCGACGGTCTGGTGTCGCAGATCCCAGGGCTGCTGATCTCGATCACGGCCGGCATCATCGTCACCCGCGTTTCGACCGACGAGTCGAGCAATCTCGGCTCCGACATCGGCAAGCAGGTGCTGGCGCAGCCCAAGGCGCTGCTGATCGCTGGCAGTCTGTTGTTTCTGTTCGCGGCCATTCCGGGCTTTCCCTATCAGGTGTTCATCCCGCTCGGCCTGACCCTGCTCGGGTTGAGCTGGACGCTAATCCGCATCAGTCAGGTCGAGGCGGCGGCTGAGGCGAGCGGCGGGACGATTCCGGCCATGGCGCCGGCTGGTCAGTCGGCCAAAGCAAAGGCGGCGTCCAAGGAGCGTGCCGGTGCGGTCGAAGACGAGTTCGCGCTGACCGTGCCGCTGCTGATCGATGTCGATGCAACCCTGGAGCGGGTGCTGCACGCCGATGAATTGAACGAGGCGTTGATCCAGGTGCGCCGCGCGCTCTATCTGGATCTCGGGGTGCCGTTCCCCGGTATCCATCTGCGCTACAACGCCAATCTGACCAACGGCACCTATCAGATCCTGATCCAAGAGACGCCGATGGCGCAGGGGCGGTTGCGTCCCGGCTGGGTGTTCTGTCGCGAGGAGGCGCGGCATCTGGAGATGCTCGGGGTGCAGAGCGAGGGCGGCGATCGGTTTCTGCCCGGTGTCGAGACGCTCTGGGTCGAGGAGCGGCAGCGCGCCCGACTCGACCAGGCCGGCATCGCCACGCTGGATCTGCCGCGCGTGCTGACCTTCCATCTGTCTTTCATCCTGAAGAAATACGCGCCCGATTTCATCGGCATCCAGGAGACGCGCTATCTGCTCAGTCAGATGGAGGGGAGTTTCGGTGAGCTGGTGAAGGAGGTGCAGCGGGTGCTGCCGATCCAGAAGATCACCGAGATCTTTCAGCGTCTGGTGTCGGAGGAGATCTCGATTCGCAATCTGCGCACCATCCTGGAGGCGTTGGTCGAGTGGGGGCAGAAGGAAAAGGACTCGGTGCTGCTGTGCGAATACATTCGTGGCACGCTCAAGCGCTATATCAGCTACAAGTACAGCAGCGGGCAGAACATGCTGCCGGCCTATCTGCTCGCGCCCGATGTCGAGGAGACGATTCGCGGTTCGATTCGTCAGACCTCGGCCGGGAGTTACATGGCGCTTGATCCGGCGGTGGCGCAGACGTTCGTTGCGCACTGTAAGCAATCGATCGGCGAGCTGCGCCCTGGACGAGCGCGTCCGGTGATCGTGGTGTCGATGGATATCCGGCGCTATGTGCGCAAGCTGATCGAGATGGAGCTGTATGAGGTGCCGGTGCTGTCGTATCAGGAATTGACGCAGGAGATCACGGTGCAGCCGCTGGATCGCATCCTGTTGTGATTCTTAGCAAGAACCATGCCGCGATTCCGTGAGTTTTGTCAACGTTTCAGAAGATGTCGAGATGTAGTCTAAGAAGGTTATTCGATGGAGTGCGCTGGTGATCGATACTGATGCAGATCCTTCGGCAAGAGTTCTCGACCCGATCGTGGATGCGCTCAGGGCCATGGGTCATGCCGTCACCGCGCATCGTCTGTCCAATCGTCCCGACTCGCTTTACATCGGCCCACGTGTTCGGATGCGTGAGGCCGAGATCATCTACCGCCGCCCGGAGCCGGGGCTGTTGCTGATCGTCCTCTATCGCCGGCTCGGCGAACGGCGCGTGACGCTGGCCAATCCCTTCGCCGAGCTGTTCGGCTTCCTGTCCTTGTGTGTCGAGCCGCGCTTCGGCTTACGCCGCGTTCTGTGCCGCATCTCGACCAGTCCCTATCGCGATCAGGGTGGACTGGACGACGCGCGCATGGTGCGACTGTGCCGCCATCTGTTGGGGGCGGAGTGGGTCGAGTATGACCAGCATCCCTGGCTTGCGCAGGAGGCGGCGGCGCTGCGCGCGCGCCTGGAGCGGCTGCAGCCCGCGCGCGGGACCGGCGACCGACCGCCCAACATCCATCAATGCCCAGGGCCAGTCCGGCGCAAGAATCCCCACAGCTTTCCGGGGCGGATCAACACTAGACTTGTGACTAAATAATATTTTTTTATTTTTCAGTAACTTGGCGAGCCTGCTTTCAGTAAGTTTTTTCAAAACAAGAGCTTAACCTTGAAAAGTTATAATTCGACCCTATTAATAATTGAATGGCAATCATTTTTTAATAAAAATCAAAATGAGAAAATTCAATTCGATCAATATCAGAAACA
>POWB01000006.1:0-23757 GCA_010912705.1 Halochromatium sp.
TGCCTGGCGACAACGTCAAGATGACCGTCAAGCTCATCGCGCCGATCGCGATGGAAGAAGGGCTGCGCTTTGCGGTGCGCGAAGGTGGCCGTACCGTCGGCGCCGGCGTCGTCGCGAAGATCATTGAGTAATGGGCATGGCAAGCCAACGCATACGCATTCGACTCAAGGCGTTCGATCATCGACTGATCGATCAGTCCGCGCGCGAGATCGTGGATACGGCCAAGCGCACAGGCGCGCAGGTACGTGGTCCGGTCCCGCTGCCCTCGCGTCATGAGCGCTATACCCTGCTGATTTCGCCACACGTCAATAAGGACGCGCGCGATCAGTATGAGCTCCGTACGCATAAACGGCTGATGGATATCGTCGATCCGACCGATAAGACGGTCGATGCCCTAATGAAGCTCGACCTGGCTGCCGGCGTCGACGTACAGATCAAACTGAGCTGAGGTTAAGACGATGGCCATTGGCGTGATCGGCCGCAAAGCCGGTATGACCCGCATCTTCGGTGACGATGGACAATCGATTCCAGTCACCGTCATCGAGGTGCAGCCCAACCGCGTAACTCAGGCTAAGACCGAAGAGCGCGATGGTTACCGCGCGGTTCAGGTGACCACTGGGCGTCGCCGTAAGACACGCGTGACCCAGCCTCTGGCCGGGCATTTCGCGAAGGCCGGTGTTGAGCCGGGTATAACCCTGCACGAGTTCCGCTTGGAAGCTGGTGAAGGTGAAGATCTCACCGATGGCAGCGAGCTTGATGCCTCGTTGTTTGAGGTCGGACAAAAGGTCGATGTGCGCGGCCTGACCAAGGGCCGTGGCTTCACGGGCACCATCCGTCGGCACCACTTCCGCGGTCAAGACAGCACCCACGGCAACTCGTTGTCGCATCGGGCGCCAGGCTCGATCGGGCAATGTCAGACCCCAGGGCGTGTGCTCAAGGGCAAAAAGATGGCCGGACAGATGGGCAACGTCAATCGTTGCCAGCAGAACCTCGAGGTCATACGGGTTGACCTTGATCGCAACCTGCTGCTGATCCGCGGTGGCGTGCCTGGTCCAGCTGGGGGACGCCTAGTAGTGGTGCCCTCGGTGAAACAGAAGAATCGGAAGGTTTAATCATGGAGCTGGCTATACGCAACGCCGAGTCGTCCTCGGTCCAGGTTGCTGACCTGGTCTTCGGCGCCGATTACAAGCCGGGCCTGGTGCACCAGGTCGTCACCGCCTACATGGCCGGTGGGCGCGCCGGAACCAAGGCTCAGAAGAATCGTTCCGCCGTGAGTGGCGGCGGTGCTAAGCCATATCGGCAAAAGGGCACAGGTCGTGCGCGTGCCGGTACCAGCCGTAGCCCATTGTGGCGTAGCGGTGGTGTGACCTTTGCCGCTCAACCGCGCAATTATGAGCAAAAGGTCAACCGAAAGATGTATCGCGGCGCATTGCGCTCGATCATTTCCGAGCTAGTCCGTGCTGATCGCCTGCAGGTCGTCTCTGAATTCGCCATCGAGGCGCCGAAGACGAAGGCAGTGCGTGCGAAACTGGCTGAGCTGGGCCTTGAGCGCGTCCTGATTTTGGTCGATGAGATCGACTATAACTTGGCGCTGGGCGCACGTAACCTACCTGGGGTTTGGATTGACACGGCCTCTGGTGTCGATCCAGTGAGCCTGGTCGCTGTGGAAATGCTGTTGATCACTGAGGCTGCACTACGCCGACTAGAGGAGCGTTTGTCATGAATGCCGGCGTTAATCAAGAACGGCTGATGAAAGTCCTCTTAGGTCCGATCATCTCCGAAAAGTCCGCACAGGTTGCTGACCAATCGTCGCAATATACGTTTCGGGTCACTCCAACAGCGACCAAGCGCGAGATCGGGCAGGCTGTCGAGATGCTCTTTGATGTCAAGGTGGACGCCGTTCAAGTGCTGAACGTCAAGGGCAAGGCGAAGCGCTTTGGCGCTCGACTCGGCAAGCGGCCTGACTGGCGTAAGGCCTATGTTCGCCTGGCGCCTGGTAATGAAATCGACTTTGGGGGCGGTGCCTGATCGGCCAAGCGAGACCCGCACTGCGCGCTCAGTCCGGTTTTGGTCGGTGCGCGAGTCGAGGCCCACTTACGAGACGGATAACAGACAATGGCTATCGTTAAGACAAATCCGACATCGCCGGGCCGGCGGTTCGTCGTCAAGATCACTGGGACTGGTCTGCACAAAGGTGCTCCCCACGAGGCCCTGCTCTCGAAGAAAACGAAGACCGGTGGCCGTAATAATCAGGGCCGGATCTCGGTGCGGCACCGTGGCGGCGGTCATAAGCAGCGCTACCGCATCATTGATTTTAAGCGGCGCAAGCAGGGTATTCCGGCGGTGGTAGAGCGGATCGAATACGATCCCAACCGCAGTGCCAATATTGCCCTGCTCAAATATGCTGATGGTGAGCGTGCTTACATCATTGCACCTAAGGGCTTGGTTGAGGGCTCGCCGGTGATGGCTGGCGAGACGGCCCCGATTGCTGTGGGTAATTGCTTGCCGCTGCGCAATATCCCGGTTGGAACCGAGGTCCACTGCATCGAGATGCGGCCCGGAAAGGGTGCACAAATTGCCCGTGCTGCTGGTGCTTCAGTGCAGTTGGTTGCCCGCGAGGGTGACTTTGCAACCTTGCGCTTACGCTCCGGCGAGATGCGTAAGGTGCATGCCGATTGCCGCGCCGTCATCGGTGTCGTTGGTAACGGTGAGCACAGCCTCCGCAAGCTTGGCAAAGCGGGGGCGTCGCGCTGGCGTGGGGTGCGCCCGACGGTGCGCGGTGTCGTGATGAACCCGGTCGACCATCCGCACGGCGGTGGCGAGGGCCGGACCTCGGGTGGTCGGCACCCGGTGAGCCCTTGGGGTGTTCCCACCAAGGGTCACAAGACTCGAAACAACAAGCGTACGGACGGCATGATCGTACGTCGTCGTCGGCGCAAGTAAGACAACGCGAGGAGCGATCACGTGGCACGTTCGATCCGTAAGGGCCCGTTCATCGATCATCACTTGGCCAAGAAGGTCGAGGATGCGGTGGCCCAGAATAGTAAACGGCCGATCAAGACTTGGTCGCGCCGCTCAATGATTTTGCCGGAGATGGTCGGTTTGACCATCGCCGTCTATAACGGCCGCCAGCATGTGCCGGTGTTGATCAATGAAAATATGATCGGGCACAAGTTGGGCGAGTTCGCGCTGACCCGGACCTTCCGTGGTCATGCGGCGGATCGCAAGGCCAAGAAGCGCTAGGGGATTAGGCATGCAAGCAGCAGCGACACTGAAGTACGCACGCATCTCGGCGCAAAAGGCACGACTGGTCGCAGACCAGATCCGTGGGCAGCACGTTGAGCGAGCCCTCAATGATTTGGCATTCAGCACCAAGAAGGGCGCGCCTATGCTGCGCAAGCTCTTGGAGTCGGCAATCGCTAATGCAGAGAATAATGCCGGCGCCGATATCGATCAGTTGCACGTCGTTGAGGTGCAAGTGGGCGAGGGGCCGACAATGAAGCGCCTGCGCGCTCGGGCCAAGGGCCGGGCGTCGCGGATCTTGAAACGCACCAGCCACATTAGTGTCCGGGTAGCAGAACGCGACGGTCGGGGTTGAGGCATGGGACAAAAAGTACATCCAATTGGTATTCGGCTTGGTATCGTCAAGGATTGGAATTCGATCTGGTACGCAAGCTCGAAGGATTTTCCCGATCTGTTGAATAACGATCTTGAGGTGCGGGCGTTCTTGAAGAAGAAGCTCGCTAGCGCCTCGGTCAGTCGCATCCAGATCAACCGGCCGGCACGTAATGCGCATATCACCATCCATACCGCACGCCCCGGCGTGGTGATCGGTAAAAAAGGTGGCGATATCGATAAGCTGCGCGCGGAGGTCTCAGAGCGAATGGGTATCCCGGTGCATATCAGCATCGAGGAGATTCGTAAGCCCGAGCTCGACGCGCAACTGGTTGCCGAGGGTATCGCCCAGCAGCTTGAGCGCCGCATCATGTTCCGGCGCGCAATGAAGCGTGCGGTACAGGGCACCATGCGGGCTGGTGCTGGTGGTGTCCGTGTCAATATCGCTGGCCGTTTGAATGGTGCTGAGATTGCCCGTTCGGAATGGTATCGCGAAGGTCGGGTACCGCTGCATACGCTGCGTGCAGATATCGATTATGGCTTCGCCGAAGCAAGGACTACCTACGGCATCCTAGGTGTCAAGGTCTGGGTCTTCCGTGGCGAGGTCCTTGGGGACTTCCCTGGTACAGGCGTCAAAGACAAGACCGAGAAGAAGGGTTGAGCCATGCTGCAACCAAAGCGTACAAAGTTTAGAAAGCAGCACAAGGGCCGCAATCGCGGCCTGGCGCAGAGCGGTAGTGAGGTCTCCTTCGGTGAGTATGGGCTGAAAGCGGTTGGTCGCGGTCGGCTTACAGCACGTCAGATCGAGGCCGCACGGCGTGCGATCACACGTAAGGTCAAGCGTGGCGGTAAGCTCTGGATTCGTGTCTTCCCAGATAAGCCAATCTCGAAGAAGCCTCTCGAGGTTCGTATGGGCAAAGGTAAGGGTAACGTCGAGTACTGGGTCGCACTGATCCAACCTGGTCGGATGCTCTACGAGATCGAGGGTGTATCGGAAGAGCTCGCCCGTGACGCCTTTCAACTCGCTGCGGCCAAGCTGCCAGTACAGACGCGTTTCGAGAAGAGGACGGTGCTCTGATGAAGGCTCATGAATTACGTACATTCGGTACCGCCGAGCTCGAGAAGCGTTTGCACGAACTGCTGAAAGAACAGTTCAACCTGCGCATGCAACAGCGCACCGGACAGCTTTCTCGGCCATCTCAGGTCAAGACAGTGCGCCGTGACATCGCGCGGATAAAGACCCTGATGGCAGAGCAGATGAAGGCGGCGGAGACCGGTCAATGAGTGAGAATAATGAGAGCAATCGCGTCCTCACCGGGCAGGTGATCAGCAACGCGATGGACAAGACGATTACGGTGATCATCGAGCGCCGCGTCAAGCATCCACTGTACGGAAAGTTCATGCGCCGCTCGACTAAGATCCATGCCCACGACGACGCAAACGAGTGCAATAAGGGTGATTGGGTGCGCGTCGAGCAATGCCGGCCCCTGTCGAAAACAAAAAGCTGGCGGTTAGTCGAGGTCGTCGAGCGCGCTCGCTAGGCGAGGCCGCTCCGGTCTCTCTTTTGCTCCGGACGTGCCGACCAGACCTAGGTCGCACCCGCTCAGCAGTTGCAAAGGTAGGTTCATACAATGATTCAAATGCAAACCCGCCTCAGCGTGGCCGACAATAGCGGGGCGCGCTCGGTGCAGTGCATCAAGGTGCTAGGCGGCTCGCATCGGCGCTATGCCGGCATCGGTGATGTGGTCAAGGTCACGGTTAAAGATGCCATCCCGCGCGGGAAGGTCAAGAAGGGTGACGTCTTTAATGCGGTTGTGGTGAGGACGCGCCAGGGTGTACGTCGTCCGGATGGCTCGCGCATTCGCTTCGACGGTAATGCGGCAGTGCTGCTCAACAATCAGCTGCAGCCGATCGGTACCCGCATCTTTGGGCCGGTGACACGTGAGCTGCGCGGTGAGCGTTTCATGAAGATCATCTCGCTGGCGCCCGAGGTTCTCTAAACATGAACAAGATCAAGGTAGGCGATGACGTCATGGTCATCGCCGGCAAGGATAAGAACAAGCGCGGTACTGTGCTGAAGATCGATGGTGATCGGGTCGTGGTGGAAAACGTCAACATGGCGAAAAAACACCAGAAACCGAATCCGCAAAAGGGTATCCAGGGCGGAATCGTCGATAAAGAGATGCCACTGCACCGCTCGAATGTCGGTGTCTACAATCCTGCTGTCGGGCGTGCCGATCGAGTCGGCTTTAAGACCCTGGAAGATGGCACTAAGGTTAGGATCTTTAAGTCCGACGGCGAAGTCGTCGACGTTGGGTAAGCATATGTCTAGGTTGCAGACACTCTACAACGAGCAGTATGTCGGCGAGCTGCAGAAGCGCTTTGGCTTTAAGAGCGTCATGCAGGTGCCGCGGCTGACCAAGATCACCCTCAACATGGGCGTGGGAGAGGCCGTCACCGATAAGAAGGTCATGGACTTTGCCGTCGGCGATCTGACTAAGATTGCCGGCCAAAAGCCTGTTGTGACGAATGCGCGCAAGTCCGTTGCTGGGTTTAAGATCCGCGAGGGTTGGCCAGTTGGCTGCAAGGTCACCTTGCGTCGTGAGCGCATGTATGAGTTCCTGGATCGACTGATCAATGTCGCAATCCCTCGTGTCCGGGATTTCCGTGGTCTTAGTCCGAAGGCTTTCGACGGCCGCGGCAATTATTCGCTGGGCGTTCGCGAGCAGATCATCTTTCCAGAGATCGACTACGACAAGATCGATTCGGTGCGTGGTCTCGATGTCGTGATTACGACGAGCGCGCGTACTGACGAGGAAGGGCGCGCATTGCTCGAGGCCTTCCAGTTCCCGTTTCGTACCTAGTTTTCGGAGGCAAGGTTGGCGAAGAAGAGCATGATCGCGCGCGATAAAAAGCGTGCCTTAATCGCGCAGCGCTACGCAGAGCGTCGCACCCAGTTGAAGGCTGTCATCAACGATCGGAGCGCCGATCCAGAACAGGTCGAGGCGGCGGTGGTGGCGCTTCAGAAGTTGCCACGCGATGCTAGCCCGTCGCGGATACAGCGTCGCTGCCGCGTCAGTGGCCGCCCGCATGCTGTCTATCGCAAGTTTGGGCTCGGCCGCAATAAGCTGCGTGAGGCTGTGATGCGTGGCGATGTGCCTGGCGTTGTCAAGGCCAGTTGGTAGGCCCTAGGGCCGTCTGGTGACGCATCGCTACCGCGAACCTGTGCTGAACGATTGATTTTGATCGGACTTCCCGATCACCCTGCGCAGCCAAAGGCGGGCAGGATCGAGAAACCCTAGAGGGTATCGCGCTTTAATCGGCGGCCTGACCCTGGAGCAAGTCCATGAGTATGACTGATCCCATTGCGGATATGCTCACGCGTATCCGTAACGGCCAAGCGCGCGGCAAGATTACTATCTCGATGCCGATGTCGAAAAAGAAGCTGGCCGTTGCCAACCTATTACGAGATGAAGGCTATATCGCTGATGTTTCCGTCGAGGATGACGAGAAAGCCAGGCCGCAGCTCGTCCTCAAGCTGAAATATTACCGTGGTAAGCCAGTTATCGAGTACCTGAAGCGGGTCTCGCGTCCTGGGCTGCGGATCTATCGTGGTAAAGACGAATTGCCTAGTGTCTGGGGCGGGCTTGGCGTCGTTATCGTATCAACCTCGCAGGGCTTGATGTCTGACCGTGCCGCGCGCAAGGCCGGACACGGTGGCGAGATCTTGGCTTACGTCGCCTGAGGGAGGTTGTCATGTCCAGAATAGGTAAAGCGCCTGTACAGGTGCCAAAGGGGGTCGATATCAAGATGGTTGGGCGTGAGGTCACCGTCAAGGGACCGAAAGGCTCGCTGTCCTGGTCGATTCATCCGTTCGTTGAGGTCGATATCGATGAGGCCGTTGTCACCACCCGGCCCGCAAACGACAGCGATGCACAGTGGGCGATGGTCGGTACCACGCGTGCACTGTTGAACAATATGGTGCAGGGTGTGAGTAATGGCTTTGAGCGCAAGCTGAGCCTGGTTGGTGTTGGCTACCGGGCGCAAGCAAAAGGCAAGGTGCTTAATCTCGCGCTTGGCTTCTCACATCCTATCGACTTCCCGGTTCCTGATGGCATCGAGATCGAGACCCCATCGCCGACTGAGATCGTCGTGCGCGGAATCGACAAGCAGCAAGTCGGTCAGGTCGCTGCCGTGATTCGTGGGTTCCGCCCGCCGGAACCCTACAAGGGCAAGGGCGTTCGTTACGCGGATGAGCAAGTTCTGCGTAAAGAAGCCAAGAAAAAATAGGTGATGCGGATGGATAAGAAACATGCCCGGCTTCGGCGCGCCACACGTGCACGAGCCAAGATTCGCGAGCTTGGTGGCTATCGGCTCTGCGTCTACCGGACACCCCGCCACATCTACGCGCAGGTGATCGCCGGAACCGGCGACCGTGTCGTTGCGAGCGCCTCGACGGTCGAAAAAGCGCTCAAGGCCGATTGCGAGGGGCGCACTGGCAATATTGATGCCGCCGTTAAGATCGGCCATGCGATTGCCGAGCGCGCACGCTCGGCTGGTGTCGAGAAGGTGAGCTTCGATCGCTCCGGGTTTAAATATCACGGCCGCGTTAAGGCGTTGGCCGATTCCGCGCGCGAGCACGGGCTTCAGTTCTGAGGAGACGCAGATGTCGAATTACAACCCAAAGCCCGAAGGCGACGAACTGCTCGAGAAGCTGATCTCAGTGAACCGTGTAGCCAAGGTCGTCAAGGGTGGTCGCGTATTTGGTTTTGGTGCGCTTACCGTGGTCGGCGATGGCAAAGGCCGTGTCGGCTACGGCACGGGCAAGGCACGTGAGGTTCCGGTCGCGATCCAAAAGGCAATGGAGAGTGCCCGCAAAAATATGGTCGATATCAAGCTCAAGGGTCCGACGCTGCAATATCCGCTCAATGGCCGCCACGGTGCCGCCCATGTCTATATGCAGCCGGCCTCAGAAGGGACAGGCATCATTGCAGGTGGTGCAATGCGTGCCGTCTTCGAGGTGGTGGGGGTGCAGGATGTGCTGGCCAAATGCATCGGCACCAACAACGCCATCAATGTGGTTCAAGCGACGATCAATGGCCTCTCTGGCATGGTCGACGCCGATGCCGTTGCCGCGAAGCGCGGTAAGACCGTTGAAGAGATCCTAGGTTAGGAGCGAGCAATGGCGGAGAACAGGCTGAAGGTGCAACTCGTGCGCAGCATGCACGGGCGCTTAAAGAGGCACCAAGATTGTGTTCGCGGCCTCGGCCTGCGACGCATGCATCAGATCGTCGAGGTGGAAGATACACCGGCGACCCGCGGCATGGTAAATAAGGTGCAGTACATGGTCCGCATTTTGGAGGACGGTTGAGATGCGTCTGAATACTCTTTCCCCCGATCCAGGCAGCCGACCTGAGGCGAAACGGGTTGGCCGTGGCATCGGGAGCGGGCTCGGAAAGACCGCTGGGCGTGGCCACAAGGGGCAGAAGTCGCGTACCGGTGGCTTCCATAAGACTGGCTTTGAAGGCGGTCAGATGCCGTTGCAGCGCCGCCTGCCTAAGGTCGGTTTTCGCTCGCGCAAGGCCTCCTGTAAAGATGAGATTCGGTTGAGCGAGCTGAAACGACTGGAGGGTACCGAGGTCGACTTGGCGAGCCTGCGAGCGGCAGGTCTGATCACCGGAGCGATCTCCTCGGTGAAACTGATCAAGTCTGGTGATGTCGACCGGGCCTACCAGGTTAAGGGTTTGCGGCTGACTGCCGGCGCCCGCACCGCGATCGAAGCGGCGGGCGGGTCGGTTGCCGAGACCGAAAGCTAATCCAGCACAAGCGTATCAGGGGCGGGCAAGATGGCGAAGAATACGGCATCGATGATGCAGTCGCTCGGCGGTATGGGCCGGCTCACAGAGCTGCGACAGCGGTTGCTGTTTGTGCTCGGTGCGCTGTTGGTCTATCGCATCGGCACCTTCATTCCTGTGCCTGGGGTGAATCCCGAGGCACTGGCAGTACTCTTCGACCAGAATCAAGGCTCAATCCTGGACATGTTCAACATGTTCTCGGGTGGTGCACTGGAGCGTGCGAGTATCTTGGCCCTCGGCATCATGCCGTACATCTCCGCTAGCATCATCATGCAGCTGATGTCGGCGGTCATCCCGCAGCTTGAGCAGCTCAAGAAAGAGGGCGAGGCCGGTCGGCGTAAGATCACCCAGTACACCCGCTACGGTACGGTCGTGCTGGCAACCTTTCAGGGGATCGGGATCTCGATTGCGCTGCAGGGACAGACCGCGGGGGGCTCTGCACTGGTCGTACAGCAAGGCTTTGGCTTCGTCTTTACTGCTGCTGTCTCCTTAGTCACCGGCACCATGTTCTTGATGTGGCTGGGAGAGCAGATCACTGAGCGGGGTATCGGCAACGGCATCTCGCTGATCATCTTTGCTGGTATCGTTGCCGGTCTTCCGGCGGCGGTCGGTGGGACTCTAGAACTGGTCCGGACTGGCGAGATGAATGCGCTAGCCGTCTTAGTCCTCTTTGCCTTGGCGCTGGCGGTTACCGCCTTCGTGGTCTTTGTCGAGCGTGGGCAGCGACGAATCACGGTCAATTACGCGCGGCGGCAACAAGGGCGGCGCATGCTTGCGGCGCAGAGCACACACTTGCCGCTGAAGCTGAACATGGCTGGGGTTATCCCACCAATCTTCGCCTCGAGTATCATCCTATTTCCTGGCACCCTAGGGCAGTGGTTTGGTCAGTCGGAGAATATGCGTTGGCTTGCCGATATCACGAGCAAGCTCTCCCCAGGGGAGCCGGTCTACGTGATCTTCTACGCAACCGCGATCATCTTTTTCTGCTTCTTCTATACGGCCTTGGTCTTCAACGCCAAGGATACCGCTGATAATCTGAAACGCTCGGGTGCTTTCATTCCCGGTATCCGGCCGGGCGAGCAGACAGCTCGTTATATCGATTCGGTGATGACGCGGCTCACCGCCGCCGGTGCCTTATACATCACCGCCGTGTGCTTGCTGCCAGAATTCTTGATCGTTGGCTGGAACGTGCCGTTCTACTTCGGTGGCACTTCGCTGCTGATCGTGGTCGTGGTGGTGATGGACTTCATGGCCCAAGTTCAAGCGCATCTGATGTCGCACCAGTATGAAGGTCTGATGAAGAAGGCTAACCTGAAGGCACCTGGGGCTGGTCTGACGCGCTAGTGCAAAGAAGCGGCTGCGGCAACTTAAATCGCTGCTTGGCGTGATGGGTATGAAGAGGATTCCTGCGCGCGAATGAGGCCACTAACCGATGAGACCGCCAACATCAACACCTAATTGGAGAGCATCATGAAGGTAAGAGCATCTGTCAAAAAGATCTGCCGCCATTGCAAGACAATTCGTCGCAATGGCACCATCCGCGTGATCTGTAAGGACCCACGCCATAAGCAGCGCCAGGGCTAGCGAGCTGAGGCTCTTCGCCTCTTCCCCCTTCAGGCGCGCGGTGCTATACTGCCCTGTTTACACTTTTTCTTCTAAAAGAACCGAACGCTTAGGAGCGCAACGCGCATGGCTCGAATCGCCGGAGTCAATATTCCAGATCGCAAGCATGCGGTCATTGCCTTGACATCGATCTATGGGATCGGGCGGACTCGGGCGGCCGCGATCTGCGAGGCCGCACAGGTTTCCACCTCCGCGCCCATCCGGACACTCTCCGAGGAAGAGATCGATCGTCTTCGCACCGAAGTTGCTAAATTTTCGGTCGAAGGTGACCTCCGTCGCGAAGTGTCGATGAACATCAAGCGCTTGATGGATCTTGGCTGTAATCGAGGAATTCGCCATCGGCGCGGTCTTCCACTGCGCGGCCAACGCACGCGCACCAATGCGCGGACTCGTAAAGGACCGCGGCGCCCGGTTCGTCGTTAAACCCGTTTAAGGGCTCTGTCCGACTAGTGCGGGATCGCACTAGCGGCAGGGAATGCCTTTTCCGCTCGGAGACAGATTACAGTGGCTAAGCAGCTGCGCACGCGCAAGAAAGTAAAGAAGCAGGTGGCGGATGGCGTGGCACATATCCATGCCTCGTTCAACAACACCATCATCACCATCACGGATCGGCAGGGCAATGCCTTGACCTGGGCGACCTCGGGCGGCTCTGGCTTTCGCGGCTCGCGGAAGAGCACGCCGTTTGCGGCACAGGTTGCGGCAACCCGTGCTGGGCAGGCCGCGAAGGAGTTCGGGGTCGTCAATCTTGACGTCCACGTCAAAGGTCCGGGGCCCGGTCGCGAATCCGCGGTACGTGCACTGAATAATGCCGGATTTAAGGTCGCGAGCATCACTGACGTGACCCCGATCCCACACAACGGTTGCCGGCCGCCGAAGAAGCGGCGCGTCTAACAGGGCAGAGAACATGGCGAGATACATTGGTCCCACCTGCAAGCTCGCACGCCGCGAAGGCGTCGATCTTGGGCTCAAGAGCAGGGCGCGCGCGCTCGAGACCAAGTGCAATCTGGAGAAGCAGCCAGGTCAGGCCGCAGACCGGCGGCGCCGGCTCTCCGATTACGGTCTTCAGCTGCGAGAGAAGCAGAAGGTCCGTCGCACCTATGGTGTGATGGAGAAGCAGTTCCGCAACTATTACTCCGAGGCCGCCCGTCGCAAGGGGGCAACCGGTGAAAACCTGCTACAACTGCTAGAGCGCCGGCTTGATAATGTCGTCTACCGGATGGGTTTCGGCGCAACGCGGGCCGAGGCGCGGCAGTTGATCGGCCACAAGGCTGTATTAGTGAATGGTAAGCTGGTTTCAATACCCTCTTATCAGGTCTCGGTTGAAGACGAGATTGAGGTTCGTGATAAGGCAAAAAAGCAAGTGCGTGTTCAAAACGCCTTAGCGCTTGCCGAAGCGAACGGTTTCGCTGAATGGATTGAGGTCGATAGTAAGTCAGCGAAAGGGGTCTTCAAACGGATTCCAGACCGGGTTGATCTGCCCTCCGACATCAATGAGTCGCTCATCGTCGAGTTGTACTCCAAGTAACGCCGCCGAGGGAGTTTTCTATGTCAGACGTCGCAGGTGGCTTTCTCAAGCCACGCATCGTCAAGGTCGACCCCGTCGCCGGTAGTCCGCATCGCGCCAAGGTCTCACTCGAGCCTTTCGAGCGTGGTTTTGGTCATACGCTCGGCAATGCGCTTCGGCGAATCTTGCTATCCTCGATGGACGGCTTTGCCGTTACCGAGGTCGAGATTCAGGGCATCCTCCATGAATACACGACCATTGAAGGCGTGCAGCAGGATGTGCTCGAGATCTTGCTCAATCTGAAGCAGCTTGCGATTCGACTGCAGGGTCGTGATGAGGCCACCTTTACCCTCAGTAAGGTTGGCCCAGGTGCAGTCACCGCTGGCGATATCGCGATTGACCACACGGCAGAGGTCGCGAATCCTAACCTGGTCATCGCCAACTTGACCGGCAAAAGCGAGCTGAGCATGTCTCTGACCGTGCGGCGTGGTCGCGGCTACGAGCCGGCCACTGTGCGTGAAGCCACTGGGAGCGAGGATCGCCCCATCGGCAAACTGCCGCTCGACGCAACCTTTAGTCCGGTGCTGCGAGTGGCGATCGATGTCCAAGCGGCTCGTGTCGAGCAGCGCACTGACCTCGATCGGCTCGTGATCGATATCGAGACCGATGGCACACTGGATGCGAAGGATGCAGTACAGCGTGCGGCGACCATCCTGCGTGATCAGCTCAGTAGCTTCGTCGATCTCGACCAGTCTGGACCCAGCGAGGGGCTCACCGATGAGCGTCCGAGCGAGCCCGCTTACGACCCGATCCTGGTTCGTCCGGTTGACGAGTTGGAGCTGACGGTGCGCTCCGCCAATTGCCTCAAGGCCGAGAACATCTACCTGATCGGCGATCTGATCCAGCGTACCGAGGTTGAGCTGCTAAAAACGCCCAATCTTGGTAAGAAGTCGCTCACCGAGATCAAGGATGTCTTGGCCACGCGCGGGCTATCACTCGGGATGCGTCTCGAGAACTGGCCACCCGATAACCTCGAAGAGCTGATGGTCAAATAGCGAGCGGCTAAGCGCGACCGACCAAGAGCGACCGGAATACTACCGATCGGAACAGAACAATGCGACATCTAAAAGCTGGAAGAAAACTCAATCGGAATAGCGCACACCGGGAGGCCATGTTTCGCAACATGGCGGGCTCATTGTTCCGTCACGAGTTGATTAAAACCACCCTACCTAAGGCTAAGGAACTGCGGCGCGTTGCCGAGCCATTGATTACTTTAGCGAAGGAAGACTCCGTCCATCATCGCCGTCTTGCCTTTGCGAGGCTGCGTGATAAGGATGTCGTCGGTAAGCTCTTTACTGAGCTGGGTCCGCGCTATACCGAACGCCCTGGCGGTTACCTGCGCATCCTCAAATGCGGCTTTCGCGCTGGTGATGCCGCGCCGATGGCCTACGTCGAGCTCGTCGATCGTCCAGCAGTTGAGATCGAGAGCAGCGAGGATTGAAGCATTGCGACGATGCTGGCGCACTGATGATGTGCCTGATTGGAACCGATACGGCCGGGCTTGACCCGGCTGTATCGGTTTGAGCTGACCCTGATGCATGCCTCTTGCGCGCGAATCGCGATCCTAAGCGACTTCGGCGAAGGCCCTTATGTGGGTCAGATGCAGCTGCGACTCAGCGCACTTGCACCCGGCGTACCAGCTGTCAGGCTGATCTCGGATCTGCCGCCCTTCCGTCCAGATCTGGCCGCCTACCTGTTACCCGGCTTGCAAGCGGGAATGCCGGCAGAAACCCTCTATTGCTGTGTTGTTGATCCCGGGGTCGGAACTAGCCGTGATGTGCTGGTCGCCCAGTGCGGAGCAGACTGGTGGCTGGGCCCGGACAACGGGCTGCTTGTGCCCATGCTAGGCACTGTCCCTGACGCCTGCGTCTACCGACTCCGGTGGCGGCCGCAGCAGCTTTCGGCGAGCTTTCATGGGCGCGATCTGTTTGTGCCGGTGGCGGCGCGATTGGCTGCGGGTGAACTGCTCGATGCTGAGCGCATCGATCCAGCCCAGCTGGTTGGCGCCAATTGGCCGCAGGACAGCGCTTGCATCTGCTACGTCGATGCCTTTGGCAATCTGATAACCGGGCTGCCTGCAGACGACCTGGCAGAGGATGCTGAGCTGCAGGCTGGTGAGCTTTGGCTGCGGCGGGCGCGAACCTTTAGCGATGTCCCGGTCGGCGAAGCCTTCTGGTATCGCAACGCCTTCGGTCTGGTCGAGCTTGCCGTGAATCAAGGGCGAGCCGATGTCACCTTGGGGCTGAGTCTTGGCGCTTCAATTGCTGTTCGCGCCTGTCCGCCGCTGTCTTAAAGTTGCCAGCGGGTCGTCGATTCTTCGTCTCTGACTGCGATGATTGGTTTACTGCAACGGGTGCGCTGGGCCCAAGTCGAGGTCGAGGGTGAGCTGATCGGTGCAATCGGCCAGGGTCTGCTCGTGCTGGTCGGCGTGGTTAAAGGCGATGATGAGGCGCGCACCCATCGGTTGCTGGAGCGTCTACTGAGCTATCGCGTCTTTGCCGACGAAAGGGGCCGCATGAATCGCAGTCTGGTCGAGGTTGCTGGTGGCTTGCTCTTGGTTCCTCAGTTCACGCTGGCCGCGGAGACCAAGAAGGGTACGCGTGCGAGCTTTACCAGCGCTGCCGCTCCTGAAGAGGCTGAGCGACTGTTTCATCTGCTGTTGGATCAAGCGCGAGCACGACATCAACCGGTGGCAAGCGGGCATTTTGGCGCTGACATGCAGGTAAGCCTGACCAACGATGGACCGGTAACCTTCTGGTTGGAGTCTTGAGGACTGTATTGATGCCCCCAGTGGAGGCCCTGAATCTGATGACCACCGCCGCTAACTCTGAACATCGCATCGCTGAGATCGAGCGTCATACGCTTGAGACCCAGGTGCGGGTGAAGCTCGATCTCGACGGTGTCGGTCGTGCCCAGCTCGATACCGGTGTGCCCTTCTTGGAGCACATGCTGGATCAGATCGCTCGTCATGGGCTGATCGACCTCGAGGTGCAGGCAACCGGGGATCTCCACATCGATGCCCACCATACGGTCGAGGATGTCGGCATAACGCTTGGCCAGGCGCTGGCCGCGGCCTTGGGTGATAAGGCAGGGATTCGACGCTATGGCCATGCCTACGTGCCACTAGACGAGGCCCTGTCGCGGGTCGTGGTGGATCTCTCGGGGCGGCCCATGCTGACCTATGAGGTGCCTTATACCAGGGCGCTGATCGGTGGCTTTGATGTTGATTTGCTGCGTGAATTCTTCCAGGGCCTGGTCAATCATGCCGCGATGACCTTGCAGATCGATAATCTGCGCGGGATGAATGCCCATCATCAAGCTGAGACCGTCTTTAAGGCCTTTGGTCGGGCATTGCGCATGGCGGTTGAGCCTGATCCGCGTATGGCGGGTATCATGCCCTCAACCAAGGGTAGCCTGTGATTCAATACCATTGCCCGTTGGAGGGTCTTCGATGCTGCTGATTCCCGCGATCGACCTCAAAGACGGCCGCTGTGTGCGGCTGCGACAGGGGCGGATGGAAGACGAGACGGTATTCTCCGATGATCCAGTCGAGGTCGCCGGGCGCTGGGTCAAGGAGGGTGCGAAACGCTTGCATCTGGTTGATCTGAATGGGGCCTTCGCTGGCGCACCGGTCAATGGCGAGGCGATCCGCGCCATCGCCGCTGCCTTCCCCGATCTGCCAATCCAGGTCGGCGGTGGTATCCGTGATGAGCAGACCATCGGCGCCTACCTCGAGGCCGGGGTGCATTGGTGCATCATTGGCACCCAGGCGGTCAAGGAGCCGGAATTGGTGGCACGCGCCTGCCTCGCCTTTCCTGGTCATATCATCGTTGGGCTGGATGCCAAAGAGGGTCAGGTTGCGATCAATGGCTGGGCCGAGGTGACCGAGCATCCTGTCGAGGCCCTGTCGAAACGCTTCGAGAATGATGGCGTCGCGGCCATCGTCTACACCGACATCGGTCGTGACGGCATGTTGACCGGGCCCAATATCGAGGCGACCCGGGCCCTCGCCGATGCGATCAATATCCCGGTGATCGCCTCCGGCGGCATTACTCATCTCGACGACCTGCGCGCCTTGGCGGCGGTGGCCGAGCCCGGCATCATCGGTGCGATTACCGGTCGCGCCATCTACGAAGGCACGCTGGATTTTGCTGAGGGGCAGCGTGTTGCGGCAGCTGCCGTTGCAACCTGAGCTGATCCCTCTGTGAGTCAGTATCCACGTGCAGCTGAGCTGGTCAGGCAAAGAAAAAGGGGAGAGAAAGGTGTCCGATGTCTTGAATCGACTCTCTGATGTGCTCGAGGCCCGTAAGGGTGCCGATCCTAGTACCTCCTATGTCGCCAAGCTCTATGCGAAGGGGTTAGACGCGATCCTGAAGAAGATTGGTGAGGAGGCCACTGAGACCGTGATGGCGGCCAAGGACGGTGATCCGGATAAGCTGGTCTATGAGCTTGCCGACCTCTGGTTCCATTCACTGGTGCTGATGGCCGATCAGGGCCTGCATCCAGATGCCGTGCTGGCTGAGCTGGATCGCCGCTTTGGTCTTTCGGGTCTCACCGAGAAGGCTTCGCGGCCGGATTAGGAACAATCGCCCGGATTTATGCACTAGGGCATGACCATGCGGTATAGTCGCCGGTCGGGGTGGGATCGCAGCAGAGGCGAGACGCGGTCACTGCCTCAGGCTGCGTAAAACGAATATTTCGGTTGCCCGAGCTGGGCAACCTCAAGGCTTGTCTCGGAGGTTTCGATGGGCGTTGGTGGAATCGGTATTTGGCAACTCTTAATCATCCTTTTGATCGTGGTGCTGCTGTTTGGCACCAAACGATTGAAGAGCATTGGCTCGGATCTCGGCAATGCTGTCAAAGGTTTTCGCTCCGCGATGACCGATGCTGATAAGACGAGCGATGATGGCGAAGACCCGAAGCGGCTCGATACGGCCAAGTCTGAGCAGGCCACAGACGCTGTGGGGTCGAGCACGGAGTCGGCCGCGACTAAACCGACGGACAAGACCAAGGTCTGAGAGGCCCGCCGCCTGGCTGAGCAATCGGGCGCTTGAATAGGTTGGAGTAGGGCAGATCAGATGTTCGATGTCGGTGCGTTAGAACTGCTGGTGATTAGTGTCGTCGCGCTGATCGTGGTCGGCCCTGAGCGGCTGCCCAAGCTAGCCCGAGCCGCTGGTCTCTGGGTCGGTCGGGCGCGGCGCGCCTTTGCCTCAGTGAAGGACGAGATCGATCGCGAGATCAAGGCGGAAGAGCTCAAGGAGATCCTACGCAAGCAGGCCGAGAGCCGGCCGTTGGATACCATTCTCGAAGAGACAATGAGCCCGCGCCCGACGCCAAAGGCGAGCGGGCAGACCAGCCCGCAGGCTGGCGGTTTGAGTTCAAGCTCGGATAACGGCCTAGCCTCAGAGGGTTTAGACGCCAGTATCAAGAAGGCCTCTGAAACGCCCAAGGATCGCGCATGAGTCGCATCGGATGACCTCTTCAGCCTCTCGAGACAGCAGCAAGCGGCAGCGCAACACCGGGACTGATGCCATTGGCGCGGACGGCTTGGGTGGTGAGCAGCCATTCATCTCGCATCTAATCGAGCTGCGAGATCGCCTGATTCGTATGCTCATCGCCATCGCGCTGGTGTTCTTGGTGTTGTTCCCGTTTGCGAACGACATCTACAGCTTCGTCGCTGAGCCGATCCGCGCGCAGCTACCGGCCGGCTCGCAGATGATCGCGACCCAGGTCGCCTCGCCCTTCCTGACGCCCTTCAAGCTGACCTTGGTGGTGGCGATCTTCGTCGCCATGCCCTACCTGCTCTATCAGTTCTGGGGCTTTATCGCGCCCGGGCTATATACCCACGAAAAGCGTTTGGCGCTGCCGTTGGTGAGCTCCAGCATCCTGCTGTTTTATCTCGGGATGCTGTTTGCCTATTACGCGGTGTTTCCGCTGGTGTTTGGCTTCTTCTCAGCCGTGACACCCGAGGGTGTCGCGCAGATGCCGGATATTGCGTTTTATCTCGAATTCGTGCTGAAGCTGTTCTTTGCCTTTGGCATCGCCTTTGAGATCCCGATCGCGACCATCCTGCTGGTTGCCATTGGCGCGACGACACCGGCGGCACTGAAGCAAAAGCGGCCCTATGTCATTGTCGGTGTCTTCGTCGCCGGCATGCTGCTGACGCCACCGGACGTGATCAGCCAGACTATGCTGGCCTTGCCGATGTGGCTATTGTTCGAGGCTGGTATCTTCTTCTCGCGGTTTGTCGAGCCCAAGGCCGCCGAGGATGAAGGCCCTGAGTCACCCGAGGGTGGACCAGGCGGCCTTGGTGGAGCGCCTGCGGAGACTGTTCATCCGATGCATGGCGGTCTGTCGACGATCGTCGGCGACGAGATTGACGGCGGCGATCGCAACGAGCCAGGCCGCTATCGGCCGATGACTGATGAGGAGATGGAGGCTGAGCTTGATGCGATCGAAGCAGAAGAGCTAGAGACGCTCGCGACTAAGCCCGAGACCGAGCCGCATCTGCCGCCGAGCCCCGAGGCTGGCTCATCCGATGATTCGGAGCCTGAAATGCTGATCGAGACCCTGATCCGCAAGGCGAATCAGCTTCGGGCATCGGGTGATGTCGCTAATGCTAAGCAGTTGCTGTATCGGGTGCTTGAAGAAGGCAACGTCGACCAACGTGCGGTTGCTCGCAATATCCTTGTTGATCTGGACCGGTGAGCAATCGGCTTCTGTTCATGCGGGCCGGGCGCCTGTCGGCACCCTCGGCGCGCGCTGCTGAAGGCGCTTGCCGAGTGCGATACCTGCTGCAATGACCCAGTCGCCAACCGATCAAGACCAGCCTGCTGCACCCCAATCGCGACCTCGAGAGGTGGCGCGCTTGACCGGCGCTTCGGCAGGTCGTGGCACGCATAATCGGCTCAAGCAGTTGCGCGCCTTCTGCCATGCGGCCCGTGTTGGCAGCGTCAGTGCCGCTGCGGAGCTAGTCGGGCTGAGTCAGCCCACTGTCTCGCTGCAGATTCAATCGCTCGAGCGCGAGCTCGACACCGTCCTGTTCGAGCGCCGCGGCCCGAAGATCCAACTCACCCCAGAAGGTGCTTTGCTGTTTGAGCTGGCGCAGCCGCTGGTGCAAGGCATCGACGCGCTGCAAGAGACCTTCGCCGCGCAGTGCGGCCGGCTCGATCGCGGCCGACTCGACATCGCCGCGGGCGAGTCGACCATCCTCTACATCCTGCCCGAGCCGGTCCGAGGCTTCGCTGAGCAATACCCCGGCATTGAGCTGCAGTTGCACAATGTCACCGGCCGCGATGGCCTGGCCATGGTGCGTGCCGATGAGGTCGATCTGGCCGTCGGCTCGATGCTCGAGGTGCCGGACGATATCCGCTACATCCCAATCGTAACCTACCGACCGATGCTGATCACACCGCTCGGGCATCCACTCGCGGAGCAGGCCGAGGTCTCGTTGCAGGACATCGCCGAGCATGGGCTGATCTTGCCGCCACGGCATCTGAGCACCTGGCGGCAGGTTGATCTGGTATTTCGCCAACAGGGGCTGAGCTACCAGGTCCGCCTTGAGGCTGGCGGCTGGGAGGTGATCAAAAAGTATGTGACGCTCGGGCTCGGCATCTCGATTGTCACCGAGGTCTGTCTGACCGGTGAGGAGCCGCTGGCAAGCCGTCCGTTGGATCAGTATTTCCCGGCGCGCAGCTATGGACTGGTGCTCAGGCGCGGTAAGTTCATGTCCGCGACCAGCAAGCGCTTCCAGGCGCTGATGACCGAGCTGTTCTTGGCTCGTGCCAAGCGTCTTAGCAAGCCTGTGCCTGCCGCTGGTGATGATTCATTTGAGGATGGTTTGCTTGGTTGAGTGGTGAGTGGTGAGTGGTGAGTGGTGAGTGGTGAGTGGTGAGTGGTGAGTGGTGAGTGGTGGACTCTGTCTTTGTATTTGAGCCTGGTGGGTTAGTGACCCTATGAGTATTAAATCTGACCGCTGGATTCGCCGCATGGCGAGCGAGCAGGGCATGATCGATCCTTACATCCCGGGCCAGATCCGGGAGTCGGAAGGCGGTGGTCGCGTCATCTCCTATGGTACCTCGAGCTACGGCTACGATATCCGCTGTGCCGATGAGTTCAAGATCTTCACTAATATCAACTCGGCCATCGTCGATCCGAAGAACTTCGACTCCTCGAGCTTCGTTGATCTCAAAGCCGATGTGTGTATCATTCCGCCGAATTCCTTCGCGCTAGCGCGCACGGTCGAATACTTCCGTATCCCACGCAATGTGCTGACCATCTGTCTTGGTAAGAGCACCTATGCGCGTTGTTTTCGTGGCGACACGCGGGTTGCGCTGCTCGACAGTTCTACACCGACCTTGGAGGAGATGGCCCTGCGGGCCGAGCAGGGGGAGCTATTTTGGGGTTATAGCATTGGCCAATATGGACGCGTCATCGCTGCGCTGCTCGAAGCGCCGCGCTACATCGGCCGCGATGCCTTGCTAGAATTGACGCTGGACAATGGTCAGCAGATTCATTGCACGCCGGATCATGAATTCATGCTGCGCGATGGTCGGATGCTCGCTGCCCATGATCTGCGGCCCAACGATTCTCTGATGCCGCTCTATCGGCACCTTGCGCGGGGATACGAGATGGTCTATCAGCCAGCTCATGGTCATCTCTCTGCGACGCATCGGCTTGCTGACGAATGGAATCTGCGCCATGGCCATTACCAGGATGTGCCCGGCACCGATCAGCATCACAAAGACGGCGACCGCCTCAACAATCTGCCCTGGAATATCGAGCGTCTCGCTGCAGCTGCCCGCATCCGCCAGCATCACTGGGCGAATGATCCGGGAGCAGGGCGAAGGCAAGCGGTCGAGACCCTTGCCTGTCGCGGGAAAGGAGCATTAGCAACCAGCGAAGCAGCGGCTGTCTACAACCACAAGATCGAGCGCATTCGCGCGATCAAGGGCGACCACGACGTTTACTGCCTGAGGGTGCCAGAGACTGGCAATTTTGCGCTTGCGGCCGGCATCTTTGTTAGCAACTGCGGCATCATTGTGAATGTGACCCCCTTGGAGCCGGAGTGGGAGGGGCATGTCACGCTTGAGTTCTCAAACACGACGCCGCTACCTGCGAAGGTGTATGCCAACGAGGGTGTTGCGCAGATCCTGTTTCTGGAGTCGGATGAGGTCTGTGAGACTTCGTATAAGGATCGCGGTGGCAAATATCAGGGGCAGCGCGGCGTGACCTTGCCGAAGCCTTGACGAGATGTCCGCGCTGCTATTCCGGTGCCCAGTGGCGCGCCGCTTCTTCTAGAACCTTGGCAGCCGCCTCGGCCTGATAACGATAGAGCCGCCAAACATTCGCAGGATCATCGCAACCACCAGCCTCCCAAGCTGCAGCGCCAATGACGGCGCTGAAGCGACCATCGGGGCAGCTGTAGAGGCTGCGGGTCTCGACCGCTTCGAAGCCTGCGATCTCGGGTGGCGAGAACTTGCGCGCGAGCAGCCAGAAGCCGGTCTGTCTCAGTGCTGCAGGGTCTGGCAGCGGCCTGATCTTTCCGCGCCCGTACTCGGATGGCCGAGTGATGCCGGGCCATTGACTCACCCTGAGCTGGGGCTGATAGAAGTTCAGCATGGCGGCGAATTGATAGCGATCCGCGATCACCGGTTCAGGTAAGCGCGCGGCGTACGCGGCCAGCTCCTCGAAACCTTGGCTCTCTCGCAGTGCACGCCCGGCAGCATCAGGCAGTGGTGGAAAGGCCGTCAGGGCGTAGAGCACATAGAGGCTGATCAGAGCCAGGTTGCCGGCGGCGGCGATGAGCGCCCATCCACCCATCCAGCGCCGCAGCAAGAGCGCAACGAAAGGCGCCGCGCCGACCAGATAGGGGGCTGCCCAGTTTGCCTCGACCTCACTGCCGAGCGCGATCAGTGCGAACAGTCCCAGCGGCACCAGCGCGGCAGCGCTGAGTAACGACAGCGCCGCAGGGTCGAGCGCCGCCCTGAGCTTTGGTTGCGCCGCTGCGCCCCTTGCCCGCCAGAGGCTGACCCCGATCGGTAGCAGCAGCAGCCCCCAGAACGCCAGCTGCTCGACAAGAAAGCCTCCCAGACTGGAAAGCCGCTCGCCTAAATCCATCGGTGCTGGTGGCGCTAGCGAATGGGCGTGCGAGCCGCTGACCGGGGGGAGGGCGTCAGCAGCGAGCTTGATCGGACCGCTGTCGGTTGAGAAGCCATGCCCGAATTGGAAGCGGAGGGTCAGCCAATCATGCTCTGCGTTCCAGACCAGGTTCGGCGCAAACACCAGCAGCGCGAGCAGCCCACCGAGATAAGGCCAGGGCGTGCGCAGCGCGCGCGGATCGGTGCGCAGCAGCGCCCACAGGAAGACCGGGCCGATCATGATCATGCTGTACTTGCCGAGCAGCCCGAGTCCGGTCGCAATGCCGGCCGTGAGCCAGCGACGGCGCTGGCCCTGGAGCGCACGCAGGGCTTCGTGCAGCGCTAACGGCCAGCACAGCATCAGCAGGCTGTCTGGCGTGGTAATGACGCCGGCGATGAGTGCCGGAAAGCTCGCGACCGCAAGCACGAGCGTCAGCAGCAGACCATGGTTGGTGCTGAGGCCGCTCGCGCGATAGAGCCGCCAAAGCACCAGTATCCCCAAGCTGCCGGCGATCATCGCGCCGAGGCGGGCGGCAAGGATGGAGCCGGGTGCCAGCTCGACCCCGATTCCGAGCAGCGCAACCCCGGGCGGATGATCGAAATAGCCCCAGGCCAGCCGCCCGGCCCAGTCGAAGTAGTAGGCCTCATCGCGAGTGATCGGTAGCAGATCGGCCACGAGCAGTCGCCAGGCAGTGATGCCGAGGATCAGCAAGAGCACCCAACCGAGATCACTGCCGAGATCCCTGCCGAGATCCCTGCCAAGATCGAAACGCGATCCATTGCTCTGGAGCGGAGCGGACTGGTCTGGCCCCGAGCGACTCATGATGCCTGCCGTACCAAGGTGCAGTTGCTCTCGCGCAGGCCGCGCTCGATCAGTGTCTGCAGCCGTTTCTGCTCAGTGGTCAGCTCATCCGGTGGCTTGGGTGAACGCTTGAGCATCGCCGCGGCCTGCTTCAGACCC
>POWB01000006.1:23853-181601 GCA_010912705.1 Halochromatium sp.
CCGAGGTGCAGTTGCTCTCGCGCAGGCCGCGCTCGATCAGTGTCTGCAGCCGTTTCTGCTCAGTGGTCAGCTCATCCGGTGGCTTGGGTGAACGCTTGAGCATCGCCGCGGCCTGCTTCAGACCCTGGCAGCGGTCGGTTCCAGATTCCTTCAGCAGAGCGTGATAGACCAGAGCCGATGCGCCATAGACATAGCCGAGCGCACTGTCTGGAACCTCTTTACGCGCTTCCTGGGCGGCATCCAATAGCTTTTGGTTCTCGCGGTCGAGCTTATTCTCCCGCACCGAGTCATCGAGCCGATTACGCCGCTCACTCAGCGTTAGCAAGAGACCGCCATGATAGGAGGAGACGCTCGGCGACGCGCTTGATCGCTGCAGCCGCAGCGCGTTGCGGTAACCGGACTCAGCATCGTCGAGAAGTTTGCGCGTCCGTCCTTTGGTTGCTGAGGCGTCAGCCGGTAGCTGAATGGCAAGTCGCAAACAGGCATCAGCGCGGATGGCATGCGCCTCGGCACAGGTATCTGAAGGCTCGTTGCAGTTGATACTGGCAGCAGCGATCTGTTGCCAGTTGTTGGCTGCGACGAGCACCTGGAGCTGGGTGGGGTTCAAGCCGGGACCGGAGTCAATCGCAGACTGAGTCCCGCAGCCCAGCATCAAGAAGACTGGGCCTAGTGTGAGCATGAGCCGTAGCAGTAGTATGTCCACCCTGTTCCAACTCCGATAGTTAAGCGCGCAGAGCAGACCTGGGGCGTTTGGCGCTTCGACGAGTTGTTGGCAGCGGTTGACGCGGTCGTGTTGGCTGTCGACCTGCTGGCTCATGCTGTTTCCCGTCCCTCGCTGACTACAGCAGATTCATCGAGATGCAGCAGGCGTTGCAGCACGAGATAGCCCATCCAAACCAAGAGTATTGAGGTGAGCGCGTCGCTCAGAAAGTGAGCGCCCGCCGCGACGCGCGCGAGCACCATCGCTAGCAGATAGAGCAGGGCTAGGAGACTCCATGCTGAGCCAAGGCCGCTTAGCGCGACTGCCACGGCCACGAGCCAAGCTGCTGCTGCGACATGACCCGATGAAAACGAGCCGCCCCTTTGGTTGGAGATGACAAAGGGCGGGGTGAACAATCGGTTGCCGCCAAACTGTTCAACCTGGATTGGGCGCGCCCGTCCCCAATGCTCTTTGAGGATCTGATTGACGATCAGCCCCGGAACCAACGCAAGCAGCAGCAAGAGGAAGCTTAGCCGGCGTCCGGTGACGCGCTGATAGAGGGACTTATAGAGGGACTTATAGAGGGACTTATAGAGGGACTTATAGAGGGACTTATAGAGGGGCTTAGGCTGTCGTGCTGGATAACGCCAGCGCCCGATGGCCCAGGCGCCAATCAGCCCAAGACCGACGATCACCAACAGCTCATCGATCGACCCATACATGAACTGCTCCCAGGCTGATCCGCGCGCACTGAAGCCGACGCCAGGCGTCGAGAAAAGGCCGGCGACGGCGAGGTCGATCTCGGGGAACGCAAGCCAGAGGTCGGCGATTGCGAAGAACAGGATCGAGAGGGTGAGCAGGGATGGCGAGCGCACGGATCAGGCTGGACAGAATCAGAACAGGGTATAGATGAACGGCGCGACTGCCGAGCCCTGCGCGAGCACGATCAGTGCCCCCAACAGCAGCATGACGATGATGATGGGCGCCAGCCAGAACTTCTTGCGCTCACGCATGAAGCCCCAAAGGTCTTTGAGCAGGTCGAGCATCGGTAGGAATCTCGCGTCGGTCAGAGGGTGCGTCAGTAGGGTCGTTCGAAGGAATCGGGTGCAATCGGCCGGCTCGGCTCACGGTAGCTCTCGGCCTCGGGCTGCAGCCGGCGGCGCATTGGGTCATGACGGAATAGCCGCATCACCGCGCCGACCGGGACGAACAGCAAGAAGAACACCAGACTCAGGATGAGTGGAGTCGTGATCCGACTCATCAGCAGTCCGAAGTGCATCCAACCGCGATAGACCGGGCGCAGACTGCCTGGTGCCACCAGCCCCCAGAGCGCCAGCACAGCAGCGAGCGGCCAGGGCCAGATCGGCCAGCCAAGGCTGAGCAGCCAGGGTAGCAAGAGCCCAAACAGCAGGGCGATGATCATTGCCGTGGTCAGCGCGAAACGGCGCAGACCGGCGCGGTCGAGCTCGGGAATCGGGTGCATGGGGTCAGTCCTCTGGTCAGGCCGATTTAGTCCAGCTCAAAGGTCTGTTGCCAGCTCAGATCCTGCTGCTGTGCTGGCTGCTCAGCCTTGGTCAGCAGACAGTTCTCTAGCACCAGAATATCCATCTCGGTGCGCATGAAGCAGCGATAGGCGTCCTCGGGAGAGCCGACGATGGGCTCGCCACGAACATTGAACGAGGTATTGACTAGGAGTGGACAGCTGGTGCGCTCGGCAAAGACGGAGATCAGCCGATGGAAGCGCGGGTTGGTCTCGCGATGCACGGTCTGCAGTCGCGCCGAATAGTCGACATGGGTGATCGCTGGAACCTGGGAACGGGCGATATGTAGCTTATCGATGCCAAACAGCTGCTGCTCGGCCTCGGTCATCTTGATGCGCTTCGATTCCGCCACCGGTGCGACGATCAGCATGTAGGGGCTCGGCTGCGACTGCTCGAACCAGTCGCTGACCTGCTCGGCGAGCACCGCCGGCGCGAATGGCCGGAACGATTCCCGGTACTTGATCTTCAGGTTCATCACCGACTGCATACGCGGATTGCGCGGGTCGCCAATGATCGAGCGTCCGCCGAGCGCGCGTGGGCCGAACTCCATCCGCCCCTGGAACCAGCCGATGATCTGACCGGCATCGAGCAGCTCGGCCAGTTTTGCCATCAGTGTCTCGTCGTCGAGGCGCTGATAGGGGATCTCAGCATGATCCAGAAAGGCCTGAATCTCAGTATTGCTGAAACGCGGTCCGAGATAGGCGCCCTGCATCCGATCCGACGCGGTTGCTCTGCGCGGCTGATCCAGATACTCATGCCAGACCGAGAGCGCGGCCCCGAGCGCGCCACCGGCATCGCCCGCAGCGGGCTGAATCCAGATCTGCTCAAACGGGCCTTCGCGTTGTAGGCGACCATTAGCGACGCAATTCAGTGCGACGCCGCCGGCCAGGCAGAGCCGATCGACATCCAGCTCGCGATGCAATGTGCGCGCAAGTCGCAGCACCACCTCTTCGGTGACGACCTGGATCGAAGCAGCAAGGTCCATCTCACGCTGGGTCACTGGCGATTCGGGCTTGCGTGGCGGTCCGCCGAACAGCCGCTCGAAGGCACGGCTGGTCATGGTCAGCCCGTTGGCGTAGTTGAAATAGCGCATGTCCATGCGGAAGCTGCCGTCATCCTTGAGCGCAATCAGGTGCTCGAAGATCAGATCCAGATAGCGCGGCTCGCCATAGGGCGCCAGACCCATCAGCTTGTACTCGCCGGAGTTGACCTTGAAGCCGGCAAAATAGGTGAAAGCCGAGTAGAGCAGGCCGAGCGAATGCGGAAACTGGATCTCCCACTGCGGGCTGAGCCGGTTGCCCTCGCCGAGCCAGGCGCTGGTGGTGGCCCACTCGCCGACGCCATCGAGGCAGAGCACTGCCGCGCGCTCGAACGGACTGGCAAAGAAGGCCGAGGCGGCATGCGCTTGATGATGTTGGGTGAACAGCAGTGGCGGCAGCTGCGCGACCGGCACCGCACCGAGCTTGGACAGCTCCTTCTTCAGCAGATCCTTGAGCAATAGCTTCTCTTTCAGCCAAATCGGCATCGCGGTAATGAAGGAGCGCAGCCCTCTCGGCGCATAGGCCAGGTAGGTCTCGAGCAGACGCTCGAACTTGATCAGCGGCTTGTCATAGAAGACGACCTGATCGAGTTCGGCCAGTGCGATGCCGGCCTCTGCGAGGCAATAGTCGATGGCCTCGGCTGGGAAGGCGGCATCATGTTTCTTGCGCGAGAAGCGCTCCTGCTGGGCAGCCGCCAGCACCTCACCGTCGCGCACCAGAGCGGCCGCGCTGTCGTGATAAAATGCCGAAATACCGAGGATGTTGACAGCCATGAACGTCGCAATCCTATCTGCCAAGGGCCGTTTTGCGGCTAGGCCGCGTTAGCCGGCGAATTATAGCGGTTCCACCGGATGAGCGGACAAAGTGCGCTAAAAATACCAGGATTTATTAGGCGCAGTCTCCGTGGAAAGCCTCTGTGAAATGCCTCTGTGAAAGGCCTCTGTGGAAGTTAGGGCGAATGGCGATATAGCAGCGATCGTCGATCAGCGATCGGACGCAGCGATGGGAAAGCAACACCAATGAACAGGCATCGCCGCGGTCTGACGATCGTCGGTCTGACTCAACGTACGCCCACCACTAGCTATGGTGGCGCACCCGTTGTCGTCCTGAACCTGGCGCGCTACTGCCTAGGCCTGGGGATCGATGTACAGCTGCTGCTCTTCACCGGGCCGAAGGTCAGGGAAGCGCGCTTCGCGATCCCCGCCGGCGTCCAACTGACCAGGGTTCGACTGGGGGCCTTCCCGCTGATGCTGGTGGCTGTTCTGCGCGCGCTCTCGCAGCGTCCCGCCGATGCGATCTTATCCCTTGGCAACAAGGGTAATGCCCTCGCCGCGGCCGCATCCAGCCTGTTGGGGCGGCGCGACCAGTTCTGGCCGAGCTTGCATCACGACCTAGCCACCGAGATCGCGGGTTGGACGCCAGGCCGACAGCAGCGTCGGCTCAAGCAATGGCGGCGCTGGGTAGAGGGCTCCGGCGGCTTGATCACCGTCTCGCGTGGCCTTGCGGAGAGTTGTTGCGCGCTCACTGGTATGCCTGCGGCGCGCGTACAAACCATCTATAACCCGATCGTCGACGATAGCCTCGCCGCCGATGAGCTGGCAGCGGAGGATAGGCAGCCCAGCCCGCATCCTTGGCTATCTGAAAGACGCCCGGTTGTGATGGGGGTCGGTCGACTCACCGCGCAGAAGGACTTTGGCACCCTGTTGGAGGCCTTTGCGCTGCTGCGCGCGCAACGCCAAGAGGTGCGGCTGATGATCTTGGGTGAAGGCGAGGAGCATGATCGATTGTTGGCCAAGACGGCCGCCTTGGGCCTTGGCGATGACTGTCAGTGGGTCGGCTTTCAGCCGGAGCCGCTGCGCTGGATGCGCGGGGCAGCGGTGTTTGCGCTGTCGTCCCGCTGGGAGGGCTTCGGGAATGTCCTGGTCGAAGCGCTGCACTCTGGGGTGCCGGTCGTCAGCACCGATTGTCCGCATGGCCCGCGCGAGATCCTCGATGCCGGGCGCTATGGCAGGCTAGTGCCCTTGGGCAACCCGGAAGCCTTGGCCTCGGCGCTGGCTGCTACGCTCGATCATCCGCCCGCTCAGCAGGCGTTGCGCCAGCGCGCCGCTGCCTTCAGCATCTCTCGCAGCGGGGAGCAGTATGTGCGTCTGCTCGGGTTGACATCATTAAAGTGAGATGAGCGCATGCGACGACGCCTGCTGTTGATTCTGGTCTGGCTGCTGTTTGTCTTTCTGCTGCTGCAGCTAGCGGGCTTTGTGTTCTACAAGTTCGTGGTCAGTCGGCCGATCAGTGGCTATGGCTATCCGACGGGGATCGAGCGTCCGCATCCTGAGCTCGGCTACCATTACCAGCCGAACTTCTCCGGGCATTTCAAAGGCACCGCCTATCAGCACATCTTGATCGAGACCAATGCCCATGGCTTCCGTGACGCCGATTTCGCACCCCGGACGGATGAGGGGCTGAGGGTTGCGGTGCTGGGTGACTCGGTGGTGCTCGGCCCCGGGGTTGAGGCTGACGAGCGCTTCACGCACTGTCTCGATCAACCAGTCGATCAACCAGTCGATCAACCAGTCGATCAACCAGTCGATCAACCAGTCGATCAACCAGTCGATCAACTATTCAGTCAACCAGTCGATCCATCGGCGCCTAGCCAGATAGGCCTTGCAGCGCGGGTTGAAGCGAACGCCGGGCCTGAGTCTGGTGCTGAGCGGAGCGCGGACGCTGGGTCGAAGACCGAGTCGAGCACGGGCGCTGGTCCTGGCGCCGAGTCGAGCACGGACGCTGGGTCTGGCGCCGAGCCGAGCACTGATGCTTGGCGCATCCTGAACTTGGGCGTGCACGCCTACAGCTTCGGCCACTATGTGACGCTGGCTCAGCTCGATTTTCTGGGTGCTGAACCTGATGCGGTGCTGCTCGGCATCACCCTGAACGACTTTGCACCGATGGAAAGCGTCGGCCCAGCACGGCGAGCCCGGCGGCAGGCCGATGGCTGGCAGAAGCCAGATTGGGTCGCGCGCTTCCAAGCCCGGCTCGGGCGCACCTACGCCGCGCGCTTCCTCGATGAGCTCGACACCCGCATCCGCTACGCCCTGCTCAGTGCCGATGAGCGCGAGGCCTATCACACGACCTGGATGCGAACCGTGGTTGATGCCTGGCAGCAGGACGAGCACCGCGAGCGCTTCGCCAACCGCCTCGATCAGTTTACCGACCTGATCGAACAGCGTGGTCTGCCGCTCGGCATTCTGTTGTTCCCCGAGTTGAACGCGCTAAGCGATCCCGAGACCTTCGATGGCCCACGCCAACAGGTGCGAGAGATGCTGGAAGCGCGAGGTTTGGACTATTGCGACCCCTATGACGACTTTGCGAGTCAGCCGGATTTGGACGCACTGTTCTTAGTGCGCGACAGCGTGCACTACACCGCACGCGGCCATCAGCTGCTGTGCGAGGCCATCGAGCGCTGTTTCGACAATGGAGCCTTGCCTGATCTCGCGGCAGCGCGTGCTGGGCAGCTGCCATTCGCACATCGTCCTTTAGATAAGAGCCACAGATGAACATCCTACGCAATTCGTCGGTACGAGCTTTCCCGGCAATCGCCTTAGCAGTGATCAGATTGGTGACGTTTGAGTGGCGAGGGCGCAAGCTCCGCTGAGAGACCAAGCGCGGCAAGATAGGCGCCTGCGCTGGCAGCGACCGAAAAGGCCTGCGCACGCTCGCGCAACAGCGCTGGCCTCGGCGGATGCGCGAGGGTCGCGCTGATCACCCGCGCCAGCGCCTGATGATCGCCGACTGGCACCAGGCTCTCTGGGCAGCAGGGCTCAAGGATCTCGCGCGGGCCAGAGGGACAATCGGTGCTCACCGCGGGGGTGCCACAGGCCAGGGCCTCGACCAGCACAATCCCCAAACCCTCCCAACGCGAGCTGAGCGCGAAGACCGCTGCTCGGCGCATGTACGGATAGGGATTAGGGACGAAGCCAGGCAGATCGACCGCCTCTGCAATCCCAAGCGAGGACGCCAGCGCCAACAGCCGCTCGCGTTGACGTCCGCGACCGAGGATCAGCAGCCGACAGGGACGCTCGGCCTGCACCAGCGCAAAGGCGCGGATCAGCGTCGCGAAGTCCTTGCGTGCGCCAAGCTCGCCAACCCCAAGGATCACTGGTGGCGCGTCTGCCGCGAGCCAAGGATGCTCGATTGGCGCCAGCGACAACTGTTCCAGCCGCGCCGAGACGATGGGGCTATGGGCGACCTGGATGTGCGCGCGCGCAACACCAAGCTGTTCGACCAGATCGGTCGCGACGCCGACCGAGGGTACGATGATGCCATCGGCGAGCCGATACAGATAGCGGATCGAGGCGCGCTGCAGCCAGCGCTCGAGCCGACCGCGACTGGCAAGATTGACCGAGACCGTGGTGCCAAGCCGCACCAACAGCCGGGTCTGACTCGCGGCTAGCCAGCGTGCCAAGATCGCGATGCGGTTGACCCGATCCTTGTCCGCCAGCAAGGCCGCGGGTCGCTCGCGCCGCAGATAGCGCACCAGGGCTGGCAGGGCGCTGTTCACATGCGAGCAGCCGAGGTCGATGCAGCGCAGGCCGTCCGGGATACTCGCGAGCCTGGGGCCATGCCCGCGCACCTGTAGCAGATCGATATCCAGCCCCCAGGCCGCCCATTGCTCGATCAGGTTGACCAGTATCCGGTCGACGCCGCTATGGCCTGAAGTGGCCGCGAAGACGGCGATGCGGCTAGCGCTCGTTGAACGTTGTCGCAACTGGTGTTGGCCTGCTATTCCTAATTGCATACTCGAAAGTGCTCATTCGGTGATTCGCTCTCCGTTGATCGGACCCTGTGTTGTCCGGGGCGAGCAACTGGAGTCCGAGTTGGGCAGCCCTCAACCGGAGGGGTGCGGCCTCAACATGATGTCAAGTACCTCGGCATAGCGTGCGGCACTGAGCTTGGGATCGAAGCGCGCGGCGCCGGCGCGAAGTCGTTCGGCTGGTAACGGCGCTTCGAGCACCGAGCGCATCGCATCAGCTAGGGCGGCTGGGTCGTCGACCGGCACGAGAGGACCGAGTCGGCCGTCGTCGAGGATATCGCTCGCCCCGCTGGGGCAGTCAGTCGAGACGCAAGGGGTGCCGAGCGCGATGGCCTCGATCAGCGCGTTGTTGGCGCCCTCGAAGATCGATGAGCAGGCAAAGAGGTCGGCCGCGGCCACATAGCGGAACGGGTTCGACTGATGACCTAGCAGCTCGACCCGATCGGCGATCCCGAGCCGGGTCGCGAGGGCGAGCAATCGCTCATGTTGGCTGCCACTACCGCAGATCATCAGCCGCGCATTCAGCGCTGCTGGCAGCAGCGCGAAGGCGCGCAGGAGCAGACTAAAGTGTTTGGCCCGCACCAAGCGGCCAACGCTGACGATCACCGGTCCGGTCTTCTGCTTGAGCCAGGGATGCGACATCGGCTCAGTGGCCAGACGGGCGATGGCCTCGGCATCGACCGGGTTGAGGATGGTCTCGATGCGCGGCTGGCGTCGATGCCGACCCGGCCCTTGGTTGAGCATCTGTGCCAACGTGGCGCTGACGCCTGACGAATTGCCAATCAGCAGATCCGCCTCGCGATACAGGGCGGCCAGTTGCCAGCGCTTCCAGATCGAGGTCCAGCGGCTGGTGCGTTTGAGCCGCTCCGGCACATTGGTGCCGACGCGAAAGGCGGTCAAGGGGCGCTGCGCGCCGATTTGATTGCGACGAAGCAGGCGATGGGTCTGATCCTTATTGCTGAGGATGGCATTGGGTCGCCGCTGCTGAAGGTAGTCAAGCAGCGCTGCCGTAGCCTGCTGGCGATTATCGCTGTCGAGGGTAAAGCGGTTGATCTGCCCCCTCAGGGCCTCGAGGTCGGGATGCTCGCCCGCCGGGAGCAGCAGATCGATCTCGACCCCGGCCGCGAGCAGGGCGTCCATCAGCGTGGTCATGACCCGGCCGATGCCGCCGCTACCGGCGCGGAAGCCGATCATCGCGAGCCGGCCTTGATGCAGGGGATGGCTGCTGTTATCGGTGTCCATCAGTCTCTGTTGGTGGGCTCCAGTCTGGGAGCAAGAGCTCGAGATAGCTTGCAGCGACGCGCTCAGGCGCGAAGTCGGCAGCGCGCGCTTGCAGTTGCAGCGCAGAGGTTGGCGCAGCCAGTTGTCGCTCGATAGCGGCGGCAAGCGCCTGTACATCCTCGATCGGGACAAGGGGGCCATAGCGGCCGGCAACCAGGATCTCCCTTGGCCCGCTCGGACAGTCCGTAGCAACCACTGGGGTGCCGACGCCCATCGCCTCGACGAGCACATTACCAAATCCCTCCCAGACCGAGCTGAGCACGAAGACCGAGGCCGCAGCCATCTGCGCCTTTGGATTCGGCACGAAGCCGGGCAGGGCGACCCGCTCGGCCACACCGAGCTGCACGGCGAGCGCCTGCAGTGCAGCGCGCTCGGGGCCTTCGCCCAGGATCAGTAGTCTTGGTGGTTGCAGTGAGGATTGTCCTGAAGTCTGCCTTGTCTGTTGCTCTAATTGTTGTCCTGCCTGTTGACTTGCTTGTTGACTTGCTTGTTGCCCAAGCTGCGCGAAGGCGCGGATCAGGGTCGCGAACC
Source organism: Halochromatium sp. (assembly GCA_010912705.1). GTDB lineage: Bacteria > Pseudomonadota > Gammaproteobacteria > Chromatiales > Chromatiaceae > Lamprobacter. The sequence goes on from POWB01000006.1 coordinate 33,754, forward strand.
CTTTCTGCGTGGTCAGACGACCAACACCAAGGATGACTGGAGTTGCCGGATCGATCAGCCAGGGGTGCAGCGGCGCCTTGGGCTCGGTCTCGGCGCTGCTGATCGGGTTATAGCGGGTATGGATGCGGTCGCGTGCCCTCGGTACCAGATGCGCGACATCCTCGGCAACGCCCTGCGAGACGCAGATAATGGCATCGGCACGCGGATACCAGCGCCTGAGAGCCTGCCGCCGCCCCCAACGCCGCAGTGGATTGAGCCGGCGCAGTCCTGGTGTGAGCGCATTGTGGACGCTGAGCAGAATGCGGCAATCACCGCCGGCCTGACGAGCGGCGAGCAGATTGGCGCGATGGCCAGCGGCCAGCAGTGCGCGCGGCGCCCGTTGCGCCAGATAGTCCCGCAAGCGCCGCGCTTGCTGCCAGCGTCGCCCCCGGCCGAGAGGATAAAGGCTGAGGTCGGGATGCAGTTGCGGCCAGCGCTGGCGGGGGTCGTCATCACTCAAGGTCAGCAGCTCGACGCCGGCGCCAGCATCACAAAGTCCGGCCGAGAGGGCGATGATCACTGGCGAAATGCCGCCATGTGTGGGGCCAGCGTTGCGCGCCAATGGGCTGAGAATGGCAATATCCGGTCGCATCATGTCTGCCGGCTGAAGGTGTAGGCATACTATACCGGGCTAGGGGCGAGGTTACCCGGGATGTCGATGAGCAAGGCTGCGCGGTTAAATGCTGCGCGGTTATAGTAGATGGCTTTCCGTTTCGCTGTAGCTTTATGTGACCACCACAATCACCACTCCCTGGAAGGTACCTCTAGATGGCCTGCGTCTATTCAGCCTCTATGGACTCTCGATCAGCCTGTTCATGGCCCCGGCTGGGGTCTCAGCCGGTTTGGCGCTGATCTGGATCTGGCTGCTGGCGCTGTTGCTGATCCGGCCCTTGCCTGAATCCCAACTGCCGAGTCATCCGCTGGTCTGGCTGATCCTAGCCTTCGCCCTCTATTGCCTGCTGCAGGCGCTCTTCCCTCGGGGCTTGACTGCTGAGCCGGGCCAACGCTGGGTGGCGGCATTCAGTTGGGCGCAGCTTGCGGTGGTGGTGCCGATCGCCTATGCGCTGCGTGGCGATGAGCGACTCCTGCTGCGGCTGTGTTTGCTGGTACTGATTGGCCTGCTGTTGGGTACCCTGTGGCGACTGGATTGGGCGCTCTTGCTCAGTGATGCCGATGCCTTTTTCGCCTCACGGCCGGGCTTTGGTTTTCCCGCGCTCGGTTATGCCCTTTATGCCGGTACGGCGCTGATTGGGCTGCTGGTCCTGCGCCATCGCTGCTGGTATCAGCCTGATGGCCGGCGGCGCTGGTGGGCGCTGCCACTCTGGCTGGCGACGCTGGCGCTGCTCGCTGAAGGCGTGGTGCTGACCCAGGCGCGTGGCAGCTGGCTTGGGCTGATCCTGGTAGCGCTGCTCGGCGCTGGACTCTGGCTGCGCGCACAGTGGCTGCAGCAGGGGCGGATTCCGCGCCGGCCTTTGCTGCTGGCAGCGAGTGCGGTCCTGCTTCTGGTTGGTCTGAATGCGAGCGAGATCGGTCAGCGTCTGAACGAGGAGCAGGCGGTTGCCGAGCAGTTGCTGCGTGGCGAGGTGCCAGCTGATCAGATCACCTCATTCACCCTGCGTTGGCATGCTCAGCGCTTCGGGCTCGAGGCTTGGCTCGAACGACCCTGGCTCGGTTGGGGGCCGGGCGCAAGCGGCTTACTGATGACCGCAGGCGTTGCCGCGACAACGGCTGACAACGCGGTCGGCGCTGAAGTCGGCCTGCCTGCTGTAGAGGTTGAAGCCGGAGGGCTGAGTGCTGTGAGCGAGGAGTTGGTCCTTAGCGCGCGCGGGATCTGGCACCCGGAGGATGGGGTGCTCAAGCATCTGCACAATAGCTATCTGGAGCTGCTAACCCAGTTGGGCCTAGTCGGCTTTGGGCTCTGGATGCTGATTGCCATCCTTTTGCTCTGGGCGGTTTATGCTGCGGTTCGAGGTAAGCAGCTGAGTCAAGATCTGGGCCTGTTCCTGATCCTCGCGCTGCTCTACCTGGCGCTCTGGAGCCTGTTTAACTTCCGTATGGTGCATCAAGACTTCCGCGGCTACTGGGCGCTGCTTGCTGGCACTGCCTTGAGCATGGCACTGTACCGGCGCGATGGCAGCAGGCGTGAGACGCTGATGGCCGATGGCATGAGGGATGACGGCATGCGAGACAGCGGCAGCGAATGATGGCTAGCCGTCGTTCTAACTTGCGGACTTCGCCGCGGCGCATCTTGCTCGTGCGCTTGAGCGCAATCGGCGATATCGTCTTCGCCTCGCCACTCATTGCCAGCCTGCGACGCGCCTATCCGAATGCACAGATTGCCTGGCTGGTGCAGCCGGAATCTGCCTCGCTGTTGGCGCATCACCCCGACCTCGACCAGGTCATCGCATGGCCCCTGCCGCGTTGGCGTCAGCTCTGGCGCCAGCGGCAACTGCTGAGCCTGTTCAAGGAGGTTCTCGCAGCCATCCAGGCGCTGCGCGCTGAGCGCTTCGATCTAGCGCTCGATCTCCAAGGCCTGCTCAAGAGCGCACTGCCGGTACGTTGGTCTGGCGCGCCAGAGCGCATTGGGCTGGGCTCGCGCGAGGGCGGTCAGTGGCTGATGACGCGTCGACTCGAGCGCGGGCCGGATAGCAACTGGATCAGCTCCGAGTATCGCCACCTGGCATCCAGTCTGGGCTGGCCGATCAATGACTTTCGGCTGCGCATCTACCCTGGTGCTGAGGCCGAGTCGAGGGCCGCGGCATGGATTGCCGAGCATGGGCTGGAGGCAGGCTATGCGGTGATCTGCCCCTTTACGACGCGTCCGCAGAAGCATTGGTTTGATGAGCGCTGGAATATCCTCGCAAGGCGAATTCATGCGCAGTTCGGGCTGCCGACGCTGATGTTGGGAGGGCCGGCGGACGTCGCGGCGGCACGGTCGATTCTGGCTGGATCGGCCAGCACAGGTCATCCTGCACCCTTGTTGAGTCTGGTTGGCAGCACCAGTCTGTTGAGTGCGGCGGCATTGATCGAGCGTGCGCGCATTTTGGTCGGTGTCGATACCGGACTGAGCCACATGGGCATCGCCTTTGAGCGGCCATCAGTGCTGCTGTTCGGCTCGACCTGTCCCTATACTGAGACGGGCAGTGCCAGGGCGCGGGTGCTCTATCATCGGCGCGACTGCTCGCCCTGCCGCCGGCGGCCGACCTGTGGGGGCGCCTTCAGCTGCATGCGCGAGATCGAGGTCGATGAGGTCATGACCAGCTTGGCCGAGTTGCTTGATCCGGCCAATCAAAGGATGCAGGCTGATCTGATTGCGCAGAAGGTCCAGGCGGATTCGGACGCGCCGTCGGTGAGCAGGGTATGAAGGTCTTGCACATCGAGGGCGGCGCGCATCTCTATGGCGGTGCGCTGCAGCTGCTCTATCTGCTCGAAGGGCTTGCGGCGCGCGGGATCGAGAATCATCTCGCCTGTCGTCGAGGCTGCATGCTAGGCCGGCGCGCCGAGCCCTTCGCCGAGGTGCATGGGATGCCCATGCATGGCGATCTGGATCTGTTGATGAGCGGGCGTCTGTATCGGCTGATTCGCCGACTGCAACCGGATCTGGTCCATCTGCATAGCCGCATCGGCGCAGATCTGATGGGTGGACTCGCGGCGCGGTTGGCTGGGGTGCCAGTGCTGCATACCCGCCGCGTCGATAATCCGGAGCCGCGCTGGCTGGTTGCACTCAAATATCGACTGCATGATCGGGTGATCGCGATCTCCGCGGGGATTGCGCGTGTACTGCAGGCTGAGGGGCTACCCTCGGCCAAGCTGCGGCTGGTGCGCAGCGCCGTGGTGGCCGAGCGCTTTGCACAGCCCTGTCGACGCGCCTTGGTCCGCGAGCGGCTGGGACTGCCGGAGGATGCGCTGCTGCTCGGGGTCGTCGCCCAGCTGATCGCGCGCAAAGGGCATGGGCTGCTCCTGCAGGCGTTGCCGGTGTTGCTTGTTGAGCAGCCCCGGTTGCAGGTGGTGTTTTTCGGTCAGGGGCCGCTGGCGGGCAGGCTCCTGCAGCAGATCGATGCAGCCGGACTCAGCGGACGCGTGCATTTGGTGGGCTTCCGCGATGATCTGGCTGAGCTGCTGCCCTGCCTGTCGCTGCTGGTGCATCCGGCGCTGATGGAAGGGCTCGGCGTGTCGCTGCTGCAGGCATCCGCGGCAGGGGTGCCGATCATTGCAAGTCGCGTGGGTGGTATCCCGGAGGCGGTTGCGGATGCTGTGACCGGTCTCCTGACCCCCCCCGGCGATATTGCTGCGCTCGAGCAGGCAATGCGGACGCTGTTGACCGATCCGCTACTGCGTGAGCGGCTTGGCCGGGCCGGTGCTGAGCGGACTCGACGTGAGTTTTCGATTGATGGCATGGTTGAGGGGAATCTTGAGGTCTATCGTGAGCTGCTCGCGGGGAATCAGCGGTGAAGATCCACTGCAGCGCGTTATCCGAGGCTGAAAGCTGCACTCGCATGACGCTTGACACAGCGCCTGACTGGCCAGCGAGCTTGCAGTTGATCGGCAGTAAGGGCTTAGGCGGTGCTGAGCGCTGGTTTCAGCGCTATTGCGACGCGCTGGCCGACCGCGGCGCGCCCGCGGCGATCGGCATCCGTGCTGGGAGCGGGCTGGACAAGGCGCGAGGCGAGGGGCTGGGCAGGAGGCTGCCCTGTTATCGATTACCCTTTCGCACCGTTTGGGACCCAGTCTCAGGCCATGCCATCCGCCGACTGATCAAGCAGACCCAGCCTGAGATCCTGCAGACCTATATGGGACGCGCGACGCGACTGACGCGCTTACCGAAACGCCCAGGCCAGGCGAGACCAGTGCATCTGACGCGGCTGGGCGGCTACTATGAGCTGTCCCCTTACCGGCATGCCGATGCCTGGATTGGCAACACCCGCCAGCTGTGCGACTGGATGCTGCAGCAGGGACTACCGGCTGAGCATGTCTATCAGATCTACAATTTCGTTGATCCGCCATTGCTCAAGCCTGAGACCGAGATCGCGCAGCTCCGTCTCGAGCTGGGGCTGCAACCTGATGAGCAGGTCCTACTCTGTGCGGGGCGCTTTGTCAGCTTCAAGGGACATCGCTATCTGCTCGAGGCGCTCGCGCGTCTGCCACTGGAGCTTGGCGGACGGCGTTGGCGTCTGTTGATGCTGGGTGATGGCCCCCTGCGATCTGCGCTACAGCAGCAGGCCGAGGCACTGGGGATCGCTCCGCGCATCCTCTGGCTCGGCTGGCGACCCGAGCCGTCCCCCTATCTCCAGTTGTCCGATCTCATTGTCTTTCCCTCGCTGGAGATCGAGACCCTGGGCAATGTCATCCTCGAGGCCTGGGCCTGGCGGCGACCGCTGGTGACGACGGCCTTTCGCGGTGCACGCGAGATTGCTCGTCATGGCGAGGATGCGATCTGCGTGCCCTGTGAGGATGCCGCGGCGCTGGCCGCGGGCATTCAGCAACTGCTGCAAGACCCGGCGCTGGCGCGGGCACTGGTCGAGCGCGGCAGCCAGCGCGTTGAGCAGTCCTTCTCGCCCGAGATCATCATGGACCAATACCAAGCCTTGTATCGCCAGCTAGCGCCTGGTTGAACCAATACGGAATTGGTTCGTTCGCACGCCAAAGTGTGACAATGATCAATGTTTCAACGATTTGCCGAGCACCCAAGCGCCACGCGTGCTATCACATCAACTATTTATCGCAGGCCCAGGCGAAGCCTCCTGTGCGCGCAAGGGTTCGGAATCTGGAGCATGGCTTTCGTGCGAACGTTTGTTTCGTGATGTTGTGACGTGGCAAGAAGAGCCTTTGCGTCTCTGCGCGAGATATCTTTTTCTTGCGTCATCTACGCGACATGGCACCATCTGATTGACATTATGCGGAGGCCGCACCCCGCTAAGGTGTCGATCCTGATGTATCATCAGGTCGGACATTTCCAGCCGATGCGCGCCCATCGCGCCAACTACTGCGATGCCGGACGTTTTGCGCGTCAAATGGCGCTGCTGGCGCGGGGCGGTTTTAACCCGATCTCGCTTGAGCAAGCACTGGCCGGACTTCGGGCTGAGCAGCCCCTGCCGCCGCGTGCGGTGCTCTTGACCTTCGACGATGCCTACGCCGGCTTCATCGAGCATGCCTTGCCGGTACTGGCTGAGCATGGGTTTCCGGCTGTGGTCTATGCCATCAGCGGCTGGGTTGGACAGCGTATGCGCTGGGCTGAGCCAGCGCCGGGTCGAGCCGAGCCGGCCCTGATGAGCGCCGCGCAACTGCGTGAGCTGCAGACCGCCGGCATCAGCCTTGGCTCACATGGCGCCACCCATTCTAGGCTTGCTGAGCTGGTGCCAGCTGAGCAGGCGCGGGAGCTGCAGCAGAGCCGGATGGCGCTTGAAGACCTGCTTGGGCAGCCGGTTCAAGATCTCTGCTATCCGTTTGGCAGCTTTAACCAAGTGACAGTGCGACTGGCTGCCGAGGCGGGCTATCGGAGCGCGATGACCTGTCTGCGGGGCGCCGCGACAACCCGGGATCATCCGTTAGTGCTCCCGCGCAAGGCGATCTCGTTCGGCGACAGCCTCGCCGGCTTTGCCTGGAAGCTCTTCAAGCATCGACCGAAGCCGGCGTTGGAGGACTGGCGCCGTTGGCATCTCGCTGGCGCTGACCGACCCAAGCAAGGACTAGGGCAAGAACCCGAGCAATGGTCTTTGCGGGGATCAGCGACCCTGAAGCCTGGTCATGACGCGCTGCCGGCAGCCCGGCGAGAGCGGGCGAATCGCTGAGCGAGCTTTGCTGATGCGATTTCTCTACTCGCTGCTGCTCTTATTCTTGCTACCGCTGGTGCTGCTGCGGCTGTTCTGGCGTGGCTACCGGAATCCGGCTTACCTGGAACGCTGGCCGGAGCGACTTGGCTATTGGCGGCAGCCATTGCGGCCGGTCGATCTTTGGATTCACGCGGTCTCGGTGGGTGAGGTACAGGCCATGCAGCCGCTGATCCGTGACTTGCTCGGTCGCGATCCAGCGCTGTCGCTGCTTGTTACTACGACCACGCCGACCGGTGCGCGGCAGCTGCAAGCACTATTCGGCGAGCGGGTGCAGCACGCCTTCACGCCCTATGATCTGCCCTGGATCATGCGCCGATTCCTGAATCGGACGCGGCCGCGGTTGGTGTTGGTGGTCGAAACCGAGATCTGGCCGAACATGCTTGCCAGCTGTGCCGCGCGCGAGATCCCGGTCATCCTCGCCAATGCCCGCATGTCGCCGCGCTCGGCGCGAGGTTATGCCCGCGTCGGCGGCTTTACCGCGCAGACGCTGCAGCGCTTCAGGTGCATCGCCGCCCAGAGCCAGCCGGATGCAGCGCGTTTCATTCAGCTCGGTGCGGCGGCGGATCGTGTCCAGGTGACGGGCAGCATCAAGTTCGATGTTCGCTTGCCGGCCAGCCTGCGCGACCGCGCCGAGGTGCTGCGTCGCAGTTGGGGGGTCAATCGACCGGTCTGGGTCGCCGCCAGCACCCATGAGGGCGAGGAGGAGCTGTTACTCGGGGTGCAGCGCCAGCTGCGGCAAGGCTTTGCTGAAGTACTGCTGGTGTTGGTACCGCGCCATCCAGAGCGCTTCGAGCGGGTCGCGACCTTGGTGCGCCGCGAAGGCCTGGCGATGGTGCAGCGTAGTGCAGGGCTAGGCGCTGGGGCGACCTGCTCGGTCTATCTGGTCGACACCATGGGTGAGCTGCCTATGTTCTTGGCAGCCGCCGATGTGGCCTTTATTGGCGGTAGTCTCGTGCCGGTCGGTGGCCACAACCTGTTGGAAGCGGCGGCACTGGCGGTACCGGTCGTGATCGGTCCGCACAGCTTCAATTTTGCCGAGATCACCAGGCTTCTGGTGGCCGAGGAGGGCGCTGTGCAGGTCAAGACGGCTGCTGCGCTGGAGCAGCAACTGCAGGCCTGGCTGGGCGATGCCGCCGAGCGTGCTCGGATTGGCGAGCAGGCCTATGCCTTTGTTGAGCGCAATCGCGGCGCCCTGCAGCGCCTGCTGTTGATACTCGACAGAGAACTCCAGGGGCTGGAGCCCGAGTCTACCGATTGCGCTCCTTGAACAGCTTTGAGACCTCGCGGAACTGCTCATGCTGAGAGTCGCTGAGCCATTCGAAGGCAACCGATTCCGTATTGCTGACCTGAATGCCAGAATGGCGCATGCGCTCAAGGGCATTGTCGGCCTTCTCTGGATGCCGCGAGCAGATCGCATCAGCAGCAACGAAGACCTGATAGCCCCAGCGTTGCAAGCCAGAGGCGGTCTGGATGATGCAGATGTGGGCCTCCATGCCGACCAGCACCACCTGCTTACGCTTTGGCTGCTCGGTCAGCGCGCGCTCGAAACCGGGGGCCGTGCAGCAAGAGAAGCAGGTCTTCTCGGTGGGGGCTGCGCTCTCCGGCATCTGCTCGCGCACGGCAGCGATGGTCTTGCCGAGGCCCTGCGGGTTTTGCTCGGTCGAGATGATCGGAATATCGAGAATCTTGGCTGAGCGAATCAGCCGGTTGATATTCGTGACCGTGCGCTCGAGCAGATCCTCTGGCATGGCTGCGGCCAGCCGTTCCTGGGCGTCGATAATCAGTAGCTGCGCAAAGGCGGCTTGGCACAAGGGCATCGGGGCCTGATGGATGCTCATGGCGATCTGTTCCTCGCGTGGGGTGGACGAGCCGGGCGCCGAGCGCGCTGCTCAATAGGTGCGCATCTCGGGGTCGACATCGCTCGCCCAAGCAGCGATGCCCCCGCGCAGATTGATGACGTGTTTGAAGCCTTGCTGATCGAGGAAGCGGGCGACCTGTTGCGAGCGAATGCCATGATGGCAAATGACGACGACCGGGCGTTCCTGATCAAGCTTGGCGATATTGGGTGGCACCTGCCGCATGGGTAATAGATCACTGCCATTGATGCGGCAGATCGCATGCTCCCAGGGCTCGCGGACATCCAACAGCATCAGCCGCCGATCGTCGATGGTGCCATCGCCGTCGAGGATCGCCTTCAGGGCTTGCGGGGTGATCTGGTCCATAGGCGAGATTCTTGCGCGATTGGTCAGAACGCAAAACGTTCAGGCAGCGGGGCATTTTCGAGCGGTGCAATGCAGGTCTCGAACAGGATCTCGCGGCGGAAGTCTTTGCCGATGCGGGTGATGCGTATCGCCTCCATCAGTGGCGGCTCGCCGACGACGATGAACAGCCGTCCGCCATCGGTGAGCAGTTGCTCAAGCGCGGCTAAAGGCTCGGCAGTGGGGACCGAGCCGGTGACGGCAATGACGTCGAAGGGGCCGCCCTGGAACTGTCCGGCAAAGGCATCGGCGGTATGCACCTCGGCTTGCGACAGCCCCATGGCCTTGAGCCGGGCACGGGCGCCTTCGGCAAGGTCAGGGTCGATCTCGATGCTGAAGACCTGCTCGCCGAGGTGCGCCAGGCAGGCGGTGACATAGCCGGTTCCGGTGCCGATCTCGCAGACGGTCTCCTGCGGTTGCACATCTAGCGCCTGCAGCAAGCGCCCGACGACCTTAGGTGCCAGCATCGCGCTCTGCTCGCCGAGTGGGATCTCGATGTCGGCATAGGCGAGGCCGCGGTAGGCATCGGGGACGAAGGCCTCGCGCGGTAGCTTGCGCATCACGGCCAGCACGCGCTCATCGAGCACCTCCCAAGGCCGTACCTGCTGCTCGATCATGTTGAAACGTGCGCGATCCGTGGTGGTCTGCATCCGCTTGGGTCCTCTTCTGCAGTCGGGTCTAAGCCGCCGTGGTTAACAACCAAGAAATGGTAGGGGTTTTGTTTTGAGGTGGCAAGTTTATAAGAGCACCAGATTGTCGCGATGGATCAGCTCTTCGTCGTCGATGTAGCCGAGGATGCCGACGAAGGCCGAGCTGGGCTGGCCCTTGATCCGCAGGCTGTCTTGTACATCGTAGTTGACCAATCCGCGCGCGATCTCCTGGCCCTGCTCGTCGACGCAGGCCACCACCTCACCGCGCTTGAACTGCCCACGCACGGCCTTGACGCCCACCGCTAGCAGGCTGCGACCTTGCTCGCGCAGGGCACGCGCAGCGCCGGCATCGAGCACCAGTCGTCCGCTCACGCGCAGATGGCCGGCGAGCCATTGCTTACGCGCCGCCTGTGGCTCTTGCACCGGGGTCAGCAGGGTGCCGACCGGCGCACCAGTGCTGAGTCGCGCCAGGCAGTCTTCACCCCGTCCGGGGGCGATGATGGTGGCGCAGCCGGAGCGTGCGGCCAGTCTCGCGGCGCGCACCTTGGTCACCATGCCGCCGCTGCCTAGGCCGCCGCTGCCGCCAGCGACCTCGTCGAGGCGGTTGTCATCGATACGGGTCTCGCTGATCATGCGGGCGTTCGGGTGCTTGCGCGGGTCGGCATCGAAGAGACCGTCCTGATCGGTCAGCAGCACCAGCAGCTCGGCCTCGATCAGGTTCGCGACCAAGGCGGCGAGGGTATCGTTGTCGCCGAAGCGCAGCTCGTCGGTCGCCACGGTGTCGTTCTCGTTGATCACCGGGACCACGCCGAGCGCGAGCAGGGTGCGCAAGGTGCTGCGCGCATTCAGATAACGCTCGCGATTGGCGAGATCGTCGCGGGTGAGCAGCACCTGAGCGGTGTGTAGGCCATGGCGCTCGAAACAGGTCTCCCAGGCGCGGATCAGGCCCATCTGGCCGATGGCGGCGGCGGCCTGAAGCTCATGGAGCGCCCGTGGTCGCCGTGGCCAGCCCATCCGCGCCATGCCTTGGGCAACGGCGCCAGAGGAGACCAAGACCAGGTCTTGGCCAGCGAGCCGGCGTGCGCTGAGCTGAGCGACCCAGGGCTCGAGCACCTCGATATCCAGTCCAGCACCATCGCGTGTCAGCAGTGCGCTGCCGATTTTGACGACCCAACGTTGGGTGTGCGGAATCCGCTGGCGGGTGAACATTTGAGTGGTGAGTGGTTGTTTAGTTTAGGGGGTGCCAGTGGGATGATGGGGTGCTGTCTGTCTCGAGATTGGCTTCGTTGTCTTGCGGCAATTCAAATGGATGCTGGAGCGCGTTGAGGTGCTGCATCAGGGCGCTTGTCAGCGCGTCGGTGCCTGCGCCTGTGACGGCTGAGATGAGAAAGATTGGGCGATTCCAGCCGAGTGCCTCGGTCAACTGGCGTTGCGCTGCGGTGGTCTGTTCTGGCGTGAGCAAGTCGGTCTTGTTGAGTACCAGCCAGCGCTCTTTTTGGGCGAGGTCGTCGCTGTGGGCCTGCAGCTCATCGACGATGATCTTGGCCTGCTCGAGTGGGCTGGGGCTGCCTTCGGGGGGCGCGATGTCGATCAGGTGCAGTAGGAGTCGGGTGCGGCTGAGGTGCTTGAGGAAGCGAGTGCCGAGCCCGGCGCCCTCAGCGGCGCCGGCGATGAGGCCTGGGATGTCGGCGATCACGAAGCTCTGCCGTGGTCCTAGGCTGACCACACCAAGGTTGGGGTAGAGGGTCGTGAAGGGGTAGTCGGCGACGCGCGGTCGGGCGCTGGAGACCTTACGGATCAGGCTCGACTTGCCGGCGTTGGGGAGCCCGAGCAGGCCCACATCGGCGAGGAGGATGAGTTCGAGCTTGAGGATACGGCGCTGGCCGGGGGTGCCGGGCTTTGATTGGCGTGGGGCGCGGTTGGTGCTCGACTTGTAGCGCGCATTGCCGATGCCGTGAAAGCCGCCGCGAGCAACCAGTAGCCGTTGGCCGTCGGTGATCAGCTCGCCGATCAGTTCGTCGGTGTCGGTATCGAAGACGCGGGTGCCGAGCGGCACCTGGATGAGCTTGTCTTGACCGCTGCGGCCAGTTCGATTTTGCCCCATGCCATCGCGGCCGCGCTCGGCACGATGGCGACGTGAGTGGCGAAAATCGACGAGGGTGTTTAGCCCTGGGTCAGCAACCAGGTAGATGCTGCCGCCGTCGCCGCCATCGCCACCATCGGGACCGCCCTTGGGGATGAATCGCTCGCGGCGAAAGCTGACGCAGCCATTGCCACCGTCGCCGGCCTCGACGCGGATCTCCGCTTCATCGACGAATTTCACGCACGGATGTCATGCAAAAAATCACGCAAAAAGCCACGCGAAAAGGTCACGCGCTCGCCTCGACGGGATCGATGCTGACGAACTTACGATTGCGTGGGCCTTTGATCTCAAAGCGCACCACGCCGTCCTTGAGTGCAAATAGGGTATGGTCACGACCGCAGCCGACGTTGACGCCGCCGTGGAAGCGGGTGCCGCGCTGACGCACAATGATGCTGCCGGCGGAGACGGTCTGTCCGCCAAAGCGCTTCACGCCCAATCGTTTTGATTCTGAATCACGGCCGTTGCGTGAACTGCCGCCTGCCTTTTTGTGTGCCATGGTCTGGTCTCCTTCGCGCTGCCAATTCAGCCGTTGCTGATGCCGGTGATCTTGAGCTGGGTGAAGCGCTGGCGATGACCCTGCCGCTTCAGATGATGCTTGCGCCGCTTGAACTTGACGATGAGCACCTTGTCGTGCTTGCCATGCGCCGCGACCTCAGCCGTGACCTTGGCATCATCAAGATAGGGCTTGCCGACTTGCACCGAGTCGCCTTCGGCGAGCATGAGCACGCGTGGGATTTCAAGGGTAGAGCCTTGCTCGGCGTCGAGCTTCTCGACGGTCACGAGATCGCCCTCGGCGACGCGGTACTGCTTACCGCCAGTTTCGATGATTGCGTACATAACGGGGTCGAGATGCCTCGAAGCTAGAAGACCCCCCAGTATGCCCTATCGAATGCTGAGCGTCAAAGGTGAGATGACATTAAATCGCCTCAGCGCAGTCTCAGGGGGTGTTCTTTCTCTTGACAGTTGACGAGCGCGAACCTAGCATTCGTCGGCCGTATCAGCAGTAGACGCCGCTTCATGGATCTTACCCAGATTCGGTCACCCGTGGCCGATGACGTTAAGGCTGTCGACAAGCTCATCATCGAGCGTCTTCAGTCTAACGTCGTGCTCATCAATCAAATTGGCCACTACATCGTCAGTAGTGGTGGCAAACGGTTGCGCCCGCTGCTCGTGCTCCTCGCCGCCCGAGCCTGCGGCTACTCAGGCGCTCGGCATCTTGATGCTGCGGCAATCGTCGAGTTCATCCACACCGCAACACTGCTTCACGACGACGTGGTCGATGGCTCAGAACTGCGCCGAAATCGCGATACGGCCAACAGCGTCTGGGGAAATGAGGCCAGCGTCTTGGTGGGTGATTTTCTCTATGCTCGCGCCTTCGAGATGATGGTCGACGTCGGCAACCTCCGCATCATGGAGGTGATGGCCGGCGCAACCGCACGCATCGCCGAGGGCGAGGTGCTGCAGCTCCTCAACGCCAACGATGCCGACACCGATGAATCACGTTACATGGAGGTGATTCAGCGCAAGACCGCCACCCTGTTCGAGGCCGGCACCCGGCTTGGCGCCGTGCTCACCGAATCCAGTCCAGAGGTCGAGGCCGCGATGGCCAGTTACGGCCTGCACCTAGGCATTGCCTTCCAGCTCGTCGACGACGCGCTCGACTACATGTCCGACGACGGCACCATCGGTAAGCAGGTCGGTGACGATCTCGACGAAGGCAAGCCGACCCTGCCCGTCATCCGCGCGATGGAGGTTGGCAACGAGGCCCAGCGCAAGCGGCTTCGTCAAGCCATCGAAGAAGGCGGAAGGCAGCACATCGACGACGTCATCGAAGCCATTGTCGCCACCAAAGCGATCGACTATACTGTTGAGCTTGCTCGCTGGCATGCTGAGGCTGCAAAGCAGGCCTTGAATGCGGTGCCGAACACGCCCAGTCGGGACGCGCTGGCCGCCACAGCGGACTTCTCGGTGGCGCGCACCTACTAGGTGACGAAGACCGAGTTGAAGAGGCATTCGGCAGGTAGCGAGAGAGGCTCGCGGGCATCAACCGCAAGACGCAACTAGGGGATAACCGCAACAGTTGTTCCCGTAACAAGTCCGATCATCAAGCGATATCACCAGGCGCTTGATTCACAACATCGGGGTGTAGCTCAGCCTGGTAGAGCACTGCCTTCGGGAGGCAGGGGCCGGAGGTTCGAATCCTCTCACCCCGACCATTTAAATCAATCGCTTGCATCATTTTTGCCGTCCTCGTTGTTGCTCAGTGTGCGTTTGCGTTACCGCTGGACGGTCGAGCATAGCCGCTGCTGAGGCGAGATCGTCAGGCCGCAGGTGCGCATAGACGCGCGCGGTAATGCCGATATCGCTGTGGCGTAGCAGCTCCGAAACGCGCTCGATCCCAACCCCGGCTTGCACCAGCCAGCTCCCAAAGGTCCGCCTCAGGTCGTGCGGGTGTACGTCGCTCAGGTCGGCATCGGCCACGCAAAGCATCCGGCGGCGCCGAAAGCCGTCGCGAACTGCGGGTATTCTGGCGCGGGCGGCGAGCCTTCGCGCTCGGCTTGACCGGCGTGTTAGAAGACGCTTTCAGAGGTCATGGGTTGAGCCACCAATTTGACACCAAGCGCATGGCAGACACGATTGATGGTGTCGAAGCGCGGCTGAGACTCGGGGCGCAAGGCTTTGTAAAGCGCCTCGCGCGCGATCCCGCTCGCCTTGGCAATCTCGGTCATACCCCGCGCGCGCGCGACGTCACCCAGTGCCGCCGCCAACAATGCGGGGTCATTCTCCTCGATCACAAGAGTCAGATACTCAGCGATCGCCTGATCATCCTCCAGGTGCTCGGTGATGTCGAACTCGGGCAGATCGGCAATACGGATTTTCTCGCTCATGGCTCAATCCTCCAGGGTGTCAGCCAACGCCATCGCCTTGGCAATGTCGGTTTGTTGGGTGGACTTGTCGCCACCGCCCAGCATCACGATCAAGACCGCCCCGCGCTGGACGTAATACATCCGCCAGCCGGGGCCAAAGAACTCACGCATCTCGAAGACGCCCGCACCGACCGGCTTCACATCGCCAAGGTTGCCGAGCGTCGCCTTGCGCAGTCGCGTGGCCAAACGCCGCCGCGTCAAGTTGTCCTTAATGCCAGATAGCCAGGCGGCGAATTCAGGTGTTTGCTTGATCGTGAACATGGGCTAATTGTAATCGAACGATTACATAAAGGCCAGCGCGCTGGCTTGACGCGCCAACAGACGAGGGGCCATAAGCTTGCAGCGTACGTTGTAAATAGGTAACAAATTCTGCTGCTACTGGAGCTGGATTTTCACACCGGGATGGCTCCCAGACCCGATGTCTGCTGGTAACTGGTGCTGACAAACAAGCCCAGCTTGCTGGCTAAGTGCCGTCTACGCAACAGGTTTGCTTCCCTTACCTAGATCAAAATTTCATCAAGAGATTGGCGTAACCTGATAAAAGGTCTATGCTTAAGCTGTAAGCAGCTTGCAGCTGACAAGATGCGCCATTTTACTGCTCTGGTGCTGATAAACAACAGATCGCATCGAAGGCTATCGATGACTACTATAACTCTGAAGCTCGCAGGGCAGGGTCGAGGGGGGATGTGCATCCCTTCTCATGGCACCGAGCTAGACTGTCGTAGTTTGCATACATGTCGCCCTTGTGCTCGCACAACCTCATTGCCTCAAGGCTACAACTGCGGTGGGCTGGTGCGGCACTCCAAATGCTAGAAACTCTATATCCGGGGTCGACTCACAAAAATGAAAAAAGAGAAGCTCCACAAAGGTCTAACCCCTCTCGACGTTGCCCGTTGCGGTAACCTTGATGCTGTTGTCCCAACGCTGATGCAGATCAGTTCAGAGCGCAACATCGAGACAGTTCTAGTGACAAGCTGTAATCCGGGGGAGGGGAAAACAACGACAGCGTTAAAGCTCGCTCTAGCTGCCGCAGTCAAGATCGAACAGCGAGTGTTACTCGTCGACTGTAATCCTGCGCGCCCGATACTCAGCTCCCAGTTCGGCTGTCGTGATGTGCCAGGCTTTCACGATCTGCTTTGTGAAAATGCTGAGCCCGGTGAGGTTGTGCAAACGACGTCAATCAGCAGACTGCACTTGGCCTCCTTTGGTACCAAAGACCAGTCGGGATTTAATGTTTACAACGCCCAGAACATTCGTGAGAAGCTAAGAGAGTTATCAGATAGCGTCTTTGGCGGCTATGACCTTGTGGTAGTTGATGGTGCTAGCGGTGCCGATCAGCCCGACCTCAGTGTTAGCGCAGCGGCCTTTGATGGCGTCATTCTGGTGCTCGAATGTGAAGGTACTCGCTGGGAAGTCGCACAACACTACGAAGCACGCCTCTCTGCGGCTTCTGCGACAGTCGTCGGCACAGTAATGAACAAGCGCAAATTTTACATTCCAAAGAGTCTCTATGCCTAAGTATAGAATAAATCCGGCGGTGATGCTGATGCGCGCAAAGTCCTCAAAGCAAATTGGGTGGCTTACGACGATAAGCCTGTGTCTATGCATGCTGTCATTGGTTGTGAGCTGCAGTAGCACCAGACACATGGAGCGAGCCACCGTAGAAGAGATCATGGTGGAGCGTGCCTCATTCTCGTTTGATAACAACGAGAACTTCGACCGGCTGCCCTACTATCGTATACAACCTGGTGATGTCCTGGATGTATTCTTCCAGATTGAGACATGGTCAAAGGCAGATTCCTTTAAGATTGCCGTCGATCACACGGTTAAGGTCAATTTCATTCATACGCCAGAGCTTGATACGGAGCAGTCAATCACGCCGGATGGTAAGATTGTTTTGCCATACCTTGGTGCCTACTCTGTGATTGATAAAACGCCAGATGAGGTGGCGGATGAATTAACGGCTGCCTATCAGGGAGTGCTTCGCGATCCCGAAATCTACGTGACTGTCCCAAGTTTCCAACGCAGTATTGAAGAATTTAAACAAGATTTACGAACCGCCCCACGAGGGCTCAGTCGATTAGCAACAGTACGGCCAGACGGCTATATTACGTTCCCGCTGATTGGGGAATATGATGTTGCTGGACTAACTATTCCGGAAGCCAATGAACGGATGAATCAAGATTACGCGAAGATCATCCAAGGACTCCGCGTTGACCTGTTCCTGCAAGAAAACGCCGGCTCCAGAATATTCATCTTAGGTGAAGTTGAAGAATCGGGCTCCTATCCAATTGGCAAGCCAATACCGATCGCGAAAGCACTTGCCTTAGCTCAGGGTTTCACAAACGAAGCAAAGCTCGACTCAGTGATTGTTGCAAGACAGCTTGATGACAAGATTGCAGTAACAAAGATTGACATGACCCATGCGGGCTCGCTGGGTGGATACGGGGCATTGTTTTATTTAATGCCGGATGATCTTGTTTTTGTGCCGCGGACGCGCCTGAGCACCACTGCGCAGATCATGAGCGAAATTTCTGATGTTCTCATGTTCCGTGGCTGGAGCTTTGGTATCGATGGTATCTCAGTTGAAGGCACATCAGCGAGCGATATTAACTTCTTCTAGAGAGCAATCATGGACACACTCAATCTTCGTACCGAAAACTATTTCCGAGATCTGCTGCTGATCTATTTTGCTCGACAGCCGTTGATTCTCGGAACAACAGCCGCGATCTTCTTAGCCGCAGTCGTTATCGCTTTTACTTCGGCAGAAGTCTTTTCTGCTGAGGCATCAATCCTTCTGAGATCTAATGAGTTCCAACGCAGCCCGGACACGGTACAAGAAACCGAATTGCGCGCTTTCCGAGTCGATGAGCAGGATCTTCGCTCCGAGCGCGAGATTTTACTGTCGCCGCGAGTCCTCAATGGGGCAATCGTAAAGCTGTCGCAGGCTGGGTTTCCATATGCTGATGCGCTTACAGTTTCGAATCTGTTGTCATCGCTCACAGTTACTGTGATCCCAGATACCAAGGTTTTAGATTTAGAACTACGCAGGCCAACACCTGAACAGGCAACGGAGATCCTTGATGCTGTAATCGAGGAGTATATGATCGAGCGGACACAAATCTTAAATCCCGAACGCACGTCTGACTTTTTTGCGATTCAAGCAGAACGCTTTCGCTCACAGCTTGGTTCTACTAAAGAACAGCTCGTCGAAATGGCCGCAGCTAACAAGACAGCTGATCCTCGCGCCGAGATCCAATCAAATATAGCGTTCAAGCGAATTTTGCAAGAAAGGCTTAATTCCCTTGAGATTGAGGCTGTTCAATACCGGGAAGAGCTCAGGCACCTTGATGAGGCTCTTGGTGATGACCAGATAAGGCTATTTTCTTTCATCGGTCGAAATGATACCGTCTCATCGCTGGTACAGCGTCTGGTTGATCTTAGTATTGAGCGCGGTGAACTGGCGCGAAACTACGAAGATGAATCGAGAGTTGTTGCTTCGGTCGATAAGCAGCTGCTTGAAACCGCTGCCCAGGTTCGCAGAGAAGCAATTGATTATCGGGATTCTCTGGCCACTAAGCTTGAGACTGCAGAAAAGCAGCAAGAGCTAATCCGCGAACAGATTGCAACGGTTGATTCGCGCAATGTGGATCTGCAAATTCATGATATTGAAACAGATAGTCTAAATCGGGAGCTAGAGCTGATTGGCCAATCTTTTTCGACATTCTTTCGCCGTAATCAAGAGAGCCAGATACCAAATTCGGTTGATGGTAAGGTATCGCTTTTCTACGTTAGCGTATTGAGTCCTGCCCATACAAGTGGCAAAGCAGTCTTTCCTAATCGCCCACTCATTTTAGGGCTCGGGCTTTTTGCAGGATTTCTCACAGGTTTCACACTTGGGTTTATACGCGAGTTTATTGATCATACGTTCAAGGTTCCTCGTGACGTCGAACAGTATCTGGGGGTTCCATTATTATTTTCAACGCCATTGTTAGCTGACTCAAGCGCATGCAAGGCCGACCGTAATCACTCTTTCACAGGTTAGGCGAGTTAGCCATAGTGCGGGTTTAGTTATTTAGGTTGTGCAAAGCCAGCCGTGACTAGATTAAACGCTTCACACATTTTTGGGAAAATGTGTTGGGAATTATTTTCCTTGCCTGTAACAGCATTAGCGTATTCATTTGAGCTAAACGCATGATGCTGGGTGGAAGTGTATGGCTGAAGAGTGATTGGGCGCTAGGCAGAAGATATCAAAAAGGGCACACAGTGCTATGGTCATTGGCTGCTGTACTCAGCATCCTGATAAGCATCGCGGCTTTCTTTACGGAATACCCTTATCTTGCCGTTATTCCATCTGCTGGGCTCGTGCTTTTGATTCTTGCGATCGAAAGACCTCAAGTCATTCTCTATACGATCATATTCCTGATCCCCTTTGGCCGGTTTCGTTCCCTCGGAGGACCGCTGAAGGAAATTCAAATTCACTGGATACTTGCGGCAGCGCTTCTCGCAGTCTTAATGATTCGCTTGATCGTCGATCGCAATTTTATTAGGCGTTTTCAGTCGAATATCTTGTTGTGGATCTTTCTGTTTATAGTAATAAGCTTGCTTTCTTCGGTATTTACAAAATTCCCTAATACTTCGATAGAGCAGATCGTGCTCAATGTTATCGCAATAGTTTTTATTATTTTAGTAATAGCGTTTGCAGATCGTGACTCGGTGATGTCACACATTCCTCTACTCATTGCTATTTCAGTGTCCATAGGAGCATTTCTTGCAGTTATAGGTAATGCGTTCGAGATCTCCATGTTTGTTCAGGAAGTAGGCGACTCCTTTGCCCGCAGTTATGGTGCGACAACCGATGCGAATAGTCTGGCTCTATCTATCATAGTAGCGTTGCCGTTCGTTATCTTCCTGATCATACACGGTCGGTCACCCTGGATACGATTCATAGCCATCTTGATGTTGCTAACAAATCTTGGAGGAATCGTCGTAACTTTTTCGCGCAGTGGAGGGCTTGTTACGGCTGCCCTCTTGATGTCAGCACTATTTCTTAATCGAAAACGTTTCAAAGTTCGACATACTGGCATATTTTTTGCTGGGGCTTGCATCGTTTTGCTCGGATTAGCAGTAACGGTGCCAGAAAGCTATTGGGAGCGACAGGCAACACTTGGTTCCTCTGAAAAAGATCGATCTCTCAGTCGCCGCAGTGCATACGTCATTGTTGCCTATGATGCATTTCTTCAGCGCCCAATTCTCGGCCATGGCCCAGGAACTTATCGCGATATATATGCTCAGAGCCGTTTTGCCATTCTTTATCAAAGAGGTGATGAGAGTCTTCGGCGCTACGCACACAATACTTATCTCGAGGTGATAGTTGGAACTGGAATAGTTGGTTCTCTGGTGTTCGGCATGCTTCTTCTTGCAACTCTCAGGAATTTTTTTAGAGCAAGGCGATATTTCGCTGCTATTAAAGATAGTGTGCATACAGAGGAGCTAAATTACTATATCTTATCATTCTGTTTTATGCTGCTCTATCTGATGATGTATAGCGATGTATTCCAGAAGTTTCTTCTCGTAGCAATTGGTTGGTCTCAAGTCTGGGTGAGAGTGGCTAAGGATGACAAAGACCATTCTCGAAATTGAGTGCCGGGAGCAAGTTATTGTCTAATCATTTGTAATTTAACTGTGATTATTGCCAATCTGCGTAATAAATGGCGGCATAATAAAATGGGCGATAGGTAAGACATGGAGAGGAGACCATAGCAATCGACTGAATGGCTTCGGAAAAGGATCGGTAAATTCCTCGCTTGGCGACTTGAAAGGCAACCGAAATTGGCGGTTCCCTTAGTTAATTTTAGCTCCATAGGTTACGCTAATCCGGCGCTCTTGCCATTCCTTGATGAGAAAGTGCTTGATCGCTCACCGAAATACTAGGTCAACTTTTGATCAAGGCTATTAACCGTTACAAAAAACGTAAATTTGCTCACTGGCTATCGATTCGTTAGTGTTTTGTTAGCTTATATTTTTCTAGCATTTCTTTAATTTCTTTTGGGGAGTTAAACATCAGTATATCTATAATAGACAGAGATGGCTGAAACTCGAATTGGAATTGCTTATATATTGGCAGGTCAGATTCGAGAAAGCTTAGTTGTATATTTTGTCGTTTGAAGCTTTCGTTGTCATACAGTTCTTTTCCTCCAATTAGGTTTATGTAGTGATTTGAAGATAGTGCCTTATTGATCGCTATGACTTTTTCTTTGGATTTTAGTTTATGATCGATATCAATGGTTGAAGAAACAATTAATGGGGTAACTATTCCAAGATAACTGCAAACCTGCTCGATTGAGTTATAGATGTAGTCGAAAAGGTTGTTTTTTTCGCATAGAAAAATATCTTTTACTAGCGGGAACGCTTTTTCGAATTGGGGGGCTTTTCTATAGCCATTTTGTATTTGGTGTAATATTTTTTTGATTTGCTCCCTAGCGTTCTCTGCTAGGAATCGATTTTTGACATCGATATAGCTAGAGTCTTTCTTGAGAGGCAGGGTAAAAAGTACCTTTTTGCCGTTTAGCAAGATGTAATTTCGATAGAACCAGCCGCTTTTTGAAAACTGAATATTATCATACACTACAAAACAATCTACGGCATTAACTAGCTGCCAGTATCCGATATATGGAAAAAAGTACGGCTGCATTATTGCCAGTTTCATTTATTTATCACTAGTGTTTTGCTCGTTTTGACTGTGCTATTTCTTGTCGCCGTCAGGCCCACTGGGGTCATTAAATGGCAATTCTGAGTACCAACGCTCTCCCCATCTTTCCGGCAGACAACCGATAGCAAACGTGTAATCTTTTTGACTTCCGTCGCTAGTCCATAACAAACTAACAAGTCTAGCATTTTTTAATGCCGAGGGCTTAATCTTTCCTTGCGAGAAAAAGCAAGCCGTTCCAGATACGTCTCATGCTTCGCCGTGCAGTATATTCAAGAAGCATATATCCTCTGAACAACCGAGATCTAAATCTGGGGTCTTGAGAACAAATTGATACCAAAGCGTAATTAATGGCCGCATGGTTCCGTCTTTTCATTGCTGAGTAGAATATTTTCTGAAGGCGAATATGAACGATTGAGCGACGCAGGCGCGGTGGGCAGTTATGATGATTAAAGCTATGATAGCAGAAATCTAGGATATTGAACTCAAAATCAAGAGCAGCAATGGCATTAGATGGATTTGATATCGTATCCGCCCTCCGTCGGTAAGTCGACGTAGAAATGTCATGAAATTTTGCTTTAGTCATTCTTAGTGCCATGAACCAAGTGCAAATATCCCCGGCCTTAAATCTTTCTGACCTAAACGCGATGGGGTCCGATGCATGCGCTTGATTTAATATTGATGTCCTGATCACGGTTGTGCATGTCGCAATGTAGTTCTCTTTAAGCAAATGCCAACATGCGTCCGTTGACCAAGATCTCACCGGAGATACTGCTCTAATCCCCTTTGCGCTCACATTACTTATCCTCTTGTTTTTCTTCTCCAACAATAGATCATAGTCGGTGTAAGAGAGTCCAAACTCACTATTGTCTTCTAAGAAGTCAACCTGCAACTGTAGTTTTCCGCAGTCATGCCAGTAGTCATCACCCTCGCAGAACGCTATGTACTTGCCACGACACGCTCTAAAAAGGCGAAGTTCGTTGCGTAGCACACCTACATTCTTGTCTGACGTAATCACCCGGATCATACTAGGCTGGCGTTGCGCATAGCGCATAACAATGTTAAGGGTGTTATCAATTGATTTATCTTCCCCAATAAGCAACTCAAATTTAAAGTTGGTCCTTTGATTAATGACGCCCTCTATAGCCTCTCCAATGTAAGCTTCGTGATTGTAAGTCAACATACATACGCTGACTAGCGGTTTGCCAACTAGTGCATCAGAGTCGCAGAATTCGGTCCCTGGAATATCGTCAACATCAATAATGGGATAGTTCAAACTATCTTTGAGTCTGTAGGTTTTATCCATCATATTGTTCCTGTGTCTTTTTGTTGAGAGTTGTTTGTAGTCGACTAGGCAGATTCTAGACTTTGCCCTGATTCTGACCTGCCGCCTTAAGCGCTAGTACTGCGTACTTTAAGGCCCAATTCCGAAGAGTGAGAAATGCAGTGAGCCGCAGGCTGTAACACCAGAGTGTATATGCGAGCACGCCGATGAGAACCTTTAAAGTCAAATTCAGATGTGCTGATGAGATTTGAAACAAGTCGACACAGAGTATAGAAATAGCCATTACAATTGAAGCAGCTGCGTAAGAGGCTATGTCATGAAACTGAGCCCAGATAGAATAGTGAAGCATTTTTTTTGTGAAGTAGGAGTTTACGAACAAGGCGATGACTGATGCTACCACCTGTCCCCAGATGATTGCTCCCACGCCCCATAGAATGCAGACGATCAATATCGGATACTCAATCAATGCCCTAATAACTGCGAGTCGAAAAAAGATATCAGCTCGACCTTGCGCTTTCAAAACAACGAGGTTCACAACATGTATCGGATAGAGAATTCCTAGTAAACAGAAAAGTTGCAGAAAAGGAATACTTGATTCCCACTTCTCCGTCAGCAAAATTGGAATTAGAATTGGTGCAGTCATGGCTAAACCAATCATCATTGGAAAAATGATCAGGGAAAGCATCTGCAGTGCTTTGCGGGTAAGGCTTACTAAGGCATCTTTGTCTTTCTGAACACGGGACAGGGAAGAGAAAAGAACGCGTTCGGCCGCCGAGCATATATTAGTAACTGGAAGTAGCGCGAGCATTAACGAGAAGTTGTAGAATGCAAGCAGTGCAGGAGGGAACAGCCTACCGATAATTAATGTCATTATATTTTTTTCAATCGCACCAAGAAAACTTGACGCAATTAGATTTCCACTAAATGCTATTGTTTCTTCAACACGTTGCAGACTGAACTCTAACCTAGGAGTCCAGTGCCCGACAAAAAGGACCGCAAGGGTATACAATGTACTTGCGCTCAATGTATAGACAACAAGGCTCCAGATCCCAAATCCCATGTAGGCCATGGATACACCGATAACGCCTGAGAAAACAACTGAAAAGCTAGTTGAGGCGAGAATGGCTTTAAACCTCAGTCGACGAAGGAGCAGTGCGGTTGGAACAACCCCTATGGACTTTAGAATCAGATTGAGAGATAGCCAGTAGCCTATATATTCCAAAGGTGGCTGCTTATAAAATGTCGCAATCCATGGCGCGGCAAAGAAGAAAGCCGCAGCCATAATTAAGCCCACTGCAATTGTAAAGTAGAAGGAAGACGAAATATCGATCTCGTCGATTTTTTCTTTCTGTACGAGGGCCTGGCCCAACCCTCCATCGACAAGTATCTGAAAGAATGAGAGAAATGCCATCACCATGGCGATCCAGGCAAACTCATCGGGGGGCAGTACCCGTGCCATAAGAATGGCGATAAGCGCGGGTACACCCACCCTCGCAATCCTTTCTAAGAAACTCCAAAAGGAAGCTGATCCTACCGTTGTCAAAGCGAGCCTCGATAGTCTGTTAGTTGCATGAAGGTGCGCCAGTGATCAAAATAGTTCGAAGTCCTGGAGCATTGTACGGATTACCTTGCTGGTGTTAAACATCAGGATGCCAATAATAGATAGATTTGCAATGAATGGCGAGCCTTGCTTTTGATTTCTCGCTGATACTGATTCATGGCAAGAGAGCGGCCAGCGACAGCAAGACAGCTGAGGCTGAGCAATCACGGTAGCGCGAGGGGTGGTGTCTGTTAAATCCCCGAAGAGTGCGAACCATGCTCGCTCTGCCATTGACCATTATAGTCTTTTTGTACTCGTTTGCTGTGCTGTTTACCTTATTCAACATGGGCGCATGCACAGGTACTGGTGATCGGTACTTTGCCCACGTTGGGTCCCTGCGCAGACTATGGCGCTGAGTTCGATGAGGCTTTCCGGTGCCGCTGCTTCGATTGCTACCATCGTATGTGCAACTGGGAGCACTGGTCAGGACTGCGCTGAGCGCAATCTGACTGGGGCTGTTACTACTTGCCTCACAGCCCGTGAAATATCATGGCGAGCGACTAGACCCTGGAGTGCCAGTTCGGGCAGCGAATTCGCGCTGAGAGAGAATATCGATGCGGCGAGTCCTCGCCCCACATAACTGACTCCACGCCTGTACTCGGCTACAGAGATATGATACAATTAAGTATGACTCGTGTTGCTGAAAACGCTGTAGATTCTCATACTGTCCGCGGACGATTTCGCTATCGAAGTGCCCCAACGGCCAGAGATTTTACGCCGTATAGTTAATCCCGAACTGAGAAGTCATGAGACTGCACATAGCCAAATCGGCCTCTCTATTTAAATGCTAGCTGCAGGTCTGCAACGCGCTAAATAGCAAAGAGACTTATGATGACTCGTTCTGGCCCCTGACTTCAACCTGACAAGGCCTTGATGATCTCTTAGCTTGATATCTAAGCATAGCGGCCAACGACTAAAATTTAAGTCAGTACATATTTCTCTTTCTCTACAGTTATTGGGCTAGCCACAGCAGATGTATCAAGGCCGCTGAAAACAGCGATGAATTTTCATAACTGAACTTGCTACGAGCGCGATCAGCATTGATTTAACCAACATGGCGCGTGAAATGTATCCTAGCTACGAGCAGCTGCGAAGGCTTAGTCAGCGCTTCGGTAACTCCTTCTATATCGCTTACCCGGATCGGTATGCATCCAACATTTCTAACTTCCTATTGCCATTGAGGGCCATTTATCCGAATACAAATCTCGGATATTCTTTAAAAACTAATTATCTACCCGCTTTCTTTAAAAAAGCCTTATCACGTGGCCTCTACGCTGAGGTCGTATCTCGGATGGAATACGACCTGGCTTTAATGATTGGCGCTACGCCTAATCGAATCATATTCAACGGGCCAGTAAAGACTCTTGAGGACATGCGGATTTCTTTACTGGGGGGTGCTCGGGTTAACCTCGAATGCCACACCGAAGTCGATATGCTCGAGTCGATTTCCCGGATACATCCTGACTACGATTTTGAAGTTGGGCTTAGGTGTAACTTCGACCTCGGAGAAAGCGGCCGTTCCCGATTTGGATTCGATGCCGATAACGGCGATCTACAATTGGCGTTCCGACGTATAAACGATCTACCACGCTGCCGAGTAAGCGGCCTCCATTTCCACTACTCCCGTGATAGAACTGCTGCATCATATCGGACACGGAGTGAAAAAATAGTACGTATCAGCAACGAGTTGTTTATGGCAGAACCTCCCGATTTTCTAGACCTCGGAGGTGGTTTCGCAGGGCCAATGAGCGACGAGCTCAGAAAACAGCTGCCCTTCACGGCGCCAAGTTTTGATGAGTATGCGGAAGCAATTGCTGCACCAATCGCACGAACATTCGGCATCAGCAACGGCCCCGAACTGATCCTAGAGCCCGGGGTCGCGATGGTCGGCGATACTATGGACTTCATATCGTACGTTTTTTCTATTAAGAACATCGCAGGTCAGCGCTATGCTGTCACTACTGGGAGCTATCAAAACATCAAGCCTTCCGTCAACGATATTAATCCTCCTCTGTCTGTCATTTCTGCGGCTGGTGCCAGTAATTCTAACGTCGCAATACCAACCGACGTCGTGGGCTATACCTGTATGGAACAGGATATGCTTTTCCGCGGTCTGACTGTTCCGATTGATGCGGGTGACTATGTCTTGATTTCTAATGCCGGTGCTTATTCCTTCGTTTTCAAACCACCGTTCATATCCCCCGCACCTGCGATTTTAAGCTACGACCAGCCGTCTGGTGACTGGATAGCACTGCGACTTCCCGAAACAGTACAGGATTTAATGGCAGGATATGTAATCTGAACACTGTTAAGCCGATTTCAGATTGGCCAGGCTATAGACTGAGGAGAAAACTGCTTGAACATTCTCTTGTCATGCGTTGGAAGACGCACCTACATAGCTGACTTTCTCAGACCTTATCTACAGGTTGGAGAGAAGATAATCGGCACGAGCAGTGTCGCGCTAACGCCGGG
This sequence comes from Halochromatium sp., assembly GCA_010912705.1. Lineage (GTDB taxonomy): Bacteria > Pseudomonadota > Gammaproteobacteria > Chromatiales > Chromatiaceae > Lamprobacter. The sequence continues at coordinate 60,667 of POWB01000006.1, forward strand.
CTTTTCCTTCTGCGATTTGGGTGTCATCGTACCCCCAATCTGTCATGAAGAGTATATCCCTGCGGTTCTTGATGTCTGCAACAAACTCGAAGTAGGCGGTGTTCTTTCACTGTTTGATCAAGATATAGATAGACTCTCTAACTTCCGAGACGATTTTCTTGACGCGGGAATTTCGCCCGTTTTCCCTAGCGCCGACGTAAGCCGGATCTGCTTTGATAAAGTTGCGACCGCAAATTTTCTAAAAGAACACAGGTTTCACGGGCCAAAGACTTTCTCCGACCTGAATGGTACTAGAGAGGCGCTGAGAGAGGGTAGCCTGCATTTCCCCTTATTCGTCAAGCCCCGTTACGGATTTGCCAGCGAGCACGTCTTTATCGCTCGCAATGACGCCGAGCTTGAAGTTTTTTTTAATTATAGAAATGACATGATCGTGCAAGAGAAGCTAAGAGGTAAGGAACACAGTTTTGATGTGTGTTCCAATCTGGATGCAGAGCCTTTAGCAGCAGTCTTCAAGGAGAAGCTTGCCATGCGCGCTGGCGAGACTGACCAAGCTCGAACCATTTACGACCCCGAGCGTCTGGAGCTCGCGTTTCGACTTGCACGTACCCTTGGCTGTCCCGGCCCCCTGGATATTGATCTTTTTATCGATGGAGACCGTGCCGCTGTGCTTGAATTTAACCCACGATTTGGAGGTGGCTATCCTGCATCAGCTTGTGCCGGGGCTGATTTTCCCCGTATCTTGGTCGAGCTAATGCGATATGGTACCTACACTCCTGATACCCTCAGCTACCGAAATCAGGTTTTTATGATGAAGTCATACCAGATCATCTGCGGAACCGAGGAAGAGCTCAACGATAATGTTGTTTATGCCAGCGATATTTGAATTTGATGAAGGACCTGAATTCGAGGCCTTCTTGTTGAGCTCGATTTGGGCATCGGTTTGGATTGGGCTAAGTCAACGCGGGCCGCAATCTTTCAGGGTTGCGTAGGACGAAGCACTACCCGAGCCCAACCGCATGCTAAGCATGCCGTCCCTTTTTCAACTAGTGCTAAGGAGGAATATCCGCTTGACCGATAGCCGCAAGGCGTCGACACTCTGTAAACCGATGCCGCGGGAGATTGTTCTCATGGGGTTAGCCCGATGATGCGGGATCGCCAGGAATTCAGAAAATTATGAGTAACCCGATCTACGTTACACAACCGTTTCTACCCCCATTGGACGATTTTGTCCCCTACCTCAAAGATATCTGGGACAGCAAAGTCCTTACCAATGGTGGTCCCATGCATGAGAGGCTTGAGAAAGCTCTTGGGGAGTACCTTGGGGTAGAAAATGTTTCCTTATTTGCTAATGGTACAGTGGCGCTGGTAACCGCTTTACAGGCGTTACGCATAAAGGGGGAGGTTATAACCACGCCGTACTCCTTTGTCGCAACAGCCCACTCCCTTCTCTGGAATGGAATTAAGCCGGTTTTTGTCGATATCGAGCCTGATGGCTGGAATATGGACCCGGCAATGATTGAGGCCGCGATAACCGCTGAAACGATGGCGATCATGCCCGTCCATTGCTATGGAACGCCATGTGATATCAACGCAATCCAGGAAATTGCAGATATTTACAATCTTCGCATTATTTATGACGCGGCTCATGCTTTTGGTGTTCGTGATGAGCGGGGCAGCCTGGTTCGTCATGGTGACTTGAGTATCCTTAGCTTTCATGCAACAAAGGTATTTACTACCTTCGAAGGTGGCGCCATCATCTCGCCGGACGCACGGACTAAGAAGTATATTGATCGCTTGAAGAATTTTGGCTTTGTTGATGAGACTACCGTTGTTGGTTTCGGTATCAATGGTAAAATGAATGAAGTGCAGGCTGCGCTAGGCTTACTTGAATTAAAGCATATTGAAAAAGCGCTAACAAAAAGGAAACTTGTTGACCGTGCATACAGGGAAAAATTAGCTGGAATCGCGGGGCTTAGGCTTATTGATCGACCACTGCTGGCAGCGGACAACTTTGCCTATTTCCCTGTATTGATAGAAGCCGAGTATCCGCTTAGTCGTGATGAACTGTACGAGTTTTTGCGCCAGAACAACATTTTTGCACGCAGATACTTCTATCCACTCATATCCGACTTTCAGATTTACAAGACTATGACTAAGCAAGTCGGTAACGAATATCCGGTTGCTCGCGCGACCGCGGAAAGAGTATTGTGTCTTCCCATTTATCCCGATCTTGAGCCTGCCGACCAGAACAGGATTTGTGAATTGATTCGGTCAGGAACGCACGAAAGCCCAGCAAACCGGTGATTGTGCGGCACAGGCCGTTGGGTAAGCGCAGTTCTTCCGTTCTTAGCCTTGTGAAACTTGCCGACCCTGGCGTGCACGCAGGTTATTTAGCTGCAGCTAGACTTCAGCACCCTCGTGTAGCCATCCAAATAGTGTATTATGTTTTTCTGTCTCATAAATGCTTACTTCTCGTTTACATAAAAGATAATAATTGCTCTTTACTGAAGGGGGTCGTTAAGCCCCTTGCGTTTTAGGGTCATTACGCCTACCTCTCGGCGGGGCGGCCGAAAACGGTGCAAGACCTCTTTACACCATGGGGTTGACTACCGACTTGAACTTAAGGTGATTATCGTCACGGCTTGCGCATGGAAAGAAACATGCGGGTGGGTGCGAGCAGTCGGACGTCATAGGATTGTTCTTTCTCCACGCGGAAGAACGTCCGCATCAACTCCATCAGTTCGTCGAAACCGAATTCTGTCATGTGCTCGGGCACCCCTTCGGGATTGGCCCCGCCAAGTTTTGCCTCCATAAAATCCTTTGCCTCGTGGGCCAGGTGCTTAAGCCTGCCCTTGAGACCTTTCGTTTCATGAATGCTCTGCAACAGGTGGAAACGACCGTCCGGTGCCAGCACCCTGACCACCTCACGGAAAAACGCCTCCTTATCATTGAAGTGATCTAGCGCAGCCAGCACCGTCACATCGCTGAAGGCCTCGTCCTGAAATGGTAGATACTCCGCCAGTCCCACGGCGAAGGGGAACTCACCGGTTTCCGGCAGAGTTATTGGGTCCAGTCCAATGTAGGCCACCCGCTCGGGGTCAAAACACTGGCGAAACTTGCCGGGGCCGCAGCCTACATCTAAGATTCTTCCATGCTGGATTTCGGTAAAAGCGGCGAAGTCCTGCTGTTGCACCTCTGACCGACCCAGCCGGTGGGTCACTTGGACCGGCTCTTGCTGCCGCCGCTCACGCCGTTGCCGGAACCCCTCCAAATGTCTCTGCCATGTCTCCCACTCGTCGCCTTGGACTACACCCTGAGCCAGCAGGAGTGGGATACCTGCGCGGATGGGGAATTCATGCCCCTGGCTGCAGTGCAACCTACCTTCTAAGATACACCCATCCTGCTCCTGCTCCTGCTCCGACACCAAGGTTAAGGGTGCCCCTGAGCAGTTTGGGCATCCGAGGTATTGCAGCATCTCGCGGTTGATCATGTTTTCTTTCTCCAATGTTAGTGTTTAGAATTAGTACTGAACACTCTGCCGAGCAGGGTGTGGCGCCCAGTGACCAAGAGATTCACTTGCTGGCAAGCCATCCGACAAAGGTGTTGTGTACCTAGGCCAATCGGCTTGACTCATTGCGGACGCCTGCGCCGACACCCAGGCCACGGTCAGCCAAGTACATCATGACTGAAGATAGATGATGTCTTCAAGGCTTACCAGCCCCTTCGCCAGCCCTAAACGCACGGAAGGGGTTTGATAGTCCAAGCCACTTAGGACGTCGTTTTAGAAGGACCTGAACATCTCGGGCAACTTCACGATCGAGGGAACGCGGATTGTATGCACTGTATCCATGCCAGAGGCGGCGGTTGTTGCTAGCGACGGCTCACCTAACAGAAAAACGGGATCTCTTGGCTTGAACTGAAACGCTATCTCGGCGTCTCCTATCCCATCGCCGGGCGCGACAAACTTAAGATCCTGCAGGTGATGAAGGGGCGAGATGATCAGAAACAGCACAACAGCGTCAATAACAGCTTACGCGGCTCTTACTACCAGGCTAGTGGCAAACATCTATCTTGTTATCTCGGCGAGTTCAGCTGTCGCTTCAACCGTCGTTTTGACTTAGCAACGATGCTGCCACGCCTGGGTTGGACTAGGGTACGCAAAACCTTGATGGGTTGGCTGAGCCTTGTTAATAATCAGGCGAGCGCGTGCCCTGACCAGCCCGATCGGCGCGACGACGACCGCGCTCGACGAAGTCTCCTTAACTCATACTTGTGGCGGCGTAGCAACTGGAGCAACTGATGGTAAAGGCTAAAAATGCTACTGTAGATACAGCTAGCTCGACTTTGGCCATTTTGGCAGTCTTCCACAGGGTACTAACTGTCTGATAAAGTCGAGGGGGACTAAAATTTAGAGGGGGTCAGCAAGTCTGAACTCCAAAAGGAGACCCTTCGCTAATTTTTCACAAATCGCAAGCCTCTGAAAATAAAAGGGTTGCAGGCATGTAAAAATGGCCAAAGTCAAGCAAGTATAAGTGCCACAAATATAAAAATTTAGGCTCATGATGTGAACTCTGTGAATGCAAATTGCTGACCCGGCGGAAACTCAGCCCCCAATCTTCTTAGCTAAATCTCTGGGAAGCGGCATCATACCTTTCTTCTCATGATTCAAACCCTCTATTGTGCGTGTTATTGAAAAAGTATGAAAGTCGCTTATCTCATGTCCAGGTTTCCGAAGCTCTCGGAAACCTTTGTGTTGCTGGAAGCATTAGAGGTTAGGCGCGCTGGTGTCGAGGTCGTTATTTTTCCACTTCTCCACTATCAGGAGTGGAACGTACATACGGAGGCACTGGACCTAGAGGGTTCAATCTTCCGTAGTCCCTATCTCTCGCTTGAAGTCCTTCGCGCGAATCTCTGGTTCCTTCGGCGAAAGCCCGTGGAGTATATCCGCACCTTAGCTCGGGTTTTGACTGGTCGGATTCGTCCGCGGGCTAATATCTTCAAGACCCTGGTTGTTTTTCCAAAGACCGTGTATTTTGCCAAGATGATCAAAAGATTTCGCTGTGATTGGGTGCACGCGCATTTTGCGACGATACCCTCAACAGCGGCTTGGATCATCTATCGGCTGACCGGCATCCCATATAGCTTTATCGCCCATGGCAGCGATATACACGCGAATCAGCATTTGCTCGCGCTCAAATTGTCTGATGCGGCCTGTGCCTTCACGATATCCGAGTACAATAAGCGATTTATGACCTGGCAGACTTGCGCTACCTGGTCTGGTACCCTAAGTGTTTTGCACTGCGGTGTGTATCCGGCAGACTATGAGAAGCGCTTGAAGCAGCCGCTGTCTACGAGGGGTGTAATCCGTATACTCAGCGTTGGCTCTTTGCTTGAGGTCAAGGGGCATCGCTATCTTATCGAGGCGTGCTCGCTCTTAGGAGCAAAGGGTGTTGATTTTCTCTGTGAGATCATTGGTGAGGGGCCGCTGCTTTCTGAGTTGAAGCTCCAGATCTCTAACAGCAATTTAAGACAACGTATTGTGTTGGCTGGTGGAATGAGTCGTGACGCTGTGCGTGGTCAGTTGGCGCAGGCCGATATCTTTGTACTTCCTAGTGTCCGAGCTGCTCGCGGGAGTCGTGAGGGGATACCCGTGGCACTCATGGAGGCGATGGCCGCGGGCCTGCCTGTTGTTGCAAGTCGCCTCTCGGGGATTCCTGAATTAGTCGAAGATGGACGTTCAGGGTTGTTGGTGATGCCACGCCATAGTTCAGGGCTCGCTCGGGCGATCGAACGGATACTCAGTGATCCTGATGGCGCGAGGCGGATGGCGCAGGAGGCAAGTGAGGTCGTGAAGCGAGACTTTAATCTTGAAATAACCTCACGGCAACTGATTGCGCGTTGGGAAGGGGCGTTGAGTGCGGTTGCCGATGAGCAACACTCAGGGCAGTCACGCGGATGATCAGCCCTCATCCAAACCAAGGTTTAAAAGAGGGATTTAGCCGGATGGGCATAACAGTCGTAATACCTACCTGCGATCGAGAACCGAAGTTGCGATCAGCTCTTGATTCGGTTTTTCGTCAGTCCTTACGGCCACGGGAGATCCTAGTGATCGATAACGGGTGCATCTCGATTTGTGATCGGCTGAGCGGCATTTATCCCAATGCGGAGTTTGTTCGGATACCGCCACGTGCTGGTGTGGCGGTCGCGAGGAATTGGGGTGCGATGCTTGGGTCAGGGGTCTATCTCGCATTTCTAGATGACGACGACGTTTGGCCGGTTGACTATCTGGCGACGATGGTGGCTCATCTTGAAGCGACCGGAGATGGGTTAGTCGCGGCACCCAACCGAGATCTTGAGACAGAGGAGATCATCGCAATGCCGATCCCGATACCCTGCGATAGCCGCCTAAAGCAATGGCGTGAACTTGCCTATATGGGTAGTAACATGGTGATGCGTGCGGATGATTTCTGGTCCGCGGGAGGGTTCCCAGCGCGTCTGGTGACTGGTGAAGACCGAGCGCTCGTCATCAGGATGCATCTCAATGGTGTTCGCATCAGCCGCTGCTTAGATACATTTGTGCTCCGCAACATGGAACCCTGCGATCGACTGACCAGTGGCAGCAATTTACTGATGGGCAAACTCTCGTTTTTGGAGGCATTCCGGGACGAGATGCCGCGACGTGATCGCCATGACGACCAATTGTCTTTTTTGATTTACCTCTCTAAATCTTGGGGTTGGCCAATCTGGTTGATCGGGGTCTTTTGTGTTCCCGCTGCCGCGTTCCGAAGACTTTTGAAATACCTGAGGTCAGGCATTCCGAAGTGGCGCATCACTTCTTCTACATGTCCTACCGGTAATAGGCTCTACAAATAATAAACTGAAATCAAGACATGGCCATCAGCAACACCTACCCCGCGCGTATCGAGACGGCACAGGCACAAACCCCGAGGCGGATGCCATGCGATGCTTTGCTTGATGCCTGGCCATCACAATTGCTTTTTCTACTAATCCTGGCAACAATCCCATTCTATAAATTTAGGCAAATTGGTGAGCAAGCGGTACTTAAGGTTGACTGGATGCTGACTGCTGCATTGATAGTATGGATTGTCGCTGTTCTGCTCTTAACTAAATCCTTGCCGTTGAGATTGCGTGCTAATTTTTGGCCGTTGCTGCTTTTGTTTCTTGTATCAAATAGCATCTCTACCATCTTATCTCCGTATCCTGAAATTAGTGTTGGCGGTATGACGGTTTTGTTGCAGGTGATCGCGTTTATAGCGATCAGTTTGATGATGCTAAACGGTCGAAACATATTTGATACCGTGCCATGGGTGATTACTGGAAGCATCGCCTTGAATTCTGGGTTAGCACTTCTTGGAAATAGTTTTGGTATCGAGATTTTTATCGAACAGGGGCGCGCCCTTGGTGGGACAATTACTGCGAATAATATGGCGCTGATGTCAGTATTTGCGTTTCCGTTGAGCGTTTACCTTGTGCTCTATAGTCGTGGTTTACTGGCTAAGGGCATAGCCCTGATCCTACTAATTCTGATCTTAGCTGGCTTGGTAGAATCTGGCTCTCGCGGCGGCTTCGTTAATTTTATTATCGGGTTTGCATTGCTCGGATGGCACTTTAAGTCAAAGCTTCGTGTCCATTACCTAGGAATCGTATTCGCGGGTATTGCATTAATGCTGGCTGTCTTCTTCTATACAGTGCCACAGGAGTATTGGGAGCGCCAGTCGTCACTCTCAATCTTGACAAGTGCTGTGTCCAAAGATCCTGGGCATTTAAGTGAAGATCGTTCGTTGGAGCGCCGTACAGCCTACCTGGTCGTAGTAAAGGAATCTTTTTTTGCGCGACCTCTGATTGGCTTTGGAACGAACACTTTTCACGAATTGTGGTTCTTATCTGATGAGTCTGATGCCTTTGATAATGTTCGGCGCCCGGCGCACAATACTTATGCAGAGATATTAGTCGGTTCCGGGGTGATTGGTCTGCTTCTATTTCTTGCACTATTGTTAAAAGTGTATGGAAATTATCGCAAAGCTGAACATCAATTCTCTTTTGTGCAAGATTATAGGTCAGCCGACCTTGCTGCGATGTATCGCATTGCTTTTGTGTCCGTCCTATTCTATTTTTTTGTCAAAAGCGGTATCGACCACAAGCTTTTTATATTGGCAATTGCAATGTCTTTCGCTTTGCTACTAATGTCTCAGGAGCAGTTAATGCGGGCTAATAGCCTGAGCAAGGAGGATAGAACCTAACATCATGGTAGCTTCAAAACTATGCAAAAGGGATATGACGATCGGGTTAATGATTGCATCTCTCGAAATTGGTGGAGCGCAGCGGGCGATATTATCACTTGCTGCAGGTCTCAGGCGTGAGGGTTTTTCGGTCCGCCTTATTCTGCTTGAAGATAAACGAATAATGCCACTGCCCGGTGACGCGCAGATGCAGGCATATTTGTCCAAAAATACCTATGTGTTATCGAAAAAGAACTGGTGGCGAGATCGTCTGAGCACCTTAGGAAAGATGATAGGACTGACAGTCTGTATCTGGAAACTGAAACGCATGCTTCGTGAGGAAAAGCTATCGGTAATGGTTAGTTTCCTCGAACGAGCAAACATACTGAACTTAATTGCGGTTAGGGAGATTCCGCGTGTTATTTCTATACGAAAGCATATGGAAATGGCCTTAGCAGAAAAGACCTGGCTCAAGGCAATTCTAATCAGAATTGGCTATTCGCTTCTACTGCACCGTGCAACTGTGGTCGTATGTAATTCGCGTGAATCAGCAATGAGCTTCGAGAAACTTTTTCCAGTGAAGGATACGCAGGTACACGCAATCCTGAATTGCGCAAGTGACGATATTTTCCCGGGATCTATGGCGGACGATACAGTAAAGGGGATAGGAGAGTCTGGAGCCCAGATTGTTGCAATGGGTAGATTCAAGCCAGCAAAGGGGTTTGTGCCGTTAATTCGGTCGTTCAGGTTAGTGGCAAATCAGTTTCCTTCTGCAGAATTAGTGATTATTGGTGACGGCCCCGACCGTCGCAAACTGGAGCGCATGATAAGAGCGCTCAAGCTAGATGGACGAGTGCGGTTGCCAGGTTTCTTAGGGAACCCAGTATCTGTTCTAAAACAGTCTCTGATTTTCGTATGCTCGTCACGTTCAGAGGGTTTTCCAAATGCTTTAGTCGAGGCAATGATGTTAGGCTTGCCGGTAGTTGCTGCTGATTGTCACTCTGGGCCAAGAGAAATCTTGGAGCCATCTACCGATCCCCGTCGGAAGGCAACGAAGCTGGAAACAGCATCATTCGGAATTATTGTACCAAAGATGCCACTGTCCGACCTTGGTGCCGATTTTGAGTTGCAAGCATCAGAAATAGCTCTTGCTGATGGTATGATTAAATTATTAAACGACGATGCGCTGAGAATATCCTATGGAGCGCTTGCAAAAAGACGGGCGTTAGAATTTGCTCCGGATAAGATGGTCAGCGAGTGGGAGTCCCTCCTTGTCAATATCACTACTGTGAAACATTCTCCCTGACTAGATTAAGGGTTCACTAAAGTTAAATAGACCTTTTTAGTCAGTTAAGGTGGCAAAATGATGAGCAAGATCGTGAGCCCGCGCAAGGATGTTCTTTATTTGTTTACGGGAACACGGGTAAGCTATCGTGACTCAGCGACGAATCTTCCGGATACTCAACTCTATGGGTTGAATTACTTACCAAAATACGGCCTTTCGGTAGCAACCCGCGAGATCATGGATCTGCCAGGTGGGGGCCTCTTGTCTCGGTTGCTTTATTTTCGACTAAGGCACATGTTGCTTTTTATCTTTACAAGCAACTACCGCCTGATCTTTGGCCCTTCTTTGGTCTATCAACTGCCGCTTAAGATCCTTTTCCGTTCACGCGCTAAATTTGTCCTGTTAAACATCAATCTCAACAGTATGCTGGCGAAGTATCGTCGCAATACTATCCTGTATAGATCCCTAAGGGCTCTCGTCCTTCACTTTGACGGAATCGTGTGCTTATCAAATTTTCAGAGAAGAGATCTAGTGACTGAGCACAGGATTCCGGAATCGAAATTAACGTTTATTCCTCTGGGTGTAGACTTTGCCTACTATCAAGGCAGAGAATCGGTTGATCGTGAGGATTTCATTTTATCAGTTGGCCGTGATAAAGGACGCGATTATCTGACCCTAATAGAGTCCGCCCGCAAACTCCCAGAGTATCGTTTTATCATTGTTTGTTCTCCCCGGAACCTCAAATTGTTAGGCTTCCGGTTCCTGCCGCCAAATATCATTGTGCGACTGGATATTGATGCAACGGAATTATTAAAGTTGTATCAGACCGCGGCATTGGCAGTGTTGCCGACGACTCCGGATGGTGAGGGGGATGGCATGGACTGCTCCGGTCAAACCGTGCTTTTAGACCTGATGGCTAGCGGGGTACCAGTGATTGCGACGTACCGAGCTTATCTGGATGACTATGCGGACGATAATCAAGAGATTATCTCGATACCACCCGGAGACCCCACGATCATGGCAGAGATGATTAAGTCACTAATGACCACACCAGCCCGTCGTGATGAGCTTGCGAATCGGGCAAGAGAGAGGGTGCTAGCAGAGTTTACGACGGAAAAAATGGCGGGTAACTTAGCGACCTATTTTCAACATTTTCTTAACTGATTGTATCGAGAATAGAAACCATTTCCTCAGGTAATGCGATTAGCATCGCATGGCTTCGAACGGGAATGCTTTCTCCGCTCCGAACCATTAACGTTCTACCCGCAACGCTTTCACGTAAGATTCTGATCGCACGTGATAGTGTGCTGTTCCCGACATTTTTTCTTTCGAGCCAGCAAATGACATAAGCATGCTTTTGTAAGATATCTATTGCAGGAGTGCTGCCTGCGCTGAACTGATTAATATGCTGCTCAAATAAGATTAGCGGTCGATGTCTCATGATTGTTTGTATGGCGCCAATTAGTATGTTGGTCTCAAAGCCTTCGGTGTCGATTTTTATTAGTTTAATTTCCTTTTCTGTATTAAAGCAGTCGTCAAGCACTTCTATTTTGACATCCTCTGTCATTCTGTCTTGAGGTGCCGCATTAGCGATAATTGACGAACCACCAGCGTTAGTTGCCGTGAAGCTGAGTGGATAGGTTCCTGCGATATTACCAAGTCCATGGTCGTGGGGAATGACGTTTGTCGCAAAAGCTGCATTGATTTTCAGAAGCTGGTAGGTTAATGGATTGGGTTCGAATGCATGAACTTCGAAGAATAATTTACTCAAAAAAAGCGCATGATTCCCGATGTTGGCGCCAATATCTAGGGCGATTGACTCAGAACATAGTGCGCGGATAGGGCGTAAAAAGTCTCGGAGTAACTGGAGTTCAATGTGTTCGAAGAGACCAAATTGGTTTATGGTAATTCCAATGTTGTCATTGGCAAAAATAACAAATGGGTGTCCGCGTTCCTGCTGTAAGCGCTGCCTAAGTCCCTTAGTCATAGACATACACGCTTGAGAGAGAAGCCATTTTACTCCTAGTGTGTGATTTTTTTTGAACAATACCATTGGCCGTTGGAGCCTATCCACTAATGCCTCCGTTGAACGAGTGTAGGTTTGATGTGCGTCACGGGTTTCATGGCTTAATGAATATTCTTATCTGATATGAGATTAATCATTTAAATGCCCCATCTTAATTTGCAAACAAGGTAATTTCTCGTATTGCGAAGGATGCCTCTGCCGCGGATACTGAGTGATGAGCGCAACTCTGCCTCAGCTTCTTTGTGATTTCTTGTTTTTGAGTCGAGCCGGGGTTGAGCGGTGAACAAGGGATTGTTCAAGATGTTTCCGGGTATGATCGAAAAAGGTGTGTTAGTCTTCCATGCAGCATAGTTGAAGCTTAACTGGTCTCTGACCGAGTTTTGAGACAATTCCTCCCACCAAAAGGTCATAAGACGCTTGATATCTGGATGATTGTGTTCCCGAATTAGCACTCCGGTTGCGCATAAAACGTTGTCAAAGAAGCACTCCTGGCGATACCTTTTTATTTGTGGAATCACGCAGGAAGGAAGGTCGCGCTTTAGTATTAAGACCTCTCGTGCTTCTTGATAAACATTGATACGTCGCGAATGTTTAAATAGCGCGATCTTGTTATCCTTGAGATAGTCCAAGGCGGTTCTTGGTGTGGCGACCAATGAAAGAGTGGCGTCATGCCAGATACTGTATTTATACTCCGGGAACAGTTCGTGGGGTAATAGCTTGAGTCGTCGTGCTGTCAGGCGCGGATTCTGACTCGCATCTATGTGTCGTATGGTCCAGGTTTCGGAAGAGAGCTCGCTGTCGTCGGTATAGCAAATGTAGTCGGCATCTGGGTGCGGGCTTGCTTCGAGCAACCGGTCTCTTTTACCCATGATCGCGGTATATACGACGATTTTGGGATGTTGATTCATAGTTGAAAGGGAGGTTAACTTCGCTGGTTGCTAAGTTGGGCCTGAAATTTTTCAAAATAGCTTGGCTGCTTGAGATTGATCAGCGATGAGCGGTTCGCATCAAACTCGGCGAACGTTAGGCTGTCGATGTCCCCTGCGGAGTAGTCGAGAGAAGAATCTGGAGTTCCGCGCGTCACGAAGCCAAGGCCGTGGTCGCAGTCGAGCACAAAGACTTTCAGATCTTTGCGTGTAGATCTTATGCTCACGATTGCTTTCCAGACATCGCCCTCCCATGGCCCGTTGGGTTGAAAGGTAGTTTGTTCCTTTCGGTGCTGCTCATAGGCTGCTCGATCAGCAGGTGGTAGACCAGCAACTGCAGTGAGAGGATTACAATCATGCATTATAATCACACCTCCTGGAGCCAAATATTTTAATACGTTATCGACATCACGTAGGGCCTGCCGATATTCATGAAGGCCGTCGATTAAGGCCACATCAACGGGCGAGTCAGTGAATAATTGGACCGCATGGTGAGAAAAAAACTGGTCGCTTGGCATTTCGAAGTAGATGATGTCGGCTTGTTTTTCTAGCGAGCTAGGCTTTGGCGACGGGTCGACACCAAGTCGACGTCTTGCATCGATCTTGGTGATCACGTTACCTTGAGCGACACCAATCTCAAGATAGGTGGTACCTGACAGTTGACTGATGAGCGCATTACAAGCATCGATGCGGTTAATCGCAGTGATACCAAGTGTCTTTTTCAGTATTACGATATTTTTTCGCCCAATGAGTTGCTTTAGGCTCGATAAGATCTTTCGGGAAAAAGACATTGTTAAATCTCGTTTTTGGTTAATGTCCCAGGTTACTGGGTTACAGAACAGGTTTTGGATTGGAACGATCGCTAACTGGACCAATCCTGATGGTCAGGTCGCAGAGTGTAGACATTGATTCTCGGTGAGTCACCGCGATCAAGGTAAAACTTTGGTCGCGGGTGAGGTCAGTGAGGATCTGCGCTTCTGTTGTTGGGTCGAGAGCACTTGTAGCCTCATCAAGGATGAGCACCTCAGGTTGAAGGTACAGTGCACGTGCGAGCGCTAGTCGTTGGCGCTGCCCCCCAGACAACCGAATACCTTGCTGGCCAATCAAGGTTTCGTATCCGGCGGGTAGTTTTGAGCGAATGGTATCGTCGATAAGTGCGCGTTTTGCTGCTTTTCGCACTGCTTCGTGATCGATTTGATCATCGGGTAATCCAAGTGCAATGTTCTTGGTGACGGTATCGTCAACTAGGAAAAGATCCTGAGGGACATAACCGATAGTGCGGCGCCATTCCCGGACATTATCAGTAGAGAGCTCATGTCCATCGATTAGGACTTGACCGCTGGTCGGTTTTAGTAGTCCGAGTAAAAGTTTGACTAAAGTGCTTTTGCCAGCACCAGTTTCACCGATAATCGCAGCGCTGGTCCGCGCCGGAATACAGATATCAAGATGCTTCAGAACGGGAAACTCGGTATTAGGATAGAAATAGCTAACCCTGTTGAGCTCAAGAGATTGTCGCAGATGGTATTTTTTTGTTGGTGCCTGCAGTTGGGTAAAGCCAGCTGCCTCAGCGAGTTCTTTTTGGAGTGTCTCTAGCAAGGGGCGCCCAAAGCGTAGTTTTGTTGCACTTTGATACAGCTCTTGAAGGGTTGGTAGCAAGCGATATCCTGCGATTGCATAGGCTCCGATAATGGGTAAGACTTCTGAGAGGTTGCCGGTGCTACGAATAAGATGGATTGAAGTGCCAAAGATTGCCACATAACCTAATAGCTCAACGACGCGCTTTGGAGTTCGCGAGATGAGTTCACTCGTTGCGAGTAGATGAGAAAAACGTTTCGAGGCAGGGTCGAAAACTGCAAAGAAACTCGATTCACGGCCGAGGACTTTCAGTTCCTGAATGCCTGAGAGCGCTTCAGTCGCCGATTTGAAGCGCTGCTCATTCATTCGCATTCGGCTGCTTCCGCTTCGACTCAGCAACTTGCGCAGCAAAAGGAAGGTTAAGGCATAGAAGCCCCCAATTGTAAGTGTAATTGTCGCAGCAAGAGCGGGATCAAAGGTAAAGAGAAGTGCGGATACTGCAATGGCGACGATGCCGTAGGCAATAAATTGCAACGCAGGGCGAATGAGCTGTTCGGTCGCGAGATCAACCTCTGATAAGACTGTTTTCGTCAGTTCAGTGGGGCCATGGGTCAAGAAAAATTCGTATGGTCGACAGAGGTAACCATAAAGGAGCCGGCGGGCGATAGAATGACGGCGCATGTTTGCGTAGTGGATGATACTGTACTGTCCAGCGATTCTTATTGCCGTTGCGATAGTAAGGGTGATGATGCCCAGTATTGCCAGAGCGAGGAGAAACTGGTCTTGCGAGGTAAAGTGGAATGTGGTGAAAAGGTTGTTCAGCTGACTGTTTTCGTGAATGACGTCCGGGTTCGCCATAACGGCGAGAAAGGGCATGACAGAGACGATACCGGCGACCTCGAAGGTCGCCATCAGCACCATCATCATCAGCACGAGGAGTCCACGTTGCTTCTCTTTGGAACTAAGAAGACTGTAGACGTCCAGCAATGTTCTAAGCATGGTCGGTGGCGTAAGCGATCTGCAGAGAGCGTTTTGGTAGGCTGCCCGAGTTTGCCAGCCAATGGCTAGTAATCGCTCTTATGGGTCCAGTCGGTGTAACCAATGCCGGTCCCGAAACGAGCGGGACTGACGACCGGTAGCTGGGTTTGGTAGTAGTCGTTGATCAGGTAGGGCTGCCAAGTATCGTTGCCGACGGCGGGAAAGCTGGCGACGTCGTAAAGCCACTGATAGGCCCTGAGTAACGCTTTGTCTTGCCAGTCGAAGGCGCGGTAGCCAAGGCGCTCAAGCAGAACCGCCTGCGTTAAGGCACCCTCAAGACCGGTATAGACGTAGTTCTCCTTGGTCGGTGGCCAACTGAACGGGCCGCTGCGCCGCATCTCTTCCGGAAGGACACCATCGATGCTATGGCCATCCCGAGTGGCCCCTTTGGGATTAATGCCGACAGGCCTCTCCGGGTCTGCTTGCCACCAATCGACCTTTTTGTACTTGAAGCCAGCGTAGGCGTCTCGGTCACCAAGATAACCTTTGAATACTTGCGCCGCCCGCTCTATCTCTGCGTCGTCTCTTAGGTAGCCAGCAACGGCGATGCGACTGGCGCCAGCCGCGGTGCCCCAGTTATTGGGGCGTTTTTCATGGGTGGAGATCAGGGTCTTGCCGGAAGGGTAGCGGTAGTTTCGGACCGCTTTCAACCAAGTGCGAAAGCGTTCGTCGAGCTCTGGCGGGAGATCAACGAGGTCCGCGGCGAGGACGTAAGCGAGAAGATTGCGGCCAAGGGCGAGGGTGCGACCGCCTGGGCGGGTCTCGGTGCCCATCACATCCTCGATGGCCTCAAGAACCTCATCACGGTATCTGGCTTCGCCAGTTCGCGCGTAGACCAGTGCCCTTGCAAAGACCAGGACGTTAGTTTTTTCCTCCTGGTTGGTCAGGTCGGGTTTTGCGAACGGTTGATTGGCGTCATCGAGCAGTTCTTCCCAGGCAGCGCCGGCCATCGGCAGTTGTTTCAAGCGCTGTCGGTCGATCCAAAGGCCATTGTCCAGCGCTGCCATATCGGGCGCGGCCGCGAGGGTGGCGGAGGATGCGAAGATGCAAAGGGCGACGATTATTCGGAACATGGGCGATGACGCAATCTTGACGTGGTTAGGCCCTGTGGCGACGCGCTGGGTGTCGCTAGCGTGGGATCGGTTGATCTTTGATCGGCCGCCAGGTCGTCACGGTGCGGCCTCGTAGGAAATCCCAGGTGCCTAAAAAGGTTCCCAACATGCCCAGCAGGGCATAGTGCGCGCGCATGCTGATCGTGCCAAGTGGGCCGGGGAGGTTCCAATCTAAAGCGCTGGCGATTGCAAGGCCATAGACTAGCATCTGCAGCGCGGCCAGTAACGCGAAGAGGAGCGAATCGGCCGCCAAGCCGAGGCTTGTGATCAAGAGCAGGATGAGTAGCAGCGGCAGCAATCGGCGCAGAATCTTGTTAACGAGCAGTGCGATGGCATAGAAACCGTACCGAAATGGATTCAATAAGCTGCGTCTCAGATAGATACCGCGCAGCGAGCGAGAGACCACGCGCCGCCGTCGGCTGATCTCGTGCTGGGCTGACTTGGCTGGCGTTGGCACCCGCGCTTGGGCGTCCGGATCAAAGATGAATCGCCAGCCGCGACCGATCACGCCGAGCGCCGCGTAGAGGTCGTCGGTGACTCCGTCGGCGATTGGGCCTGCGGCCTCTCGGCGTAGAGCATAAAGCTTGCCGTCATTGCTGGTGGTGCTGCCGATGCGGCTTTCGAGCACCTTGATCCGGCTATCCCAACTGACATAGCTCGCTTGGGCCTCATGCAAGGCCGCTTGACCGCGGGTTAGGACGCGTTGTCCGCAGACCCCGCCAATGCTGGAATCAGCAAAATGACGCACCAAGCTGCGCAGGGTCGCTGGTGGCAGGTCGGCGTCGACGTCGCTAAACACCAGGATGTCGGTTGCCGCCTCGCCGGTCGCCTGCTCGATGGCGACATTGAGGGCTGCCGCCTTGCCGTCGTGCGGTTCAAGCGCGATGCCGCGCACCTGTGTAGACCCTAACTGCTGCAGCCTGTCAGCGGTACCATCATTCGAGCCATCTGAGACGATGAGGAGCGAAAATTTGTCTAGGGGATAATCGAGCGCGAGGCTGTTATCGATCTTGCGCTGCAGGAGTTCTCCTGGGTTATGGCAGGCGACGATGAGGACCACCTTAGGGGTGTTGCGCGCATCGATCAGGTGAGGATTTGGGCGTGCCTTCGCGAGCACAAGCAATAGCATTGGGTAGCCAATGAAGACCAATAAGATACCCATTAGACTCATCGTGAAGAGCAACAGCATCAGCGCGACTCCTGGTCTCGTTGGTGGCCTTGTGGCGCGAAGCGACTGCTTGCGCACTGGGCTTCGAGTTCAACTAGCTCGTCCGCATCGAATCCCGCCTCGAGCCTCGCCTCTCGGTTCAATGGGCAGCGAATCTCGCCGCGCAGATGGCGCTCGATCAACGCCATAAAGGTTGTATGTGGCTCCAGATCACGGGCTTGGCAAAGATAACGAAACCACCGGCTACCAATCGCCACATGGCCTACCTCATCACGGAGGATAATCGCCAGCCGATCGGCGCTGTCATGATCGCCGATTCGACGCAGACGCTCAATCATTCCCGGCGTTACATCCAGCCCCCGTGCCTCCAGCACCCGTGGCACCAACGCCATGCGCTCCAGCACATCGCCGGCGGTGCGTTGCGCCATGTCCCAGAGGCCATCATGGGCGGGCAGGTCGCCGTAATCCATGCCGAGGCTGTTCAGGCGCTCACGCATCAGCATGAAATGCTCGGCCTCTTCTGCGGCGACGCGCACCCAGTCGGTCTGGAAGGCTTCAGGCATTTGGGGAAAGCGCTGGACCGCATCCCAGGCGAGATTGATGGCATTGAATTCGATGTGGGCGACGGCGTGGACCAGCGCGGCGAGCCCGGCTGGCTCGCTGAGCTTGCGTTTGGGTAGCTCGCGTGCGGAGACCAGCCGTGGTCGGGGAGGGCGCCCTGGTGTCTGTTGCGGATGCCAATCGGCGGGCGCTCCTGGGGCGATCTCTCCTGTTGCCCAGCCTGCCGCGATTTGGCGCGTGAGCGCAACCTTAGCCTCTGGGTCGGGCTCGGCCAGACAGGTTGCAGCGGCGCTGACGATTGTTTGTTCTGTTTGTTGTTGATTCAATGTACTGTTGTATCAGTTTTGAACAGCCTATATCCTGTTCGTCAAGCCTGAGGGTCTTCGCCTGGTTGGCGATTGCTTGCGGAGGTCGTCGCGAGCTGATAGATCCGCTATGCTTATAAAGTATTAGACCAACAACTGAAAAACAGGTCGCGCTTGTGCGCCCGAGGATGGTTCCGATGAAACTCTGTAAGACATGCTTTTCTTCGCCTTGGCCCTTCGTACTGATGACCGTGATCGCAACGATTACCGGTTTCGTGACCTGGCTGACCTTGGGATTGTCGAATCCAGAGCCTGAGCTGCGTATCGCGGTGGGCCTGCTCGTCTTCGTCGCCGTCGAGGTGACCTTGTTCCACTATGTCGTGACCTGCATGCGTCGTCATTGTCGGCATCATGCACCGAAGATCGATCATCATCATCGGCTGAGTCCGGGGTCCTGATGGCGATCTGTTTGCCGCGAGCCTGAGTCCAGGATGAGGATTAGACGGAAACATTCGTCTTGCGGCTCACCTCGGCAACCTGGTTGCGTAGATAGACGGGAAGCGCCTGGTCAGGGCGCAATGACTGGTCAGATGCCGCTTGAGCAAGCCAGGCGATATCTTGGGCCTCTGGCCTGCAGTCGATGATCAGCGGCCTCTGATCAAGTGTCGGCGCTGTCTCCGCATCGGTCTGCAAGGCCGCTCGGTGTCGATCGATAAGCTCGGGGTAGGCGCTCCAACCGTTCCCGGCAGCGCACCATCCCTCAGGCTCTAACAGGGGTGTTTGCTCAGGGGAGATGACCTGTTCTTGATCCCTGAGCAGCGCCTGCTCTGCACCGCCAGTCTGAGCAAGCTGATAGCAGCCCCAGTAGACCTCGCCCATGCGGGCATCGAGTGCGCAGGCGATCTGACGTTGACTCGTCTGCCGAAAGGCGGCGCGGGCAACAGCGGCAAGGGTCGAGATGCCGATCACCGGCCGGTCGGCACCAAAGGCGACCCCTTGTGCAACCGCGGCCGCGATGCGAACACCAGTGAAGGAGCCAGGGCCGCGGCCATAGGCGATCGCATCCAAATCGGTCAGCTTTAGCGCCGCCGTCTGCAGCAGTGCCTCTAACATCCCGAGGATCAGGTCGGCATGGCGGCGCGGGGCGGTCTCACACAGTTGCTCGAGCCGGTTGTCGATCAGCAGGGCTGCTGAGCAGCAGTCGCCTGAGGTTTCAAGTGCAAGAATCTTCAAGGCAGTCTGCCGCTCTGCAGTGGACGATGGAGATGGAAACTGTACCATGGTCTTTTTTGCCCAGCGCAAGAATCACCGCTCTGTGCGAGACCTAAGACCTATGCCCGCGATCTGCATCCCGGCACCTCCCGTTAGCTGCCCAACCGCTGCGACTCGACGAGCCGGCCAGACTGGCAGATCCCGATCATGAGCGATCGGCGCGCTGCTTATCAAGCCCTAGCGGCCGATGATCGGCGCATCCTGCGGGCGCTGTCGGTGGTTTACGAGCCGATCAGCCAGACCATTCTCGGGCTTCTGCTCGATGCCTTGGGTTGGAAGGATCGCCGCGGCACCTCGCTGAAGGCGCGGCTCGGCAAGCGCTGGCGCGAGCAGTTGCTCGCTGAAGGGCTGATCGAGCAGAAGCACAATAACCTGAGCTGTCATCCGGAACTGCTCGAGCCCCTGACCCGCGAGACGGTCGCTGACGGCAGCTTCGAGGCCATTGTCGCGGCCGCTGAGAAGCTGGTACCGACGCTGATGCGCAACTCCTGGGATCGACCCACTGAGGAACGTCGGTTTCGGCGCTTGCGTATTGCTGTTTATCGTGGTCGCGAGTCTGAGGTGCTGCAGATGCTATTGCTGCAGGACAGCGAATCCTTGGCTCAGGTGCGCTATCGGCAGGTCGAGCCCTTAGCGACCATCTGCACACGCTCGGCTGATCCGGCCTGGCTCGAGACCCTACCGGCGCGGCTCAAGCTGTTGGCGCTGGCGCCGATGCTGCGTGAGGCAGCGCTCGAGCTGAATGCACGACCAAGCTCCTATCAACTGCTGGAGCGCTTGCTGGCGCCGCTGGCCGCGAGCTACCCGGATGCCGCCGATGCGCTCGCCGAGCAGCGTCTGTTGCGTGGGCAGACGGATCGCGTGCCGGAGCTCTTGGCGGGCCGCGATGATCCCCAGGCCCAGACCCTGACTGGTTGGCTCCAGATGTTGCGCGGTGACTATCCGGCGGCAATCGAGACCTTCGAGGCTGTGCTGCAGTCGGCTCGGCGTCGGACGCGTAAGCGCAACCTCTATGTGCCCGGTATCCCAGGTGTGCTGCATCTGCTCGCACTGCTGCAGCGCCGAGAGCCGGCTGATCTGGAGCGGGTTCGTCATCAGGTCAGGGTCTGCCTCAAGGCCAGCGTCAGCGACCTGCTTGAGCCTGTTTTCCGTCTGCTCGATGATCTAGCGGCGGTACTTGCTGGTCAGGCCAATGTCGCCGAGAGTGTCTGGCTGATGCAGAGCATGGCGCTGCGGGGTCCCTTTCCTGGGCTGTTCCAGGCGCTCTGTCTGCACTGGCTTGGCAAGCGGCCCGCTAGCGAAGGTCTCGATATCCTCAAGCAGCATGCGGCCCAAGCGGCTCAGGCTGGTCTCGATTGGTATGCGCGTGAGGCGGTGGCGCTGCTGCAGCAATTTGGTCTCACCGATGGCTTGCCCGAGCTGGCCAAGCCCTCAGACGAGCAGATCCTGCTGACCGGCCTGCTGGCGCCCAAGCCGACCTGGGAGATCGCACTCGAGGCGCTCAAGGGGCTCGCCGTGCAGCGCGACAGCGGCACCGATCGGGTTGGTCAGCGCCAAGATGCCGACCGTCGCATGGTCTGGCTGCTGACCCTGTCCGGTCAGATCGCGGTGCTCGAGCCGCGGGAGCAGAAGCGGACCAAACGCGGCGGCTGGACCCAAGGCCGAGCCGTCTCGCTGCAACGGTTGGCTGAGGAGCCCGAGCGCTTTCCTTATCTGACGCAGCAGGATCATGCCATCTGTGCGGCGATCGGGCTTGAGCCGCAGGGTGGCTGGTACGGCGGTTATGGGCGCAGCAGTTATGAGTTGGACCTCGAGCGCGGGCTGTTGGCGGCGATTGGCCATCCGCTGCTGTTCCGGCCTAATGCGCTTGAGACGCCGGTCGAGCTGGTCCGTGGCGCACCGGCGCTGACTGTGGCCAGACGTGAGCAAGACATCCTCGTCAGTCTCGAGCCCTTTCCGCCCGATCTGGCGACGCTGCTGCCGCTGCAGGAGACACCACAGCGGGTACGGGTGATCCAATTCGCCCCTGGTCATCGCGAGATCGCGCGCATCCTCGGCCCTGCGGGACTGGTGATTCCGCCTGCCGGCGAGCGCGCCTTGCTAGAGAGCCTGCACGAATTGGCACCGATGCTCAGTGTGCACTCGGATATCGGCGGCGGGGACAGTCAGGCCGAATCGATCCATGCCGATCTGCTTCCGCATCTGCACCTGATCCCTTGCGACGAGGGCCTGCAGCTGGATCTCTACATGCATCCGTTCGGTGAGCAGGGTCCGCAGCTACGCCCCGGTGCCGGCCGCGCGAGCCTCTTCACCGAGCGCGAGGGTCGAACGCTGCGCTGTACCCGGGATCTAGAGGCTGAGCGCGATGCGGCTCGGGCGGTGATCGCGGCCTGCCCGACCCTAAGCGCGAATCTGAGAGCGAATCTGAGCGCGGCCTCGGACTCGCTGCTAGATGTCAGGTCCGATGCGAGACAGGGGCTGGATGCAGCGCATCGCACAGACTGGGATGAGGAGCAGGATTGGGTCTGGATGCTGCCTGACCCAGCTGAGGCCCTGTCGGCGCTGGAGCAACTGCATGCGCTGGGCGATCAGGTGCAGCTGGATTGGCCGCAAGGCCGGCGCATCGCGCTGAGCGAAGAGGTCGGCCTGAGCCGCCTCCAAGTCAAGGTGCGGCAGAAGAACGACTGGTTCGATGTCGCCGGCGGGCTCCAGCTCGACGACGGTCGGGTACTAGCCATGCGCGAGCTAATCGAGCGTGCCGCCTCGGCACAGGGGCGCTATGTGCGCCTCGGCGAGGGCGATTTCCTGGTCCTGAGCAGCGCCCTGCGGCGGCGCCTGCAAGGATTGGCCGGCCTCATCGACGACGGTCGTTTTCATCCCCTCGCAGCGCCGGCGGTGCATGAGCTGATCGACGGCATGCAGGTCGAGGCGAGCTTGGAGTGGCAGGGTCTGCTCGAGCGTCTGACGCAGATCGAGGCCTTCGAGCCCGAGCTGCCCTCCACGCTGCAGGCCGAGCTGCGCGACTATCAGCTGGAAGGCTTCCGCTGGCTGGCGAGGCTGGCGCACTGGGGCGCCGGCGCCTGCCTAGCCGATGACATGGGACTCGGCAAGACCCTGCAGGCGCTCGCCCTGATCCTCTCACGCGCGCCTGATGGGCCAACCCTGGTGTTAGCACCGACCTCGGTCTGTGGTAACTGGCTCGAGGAAGCGCAGCGCTTTGCGCCGACCCTGCGTCCGCTGCGCTTCGGCGATGGCGATCGTGGCGCGATGTTGAACGCCGCTGGCCCCTTTGATCTGGTCGTCTGCAGCTATGGCCTGCTGCAGACTGAGCGTGAGCGGTTGAGTCAGGTCGACTGGCAGACCATCGTTGCCGATGAGGCACAGGCGTTCAAGAACGCCATGACCAAGCGCTCGCAAGCCATCATGGCCCTCAAAGGCGGGTTTCGGATGATCACTACCGGCACCCCAATCGAGAACCATCTCGGCGAGCTTTGGAACCTGTTCCGCTTCATCAACCCTGGGCTGTTGGGCTCGTTGCAGCGCTTCAATCAACGCTTTGCGATCCCGATCGAGCAGGATCACGATCAAGGCGCGCGCCAGCGTCTGCGCCAATTGCTCAAGCCGTTCATCCTGCGACGGCTGAAGTCTGATGTGCTGGCCGAATTGCCGCCGCGCACCGAGATCAACCTGCAGCTGGAGCTGAGCGCCGGCGAGATGGCCCTCTACGAGGCGTTGCGGCGCGAGGCCATGGAGCGCCTAGATAGCGAAGGCAGCAAGGCCGCGCCGGGCCACAAGCGGCTGTTGCTGCTGGCCGAGATCATGCGTCTGCGACGGGTCTGCTGCCATCCGCGCTTGGCCCTGCCGGACAGTGATCTGCCTAGCGCTAAGCTCGAGGCCTTCGCCGAGATCGTCGATGAACTGCTGGACAATCGTCACAAGGCGCTGGTCTTTAGTCAGTTCGTCGATCATCTGAGCCTGATTCGCGACTATCTGGAGCGACGCCAGATCCGCTATCAGTACTTAGACGGCTCGACCCCGGAGCCACAGCGGCGCGAAGCGGTCAACGCCTTTCAGGCCGGCGATGGCGAGCTGTTCTTGATCAGCCTGCGAGCTGGTGGCGCAGGGCTCAATCTCACCGCCGCTGACTATGTCATCCACATGGACCCCTGGTGGAACCCTGCGGTTGAGGATCAGGCCTCCGATCGCGCCCATCGTATCGGCCAAGAGCGACCAGTGACTGTCTATCGCCTAGTCGCCAAAGACACCATCGAAGAGCGCATCCTCAAGCTCCATGCGAGTAAGCGCGACCTCGCCGATGGTCTGCTCAGCGGTGCGGATGATGGCGGCAAGCTCAGCTACGAGCAGATGCTGGCGCTGGTGCAGGGCTGAGGCGCCGATGCAGCCTTGCTCGGAGACCTGACCTCCATGCAGGACTGCCCTATACTCATCAGGCATCCGCCGCCTTTGCCGCCTTTGCCGCCTTTGCTACCTTTGCCACCCTGCCGGAGTCGCCGATGTCCTCGCTTACTCAGCCCCAGCCCGTCCGCGCTCCTCGCCCCGCCTCGCCCGCTGAGATCGCGCGCGCGCGGCTGCGTCGGCAGCCGTTTCCGCCTGATGCCACGATCGGCATCCCTTTTTACGACGACGAGTTCGACATGGCGCAAACGCAAGCTCACTCGGCCATGATCCGTGACCTGGGACAGTTTCTCGATCGACTCGCCGACTGGACGGGGCTGCAGGTATTGAGCGATAACCCGGTCTGGTATTGGGTGCAGGAGGACGACCAACAGCGCATCCTCTATCCGGACTTCGCACTGGCGGATACCCGTTTTATCGAACGGGTGATGGCCACGGACCTGCGGCTGGCGCTCGAGGTCGTCAGCACCGAGCGTCCGGAGAAGGAGCGTAAGGACAGTGTGCGGATGCGCGATCGCAATGCCGCCAATGGCGTGCCGGAATTCGCACTGCTCTATCCAGACTTGGATGATTCGCGCGCGCTGCGCTGGTTTTGGCTCGATGAAGACGATGGGCGCTATCGGGAGGCGAGGCTGCCGGCGGATCGACGCTTCCGTAGTCAGGCGGTGCCGGGGCTCGAGCTGGAGGCCTTGGAGCCGGATCAGTGGCGGTTTGGGCGCAAGGCGCGGCTCTGGTATCGCGGGCAGCGGATCACCTCCGCCGAAGAAGAGGCTCGCCGTGCCGATCTTGAGGCTAGTCGAGCTGATCTTGAGGCCAGCCGGGCTGGGCAGGAAGCCAGCCGGGCTGAGGCGGCGGAGGCGGAAAACGCCCGTCTCCGGGCCTTGTTGCGTCAGGCGGGGCTGGAGTGATCTTGTGGTTTGGACTGAGCCGCGCGGGGTCAGCAAGGAGCGGCGAAGAAGGCCTCAATCTCGGCGAGGTCATCGCTGCGCCGCATCGGCGGTAGGCTGTTGAGAAAGATACGGCCATAGCTGCGGCTGTTCAGCCGTGGGTCGCAGACGACGAGCAGGCCGCGATCCTGGTGGTCGCGGATCAGCCGGCCAGCGCCCTGTTTCAGGGCAATGACGGCTTGCGGAAGCTGAAAATCCCGGAATGGATTGCCGCCCTGGCGCTTCAAAGCGTCGGCGCGGGCCTGCAGGATTGGGTCCGCCGGGGAGCTGAAGGGGAGCTTGTCGATGATGACGCAAGAGAGCGCCTCGCCGCGTACATCGACGCCCTCCCAGAAGCTCGAGGTGCCGAGCAGCACGGCGTTGCCGAACTGGCGGAAGCGCTCGATCAGCTCGGCGCGCGGCGCGCTACCCTGGACCAGCAGCGGGTAGTCGAGGCTCGATTCGAGCTGGGCAGCGGCCTCACGCAGCGCACGATGGCTGGTGAAGAGCAGGAAGGCGCGGCCTTGGCTGAGTCTGAGCACCGCGTGGGCGACTTCGATGACCTGCGCCGTATAGCCGGGATGGGATGGCTCGGCCATCCCCGGCGGACAATAGAGGAGGGCTTGCTGCGCGTAATCGAAGGGACTGTCCCATTGCGCAGTCACGGCGTCCTCGCAGCCGACGCGGCTGGCGAAATGCGTGAACGAGTGGCCGACCGCGAGCGTCGCCGAGGTGAAGACCCAGGCCGCTTGCTGCCGACGACGTTGCTCGCGGAACACCTCTGAGACATCCAGCGGGGTCTGATGGAGGCGGAAGCTGCGTCCCTGCAGGTCGAACCAGCGCACCCGGTTTGGCTCGCTGCCGTGCTCTGACGCTGGCTCATCGGCGAGCAGTCGCTCAAGCCGGGCGCGCATCGCTGTCACCCGTGCGGCTGCTTGCTCGAGCCCGCGTGAGCGATCGGCAATCGGCTCTAGCGTCGCGGCGAGCACCTCCAGCGCCTCCCCGAGACCGTCTAGCGCGACTTGCACGCGCTGCGCCTCGGCGATCTGCTGCCAGGGGCCGCGGCGGTCTTCATAGCCTAGGTCTTGGCTCAGACTGAGGCGCAGCTCGGCCACGGCTTGCTGCAGTGCGTTGCAGGCGATCGGTAGCTCCGGGACATCGCCGGCCTCGCGCCGATCGCTGGCGGCGACGTCGCGCGCGAGCTCGATGAGCTGACGGGCGCTGATCGAGATGCCGAAGAAGCTGGCGGCGACCTCGGGCAGTTGATGCGCTTCATCGATGATGAAGACATCGGCGGCGGGCAAGACTTCGCCAAAGCCTTCATCACGCAGTGCCAGATCGGCGCAGAGTAGATGATGATTGACGACGACGATCTCGGCTGCCTGCGCACGGCGGCGCGCCTCGAGCAGATGGCAATCGTTGAACAGCGGACAGCCCTGGCCCAGACAATTATCGGCGGTGGAGGTCACAACGGGCCAGACCGGGTCGTTTTCTGGGATCGGTAGCTCGGCAATGTCGCCCTGCAGGGTATGGCTGCTCCAGTCACGCACCTGTTGCAGATGCGTCCTGACCTCCTGGCGGTAGCCTGTCGGCTCCTCGATGGCCAGCTCCAGCCGGTAGCGACAGAGATAATTGGCGCGTCCCTTCAACAGTGCGATCTCGACCGGCGCGCCAAGGGCCTCGCGAATCAAGGGGATGTCGCGCTGGAACAGCTGATCCTGCAGGTTACGGGTGCCGGTGGAGATGACTGTCTTGCGCCCGCTCAGCAGGGCCGGCAGCAGGTAGGCGAAGGTCTTGCCCGTGCCAGTGCCGGCCTCACAGATCAGCGCGCCGCCGGTCTCCAGGATTGCAGCGACCCGCTCTGCCATCGCCTGCTGCTGCGGACGGGGATGAAACTGCTCTAATCGCCCAGCGAGTGGCCCTTCAGCCGCGAGCGCTAGCATGACGGCCTGCTGGATCGAATGGGCGAGCGGCGCTGGCGCCTGATCAGCTGGCGCCTGATCAGCCGGTACCTGCTTGACTGCCCCTGTCGCCTTGGATCTGGATTGGCCACGCATTGGATGCATCAGATGCCCGAAGTCAGGCGGTTGTTGCTGCACATTAGCCACCGGAGGCCTTGCGCTCGGCCTCGACCGCGCCTTCGATGTCGCCGGATTGGCGCCGAGCAGTGGCGATGATCTCCCAGTTATTGGTCTTCAACGCCGGCTCATCGCCAGTGAGTGCGTTCGAGCGGGTGGCCAGCTTGGCCGCAGAATCGCTCATGCCCTGCTCTAAGCGTACCCGTGCGAGTCGGTTCCAGAGGTAGGCCTCTTGCGGTTGGATGCGCAGCGCGCGCTCCAGGGTAGCTGCGGCGCCGCCGGCATCACCAGACTGGCGCTGCTGCTCGGCGCGTTGAGCGAGCGATGCAACTGCGGGCGGCATGTCGTTTGGCGCCAGCCCTGGTGCCTGTGATGGGACGCTGGCCACCTCTGGTGCCGGTGGGGCGGCAGGCTCAGGTTGTGCCGCGGACGCTGGCTCTGGGGCAGAGGCCGGCGCGGGCTCCCGTGGCGGTTGCGCGGTCGTTGCTGTCGCCCCAGACTGCGCCGTCTGGGTTGCTGTTGCGCTGGGCTGAGAGACCTTTGGCTGGCTGCTGCTCTGCGCTGCTGGTCTGCTCGCCGAGCTGGTCGGCTGTGCAGGAGGATTGGTCTGAGCCGTCGCGGGCGTTTGCCGGTCGGTTGTCGGTTTGGCAGCAGCAGGCGCTGAGGTTGCCGCCGCCGGCGTCTCCGTCTGCTTAGGCTCAGCGGGGGTATCGGTGATCGATTCTGGTGGTGTGTAGGCGTAGACGCGGGTTGGTGCCGGGGCTGCGGGCTGCTGCGGCTTGGGCTTGGCTGGTGCTGGTGGCGGCTTAGGCTGGGTCTCTGGCTGCCGGTCTTGCACGTCGACGATGGGAGCTGGTGGTCCGCTGCGCTCCATCGAGGCGCAACCGGTTAGCACGAGCGGGAGGAGCGTCAGCAAGGTCAGGTGTCTGGACATGGTCAGTTGTCGTAGAAATTGCTCATAAAGGGATTGGTATTGCGTGGCTCGTTGCGCTCGCGGCGGACCGGGGTAGGCTCAGGCTCGGGCTCGGGCTGACCCTGTGCCAGTTGCGGCTCGGGCTCAGCACGGCGCCTTGGTGCCGATTGGCTGCCACCCCCGCTACCCCCGCCACCCCTGCTGCCACCGCAGTTGCCGGCATGGCCGCGACTGAAGGGGATGCCGCTGCTGCCGCAGGCGCTGGCGATCTCGATGCTATCCGGGACTGCGTCGCTGAGCGGCTCGCTGCTGATCTCGGCCATGATGTCGCCCCAGACGCGTAAGGCTCCACTCGAGCCGCTCAGGCCCATCGGTTTGTTATCGTCGCGTCCGACCCAAACCACGAGCACGCGATCGCCGCTGAAGCCGGCGAACCAACTGTCGCGCATATCGTTGGTGGTGCCGGTCTTGCCGGCAACAGTCATGCCCTCGGGTAAGCGCTGCTTGAGCCAGGTCGCGGTGCCTTGCTCGACCACCTTGCGCATCGCCCATTGGGTCAAGTAGGCGGTGTCGCTGCCGACCACTGGCTCAACCGCCAGCGGATAGCGATTCAGCGGCTGGCCGGCGGCGTTGAGGACCTCGCGAATGGCGCGCAGCGGGGCGCGAAAGCCACCGGCGGCGATGGTTTGATACACCTGTGCGAGCTCGATCGGGGGCAGCGAGGCCGAGCCGAGCAGCATGGCCGGTACCTGACTGACCGGGCGCACCGCGCCAAGCTTTCGGAGCATCTCCGCGACCTCAGTCACGCCTAACTGGAGTCCGAGGTTCACGGCGGCGAGGTTGTAGGATTTGGCGAGTGCCCGATACAGCGGCACGCTGCCATGGGTGCGGTGGTCGTAGTTCTTCGGGCTCCAAAGCTGGCCGCCGACGCGGAGGTTGATCGGCCGGTCAGCGATGGGCGAGACCAGTGAGTAGCGCTCAGGCTGGGCTAAGGCGGTGAGATAGATGACCGGTTTGATCGCCGAGCCGATCGAGCGCACGGCATCCAGCGCGCGATTGAAGCCGGCGTAATCGGTATCGCGTCCCCCGACGATTGCCAGCACCTCGCCTTGCGCGACCGAGGTGACCACCGCTGCGGCCTCGAGGGTACCGGCTGGTAGTCGCCGCTGCTTATCCAGCTTTGGCATGCGCTCGGCGATGGCGGCCTCAGTCTGGCTCTGAATCAATGGGTCCAGGGTGGTGAAGATACGCAGCCCCTCGGAGCGCAGATCCGTTTCGCGATAGTCGCGTTGCAGCTGGCGGCGCACGAGCTGAATGAAGGCCGGGTACTCACCAGCTGGCTTGGCGCCGCCATCCTTGATGCCGAGCGGGGCCTGCTTGGCTGCCTCGGCCTCCTCGGCGCTGATCACCTGGTGGAAGGCCATCAGGTCGATGACCAGGTTACGACGCTCGGTCGCCTTCTCTGGATTGCGACGCGGGTTGTATTCGCCCGGACCCTTGAGAATCCCAACCAGCAACGCGGTCTGTGGTATGTCTAGCTCATCAAGATCACGGTCAAAATAGAACCGACTGGCAAGCCCAAAGCCGTGGATGGCGCGGCTTCCATCTTGACCGAGATAAACTTCATTCGCGTAGGCGGTGAGGATCTCTTCTTTCGAGTAGCGTTGGTCGAGCAGCACCGCCATATAGGCCTCCTTGGCCTTGCGCTCGAGCGTGCGGTCTTGGGTGAGATAGAAATTCTTCACCAGCTGCTGGGTCAGGGTACTCGCACCCTGCACCGTGCGACCGGCCATCAGGTTCTCGTAGGCAGCGCGGATGATGCCCTTGGGGTCGATGCCCTGATGTTGGTAGTAGCTGCGGTCCTCAACCGCGAGCAGGGTCTTGACCAAGAGCGGCGGCAGCTGCTCGCGGCGCAGTAGCACCCGGTCTTCGTTGTGCGTCGGGTAGATGCTGGCGATCAGCGCGGGATCGAGCCGTACCAGCGCGAGGTCGCGGCCATGCGTGCCGGAGCGCATGTCGGTGATGACAGCATCGGCGATCTGTACCTCGACCAAGCGCTCGGCCTCGGCGCCGTCCCAAAAGCGGAATGGACGGGTGCGAATCCGCACAGAGTCGGCGTCAACATAAAAGCTACCGGCGCGCTCGAGCGCGCTGCTGCGGCGGTACTTGAGTCGCTCAAGCTCGCCGACGAGCGCCTCTTGGGTGATCGGGCGCCCGACATAGAGCTCCAGCGGGCGCGCATAGACCCGGGCTGGCAGCGCCCAGCGTTTGCCCTCAAACTTCTCCCGCACGATCTTGTCAAGCTGCACGCCATAGAGCCCGAGCGCCAAAGCGCCCGCCATCAGTGCGAGCAGGAGAGAGCTTAAGAAGAAGGTCCAGAGGCCGAGTCCAGGGCGGCGACGGCCTGGTCGAGCGCGCTTGGGTGAGGGGGCAGTGATCTTGGCTTTGGCCACTAAGTGTATTTCCTGAAGGGGCTCTTTGCGTCTGCGGTCGCGTTTTGAATAGTCTGATCAGATCCTTCCGGCAGGCAGAATCAGCGAACAATCATCCCATTGCAGGCGTTGGGTCACAAGCGCAGCCATGCTGGCGTCTGCCCGCAGGGCAGCCTTGCTGCGGACCCGACCGCAGCTTGTGCTGCTGCTCGCGTCCTTGTCCCTGCGGCAGATCCTGCTGGGTCCTGGGCTCTCACTGCTTGATCCCAATGCCGCGTCGTAACAGGCTCAGGCTGTAGTAGCCGAGCGCCGCGATGAAGAGGACGATGATGAAGAAGGCGAAGTTGAGCGGGATGTCGCTGACCCCGAGCAGCCCATAGCGAAAGGCGTTGATCATATAAAGAATCGGATTCGCCAACGACAGGGTCTGCCAAGGCTGCGGCAGCAGATCGATCGAATAGAAGACGCCACCCAGATAGGTCAGGGGCGCGAGTACAAAGGTCGGCACGATCGAGATGTCGTCGAAGCTGTTGGCGTAGACCGCGTTGATGAAGCCACCCAGCGCGAACAGGATGGCCGTGAGTAGTAGGATCAAGAGGGTCACCCCGACATCGTGGATACTGAAGCTGGTGAAGAGCGCGGCGACGATCATCACCACAATGCCGACCGTGAGCCCGCGCGCCACGCCGCCGGCCACATAGCCAGCAAGGATGATCCAGTTCGGCGCTGGCGAGACCAGCAGCTCCTCGATATAACGCGAGAACTTGCTGCTGTAGAACGAGGAGACGACGTTGCTGTAGGCGTTGGTGATGACTGCCATCAGTACCAGACCTGGCACGATGAAGTCGATATAGGGGAGGCCCTCCATCGGGCCAATGCGATCGCCGATCAGGCGCCCGAAGATGACGAAGTAGAGCGTGGTGGTGATCGCCGAGGGCAGGATGGTCTGCACCCAGATGCGCGAAAAGCGCGTCACCTCCTTGCTGAAGAGGGTGCTGAAGGTGATCAGGTAGCGACGCCAGCGGTTGCGGTCGATGAGTGGGCCTCGGTCGTGGATGCCTTGGCTCATGCCGTTACCTCGCGGCCTGCCTCAACGCGATCGAGGAAGAGCTTTTCGAGCCGGTTTTGCTTGTTACGCAGGCTCAAGACCTCGATGCCGTTGCGCGAGAGCGCCTCGAACAGGCCGTTGATGGTTTGCTCGCGGCTGATCTGCACCTCAAGGGTGCTCTCGTCGATCTGCTCGAGCACGAAGCCGCCGAGCTGTGGAAGCTCGCGCAGGCGTCCTTTCAGATTGAGCACAAAGGTCTCGGTATCGAGCTCACTGAGCAGGGTGGCGATATCGGTGCGGGATTGAATCTGCCCATGGTCGATGATGGCAATGTGGCGGCAGAGGCTCTCGGCCTCTTCCAGATAATGG
Organism: Halochromatium sp.; assembly: GCA_010912705.1. Lineage (GTDB taxonomy): Bacteria > Pseudomonadota > Gammaproteobacteria > Chromatiales > Chromatiaceae > Lamprobacter. The sequence goes on from POWB01000006.1 coordinate 92,357, forward strand.
GTGGTGAGGATGATGGTGGTGCCCTCGGCGTTGATCTCGCGCATGAAGCCCCACATCGAGCGGCGGATCTCGATGTCGACCCCGGCGGTGGGCTCATCGAGGATCACCAGCCGTGGCCGCTGGACGAGCGCACGGGCGATCATCAGGCGTCGTTTCATGCCGCCTGAGAGGCGGCGCATCTCGGACTCACGTCGGTCCCAGAGGTCGAGCTTGCGCAGCAACATCTCGGCGCGGCTGCGGGCCTCCCTGCGGGGCACGCCGAAGTAGCCGGCCTGATTCAGCACCACCTCGATCACCGGCAGAAAGAGATTAAAGTTAAACTCCTGCGGGACGACGCCGATGTTGGCGCGCACTGCCTCGGGCTCGCGGTCGAGGTCGTGGCCGAAGACCTCGACACGGCCGCTGCTCTTGCGCACCAGCGAGGTGACGATGCCGATCAGCGTCGATTTGCCGGCGCCATTGGGGCCAAGCAGCGCGAAGAAGTCGCCGGCATCGACGGTCAGATCGACGTCCTTCAGGGCCTGCAGGCCGTTGGCATAGGTCTTACTGAGCTGATGGACGCTGAGTGCGGACATACGATGGATGGAGCTTGCAAAGCCGACTACGCTAGCACGTTCAGTCTGGCTTTTGGCAATTGCCACTGCTTCAGCTGAAGACAGAACAGATGCGACAAACAGAACAAGCAATGCTACGGTATCGTGATTGTCAGCAAGAGATCGATGCTCTGCTGCGTCGATTCAAGCCATTACGCCCGATCCAGGTCGCGCCTGGCGAGCGCATTCCAGGGTCCTTCTGGGGTGACCCTGAAGCTGGCCTGATTGGCGCAGCGATCTATCTGCGCGACGATACCCCAGTGCACTCGGCGCTGCATGAGGCAGGTCACTTCGTCTGTATGGATGCCGCGCGCCGTGCGGTCTTGCATACCAACGCCGGCGGTGATGATGCCGAGGAAGATGCCGTCTGCTATCTCCAGGTGCTGATGGCCGAGCAGCTCTCGGTGGTGGGGATGCGGCGTCTGTTTACTGACATGGACGCCTGGGGCTACAGTTTCCGGCTTGGCAGTGCCGCGGCCTGGTTCGAGCAAGATGCGGATGAGGCTCGCGACTGGCTGTTGTGGCATCAGCTAATCGATGGTGAGGGTTGTCCGACTTGGCGGCTCCGTTGTTAAGCCGCCAATTAAGCCGCCAATTAAGCCGCCAAGCATCTGCCGAACCTCGTGCTATTTTCTTCCGCTCGCACCCTGAGGATTGATCCGATGACAGCATCGTTGACGAACGCTTTGACGAACGCTTTGACAACCCGCTTCTTGTCCAAACAATTCACGGCTGCCGCGCTTGGCATCGGCTTGACGATGGCCGCGTTCAGCGCCGCTGCCCAGCCCGCTCAAGGCTTTGTCAATGGGCCGCCCCTGCCTCTGCCGCCGCTGACAACTGCGCCAAGTGCTGATCCGATGCGCATCCCTAGTGCCGCACAGCGCTGGGGGACTAGCCAGGTGCGGATCATGCAGGAGCAGACAGAAGACGCCTACCTCCTGATCATCGATCTGAATGGGCTCAACCCCGAGTATGTGCAGGTGCGACCCTATGGGCGCAGTCTGCTAGTGCGCACGCGCCAGGATACGCGCACCCGCCGCTCGGAGACCTTCAGCGATGGCCACGGCTATCGCGAGAGCTATCGCGTCTCGACCGGCAGCAGCACGCGCCGGCTGCCGGTGCCACCCGATGGTGATCTTGCCCGCCTCAGCCGCGAGGACAGTGCCGAGCAGGTGCGCATCCTGATCCCGCGCCGTCCCATGCCGGGCTGGCGTTGAGCAATCGATGCCTGAAGGGATGGTGCTTCGGTAGTGCGGGTCAAGCTGAGCACCCTAGGCTGCCGGCTCAATGAGGCCGAGCTGGCCGGTTGGTCGCGTGAGCTCGAGGCGCGTGGCTGCCAGATCAGCGGTGAGGGCGATGCCGCTGATCTGCTGGTGGTGAACACCTGTGCCGTCACCGCAGAGGCGATGCGCAAGTCGCGTAAGCTGCTGCGGCGGCTGCAGCGCGAGCACCCGCGTGCACGGCTGGTGGTGAGCGGCTGCGCGGTGTCGCTGGAGGAGGCCGAGCTGGGCGAATTGGGCATCGATCTGGTGGTGCCGAATCAGGATAAGGATCGCTTGGTCTCGATTGCTGCGCAGGCCTTGGCACTGCCGCTGATGCCCGAGGCCGCGACTGAGCCGGGCGCAGCGGCGCTCTTCGCGCGCGGGCGGCAGCGCGCCTTCGTCAAGATCCAGGATGGCTGTCGCTATCAGTGCAGTTTCTGCATCACGACGCGCGCCCGCGGCGAGGAGCGGAGCCGACCGATCGCTGAGATCTGCCGCGAGATCAATCAGCTCACCAACGATGGCATCCAGGAGGTGGTGCTGACCGGGGTGCACGCGGCTGGCTACGGTAGCGACTGCGGCTCCAGCCTGAGCGAGCTACTGACCGCCGTGCTGCGAGATACGGATGCAGCACGGATACGGCTCGGCTCGGTCGAGCCCTGGGACTTGCCGGAGCGATTCTGGCAGCTGTTTGAGGACGCACGCATGATGCCGCACCTGCACCTGCCACTGCAGAGCGGTGCCGATACGCTGCTCAAGCGCATGGCGCGGCGTTGCAAGACCGCTGAGTTTGCGCGGCTGGTGGAGCTGGCGCGGGATGCGCAGCCCGACTTCAACATCAGCACCGATATCATCGTCGGCTTCCCCGGCGAGACCGCGGCCGAATGGGCGCAGACGCTGGCCTTCGTCGAGCAGATCGGCTTTGGTGGCCTGCACATCTTCAGCTATTCGCCGCGCGTAGGCACTCGTGCCGCGGCGATGCCGGATCAGGTGCCAGCGTCCATCAAGCGTGCCCGCAGCCGCGAGCTGCATGCGCTGGGTCAGCGTCTCAAGCGCGCCTGGCTCGAACGCCAGGTCGGCTCAGTGCAAGCCGTGCTGATCGAGGGCTTCGAGACCGGCCAGCCGGCTGCAGCCTCGCTGCAGATCGGCTATACCCCGGGCTACCTGCTGACGCGTGTCGCCACCGCTGGAACGGATCTGCGCAACCGCATCCTGCCGTTGCGCATCGATCGCGTCATCGACTCCGAGGGGGCCGATCCTATGCTTGAAGGTCAGCGGGTTTAGCCGCAATCGTTTCAGTCCGATTTGAAACCCGCCGCGCGATGGCTGGCATCGCAAAACGGCTTATTCTTCGATGCCCCGCAGCGGCAGAGCGCCGTCTTGGCTCCCTGCCAGGCGATTCGCCCACTGGCCGCCCTGAGCGTCAGATTACCCTCGATCTTGAGCGGTCCATCGGGGATGGCTTTGATCTTTAGCGGTCCACCGGTTGCCTCCAGCCCAGGCCCGCTTTTGCCGATGGCGCCAAAGTCCTCGAAGCCGGCCTCGATGTGGCTGTTATCGCAGAAGGGCTTGTTCTTCGACGCCCCACAGCGGCAGAGTGCGGCGCGGAAGCGCAGGCCCGGCATGTCCTCGGGCGCGCCCTCGATCTCCAGCTCACCGGTCAGGTAGAGCGGGCCGTTATAGACCAGCTGGCCGCTGTTCTCAGCCGCGGGCTGCTCGGGCGTACCCGCTTTGTCGACATAGCTCAAGGCGCCGCTCGGGCAGCGCTCACAGACCTCGCGCACCTCGGCCTTGGACAGCTCATCGGGGACGCACCAGGGCTCGCGGCCGGCCTCGAACAGGCTGTTGTCGGCCTGGCCGCATTCACCAATATGGATGCACAGGCGCTGGTCCCAGTGCACATCGATGTCTTGGCCTTGGAAGGTCTGGATCTTGGTGTCGCTCATCATCGTCTCCTGGCTGGTATCGCCGGTTGGCGCAGTGGCTGGATATCGGCAATGAGTGGGGGCGGTTGTTTGGTTAATCGAGATCGATCCAGATCGGGCAGTGATCCGACGGGCGTTCCAAGGCGCGGATGTCGTAGTCGATACCGGCATCGCGCAGCCGCTCGCGCACCGGCGCCGAGACCAGGATCAGATCGATGCGCAGTCCATGTTTGGGCTCGCGCTCGAAGCCGCGCGAGCGATAATCGAACCAGCTGAAGCGGTCGTCGCGGTCTGGATTCAGGCAGCGATAGGCATCGCTCAGGCCCCAGTCCATCAGGGTCTGCAGCCATTCGCGCTCCTCGGGCAGGAAGCTGCACTTGCCGCTGCGCAGCCAGCGCTTGGCGTTGTCGGCACCAATGCCGATATCTGCATCCTGTGGCGCCACATTCATGTCACCCATCACCACAAGCGGCTGCGTCGGGCTGAACTGCTGGCGCAGATAGTCGGCAAGATCGGCATAGAACTTCTGCTTGCCGGGAAACTTGACCGGGTGCGTGCGACTCTCGCCCTGCGGGAAATAGCCGTTGATCACCGCCAGCTCAGTGCCGTCGTCGAGCCTATAGTAGCCGGTAATCGCCCGCCGTTGCGCCTCGAGTCCATCGTCCGGGAAGCCTTTGACGACCCGCAGCGGCTCCTGCTTGCTGAGCAGCGCGACACCGTAGTGGCCCTTTTGACCATGGTAGGCAGCGCGCCAGCCAAGGGCGTTGATGGCCTCGGCCGGGAAGGCCTCATCGGCGACCTTCGACTCTTGGATACCCACCACATCCGGATCATGCCGCGCCTTCAGCGCCTCGAGCTGGTGCGGACGGCTACGGATGCCATTGACATTAAACGAGATCAGTCGGGTCATACGAATTCCTGCATCGAGTCGCGGGGCGCGATAGGTGGGCTGTTGCCGGTGACCTCGTAGGTCTCGCGGATGCCCATCTCGCGGCCATGCTCGTAGGCCTTGCCCCAGGGCAGATGGGCCTGATCTCGGGCGGCGTCGTAGCAATCCGGACTCAGCGCGGCATCGACCTCGGCGCTAAAGCCGAGCGCCTGCAGTGCGGCGAGCATGCCATTGGCGTAGCCGCGGTTATACCAAAGCTGCGCGTCGTCCTGGCGATCGAGATAGCCTTCGGACTCGTCGGTCAGTTCGCGCGCCAGCTCAAGCAGGCGGGTGATGAGTGGGTCTTCAGATCTCTGGGTCGTCATATAATTCGGCAGACCAGCCCAGCTCGCGGGCCTGTTTGATAGCGGCGTCATAGATGCGGCGATGGCGCTCGCGCAGGTCCTCTGGCAGCCGTGAGACGAGGTGTCCATAGGGATGCCAGGCCTTGCTGACCTGGTCGTATAGGGCCTCAACGCGCGATACCGCCCAGCCTTTGCAGGTCTCATCCTCCGGGATCAGGCCAAAGACTTGGGCATCACGAATAATCGTGCCGGTTGGCGTCATGCCACCATAACTGTCGGCGTCAAGGCCGACATAGGTCTTGTCTCGATTCAACATCAGTTAACCTTTTCAAGCAATGCTCAGAGCGGCTGACTGCCGCTCAATCGCCAAGGAGACCCTTGTGCCCGTTCAAGATACCACTGTCGACCTGATCCGCCACGGTGAGCCGCTTGGTGGCCGCATGATACGCGGGCAGGGGGTCGATCACCCGCTCAGCGCGCTCGGCTGGCAGCAGATGCGTGCTGCTGTCGGCAAGGATGGGCCTTGGGACCAGATTCTCAGCTCACCCTTGGCCCGCGCGCGCGAGTTTGCCTGCGAGCTGGCGACGCGGCTCGGCCGACCGTTGGCGGTTGATCCGGAGCTGCGCGAGATCGCCATGGGCGCCTGGGAAGGACGGCGCCCAAGCGAGGTCGCAGAGGAAGAGCCAGACGCCTTCGCTGCCTTCCGCCGCGATCCGGTTGCTAATCGGCCACCAGGTGGCGAGCGGCTCGAGGCCTTACAGGCGCGCATCGGCCGCGCCTACGATCGCCAGATCGCCACCTATCCAGGACGCCACCTGCTCATCGTCTGCCACGCTGGCGTCAGTCGGGCCATCGTCGGTCACGTACTGGAGGCTGATCCGCAGCACTGGTATCGCGTTCGCATCGACTACGCAGGCCTGACCCGAATCCGCCATGAGTCTGATGGCACTAGCCTTGAATTCGTCAATGCCGAGCGGCTACGGACGTGGCGGCATCCCTGAGGTTGGCTATGCTCGTTGTGAGCGACAATCGGAAATGGCATCAATGCATTGGTCTGAAAGGCTGAGAGTGCTATAGTTACGGGCTGCTCCTCGCTACCGCGGCGAAGAGCGTCCCGGAGAGGTGCCGGAGTGGCCGAACGGGCCTGACTCGAAATCAGGTGTACGCGCGAGCGTACCGTGGGTTCGAATCCCACCCTCTCCGCCAACCAAACTACAGGCTCGCACTCGGGCGTACTATCAGTCAATCTGACGACTTAGGGCGCGCAGGGTTAAGGGTGTCGTGTTCATGCATCGAGGATTGCTGATGCTCGAGAAGACTGAAGTCGCTGTCAGGCGGCTGGGTTTTGTACGACTTGAGCAGCATCGCTGCTCGTCAATCTATGGCGATCTTGCCGCCGCTAGCCTTCTCTTCTCATCAAGCCCGCTCCGATCATCCCTTCTCGCGCTTCTCCTCCTGGCGCTGCCGCTGTCCGTCCCAGTCTCTTCCTGAGCACTTGCCGATGCCCGGTGCTCAACGCGACACCCGTCGGGCATCGTCACCCTTCGCGGAAGTGCCCGTCGAGATCGATTGGTGAAACCCATGGCCAGACCCAAGAAGAACGACAGCAACGGCGCCAACCTCGGCTTCGAGGCCCAGCTCTGGCTCACCGCCGACAAGCTGCGCGGCAACATGGAGCCCTCGGGCTACAAGCACATTGCCCTCGGGCTGATCTTCCTCTCCCGAACCCCAAGCTCGGCATCCAGGGCCGCGTCTACGATCCCTGCTGCGGCTCCGGTGGCATGTTCGTGCAGACCGAGCGCTTCCTTGCCACCCACGGCGGGCGCCTCGGCGACATCGCCGTCTACGGTCAGGAGAGCAACTACACGACTTGGCGGCTGTGCAAGATGAACCTCGCCGTGCGCGGCATCGATGCCGACATCCGCTGGAATGCCGAGGGCAGCTTTCACAAAGACGAACTGCCCGACCTGCGCGCCGACTTCATCCTCGCCAACCCGCCCTTCAACATCTCCGACTGGGGCGGCGACAAGCTCAAGGAGGACGCGCGCTGGACCTACGGTACCCCACCCGCCGGCAATGCCAACTTCGCCTGGCTGCAGCACATCCTGCACCACCTCAGCCCCAACGGCACCGCTGGCGTGGTGCTCGCCAACGGCTCCATGTCCTCGACCCAATCCGGCGAGGGCGCCATCCGTCAGGCGATGGTCGAGGCCGACGTGGTCGATTGCATGATCGCGCTACCCGGCCAGTTGTTCTACTCGACCCAGATTCCGGCCTGCCTCTGGTTCCTGGCGCGCAATAAGAACCCCAATGGTGAGAGCAAGGCCGCCGCCGGCCTCGGCGACCGGCGCGGTCAGGTGCTGTTCATCGACGCCCGCAAGCTCGGGCACTTGGTCGACCGCACCCGTCGTGAGTTCTCCGACGAGGACATCGAGCGCATCTCCACCGCTTACCACGCCTGGCGCGGCGAGCTAGACGCTCCCGAGTACTTCGACGAGCCCGGATTCTGCAAGTCCGCCATGCTGGAGGAGATTCGCGGCCATGGGTATGTGCTCACGCCCGGGCGTTATGTCGGGGCGGCGGCGGTGGAGGATGATGGGGTACCCTTTGCCGAGAAGTTCGCCGAACTGCGTGAGAAGCTGGAGGCGCAGTTGGCGGAGGGAGAGCAGTTGGGAGCGGTGATTCGGAAGATGTTGGATGGGGTCATCGTGCCTTGACGGCCTCGCCGATCGACTGTCGTCAAGCCAGCCGGAGCCTGTGCGGACAGCAAAACCCATGAGGAAAGAAGATGATCAATCTATCCACAGTCGCACACAGAGACCCCGAGATTCTGAGCGGTGCTGTCGTCTTTATCGGTACGCGCGTCCCTGTCAATTCGCTATTCGATTATCTTGAGGCCGGCGAGTCATTGGAGGAATTTTTACGTCAGTTTCCTTCCGTGCAACGCCAACAAGTCATTGAAGTGCTCGAAGCGGCACGAGAATCAGTAACGACAGATGCGCTTGCTGCTTGATGAAAATTTCCCCTCCGACTTTGTTGCTGAGTTCACGGATGTTGAGGTGCTGACCGTCCACGGCCTAGGCTGGTCAGGTATTAAGAACGGCGAACTACTCCGCAGAGCTAAACAGGTGTGTGATGTCTTTGTGACCCTGGATCGCAATCTGGAATTTCAGCAAAACATCAAAACAACAGGTTGGTTTCCAAGGTCAACATCAACAATAAGACTGTGCCATGAACACGATCCGTGAAACCATTCCCGAGTTAGCCGGCTGCATGGCGCATGGCGACAGCTATCAATCGGCGTTGGTGTATCTCATGGCGGCGGTCTGGCGCTGGAGTCGGCGGAAGGGTTGCGGTTGGCCTATACGTGATTGGTCGCTGTTGGGTGCGGTGATTCGGGAGAAGTTGGATGGGGTGTTAGTAGATGGATGAGTGGCGCGAAACGAACTGGGGAAATGAGATAATTTTGCAATACGGCAAGGCCATCAGAGGCTACCAAGATGCCGTAGGGCCTTATCGCGTGTTCGGGACGAATGGACCTGTAGGCTGGACTGACGAACCATTGGCTTCAGGTCCAGGCGTTATCCTCGGGCGGAAAGGCGCATACCGTGGAGTGCATTACAGCCCAGACCCTTTCTTTCCAAACTGATGTCCGGCGAGATCCGCTTACACGACGTCGAGCGCAAGGTCGAGTCTGTGCTCTAAACCCCTGATCAGGTGCAAACAACCATGACCATCCTGCAAAGCCAGATCGATGATGCACCCAGACAACTCTGCATCGACTTGCCGCCAGAATGGGAACACCAAGCGGTGCAAGTCATTGTGCGTCCGCTTAGGGCTCGCGACCCTCAGATCACAGCGGACGCGACGCCCCGCGAATCGGCGAACTTTTGGCAATCCGTGCTGGAGATGCGCGCTGCGCCCGATTTTGAGCCGATTGACTGGACACATGAGGATGTCGACGGTTGGCGTGATCGTTCTACTCAGGAGCCCTTTCAGTGGCCCGACTGAGTTATTTGCTCGACACCAATATCGTCTCCGAGCCAGTGGCGAAAAAGCCAAATCCCGGGGTGATGCGAAAACTTGAGGCCCATGGGTCAACAGTGGCGCTGGCGAGTGTCACTTGGCAAGAGCTGCTTTTTGGGATGATGATCCTGGAGCCTGGCCGACGCCGCGCACAGCTCCAGGATTACCTGTTCTCGCGCGTGCAACCCTATCTACCAGTGCTACCGTTCGATACCGAAGCGGCGACCTGGCAGGCGAATGAGCGCGCCCGCTTGCGGCGGCTGGGTCAACCGCCCGCCTACGCGGACTCGCAAATAGCCGCCATTGCTGCCATCAATGGTTTGGTGCTGGTCACGCGCAACCTGGACGACTTTCGCGCATTTGAAGGGCTGACGATGGAAAACTGGTTCTCAACGCTATGACTTCGCTCACCCTGACGCTACCCGACGACACCGATCGCCGCCTCGACGAGATCGCCCAAGGTCGTGGCAAAAGCATCGACGCCTTGTGTGATGCGATGGCGAGCCAACTGGTCGCCGAAGCCGACGCCGAGGCGCAGTTTCGCGCCCGTGCCCAGCGCGGCCAGGGCCAGAACGCGCGTGGACTCGAACTGCTCGAGAAAGCGCTGGGCAATGACCATTCTCACTGAAGCCGGCAACGCAAAAGCCCTAGCTATTCCGCTCGCGGCTTGCGCCTATGCGTAGCATCAGCGTTGATTAGACACCCAATCCCACAAAACCAAACCAAATAGGAGTCCAAGAACTTGAAAGACGACCTATTAAAACGGATCACCGTCGATGCACGCATCTTTAGTGGCAAGCCGATCATTCGCGGCCGGCGTCTCGCCGTCGAGCATGTGTTGGGGATGCTGGCAGCAGGTGATGACATGGAGACCCTGCTCGAAGGTTATCCCTGGGTGGAGCCTGAGGATATTTTGGCCTGTCTCGGTTACGCTCACCGTTTGGTCGAGCACGAGCGCGTTGAACCGATGATGGTGGATACTGCCGCGTGAATTCTGACCGTGACGGCGCAGCGGGTACGGGTTCGTGCGCCGGACTGAACGCCATCAGACCAACGCTCTCGAGGGATCGCCCGCATGACCTTCCTCACTGAAGCCGACATCGAACAAGCCCTGCTCGCCGAGCTACAGACGCTCGGCTACCAGACCACCACCGAGGCCAAGGCCGGCCCCGACGGCAGCGCCCCGGAGCGCGAGGCCTACTCCGATGTGCTGCTGCTGAGGCGTCTGCAAGCCGCCATCGACCAGATCAACCCGGACCTCCCAGCCGAGGCCCGCGCGGATGCTCTGCGTCAGGTCATCGCCACGGTCGCCCCATCGCTGATCGAGGAGAACCGCCGCCTGCACGGCCTGATCACCGAAGGCGTCAAGGTCGAATACAGCACCGAGGACGGCAGCCTGCGCGGTGGGCGCGTCTGGCTGGTCGACGTCGACGACCTCCCGCGCAACGACTGGCTCGCCATCCCCTGAGCACTACGGGTTCCCGAGCGTCAAGGACTACCAACCCGGCGATCGGCGCATCGGCGTCATCTGGCACACCCAGGGCTCGGGTAAAAGCCTGCTGATGGCCTTCTACGTCGGCCAGCTGGTGCGCCATCCAGCGCTGGCCAACCCGACCATCGTCGTCATCACCGACCGCAACGACCTCGACGATCAGCTCTTCGCCACCTTCGTCCTGTGCCAAGACCTGATCCGCCAGACCCCGCAACAGGCCACGAGCCGCGCCGATCTGCGCGCCGCCCTGCAGCGCGCCGCCGGCGGCGTGATCTTCACCACCATTCAGAAATTCGCGCTCGAGCCGGGCGAGGCTCGGCTCGCACCGCTCAGCGACCGGCGCAACATCATCGTCATCGCTGACGAGGCCCACCGCAGCCAATACGGACTCAAGGCCAAGGTCGACCGCAAGACCGGCGCGATCGGCTACGGCTTCGCCAAGCACCTGCGCGACGCCCTGCCCAACGCCTCCTTCATCGGCTTCACCGGCACGCCGATCGAGGCCGAGGACGTCAACACCCCGGCCCTGTTTGGCCATTACATCGACATCTACGACATCAGCCGCGCGGTCGAAGACGGCGCCACAGTGCCGATCTACTACGAAAGCCGGCTCGCCCGCATCGAGCTGCCCGAGGACAAGAAGCCCGAGCTGGACGCCGAACTCGATGAGCTGACCGACGATGCCGATGATGATCAGGTTGAGGAGACCCTCAAGCGCAAATGGTCGCGCATCGAGGCCCTGGTCGGCGCCGAGGATCGGGTCAACCGCATCGCCGCCGACCTCGTCGAACACCTTGAGCGCCGCCTGGAAGCACTCGACGGCAAGGCGATGATCGTCTGCATGAGCCGGCGCATCTGCGTGGCCATGTACCAAGCCATCGTCGCCCTGCGCCCCGACTGGCACAGCGACCAAGAGGACCAAGGCGCGATCAAGATCGTGATGACCGGCTCCGCCACCGACCCCGAGCACTGGCAGCCGCACATCGCCACCTTGTCCCAACGCAAGCGCTTGGCCAGCCGCGCCAAGAACCCGAACGATCCGCTCAAGCTGGTGATCGTGCGCGACATGTGGCTGACCGGCTTCGATGCCCCGGCGCTGCACACCCTCTATGTCGACAAGCCGATGCGCGGCCATGGGCTGATGCAGGCCATCGCGCGGGTCAACCGCGTCTTCCGCGACAAGCCCGCCGGGCTGGTGGTGGATTACATCGGCATCGCCCAGCGCCTGAAAGAGGCCCTCGGCCAATACTCGCGCTCGGATCAGGAGCGCACCGGCATCGATACCGCCGAGGTCGTGGCGGTGATGCTGGAGAAGGTCGAGATCCTGCAGGCGATGTTCCATGGGTTCGGTCCCCACGGCCTTGACTACCGGGCCGCACTCACCGGCACCCCGAGTGAGCGCCTAGCGCTGATGGGCCAAGCCATCGAGTGGATTCTCAGCCAGCAACAAGCCGCCGCCGCGCGCGAGACCGATGAGTGCGCCAAGAAGCGCGCCCACCGGCGCTTTCAGGATGCGGTGCTGCTACTGTCCAAGGCCTATGCCCTAGCCTCCGCCAGCGAGGAGGCCAAGCTGATCCGTGATGAGGTCGGTTTCTTCCAGGCGATCCGCGCCGCCTTGGTCAAGTCCAGCAGCGGTGGCGGCCACAGCAGCGCCGAACGCGATGCGGCCATTGCCCAACTGATCGATCGCTCGGTGGTCTCCACCGAGATCGTCGACATCCTCGGCGCCGCTGGCCTCAGCTCCCCAGACATCTCCATCCTCTCCGATGAGTTCCTCGCCGAGATCGCCCAGACCAAGTAGAAGAACCTGGCGCTCGAGGCCCTGCGCAAGCTGCTCAACGATCAGGTGCGCTCACGCAGCCGCAGCAATGTCAGCGAAAGCCGCCGCTTCTCCGAACGGCTCGAGGCCGCCATTGCCCGCTATCACAGCAATGCCATCAGCACGGTCGAGGTGTTGCAGGAACTGATCGAGATCGCCAAGGAGCTGCGGGCGGCTCAGGCACGCGGTGAGGAAGAGGGCCTGAGCGAGGATGAATTGGCCTTCTACGACGCCCTAGCGGAGAACCAGAGCGCAGTCGAGGTGATGGGCAACGATCAGCTCAAGGTGATCGCCCACGAACTGCTGGTGCAACTGCAAGGCAACATCACCGTGGATTGGGCACATCGGGAGAATGCGCGCGCCAAGATGCGGGTGCTGGTGAAGCGGATTCTGCGCAAGTACGGCTATCCGCCGGATCTGCAGGCGGCGGCGGTGCAGACGGTGTTGGCGCAGGCGGAGGTTTGGTCGGCGGGGTGGGGTCGGTAACAGCTGGCACTACCCCATGGCCGACCTGATCCACCCCGCACACCCGCTGATGCACGCCTGGGTAGTGGTACAGATATGTTGGTCTCGAGTAGACGACGTTGTCCCAGCGACTGGATCATCGCGCTATAACTTCGGAAGATATCCAGATCTAGAACACCACCCGGCAGCAGTAAGAAGCGGGGGGACGAATCCCACGTCTAGGGAGCATTGCTTGCTGGAGGGATATAATCCCCGAGCCCGGCGTGACCGGGAGCCCATAATAAACCGGAGGAGTGCTGACGATGAAAGTGCGTGATGTGATGAGTACCTCGGTGCGATCGGTCAAACCCGACACCAAGGTTGTTGAGGTTGCGTCCTTGATGTGCCTATTTCGGTTTCATGGCGTGCCGGTGGTGGACGAGGAGAACCATCTGGTCGGCATCATCGCGGAGAAGGATATGCTGCATAGCCTGTTCCCGACCGTGGACGCTCTGATGACGGAAGGCATGCACTCGGTCGATATGGATCGTCAGATGGGCCGCTATGGTGAGACCTTAGAGAAGCGTGTCGATGAGCTGATGACCAAAAATCCCATCTCGGTCGATCCCGACATGCATCTGCTGCGTGCCGCGACGATCATGATCAAGAACAATTTCCGACGGATTCCGATCGCTGAGAAGGATGGCACCCTGATCGGCATGCTGAGTCTGGGAGATGTTCACAAGGCGATCTTCCATGCGAACATGACGGGGACCCTGAAGACCTCCTAGCTCGACTGTCACTCAAGCCAACCTAAGCAGATCGCACGCGGTCGACCAGCGCGGCGACCTGCTTCAGGTCGATGATTTTTGGCAGCCGCTGAGGATGCAGAAGAGCGGCGTGGCTCAACGATGGAGATGCGGATGCGTGATGCGCTGACTGGGCTCCTGCTCGTGCCGGTGCTCTGGTGGGCAGGCCTGGTTCATGCCCAGGTCGATGCCTCGATCGATGCCCCGATCGATGCCCAGATCGATACAATAGGTGCAACGCCCGCGATGCAGGCGGCCGAGACCGATCCGCCTGCTGCAATGATCATCGCGACTCGACAAGCGCCGCCGTTTGCCTTTAGGGGGGCCGACGGCCAATGGTCCGGGATTGCGATCGAGCTTTGGAATCAGATCGCCGAGAAGCATGGATTTGAGTTCCAGTACACCGAGCTCGGGTTGACTGAGATGCTGGAGGCAACCGCTGCGGGTCGTGTTGATGGTGCTGTGGCGGCACTCACCATCACCAGCGATCGCGAGCAGTTGCTCGATTTCTCGCATTCGTTTCACGCCTCCGGGCTGGCGATCGCGGTGCCGCAGCGTAGCAGTCATCTGCTGGCGCTGCTCTCAGGATTCCTGTCACCGAGCTTCTTGGCTGTGATCGGTGCGCTGCTGGCGCTGTTAACGACGGTCGGGGTGTTAATCTGGCTGGCGGAGCGGCGGGCGAACGCCCAGTTTCATCGTCACCCCTTATCCGGGATCGGTTCTGGACTCTGGTGGTCGGCGGTGACGATGACCACTGTTGGCTATGGGGATAAGGCGCCAACGACCTTGCTCGGGCGGTCGATCGGCATGGTCTGGATGTTTGCGGGCTTGATTGCGATCTCGACCTTCACCGCGGCGATGACCACGGCCTTGACCTTAAATGAGCTAGATAGCTCGATCAGCGGCGTTGATGACCTGCGCTTGAAGCGTGTTTTGGCGTTGAGCGGGAGTACCAGCGACCACTTTCTCACAGACCAGGGGATTCGCCATCGAACCCTCAATGACCTGTCTGAGGCGCTCGCGCAGCTCGCCGATGGTAAGGCCGATGCCGTGGTGCATGATGCGCCGATCCTGCGTTTTGAGATCGCCGAGGCTTTCGCGCATCAGTTGCGGGTCTTGCCTTTTCTGCTGCGACGCCAGCAGTATGGGATTGCATTGCCGCCGGATAGCGAGTTCCGTGAGCCGGCTAATATCACCTTGCTCGAGCTGATCCGCTCCGATACCTGGATCAAAATCTTGGATCGCTATCTGGGGCCTGAGCACTGATCATCGCTGTTGCACAGGTTTTGTAGACTCTTATGGCCTGGTTGCTGCAGGTTCACTTGAGCCGATAAACTGGTCTTTTCTCTCAGGTCTTCTCTCGGTCTCTACGCAGTTTAGCTGCCACGCCCTGCAATCGCCGGTGCTCACAACCGCTTGATCCAAAACCATCAATATGACATTGAAGAACAGCCCCTTGGTGTTGCTGCTATGGTTGGCTTTACTGCCAGCGTTACCACTCTGGGCTCAGGAGACGGCAACGCCAGCGCCGGCATCCCCGGTCGCGGAGCAAGAAGCTGAAGGCGTCCAGGCCCAGGCTGGACAGACTGCTCAGGAGGGCTCGCCGGTTGCCGCGCAGGGGGCTGATGCGCTCGCGTTTAATCCGGCTGCGATCGGGCTCCCTAAGCTGCCGCAGCCGATGCTGTCGGTGGTGGATTTTCAGATCACACTCGACTTGATCGATACGCGGATCACCGAGCAGGAGGCCGCGCTGGAGGCTGCTCAGGCTTCTGCTCAGGCTGCGGCTGCGGCAGCCGAGGCTCAGGAAGCCGCAGAGGTCGAGACTGAGAAGGAGCGCAGGGCGAGCGGCGCTGACGATGCCAGCCAGACCGCTGCTGATGCCGGCCAGACCGCTGCTGAGGCTGAGGCCGTCACAGCCTCTGAAGCCCAAGCGGATGCGGCTGCCGGTGTTGAAGCGGTTGATGCGGAGCTCGCGCTCAGTGCGCTCGAAGAGACTGCCGTGCGGATCAGTAAAAAGATCGATGCGCTGCGTGATTTGCGGGTTGTCGTGCAGCGGCGGGCAACGCTCACTGGGCGCCTGGAGACGCTCGCCGCTGATGTTGCCGAGAGACGCCAGCAGCTCGAGGTGCTTGAGCGCGATGGGGTGGCCTTAGAGCCGCCATACCCCATCTCACTGCTCGACCAGCTGCAGGCCGAGCTGTCCTTGATCGAGGCGGTCGAGGATGTCGCTGAGACACGCATCGAGACCGCAACTCGACGTCTGAATGCGGCTGAGAAGGTGCTGAGCACGGCCGTGCGTGAGCGCCGCACGGTCCGCGATCGACTCACTGCAGCCGAGAGAGGCGGGGTCAGCCCGGCCGAGCGCGCCCCTTTAGAAGAGGCGCTTGAGCTGGCACGCCTGAATGAGCTGCTGGCTCGGCAACGGTTGGCTGCTGACCGCAGTGGGGTCGAGCTAGCACGTCACGAGGACCGACTTGCAGAGACCAAACAGGCGTTGCTGACCGCACGCATCCATTTTCTCGGGGAGCGCACTGAGCTTTCACGGGAGGCGCTCGATCAACGTCTCGCCGAGCTGACGGCCGCCGAGGAGAAGCTCAATGCACAGATCGAGGCCCTGCAGCGTACCGGCGATCAGGCCGAGTCGGCCTTGTATCAGGCGCAGCAGCGGTTGGCCGAGGCCGCTGACGATGCCGACCAGTTGGCCTCGAAGGAGTGGGTCGCGGCGCGCCAGTCCGAGCTGGATGCGGCGCGCGCCAGTGTTGATGCATTAACCACAGCTGTGGCGAATCTGGGGCGGATGCGGACGCTCTGGGAGCAACGCTATCGGCTCATGAATGCCCCTGAGTCATTAGATCTTGCGGTACTTCTGCGGCGGATCATCATGGATGCGCAAGCGGCACGCGCCGAAAAAGACGACGTCGAAGGGCGCCTGAATGCACTGCGCTCCATTCAACTCGCGCAGACCCGGCGTTTGCGCGATCCGGAACTCAGCAAATCCGTGCGCGAGGCAATGGCCGTCCGCAGCCAAGCGCATGAACTGGTCGAGGGCTATGGTCGTGAGCTGCTCGAGGTTCAGGATGAGCTGATCGCGCTGCTGGAAGGGATGCGCCCCCAGGTTGAGGCCTTGGTGCAAGCGCAGACGCTGTCATTGCAGCTGCTGCAGGCACAAGAGGCGCTTAGCACCTGGTGGGATGCCGAGGTACTGGTGATTGATGATCAGAGCATCCGGGTGCGCGAGCTAACCACCGCGGTTGCGATGTTCGTGGTGGTGATCTTCGTCGTCTCGCTGGTGCGGATGGGTGCAGGTCGCGCACTGAAGCGGCGTAAGGCAAAGAGCCCGACTGCGTCGCATGGCGATTTTCGCCTAGCGCTCTCGGCCATCGCTGGTAATACCAATCAGCTGTTCGTTCTGATCGCTGCCTTCTATGTCGCGATGGTCTTCTCTGGCCTGGCCAGCCCGACGGTCAAGGACTGGCTCTGGACGCTGTTGGTGGTGGCCTTTTATATCCAGCTCGGTATCTGGGCCAATGCTGCGATGGTCGACTATTTCAACCGTCGACGCACACGTCAGGAGATGCTTGATCCCTCAACCGTCACCGGCTACGGGCTGTTGATGTTCTTTCTGCGGGTAGGCATCTGGATCACTGTCGTTGTCTCGTTGTTGGCCTATTTTAAGTATCCCGTTGCTGGTTTGGTCGGCGCGCTTGGCGTTGGTAGTTTGGCGATCGCTTTTGCGGTGCAGAACATCCTCGGCGATGTCTTTAGCTCGATGGCGATCATCCTGGATAAGCCGTTCCGCGTCGGTGATTTCGTGATGTCCGGCCAGACCCTTGGCGTGATTGAGCACATTGGCGTCAAGACGACGCGTATCCGCAGTCTCTCCGGTGAGCAAGTGGTGCTCTCGAATAGTGACCTGCTCAACAGCCGCATCCATAACTTCAAGCATTTCAAGGAGCGGCGTATTGCCTTCAAGCTCCGTGTGACCTACCAGACCCCGCGTCATCTGATTGAGCAGATTCCGGTGATGATCCGCGAGGTGATCGAGGGCGTGCCGAAGGCGCGCTTCGATCGTGCCCATTTCGCCGAGTATGGGGAATTTGCGTTGATCTTCGAGGCCGTTTACTACGTGCTGAGCCCGGACTACACGCTCTATATGGACGTGCAGCAGGCGATTAATCTTGGCATTCACCAGCGCTTCGAAGAGGCTGGCGTGGCCTTTGCCTACCCAACCCAGGAGCTGCTGCTGCGGCGTTTACTTCCGTTCGACGCGGCCAGCGCCGCGACCATTGATCACCCAGCTTGAGGGCAAACGAAAATCCTACCCAATTTGGTACGAGCTTTCCGGCAGTCGTCTAAGAACGGCGGTCGTTGCCGCTCGCGAGGGCGGCTGCTAAGCTCAGGCGGCCTCTTGTGGCGGATCGGCGCTGAATGATGCGATGCGTCCGCTGCTCAATCAATGATTTATGGCTACACCGGAGAGAACAATGAGTGATTTAGTGGTGGTCTCGTTTCCGAGTCAGGAGCTTGCATTTGAGCTTCGCGCCGAATTGGCCAAGATGCAGAAGGCCTATCTGATCGATATCGAGGATATTGTCGTTGCGACGCGCGACGAGAGGGGCAAGGTCAAGCTCCATCAGGCCGTCAATCTGACCAGTGCCGGTGCAGTCGGTGGCGGCTTCTGGGGGATGCTGATCGGGCTGTTATTCCTGAATCCATTGCTCGGCGCAGCCATTGGGGCTGGTGCCGGAGCCTTGTCTGGCCGCTTTACCGACATCGGCATCAATGACGAGTTTATGAAAGGGCTGGCGCAGCATTTCCAGCCCGGTTGCTCTGCCGTCTTTGTCCTGGTGCGCAAGGTGACGGCTGACAAGGTCCTTGAAGGCTTGTCTGAGTTTCGCGGCAAGGGTAAGGTTCTGCAGACCTCGCTCGAGAAGGATCGCGAAGACACGCTGCGTGAGTTCTTAGAGTCTCAATCTGGAGAGGCGTCTGCCTGATCTGGCCGTATCATCAAGCGGCGTGATGGCGCCGCGCGTACTCTGATCCTGAGGAAAGCCGATGGAGCTCAGTGAAGGCATCTTACGCATCGATTCGTTCCTGGCCGTGACCATCGGCATCCTCGTGCTCTTCGTCGGGAAGCGGCTGAATGACCGGATTCGGCTGCTGCGCGAGCTGAGCATCCCGGAGCCAGTGACCGGTGGCCTGCTGTTCTCTGTGCTGTTTGCGCTGGTCTATCTCGGCTCTGGCTATGCGGTCGAGTTCGAGCTGCGGGCGCGCGATATCTTACTGGTGTACTTTTTTACCACCATCGGCATCAATGCACGCGCTGTGGATCTGCTCGCCGGTGGTCGGCCGCTGCTGATCCTGCTGGCGATCACCATCGGCTTCATGTTCGCGCAGAATCTGACCGGCGTCGGTGTCGCCTCAGCCTTTGATCTCTCTGGTGCGGTTGGGGTGCTCGGCGGGAGCGTCTCGCTGATCGGTGGTCACGGGACCACCATTGCCTGGGCGCCATCGATTGCCGAGGGGTTCGGGATCGAGAACGCGATGGAGATTGGCATCGCGAGCGCCACCTTTGGGCTGATCCTCGCCAGTCTGATGGGCGGCCCGATCGCGCGTTACCTGATCACTCGCCATCAGCTCTCGCCTTCAATGGGGTCGGAGCAGGACGTGCAGGAGGTTGGCTTGTCGGTCGAGCAGCAAAAAGAAGGGATCGGCCATCTCGACTTTCTCTCTGCGGTGCTCGCGATCCATGTCGCCATCATTCTGGGCGTCTTCCTCAACGAGGCGATTGCAGAATTCGGCCTCAAGCTGCCGCTGTTCGTGACCTGCCTGTTTGCTGGCATCCTGTTGACCAACCTTGTGCCGGCGAAGCTGTACCGAGCCTTGAGCATCAGCTGGCCATCGCGCAGTGCAGCGGTTGCGCTGATTGCTGACATTGCTCTGGGCGCTTTCCTCGCGATGTCGCTGATGAGTATGCAGCTCTGGACCCTAGCTGGTCTCGCGTTGCCGATCTTCAGTATCCTTGCGGCGCAGTTTGTGCTGGCGGTCACCGTGACCGTCTTCATCCTGTTCCCGTTGATGGGGCGCGATTACAATGCCGCTGTGGTCGCCTCTGGCTTCGGTGGTGTCACCCTCGGCTCGACGCCAACGGCGATGGCGAACATGGCCGCAGTGACCCATCGCTACGGACCCTCGCACCAGGCCTTCATCATCGTGCCACTGGTCTCGGCCTTTTTCATCGATCTGACCAACGCGCTGATCATACCCTTTTTCCTGCAGACCTTTGCTTAGCCAGACCAGCAAATCCACCGGTATGTCGAAGGCGCGCCTGCGCGAGGACCGGCAGCGAGGTGGCCGGCGATGGGCTGCCTCCGATTCACTGCCAGCAGCGGGTCAAAAGGTCTTACCGTCGAACCCGAACAGATGCCTTGGCGGTGATGCGAATTCGATGTAGACCCGACTGGAGGGGACCTCGAGGGTCTCTTGCAACAGGTCGCAGAGTGCCGCCGAGAGTGCTGGGGTCTGATCCTCTGGCAAGCCTAGGCTCTTGAGCTCGAGGAAGGCGAGGGGACTGGTATCGCCGCCAAAGCACATGGCCGGGGTTGGCTCCAGGATCACCATGACATAGCGCTCCGGCTTGCCGAGCAGCTCGGCGACATGGGCGGAGGCGCGTTTGATGATCGACTCGGTCGCTGTCGACGCCAATGGGGCGTTGGTCTTGATGATGAGCGTAGGCATGGCAGGACTCGCTTGCGTGGGTTGCTTCAAGAACGACTCAGTGTTCGTGATCAGCCGGCTCATCCATGGCCACCGCATCCAGCACCGGCTGATTGACCTGCTCGGGCGGGGGCATCTTCTCGACCTCCGGCCCGAGGAGGATGGCGATCGGGCGCGTGGTTGGGCTGGCATCCAGCGCGATGACCAGGGTTACCGTGAGCGGCACAGCGAGGAACATGCCGACACTGCCGAACAGCCAGCCCCAGAACAACAGCGCCAAGAACACCGCCAGGGTCGAGATACCGAGTCCCTTGCCCATGATGCGTGGCTCAATGATGTTGCCGATGGCGGTGTTGATGATCAGATAGCCGATGATGACCATCAGGGCGGTCGAGAGGTCGGCCTGGATCAGTGCGAGCAAGGCCGGCGGGATCATCATGATGATGTTGCCGACCACCGGGATGAAGTTCAGGAAGAACGCTAGGATGGCCCAGAAGATCGCAAAGTCGATACCGAGAAACCAGAGCAGGATGTAGGCACAGAGGCCGGTAGCGAAGCTGGTCGCGGCCTTGATCTGCATATAACGGTTGATCGAGCCGAACAGCCGACGGATGCGCTCTTCGCCCTCGGGCGTCAGCGAGAAGGCCGCATGCAGCTTGGCCCAGAGCGTTGGCGCCTCGAGCAGGATGAAGATCACCGTCAGCAGCACCAGCAAGCCAGTGGCGAAGATGCCACTGGCGTTCGATAAGAGCAGACGCACGCCGACCATGAGCTTGCTCGGGTCGAGCAGATTGGGAACCGCATCGCCTGAATTGTCCATGCCCGCCGCCTCGAGCCAGGTACCGAATTGGCTTGCAAGCAAGGTCAGGCGCTCTTGATAAGATGGAATACTGTCGCGAAAGCCTTCAACGGCCCCGGAAGTCACCAGTGCCAGCAGGCTGCCGACGTCAAGGAGGACGAAGCCGATGACGACCAGTGCAGCCCATTTCGGCACACCCTTGCGCCGCATCCAACCCAATGCCGGGGTGACAACGATGGCGATGAAGGTTGCGAGCAGGATCGGCGCTAGCAGTGACGAGGCCATCTTGAGGACGGTGACGACCAAGGCGAAGGCGGCCGCGATGATCAGGCCACGTGCGGGAGCACTGAAATCTGAGAGTGCGTTCATTGTGCCGGCGGACCTCTTGATGGCAAGCTGTTTGAGTGCAGACTGTACTGAGTAGCCCTAAGCCGAAAACCGATTCGGCGAGGTTCGCATTCTCTGCGATTGCGCTGAGCGGGTCCATCGATGCGACCCGCTTGCTCAACAGTTGTCCATTCTCGCTCAGCATTCTTTGTACTACATGCCTGCGATTCTGACATTAGCGGTGTTGATCTCGCCATCTTCCGAGAGGAGATTGATGGCTAGTGCGGATTGGCCGCGGAGGCTTGTCCGAAGTAGTTGACCTAGCGAGCGGTTGTTTAGTATTTTCGATCGTTTACCGCTGGGACTTGTTGGCTGGGCTTGCGTGGATGCCCGCTTGGTCGTGCGAGTGCACCTTGTTTCCAGCGCCGCATCGGCCTGCGCTACCTTGTCAAGCCTTTCGCAGCCCCTCAAATCTACGGTTTGGGCTAGGCATGGCGAGAGCCTTATGCTCGGCATCATTGACATCTCACCGGTCGCTGGGTCGGTGGCTGCGAGCCTGATCAGTTGTCTCGAGGCTACCCGCTCGGTCCCTATGGAGGACGCCTGCGTGCAATCCAATCTGGCCGATGGGCCTGACTCAACTCAAACCGCTCATGCTGGCTTGCGCGAGCCTGCTAGCTCCCCTCTTGCTCCTGAGGCACCGCTGCTGAGTGGCGCTGAGATCACGATCCAGGCGATGATCGACGAGGGCGTGGACTACGTGTTCGGCTATCCTGGTGGTGCCGTGCTGCATATCTACGATGCCCTGTTTCAGCGCGGCGATGCGATCAAGCACGTCCTGGTGCGCCACGAGCAAGGGGCTACGCATGCGGCCGATGGCTATGCGCGGGCGACCGGCAAATGCGGCGTCTGCCTGGTCACCTCCGGCCCTGGTGCCACCAACGCGGTGACCGGCATTGCCACGGCCCATCTGGACTCGATCCCGATGGTGGTGATTACCGGTCAGGTGCCAACGCCCGTGATCGGCAGCGATGCCTTCCAGGAGGTCGATACGGTCGGCATCACGCGGCCCTGTGTGAAGCACAATTTTCTAGTCAAACGGCTCGAGGATCTCGCTACAACCATTCGGAAGGCCTTCTATATCGCCCAGTCCGGGCGGCCGGGGCCGGTGGTGGTCGACATCCCTAAGGATGTGACCGATCCGAACATCAAGATCCCCTACGTCTATCCGCGCGACCTCAGCATTCGCTCCTACAATCCGGCGAAGCGCGGCCATCTGGGCCAGATCCGCAAGGCCGTCGAGGCCATGCTCGATGCCAAGCGGCCGATCTTCTACACCGGCGGCGGTGCGATCCTTGACGATGCCGCTGCACCGCTGACCGAGCTGGTGCGCGCACTCGGCTTCCCGATCACCAGCACCCTGATGGGGCTGGGTGCTTACCCGATGACCGACAAGCAATTCGTCGGCATGCTCGGGATGCATGGCACCTACGAGGCCAACATGGCCATGCACGAGACCGATTGTCTGATCGCCATCGGCGCCCGCTTCGATGATCGTGTCACTGGCAAGATCGAGCACTTCTGTCCGCATGCCGAGATCATCCATGTCGATGTCGACCCCTCGTCGATCTCGAAGAATGTGAAGGTGCAGGTGCCGATCGTGGGGCCGGTCGGCAGTGTCGTCACCGATATGCTCGGGGTGCTACGCGAGAGCGGAGGGCGGCCGGATCAGACCGCACTCGCGGCCTGGTGGAAGCAAATCGATGACTGGCGTGGCATCGACTGCATGCGCTACGACCGCTCGAGCCCGATGATCAAGCCGCAGTTCGCGGTCGAGACGCTCTATAAGGTGACCGATGGCGACCTCTATCTGACCTCGGATGTCGGTCAGCATCAGATGTTCGCAGCCCAATTTTATCCGTTCGACAAGCCGCGGCGCTGGATCAATTCGGGTGGACTCGGCACCATGGGCTTTGGTCTGCCAGCAGCGATGGGCGTGCAGCTTGCCTATCCGGATGCGCAGGTGGCCTGTATCTCGGGCGAGGCCAGCATCCTGATGTGCATCCAGGAGATGGCGACGTGCAAGCAGTACAGCCTGCCGATCAAGGTCGTGCTGCTGAACAACGGCTACATGGGCATGGTCCGGCAATGGCAGGAGTTCTTCTACGAGAGTCGCTATGCGCATTCCTATGTCGACGCCCTGCCGGATTTCGTCGCGCTGGCGCAGAGCTTCGGCCATGTCGGCATGCGCGTCGAAAAGCCAGATCAATTAGAGGCGGCGATGCGTGAGGCCTTTGCGATGAAGGATCGCTTCGTCTTCCTCGATGTCATCGTCGACCCATCCGAGAATGTCTATCCGATGATTTGCGCGGGCAAGGGCCATCATGAGATGGAACTGCCGCCGACCATGTCCGAGCGGGAGCTGGCCTAGGGCCTGAGAACAGGTATGAGACACATCATTTCGATGCTGGTTGAGAACGAGTCGGGTGCGCTGTCGCGCATTGCTGGCCTATTCTCGGCCCGCGGCTACAACATCGAATCCCTCACCGTCGCGCCGACCGATGAGCCGTCGCTCTCACGCATGACCCTGGTCACGCGCGGCAACGACGACATCGTCGAGCAGATCAAGAAGCAGCTGAATAAGCTCATTGATGTGGTGAAGCTCCAGGATCTCTCCGAGGGCGAGCACATCGAGCGCGAGATGATGCTGATCAAGCTCAAGGCGGCGGGGCCGGATCGGGAGGAGCTCAAGCGCCTCACCGAGATCTTCCGCGCCAAGATCATCGATGTGACTGAGGCAAGCTACATCGTTGAGCTCACCGGCGCCTCGCGCAAGCTCGATGCCTTCATCGAGGCGGTGCCCGAGGGGCTGATCACTGAGGTGGTGCGCTCCGGTCCGACCGGCATCCTGCGCGGCGCCAAGGGCTTAACACTCTAAAACACAAAAACAGGATCTTTCATGGCCATTAACGTTTACTACGACAAAGACGCCGACCTCTCGCTGATTCAAGGCAAGCAGGTCGCCATCATCGGCTATGGCTCGCAGGGCCATGCTCACGCCAATAACCTCAAGGAATCTGGCGTCGATGTCGTCGTCGGCTTGCGCGCTGGCTCGGCCTCGGCGGCCAAGGCTGCTGACGCAGGGCTCGCGGTGAAGGACATCCCAGAGGCGGTCAGCGGTGCCGATGTCGTCATGATCTTGGCGCCGGATGAGCATCAGGCCAAGCTCTATCGCGATCAGATCGCACCGAACATCAAGCAAGGCGCAGCGCTGGCCTTTGCGCACGGCTTCAATATCCACTTCGGCCAGATCGAGCCGCGCGCCGATCTCGACGTCATCATGATCGCGCCCAAGGGTCCGGGCCACCTGGTGCGCTCGACCTATACCCAGGGCGGCGGTGTGCCGAGCCTGATCGCGGTGCATCAGGACGCGAGCGGTAAGGCGCGGGATATCGCCATGGCCTATGCCTCGGCCAATGGTGGCGGCCGTGCCGGCATCATCGAGACCAGCTTCCGTCAGGAGTGCGAGACCGATCTGTTCGGCGAGCAGGTGGTGCTCTGTGGTGGCCTCACCGCGCTGATCCAGATGGGCTTCGAGACCCTAGTCGAGGCCGGCTACGAGCCTGAGATGGCCTATTTTGAGTGCCTGCACGAGGTCAAGCTGATCGTCGACCTGATCTATGAGGGCGGCATTGCCAACATGCGCTACTCGATCAGCAATACTGCCGAGTATGGCGATCTGACCCGCGGTCCGCGCATCATCACCGAAGAGACGCGCGAGGAGATGCGCAAGATCCTGCGCGAGATCCAGACCGGTCAATTCGCTAAGGAGTTCACGCTCGAGAATCAGGCCGGCGCGCCGGCAATGAAGGCCATGCGTCGCCTCTCGCAAGAGCATCAGATCGAGCAAGTCGGCAGCCGGCTGCGCGAGATGATGCCCTGGATTCGCGAGAAGCAGTTGGTCGATAAGTCGCGGAACTAATCGCTAGTCTGCCCAAACGGCTCGCGCAGAGACGCAGAGGCGCAAAGGAAGAAAGAACTTGCTCGGTGTTCCCAGTGCGCTTCTCTTGTCCTTCTCTTCTTCTCTGCGCCTTTGCATCTCTGCGCGAGATCTCTTTTTCTTATGACATCTACGCGACTTCGCGTGAGATTTATAAAGTTATAACTCGAGAACGGTCGCCATGACGTCGTAGAAGAGATCCAACCAGGGCTCAGTGGAGCTGAAATGGCGCGTATGCGGGGCGCCACTGAGGCTCTCGCGGACCGCAATATAGCTCAGTTGGCTCGAGAAGCTGTGCTCAACCGCAAAGGTTCGGTGCCCACCTGGCATCTTCAGACGCAGCCCATGCGGCAGTTCTTGACCCCCGAGATAGCCTTCTAGGAGGCTCAGGGCACGATCATCCCGGCGATCGAAATCATCGGGCCAGATCCGTTTCATGGCATCGACCCGTAAGGGTTGGTCTTTGATCTCATCAAAGGCCTTGAGTAGCGGCTTGGCAGCCTCGTGGCGTTCGACTGCCAGACGCTCGTGCTCATCTTTCTGCTGCTCTTGCGCTTGCGTCCGGTTGCCGGACTTTGCACGGATCTTGCTGAGCGTATCCTTCATCGACTGTGCTTCTGTATCAGGAATCTGCCTCTGGCTTGGCGAGGCTGTTGACATTCAGCGAATCTGCTCCGGCTCATCCTTACGCAGATAGGCCTCTTCTTCCGGCGTCAGATCCACCTCGTCGAAGCCGGTAATCATTGGCATTACATGCTCACGAAAGGAATGGCCAGTGGTGAGCATGTAGACGTGGACGAAGACGAAGGTGAGGATCGCGAAGGCGGCTGCCGTATGCACCAATGCAACGCCCTCGAGCCAGGCGGGGGCGTTGGGGATGTTACGCCAGGCGAAGTAGAACAGATAGGCGAGGCCGCTGATCCAGATCGCTGGGAACAGTACGATCTTGAGCATCAGGTAGGCCAGTGCCTGCAGCGGGTTGTGCTTGCGCCAATAGGCCTTGCGGTAGGGATGGCGCTCGCCTTTGAAGATGCCGTAGCTGTAATAGCGCAGCACGCCCCACATTCCGGTGATGGTCGGGATGAAGTGCCGCCAGGTGCGGGTGGTGAAGAGCCAGAAGATACTGAAGGCCCAGAGCAGTAGCAACGCCAGCGCGGCACCGGTGTGCCAGGTGACGGCGGTCTCGAAGCTGACTAAGCTGTGGAATCCGTGCAGGCCGAAACCGGTGATCAGCAGGATGAGGATCAGCAGCATCTGCGACCAGTGCCAGAAGCGCTCGAAACCGCTAAAGATCTTGACTTGATGTAGGGCCATCAGTGGTGGCTCCCCTTGGGCGAGAAGAAGCGAATACCGGCATGAATCAGGATGCCGCCGAGGGTGCCGGCGACGATCAGGGTGCCGATGATGTCGAGCCAGCGGTTACGATCGCGACCCGGGAGATAAACGCCCTTGACCTCGGCGAGGCGGCTATCCTTGGGCGTATGGCAATCGCCACAGGCCAGCGCCTGCTCCTTAGGCGTGACCATGTGCGTGATCGGCCACCAGGAGAGGGTCTCGATGAAGCCGTATTCGCCAGAATAGTTGAGTCCGAAGTCGGCCATCCCCTTCTCGATGGCGGCGCCCATATCGTAGTTGCCCCAGTAGGCGGCATCGTCTTCACCCCAGAGATGGGTATAGACCAGGGTGCCATTGCCCTTATCGTAGGGCTGCCAGGTATGCATGCGCTTAAAGGGCCAGATGCGTGAGCGCTCATCCTCGCGCGAGCCGCTGAAGCCGTTGATCTCGATCGATTCGGCGTTGGGGTCAAAGGTCGTGTCGATGGTGGTATAGACCATCTGGCCATCGAACCAGTCGTACTCGGGGATGATGTTCTCGTCGTAGACGAAGTCGCCCTTGATCGACTTGTAGGTGTAGCGGTGGCCGCCGTTACCCTGGATATAGCCCTCTTCGTGGTAGCCCTCGCCGTCGCGGGTCCTGCCGGCGGTCCGCCAATCCCAATCGATCACGGTGGCGACGCCGCCACGGGCGAATTCGGGGATATGGCAGGTCTGGCAGGCGATGCTTTGTACGTGGTCGTTGAGCTTGAAGCCAGCCAGCGAGTCGACCGGGTGGGGTGCCAGCCCGTGGCAGGATTCACAGGTGGCGACATCGGTGCGTTGGCCGGGGAGTCCAGTGCCCTCGGTGTCCTTGGAGACGATCTGATAGCGGCTGCCGGCCCAGACATGCTTGTTGGTCACATGGCAGGCGGTGCAGGCGAAGTTGAGCCCATCGACGCCCATGTGCACATCAAGCGAGCGGGGTGGCTGCTTCAGCGCGGTCGAGAGGTCGCCATGCTTGACGTTGTCACCACCGCCGCCGTTGAAATGGCAGGCGCCACAGTTGGCACGCTGGGGTAGGTCGACACTCTGCGCGGCAGCAGCGAGGTCGATCGGCGGTTTGCCTTCAAACATCACCGAGCAGGCCGGGCTGCCCTCAGAATTGGGCGTCTTATAATAGGTGCCGGTGGTCTCGTGGCAGACCAAGCAGTCGATCTTGGTCTCATCGGTGAAGTCGAAGCTCTCGTCTTTCCAGCCGTAGCCGGCGTGGCACTGGGCGCACATGCCCTCGTTGCCGCGGGAGTTGGTGCAGAAATTGTTGATCAGGTAGCGCTTGCCGAGCTGCTGGCCGGTGTTCGGATCTTGATACGACCAGGTCCAATGAATATTCTTCATGAAGTGTTGGCCAGTCTCGGTATGACAACTGAGACAAGCCTGGGTGACCTGCGAGCCGGTCTCGAACGGCCCCTTGAGTTCATCGAACTTGGTGTGGTCGGCGGTACCGCCTTGCAATGGACCTGAGATCTGGGGTGGCGGTGCGCTTGTGGCTGGTGGCGTTGGCCAGCTCCCGGCGTCGGCGTTGGCCAGCTGGACAACCGCGCTGAAGGGGCCTGCGAGTAGGCATGCCAAGGCGTATCGGCCGATGATTCGCAGAGGCGAAAGGCGATGGTGACCACGCATGGTTGGCTCTCCTATCAGTGATCGGTCGGACAAGCCCTGCATTTGGGGCTGGTACTGAATCACTAAGCATGCGGTGCAGCCGGCATCTCGTCCCTGATATGGCGCAAGAGACTGACGTGATGGCTCATTGATCTGCGCCAGATAAACCGCGCCTGTTGTAAGGTTGTGCGTGCTATCGCTCGTCTTAGTCTCATCTAGGGGCTCATCCTTGAGCCCGAGAGGTGCTGAGCCGCGGTTGGCGCAGCGCAGCAGCGCTAGATCAACCGAGCTCGTCGGTGCCGATTTGCTTCATCAGGTTGAAGCTCTTGACGAAAGGTCCGGCCATGCGCGGGTCCTTGATCATTGCGCCGTAATCACCGGTCTTGAATTTGAGCTTGCCAGTGGCGTAGGCAGTACCCATGCCGACCATGCCAATGCCCTTCTCGACCCATTTCAGCCAGTCCTTCATGTCGGCGCGCATGTCCCAATCTGGACTCTCGCCAGACCAATCGCCGGCGCGGACGCAGACGCCGTTCTCGACCACGAAAACACCTCGTGGGTCAGTCTCATCCTTGAATCCACAGGTGATGATGGAGTTAAAGCCGATCTCAGCGAGCTTACCGCTGACCTCAGGGTCGTTATTCCAGCCGTCTTTGAGCTGGTTCATCCAATCCGCGGAAAAGAGTTTGGCCATGATTGAGTGTCCTCCGTTGTTCGGTGTCTGGGGGCGGCGTTCTTGGGTTGACAGAAGCTGAGCCGAGGTTGTGGCGAGGTTCGGCTCGACCTCAATGCTGCAGACTCATACCTCGCTCGCCCGGATTCTACCAGCAAGCAGGCTCGGGTTGGGGTAATCCTCAAGCCTTGCGATGTCTTCGTTGGTACCTTCAGCCGACGTCAAGGGTGATGCCGGCGGCGGTGAGACGCGCTGCCTCTTCCTCAAATTCCAACCGCGTGAGCGGATGGTCGTCGAGCCAGTTGGCGGGAAAACGCAGCCGCAGCGTCTCACCATCAGCCGCGACCTGGGGCTTGGGCTCGGCGCTCGCTGAGCGACCACGATGCATCAGCACGGCGAGCCGAAGCAAGATACTGAGCCGGCGCCCGCACTCGCGCGCTGGGCGCGGCAGCGCCATGAAGACATCGATTGGAAACTTGCGCCGATGACCCAAGACGAGGGCGGCGAGGGCGTCTTGCTCTTGGCGGGTAAAGCCCGAGAGATCAGCATTGCGCAGGAGATAGGCACCATGCTTCTGGTACTGACTATGGGAGACAGCGAGCCCGATCTCATGGAGGTCAGCGGCCCAGCCGAGCATCTTTGGATAATTATCCTGGTCGAGCGCCCAAGACTCGCGTAACTGCTCGTAGAGGTCGAGCGCGGTGGCGCGCACGCGTCCGGCGTGCTCCAGGTCGGTATCGAAGCGGCGGCAGAGGGTTGCGACGGTGCGCTCACGCACATCCTCGTGGTGGACACGTCCAACCATCTCGTAGATCAGGCCTTCTCTGAGTGCCTCATCTGAGGCCCGCATCCTTTCGATCGCCAGGTTTTGGAAGACCGCCCGCAACACCGCTACGCCGCCAGCGAAGACCGGTCGGCGCTCGTCGCTGAGCCCCTTGAGGGCGAGCGCGGAGACCTTGCCGCAGTCGATCATTGCCGTGCGCAGCTTGCTGAGTGCCTCAGCGGTGATGCCGTCGTCGCTCCAGCCCTCGGCCGCGATCACCGCTGCGATGGCCTTGATGGTGCCCGAGCTGCCAGTGGCCGTGGTCCAGCCGGATTGGCGAAACAGCTCGCGCACTGGGCGAATCTCGAGCGCGCAGGCAAGCTCGGCGCGGTCCATCTGCTTGGCGCTGATCTTGTCGTTGGCAAAGTAGCGCCGCGAGATGCTGACACAGCCCATGTGTAGGCTCTCGCGCAGTGTGGCGCTAAAGCCTTGACCGACGATCAGCTCGGTGCTACCACCGCCGATATCGACTACCAGCCGTTTCTCGTCGCCGATGGCGAGTCCGTGTGCGACGCCGAGGTAGACCAGACGGGCCTCCTCGCGTCCGGCAATGACCTCAATCGGGTGCTGCAGTACCGCCTCGGCGGATTCGATAAAGCGCGTCTCTGGCCTGAGCTGACGCAGGGTATTGGTGCCGACGACACGAACATTGGCGGGGTCGACACCGCGCAGGCGTTGGCCAATGCGTTCCAGGCAGGCGAGGGCACGCTCGGCGACTTCGGGATCGAGATACTTGTCTTCGGTCAGCCCTTCGCCGAGGCGCACCATCTCCTTGTAGCGATCGATCACTTGCAGGGTACCGCCGTCGACGCGTGCGACCAGCAGGTGGAAGGAGTTTGATCCCAGGTCTACGGCAGCGAAGCTGTCGGCCGGCGCAGAAGGCAGGCGGTCAGGGGGCGGGGCGACGGAGACGGCGGCGTCGGCCATGCGATCCTCGGTAGCGTTAGCGGCATCGGCGCCAAAGTATAGTCGCCTTTGGCGTCGATGGGTTGCCGCAGAAGCAATCAAGCAGGCTAAAGCCAGCCTTTACGATGCAGGGCCCAGATCTGAGCGGCAACCAGTCCGACTAGGAAGATGACGAGGATGAGAAAGGACCAGGGGTCGTTCGCATCCGGGATGCCGGCAAGGTTGACGCCGAGGAGACCAGTGATGAAGGTCAGCGGCAGAAAGATTGCGGTGATCACGGTCAGCGAAAACAGCCGACGCTCGGTCTTCTCGGTCGAGCGCTGCAGGATCTCGTCTTGGGTGATCTCGCCGATCTGTTGCGCCGCATCCAGTCCCTCGACATACTGAGTACACTGGTGCGCCACCTCGCGCACCATCGCCCGATCGCTGGCTTTCATCCAAGGGAGGGGACTGGCGGCCAGGCGTGCAAGGGCGCGGCGCTGGGGTCCCAGCGAGCGGCGCATCCAGATCATCACGCGGCGCAGATGAGCCAGCTCGGCGACTAGGTCTTCAGCCGGCTTGGCATCGCGAAGACGGCCAATCTGGTGGCTTGCCTGAACCTGCTCGATGATCAGATCTTCCATGTTGGCGACCATCAGGTCGGCGAGGGTCGCGATCAGGCTGCTGGCGTTGGTGGGCCCGATACCTGCGTTGAGGTCGTGGCGAAGCTGCATCGGTGCACGGATATGCTCACGCCGGCAGCTGAGAATGCGTTGCCCGTCGCTCCAGAGGCGCAGTGCGATCATGTCAGTTGGCAAGGCGCCTGGAGCAAAGTTCAGCCCCTTGAGGATCAACAGCATGCCACCGTCGCGCTCTTCCAAGCGGGGGCTCACGCGGGCCGCCGTCAGTGCCTCCTGGGTCATGGCGTCCAGACCGCTATGCTCGCGTAACCAATGTCGCGCGTTGCTGTGTTTGGCGTCGATATGGACCCAAATGCAGCCCTGACGCGAGCCCGCTGCCGAGCCTCCCACTGGCGAGTGCTCTGCATCCGGTCCGAGCAGCTCTGGCCCCGCACCAAGCTCCGGGGGTGGCTGGGAGCGCGGATCAGCCAAGGCCCAGAGCCCGTTGCCCTGTTCTGCGGTTGGCTCCAGGTTTTTCCAGGTCAGCGGTCTGCCGCCGCCGCGGCCATCGAGCTGGTAGGCGCAGATGAGCCCAAACCAATTCTGGTATCTGACCTTTCCTAACGGGCGTTGCGGTCGTCCGGTCCTGTTTTCGGTCGCTGTCATGGGGTGCCCATCAGCTGCTCATGGCCGTTGACGCTTAGCCTGCCTGCGCAGGTTCCAACGGCGGTGCTCCCGGCTGTGCTGAGTCACTAGCTATCGCTGGCGGGCGACGCATCATGATCTCAAGGGGCTCGGCCGAGCGCAGATGGATGTCGCGCTGCGGGAAGGCGATGCCAATACCGGCCGCGCGGAACTTGTCGTCGATTGCCTGATGCAGCTCGGTCAGCACCGCCAACCGGAACTCGAGGCTCTCGAGATAACAGCGCAGCACGAGGTTAAGGGCATTATCACCGAAGCCTTCAAAGGTGATCATGGGCGCTGGATCATCGAGGATCTTCGGATGCTCAGCGGCGACCTCGCTCAGCAGGGCAAGTGCCTTGCGCGTATCGCTGCCATATTCGATGCCGACCGGAATCACCACCCGGTTAAGCTGATCGGTCAGGGTCCAGTTCAATAAACGCCCAGTAATGAACTCCTTATTGGGCACTAGCAGCTCCTGCTTGTCCCAATTGCGGATGGTGGTGGCGCGGATCTGAATCCGGGTGACGTTGCCGGTGGTGTCGCCGATGGTCACGGTATCACCGACCCGCACTGGGCGCTCAAAGAGGATGATCAAGCCGCTGATGAAGTTGGCAACGATCTCCTGCAGCCCGAAGCCGATACCGACGCTGAGCGCCGCCACCAGCCATTGCACCTGTGACCACTGGAGGCCTAACG
Organism: Halochromatium sp.; assembly: GCA_010912705.1. Lineage (GTDB taxonomy): Bacteria > Pseudomonadota > Gammaproteobacteria > Chromatiales > Chromatiaceae > Lamprobacter. The sequence continues at coordinate 125,159 of POWB01000006.1, forward strand.
TGCTCACGATCAGCAGCAGACCCACCGCAGTGATCGTATAGCGCGTCAGGGTGACCAGCGTATAGCGTCCGCTGGTGCTGACCTCGGTATTCTTCAGCAGCAGGATCTCGAGCAGTGCCGGCAGGTTCTTGACCGCAATCAGCGCCGCCGTGGCGATCACCAGGATCAGTCCGAGATCGGCTAGAGTCACCGGAACCAGCTCCTTGGCGCCGTCAACCATCGCGGTGTAGCTCCAGAGCGTCACCTGTTCAAAGAGATTTAGCGCTGGCAAGACATCGGACCAAATCACCCAGAGGCCGACGGCCGCGATGATCACAATGCTGCTGTTGAGCAGTTTCCGCGTCTGGCTATCGAGTGCAGCCAGGTCGACCGAGTCGTCACTCGGCTCGACCCGTTGCGCACCCTGTTCGAGCGCTTCCCGCTGGGCCTCGCGCTGGGCGCGCCGCTCGAGCGCGGCCTCTAGCGCCAGGCCGCGCCGGGTGAGGATGAGCCAACGCACGATCAGCTGGTGCAAGACGACTAGTGCAAGCGCCAGCCAGAGCTCCGCGGCCACCGAGGCCAGCAAGGTGCCAGCAGTGTAGATGAAGCCAGCCAGCGCAATGGCCGCAAGTGCTGCGGGCATCAGTATCGCGAGCGGATACCAGATCAGCCGCAAGCGGTTCAGCCAGCCCTCCGGCTGCGCAGTAAGCAGGTTCTTGAAGACGCCATGCTTGGGATGCAATAGCCAAGCCGTGAGCGCGGCGAGTCCAAGGCAGAGCAGCACCAGCGCGATCCGTCCGAGGGTGCCGTCGAAGCTCGGATTCTGGGCGCGGCCAATGACATCAGCGGCAAAGCCAATGGGAAGTAACAGCAGTGCGGCGAGCTGGAAGCCGCGACGCAGTTGATCAAGCGGCTCGGCGCTCCAGCGAAAGTGGCGCTCGGCAACGCCACCGCGCAGACAGAGTAAGCGAAACGCGCGCAAGTAATAGAAGGGCAAGGCAATCCTGAGTAGACCTTCGCCAACCGCCTGGGCGAATGCTGTTGATGGCGTAGAGGCGCTCAGCTGCCAACCGATCAAGGCTGTGAGCAAGGGCCAGGGCAGGGCTAACAGCAGGGTTAAGCCGAGTGCGGACAGGGTCAAGGAGAAGCGGTCGGTACTGATACGGCGCATCGGCTCGGCATAGCCACGGAGGCGCTTGCGCAGTAGGGGGTCGCTTGCCAAGAGTCCAATAACAACGAGACCGCCAAGCCAGAGCAGCGGTGATGTGCGCAGGCCTTGCACCAGGCTGTTGAGCACGCCGGTCCAGTGCTCAGGGGCGACTAGCCACCAGATGGCTTGTGGCAGGGCGTCAAAGGGTTGTTGGGTGATCGAGGCTGCACTTCTGACCCAGAGCAGGTGCTCGGCCAAGAAGTCGCGGTAGCGATTGAGCAATTCGCTGTATTGGTCAGCAGTAAAATCTAGGTCGCCTATCGCGCGCTGATAGCTGTCTTGCAGACGCAGTGCCGTCCCTAAAAGCTCACGCTGCCGCAGCAGCAGCGCTCGCACCTGGCCGCGTAGCTCTGCTGCATAATCTGCAGATCGGCTGGCTTGCAGGTTCACCCCATCTGAGGAGGCGGGCTCAGAGATGATCTGAGCAATTGCGGCGTCGATATCCCCAAGATCGCTGAGCGCTTCACGCAGACGGAGCTGGCTTAGGGTCAGCTCGGCGATGCGCTCGGCACGGGCAGCAGCCTGTTCACGAAGGCTCGAAGCGTCGGGCAGATCAGCACGCTCATCAACCAGGATCTGGCCCACGGCCTGGCTTAAGCCCGCTGCACTGATGCGCGCGCGGGCGTCCTTGAGATCGGTCTGGGCTTCGCGCAGCTGTTCTTCGAGGGCGGCCTGTTGTTCGTCTAGCTGACTGAGGCCTTCGGTGACCTCGCTGATGGTGTCGCTGATCTCGCGGTTGCGCCGCGCCACCTCGAGCAGAAGCGGATCAGCGTCGACCAGCTCGCGCTCCGCCGATTCGGTCTCTTCACGCGCGCGCTCGGCTTCGATGCCGCGTAACCGGTCGGCCTCGTTCTCGAGGTAGGCGCGCCGCAGCCGTAATCGCTCCAGCGTGGCTGTGCGTTGGTCGCGGCGGGCTTCGGCGAGCTGGCGGCGGGCGTCGGCACTGAGGATCTGCTGATCCAACATCAGCATCTCGGCGCGCAAGGCATCGCGCTGCGTCTCGAGCGCCCAGCGACGTGCTTGGCGCGCCTCGTCCTGCCCCTCGGGCTGAGGGGCCTTCAGCGCCTCCTCAATCTCGCCCAAGACCTGGGGCACCTCGGATAGTCGACGGCGTGCCGCAATCAGCTGCTCGGATTGGTTGCTAAGGGTCTCATTGAGCTTGTTCAGCTGGGCCTCGACTGAGGCGGCCTCGGCCTGCTCGCGCGCCAGCATCTGCTCGATCTCAGCGATGGTGATAGTCGTGGGGAGCTTGACCGGTGGCTCGGCAGGTGCGCCCGACTCGGCGCTGGCCGCGTCTGCTGCAAGCGCCGCTGCATTTAGCTCATCGCGCAGTGCGGCGGCTTCGGTTGGTGCGGTTTTTAGTGCCTCCAGGTAGCTTTTGGCTTGTAGCTGAAAGCTGTTGAGCTGCTCGAGGTTGTTGAGCGCGCTGCGATAGCGCTCGGTCAGGGGTTTCTTGGCCTCCTCAGTGAGTTCTTGCTGCTTGCTCAGCTCATCGAGCTTGGCTTCGAGCTGTTCGCGCGAGACCGTTGGCTGGATATTGAGTGATGTCTCGCTGTGCGACGCCGACTGCTGCAGGGCTTGCGCCATCGCAGTGCTGCTGAAGACAGCGGTCAGCGGCAGTGCCAGCTGCAGTGCCAGCATGAGCAGCAGCAGCCAGGTTGATCCCGATAAGAAGGCAAGCGGTTGCTGGTGCTGCTGGTGCTGCTGCTGCTGGTGCTGGTGCTGGTGCTGGTGCTGCTGCTGCTGCTGCTGCTGGCTGCGCGGGTGATCAGTCAGCGCCATAGGACAGGCCGTGCGAGCCCAGCCGCAGCGCAGACTGTCACTGCGGCTGTGCAGCCAACGGCCAGGGGTGAAGCTTTGGATAGCTGTCATGGGATGGTGCGCCTTGCGGTTGTCAGCGCTGGGCTTGGAGTCGTTTGATGTAGACCTGCGAGTTGCGGGCCACGTTGTACTGACGGCGACGCTCGTCAGGGAGATCGTCAATGCCGCCTGGTAAGAAGCCGCGCTCGCGGAACCAATGCGCGGTCTGTGTCGTCAGCACAAATAATCGCTCCAGGCCCTGCGCTCGTGCTTGTGTTTCCATGTGGGCGAGCAGTCGATCACCGCGGCCTTGGGCGCGGTATGAGGGGTGAACGGCGACACAGGCGAGCTCACCGATCAGGGCTTGCGAAAATGTCAATAGCGAGGCGCAGGCGATGATGGTGCCGTCGAGCTCGGTGACCTGAAAACGATCGATGACGAGTTCAAGCTCCTCGGCTGAGCGGGGGATCAAGATACCAGCGTTCTCCATGGGCAGGAGTAGCCTGCGAATGCCTGGGATATCGGTAATCTGGGCTGCGCGGAGCCGCTCGAAGGGCTCACCGGTCATCAGGGTGCCGGCGCCGTCACGGGTGAACAACTCGCGTAACAATGCTGAGGGATCATGGCGGCCAACCAGATGCACCCTGGCGATGCCCTGCTCGCAGGCCTCAGCACCGGCACGCAGCGCCTGAGCGAGGTCTTCGCCGATGGTTTGGCCCTGGGCTTTGGCTGCGGCCTGATTCTGGCCTTGGCCTTGGTACTGGCCTTGGTACTGGCCTTGGTCTAGGCCCAGCAGGCTGGAGACCTCAGCGCTGAGCAGGTGCGAGCGGATCTTGGGCGGCTGGGCTGCAGGCTCGGCCTTGTCCAACAAGCCCTCACCCTCAACCAAAAAGATCAGCTTGTCAGCGGCGAGCGCAATCGCGACGGCGCGTGCAACGTCGGCCGCGGTGAGGTTGAAGACCTCGCCGGTTGGTGAGTAGCCGATCGGTGGGATCAAGGCGACGGCGCCTTGATCCAGCCGCTGGGTCAGCGAGAGATGGTCGATACGACGCACGACCCCGGTGTGCTGATAGTTGACGCCATTGAGCACCCCGATCGGTCGGGCAAAGACAAAATTGCCCGAGGCCACTGGGATGCGCACCCCGGCCATCGGCGAGTTGGCGAGGCCGAATGAGAGTAGGGCCTCGATCTCGACTCGGGCGGCACCAGTGGCCTCTTTCACACAGGTCAGGGCGGCGTCATCGGTGACGCGCAGCCCGCCCACATATTGGAAGCGGGTGCCGCGCTCGGCGAGCCGGCGCTCGATCTGCGGCCGGGCACCATGCACCAGTACCAGGCGGATGCCAAGTCCGTGCAGGAGTGCGATGTCATGCACCAACTCTGGCAGGCGAGCGTCGTCGAGTGCTTCGCCGCCAAAGGCGATAACGAAGGTCCGTCCGCGATGGGCGTGAATGTAAGGTGTACAGTGCCGGAACCAATCGAGAAAGGGGTCTTCTGATGGTTGTTCAAGGCCGTTACGAGGCGCCTGGGTGCTCATGCTACTTAGAGGTGCCTGCGCTGCGACCGGTCCGGTGGTTCGGGAAGCCATGGTGATGCCATTTGCGTCGGGATGGGACGGCCTAAGAGAGTCCGAGCTTGCTCAGCCGATAGCGCAGCGAGCGCGGCGTCATGCCGAGCTGCTTCGCCGCTGCGGTCCGGTTCCAGCGCGTCGCGTCTAGCGCTTCGAGGATCGCGCGTCGCTCGATCTCATCGAGCTGGTCCCCGAGCGGCAGCCGGTCAGCGTCGGCGGGCTCGGGCTCGGCCTTGGCCAGTCCGCGCATCTTGGTCGATCCGCTTAGCGGGCGCTGGCTGGGGAGATGCAGATCCTCGGGGCCAAGCTCGGTGGTCTCGGCTAGCGCCGATGCGCGCTCGAGCAGATTTTGCAGCTCGCGGACATTGCCTGGGAAGGGGTGCTCAGCGAGCTTGGCCAAGGCCGCGGCGCTCAGATGCCTTCTGGACGTCCCACTGGTCTCGGCGATCTGGCCGAGGATGTGCTCCGCGAGCGCGGGAATGTCCTCGGGTCGGCTCCGCAGCGGGGGCATCAGCAGCTCGATGACGTCAATGCGGTAGTAGAGGTCTTGGCGGAAGTTGCCCCGCTCAACTTCGACATCAAGCTGGCAATGGCTGGCGCTGATGATGCGCACGTCGACCTCGATCTCGGTCTCGCTGCCGACTGGCCGCACGCTCTTTTGTTGGATAGCGCGCAGCAGCTTGACCTGCATCGGCAGCGGTAGATCGGCGATCTCGTCGAGGAATAAGGTGCCGCCCTGCGCGGCCTGAAACAGCCCGGCCTTGTCGCAGACGGCGCCGGTAAAGCTGCCTTTGAGATGGCCAAACAGCTCGCTCTCCATCAGGTCGGCCGGGATAGCGCCACAGTTGACCGGCACGAACGGATGCTCGCGCCGCGGACCTTGCTCATGGATCAGCCGCGCCGCAAGCTCTTTGCCGGTTCCGCTCTCGCCAGTGATAAAGACGGGGGCTTGGTTGCGGGCCAGCTTGGCGATCAGCGCTCGGGTTTCCTCGATGGCTGATGATGCGCCGATCAGCGCTTCGGTTGGCTGCCCAGGGCTTGTTACGGACGGCGGCCTGCCCAGCTTCAGCGCAGACCCAATGAGGTTACGCAAGACCTTGAGGTCGACGGGCTTGGAGACGAAGTCAAAGGCCCCGGCCTTCATTGCCGCAATGGCTGAATCCATATTGCCGTAGGCCGTCAACATGGCGACTGGCAGGTTTGGGTATTCACGGGCGATCAATCGCACCAGATCAGTGCCATCGCCATCGGGCAGACGCATATCGGTGAGACAGAGGTCGAACGCCTGCTGCTGTAGATGCTGCGTCGCCTCGGCCAGGGTTTGTGCGCGCTCGGTCCCGACACCCATGCGTGCGCAGGTGATGGTGACCAGCTCGAGGATGTCGGGTTCGTCGTCGACGATGAGGAGCAAAAAACAGTTCTTGATTTTTTCTCCATTTTTCATCAGGATTTTCTACCGTAGATAGGTTATCTACAAGCGCGAAGGTTTCGCGTTCCATGGTCAGAGTCGAAGTCGAATCGCAAGGTTGTTCTCTGTTCAGGATGAACGCCGAGGCAATTTTTATGGCGCAAGCTGGGTTTCGACGGCTGAAACTGACCATGTTGCCGGTGTTGACCGGCCATTCGGTTGGGACTGCTCAACCAGGACTCCAGTTGCTCACCCGAAGGGTGTTATCAACGGAGAGCGAAATGCCTAAAAGCTGAATAAGCAATTTTGTTTAGGTTTTTAGGAACAGGTGGGCCTTGCTCATGACTTTGTTGATATGACGATCAGCGCGCAAAAATCAGACTGAAGCAGCTGCCGCCTTGCGGGCTATCACTATACTCCAGCCGCGCGCCCATGGCCTCTGCGAGCGCCTGCGCGGCGTAGAGGCCGAGCCCATTGCCGCTCGCTGCAGTGGTGAAGAAGGGCTCGAAGATGGTCTGGCGATGATCGGCGCGAACGCCTGGTCCTTGGTCGCAGAGACACAGCCTGATGGTCTTGGCGTCCGCGTCTTGAGCGAGCGTCCAGCGCATGCGGCAGCGCCCTTGCGTGTCTCTACCATGGGCGCGCGCGTTATCGCAGAGATTGTTTAGGATTTGGCGCAGATGGCGTGGATCGGCCATCACCCGGTAGATCGCATCGGGCGCATCGGGCGCTTCGGTCGTTTCCCCGATCGTTTCTATAGCGAGTTCCTGGCATGACAGCTGATGCTGCTCCCGGTACTCGCCACAGGTGTCTTCGAGCCAGCGGTTGAGCGCGATCTGGCGCAGCTCGGCGCGATGCCGATGGGAGAGTTCGAGCACGCTGTTGACGATCTCATCGATGCGCCCGGCGTTGCGGCGAATGATCTCGAGCAGCCTCCGGTCTTCGGCGTCGAGTGGCGCCGATTCGGCAAGCAGCTGACTCGCATGCGTAACCGCCGAGAGCGGATTGCGAATGTTGTGCGCCACGCTTGCTGAGAGTCGCCCGAGCGACGCGAGATGGGCCTCCTGAGCCTGGCGCAGCAGCGCTTGCTCGTCGTGCAGATAGATCAGCGCGCCATTGGGCCGATTCGTGCCCAGCAGCTGCAGCTCGGGGCGGAGGTCGCGTTGATGCAGACGCAGGCCCTGGCTGGGCTCGCCACCGAGGCTGCGTCTAAGCCAGTCGAACAGCGGGGGTGCCGCGACCTTAAGCTCAGCTCCGCGTCGCGCCTGGGGCGAATTCAACAGTCGTTGCGCTGCGGCATTTAGGAGTCGAATGCGACGCTCGCCATCGATAACGAGCACGCCGGTGTTGAGCTCCTGAATGACCAGCTCATTGAGCTTGGAGAGATCGGCAATGTCTAGCTGGCGCCGCTCGGCAAGCCGCTCGCTAGCGCGCAGGCGCTGTGAGAGCAGATGCGCCAATGCGGCCACCGAGAAGAACAGGAGTCCGAGTAGTCCAGCCTCCAGGTAGCTGCCGCGATAGGTCTCCTGATAGAGGTCAGCATAGAGCTGTTGGCTGATCACTCCAAGCGAGGCAAGGGCGGCAAACAGCAATGACTGTCGCCCCTCGAGCAAGATCGCGCCCCAGACCACGGCGACGGCCGGCAACAGTCCGAAGCCCGCTGCCACACCGCCGCTAAGATGAATGAGGAGGACGGCAAAGGTAATGTCCAGGTAGACGGCGAGCTGTACCTGCTGGTCGCGCCTTGGCCAGCCGGCAATGATCATGAACCCACTCAATAGGATCAACGTGGTCTGTAACAGAAGCAGCCGCCTTGTGCTCCAAGGATCAGTGATCTGCGGTAGCCAGCTCGCGCTCTCGTCGAGAGAGAGCACCAACAGCAAGATCAGGATCAGCAACAGCCGTGACAGGAACAGCCAGGACAGGCTATCGCGGCCATCAAAGCTGGTCGTGCGTTGCATCGGATCTCGCCTGGGTGCTTGAGTCGGGGCTTGAGCGAGGTCTTGGGATGGCGCATGCCCTCGACCCGGGCTGCTCGATGGTCGGGGGCGGTTTCTGGTCATGGGCCGGTTGTTTTGGGGTCCTACTAATCGGGTCGATGGAACCTGGCACTTGGTCGTTGCCCAAGAATCCCGCAGAATACGCGAACCTTCCCCGTCAGTCTGCGCCAATGGCGGTTATGCTGATCGCGCTGGGTCATGCTGACTGTTTTCGCTCCTACTGGATGTCGATGAACCTACACGAGTATCAAGCCAAACAGCTGTTCGCCCAATTTGATATCCCGGTGCCGGAGGCGCGTGTTGCCGAGACGCTAGAGGAGGTTGAGACGGCTGCGGCCGCGCTCGGCCTGCCGACGGTGCTCAAGGCGCAGGTGCATGCAGGTGGCCGCGGCAAGGCCGGCGGTGTGCGGCGCTGCAATACGGCGACTGAGATGCAGACCACAGCCAAGGCGCTGCTAGGTAGCCAGCTGGTCACAGCCCAGACCAGCCTACAGGGGCTGCCGGTATCCCGGCTGCTGTTAGAGCGGCCAGTTGCGGTCGAGCGCGAGCTCTATCTGGCCTTGTTGGTGGATCGCGCTGCTGAGCGCATCACCATCATGGCCTCAGCCTCCGGCGGCATGGAGATTGAGCAGGTTGCGGCAAGCCGGCCCGAGGCACTGTTGGTCTCGCGCATCGAGCCCCTGTTTGGGCTGAGGCCCTGGCAGAGTCGACAAATCGGAGATTTCTTTGGTCTGACGGCTGAGCAACAGCCTGCCTTGAATCGGCTCTTGGGCAGGCTTTACCAACTGTTCATTGAATGCGATGCCAGTCTGATCGAGATCAACCCCTTGGTCGTTACCCGCGATGGCGAGCTGATGGCGCTGGATGCGAAGATCGAGCTTGATGACAACGCGCTGTTTCGGCATCCGGCGCTCGCTGCGCTGCATGACCCGAGCCAGGAAGATGCGCGCGAGGTCGCCGCGCGAGCCGAGGGGCTCAGCTATATCAGCCTCGAGGGTAATATCGGCTGCATGGTCAATGGTGCCGGGTTGGCGATGGCGACCATGGATCTGATTGCCCTGCATGGTGGCGCACCGGCTAACTTCCTCGATGTGGGCGGTGGTGCCACTGCGGAGCGTGTCGGTCGTGCCTTTAAGCTGATCCTCAGCGATGAGAAGGTCGCTGCAGTGTTGGTCAATATCTTTGGTGGCATCGTGCGCTGTGATCTGATTGCCGAGGGTATCCTCGAGGCGGTCAAGGATGTGGGGGTGAGGGTGCCAGTGGTGGTGCGCCTGGAGGGCACTAACGCCGAGCTTGGATTGCAACGGCTGGCGCAGAGCGAGCTGGCGATTGAGACCGCGGCAACCTTGGCCGATGCGGCCAACCAAGTGGTGAAGGCCGCTGCCCAGGCAGGCGCCCATGAGCCAGTGCAGTCGGATGCAGGCGCCGGAGAGCGAGTATGAGTGTGTTAGTTGATGCGTCGACGCGGGTGATCTGTCAAGGATTCACCGGCCGTCAAGGTAGCTTTCACAGCGAGCAGGCCATCGCCTATGGCACCCGTATGGTGGCAGGTGTCACACCGGGCAAGGGTGGCCAACGCCATCTCGGGCTGCCGGTTTTTGATACCGTGCATGCGGCGGTTCGCGAGACTGGCGCCAATGCGACCATGATCTATGTGCCAGCGGCCTATGCGGCGGATGCGATCCTTGAGGCGGCCGATGCCGGCATCCATGTCATCGTCTGCATCACTGAAGGGATTCCGGTGCTGGATATGCTTAAGGTCAAGGCCGCTCTCGCGCGTAGCGAGGCGGTATTGATTGGGCCAAATTGTCCGGGGATCATCACGCCCGGCGCCTGTAAGATCGGCATCATGCCGGGCGCTATCCATACGCCGGGACGCGTCGGCATTGTTTCCCGCTCGGGTACACTCACCTATGAGGCGGTTGAGCAAACCTCCGCCGAGGGCTTGGGCCAGAGCACCTGTATCGGCATTGGTGGTGATCCAATTCAGGGTCTTGACTTTGTTGATTGTCTGGCGATGTTCGAGAATGATCCGGACACCGATGCCGTGCTGATGGTGGGTGAGATCGGCGGCAGTGCAGAGGAGGCTGCTGCGGTTTTCGTGCAGCGGCAGATGAGCAAGCCCGTCGTCGCCTATATTGCTGGCGTAACGGCGCCTGCTGGTAAGCGGATGGGCCATGCTGGCGCCATCGTGAGCGGCGGTGGCGGCACCGCGGAGGCGAAATATTCGGCGCTGCAGGCGGCTGGTGTGCGGGTGGTGCGCTCGCCCGCGCTGCTAGGGCGCAGCCTCGCCGAGCAGTTACGGCGCTAGCGAAATTGGATCACGTTGGTCTAGTGTCGACAATGAGTCCTTGCAGAATCCGGGATGGTCAAGCCCCGGACAGACTCTTATACTCACTCGAAACCCAGCCGAGAGGTTGAACGGAGATTCGCATGAAGAAGGTCGAAGCCATCATCAAGCCATTTAAGCTCGACGACGTCCGCGAGGCGCTGTCGCAGGCCGGTATCACCGGCATGACCGCGATTGAAGTCAAGGGCTTTGGCCGCCAGAAAGGCCACACTGAGCTCTACCGTGGCGCTGAATATGTGGTTGATTTCTTACCTAAAGTGAAGGTTGAGCTGGTGGTTGCTGACGATCAGCTCGATGTCTGCGTCGAGGCGATCACCAAGGCCGCACGCACCGGCAAGATCGGCGATGGTAAGATCTTTGTCAGCCCTATCGATCGCGTCGTGCGTATCCGCACCGGAGAGGAGAACGAGGCCGCTATCTGAGCCGCCCTGCTGAGTGGAGACAGCCTGATGAAGGCGCTGCTTCTCGGCTAGCGATATTTGAGCTGAGACCGGCGATGTATAGCGGCCTCAGCCGAGCCTCTCATTCGCAGCCGGATTGGTCGCATGCAATAACAGCATGGGATCAGTTCTCATCCAGACTCAGATAATCCCAAACGCGTCGGGCTAGGCTCACCTCGTCGGGCGCTGGCTCGTCATCGATAAAGCGGCCCGCCTCTCGGTTCATCACCAGCACGCGGCGAGCGTCGGCGGCGAGTTCTTCCTCGCCCAGTCTCTGATAGCCCTCGGCCATCAGCTCTAGCGCCTCTTCGACAGCAGTGGTGCGCTGGAAGCGCTCGACAACATACTGAGCGCGGCCCACTGCCGCGACATAAGCGCCACGCTCCATGTAGTAGCGGGCGATATGCAGCTCTCCTTCGGCCAGATTATTACGTAGGTGTAACATGCGCTGGCGCGCATCTGCGGCATATTTGCTGTCAGGATAGAGGCGGACCAGCTCGGCGAAGTCGTTGAAGGCATCCAGCGCCGAGCCTGGATCGCGCTGAGCGGTATCGATGGGCACGAATCGGTCAAGGAAGCCGATGCTGCGGTTGTAGTTGACGATGCCCTTGAGATAGTAGGCATAGTCGACGAACGGATTCTGCGGATAGAGCTTGATGAAGCGGTCCGCGGCAGCGATCGCCTGCTCGGGCTCGTCGCCCTTATAGTAGGCGTAGGCGATATCCAGCTGACCCTGCATGGCGTAGCGGCCGAAGGGGTAGCGGGCCTCGAGCTTCTTGTACAGCTCGATCGCGCGTTTGTAGTTGGCGGCGTCGAGCTCGCGCGCCGCCTTGTTGTAGAGCTCATTGGCCGACCAGCCCTCGGTCTCGTCGAATTCCTTGCCGATGATGCCGCAGCCACTGAGCATGGCAACGGCGATGAGGGTTATCACTAGGATGCGGATCATTGAGGAAGCCTGCCGAATAATCGCCGAGACCGTCGTCGGCGCTACAATCTCACCAGTATACTGAATCGTCGTGACTGTCACAGAGCAGGCCCAAGCCATCCATCGCCTCGCGCCGACCCGATCTGCGCCTGACCGACTCGAGTCCAGCCGGCTTGATGCCGACCGACTCGAGTCCAGCCGCCTCCAGCCGGCCCGACCTGAGTCGAGTCAGCTTGAGCCGACCCGGCTTGATCAGGCCCGGCGTGAGGAGGTTGAGACCCAGCTATTGCAGCTGCGGCCAGAGCACGCCGGTCGGCGACTAGACCAGGTGCTCGCAGAGCTGCTGCCCGCGTTCTCACGCAGTCGTTTGCAGGCATGGATCGAGCAAGGGCGAGTCTTGATCGACGGCCACAAGCCGCGGACGAAGGACCGCGTGCGTGGTGCGGAGCAGGTTCAGGTGCAGCCCTTGCTGGAGGCGAGCGGGGCCTGCTTGCCGCAGCCTATCCCGCTGCGCATCCTATTCGAGGACGAGCATCTGATCCTGATCGACAAGCCGGCGGGTCTGGTCGTGCATCCGGCGGCGGGACATCCGGATGGTACGCTGCAGAATGCACTGCTTTATCATGATTCGCGCCTGGTCGAGCTGCCTCGTTGCGGTATCGTGCATCGCCTAGACAAGGAGACGACTGGCCTGATGGTGGTCGCGCGCAGCCTGCTCGCGCATCGCTCTTTGGTCGCTCAGCTCAAGATGCGGACGGTCAAACGCGACTATCGGGCGCTGGTGCTCGGAGCGCCACCTGCAGTTGGCCGCGTCGAGGCGCCGATTGGTCGGCATCCGACGCGACGAACGGCGATGGCGGTGGTGGCTGGTGGCCGACCGGCGGTAAGCGATTATTCGGTGCTGCTGCGCTATCGTCGGCACAGCCTGCTGGCGGTGCAGCTGCAGACAGGACGCACGCATCAGATTCGTGTGCACATGGCGCATCTGCGCCATCCCTTAGTGGGTGATCCACTCTATGGTGGCGGGGCACGCGCAGCGGCTGAAGCAGCAAGCCCCGAGCTGGCCGCGGCGCTGCGCAGCTTTCCGCGCCAAGCGCTGCATGCGATCGGACTCGGCTTGGTGCACCCGGCCAGCACTGAGCGGATGCACTGGCAGGTGCCGATGGCGCCTGATCTCGCGGCGCTCTGCGCGCTCTTGCAACAGGATGCTGAGGCTGGACCCCGATGAGCCTATTCTTCCGACCTGACTGGACCGCACCGGCCGTGGTGCAGGCGCTCAGCACGACGCGCCAGGGTGGCGTCAGCAGCGGTGTCTATGCCAGCCTGAATCTGGCGAGCCATGTTGGCGATGATCCGGCTGCGGTGCAGCGCAACCGGGCGCTGCTCTATGAGCAGGCGCAGATACCGCTGGAGCCAACCTGGCTGAACCAGGTTCACGGTCCTGCTGTCTACGAGCATGGGGCTGCGCGGCCCTCAGGGCGCGATGCTGATGCCTCGGTGGCCTTTGGGCCGGGCGCCGTTTGCGCGGTGATGACGGCCGATTGCTTGCCTATCCTGCTCTGCGATCAGGCGGGTACTGTGGTCGCGGCGGCGCATGCCGGCTGGCGTGGCTTGGCGGCTGGAGTCATCGAGGCGACGGTGCAGCGGATGCGGCGACCAGCTGATCAGCTGCAGGCCTGGCTCGGACCCGCCATTGGGCCGGCGCAGTTTGAGGTCGGCGATGAGGTGCGTGCCCGCTTTTGCGCCCTCGACCCGGATGCGGCGGCAGCCTTCCGCCCGAATGCCGCCGGGCGTTGGCTCGCCGATCTGCCGATGCTTGCGCGGCAGCGGCTGGCGCGACTTGGTGTAACCTCCGTTAGCGGCGGCGACCACTGCACCCTTGCCGACCGCGACCGCTTCTTCTCGTATCGACGCGATGGGGTCACCGGACGCATGGCGAGCCTGATTTGGCTGCAGTCGGGGTGAGCTTCTAGCTCTAAATCCAAAGGCAGAGCCGCGGCAGTTTAGCTTGTCCATGCGCTGTTTGATTGATCTCAACACGCCCTGCCGCTACTCTCTATTAGTAAGATCTATCGTATCGATAAGCGCAACATGATGAGTATAGGACGCGTCTTCACCAGTATCCCTCAGGCAGGCCCGACCAAGCCCCGCCGACCTCTTCGCTGGCTGAGCCTTAACACCGGCGCGCGCCTTTGTGCTGCGCTGCTGATTGCGCTGATCACCTTTGGTGCGGTTGCGAAGACCCAAGAGGTCGGTCTCGCCGAGCTGTTCCCGGATGAGCGTCAAGCGCGCACCATGGTGGTCATCAACAAGGTGCTCGAGCGATTCCATTATCGCGACTTCCAGCTCAGCGACGCCTTCGCTGGGGAGGTCATCGAGAACTACTTCACTGACCTCGACCCTGGACGGCTGTTCTTCCTCGAGCGCGACGTTGAGCGCTTTGGACGCACCGCAGGACGCCTCGACGATGACCTCGCTAAGGGCAAGATCGATACCGCCTTCGATATCTTTCGCGTCTACCGCATGCGGGTCGACTCGCGCATTGATTACGCGCTCTCGCTGCTGCAGCAGCCGTTCGATTTCACCCGCAACGAGAGCTACCTGTTCAAGCGCGATGAGGCCGACTGGGCGACCAGCGAGGCCGAGCTGAACGAGATCTGGCGTAAGCGGGTGAAGAATGATTACCTACTCTTGAAGCTCTCTGAGAAGACTGACACTGAGATTCGTGATCAGCTGCGTGAGCGCTACAGGGGCATCACACGGCGTATCCATCAATTTACCCCTGATGATGTCTACCAGGCCTTTGTGAACGCCTATACCCGCACGCTAGAACCGCATACCAGCTACATGTCGCCGAGCACCTCGGAAAACTTCGACATCAGCATGCGACTCTCGCTGGAGGGGATTGGTGCAGTGCTGCGGGCAGATAACGAGTACACGGTGATTCAGCGCACGATTCCGGGCGGGCCGGCTCGTCAATCGGGGCAGATCCAAACCGGAGATCGGATCCTTGGCGTTGGCCAGGGACTCGACGGCGAGATGGTCGATGTGGTCGGCTGGCGGCTGCAGGATGTGGTCGACAAGATCCGGGGTCCAAAAGGCTCAGTGGTTCGCTTGCAGACCCTGCCGAAGTCGGAGGCCTCTGGTGGTCGCATGCGCGAGATCTCATTGGTGCGTAACGAGATCAAGCTCGAAGATCAGGCCGCGCAGCACTTTGTGATCGATGACCTCGAGAATGCCCCCTCGTTGCGGATCGGGGTCATTGAGGTCCCCGCCTTCTATCGTGATTTCCGTGCGGAGTCGGCTGGCAAGCGTGATTTTCGTAGCACCACGCGTGATGTTCGCGCGCTGATCAAGACGCTTAAGGCCGAGAATGTCGATGGACTCATCATTGATCTGCGTGGCAACGGCGGTGGCTCGCTCACCGAGGCCTTAGAGCTAACCGGGCTGTTCATCAAGGAGGGGCCCGTGGTCCAGGTGAAGGACTCCTTTGGTAAGGTTGAGGTCGAGGTCGACCCAGACCCGGCGATCGTCTACACCGGTCCACTCGCGGTCCTTGTCGATCGCAACAGTGCCTCGGCCTCGGAGATCTTTGCCGGTGCCATTCAAGACTACGGGCGCGGCATCATCATCGGCGAGCCAACCTTTGGCAAGGGTACGGTGCAGACCCTGATTGATCTGGACCGCTATGTGCCAGGCGATGATACCGAGCTTGGACGTTTGCGCCTGACCATGGCAGAGTTTTATCGCATCAGCGGTGGCAGCACTCAGCTCAAGGGGGTCGAGCCCGATATCCAGTTTGAGCTTGGCTTGCAAGGCATCGACCACGGCGAGCGCTCGCTCGATAACGCGCTGCCCTGGGGAAAGATTCGACCGGCTCGGTTCACGCCGAAGAGCGATCTTGACATCGATACCCTCAAGCAGCGTTCAGCACAGCGCATCATTCAGGACGATGGCTTCGAGATGCTCCTCTCTCAGGGTCGGGTGCTGAGCGAGATCGAAGCCCAGGATCAAGTATCACTGAGCGAGCGCGAGCGGCGCGCCGAATCGGATCGACGCGATCAGGTTCTGAAGGAGCAAAAGGCCGCCTTCTTGCGCATCCGCGGGATCGAGCCGGTGGACGAAGACGCCGATGAGATCGATGAGGATGCCCTCGAGAAGCAGCAAGAGGTGATCGATCGCATCCTGACCCAAGAAGCGGCTCGTATTCTGGCGGACATCATCCTGCTACAGGGCGCTGATCAGCGGCCGCGTGCGGCAATGCGAGACTAATTCTTCTGATGTCTGTACAACGCTTGTCTGCCGAGCTTCCTGCTCGGCGGCTGCAGGTTCTTGCCGATCCTGCAGTTCGCGCCTTGGCCACTCAGGGCCTCGTCGGGTTAGAGAAGGAAGCACTCAGAGTCAACCCCGATGGCTCTGTGGCGGCAACGCCGCACCCATCGGTGCTGGGCTCGGCCTTGACCCATCCACATATCACCACCGATTTTTCTGAAGCACTGATCGAATTGGTGACACCAGCCTTGCCTGATCTGCAGGCCGTGCTCGACTTCCTCCGCGATCTACATCTCTTCGTCGATCGGCAGATTGGTGAGGAGCGGCTCTGGGCGGCGAGCATGCCTTGCTTGATCAACGGTGGTGCGAAGATCCCGCTGGCCCAGTATGGCAGCTCGAATGCGGCTCAGATGAAGACCGTCTATCGGCGCGGTCTCGGTAATCGCTATGGCCGCGTGATGCAGATCATCGCGGGCGTGCATTTCAACTTTTCGCTGCCAGAGGGATTCTGGCCGCTGACTCAGTCTGAGCTAAGCACCGCGAGCGGATCTGAGCCTGCGACTAATGCGGATGCCGACCGCTCTGATCCGGCCTACGCGCTTAGGGTCCGAGATGCGTCCTATATGGGCATGGTGCGCAATCTGCAGCGCCTAGGCTGGCTGGTGCCTTATCTGTTCGGTGCCTCGCCTGCGGTCTGCAAGAGCTTTGTCCAGGACCCGAAGACGGATCTTGAGTCGTTCGATGCCAAGACCTTCTATTACCCCTTCGCAACCTCGTTGCGCATGGGCGATATCGGTTATCAGAACCGGCAAGAGGAGGGCACCGGCCTGAAGGCCAACTACGACTCGCTCGATGCCTATACGCGCAGCCTCACCTGGGCGATTCGGACCCCCTGTCCGCACTACGAACCAATTGGGCGCAAGGTCAATGGTCGCTGGGAGCAGCTCAACGACCACGTGCTGCAGATCGAGAACGAGTACTACAGCACGGTACGCCCCAAACAGCTGACCGACTGGATGGAGTTCCCGACCCTAGCCTTGCGTCGACGCGGTATTCGCTATGTCGAGCTGCGCTCGGTGGATGTGAATCTCTATGAGCCGCTGGGTATCGAGCTTGAGCAGATGCGCTTCCTATCGCTGTTCATGCTCTATTGCCTGCTGCTGCCGAGTCCGACCATCTCGCCGCGCGAGCGGCGCTGGATCGATTCCAATGAGGTGCTGGCCGCGCACCGTGGGCGGGAGCCGGGGCTGATGCTGCAGCGCTCCGACGGCCCGATAGCGTTGCGCGCTTGGGGCCGGCAGGTGCTGGAGGCGATGGAGCCGCTAGCGGCGCTGTTAGACGAGGAGCTGGGCGGCCAGGCGACTGCCGCCCTGCAGGCACAGCAGTTCAAGATGGCCGAGCCGGAGGCGACGCCCTCGGCGCGCATCCTCGCCGAGATGCGGGCGCGGGGTGAGGGCTTTGCTGAGTTTGCACGCCGTCTGACCGAGCGTCATCGCGACGGCTTCAAACGGCTTGAGCTGGCCCCTGAGCGTCTCGCGCTGTTCCAACGCCTAGCCGATGAGTCGCGCCAACGACAGGCACAGATCGAAGCCGCTGATGATTGCGATTTCGATACCTTCTTGGCGCGCTACTTCGCCCAGACCGAGGACCAGCCAGTGGCGCTAGGCTCGCCCTTTGCGGCAGCGCCAGCGTCGACTGCGTCAACTGGGGTGTCGGCCTAGCCGCGGCCGCCGCGCGAGGTCTGGTATAGGACCCAGTCCATCGCGCGGCTTGGCAGTAGGCGGTGCAAGGCGCCGATCAGATGGGTCGGAAAGGTCACGTAATAGCGCGGTTTTGGATGCGGGCTCTCGAGTGCCTGCAGCAGCTTGTGCAACACCGCCTCGGGCGGCAGCGTAAAGGGTTGGGCGGCGCCCTCTTTGCGCAGCCGCTCCTCCATGCGCTGATAGGTCTCCCGGTACGGGCTGGTGCTGGGGTCGATATGGCGTTGATAGGCGCGGTAGGCGTTATCGCGAAAGCGGCTCAGGATCGGCCCGGGCTCGATCAGGATCACCTCGATACCGCTGCCGCGCAGCTCCAGACGCAGGGTGTCGGTGAGACCCTCAAGCGCAAACTTGCTGGCAACATAGGCGCCACGGAACGGCAGCGCCGCAAAGCCGAGCACCGAGCTGTTCTGCAGGATGCGGCCCTGGCCCTGGTTGCGCATCAGCGGGATCACGCGTCGGGTCAGGTCGTGCCAGCCAAACAGGTTGGTCTCGAACTGTGCGCGCAGTGTTTCGCGCGTCAGATCCTCGACCGCGCCAGGCTGACCATAGGCACCATTGTTGAACAAGGCATCCAGGCGTTGACCGGTCAGCGCCAGGGCGGCTTGCAGGCCGGCAGCGATACTGTCGGGGTCGTTCAGGTCGAGCTGCACCGCCTGCAGGCCCTGTGCCTGCAGGCGCTCGACATCGGCCGCTTGGCGGGCGGAGGCGATGACCTGCCAGCCGCGCTGGGCCAGCCCCAGTGCGCAGCTGAGGCCGATGCCACTCGAGCAACCGGTGATCAGGATGCTGCGTTGATGTTCCATGATGTTGGGCTCCAGGATAGCGGGATCGGGTTGGCTGCAGATGGTGAGTGCGGTGGCCCCCTATGGTAGGCCAGATGACCCCGAGATGGCGCCCGCATGAGCCCTGATCCCCCTGGGCCGCAATGGTTGTGGGTTCCGGCCGCGCATCCCCAAGCGACTGCGACCCCGATGAGGCCATCGAGCAGGCGGCACCTGCTGATGCTGGCCGATCATGGTCTCGCACAGTCGCTACAGTATGATCGCCACTATGAAGATCCGTTACAAGACCATGACGGCTTGTCGGATCGCTGCGATGTCGTGACGCAATCATTGCTCGATCTTGGCCGCCATGATCCGGCAAGGATCGATCCTGCTGCGCAACGCTTTGATCTTGGCCCAGGCACGGCCGATAGCCGCCTAGGTGCGGCGATGGACGCGTATCAACTGGACTTAGCGCTGAGTGCCGGGCGGCATGCGGTTGAGCGCGCCAAGCTGGAGGGTATCCGCTTGATCCAGGCGCAAGGGGCTGGCGTCGGCGCTGGCATCACCAATCAGCTCTGGTGGCTGCTCTTCGGACGCTGGCCGGTGTCGTCAATGGCGACCGATGCGGGACTGAGGTTGGCTTGTCGGCATCGGCGGACAGAGCGCGACCCGCTCGCGCTGGACGCTCGGGTCAGGGCGAGCGGGGTCGGCGGTGTGAGATCCCTGGTCACCGGCGTTGATCTGGGGCCTATCCTGCAGCGTCATGCGATGGCGCTATCCAATCCCTATCTGGCCTTGCGCCATCTGGGTGGTTTTGAGCATGCGGCGCTGGTTGGCTCGGCGCTGGCAGCGGCGCAGCTCGGGCTCCGCTGGCAGGGGCTTGGCGAGAGTGCGGCCATCGCCAGGCTGCTGGCCTTGTGCCTGAATCCATCGGTGGCGCCCTGGCTAGGGATGCAATCCCATGTCTGCGCTGGCTGCCAAATCCTGGAGCCCGCAAAGCAGGATGACGCCGAGGCCGTTTGCTTGCGGCAAGAAGACGGATCGGGCGCTGGGGGCGAGGCACAGTTGGATACAATACCTGCCCTAATTGGCTTGATGGAGAAGTGAAACAGGTTCATGGGCGCGATTATTCCAGTCATCTCAGACGAACTGGGCTGTCATCCGCGGCAGGTGCAGGCTGCCGTGGAACTGCTCGACGGTGGGGCCACGGTGCCGTTCATTGCGCGTTATCGCAAGGAAGCGACCGGCGGGCTCGACGATATCCAGCTGCGGCATCTGGCGCAGCGCTTGGTCTATCTGCGCGAGCTTGAGGAGCGCCGCGCGACAGTGCGGTCCAGCATCGATGAGCAGGGCAAGCTGAGCGACGAGCTGCGCGCTGCGATCGAGGCCGCCGAGACCAAGCAGCGGCTTGAAGATCTCTATCTGCCGTTCAAGCCCAAGCGCCGCACCAAGGCGCAGATTGCGCGTGAGGCCGGTCTGGAGCCGCTTGCCGATGCGCTGCTCGCCGATCCGGCACTGGCGCCGGAGATGCAGGCTGCGGCCTATGTGGATGCTGGCAAGGGCGTGGCCGATATCGCTATCGCCGCGGCGCTTGAGGGGGCGCGCCAGATCCTGATGGAGCGCTTTGCCGAGGATGCCGAGCTAGCTGGGCAGTTGCGCGAGCGGTTATGGGAAGACGGCATCCTGGTCTCGCGGGTCATTGAAGGCCAGGAGGCTGAAGGGGCGAAGTTCTCGGATTACTTCGACTACCGCGAGCCGATCGCCAAGGTGCCCTCGCATCGGGCACTAGCGCTGTTTCGTGGGCGCAATCAGGGCATCTTGGCGCTAGAGCTGCTGGCTGGCGAAGGGGAGGAGCCGGATGCCCCCTTTCGAGGTCGTATCGCCGAGCGCTTTGGGATTCGAGCGACTGGCTTGCCGGGCGCTGCCTGGCTGACCGAGACGGTGCGCAAGACCTGGCGCATCAAGTTGATGACGCGCCTTGATTTAGACCTCAAACATCGTCTGCTCGAGGCGGCCGAGACCGAGGCGATCCGGGTCTTTGCGAAGAATCTAAAGGCACTACTGTTGGCTGCGCCAGCGGGCCGGCTGCCGACCATTGGACTCGATCCGGGGCTGCGTACGGGCGTCAAGGTGGCGGTGGTGGATGCCACCGGGCGGCTGGTCGATACGGCGACGATCTATCCGCATCTGCCTAAGCATCAGTGGGATGCCTCGATCGCAGTACTGGCAAAGCTGGCCTCAACGCATGCTGTGAAGCTGATTAGCATTGGTAATGGGACCGCCTCGCGCGAGACCGATAAACTGGCGCGCGAGCTGATCCGGCGGCACCCGGAGCTGGGTCTGCAGTCATTGGTGGTGAGTGAGGCGGGGGCCTCGGTCTATTCGGCGTCCGAGTATGCATCGCGAGAGCTACCGGCGCTGGATGTATCGCTGCGTGGAGCGGTATCGATTGCGCGTCGACTGCAAGACCCACTGGCGGAGTTGGTCAAGATCGAGCCGAAGGCGATCGGGGTTGGACAGTATCAGCACGATGTGAATCAGTCCGGGCTGGCGCGCACGCTGGATGCGGTGGTCGAGGACTGTGTGAATGCTGTCGGTGTCGACCTGAACACCGCCTCGGTGCCCTTATTGGCCCAGGTCTCGGGGCTGACCTCGACGCTGGCCGAGAACCTCGTGCGCTATCGCGAAGAGCAAGGGGCCTTCCGCAGCCGCGCGGAATTAAAGAAGGTGCCACGCCTAGGTGAGAAGACCTTTCAGCAGTGCGCAGGCTTCTTGCGGATTTCTGATGGGGATGAGCCGCTGGATGGCTCGGCGGTGCATCCGGAGGCCTATCCGCTGGTAAGGCGCATCCTGGAGCAGCTAGGGCGTGATCTTCGAGCATTGATCGGCGATCGGGCCGCGTTGCGGCGGTTGCAGCCGGCGCAGTTTGCCGATGAGCGCTTTGGCGAGCCGACGGTGCGTGACATTATCGCCGAGCTGGAGAAGCCGGGGCGCGATCCACGGCCGGAGTTTAAGGCGGCGAGCTTCATGGAAGGGGTCGAGACCTTGTCGGATCTCAAGCCAGGGATGCTGCTGGAGGGGACGGTGACCAATGTGACCAACTTTGGCGCCTTCGTCGATGTGGGGGTGCATCAGGATGGGCTGGTGCATATCTCGCGGCTAGCGGATCGGTTTGTCAAAGATCCCTATGAGGTGGTGAGCACTGGGCAACTGGTGAAGGTGAAGGTGCTGGAGGTGGATCTGCCGCGCAAACGCGTGTCGCTGAGCATGCGTTTGGGTGATGCGCCTGAGGTTGAGGCGGGTGGCGGACGTTCAGGCGCCAGTCAGCGGTCTGCTCAAGCCCCGAGGCCTGATCGCTCGGCCTCAAAGCCGAGGGCTGGGCGCAAGGGGTCGGAAGTGGCTGATGGGGCGATGGCGGATGCCTTTGCAAAGGCGCGTCAGCGATGAGGAGAGGCTCCCAGAGCCCGTTGACCTCTAGCGCACCAGCATGATCAGCAGGATGACAAATCCAACAACGCCGGCGAGCGGGAGAATCACCGCTTGCCAATCACCCTTTTCCGCCTTGGGGCCATTCTCCTGCCAAGCCTTGAAGGCCGGCCAGAGGAAGAACAGCATCATGATCATGACGCCGGCGGCGGCAATCTTGAGGAACAGGTCCATGAAGTCTCCGTGTGTGAGCGATCAGGTGTCTCATCGATGCTTGGTTGATCACAGCATCATCGTATAGTGAAACTGTCCTTCACCACAGCGCCTGGTAAGCTGTTTGATGATCTGATTTGCCTGTGAGGTCGACTCATTTGGACCTTGAATATAGAAGGGCTGGCCATCACTGCCATAGTCAAATCGGGTTGGGCAGGCGCTAGCATCCACGTCGCCAAAGATGCCACGGGCATTGCGATAATCGCGATGGGCCGAGAACCCGAGATCAGCGGCGTAGTCAGCGGCACCCTCGATCAGTTTGCGCGCGCAGCTCGGATGTAACCGCTCCCACTGACCTTGGGACTGCGAGAGGGCAGGCTTCATTTCGTGCTCGTATCTGTCCTCCTCCATGAAGTGAAACATCGCATTTTTCACGCCGAGACAAAACACATCGACAACGAATGCGCTCACCGCGATCTGCCCTTCCTGTGAGCGACGCGCCCAGATGAGACTGCCAATGCCCATCTCGAACAGTATGGTCGGGGCCAAGCACTCATGGATCGGCAGATGGGCATAGTGCGAGGCCATCGACGGCTGCATGAACCGAGCCTTGCTTGTCGCGCGTCCGGCGAGCTGCCGCTTTTTTTTCTTCTGCTGCAGTTTTTTCTGCCGCTTTGACTCACTGATCGCCATGGGTTTAGAGAAATCTTAAGTATAAATACCGATCATCTGAACGGGACTTTGGGGGAGGGGATGCGAACTGGCTCGAGATGAAGGCGCCGCCGGCTGTCAAGGGAAAGGACTTCGCCGGCGGCGCCTTCAGGTCAAGGCTGGCAGATCAAGGCTAGTCGTCGCCCATGATGCCCAGGATCTGCAGCAGGCTGATGAAGATGTTGAAGATCGAGAGGTAGATGCCGTAGGTCGCCATGATGTAGTTGGTCTCGGCACCACTCTTGATGCGGCTGGTATCAAAGAGGATGAAGCCGCTCATCAGCAGGATGATCGCCGCGGACACGGCCAGCGCGAGGGCTGGCATGTTGAGGAAGATGTTGGCGATCATGGCCACCACAGCGACCATCATGCCGGCGAACAGGAAGCCGCCGAGGAAGCTGAAGTCACGCTTGCTGGTCAGCGCGTAGCCGGACAGGCCCAGGAAGATGACCGCGGTGCCGCCAAAGGCGGTGGCGATGATGCTCGGACCATTTGGCAGGGCTAAGTACATGCTGAGGATCGAGCCAAGGCCGAAGCCGAGCATGCCAGTGATCAGGAAGATGACACCGATGCCTTTGGCTGACTGAGCGGCGCGTGGCAGCACGAACATACCCAGCAGCATGGCGCCGATCACCGAGACCATGTAGACCCAAGAGGGCATGGCGAGGGCCATCGACAGCATCGCGGTGAAGGCGCTGAAGCCGAGGGTGGCAGCGAGCAGCAGGTAGGTATTCTTGAGGACCTTGTTGGTCTCGAGCACCGAGCCGGCACGCGCCTTGGTCGCGTACGGGTTCGATGAGAAGGGGTTTGGGTTGGCCATAGCAGCACTCTCTCCGTCTGGAACGAACAGGTTATGAACAGGTTATCGAACTTCAGTTGAAATGTCGGTTCGCGGACTTTCGACCAGGATCGAGGGTCGAAGGTTTCAACCGCGGTACCTTAAGGATGTAAGGATACCGATAACTGGCTTCCTGTTGCACCCTATGATGTTTGCTAACCAGACTGAGTGTGGTCTTTTCCGGTAGAAACAAGCCAGGCCAGGCTCAATCGGCTGGTCCAGGCCGAGCAGGCGGCCTATCGCGAGCTGACCTACGGTAGCGGCTTCAACATCGGACGCAACATCAGCCTCGATCCGCGCCTCAGTGTCCCTTAGGGCCTGAGAGATTTCGGCACCAAATGTCTCGCAAGCGTGACAGCTTTAGGTTATGCTTACTGGCTGTCGACTGCACAGCGTCGGCGTTCGACGATCTGGAGAGGTGGCAGAGCGGTTGAATGCACCGGTCTTGAAAACCGGCGACGGTTAATCCCGTCCGTGGGTTCGAATCCCACCCTCTCCGCCAGATCAATGATGACGGATTTTACCGACACCTCAGAAGTGGCAGGCTGACTGACATTGGCTAGCGCAAGCTGGCCGGTGCCTGGCCCACAGCATCAAGCACTCAACGCTGTCAAGGCAAACACAGGAGGGTCTAGGATCATGTCATCCCCAGCCATCGCCCTGACCGATCCGCCCGTGGACGGTCTTGAGGTCAATCCGCCGGCCGGCACCCGCGTCAGCGAGGCCAATTATTGGGCCCACTACTACGAGCACGAAAACGGCTACGAATGGAACGACGGTTATCTGGAGGTCAAGCCGGTGTCCGATACCCTGACCATCCTAGTCTACCAATGGCTGCTCGGGCTGCTGCGATTTTATCTGGATACCCACCACAACGCCCACCTAACCGCGCTGGAGATGGGTTTTCGCTTGCGTCTGTCCGACAAGGTCGTCATCCGCAAGCCAGATCTCGGTGTCGTGCTCGACAGCAACCCGATACCGCTTGCCGATCTCGACCGCTCCTACAAAGGCACCTTTGATCTTTGCGTCGAGGCACTGTCCGATAGCACCCCGGCCGAGATCGCTCGAGACACCGAGCAGAAGCGGCGTGAATACGAGGCCGCTGGGGTGCGTGAATACTACATCCTCCACCACGAACCGCGCTGGCAACGGTTCTATCGGCGCAATGCCTTCGGACGCTACCAGCCGATCCCGACCGACGACGGCTTGTTGCAGTCCGAGGTGGTGCCGGGCTTATGCTTTCGACTCGAGGATCTGCAGCGCCAGCCAGGCCCACAGGCGATGATCGAGGATGCGGTCTACGCCCCCTTCGTGTTGCCCGCGTGGCAGCGGGATCGGCAGGTATTGGAAGCAGAGCGTCAGGCACGCCAACAGGCCGAGCAGCTCGCACGGCAGGAACGCGCGGAGAAAGAGGCGCTGCTCGCGGAGCTTGCCCGGCTGCGCGGCGCCTCCTAACCTCAATCGCTTCTACACTTCTGCACTTCTGCACTTCTGCACTTCTGCACTTCTGCACTTCTGCACTTCTACACTTCTACACTTCTACACTTCTACACTTCTACACTTCATACACTACCGCCGTGCTCCGCTGCGCCGCTTGGTGAGTATGAGGACGCCCGTTTGCTGCCGGATTGCTCAGTGGCCCTAGAGAACTTCTTGCGTCTTCGGTTGCCTGTCGCTCAGGCGTCGGTCAGGGATTGGGTGATGGCGATGGCGCCCTAAAAGGATGAGTTCTGTGCCAATCACCCCATGTTGAGCATATCTGGAAACGACAGGTTGAGGACGATGTCGAGGGCAATGTTGAGCATTCCTTTCTTAGGCCTAGTCTTATGCCTGGCCTTTAGCTTGGCTGGGGGCAGCGCTTGGGCACAGCCGTCGGCACCTGGGGTGATCCTGAGTGAGGCGCGGGTGGTGGAGGTCGCCGATCGGGTCGAGGCCTTAGGTACGCTGCGCGCGAACGAGTCGGTGACCATCACCGCGACGGTGACCGAGACCATCTCGGCCATTCACTTCGAGGATGGCCAGCAGGTCAAAGCCGGTGATGTGCTGGTCGAGATGACCAGCCGTGAGCAGCATGCGCGCCTGGAAGAGGCGCAGGCCCGGCTCTCGGAGGCGGAGCAGCAATATCAGCGGGTGAAATCGCTTGAGGCCACTGGCTCGGCCTCGGCGTCGCTGCTTGATGAGCGTCGGCGCGACCTCCGCGCGGCGCGTGCGACCTTGGCGGCGATCGAGTCTCAGCTTGCCGATCGGCTGATCAAGGCGCCCTTCGCTGGCGTGGTGGGGCTGCGCAACATCAGCCTTGGCGCCCTGGTTGAGCCCGGCGATCTGATCACGACGCTGGATGACGATCGCTCGATGAAGCTGGATTTCCCGGTGCCGAGCCTGTTCTTGCCTTCTCTGAAGCCAGGGCTGGCGATCGAGGCGCGCTCGCCGGCGCTGAATCATCGCAGCTTTGATGGCGAGGTCTCGAGCGTCGCCAGCCGGGTCGATCCAGTGACCCGCACGGTGCAGGTCCGTGCCCGGATCGAGAATCCCGAGCGGGAGCTGCGGCCTGGGCTCTTGATGCAAGTCGAGCTGCTGCGCGATCCGCGTGCGGCGGTGCTGGTGCCGGAGGCGGCGATCCTGCAACGTGGCGCTGAGCATGCGGTGCTGGTGGTCGAGGAGGGCGCCGAGGGCGGACTGACAGCTCAGCGCCGCGTGGTTCAGGTCGGCCTGCGTCGCCCCGGCGAGGTCGAAATCCTGAGCGGCCTGAGCGCGGGTGAGCGGGTGATCACGCAGGGCGCGGATAAGGCGCGGCCTGGTCAGGCGGTGCAGGTGCTGGCTGTTGATGATGGCAGCCGGCCGCTCAGCGAGCTGTTGGCGCAGCCGGCTGCCGAGGCTGGCGATGAGCCGCTGGAGCGGACCCCGTGATCCTGTCCGATCTTGCTGTCACTCGGCCGGTCTTCGCCACTGTCCTGTCGCTGCTGCTGGTGGCCTTCGGGCTGGTTGCCTTCGATCGCCTGCCGCTGCGCGAATATCCAGATATCGATCCACCTGTGGTCTCGGTCGAGACCGTCTATCCGGGCGCTGCGGCCTCGGTGGTCGAGACCCGCATCACGCAGCTGATCGAGGATCGGATCGCCGGCGTCGAGGGCATCGAGCGCATCGAGTCGACCTCCGAGGACGGCGAGTCGAAGATCACCATCGAGTTCAAGATCGGCCGCGATATCGACGGCGCCGCCAACGATGTGCGCGATCGCGTCTCGGGCGTGCTCGATCAGCTGCCAATCGAGGCCGAGCCACCGGATATCCAGAAGGTCGATAGCAGCGACGATGTGATCATGTGGCTGAATCTGGCCAGTGACAACATGACCGTGCCCGAGCTGACCGATTATGCGCGGCGCTATCTGGTCGATCGCTTCTCGGTGCTCGATGGCGTGGCGCGGGTGCGGGTTGGCGGTAGCCAGACCTATGCGATGCGGGTCTGGATCGATCGCAATGCCTTGGCGGCCCGCGGCTTGACGGTGGCGGATGTCGAGCAGGCCTTGCGTGCCGAGAACATCGAGCTGCCGGCCGGCGGGGTCGAATCCATCGATCGCCAATTCAGTGTGCGCACCGAGCGCAGCTTTCGCACCGCGGCCGACTTTGCGCGGCTGGTGATCGCGCGCGGCGAGGATGGCTATCTGGTGCGCTTGGGCGAGGTCGCGCGCGTCGAGCGTGGGACCGAGGAGGATCGCACCCTGTTCCGCGGCAATGGCACGCCGATGGTTGGGCTTGGCATCATCAAGCAGTCGACCGCGAACACCATCGCGGTGGCCGACGCGGCCAAGGCCGAGATGGCGCGGGTCAATCCGACGCTGCCGCAGGGCATGCAGATCTTCCAGAGCTATGACACCTCGGTCTTCGTCAAGGACGCGATCGGTGAGGTCTATAAGACGCTGGCGATCGCGATTGTGCTGGTGGTGCTGGTGATCTTCCTGTTCCTGGGCTCGGTGCGGGCGATGTTGGTGCCGGCGGTGACCGTGCCGGTGTCGCTGATCGCGACCTTCAGCGTGCTGCTCGCGCTCGGCTTCACGGTCAATATCCTGACGCTGCTGGCGCTGGTGCTGGCGATCGGCCTGGTGGTCGACGATGCCATCGTCGTGCTCGAGAACATCCATCGGCGCATGGAGCAATATGGCGAGACGCGCTTGGTCGCAGCCTATCGGGGCACGCGCCAGGTTGGCTTCGCGGTCATCGCGACCACCATCGTCTTGATTGCGGTGTTCGTGCCGATTGCCTTCCTGCAGGGCGATATCGGGCGGCTGTTCTCGGAGTTCGCGCTGACCATGGCGGCGGCGGTGAGCTTCTCGACCTTCGTCGCGCTGACGTTGTCACCGATGCTGGCTTCGAAGGTCTTGCCGGAGTCCCATCAGCGGGTCAGCTTGACCGCCGGTGTCGACTGGGCTTTTGAGCGCCTGCGCGCTGGCTACACCCGGGTATTGGCCTTCTTCTTGCGCCAGCGTTGGCTGATCGTGCTGCTGCTGATCGTCACCCTCGGGCTGGCCTGGTGGCTGTTTCAGCAGTTGCCGAAAGAGTACGCGCCCAGCGAGGATCGTGGCGCCTTCTTCGTGCTGGTCAACGGTCCGGAAGGTGCCTCCTTCAGCTACATGGAAGAGTACATGGACGAGATCGAGCGCCGCCTCTTGCCTTATGCCGAGTCCGGCGAGGCCATCCGGGTCTTGGTGCGCGCGCCGCGGGCCTTCGGCAATACCGAGGTCTTCAACAGCGGCATCGTGATCATGGTGATGGCGCCCTTCGGTGAGCGACGACCGAGCCAGGTGGTGATGAACGAGATCCGTGCCAAGCTCGGTGATCTGCCTGGGGTGCGCGCCTTCCCGGTGATGCGCCAAGGCTTTGGCGCGCGCATCCAAAAGCCGGTGCAGTTCGTCATCGGCGGCGGCACCTACGAGGAGTTGGCGGCCTGGCGCGATACCCTGGTCGCTGAGATCGAGCAGGACAACCCCGGTCTGCAGGGGCTGGATTGGGACTACAAGGAGACCAAGCCGCAACTGCGCGTGGAGATCGACTACGACCGCGCGGCCGATCTCGGCGTTACCGTCGAGACCATCGGCCGCACGCTGGAGACCATGCTCGGCTCGCGCCGGGTGACCACCTATCTGGATGCGGGCGAGGAATACGATGTCATCGTCGAGGGCGAGCGCGACGCGCAGCGCACGCCGGCGAGTCTGAGCAATCTCTATGTACGCTCGCAGCAGACCGGCGAGCTGATCCCGCTGTCGAATCTGGTGCGGGTGAATGAGACCGCGGAGTCGAAGAGCCTGAACCGCTTCAACCGGGTGCGCGCGATCACGCTGGAGGCGAATCTCGCCGATGAGCTGCCGCTGGGTGAGGCCTTGGCCTATCTGAATGCCCTCGCGGCCGAGCATCTGCCGGAGCAGGCGATCATCGACTACAAGGGACAGTCGGCGGATTTCCAGGATTCGAGCCAGGGCATCCTGTTCGTGTTCCTGCTCGGCATCGCGGTGGTCTATCTGGTGCTAGCAGCGCAGTTCGAGAGCTGGGTGCATCCGCTGGTAATCATGCTGACGGTGCCGCTGGCGATGGCCGGCGCCTTGCTGGGACTCTGGCTGACCGGGCAGTCGCTGAATATCTACAGTCAGATCGGGCTGATCATGCTGGTGGGATTGGCGGCGAAGAACGGCATCCTGATCGTCGAGTTCGCCAATCAGCTTCGCGATGAGGGCAAGGGCTTCGATGAGGCCCTGCTCGAGGCCGCCGATGTGCGTCTGCGGCCGATCATCATGACCGGCATCACCACCGCCGCCGGCTCGATTCCATTGCTACTGAGCAGCGGTGCCGGTGCCGAGACCCGAGCCGTGATCGGCACCGTGATCCTGTCCGGCGTGCTCGCCGCGACGTTGTTCACACTGTTTGTGGTGCCGGTGGCCTATTCGGCGCTGGCGCGAGGGACTCAATCGCCAGGTGCTGTCGAGCGGCGGCTTGCGGATGAGGAGCAGGCGCATGAGAAGGCGTAGCCTTCGCCGTCGTTTCCGGGGGCCTAGCGCAACACTGTGAAAGCAGGCGCAGCGGGTTCGGCCTCCGCATAATGTCGATCAGATGGTGCCATGTCGCGTAGACGACACAAGAAAAAGAGATCTCGCGCGAGCCTCTTCTTGCCACGTCACAACATCACGCGACATCATGCCGAGGCTGCACTCGGTGCCGCCAGGCTAGTTGATCGTTTTGAATCCCGCAGGCCCATTACGACCAGTCCTGTCTGCGCCTATCGGCTGGGCGTGCTGAGTGGGGCTCGCCAGGCTCAGCCACGCAGTGCGTTTTGCACCAGTACCGTTGCCTCTGCGGCAGGCAGTGCCCGCGCGAACAGCCAGCCTTGACCAACCTGGACGCCGAGATCACGCAGCGTGCTCGCCTGCTGCTCGTCTTCGATCCCTTCGGCGAGCACCTGTTTGTCGAGCGCTACACCCAGACCGACGATGGTCTTGACGATCTCCCTAGGCTCGCGTCCAGCGTCGAGGCGCATCACGAATGATCGGTCGATCTT
The DNA here is from genome assembly GCA_010912705.1 of Halochromatium sp. Lineage (GTDB taxonomy): Bacteria > Pseudomonadota > Gammaproteobacteria > Chromatiales > Chromatiaceae > Lamprobacter. Next base: position 155,369 of record POWB01000006.1, read on the forward strand.
CAGCGTGTGAAACGGAAAACGATGCAGGTAGGCGAGTGAGGAGTAGCCGGTGCCGAAGTCGTCGATCGAGATCTTCAAGCCGAGGTTGGCGAGCGCCTTGAGGATCTCCGTGGTCTGCTGTGGGTTGTCCATTGCCATGCTCTCGGTGACCTCGAGCTTGTAACGGCCGGGTGCCACGGGACCGAGCTGCTGAATGATCTTGGCGGCATCGGCGAGCAGGTCGGTCTCGGTGAATTGGCGCCCTGAGAGGTTGACCGCGAGCTCGCCCTTGAAACCGAGCTGATCCCAGGCCACCAGTTGGCGGACCGCCTCGAACAGGGCCCACTGGCCGATGGCATTGATCTGCCCGCTTTCCTCGGCGAAGGGGATGAACTCACCGGGCATGATCTGACCACGCTCCGGATGTTGCCAGCGGATCAGCGCCTCGAAGCCGAGCAGACGTCGGTCGGCGAGGGCGACGAAGGGTTGATAGTGGAGCTGGAACTGGTTACCGTCGGCCAGGGCGCGGTCTATATTGTCGGCTAGCCAGCGGCGTGAGGTTTCCAGCTGCTGCATGGCCGGGTCATAGCGTTGCGGCTGGCCGGTGGGCGTTTGTCGTGCCTTGGTCAGCGCCAGGGTGGCTGCTGCGAGCAGCTCGTCGGTACTGCTCAGCCCCTGCGCGCTATGGGCTTGGCTGATGCTGATCGGGATGGACTTCTGATCGGCGTCGAGCTGGAAGGGGTCTGCGACCAGCTGTTGAGCCCGCTCGGCCAAGCTCAGCGTATCCGGTCCACGGAAGGCGAGCGCGAACTGGTCTGCCCCGAGCCGAGAGACCAGGATGCCATCTGCCTTGAGCTTGGCCAAGCGGCTGGCGAGCTGGGTCAAGACCGCGTTACCGCCGAGCTGACCATGGTCCTCATTGATGGCGCGGAAGCCATCGATGTCGAGCAGCACCAGGCCAATGTCGGGCACTTGATTGAGCTGGGTGTGATCCGGTTGTGGCTGATCCGGCTGGGTATGATCTGGCTGTGGCTGATCTGCCTGGATGTGATCCGGCTGTGGCTGATCCGTGCGCACGAAACGCTGCGCTGAGCTGAGCCATTGGTTGACGCGATCGGTAAAGAGTTCGCGATTGGCGAGGCCGGTCAGACGGTCGTGTAGGGCGTCGAAGGCGACCTGACGCTCGAGCCGTTTCTGTTCGGTCAGGTCGGTGAGTGAGCCGGCCATGCGCACGGGCTGATCGCCTTCACGCACCGCAACCCCGCGGATCAGAAGCCACCGCGGCTCGCCGCCGCGCTCGAGGGCGACGAGACGGTTGAACTGGCCAGTCTGACCGCTCAGGTGTGCCGCCAGCTCTTGCTCAGATTCCGCTCGCTCAACCTGATCGAGGAGACCAAACAGCTGGCCGATGCTAGGTGCCCGGTTTGCGGGTGCGCAGTCGGACGTTGCTGTCGGGCTGGCCTGCTGTGGTGCCTGGAGTCCTGATGCCTGCCCGAGCATCGACTCGGTGGGCTGGTGCGCTGCCCCGGCCTTGCCATTGGGCTGCTTGCCATTGGGCTGCTGCTTGTGCTCCAACCGAGGTGTGCGCTCGGGCTCAGCCTCAGCAGCCAGCCCGAGCAGATCGCGGGCGCGGGCTGAGAGGTAAACGGCGTCATTTGGGATGTCCCAGTCCCAGAGTCCGTCGTTGGCGCCGGTTGCGGCGAGGGCATAGCGTTGCTCACTGGCGCGCAGTGCCTGCTCCGCCTGCCGGCGTGAGTGGGTGTCGAGGCGGGCGCGCCAGGTCAGCCCGGAGCCTCCCGCCAACGTGAGCGCGACCAACGGAAAGACCATCGAGACGATCTGCTGCTGTTGCACCAGTAAGAGCTGCGACAGGCCGATGATGGCAAGTCCTATCAGCGCCAGTATCAGGATGGCGCGCACTGGGCTGAGTTTGGCGACCAATGCCACGGCGACTAGCGGTAGGAGCAGGATCAGCAGCAGCACGATAGGCGCGCCCCAGATTGGGCGCTCGAGCCAGCGCTCGGTCATCAGATTATCGAGCACAGTCGCGACGCGTTCCACGCCCGGTAACAGGGGGTCGAACGGCGAGAGGTTGCGGTCGTTGGTGCCCAAGGCGGTGCCGCCGATCAGCACAATGCGGCCCTTGAAGCGCGCTGGATCGATGCGTCCAAAGGCATAGTCGGCGAGCGAGTAGGTGGGGAAGGTCGCCGCGGGGCCATAGTAATTGACCCACTGCCGTGAGTGGGCGTCGATGGGCACCTGGGTCGCACCGATCTCGATGCGATCGGCGATGCGCGCCTCGACCCTGTTCCAAGGCGTCCCGGACAGCTGCGCAGCGGAGACGATGGCGAGACTTGGCAGCCATTCGCCATCGAATGGCAACGCCGGTAGATCGTAGCGTAGGGCGCCATCGGTGGTGGTCAGTGCGCTGACATGTCCGAGCGCTTGTGCGGCCTCGGCAAGCGCTGGGATGGGGGCCAGCACCCCGTTCGGCGCCAGCTCGATCAGGGCGCCTTGATCTTGGTTGCGGTAGCGCAGATAGGCGCTGTCGAGCAGTGGGCCGCTGGTCAGTCCGGACGAGGAGGCTTGTGCGGCCTCATCGGGGAGGGCGTAGGCGAGCAGGACGTTCTGTGCCCTTGCCATCGCCGCAGCGAAGGCTTGGTCGGCTGCCTCGCCATGCGCTGAGGGTTCGGAAAACAGCATGTCGAAGATGATCGTGGCCGCGCCGTCGGCCTGCAAGCGATCGACGACCTGGGCGAGGATGCGCCGATCGATCGGTAGGCTGCCGATCTCGCGGATGCTGGGGTCATCGATGAGCAAGAGCGCAATGGCCGGCTCGCCTCCAGCCTCGGCGGGGGCAAGTGGACCGCGGGCGCGAATCTGTGCGTCGAGGACCTGACCCTCGAGGTTCTGCAGCAATGGGATATGCTCGCGCAGACCCCAGCCCAGGAACGTGATCAGGATCGCGAGCAGTGCGAGGCTGAGGTAGCCGATGCCCGCGAGCCCTGGCTTGATCGCCGATCGAGTCGGCTGCTGCCGTGCCTCGGCCATCGTCTAAATGCCGCTCAGGCGTTCGAGCATGGCATTGACCCGCTTGGCGCCCCACACCTTGGGCTGATCGCAGCCTAGGTTGAGGCGGCAATCGATACCCTGGTTGGGTTGGTCGAGCACGAAGCGTGTGGCGCCCTGTGCGTCCGTTTGCTGACGAGTTGTTTGCTGACGAGCTGTTTGCGGACTGGCTGTGGTGACCGGCGTGACCGAGATCGACCCTGAGCTGATATGGATCTCGGAGGTCTGATCGGGATTAACGGCGACCTGAAATTCAGTGCCGCGAACGGCAGTCACCGAGCTTCGGCTGCGCACCGACCAGGACTTCTCCTCGCCGGGAGTGACCTGTTGGCCGATGAGGCCGGTCGCGAGCATCAACTGGACCTGGGTGAGCTGTTTAGCCTGATGCGTGAAGAGTTCGCTGACGAAGGCGGAGGGCTTGGTATTGACTGCGGCCTCCTCGGTGAGTTGCTCGATGGTCATGCGCGACGCATCACTGACGATAACCACGGAGTTATCCGGGAAGCGCAATTTGGCACGTCCGGGCGAGTGGGTGCGAATCTCGGCACCCTGCTGCAGCTGCAAGCCGACCGCCAGGGCGGTCGTCTTGCCATTGGCAATGACCTCACCGCTGCCTCGCAGTGCGATCACCTCGACCATGGGCGCGGCGAGTAGGTTGTTGCTCAGTAACAGAAAGAGGAGGGTTGGGAGGAGGACTGGAAGCAGGGGGTAGGGCGAACAGGTCCGGGCAAGCAAAAAACGGGGCATACGCATGGCGATGTCTCGATGGGTAGTTGCGGAGCAAGCATGAAGCTAACCCTTGACCTGTACTCAATGCAAGGCGAGTCTGGAGATAGTGAGTGGTGAGTGGTGAGTGGTGTGTTTAGGTCAACATTGATGCGCCGTCCGCGTTGGCTTGTGCTGGTCATGGTGCTGGCGCTGCCGACGATCGCTTTGCTGCGTCAGTGGCTATGCCATGCGGCGGTTGAGGGCGAGGTGACTGCTGTGCCGAGTGCGCAGGTATTGCGCGTCGGTGAAACGCGGGTGAGGCTGAACGAGGTGGTGGTGACGAGAGAGCCGGCCGCCGCGCGCGAGGCTCGTCGCTATCTGCAGCAGCAGTTGCTAGGCCAGTCGCTGCGCTGCCGCGGTTGCCGAAGAGGTGAGAGCGCTGTGATCAGCGGCTGGTGTGAGTTGCCCGATGGGACTCGGGTGGGGCGTCTCTTGGTCGAGGCCGGCTTTGCTCGCGATTGTCCGGCAGCCTCTGGTGGCCAGCATGCGGCCTTTGAGGCTCTGGGTGCTGAGTCGATTCCGTTGCCGGATCGCTGCCGACCTTGGATGCGACGCGGCCCGAGACCGCCGATTCGCTAGCCACTAAGGGCGTCTGCGGAATATCGTCTTCCCGATTTGAGCGCCAGGGTAGGCGATCCTCGGGAAGTAGAAAGTAAGTAGACCGCTACTTAATCTTGCCTTCCTTGTACATCACGTGCTGGCGAACAACCGGATCATACTTCTTGATCTCCATCTTGCCCGGTTGATTGCGCTTGTTCTTGGTCGTGGTATAGAAATGCCCGGTTCCAGCGCTGGAGTTCAGGCGAATCTTATCGCGTGCGGCCTTGGCCATGGTTGCTCGCTCCTAGAGGTTGATTCAGTGTCGGCGCTGGCTTAGACGCGCTCGCCGCGCTGGCGCATGTCAGCAAGCACGGAGTCGATACCAAGCTTGTCGATGACGCGCATGCCCTTGGTGGAGATGCGCAGGCGAACCCAGCGATTCTCGCTCTCGACCCAGAAGCGATGGTAGTGCAGGTTGGGCAGGAACCGGCGCTTGGTCTTGTTATGGGCGTGAGAGACATTATTACCGGTCAGCGGCCGTTTGCCGGTGACCTGACAGATCTTGGACATGGTGGTGCAGGGCTCCGATGCGAGTGGTCTTTGCGGCGATGGGGCGGGCGAGTCCTTGAGCCTCGAGCCGACCGCTGCCGCAATGTGCGCCGCCGACGCAGGACGATGCACAGGTGACGACGAACGCGAAATACTAAGCCGGTAAACGCTAATGGAAAACGCGGCGAGCGTCAACTCCTATAATCGTCAAATCGTGATCGTCAAATCGGCCATTAACGGCGCTGGGCGTCTGAAAGTAGCCCCAACTCGGCAAGTGGTGAGTCAAGATCACTGCCCAACTCACGAGGTCGGAGCAAGCGCAGTGGTTCCACCCATGGTGCTAAATCAGCCCACGCTCGGCGAACGAGGTGCCGTCTTGCTCGCCGACGATGATGTGATCGAGTACACGCACATCGATGAGCTCGAGTGCGTCTTTTAGGCGCTTGGTAATGCGCAGATCGGCCTGGCTGGGCTCGGCGACGCCGCTGGGATGATTGTGGGCGAAGATCACCGCGGCGGCATTCCAGCGGATCGCCTCCTTGACTACCTCGCGTGGATGCACGCTGGCGCCATCGATGGTGCCGCGGAACAGCTCCTGATACTCGATCACGCGGTGGCGGTTATCGAGGAAGAGGCAGGCGAAGACCTCGTGTGAGAGGCCGCGTAGACGCAGCTTGAGATAGTCGCGCGTGGCATCCGGGCTGGTGAGGACATCGCGACCGGTCAGCTCCTCGCGCAGATAGCGGCGGTTGATCTCCATCACCGCCTGTAGCTGCGCATACTTGGCATCGCCGAGGCCCTTGGCCTTGCAGAAATCGCGCTGGCTTGCGGCGAGCAGGCCAGCCAGACCACCGAAGGTCTTGATCAGATCACGGGCCAGATCGATGGCGCTCTTGCCGGCGATACCGGTGCGCAGAAAGATGGCCAGCAGCTCGGCATCGGTAAGCGACTGGGCACCGCGCTTGAGCAATTTCTCGCGCGGGCGTTCGTCCTCGGGCATGTCGGTGATCTTGGTCATGAGCAAGGGTCTCTTGGTGGGGGCAATGCCATGGAATCAGCGAGGCGAGGCTGAGGGTACGAGACTCTGCCGGTGGCTCCAACAGGAATCTGGGGTAATGGCTTGCCCATAGATCCATTCGCAGGGCAGGTCGACGAGGCTGCAGACAGCGGCCGATCGAGTATGATTGAGCTATGACAGGTTTGAGAACAGGTTTGAGCCAGCCAGCGATGTCAGCAGCTTCTGAATCAAGTGCCTTGAATGCTCCGGTTCGCGTGCTGCTTGGCATCAGCGGCGGCATCTCGGCCTACAAGAGCGCCGATCTCGTGCGGCGTCTGATCGAGCGCGGTGCTGAGGTACGGGTGGTCATGACGCAGGCGGCACAGGCCTTTATCACGCCATTGACCCTGCAAGCGCTCAGTGGCCATCCGGTGCGCACGGATCTGCTGAGCCCGGAGGCCGAGGCGGGGATGGATCATATCGCTTTGGCGCGCTGGGCCGATCAGGTGCTGATCGCGCCAGCGACCGCTGATCTGATTGCGCGCCTGGCCTGCGGGCTGGCCGATGATCTGCTGACCACGCTGGTGTTGGCGACTGAGGCGCCGGTGGCGATTGCGCCGGCGATGAACCATCAGATGTGGGCGCATCCGGCAACCCAGGAGAATGTGGAGCGCTTGGCTGCGCGCGGGGTGCGGATGATCGGTCCCGCGGTTGGCGAGCAGGCCTGTGGCGAGCAGGGTGCTGGTCGGATGGAGGAGCCGGTCGCGATCGCAGAGGCGGTTTTAGGCGCTCATGGTTTAGGCGCTGATCAGGCGACTCATGATGCAGCCCAGGGTGGCGCCGAGGCTGAGGCCCGCGCTGGAGTCCAAGCGACACGCGCTGGAGCCCAAGCGGCAACGCTAGCAGCCAAACGGGCACAGCAACGGCAGGATGCCGTTTCGAGCCGCGCTGGTGCTGGTTCAGCTGACCCTGAGCGGATGCTGCAGACGACAACATTCTCCAGCGGCCATCCGCTTTCCGGGCGACGGGTGCTGATGACGGTGGGCTCAACGCGCGAAGCGATTGACCCGGTGCGTTTCATCGGCAATCGCAGCTCAGGCAAGATGGGCTATGCGCTCGCCGAAGCACTGCGCGCCTGTGGTGCGCAGGTCATGCTGATTGCTGGGCCGACCAGCGTCCCGGCGCCGGTCGAGATGATGCGAGTGGATGTTGAGTCAGCGCTGCAGATGCGGGTTGCGGTGATGGCGCAGGTGCAGACCTGTGATCTGTTCATCGCCACCGCGGCCGTGGCAGATTATCGCCCTGAAGCGCCAGTCGAGGGCAAGATTAAGAAGACCGACGCTGCAATGACGCTGACCTTGGTGCGCAATCCCGATATCCTGGCCGAGGTCGCAGCCTTGCCAAAGCCGCCATTCACGGTCGGTTTTGCCGCCGAGACCGATGATCTCGAAGGCCATGCACGGGATAAGCTCGAGGCCAAGCAGCTATCGATGATCGCCGCCAATCGCGTCGGCGACGGACCGGGTGGCTTCGAGTCTGATAAGAACGCGCTCATCTGCCTCTGGCCTGACGGCGGCCGGCGTGAGCTGCCCATGATGTCTAAACCAGCGCTGGCCACGGCGCTCGCTGATTTGATCGCCGAACGCTATGCTGCACAGTCTACAGGTTAAGGTCTTGGATGAACGGCTGGGTGGCGAATTCCCGCTGCCGGCCTATGCGACTGCCGGCTCCGCGGGGCTGGATCTGCGGGCGATGCTAGAATCGCCGCTCGAGCTGGCCGCTGGCGCCGTTGAGCTGATCCCAACTGGGCTGGCGATCCACATCGCTGATCCTGGGCTGGCGGCGATGATCCTGCCGCGCTCAGGGCTCGGCCATCAGCATGGCATCGTGCTCGGTAACCTGGTCGGGCTGATCGACTCTGACTATCAAGGCCAACTGATGGTCTCTTGCTGGAACCGCGGTGCCGAGTCGTTCCGCATCGAGATCGGCGAGCGCATCGCGCAGCTGGTTTTGGTACCGGTGGTGCATGCCGAGCTCGAGCTGGTGACCGCGTTTGATCAGAGCTTGCGCGGCGAGGGCGGTTTTGGCCATAGCGGTCGGCATTGAGGCGATTGCCTTTAAATCTGATACCGATCGGTGACCTTTCCTCCAGCCAGACTGCGTGGCCGCATGAACCCTCAAATCCCGCTGCCTGCGGCACCAGCCTTATTGGCCATTGCCTTAACCAGATACTGATCAGTTAACCTGAGGAGCTTCGATGTCGATTGCTGCTGACAGCGCTCAAAACATTGCTCATGTCCTGACCGAGGCGCTGCCCTACATCCGCCGCTTCTCGGGCAAGACCATGGTCATCAAGTACGGCGGTAACGCCATGGTTGAGCAGGCGCTCAAGGATGGCTTTGCCCGAGACATCGTGCTGATGAAGCTGGTCGGCATCAATCCAGTCGTGGTGCACGGTGGCGGGCCGCAGATCGGCGATCTACTGAAACGGCTGGGTAAGGCCACCGAGTTCGTCCAGGGCATGCGAGTCACCGATAGCGAGACCATGGACGTGGTCGAGATGGTTCTCGGCGGGCTGGTCAACAAAGAGATCGTCAACCTGCTCAACCGCCATGGCGGTGCCGCGGTTGGCCTGACCGGCAAGGACGGCGATCTGATCCATGCCCGCAAGCTAATGCTGCGCCGCGATGCACCTGAGCTTGAGGCCTCTGAGATTCTCGACCTTGGTCATGTCGGCGAGGTCGACAGCATCGATCCCAGTGTGATCAACATGCTGGTACAAGGTGACTTCATCCCTGTGGTCGCGCCGATTGGCGTTGGCAAGGATGGTTTCTCTTACAACATCAACGCCGATCTGGTCGCCGGCAAGATGGCCGAGGTGCTGCAGGCGGAAAAGCTGGTGCTGCTAACCAACACTGCTGGGCTGCTCGATGAGCAGGGCGCGCTGATCCGTCAGCTCGAGGTCGCGCGGGTGAATCAGCTCATCGCTGAGGGTGTGATCCAGGGTGGCATGCTGCCGAAGATCCGCTGTGCCCTCGAAGCGGTACAGGGCGGGGTCCGCGCCGCCCACATCCTCGACGGCCGCGTCGAGCATGCCGTCTTGCTGGATCTATTCACCGATGAAGGTGTCGGCACTCTGATTCGCGGCCGCTAAGGCACTGCGCTACTTTGAGCCTTCACCGTCCAAACTTCCATACTCAGCTCGATAATCCGCCAACGCAGCAAGCGTCTCCTTAGCGAGACCGCTCTCATCGACGTACTGGATTAAATCGTCCAAGTTCACGATGCTCTGCACTGGGATGCCGTAGTGCTCGCGTGCCTCCTGCACCGCGGAGCCTTGGCCGGCACCACGCTCTTGCCGATCCAGTGCGATAATCACGCCGGCGAGCCGGGCGCCGGCCTGCTCGATCAAGGCTGCAGATTCGCGCACCGAGGTGCCGGCGGTGATCACATCATCGATCAGCAGCACATCGCCACTGAGCGGGCTGCCGACGATGACGCCGCCTTCGCCATGGTCTTTGGCCTCCTTGCGATTGAAGGCGAACGGCGTCTCGCGGCCGTGCTCATGGGCGAGCGCGATGGCCGTAGCCGCGGCGAGCGGGATGCCCTTGTAAGCGGGGCCGAAGAGGACGTCGGTGTGTAGGCCGGTGGCAATGATGGCTTGGGCGTAAAAATGTCCGAGCTTGCCTAATCTGGCGCCGGTATCAAAGCCACCGGCATTAAAAAAGTAGGGGCTGATGCGACCCGACTTGAGGGTGAAGCTGCCGAAGCGCAGGACGCCGGCCTCGATCGCGAAGCGGAGGAAGTCTCGTTGATAGGAATGCATGGCGCCGTTTGGTCTCTGTCGTCGTTACCTGATCGGCATGATAGCCTGAGCTCGGACTTGCGTCCGCGGCCGAGATGCCTGTTGAGGGGTTGGCCTAGTCGGTGTTGCTGTCCAGGGTTGTGTTGGTGCGGGAGATGGCCGGCGAGAGCGCTGGCTAGCCCGCGCAGCTGGTCAGCGCCAGGTCTGCAAGGGCGATGCGCATGATGGCCGGCTCATTGCTCACGGCCTGGCTGGTCGGTCTGCTCGGCGGGGTGCACTGCGTCGGCATGTGCGGCGGTATCGTCGCGACCTTAACTGCTGGACTGCCGCGCGAGCAGCGTCAGCAGGTCTCGCGTCAGTTGCCATTTCAGCTCGCTTATAACAGCGGGCGCATCCTCAGTTATACGCTGGCCGGTGCATTGATGGGGACGCTGGGTGCGATCGCGCTCGAGTTTCTGCCGCTGCATCTGGCGCAGCGGGCGCTGTATCTGATCGCGGCGGGCTTCATGCTCGCGCTTGGACTCTATCTGGGCGGCTGGTGGCAGGGGCTGACCCGAGTCGAGCGACTCGGCGCACTGCTCTGGCGCCGGATCGAGCCGCTCGGACGCCGCTTCCTGCCGGTGCGCCACTGGTGGCAAGCGCTGGCGGTTGGTCTGGTCTGGGGCTGGCTGCCCTGCGGGCTGGTCTATAGCGTGCTGATCTGGTCAGCGAGCGCTGGCGGGCCGCTGCAGGGGGCGCTGCTGATGCTGGTGTTTGGGCTGGGTACCTTGCCCAATCTGCTCGGGCTGGGCCTCTTGGCTGGTGCCGCCGCACGTCTCAGTGAGCAACGCTGGCTGCGTCAGTTGGCGGGCCTGATGGTAATCGGCTTCGGCCTTTATGCGCTTTGGCAGCTGTTGGTGCTTTAGGCTGCTTACTGCTCATCTCCAGTTCCGGCGCGCGCATCCTTGATACCGAGCGTCAGCTGATGCGGGTTCTTGACGCGTAGCTGCTTGGTGCGGCTCTGCTGGCCAGTCACCAGCTCGACCGCGCTGCGTGAGACGCCAAAGCGCTCAGCAATGAACCGCAGCAGCTCAGCGTTGGCGCGGCCATCAACCGGCGGCGCCTTGAGCTTGACCTTGAGTGCATCGCCGAACGGCTCGGCGAAGGCGCTGCGGCCTGCGCGTGGCTGTACGCGCAGCCGCAGCAGCAGGTCAGTGCCATCCCAGCGGTACCAGTCAGCCGCGTCACCCATCGATTAGAATGGACTACCGGTCAGCAGCTGCAAGGGTGGCAGCAGCAGCATCTCGAGCAGCACCAGGCCGATCATCACCACCATGGGCGAGAGATCGATGCCGCTCATGGGCGGGATCAGACGCTGCGCGGGGCGCATGATCGGGTCGGTGACGTCACTGAGCAGCATCACCGCGGGATTGTAGGGGTCGGGATTCACCCAGCTCAGGATCACCCGGATCAGGATCGCAAAGAGGAAGATGCTGAGGATCGTTGAGACCAGCGCCGGGAGTGCCCAGAGCAGCGCAGCGAGTGGGTTGCGGCCTAGCCCCATCAGCATCGACAGCAATGCTAGCTCGCAGGCCTTGAGCGCCCAGGCAACGACGATGGCCGAGAGATCCAGCCCCGCGTAGCCCGGGATCAGCTTGCGCACTGGCCGCAGCACCGGCGAGGTGAGCTTGACCACGAACTGCGAGATCGGATTATAGAAATCGGCCCGCGCCCACTGCAGCAGGAAGCGGATGATGACCAGGGTGATGTAGAGCCCGAACAGGGTCTTGATCAGGAAGATCAGTGGGTTGGTGAAGTAGGCCTCGGTCATTTCTCCTCCGCGATCAATTCAGAAAGCTCCTGTGCGCGATGCCGGGCGGCAGCCACCGCGCGCAACGTTAGGGCCGGCAGCCCACCCTTTTCGAACACCGCGATGGCGCGCTCGGTCGTGCCGCCGGGTGAGGTGACGCGCTGGCGCAGTTGTTGCGGTGACTCATCGCTCTCAACGGCCATGCGGGCAGCGCCCAGTGCGGTCTGAATGCTCAGCAGTCGGGCGCCCTCGGGGTCGAGGCCCTCGGCGATGGCGGCCTCCTCGAGCGCCTCCATGAACAAGAAGAAGTAGGCCGGTCCACTGCCGGAGAGGGCAGTGACGGTGTCTAGCTCGGCCTCTGTCTTGACCCAGTGCGTGAGTCCGCCGGCGCGCATGACCTCTTCGGCCAGGTTGACGTGCTTTGCCCAGGTGCCCGCGCTGGCATGCAGTCCGATGGCGCCAGACTGCACCAGCATTGGGGTGTTGGGCATTGAGCGCACGAGCGGGGTGGGCTGTCCGAGCCAGCCGTGGATTGAGGCCTCGGTGACGCCAGCCATGACCGAGATCACCAGCGGTAAGGGCTCGCTGAGCAGGGCGCCGACCTCGCGGCAGGCGACTGCTGCCATCTGAGGTTTGACGCAGAAGACGATGACCTCGGCGGCGTCGATCGCCTCGACAGCCTGGGCGCAGGCGGTGATGCCAAACTGCTCGGCGAGCGCGTCGCGCTTTGCGGTATCCGGGTCGCTGACGGTCAGGCGTGCAGCCTCATAGCCGTCGGCGACCAGTCCAGCGATGAGGCTACGGGCCATGTTGCCGCCGCCGATGAAGGCGATGCGTGTGGTGGTTGAGGGCATAGGCAAGAAAGTGCGTCAGTTGTGGCGCGGACTCGTTGCGGCGTTTGTCGCTTGGCAACCAGCCCGAGCGGCCTAGTGTTGTGGTCTCGGGCCGAAGACGGCCGTGCCGATACGCACCATTGTAGCGCCCTCGGCGACCGCGGCCTCAAGATCGTCGGACATCCCCATCGACAGGGTCGCCAGCGGCTGCTCGGGCGTTGCAAGTTGATCGCGTAGGCTGCGCAGCTCGGCAAAGGGTTGCCGCTGGGACTCAAGGTTGTCGCTTGGGGCTGGCAGGGTCATCAAGCCCTCGATGCGCAGCCCTTCGATCGCACTGCACTGCTCGAGCAGCAAGGGCAATGCGTTCGGCTCGACACCGGCCTTGCTCGCCTCGCCGCTCAGATTGACTTGCAGACAGCAGCGCAGTGGCGCAAGCCCGAGTGCGATCCGTTGCGCGCCGAGGCGTTGGGCATGATGCGTATCACCCAGTCCATGCACCCAGCTGAAGTGCTCGGCTATGAGTTTGGTCTTATTGCTCTGGATGCGGCCGATAAAGTGCCAGTCGAGTGCCAGATCGGCAAGCAGGACCTGCTTATCGCAGGCCTCTTGCACATAGCTCTCGCCAAAGGCGACCTGGCCGTGCTGGTAGGCAGCGCGAATCAGTGCGGCTGGCTGTACCTTACTGACCGCGAGCAGTTCGACACTGCCCGGCTCACGATCGAAGCGAGCCTCGGCAGCAGCGATGCGTGCGCGCACCGCTTCCAGTCGGGCAGAGACACCTGTGTTGTCGATAGCGTTCACTTGCTATCGCCTCGGGGTTGAGCTGCTGGTTGGGCATTGAGGTTATAGGGCGTCGGCTGTTCCAGCAGGCTTGCGACTAGCGCACGCAACGCTTGACCGCGATGACTGAGCGCATTCTTGGTCTCCGGCTCTAGCTCCGCTGAGCTCATGCCGTGGGTGGGCACGCCAAAGATTGGGTCGTAGCCAAAACCGCGCTGGCCGCGAGGTGCGTCGAGGATCAGCCCTTCCCAGGTGCCTTGGCAGATCAAAGGGGTCGGGTCATCGGCATGGCGCAGATAGACCATCACGCATTGGAAACGTGCGCTGCGGTTGGCGTTGGGCTGCTCGGCGAGTGCGCGCAGTAGCTTCTCGTTATTGGCCTCATCGCTACTCTCGGCGCCAGCGTAGCGGGCTGAGTAGATGCCGGGTGCGCCCTGCAAGGCATCGACCTCGATGCCAGAATCGTCGGCGATCGCCGCGCGGCCGCTACAGCGCGCTGCGTGGCGTGCCTTGAGGATGGCGTTCTCAACAAAGGTCAGGCCGGTCTCCTCGGCCGACCCGATGCCGAGCTGGCCTTGCGGGATCAGGTGCAGTCCTGCGGGGGCGATCAATGCTTCGATCTCGCGCAGCTTGCCGGGGTTATCACTGGCAAGGACGATGGCGTTGGTTTCGATAGCTAACTTAGGGCTCATGCGTCAGGTTCGTGATCTGCTGTTCGTACCATGGAGCGGCGCTCAGTCGGTGAGGGCCGCGCGTTGAGCGGCGATGATCTGCTCGATGCCGATGGTCGCCAAGTCGAGCATGGCGATCATCTCGGTGCGCGAGAAGGGCGCAGCTTCGGCCGTGCCTTGGATCTCGATCAGCCCGCCGTCATCGGCCATCACCACATTCATATCGGTGTCAGCGCTGCTGTCCTCGGCATAGTCGAGATCCAGCACCGGCGTGCCGGCATAGACACCGACCGAGACCGCCGCAATCTGTCGCTTCAGCGGCGACTGCTGCAGTTTGCCCTGGGCGACTAGCCCTTGGATGGCGATCTGCAGCGCGATCCAGGCGCCGCTGATCGCCGCCGTGCGCGTGCCCCCATCGGCCTGGATCACATCGCAATCCAGCGTGATGCTGCGCTCGCCGAGCTGCTTTAGATCCGCCGCCGCGCGCAGCGAGCGTCCGATCAGGCGCTGGATCTCGAGGGTCCGCCCGCCCTGTTTACCACGCGCGGCCTCGCGCGGGGTGCGCTCGCCGGTCGAGCGGGGCAGCATGCCATATTCGGCGGTGATCCAGCCCTGACCCTGGCCACGTAAGAACGGCGGCACCCGCTCCTCGACGCTGGCGGTGCAGAGCACACGGGTCTCGCCGAACTCGGCTAAGACCGAGCCCTCGGCTTGAGTCGTAAAACCGGGGGTGAAGCGCAACGGGCGCAGCTGATCGGGTTGGCGGGCGGACGGGCGCATGATGGGCTCCATTAGGATGAGGGCGGGTCGATAGGACGGACGAGCAGGGCGGCTTGCGAGTTGCGACTCTGTGGTGTTCATCAGTTGAGAGGTCTAGCCGCGACCGGATTGTCGCATGTGAGCAGTGAAGATGAGTGGCCATGAATGGCTGTTTGATCCTTAGTGCGGCTAGGCTGATTGTCCGCACGGACGAGCTTTGGGGTCAAATTTGTCTCAGTCGCGTCCGACAGCCCTGATCGCGTTATGATCCCGGCAACGTCCGCAACCCGATCGAAACAAGCCTATGGCTAAGAGCATGACCGCCTTCGCCCGTCAAGACCGTAGTACCGAGGCCGGCGAGCTGACCTGGGAGGTCCGCAGTGTCAACCATCGCTTCCTGGAGCCGCATCTGCGTCTGCCGGAGGATCTGCGCAGCCTCGAGCCCAAGGTCCGCGAGATCCTGGGGCAGCATTTGAGTCGCGGCAAGATTGATCTCAGCCTGCGGCTGGGTGGGCGTGGCGGCTCAGGCGGCGGCTCTGCTGGCTCTGCTGAGCTGCGCGTCAACACCGCGCTGCTCGAGGCGCTGCTCAAGGCCGCCGACAAGGTCGCCACCCGCATTGGCGAGCCGGCGGCGCCACACATGTTTGATCTGCTGAGCTGGCCCGGCATGCTCGAAGAGGCGCCGAAGGACATGGATGCCCTCAGCAACGCCGCACTCGAGCTGCTCGAGGAGACCCTGGTGGCCTTGGTCGAGGCCCGTGTGCGCGAGGGCGAGCGATTGAAGACGTTGCTGCTCGACCGTTGCGACAAGCTCCTCGAGCGCGTCGCCGAGGTCCGGCAACGGATGCCCGAGGTGCTCGCAGCGGTCCGCACCCGCATCGCCGAGCGTCTCGCTGAGATACGCGACGAGCTTGACGAGACCCGTCTCGAGCAGGAGATGACCCTGATCGCGCAGCGCCTCGATGTCGATGAAGAGATGGACCGGCTCGAGAGCCACATCACTGAGGTCCGCGATAGCCTCGACAGCGATGACCCGATCGGCCGCCGGCTCGACTTCCTGATGCAAGAGCTGAACCGCGAGGCCAATACCTTGAGTTCGAAGTCGCCCGATGCCACGGTGACCCGTGCCGCGGTCGATATGAAGGTGTTGATCGAGCAGATGCGGGAGCAGGTGCAGAATATTGAGTAGGAGTCTAACGCTGGCTTTCCACGCATTGGCACGAGCAAAAAACGATTATCGGCGCCTGAAAAGCTTGATGCAGGCGGGTTAGCCAATCAAGGGCATAAGCGACGGCGGGGGGTTGGGCAGGAATCAGGACGAGCTGTTGCGCAAGCTTGCTAACTCCGCTTCCAGTGCCGCTCGGGCGGTTGCCTCGCGCCGCGCCTCTGCCAAGGCTTCATCGCATTTGCGGCTGGCCTCATCGCGTTCTTGGCTAGCCTGATCGCGCTCGTGCTCAGCCTTTAATCGTGCTTGTTCGGCTTGAGCCTGCGCCTGCTCGGCTTGAGCCTGCGCCTGTTTGGCTTGAGCCTGCGCCTGCTCGGCAAGCGTCCATTCTGGCAGCACGAAACCGCTGTAGACCGGGTCGCGACGAATCGCATCGAGGTCTGGTCGGCGGATCAGGTCACCGATACGAAACTGGAAACCTGGCAAGATCCGCGAGCGCACCAGGCGCTCATCACCGCTGTCCTCGATCGGCAGCGGGCTGTAGACGCGGCTGCCCCGGGTGCGGCCATAGAAGGCCAGGTTGCCCTGCTCGCGATGCAGCACATAATACTCGGGCACGCCGGCGGCAGCGTACTCGGCTTTCTTGACCACCAGATCGCGATGGACATAGGCCGGCTTTTCTGTCGATAGGGCCTCGACGCAGAGGTCGAAGATGCCATGATAGGAGCTATCGCTCAGGTCCAGCGGAACTGGGTTGCTGTCGAGCACCACCGCCAAGTCGGGTTTGCGGATCACCGTGCCCGAGCTGAGCGACAGCCGGAAGCCCATCTCCAGCGCCACCAGCTTGCCGATGGGCTGTAGCCGCAGGTAGTGGCGCAACAGCTCCAGAAACCAGAGGTAGACCTGAAAGGTCTCGAAATCCGACACTGGCTTCTCCTCCAAGCGGCCGTTGTTCCACTCGTAGCTGAGATCACCGGTGTTGTACCAGTCCTGCCAGTACTCGGCTTCGCTGACCAGTCGGCCGTCGGCGGAGACGGGCTCGGCACTGGCGGGCTGTTCACCTGTGATCGGCCATTGAGACATTGGGGTCGGCCCTCGGTCAATAGGCGTGTGAGAAGACTAGGCAAAGGCGATCAGGCGTAGGGCATCGAGGCGTAGTCGGCTGTTAGCAAGCGTCTCAGCGAGGGCATCGCGCTCGGCGATGAGCGCTTCGATCTCCTCTGGGCGCACCGCTGGATTGCGGCGAGCGAGTGCCTGTAGCCGCGCCAGCTCCGCGTCAAGCTGTTCATGCATCAGTTGACTTGCCTGCTCGCGCAGCACTTGGCTCTCGCGTGCGGCCTGCTGCTCTGCGAGCTCTATCATGGCGTCGATCACCTTGCTCTTGGCCTTCAAGAGGGCGCGTGCAAGCGGTCTCCGAGAGCGCAGACATTTGCCGCCGAGGGCGTTGCGGTCGATCTCGGTACTGCGCTCTTTGCCTTGTTCATCGATCAGCATACGCCGAGCGGTCGGTGGTAGGAAACGCTGGGCGTTGAGGATCGGAGGTGCGGGGCATTCGGCGACATAGACCGCCTCGAGTAGTAAAGCACTGGAGGCAAAGCGCGGGTCTTGGGTCAACACGAGTGCGCTGGTGCCCATGTGGGAGCCGGTCATCATCTCGAGCGCGGCACGTGCCATCGGGTGCTCGCGGGTGAGGAAGCGTCGGTCTTCATGGGCCAGTGCATGTTGGCGGCTGAAGGTCGCGGTCATCCCTTCGTCTGGTAGCTCGGGGAAGTGCTCATGCAGCATGTGGTTGCCGGGCCGAACGATGATGCTGCCACTTGGGCCGGCCTCGCGCTCGACCCCGAATGCATCCCAAAGCCCGGTGAGGAAGGTCTCGATGCCGGGATCACGATCTTCGCTCTCGAGCGCCTCGACCAGGGCCGCGCCCCGCGCTGGACGATGCGAGCTGAGCTCGAGCAGCCGATCACGGCCGGCGGCGAGCTCGGCATCGAGTCGCGCGCGCAGTGCCTTGGCTGCGTCGATCAGGGCGTCGATCTCGGCTGGCTCTGGAGCCGGGTCCATCAGCAGGTCCTCGAGCCTCTCGCGTTGCTCCCAGAACACCGCTGGGGCCGCTGGCTGATGGGCAGAGAAGGCGTCGAGTCCTTCGTGATACCAGCGGAACAGCAGCTCATCTGGGCTGCCGGCGCGATAGGGGACATGGATGCGGATGGTCTCGGTCTGGCCGATCCGATCGAGCCGGCCGATGCGCTGCTCGAGCAGCTCAGGATCAGTAGGCAGATCGAATAACACCAGATGATGGGCAAACTGGAAGTTGCGCCCCTCGCTGCCGATCTCGGAGCAGAGCAGGATTTGGGTGCCCTCATCCGGGTCGGCGAAGAAGGCGGCGGCGCGGTCACGCTCGACGATTGGCATGCCTTCA
Source organism: Halochromatium sp. (assembly GCA_010912705.1). Lineage (GTDB taxonomy): Bacteria > Pseudomonadota > Gammaproteobacteria > Chromatiales > Chromatiaceae > Lamprobacter. The sequence goes on from POWB01000006.1 coordinate 173,492, forward strand.
TGGAACACCGCGGCTTGGATGCCGGCGCGCTCGAGCAGGGTGCGGCGCAGGTCGAGCAGGGTCTCTGCGGTGGCCGTGATCAATAGCACCTTGGCTGGCGCGAGTGCGCGGAGCTGCGCGATCAGCCAATCGACTCGCGGATCGGTGTCGAGTAGGTCGGTGTTTTCGATCGCCGACAAGAGCGCGTCGAGTGGATCGGCGTTGCGGCTGTCAGCCAACGCGCTCTGTTCTGGCTGTTCCAGCGAATTGAGCTGATCAGCCTGATCCTGTTGATCCCTCGGCGCGTCTGAGTCATCCAGCCCTGAGTCTTGCTCCAATCGAGCTGGATGCAGCTCGCGCTGCGGGAAGCCGCTAATCGCAGCGCGGCTGTTACGGAACAGCACCCGGCCGGTGCCGTGGCGGTCGAGCAGTTGCTCGATGATGGCCTGGCGATCATGATGATCTCTGACCATCTGGCTAGTTGGCCTAGAGGTCCCATTCGCGCCATCGGACTTTGTCGTCTCGATATCCCTGTCATCGAGCAACGCCTCAAGCTGTGCCTGCTCGGCACTGGTCAGCGGGGTTTCCTCGAGCAGGCGGCTGACCAGCTCGGCGACCGGGGCATAGCCTTCCTCTTCGTCCAAGAAGCGCTGGTAATCGCCGAAGCGCTCTGGGTCGAGCAGTCGCAAGCGGCCGAAATGACCGGCGCGGCCAAGCTGTTCCGGGGTTGCCGTCAGCAGCAGCACCGCTGGCGTGATTGTGGCGAGTGCGGCAACCAAGTCATAGGCGGGGCTGCTCGCCTCAGGTGACCATTCTAGATGATGGGCTTCATCGCAGATCAACAGATCCCAGCCGGCATGGAGTACAGCATCGGCAAGGCCGGCGTCACTGGTGAGTAGATCCAGGCTGCAGAGGATCTTCTGCTCAGACTCAAACGGATTCAGTGCCTCGCTGCCCCCCGTCAGCGCGCTCACCCGTTCCCGATCGAACAAGGCAAAGCGCAGATTAAAGCGCCGCAGCAGCTCGACTAGCCATTGATGCAACAGCGGCTCGGGGACCAGGATCAAGACGCGACGCACCCGTCCGGCCAACAGCAGCCGATGCAGGATCAGCCCGGCCTCGATGGTCTTGCCGAGGCCGACCTCGTCGGCGAGCAGCACGCGCGGATGATGCCGGTCGGCCACCTCGGCGGCGATATGTAGTTGGTGTGGGATCGGACTGATGCGTGCGCCGAGCAGCCCGCGCGCGGTGGCAGTCGCTAGCTGGCCGGTTTGCTCCAGTGCCTGCATGCGCAGCCGGAACCAGGTGTCGCTGTCTAGCCGGCCAGCGCGTAGGCGCTGCTGTGGGCGGCTCAGGCGCAGCCTAGGGTCGATGCGGGTCTCCGGCAGCGGCTGCTCGTTGCCGGCGTTGTCGCGGGCCAGATAGGTGATGAAACCGTTGTGCTCGAGATGATCGATTACGGTTAGGTCGCGACCATCGAGATCACGCAACAGCTCACCGGTTGTGAGCTGCGCGCGCCAGAGTGGCGTGTTGTCGGCGGCATAGGTGCGGCGCTCGCCAGTGGCCGGGAATAGGACCGTGACGCGCCGATGCTCGACGGCCTCGATCATCCCGAGGCCAAGCTCGGGTTGGGTTTCAGAGAGCCAACGTTGGCCAACGGCAAAGGCGGGGGCGGGCTCAGGCATAGGACAGCTCAGTCAGCAGGACAGCGGAGATCGATGATAGGGTGGTGGTGTTCAACATACCGGGCGAATTATCCGGACTTTTGCCTCGGCTCGCTTGACTGCGTGGCCATCTACCGGAGAGAGACTGGTCGCATAGCGCTAATCGGCCGACAGCTGTTGGGGTTTTTCTAGCTGCGCTTGCGCGCTAGGCTGCTGGTCAACCCGGATCGACGAAGAGTGCATCATGCATGCTACCGAGAAGTTTCCCTGTCCTTGCTGCGGCTATCTGGTCCACGATCAGGTTCCTGGCTCGCATCAGTGTTGCCCAATCTGCGGTTGGGAGGATGATCTGTCGCAGCTGCGCTTTCCCGAGATGCCTGGCAGTAGTAATACCGTCAGCCTAGCCGAGGCGCAGCAGAATTATGACCGCTATGGCGCCTCCGAGCGACGCAATCGCGGTCTGACCCGAGAGCCGGTCGATGGCGAGCCGCGCGAGGAAAGTTGGCGACCCTTAGACCCGGCTAGCGATAATGTTGAGTACCCCCAACGCGGCGTCGGCTACGGTGATTCCTACCCCTGGCCGGATACCACTGTGCTCTACTATTGGCGCCGTACCTATTGGCGGCGGCTCGTGAGCTGATGGCCAAGGCCCCCGCAGTGAAGACATCACCGCCATCACCATTCCCCCTGGCTCATCAGCCGCTGACCCTGGTGATGGCGCCGAATGCGCTCAAAGGCAGTTGCTCGGCCAGTGCGGCCGCGGCAGCGCTGGCCGAGGGCGCGCGCCGCGCCGCGCCTGATGCCGAGATCCGGCTGGTGCCAGTCGCCGATGGGGGCGATGGGCTGCTCGAGGTCGCCTGCGAAGCACTCGGCGCCGAGCGGCGCCAGACGCAGGTGACCGGGCCAACCTTTAGGATGATAGAGGCCGAGTTTGCCTGGCTGCCGGCACAGCGCACCGCCATCATCGAGATGGCGCTCGCGAGCGGGCTCGTGCTGGTCGATCCTGAAGCCCGTGATCCGGCACTGACTACAACCCTGGGTACTGGCGAGTTGATGCGCGAGGCGCTGGCGCTTGGCGCTGAGACGCTGATCATTGGTCTGGGTGGCAGTGCGACCAACGAGGGTGGCATCGGCATGGCCTCGGCGCTCGGCTATCGCCTGCTGGATCGACAGGGTCAGCCGGTGCGGCCGATCGGCGCGGAGCTTGGGCGTATCGTGCGCATCGATGGTGCTGGCGTTCACCCGCGACTGGCCGAGGTACAGGTGCAGACCATCTGTGATGTCGAGCATCCGCTGACCGGTCCGCAGGGTGCGGCAGCGGTCTTCGGGCCGCAGAAGGGCGCCACGCCAGCCCTGGTCGAGATCCTGGACGCTGGCCTCAACAACCTAGCCGAGCGGATGCGCGAAGACCTGGGCTGCGAGACCAGACAGGTTCCTGGGGCCGGGGCTGCCGGTGGCCTTGGCGCCGGTCTGATGGCCTTTTGTGCCGCCGAGCTGCGTCCTGGGGCCGAGCTGGTGCTCGATCTGGTGGGCTTGGATCAAGCCCTCGAGGGTGCGGCTCTGGTGCTGACCGCCGAGGGCCAGATTGATGCGCAGACCGCATGCGGCAAGGCGCCAGCGGCGGTCGCTGCGCGGGCGCGTCAGCGGGGTATCCCCTGTATTGGCATCGCCGGCGGGATTGGCGAGCAGATTGAATCCTTGCACGGGCTCGGACTCGATGCCCTGTTTTCGCTCTGCCCAGGTCCGATCAGGCTAGCCGAGGCCGAACGTCGGGTCACCGAGCTCTTGGCGCGAGCAGCTGAGCAGGTGGTTCGAGCCTTTCTCGCTGGCCGCAACGGCTCATCCTATAAACCGCAGATGACGCAGATGCGCGCAGATTAAAATAATCTAAAACAAGGCGTTAGCGGTTTTGGCAAGGGCGCCCAACAGGTGAAGCAAGGATTGGCTGCAGCCTATTGAAATCTATGCGTTAATCTGCGTCATCTGCGGTTTAAGTGTTCTTTTTAGGATCAACGCTGACAGGCACTACAGTAGAAGCTCGAGCGCTGGCCAATGCGGCATTGCTGGATCGGACCGCCGCAGCTTGGGCAGGGCTGATCGGTGCGCCCGTAGACGCGCAATGATTGGGCAAAGTAGCCGGGATTGCCGTCTTCCTGCACGAAATCTCGCAGACTGGTGCCGCCTTGCGCGATGGCATCCGCAAGCACATTGCGAATCGCCTCTGCTAAACGATCAAAGCGCTCACCGCTGATGCGACCGGCTGCGCGCTTGGGATGGATGCGGGCTAGGTGCAGCGATTCGTTGGCGTAGATGTTGCCGACGCCAACCACGACCTGGCTATCCATGATGAAGGTCTTGATCGGCGCCCGCCGTCCGCGTGCGCGCTGATGCAGATAGGCCCCACTAAAGGCTGGCCCGAGCGGTTCCGGCCCAAGATCGCGCAGCAATGGATGCGCCTCGGCCGGGGCTGGCGTCCATTGCAGCATGCCGAAGCGCCGTGGATCGCGGAAGCGCAGGCAGTGTCCGTCCTCGAGACAGAGGTCGACATGGTCGTGCAGCTCCGGCGGTGTTGTTACTGGCAGGACGCGCAGGCTCCCAGACATGCCCAGATGCAAGAGCAACAGGCCCTGCTCAAGCTCCAAGAGCAGGTATTTTCCACGCCGACGCAGCGCGACGATGGTCTGACCAGTGACGCGCGCTGCCGTGTCTGCCGGGATCGGCCAGCGCAAGCGAGGATTGCGGACGATGAGTTGCGCGATCTGGCGCCCGGTCAGATGCGGCGCGATGCCGCGCAGGCTGGTCTCGACCTCAGGCAGCTCGGGCATCTTGGCGCTTACTCTCTCTGGCTTGGCGGAGCGGCTGCTCTGGTATTCAATGAGCTGGGCCATCCTCATCGGGCTCGGCCAGCGGCGGCTGCGCGAGCCAGTAGCTGAGGCGCTGATCGAGCCGAGTCCAACGGGTGCCGCCCTCGGCAATCAAAAAGCGCAGTCGCTCAGTATCATCGGCTGATTGGATCACCAGGATGCGCCCGCCCAGCTCGCCGTTGATAGGCTCGACTCGCTCGGCAACCACATCGACCAGTCCTGCGAGCGCGTCCGCTGAGAGTGGGCGGCCATCGATACTGCCAAGCCCGGGAATGAAGTTGGCCGGCAGTAAGCGTCGGCTGAGGAACTGCTCGGGTGGTGCCAGCAGCCAGGGCAGCTGATCATCATCGATGAGCTGCACCAGGTCACCGATCATCACATAGCGGCGGTTGCCGATCGGGTCAAGCTCGCCAATGTTCAATGTCAGTCCATCGAGGGTCAGCCGCACGCGTGGCGGATCGAGGCCAAGCCGACCGGCAGCGGTGGCATCGGCCGGCAGTACGCGGCTGACCCCTGCCTGGGCGATGTTCAGCAGCCGCTCAACCGTCTCAGCATCGGCCGGCGCCTCGATTGGCGCGCGCATCCACCAGCCCTGATCGCGCTGCTCGAGGTGGATCAAGGGGCCAGCGCTGCGCTGCAGCTCGATGCGCTGAACCAGCTCGGGGTTCAGGTCAGTGAGGCGGCCACTGCGGATCTGATGTTGCACGTCTTGGACGGCAAGCAGTGTGAGCAGGCCAGCGATCAGCGCCAAGCCCAGGTTAATCAGCCAGCGTATGAGCATCCTAAGCGCGGTTCCGGGACCAGTAGATGCCGAGTCCCGCTAAGGCCAGAAAGCCCGGCAAGACGACTAGGCTGCCAACGCTGATCATCAGCATTCGCAGCGGTGTCAGCACCAGCGCGACTCGATCATTGACCGGCGGCGGTACCGCAATCAGGTCTTCGCGATGGGCGAGCCAGCGCACCAACTGCAGTGCCAGTGCCTTATTGGCACCCTGATCCAGATGGGCGTTGGCGAGGAAATCGCCGTCGCCGATGACCGCGATCCGTTGCTGTCGCGGCGCATTCTGCTGCCGCGCCTCGATCGGGTCGCGGGCCGGATCATAACCGGGCGCGCGGGCCAGTGGACGACTCAGGAGCAGGCCGACGTTGAGCGGACCGCGCTGCTCGCCGGCGTCGGGATCAGGTGCGATCTCGCCGCGGACGGGCCCGGTCTCGTTCCAGCTGAGCGCACCAGTCTTAAAGGCGGTGACCTGTCGCCATGCAGAGGCCTCGGCGAGGCTCAGCGCGACCGCGCCCGGGAAGAGGGCCGGGCCACTGAGATCGGTAGTCAGTGCATGATCGGGCCAGTCTTGGACGACGGCAAAGGTTGGTGCCTGCAAGCGCAGGTCGCCAGCGGCTGCGTCCACGATCTGGCCGGGCAAGCGTTCGATGTTCAGCAGTTCCTGCAGCGCTTCGAGCCCGAGCAGACCTGCTTCGGGATCGGCTGGGTCGAGCAGCCAGAGTAGGTTGCCACCGCGCTCCAGATAGCTGACCAAGGCTAGCTCCTCGCCGGGGAAGAGGGCGATGGCCGGGGTGCTGATGAGGAGTAGATCAATGTTGTCCGGGATCTGGGTCTGAACGGCCAGGTCGAGCGGCTGCAAGCGCAAGCCGCGCTGCATCAAGAGCTGCGAAAAGCGACGAAGATCGCCCGGGGCAGCGCCGTCGATGGCGCGCTCGCCGTGTCCCTCTAGCACCGCGATCCAGGGTGGGTCTTGCAGTTGGAGGCGGGCGATGGCGTTAGTGAGCACGCGCTCATTGAGTCGTTCGAGTGACAGTCGCCGATTCTGGTACTCGAGTACCAACTGACCTTGCAGATAGACATCAGCAGCACGAGCCAGCTCGGGGAAGAGCTGTGGGTCGATGTACTGGGTTTGAACCAGTGTGCTCGCACGCCGGTAGGGCGCCAGCACCTGCTCGATCGCGCGCGCAAGCTTGGTCTCTGGGGCGGCAAAGATACGGATGTCGATTGGCTCCTCGAGCCGAGCCAGCACGCCACGACTCTCGCTCGAGAGGCTGTTGCGGCCGCTGAGGGTCAGATCCCAGCCCCGATCATGGCGGGCAATGAGCCAGCCGGCGAGCAGCACAACCAGGATCAACAACAGCAGGAACAGGAGATCAGCAGCCGGGCGGTTCAGCCGACTGAATCGCCCGGGCAGGTCTAGGTCTAGGTCTAGGTCTTGCTCGGGTCTCTGTTCGAGACCCTGTTCGAGTCTGTCTAGGTTCGCAGTCATGCTGACTCATCCCAACTGCCGATTGGCGAGCTGGCGCTCGGCTAGGGCCAGGAATAGGGTGGACATCAGCACAAAGTAACTGAGATCGCTGAGCCGAGCCACGCCATTGAAGAGCCAGACCAGATGCTGGCTCCAGGAGAGCCAGTCCAGCAGCGACAGTTGCAGCGCCGCGAGCTGGTCAGCGTCATGGATCAGCGACAGCATGATCAAGACCGCATAGCCGAGGATCGCCGCCAGCGTCGGCTGCCGGACCAGACTGGCAGTTAAGAGCCCGACGCTGGTGAACAGGAGTGCGCTGAGCCACAGCCCCAGCGTTGCTGCGACGAAGAGCCCAAGATCAACCGGTGAGGCGCCGATCAGCCCGGCGATCAGCAGGAGTGGCAAAAGCGCGAGCAGCCAGAGTGGCACCAAGAGGGCCAGCAGCTTACCAAGCAGGATCGCGTTGATAGGCACCGCTGCTGAGCCCAGTAGTTGATCCGTACCGAGTTGCTGATCCTGTCCCAGGCTGCGCGCGGCGAGCAGCGGGGCGATGAGCAATAGGAGCAGCAATGCCGCGCCGTAGAGCCGCTCGGCGAGTGCGCTGTTGAGGCCAATCTCAAGCTCAGGGGCGATGATGCCCTGATACTGATCCAAGACCTCGAGAAAGACCCAGGCAAAGAGCAGCTGCATGGCCGCCAGCAGTATCCAGGCAAGCGGGGTTTGAAAGAGAGCGCCGAGCTCATGACGGGCAATGACGAGAATCATGCAGTAGACTCCATGCCAATGCAGCTGAAGAAGACCTGCTCAAGATCGGTCCGGCAGGGGCACAGCTCGAGCAGGCCATAGCCGTGCTCCATCAATGCCCGAGCCAGTGCATCGGCGCTGGCATCCTGGTGCAAGCGGATGCGCAGTGCATGTTTACCGCAGGGCTCGGCGCTTTCAACCGGCGGTAACGCGAGCACTGAGCTGAGCACCGGTGGTGGCCGGAGCCGGACCTGAACCTCGCGGGCTGCTGCGGGCTTGGTCCTGAGGTCGGCCTCATGCAGCTGTCGCCCCTGGTGCAGGATGATCACGCGCGTGCAGCTGGCCTGCACCTCGGTGAGGGCATGGCTGGAGAGGATGACGCCGGCACCCTCGGCAAGGCCTTGAATCAGACCGCGTAGCTCGCGGATCTGAACTGGGTCGAGGCCATCAGCGGGCTCGTCGAGGATCACCAGATCGGGCTGATGGATCGGCTCATGAGGCGAACTGTGTGACACCACACAGTATTCGGAGAAATTCTATTGTGCATACCTTAATATTGTGAGCCCATTCATGCATGGCGACGTATTGCTGTAGATAAACCTTATTCACA
>POWB01000007.1:0-96547 GCA_010912705.1 Halochromatium sp.
CTGAGGCCATGCTCATGCTTCGCTCCTACTTCAAGGCCGGGCGTTGGAATTTACTGAAAACCATGGCAAATCCATCCGTCATGACGACCTCTACATGACACGGAAAATTGGGAATGCGCCCGAGTGGTCTTGCCGCTGCCGCTCGGCGCCACGAATCCGACGGCCGGGATCTGTTCTGCGCCCATAACGATGGCTCTCCTACAGGTGCTGAGCTTGCGAATCTGCGCGCTCGCCTTGGACATTCTAGCCGAGAGGGGGCAGAATCGCGGCTCATTTCCTGACCAATATGGCTCAACGACATAGGACCGAGATGGCGCAATACATCTACACCATGAACCGCGTCGGCAAGATCGTGCCGCCGAAACGCGTGATCCTGCGCGACATCTCCCTCTCGTTCTTTCCCGGCGCCAAGATCGGCGTGCTCGGTCTCAACGGCTCCGGCAAGTCGACGCTGTTGCGCATCATGGCCGGCATCGACACCGAGATCGAGGGCGAAGCGCGGCCGCAGCCGGGCATCAACATCGGCTATCTGTCGCAGGAGCCGCAGCTCGACGAGAGCAAGGACGTGCGCGGTAACGTCGAGGAGGCGGTCGCGCCGATCAAGCAGGCGCTGGAGCGGCTGGATGCGGTCTACGCCGCCTACGCCGAAGAATACGCCGACTTCGACGCACTGGCCAAGGAGCAGGCGGAGCTGGAAGACCTGATCGAGGCCACCGATGGCCATAACCTGGATCGCACCCTGGATCAGGCCGCTGATGCATTGCGTCTACCGCCCTGGGATGCGGATGTGAGCAAGCTCTCTGGCGGCGAGCGCCGCCGCGTCGCCCTCTGCCGGCTGCTGCTGTCGAAGCCGGACATGCTGCTGCTCGACGAGCCGACCAACCATCTCGACGCCGAATCGGTGGCCTGGCTTGAACGCTTCCTCAAGGATTACAGCGGCACCGTGGTCGCAGTGACTCATGATCGCTACTTCCTCGACAACGTCGCCGGCTGGATTCTCGAGCTCGACCGCGGTCATGGCATCCCTTGGGAAGGCAACTACTCGAGCTGGCTGGAGCAGAAGGAGAAGCGCCTGGAGCAGGAGGAGAAATCGGAGCAGGCGCGGATTAAGGCGATGAAGCACGAGCTGGAATGGGTGCGCACCAACCCTAAAGGACGGCAGTCGAAGAGCAAGGCACGTCTGGCGCGCTTCGAGGAGCTGCAATCGCAGGAGTTCCAGAGCCGCAACGAGACCAACGAGATCTACATCCCGCCTGGCCCCAGGCTTGGCGACCTGGTCATCGAAGCCAATGGGCTGCGCAAGGGTTATGGCGATCGGCTGCTCTATGACGATCTCTCATTCAACCTGCCTAGGGGTGGCATCGTCGGCGTCATCGGTCCGAACGGTGCCGGCAAGACGACCATGTTTCGCATCATCACCGGCCAGGAGCAGCCCGACGGCGGCGAGATGCGCGTCGGCGAGACAGTCGAGATCGCCTATGTCGATCAGAGCCGTGATGCGCTTGATGGCAAGAAGACGGTCTGGGAGGAGATCTCCGACGGTCAGGACATCCTGGTCGTCGGCAAGTACGAGATGCCCTCGCGCGCCTATGTGAGCCGGTTCAATTTCAGAGGCTCCGATCAACAGAAGCGCATCGGCGATCTGTCCGGCGGTGAGCGCAACCGGGTGCATCTAGCCAAGCTGCTGAAGAGCGGTGGCAATCTGCTGCTGCTCGACGAGCCGACCAATGATCTGGATGTCGAGACCCTGCGCGCGCTGGAAGAGGCGGTGCTCAACTTCCCCGGCTGCGTGGTGGTGATCAGCCATGATCGCTGGTTCCTAGACCGCATCGCGACCCACATCCTCGCCTTTGAGGGTGAGTCGCAGGTGACCTGGTTCGAGGGCAACTATGCGGACTATGAGGACGATCGCCATCGCCGCCTAGGCACCGAGGCCGATCAGCCGCATCGCATCCGTTACCGGCCGCTAAAGGCCTGAGGCTGCGGTTTATGGCGGAAACGCCGCACCCCTGGTCAGCTCAATAAAACGGTTCGCCTTGGTGACTGATGAGCGTCAACCTCGAACAACTGCTGAGCCGCATCAATGCCCTGCTCGACCGCGTCGAGCCCTGGCTGCCGGCGCCGACCGAGACCGACTGGACGGCAGTCGCCTGGCGCTGGCGCAAGGATGGCGCCCAGGGACCGCGCGGCGGGGGCTGGCTGGAGCCGATCCGACGTCCGCATCAGTTGCGGCTCGAGGATCTGCGCTGCATCGATGCGCAGCGCGCGGAGATCGACCGCAATACGCGGCAGTTTCTGGCCGGGAAGAGCGCCAATAATGTGTTGCTGTCTGGCTCACGTGGTACCGGAAAATCGTCGCTGATCAAGGCGCTGCTGAGCCGCTATCAGGATCAGGGGCTGCGACTGATCGAGGTCGACAAGGATGATCTGATCGATCTGCCACGGATCATCGTCCAGGTCGCCGAGCGCCCGGAGCGCTTCATCCTGTTCTGCGATGACCTCTCGTTCGAGGCCTCGGAATCGAGCTACAAAGCGCTCAAGGCGGCGCTTGATGGCTCACTGAGCGCGCCGCCCGAGAACCTGCTGATCTATGCGACCTCTAACCGCCGCCATCTGCTGCCCGAGTATCAGCGCGACAACCAAGACGCACGGATGATCGATGGCGAGATCCATCAGGGTGAAGGCGTTGAGGAGAGGATCTCGCTCTCGGATCGCTTCGGCATCTGGCTCTCGTTCTACCCGTTCAGCCAGGAGCAGTATCTGGAAGTCGTGCGCCATTGGCTCGAGCGGCTCGGCGTCTGCGATCATGAAGCAGGGCCAAGATTAGCAGCCGATGCCGAGCGCGCCGCGCTCCAATGGGCGCTGCGCCGCGGCTCCCGCAGCGGCCGCACCGCCTGGCAGTTTGCCCGCGACTGGGCCGGGCGCCGCGACGATTCAGCCTTTGACTGGCAACGCAGCTGAGCAGCGCAGTTAAGCATCGCCGCGTAGGCGGGCAAGCTCCGCCAACAGCGCCTCTTTCTCGGCGCGTTCCCGCTGCGCGAACGCCTCGGCCTGTTGCCGTGCCTGCTCGGCTTGTTGCGTTTCCTGCTCCGCCTGCTGTCTTGCCTGCTCGGCCTGTTGCCGCTCCCGACGTTCGTCTTCCAACCGCTGCCGGTCCTGTTGCCAGGCTTGCTGATCCCGATCCCAGGCCGCGCGTTCGCGCTGCCACTTGGGCAACACAAAGGGTGCGTAGACCGCATCCTCGATCATCGCGGACGGACCGGGCTGGCGCAGCAGATCCTCGAGCCGAAAGCGCAGCCCCGGCACCACCTCGGACTGCAATATGCCGTCGTTGCTCGGAATCGGTTGGTAGCGACCGAAGGCGTTACGCCGGTAGAAGCGCTGCCAGCGCGGTTCATGGTGCAGGATGTAGTATTCGCGTACACCGGCGGCCTCGTATTCACGCCGCTTCTGCTCGGTGTCGCGGGCAATCTCAGCGGGGGTGCTGTCGGAGAGCGCCTCGACGCAGAGATCGAAGGTGCCCTTGTAGGAGCGATCGAGATCGGCGAGCGGGATCGGGTTGCTGTCGAGCACGACCCCGAGATCCGGCTTGCGAATCACAACCTTATCGGCGAGGCGCAGGCGAAAGCCCATCTCCAGCGCGGTCAGCTGGGCGTTGTCGTGGGTCTCCAGATAGAATTGCAGCAGCAAGAGCAGCCATTGATAGACCCGGAGGGTCAGGGCATCGGACACCGGCTTGACCTCCAGGACACCGTCGTTCCATTCGTAGCCGTTCTCATGCTCATAGTAGTAGGCCCAATAATCGGCCTCACTGACCCGGGTGCCCGCGGGCGGATTGGGGTCGAGACCGATCGCCGGTGAATCGGTCAGGGCGATGACGGGTGGTGACATGCTCTCAGACCTTCCTAAAACTCTCTTCGGCTCTCTTCAGCGCTTGAGCCGGCTAAGATAGCAAAAATTCGCCCGCGACTGGGCCGGGCGTAACGCGGGCATCACATCGATGCAAATAGCCTAGCAGCACTCGACCTCAAGCGCTTCGAGCATGGCCTCCAGCTCGACCTCATCCCAACGCTCGAGCAGCTCGCGCAGGTGGTTCAGATGGCAGTGGATGTGATAGAGCGCATCGTGCTTCGGGCCGTTGCGGCCCTCGAGCTTGGCCTCGAAGTAGCTCCAGAAGGGATCATCGCGCTCGCCGGTGCGCATCGCTGTGCCTAAGGCGGCGACGAAGCGCTCGGCGTTACCGTCGCAGTCGATATCGCGGAAGCTGATATAACGATCAGGACGCTCGAGCACCTCAGCACCCCGCCTCGGTCGCGCCCGCAACCGCTTCTGAAGTCGCCCTGTCATTGGCAGTAAAACCGTCGGCAGCAAGCAGATCCTCGATATCGGCCTCGATGAGCTGGATGTTCTTCTTCTCGCAGTAACGCCGCTCCTTGTCGGTCGGCGCCGGGATCAGCGCCCAGCCGGCGGGCTCGCCGGCGGCGTAGATCACATCCGAGAGCACCATGCGCTCGGTGTCGCGCGTTAGGCGCAGCCCAAGGAACAGATACTGACGCCCAACACGATACTCCTTGAGAAAGCGCGGTAGCCCGAAGCCGCCCATGAGTTCAGTCAGGTAGTCGACGAAATCGGCATCCGAGGCAATATAGGTCGCGTCCGGTCTTGGGCTACCGAGCGGCTTGAATAGGATCGGTAATGCTGGGTCGACCTGGTCTTGCTCGATCTCCTGATAACGGTTGCCATCGTAGGCATGGATGCGGAAGCGATAATCGGTTCCCGCGATGCGTGCAATCCCGCGGATCAGGATATGCGGCTGATCTGCATAGGAATCTTGTAGCTGGGTATCGCGGTTGATGTCGATCACATAGTGCGGCGTCAGCTTGGCGAGCCAGTCATGCAGCGGGGCGCGGGTCCATTGGCGCTGGCCATAGGTGCTATCCAGGAACCGGGTCACCGCGCTGCGGCCGCGCTTTAGCTCCACATCCATAGCCGCGCGCGGGAACTCCCACATCAGCCGCTTCGACATCGGCCGGCCTTTGTTCATCGCCAGGATCAGGCTGTCGCTGTCGGCCGGCATCGCGGCACCGGTCTCGAGATCAACGACGGGCGCCAGCACACCTGGGCCTAGATAAGGGATCAAGTCGCCGCGGCGCATGGCCTTAGCGAGATCGGAGAGTTCCACGGACATCGTCTTCCTCGAACAACGGCTACTGATCTCGAGCTTGCATGCAAATCTAGCGCCAATGAGAGAGAACCCACCCGCTGCCAGGCTCTGCAGGTCGGCATCAGGCATCAGGCATCTGCCGCTGGCTGTTTGCGGCCTCGCTCGGCACCAGTGAGCGCCGTTCCAAAAGCTGTTGCAAAGGCTGCAACGCGATCGTCTTGTTCGCTTTGCGACAATCGCGGCAGCGCGACAAGGTTCGGCAATCGATTCGCTAAGTCGCTGATCAATCGAAGAACCGCAGCGCGCATGCCGATCTTATTCGCTCGCTGGCACGGTCTCTGCTTTAGGGTTATCCATCAGGTTATCCATCAGCATGCATTCATCCGCACGCCTTCGCAAACGCTCAAGCCATCGAGATCCTTAAAAGGCATGAAGCAAAAAGACATCGCCGCGCTCCTGGACGAGCCCGCCTGCGAGCACAACAACAAGGCCAAGTCCGGCTGCGCCAAGCCCAAGCCAGGTGCCACCGCTGGCGGCTGCGCCTTTGATGGCGCCCAGATCGCACTACTGCCGATCGCCGATGTGGCGCACATCATCCACGGCTCGATCGCCTGCGCCGGCAGCGCCTGGGACAACCGCGGCACGCGCTCCACCGGCCCGACCCTCTATAAGCTCGGCATGACCACCGACCTGACCGAACAGGATGTGATCATGGGTCGTGGCGAGAAACGGCTCTTCCATTCGATCAAGCAGGCCATCGACAGTTACGACCCAGCCGCGGTCTTCGTCTACAACACCTGCGTTCCGGCCTTGATCGGCGACGATGTCGATGCGGTCTGCAAGGCCGCGGCCGAGCGCTTTGGCAAGCCGGTGGTTTCGGTCGATGCGGCTGGCTTCTACGGCACCAAGAACCTCGGCAACCGTATCGCTGGCGAGACCATGGTCAAGCAGGTCTGCGGTGGCCGCGAGCCAGATCCGGTCCCAGAAGGTATCGGACGGCCCGGTTTCAAGGTGCACGATGTCGCGCTGGTTGGCGAGTACAACATCGCCGGTGAGATGTGGCGCGTGATGCCACTGTTCGACGAGCTGGGCATCCGCGTGCTCTGCACCCTCTCCGGCGATGCGCGCTTCCACGAGGTGCAGACCATGCACCGCGCGGAGGTCAACATGATGGTCTGCTCAAAGGCGATGATCAACGTCGCCCGCAAGCTCGAGCAGGCCTTCGGCACGCCTTGGTTCGAGGGCAGCTTCTATGGGGTCGCAGACGTCTCGCGGGCGCTGCGCGACTTCGCCCGGCTGATCGGCGACCCCGACCTCAACACTCGCACCGAGGCGCTGATCGCCCGCGAGGAAGCGCGCATCGATGCCGAACTCGAGCCCTGGCGCGAGCGCCTGCGCGGTAAGCGCGTGCTGCTCTACACCGGTGGGGTGAAGTCTTGGTCTGTGGTCTCGGCGCTGCAGGATCTCGGCATGAGCGTGGTCGCCACCGGCACCCGCAAGTCGACCGAGGACGACAAAGCACGCATCCGCGAGCTGATGGGCGAGGAGGCGGTGATGATCGAGGACGGCAACCCGCGCAATCTGCTCGACCTCTACCGGCAGCAAGGCGCTGACCTGCTCGTCGCCGGCGGACGCAATCAGTACACCGCACTGAAGGCGCGCATCCCGTTCCTGGATATCAATCAGGAGCGCGAATTCGGCTACGCCGGCTACGACGGCATGCTCGAGCTGGCGCGGCAGATGTGTCTGACCATCGAGAGCCCAATCTGGGCCGCGGTGCGCAGCGCCCCGCCCTGGCGAAGTGCCGGCGACGGAGACTCAGCCGGTGCGCCGGTTGCGCAATCGCCAACGGCGAAGACTGGAGCTAGCGCCGTAGCCTCGCAAGTAGAAACGGAGGTGGCCCATGGCTGACTCAATACCAACCCTGGCGACCAGGATTGCAGACCCGACCCCAATGATCGGTCCATACGGAACCGGCAAATCCCAAGATGCAGTTCGAGTTCAGGATCAGTTATTGAAAGATGGACCAACCATCATCAAGCGCAACAAGGCGCTTTCGGTCGGCCCGCTCAAGGCCAGCTCGACGCTCGGCGCCACGCTCGCCTTCCTTGGCATGCGCCGGTCGATCCCGATGCTCCATGGCTCCCAAGGCTGCACTGCGTTCGGCAAGATCTTCTTCATCCAGCACTTTCGTGAGCCGATGCCGATGCAGACGACGGCGATGGATCAGGTCAGCACCATCATGGGTGGCGATGAAAGCATCGTCGAAGGGCTGGCGACCATTTGCGCCAAGCATCAGCCGGCACTGATTGGCATCCCAACCACCGGCCTCGTCGAGACTCAGGGCGCCGACGTGCCGCGTGCGATCCAAATGTTCCGCGACCGGCATCCTGACTTTGCCGAGGTCGCCGTGGTCCCGGTCGCCTCACCGGACTATAGCGGCTGCCTCGAGACCGGTTTCAACAGCGCCATCAAGGCCATCATCGATGCCCTAGTGCCCAAGGCCACCGCCGCCAACACCCGCCCCGGTCGGCGACCGCGCCAAGTCAATCTGCTCACTGGCTCAGCACTCACTACTGGCGACCTCGAACATCTGAAGGATCTGCTCGAGCGCTTCCGGCTGCGACCTGTGCTGCTGCCTGATCTGGCCGACTCGCTCGATGGTCACCTCGTCGAGAGCGACTACAGCGCCCTGACCATCGGTGGCACCCCACTCGATGAGCTGGCGACCCTAGGCGACGCCGTCGCGACGCTGGTGATCGGTCGCTCGATGACCGGCGCCGCCGATCTGCTGGCCGAGCGCACCGGGGTTCCGGACCATCGTTTCGATCATCTGATGGGACTTGAGGCGATGGACCGATTCATCAGTACCCTCGCCGAGATTAGCGCCGAGCCTGTACCCGAGCGTATCGAGCGCCAGCGCTCGCAGCTACAGGATGCGATGCTCGACGCCCACTTCTCGATCGGCCAGGGCCGATTTGCGATCGCCGCCGATGCTGACCTGCTGGTGGCCTTCTCGCAGCTGCTGGCGGGCATGGGCGCCGAGACCGTCGCCGCGGTCGCGCCGGTCAATGCACCAAGTCTGGCCCAGGTCAGCGCAGCCCAGGTCAAGATCGGCGACCTCGAAGACCTTGAGCAGCTCGCCCGTGCCAATGGCGCCGAGGTGCTGATCACCAATAGCCATGGCACGCATACCGCCAAGCGTCTGGGCATCCCGCTGCTGCGCGCCGGCTTCCCCCAATTCGACCATGTTGGCGGCTGGCAGCGGCAATGGATCGGCTATCAGGGCACCCGCCAGACCCTGTTCGACCTCGCCAATATCATGCTCGGTCTGCATAAGGGCGAGATCGCGCCCTATCGCTCGCGGCTCAAGCAGTGGCCAGAAGGCGAGCGTCAGGGCAGCGCGCTTGACGCGCTCGATGCCAGCGTTGGCAAGGCTGTCGTGGTCTAGACCCAGGGCCGCCTTAAGAGCCTTATTTGCCCATTTCTATCGCTCAGAGCGCGCATCACCACCCGGCAGATGAGCCAGCCGATTCAGGGTAACCCAGTCCGAGCCAAGACGATGACGATGAAACGCCAGCTCAAGGTCGTCGGTCGCGACGACACCGACGCGACAGCGGTCAAGGTCGCTTTTGCCACCACCGACCGCAAGCGTGTTAACCAGCACTTCGGCGCCGCCGAGGGCTTCGCCATCTACCGGGTGTCGCCAGGTGGCTACGAGCTACTGGAGGTCGCCCAGTTCGGACGCCTCGACATGGATGGCAATGAAGACAAGCTCGGTGCCAAGATCGAGGCCCTCACGGGCTGTATTGCCGTCTACTGCCAAGCCGTTGGCGCCTCGGCCATCGGCAAGCTGCGCGCGCAGGGCATTCAGCCGATCAAGGTCACACCCGAGACCTTAGTCAGCAGTCTGCTGCATGCGCTCAAGCGCGAGCTACGCGATGGCCCTAGCGCCTGGCTCAAACGCGCCATCGAGCAACAGAGCCCACGCAGTGAAAGCCGCTTCGACGCCATGGCGGCTGAAGCCTGGGAAGAATGATGAGCCAATAACCATCCATCCCCAACAACAATCCATCTAAGAGCCACGACATCGGAGAAGACCATGAGCACTGAGACCGCAACCGCCGAGCCAGCAATCGATCCGAATGACCCCGTGCTAGGCACCGAGTTCGCAACCGAGATGGTCCGGCAGGTACGCGCTATTGATCCCTATGGCACCTATGACGAGCTCTCGGCTGCCGAGGTGCTCGAGCCCTATGTGCTGACCAAGGAGAAGAAGCGCGAGATCCCCATCGTCGGCGACCCCGATGAGATCATCGTCGCCCGCATCCAGGCCTTCTACAACGCCATCGCGGTGCTGATCGAAAAGGAATGTGGACTGCGCGCGGTGCCTCTGCTGCATCTGACCCACGAGGGCTTTGGGCGGGTGCTGATCACCGTCGGCAAGCTCGTGGTCATGGATCGCTCGCTGCGTGACGTGCATCGCTTCGGCTTCGCCTCTCTGTCGAAGATGAAGGACGAAGGCGACAAGCTCCTTTCGGTTGCGCTCGAGCTGATTGGCGAGCACAGCCAGGTCGCCGGACTCTAAACAGGATGCGCATCTGATGAGCGAAGACGAGATCAAGGCCCTCGAGAAGGCAATGAAGAAGGCCAAGCGCATCGCCAGTGAGCGCGCGAGCGAGCTCCACGATCTGGTCGAAGACCGCCTACCAGCGGCCTTCGATGAGATACCGGCGATGGCACAGGCCACCTACGAGGCCTGTCAGGCCTGGGCCGAGGCCAAAGCACGCTTTGAGCAGGCACAGACGGCAGATGCCTGAGCATGCCAGATTCACAGTCCCCAACCTAGCGGAGCAAGCCAATGAGCACCATCACCGGACTCACCCGCGGCGGCGTCCAGTGGACGCCCGCCTTCATCACCGACCTGAACCAGACTAACTGCATCGGCTGTGGCCGCTGCTTCAAGGTCTGCCCGCGTGATGTCTTCGAGCTCATTGATCGTGAAGATCTCGATCTCGACGACGATGATGATTTCGATGACGACTTCGACGAGGCGCCGGGGATGGTGATGAACCTCAAAGACGCCCTTGACTGCATTGGCTGTGAGGCTTGCTCACGCGTCTGCCCCAAGGGTTGCCTATCCCACGAGCCGCACGCGATCGCTGCCTGAGCCCTGTCCGACCGATGTCGCCTTAGCTGGCCGACAGAGTCGGATAGTCGGTGTAGCCTTCGGCCCCGCCGCCATAGAAGGTCTCCGGATTAGGTGGCGTCAGCGGCGCACCTTCGCGCAACCGTCGCACCAGATCCGGATTGCTGATGAACGGCCGGCCGAAGGCGATCAGATCGGCCTCTTCAGCAGCTAGCGACCTCTTGGCACTCAAATCCTTAACCGAGAGGATCAATCCTCGGCCGGCTTGTTTTGACCACTGCCTTCCGCCGAGCTTGAAGAGACGTCTGCCGACGAGGATTTTGAAGCGGTCTTACGCGTTGCCGCCTTCTTGGTCACTCTGCGCTTGGCAACCCCCTTCTCGCTCAGCGCTTTCTTAGCGGCGGGCTTCTCAGCCACCGGTGTCTTGGAAGCCGTCTTCTTGGCGGCTGGTTTCTTGGCCGCTGCTTTCTTCACGGCCGCCTTAGCCGTCGTCTTTCGGGTTGTCGACGTCCTCGCGACTGCCTTCTTCGCGACAGGCTTTTTTGCCAAGGGCTTTGCGGCCTTAGGGCGAGCAGGTCCAGGCTCTTCAGTCGCCGGTTGCGGTTGGCGTTGCTGCTGATCCTGCTTGGGGCCGCGCTCCTCAATTCCCCTATCCGCGGCCCGCTCGAGCATCCGCTGTATCGATGCAACGAGCCATTGCAATAGCCTCACCAGGACGATGACCCCATTGATCAGCGCCGAAATCACTGCCACCAACACCGACCAGGCAATCATCCATAAGGGTAGCCCTCCGCCAGAGGCCTGAGCGTCACGCGCATCTGGGGTACCAGTATCGCCGCCAACCCCGCCCTCGATCTCAGCATAGCCAGCCGACAGCATCCGTTCGCCGCTCTCGGTCTCGATCAGATAGAACCGCCGCGTCAGCGAGATACAGCCAAGAGGGATCACGATCACCGCCATCAGGGTCGCAACCCCGGCCCCAAACAGCAGGCTCACGGCCATGCCTTGGAAGATCGGATCATCGATAATCGCCCAAGCGCCCGCCATCAGCGTCAGCGAGGTTATCAGGATCGGCCGCATCCGAATCTCGGCACCATCCACCGCTGCATCATGCACCGGCTTGCCGCGTGCGACCTCGATCTTGACGAATTCGACGATCAGGATCGACTGGCGCACGATGATGCCGCCAAGTGCGATCATTCCGATCATCGAGGTCGCGGTAAACTCAGCGCCCATGATGAGATGGCCGGGGATGATGCCGATTAAGGTCAGCGGGATCGGCGACATGATCAGCCCAGCGATCGCAAAGTCCCGGAACTCCCAGACGATCAGGCCATAGATCAGCAGCAGCGCCGCCATAAAGGCGATGCCCATATCGCGGAAGGTCTCATAGGTGACTGTCCACTCGCCGCTCCACTCGAAGTCGGCGACGGCATCACCCTTCGGCGGGCCGATCAGTCCATCCGGCATCCCGCTCATCGCCTCACCCGGCCCGGGTGGATCATAACCCTCGAGCAGATCCTCGACCGCAAACATGCCATAGATCGGTGCCCCCAGTCGGCCCTCCATCTCGCCGACGACATACTCCATCGGCCGCAGATCCTTATGGTAGATGGTCTGATCTTCTGATTGACGCACGAAGCGCCCAAGCTCGGCCAGCGGCACCATGCTGCCATCTGGCCCTCCGATCGGCAGACTGCCCAGCGCAGTGATCTCGGAGCGATAGGAGAGCGGCACCTGAATGACGATAAAGGTCGGCTCCTGCACCGTACCGCGCTTGACATCGCCTACCTTGGTCGCACCCAGGGCCATCGCCAGATTGCGGTTGATGGTATCAACCGAGATCCCGCGCCGCACCGCCTTCTCGGTATCAACCTCAAAGCGCCAAGAGTCATAGGGCTGGATCAGGTAGTTATCGACATCGACCACGCCCTCGGCCTGCTCAAATATGGCCGTCAGATCATGCGCGACCTGACGGCGAACCTCGCTGGTTGGGCCATAGATCTCGGCGACCAGGGTCTGCAGCACCGGCGGCCCCGGCGGCATCTCGACGACGGCGATACGGGCACCAAGACGCTGCGCCATTGGTTGGAGCAGCGTCCGTGCGGCAACGGCGATCTCATGACTGCCACGCTGACGCTCTTGCTTATCCTTGAGCAGCACCAGCAGATCGCCCTCCCAAGCCTGCTCACGTAGATAGTAGTGCCGCACCATGCCATTAAAATTGAATGGCTGTGCGGTACCAGCATAGGTCTGGATCGCCACCACTTCGGGCAGCTCCTTGAGCTTCTCGGCGAGCTGCCGCACCACGTTCGCGGTCTCCGGTAGCGCCGTGCCCTCCGGCATATTGACGACGACGCTAAACTCCGGCTTGTTGTCGAACGGCAGCATCTTTACCGGCACGACCTTGAAGTAGAACAGCGTGCAGACCAATGCCGTGATGGCGATGGTGCCGATCAGGAAGACCTTGCCCAGGGTCCGGCTCTCGATCAACGGCATCACCAACGGCCGATAGAAGCGGCTGACGATCTCGCGCGTGCGCTGCTCGCGGCGCTCGGCGCGCTCCAGGGCCTTCAGCCGCGGGCGTACGCGCAGCGCAAACCAAGGGGTGAAGACAAAGGCCGCGATCAACGAGAAGAACATCGCCGAGGAGCCAAGCACTGGGATCGGACGCATATAGGGCCCCATCAGGCCACTGACCCAGCCCATCGGCAAGAGCGCAGCGATGATGGTGAAGGTGGCGAGGATGGTCGGGTTGCCGACCTCATCGACCGCGGCAACGGCTTCGGCAATACTGGTCTTGCCCTGCTCCAGCCAGTGCCGAAAGATGTTCTCGACCACCACGGTGGCATCATCGACCAGGATACCGATGGCGAAGATCAACGCAAACAGACTCACCCGGTCGATGCTGTAGTCGACCATCCAGGCCCACCAGATGGTCAGCAGGATGACGACCGGAATCACTGAGATGACGACGATCGCGGCGCGCAGCCCCAGCCCGATCAGGCAGAGGATTGAGACGATCACCGCCGCCTCGAACATCGCCTGCAGCAGCTCATTGACCTTATCGTTGGCACTCTGGCCGTAATTGCGCGTGACCTCAACCTGCACATTGGTCGGGATCATGCGCTGCTCCAAGCTGGCCAGCTTCTCGAGCAGGGCCTCGGCAACGGTGACGCCATTTGAGCCTTCCTTCTTGGCAATCGCCAGGGTAACGGCCTGCGCACCATTGGCCGGATGCTCTCCCGCATAGGCAGGACCGGTCAGATGGGTCACGACCTGATCGGTCTCCTGCGGCAGCGGCAGCACGCGCGCGACATCGCGGATATAGATCGGCTGACCGCCCTGACTACCAACCACCAGGCGGGCAATATCATCGGCGTTCTGCAGGAAGGCGCCGGAATAGACCTTGTACGCGGTGCCACCGCCTTCGGTGCCGCCGGTCTGGGTTTCGGCATTGGCGCTACGGATGGTCTGCGCGATACGATCGAGCGTGATGCCATAACCGGCTAGACGCTCCATCATCACCTCAACCCGGATCTGCTCCTCTCGCCCGCCAACCACGAAGCCCTTGCCGGTATCCGGCACGGAGCCAAGCTCCTGCAAGATATCCAAGGCCAAGGTGCGCAGCTGGCTGTCCTCAACCTCATCAGACCAGAGCGTCAGCGTAACGATGGGCACGTCATCGATGCTCACCGGCTTCACCAGCGGTGACTTCACATCAGGCGGCATGCGATCCATGTTTGCCTGCAGCTTGTCGTGGATCTTGACCACCGACTCGCCCATGTCCTCGCCGACCTTAAAGCGCACAGTGACGACGGCACCACCGCGCTGCGTGGCGGAGTAGACATGGCGTACCCCGGTCAGCTCCATCATTAATTGCTCGAGCGGTTCGGTCACCATGCTCTCGACTTGAACCGCGGAGGCTCCCGGGTACTGCATGAAGACATCGATCATCGGCACCGAGATCTTCGGATCTTCCTGCCGCGGCGTGAACAGCAGCCCGAGCAGACCAATGCAGAGCGCCCCAATCAAGAGCATCGGGGTCACTGGGGTATTGATAAAGGTGCGCGCGATGCGCCCAGACAGACCGAGCGAGGCCTGGGCGTCTGCCGTAGGCCCCTGCCCCAGCGGGCTATTCGGGCTATTGCTTGCGGGCTGCGACGGGCCGGTGTGGGTCGATTCAGTCATGCGGTGCGCTCGCTATCACGAAGCCGGGCACTGCATAAGCCCGATCAGTAGCTTTCACCTGTCAATACAGGGGATATAACTATAACCGACCACGCCAGTACGACAAGCAGAAACTGTGATCCAATCGACTTGTTAGGTATTTAAGTATTTAGTAATATTTAAGCATCTTTAACGACCGCCTAGCACCGAGGATGGATAGATCGATGACCATCGACACCCTGACAATCGCCGGTTTTATGAGTGCTGCGAGCTTCATGCTGATGCCAATGCTCATGAAACGAGAATTCATTCGCGTTGAGACCCTGGCGGCTAACAGGGTAGACCATCAGCCCAGTTTGCTGAGGTCGAGTCAAGGTAGGTCAGCGACGGATTTCTGCCCAGAGCAGACATGCTGAGCAAAACCAGCCCCAGCCTCGGCATAGAGATTAAAGACCAGCTGCACCCCAGCGGCCCGCAGCACTTGCTCGTCATCCGGATATTTGGCAATGGCGCCAATGGTGCCGGTAAAGCCCTCCTTGACCAGGTGCTCTGCCGCGAACAGGTTCTCTGAGACCCGCGGCATGGCCAAGAGCACCAGGCGCATGTGGCCATCATCGAGATGCAGCCGATGCCAGAAATCGGCGTCGGTGGCACTGCCCTGAACCACATAACGCCCTTGCCGCTGATGGCGCTGAATGGTGTCCGGGTCAGCATCGACGCCGACCGGACGCAGACCACGCTCATGGGCTAGCTCATCGTAGGCACCACAGCCGATCCGTCCCATGCCCACCACCATGGCATTGGCATCACCAGGGTCGATCTCAGCTTCTTCGGGTAAGCGCTTGGTCCGCTCACGTCGCCGCAGCCAATCGCTCATGGCCTCGTGCCAGCTGTGCGAGCGGCTCGTCGCCGGCGCAGCCGCAATAAAGGAGAAGGCCAGGGCCAGCGCAACCACCGCCAGCCATTGCGGCGCAAGCCAGCCATTCTCAACCCCAACTGCCGCCACGATGAGCCCAAACTCGCTGTAGTTGGCAAGCGTGAGACCGCCGAGAAAGGCGGTGCGTCCGCGCAGTCCAAACCAGAGCATCAAACGTTGGAATAGATACCACTTATAGGGCAGCACTAGCACCAGACCCAGCGCAAACAGGATCATCGCCGGACTCGGTGCCCCTTGGAGCCCAATGCTGAGGAAAAATCCAACGAGTAACAGGTCTTTGAGATCCAACAGCGATTTGGCCAGCTCACTCGCCTTGGGATGAGTGGCGACCATCACACCGATCAGAATCGCACCCAGATCACCCTTCATGTGAACCAGCTCGAACAGCTCCGAGGTGCCAATCGCCAGCGTTAGCCCAAATAGCAACAGCAGCTCGCCATGCCCCGCCCGGCTCAGCAGCCAGAGCAAGAGCCGTCGCGCCGGGATCAGCAACAACAGCAGCAAGGCCCAGAGGGTTGGGATCTTGCCCGCCGAGAAGGCCAGGAACAGCACCGCCGCCAGATCCTGAATGATCAGGATGCCGATCGCAACCGTCCCGTAGAGCGAGCCCATCTCACCCTTCTCTTCCAGCACTTTGACCGCAAAGACAGTGCTCGAAAAGCTCAACGCGAAAGCGACCAAGGCGGCCGTTCCAAGATCTGCTCCGGCAAGCAGTGGTAGCCCGAGCCCCGCCAGCGCAAGCAGCAACGGCACTAGCAACGCCATGACCGCAACCATGTGTAGGGCTGCAGTGCCCCAGACATGGGGCTGCGCCAGACTCTTTAGCTTCAGCTTCAGGCCAATGGTAAACAGCAGCAGCGTGATGCCGATATTGGACAGCTCCGCGATCAGCGCATCCTCGCGCGCACCAAAGGCGTGCAGCATGAATCCGCCGACTAAATAGCCCACCAACGGCGGCAGGCCGATCTGACGAGCGCCCAGACCGAGGGCGAAGGCTAGCGCGATCCAAACGATGTCGAACATCCTGGGCGTTCTCCTGAAAACCGGCAGATCCGGACGATAAGCTGAAGCGGTATGCACCTGCGCATAGTACGAGGTGAATTGATCTAACGCACACTAAAGCACAGCGCGTGCCGTCGGAATCGAGCAGCAGTCCTAAATGACCGCTTGGTTACGCTATACTCGCGGCGCTAATCTTCGGTCGCCACCGCTGCGCCGACTCCTGCCAACCACTGATAGCGCGAGAAGGGTTCCTGCATGTCTGACTATAATGCCGAGGACGTCCGCAACATCGCCCTCGTCGGCCACGCCGGTTCCGGCAAGACCAGGCTGGTCGAGGCTCTGCTAGCAAGCGCCGGCGCCATCGCCGAGCCCGGCAGCATCGCCAAGGGCACGACGGTCTGCGATTACGACGACATGGAGAAGGAGCTACAGCATTCGCTCGACGTCGGCATCACTGGCTTCAGCGCCCACGGCAAGCATATCAATCTGCTTGATACGCCCGGCTATCCGGATTTCCTTGGTCGCACCCTCTCGGTGCTCAACGCCGTCGAGACCGCCGCGATCGTCGTCAACGCCGAGAACGGGATCGAGCCACTCACACAGCGCGCCTGGAAGGCGGCCGACAACCGCAATCTGTGCCGCATTATCATCGTCAACCGGATCGACGGCACTGGTATCGATCTCGCCGATCTGACCGCACAGCTGCGCGACACCTTTGGCGCCGAATGCCTACCGATCAACTTGCCGGCCGAAGGTGGTAAGCGCGTCATCGACTGCTTCTTCAATCCCGCCGGCGACAGCACAGACTTCTCCTCCGTCGAAGAGGCCCACGGCCAGATCATTGATCAGGTGGTTGAGGTCGACGAAGAATTGATGGAGGTCTACCTAGAGCAAGGCTCGGAGCTGAAGCCAGAGCAGCTGCACGATCCCTTCGAGGAGGCACTGCGCGAAGGCCATCTGGTCCCGATCTGCTTCTGCTCCGCTGAGACCGGCGCCGGCATCTCCGAGCTGATGGAGATCTTAGTCCGACTGATGCCGAATCCGTCCGAGGGCAATGCGCCACCCTTTATGCGTGGCGAAGGCGCAGAGATGAAGCCGGTCTTGGTCGACCCAGACCCGAGCAAACATGCGATTGCCCACGTCTTCAAGGTGATCAACGACCCGTTCCGCGGCAAGATTGGCATCTTCCGTGTGCATCAGGGCCGCATCCTGCCGAATAGCCAGCTCTTTATCGGCGACGCACGCAAGCCGTTCAAGGTTACCCATCTCTATCGGGTGCATGGCAGCGAGCTGATCGAAGCCGACGAGGGCGTGCCAGGCGACATCCTCGCCGTCTCGCGGGTCGACGACATCCATTTCGACGCCGTGCTGCACGATTCGCACGACGAAGATCATTTCCATCTGCGCAGCATCGAATGCCCGGTGCCACTGTTCGGTCTCGCCATCAATGTCGCCAAGCGCGGCGACGAGCAGAAGCTCAACGACGCCCTGCATAAGCTCGAATCTGAAGACCCCTGCTTCCATATTGAGCACAACGCTGCCGCTAACGAGACCGTGATGCGTGGGCTCGGCGAGGTGCACCTGAAGGTGCTGCTGCGAAGGCTCTCGGAGCAGTTCCATGTCGAGGTCGAGACCAAGCCACCGAGCATCCCCTACCGCGAGACCATCACCGCCAAGGCTGAGGGCCATCACCGGCACAAGAAGCAGACCGGCGGCGCTGGTCAATTTGGCGAGGTCTACCTGCGCATCGAGCCACGCGAGCAAGGCAGCGGCTTCGAGTTCGCCGACGAGACCGTGGGCGGCTGCATCCCGAATCAGTTCATCCCGTCGATCGAAAAGGGCGTGCGCCAGGTGCTCGAGGAAGGCGCCATTGCTGGCTACCCAATGGATGATGTCCGTGTCGCGGTCTACGACGGCAAATCACATCCGGTCGATTCCAAGGATATCGCCTTCGCTACCGCTGGCAAGAAGGCCTTTATCGAGGCCGTGCTCAAGGCCAAGCCGGCGATCCTGGAGCCGATCGTCAAGATCCGCATCACCGCCCCCGACAGCAATATGGGTGACCTCGCCGGCGATCTGTCCGGGCGCCGTGGTCGCATCAATGGCAGTGAGTCGAAGAGTCTCGGGCGCATCGTCATCGAGGGTGAAGCGCCGCTGGCCGAGCTCGAAGGCTATGAATCGCGGCTGAAATCGATCACCGGCGGCGAAGGCTCCTACAGCATCGAGCTCAGCCACTACGCACCGGTGCCTGGCAACATCCAGAAGCAGCTCGCCGATGCCTATCAGCGCACTAGCGACGACTAGAGAAAGATAAACCGAGCGCATAAAGCATAACTCTGACCACCGGCGGCCAGGCCCGCCGGTGGCTGGTGCGTTCGCAGCTGCTCGCATTGGATACGCCCTTCGAGGTCGGGGGCGACCGACCAAAAGCAAGCGCCACGGCATCGATAGGTTAAGTACAAGACCAGGCTTTGTCGGCAATCATGGAATGCGCTATCTCAACGAGCTTCCCTACCGCACCGATTCAGCAAGCCTGTTCACCCACCTGAGTAGACAGCCCTGGGCGATGTTCCTTGATAGCGCAGCGGCCTACGGAGGCGGCGGACGCTGGGACATCTTGGTCGCCGACCCGAGCGCGACCCTGGTCACCCGCGGTACGACCACCGAGGTCTGTGATGCAAAGGGTTGCCGCCACACTGATGATGATCCCTTCAGGCTACTGCGCCAGGCCATCAGCCCAAGCAACGAGGTTCCTACCGACCACTCTAGCGCTGGTCTAC
Organism: Halochromatium sp.; assembly: GCA_010912705.1. Classification (GTDB taxonomy): domain Bacteria; phylum Pseudomonadota; class Gammaproteobacteria; order Chromatiales; family Chromatiaceae; genus Lamprobacter. The sequence goes on from POWB01000007.1 coordinate 19,203, forward strand.
CCTTCGCCGGCGGTGCCATCGGCTGGCTTGGCTATGATCTCGCGCGACGCATCGAACGCCTGCCGGTGCAGGCCACCGACGCTGAAGGGCTCCCGGAGATGGCGATCGGCATCTTCGACTGGGCATTCGTCGTCGATCATGCCGAGCAGCGTAGCTGGCTGGTTGGTGCCGGCCGGGATGCACGAACCTATGCACGCTGGCCGCATCTGGTGAGGCAGTTCTCCCGCATCCTCTCCAGCACGCAGACGGAAGCATCAATCGCCCTCGCCGCCGGGCCGCGCTCGGCATGGCCCTCAATCCCGGCAAGCGCCGACCAGATCCAGTGTAGCCCAATCACGCGCCTGGCATGCCTGCCGCTGGGGGCAAACAGATCCCGGCGTGCAGACGAACTCCTGCATGCGAGCGAGAACCTGCACGCGAACAAGCCCCTGCGCGCCAGCGAACCTCTGCGCTCGAACCTCTCGCCGGCCGACTATGCCGCCGCCTTCGCGCGCATCAAGGGCTATATCCGTGCCGGCGATTGTTACCAGATCAATCTCGCCCAGCGCTTCGCCGCTCGCGCCACGGGCGACCCCTGGAGCGCCTACTGTCGCCTGCGGCAATTGAATCCAGCCCCCTTCTCCGCCTATCTACAGACCCCCTTCGGCCAGATCCTGAGCTCATCACCGGAACGCTTCCTCGCGCTGCGCGAGGGGCGTGTCGAGACGCGGCCGATCAAGGGTACTCGACCGCGCAGCACTGATCCCCAAGCAGACGCAGCACTGAAGCTCGCGCTCGCCGAGAGCCCCAAAGATCGCGCCGAGAATTTGATGATCGTCGACCTCTTGCGCAACGATCTTGGCCGTGTCTGCCGCCCCGGCAGCATTCAGGTCCCTGCCTTGTTCGCGATCGAGTCCTATGCCTCGGTGCATCACCTAGTCAGTACCATCACCGGAGAGTTGCGCGCGGATGAGGACGCCACCTCGCTACTGCGCGCCTGCTTTCCCGGCGGCTCGATCACTGGTGCACCGAAGATCCGCGCCATGGAGATCATCGAGGCGCTCGAGCCAGATCGACGCGGCGTCTACTGCGGCGCCATCGGCTACCTGGGGTTTGATGGCGCCATGGACACCAATATCGCCATTCGCACCATCGTGCATAGCGCCGGACAGGTCCGCTTCTGGTCCGGGGGCGGCCTGGTGCATGACTCGGATTGTGAGCAGGAATACCGTGAAACCTTCGATAAGGCCACACGTCTGATCGAACTGATCTCACCTGACTCCGCGGGACGCCTTGGTTGCGATCGATGAAGCGCGAAGCTGCTCGCGCCTGAATTCGTCAAGATGATGATTTAGGCACATTTGTCATTGCCGAATCTGTACGCGCTTGCGGCACCCACCGGCATTGAGGAGTATCCTGATCAGTTTTACCAGCCCCGCTTACGGCCCTGACCGATTGATCGGCAGTGCCACTTCGACGTTTGAGCTTTGGAGATGATTCAATGCAAGCAACCCTGCAGCTAGCCCACCCCCCATCGGCCCCAGGGGCTGAGAAACGACGGCAGCCTCAACCTCTATTGATACGCCTCACCCTCGGCTTAGCTCTGGGCCTCGTCCTGCCAACGATCGCCGTTGCTGAGGGCATCAGCATCGAAGACGCCTATGTGCGCGCCGTGCCACCCGGCCAGACCAACAGTGCCGCCTTCATGACTCTAACCAATCAGGGCAACCAAGATCGCGCCTTGCTCGCCGCAGAGAGTGATGCCGCTGAGGTTGTGGAGTTGCATACACACCGGATGGAAGACGGCATGATGCGGATGCGCCAGGTCGAGCAGATCGATCTGCCCGTTGGCGAGGTGGTGACCCTAGCGCCCGGCGGTCTACACCTGATGCTGATCGGCCTCACTAAGACGCTCGCGCCAGGCGACCAAATCGATCTCACACTCGGCTTCGATAACGGCAGTCAGCAATCGCTCAGTCTGCCCGTAAAGCGCATCGAGCATGGTATGGGGGCGATGCCCCATCATTAGCGAGGGGTCTAGCCCAAGCTAACCCCAATCTGGGCGAACGCGATATTCTCGAACTCGACCATGGTGCGAAGACGCGAGCGCCGGGCGCTGGCAAGTGTTGCTCGTCGAGATCTGTCCCGGCTGTCCCGAGCGGAAGCCGAACGCTTCAGGATGACTGAAGTCGGCGCGAGCAAGTGCACAAAACGCCGCTTTACCGCTGCCGACCGACATGGAAGCTACAGTGCGCGGACAGTTAGACGCCTTGGACACCACGCTCGCCGAAGACATCGACGGCGCGCGGGAGATTCTGATGGATCGACTGGGCGAGGTCCGCATCAGGCATGCGGAACAAGGCATGGTCGCTGAAGTGCAAGGACTTGATGCCTTGCACTACGTCGTCGAATTGTCGCGCCATGACCGGACTGCCACGGCAGATGCAGCCAAGACAGTTGGCGTCTCGCCTCGCACCGTCGAGCAAGCCGTTTACGTCAGACAACCTCGCGCAGCACCTCTGGATGACGCTCAGCCACCTTGAACAAGGTCCGCGCCGCACCGCTCGGCTGGCGCCGCCCTTGCTCCCACTCCTGGAGTGTTCGCACTGAGACGCCCAGCAACTCGGCAAAGCGGGACTGAGACAGCCCTGTGCGCTGCCGTGCAACGATCGCGGGCGAGTGAACAACCGTACCTTCCCCTGCCTTCATTTGGCGAATTGACTCAAGCAAATCCTCGCCGAGATCGCGCCCGGCTTCAAAGGCATCCAGTTCTTCATCAGTCATGGGTCGTGTGTTCAATGGCATGTCGAATCTCCAGCAGTTGCTTGGCGGACAGATTCCCCCGTTTGGACTTGGCGTACAGCACCAGCAGCACCAGTTCACCGGCGCCCCGCTGGGTGTAGTAGATCACCCGTACCCCAGCGGACTTCCCGGAACCCGCGCGACTCCAGCGCACCTTGCGCAAGCCTTCCGTGCCGGGGATCACATCGCCCGACAGGGGGTGCTCGGACAAAAACGCTGCGAAAGCCCCGCGTTCATCTTCCTGCCAGTAGCGCGGCCAGAGCTTTGTGAACAGCGGTGTTTCGATGATCGTGTACACAGTCAAAGTGTACGTCATAGACGGGCATCATGGTAGTCCTGATACCTGGGATCGGGGTGGAGATCACCATGGTTGATTACCCCTGCTGAGGGCAATTGCCGCAGCCGATCGGTGAACATGGTGAACGTTGTGAACGTTGTTTCAGACTTTTTCTTTGCGGAAAGGGGCTTCAGGGTCGAGCCCGGTAACAGCAAGGGCTTGTCCCGCCTGTCCCGGTAAAAAACAGGGCTAGCGAGATTTTCAGCCCGGTCCACCTGGTCCACCTTGGGTTTCCGCATGGTGGACCGCCTCCAGGCCGCGCCGTTACTGGCGCGGTCCACCCGGTCCAGCAAAAAAACAGTGTTAGCGAGAAAATCAGGACCGGGACAGGCACGCTCGAGGCTGATCTACATGGCCCACCAAGGGTGCGCACAACGGCGACGTAGCGGCGACATGAAGCGGCACAAACAAAAAGGGCCTAGGTCGCGAAAACCTAAGCCCTTGTTTTATTTGGTAGCGGGGGCAGGATTTGAACCTGCGACCTTCGGGTTATGAGCCCGACGAGCTGCCTGACTGCTCCACCCCGCAACTGAGCCGCCTAATATAGACACACTTTCTGGTTTGCGCAAGTGTTTTTTCGTCAGCGACCAAAGCGAGACCCATGCAACACCCGGCGGCATCGCCTATGACGTCTCGATGAGCCCAGCGAAAGCGCTGCGGATAGGGGTTCTCACGTTGTGCTCGATGACGATGTATGGACGATGCACGCCACCGATGGGCAGGCTTACAGCCTTCGAGAGCAGCTCGTCTGGGTGCTTACAGCGTCTTCAGATATTCCAGTAGCGCGCGGCGCTCCTCGTCACTGAGTAGATCACCGAAATCGTGCCCTTGGTTTCCATAGCCGCGACGGCTGCTGTCATAAACCCATTTCTGCTCATCCAGGCTCGCGAATTGCTCGCGCCCCTGCTCTAGGCGTTCGTAGCGCCAGCCTAGGGCGTCTTGGTCATAGTCCGGAGAGGCACTCTGGAAGCGCCAATAGGTTGGCCTTTCGCGGCTGTTGAGCAGCGCTGCCAGCGTCGGAACGGAGCCGTTGTGCAAGTAAGGCGCCGTCGCCCAGATGCCATCCAGCGGTGGTGCCACATAGCCCAGCCCCGGCTGTGCCTCGGCATTGCGACCATAAAAGGACGCATTGAACCAGCGTGCGTATCGGTCCGCATGCCGATACGCCTGCTCAGCCATTGCCGGGTCGGTTCCCACCTCGTCGAGGGCAACCAGTTCGTTCGGGTAACGCGCTTGCTCACCGTAACGGCCGTGGCACTCGGTGCACTCGGCCTTGAACAGGCGCTCGCCTTCAGCCGCAAGCTCGGCATCGATCGGGTACGGATAGCGGGGGGCCTCGAGCGTGGCCAGATAGGCGCGCACGTCCTTGAACCAGGCATCGATGGCGCGTGCCTCGGCGACCGAATCGGTACAGGTTGTCGAGGCTAGCATCATGTAGCCGACATGATCTCCACGCCCCTCGCCGTTGTAGAACATCGCGTGCTTCTTGCCAACGTTCCACCAAGGCGGAACACTCGCCGGCAAGATCTCGGCCGGTGGCAGCGGCAGAAGGGGCTCTGCTGACCAGGACAGGGTTTCCGGATCGCGATGTGCCATCAAGGCGAGCGTGATGGCCTGAGCTGGGTTTGCACCGATCGTATCGGTCATCGCCCAGGGCGCGATCGCCCCGATACGATCCGCCCAGCGCTGCCATTCGAGCGCCTCCGCCTCGCCGTCGACATAGGCGCCAGCGCCCTCGACGGCCATCACCGGATCGGCCGTGAAATCGAGAAATTCGTTGCCAAGGCCGATCACTAATTCGCCGTTCAGAGGCGCGGCATGACAGCCGAGACAGTTGCTCGTCACCAGTTCCACGCCACTCTCGGCGGTGAAGGCGGTGAGCGCATAAGGCAGCTCAGCGTTGCGGCCACGCCGACCCGCTATAGTCAGCTTGGACAGGGGCTCGCCAGCACGTTCGGACCTAGATTCCGATGTTGACGACACCGATCGCTCTGGTGCTGACCCGAGCGTTGCCGCGTCGGTGCTAGCGATATAGGCGTCATAAGGCAGGCCGCAGGTCACCACCGCGCGATTGACCAAGGCGTCGTAGCCAGCCTGCGGATCACCCGGGCGTTGTGGCGTCTCAGGAATCGGCCCGGGCTCTGCCTTGGTGACCGTAACGGGCTTGCCGCGATCACAGCCGGTCAGAGACGCCAGACAAACAAGGATGGCAACACCAAGCAGCCATCGGCAATGAGACCCTGAACACCGCTTAATGATCATAGAAGACGATCCTTCCGTAACAGCTCGAACCTCCAACACCGACAAGCAAGGCGTGGCTCAGGTTCCAAGCGGCACACCCTCAGCGTAGCCATTAAGGTCCATCTGCCCGCTACCGCGGATCGCATCCGAGCCACGCCAACCCTTGACCTTGACCGCACCTCGCCAGGTTGGAGTGGAGTCGGCGACAGGCACCGTGGCTGTCTTGGCAGCCGAGGCCCAGTCATCGAACAGCGGCTCGATGTCCAATGCCAGCTCATGCGCGGGAATCAGGAGCCGCCAATGCAACGGATACTCCACCCTGCCCTGGCGCTGCCATCCATCTTCAGTTGGCGTCAGCCTCAGCTCTCGCCGCTGCAACAGCCGTTGTTCGCCATCAACCCCAATCAGCAGGCAGCTCGGCAGCGGGGTGCCACCGCCACCGCGCCGACGCAGATGCAGGCAAGCAAGCTCTGAGCCATCGTCCAACTGCAATTGAAACCGGTTCGCCACCAATTGTCCCCGCCCACCGGCCAGCGCCTCTGCGAGGGCGCCCCAGCCATGATCCAGCCAGCCCAAGCCATTCAGCCTCAGCTCAACATCTCCGACCCGCAGCCAGCCCGACGCCGCCAGACGCGACTGGCTGTAGAAACGCATCGATGCCGTCTCAGGTTGCGCTGGCGCCCCAGCCAAGGCCTGCTGATCCAGCACTACAGGGGGCTTCATGGGCGACAAACCCAGCTCCAGCTCAACCCCATCGGCCTCTGCGCGCAGCGCCAATGCCCCGCCATCCTCGGTTGACAGCGCCCACTGCTCAATCCAGACGCGCTCGACGCCGGCCTCATCCATCCCGGCCCCTGCCAACCCAAGCGCGGCGCGGCTGACGCGCTGTGCCCGCAGGGTGCCAGCGTTCTGATCACTTTGGTCCATCATCACCACAAGCTCGCCGGCGAACACCGCATCCGCCGCTAGCGCCGACGCACGCGGCTGCAACCCTTGCTTCAGCTCAGACTTAAGCCCCAGCCGCGCCAAGCTAAGTCGCACCGCAATCGGCTCCCCGTCTGCATCCCGTAGCAGTGCAGACAGCTCCCAGAGCTCCATCCGCGCCGCCGGATGCGCGCCATGATCTCGCGGAAATAGAATCGGCCTGTCAGTCGAGCCTATAGCGTCAGCGTCAGTGCCAGTGTAGGCATCAGCGTCAGCGCCAGTGTAGGCATCAGCGTCAGCGCCAGCGCCAGCGCCAGCGCCAGCGCCAGCGCCAGTATCAGCTTCGGCTTCGGCTTCGGCATTAGCTATAGATGCAGCATCATCTTTAGGTCCAATCTCAGCGACAGGTGAAGCATCTGTAGGCCCAACCTCAGCTTTAGGTACTACGGTCTCAGCTCTAGGTCCAAGCCAAGCGTTAGCCCCAGGCTTGCTATCCAGCTCAGCCACTGCCGCGGCTACCGCGGCCGCATCCAAGCCTCCCCCAGCAAGCATCGGCTCCCGTGGCCAAAGCCCATAGGCCAAACCGGCCAGGACGAACAACGCTAAGGGCAGCCCCAACCAACGCATCAATGAATCCCCACCGCGTATGACTCGATGTCGAGCCGAAGCCCGTACCCATTCAACTTCAGCTCCAACTCCAACTCCAGCTCCAGGTCCAACTCCAGCTCCAGCTCCAGGCCCAGCCGACAATCCGGCGAGCTGATCAGTCTAAGCGCTGGAACGTTCGTCCAAACAGGCCTTTCAGTCATGCTTGACCTCATCCTCATACCCATCCGGTTAAGGTTGAATTTCGATCGGCGTGCCGTTGAGCGTATAGCGCCAGATCTCATCGATCGCGAGATTCGAGACGGCAATACAACCTTCGGTCCAATCCTCATAACGCACGAGATCCCGCAGCGCAGGGTCAAGCGATCGGCGCGGCTCACCATGGATCATGATCGCCCCGCCAGGCCGATCGCCACGCGCAGCCGCACGCGCGCGATCCTGTACATTGGGATAGGAGATATTGATCGCCTTGGTGAAGCGGCTACTCGGATTGCGCCAATCGAGCAGGTAACGCCCCTCCGGCGTGCGGCCATCGCCCTCGCGCTCTTTGTGACCCTCAGGCGTGAAGCCGAGCGCGATGCGGTAGGTGCGAAACGGCTTGCCATCGCGGATCAAATAGAGCCGCCGTTGACCCTTCTTGACCAAGACCGCGTCGGCTAGCAACGGGGGCGATCTAACCGCTGCCGCGGACGGCACATCCTGGGCCTGTTGCAACGCGCAGCCAGGCAAGAACGACATTGCCGCCACCGAGGCACTGAGGCCCAGCAGGGCGAAAAGGGACAGCACAGACCGGGACAGCAAACCCAGCATAGGGTTCAAGGCTCGCTGGCGGGAGCCACTGCGCTCTCTGAGAGAGCAGCTGCTCCAGCCTTGTGCTGGTCTTGTTTGCATCTTGACTAAGAGAGATCGACCGCATGCCGCTTTAAGTCACCGAGATCGCAGACTTCGAGTGCACGCTCATGGGTACTGCGTAGCGCCACCCGCGGCGCACAGCCCGCCTCTAGCGCCTCCTGCCAGCGCGCGGCACAGAGACACCAGCGATCGCCAGGCTTAAGCCCCGGAAAGCCGAATGCTGGCAGCGGCGTCATCAGGTCGTTTCCTCGTGCCTTGGAATACTCCAAGAATTCACGCGTGACTCGTGCGCAAACGGTATGCGAGCCGAGGTCTTCAGGCCCCGTCTCACAGTCACCGCTGCGCGTAAAGCCGGTCATCGGCTCGGTCGAGCAGGTCTCCAGGGGCTCACCTAGCACATTACGAACGTCGGACATCGATGCTTACCTGTTTTCTGATCGCCGGACGAAACAAACCGGAAAGCCTTGCCTGCTTAGGCTCGCTGTAGCCGGACGTCTGAGGGAGTGGCCTTCACTGATCGCTGATATGACAGCCCTTGCCCGGAAGACAAGGCAGGGTGCAGAGGTGATGGCCAGCCGGCCTCAGCCCCCTAGCCGGCACGAGCCAGGCCAGCGATGGTAATATCCTGATCATTAGAGCAACAGGAGCATTTTAGCCATGGCCTTTGAGAAGATTCAGATCCCAGCGACCGGCGAGCCGATTCGCGTCAACCCCGATCACAGCATCCTCGTTCCAGACAACCCCATCATCCCCTACATCGAGGGCGACGGCATCGGCGTCGACATCACCCCGGTGCTGAAGAAGGTGCTCGACGCTGCCGTCAATCAGGCCTACAGCGGCAAACGGCAGATCGCCTGGATGGAGATCTACGCCGGCGAGAAGGCGACTAAGGTCTACGGATCGGATGTCTGGCTACCGGATGAGACCCTCGACGCTGTCCGTGACTATGTGGTCTCGATCAAGGGGCCTCTCACCACGCCCGTCGGCGGCGGCATTCGCTCGCTCAATGTCGCGCTCCGCCAGCAGCTCGACCTCTACGTCTGCCTGCGACCGGTGCGTTATTTCCAGGGTACGCCAAGCCCGCTGAAGCGCCCCGAAGACACCGATATGGTGATCTTCCGCGAGAACTCGGAAGACATCTACGCCGGCATCGAATGGTCCGCAGGCTCCGCTGAGGCCAAGACCCTCATCGACTTCCTGCAAAACCAGCTCGGCGTGACCAAGATTCGCTTCCCGGCCAGCTCCGGCATCGGCATCAAGCCGGTCTCGAGCGACGGCACCAAGCGCCTGGTGCGCAAGGCCATCCAGTACGCGATCGACAATGAGCGCGACTCGGTGACCCTGGTGCACAAGGGCAACATCATGAAATTCACCGAGGGCGCCTTCAAGGACTGGGGCTACGAGCTGGCGCGCGAAGAATTCGGCGCCGAGCTCCTTGAGGGTGGCCCCTGGTGCCAGTTCAAGAGCCCAAAAACGGGCAAGGCCATCATCGTCAAAGACGTGATCGCCGATGCCTTTCTGCAGCAGATCCTGCTGCGCCCACGCGACTATGACGTCATCGCCACTCTCAACCTCAATGGCGACTATATCTCCGACGCCCTCGCCGCTCAGGTCGGTGGTATTGGCATGGCACCTGGCGCCAACCTTTCCGATACCGTGGCGATGTTCGAGGCCACCCATGGCACCGCCCCCAAATATGCCGGCAAGGATCAGGTCAACCCCAGCTCCTTGCTGCTCTCCGGCGAGATGCTGCTGCGCCACCTCGGCTGGACCGAGGCCGCGGACTTGGTGGTTGCAGGCATTGAAGGCTCGATCGCGGCCAAGACGGTGACCTACGATCTCGAACGGCTGATGGAGGGTGCGACCAAGCTGAGCTGCTCGGCCTTTGGCGATGCGGTCATCGCCAAGATGGGCTAGAGGCTAGCTGAGGCATGGTGCCAGTTAGACAAGGTAGACGAGGCATCATGACTCCTTGTCTCGAAGCCACCTGGCTAACACTAGCCGGGCGGCTTCAAGTGAGCCATGTCTCAATCTTGGTGAAATCGCGCGTGATGACTTGTTTGCGATTCCTCGCCTCGCAATTCCTCGCTCGCCGCTACTGCATCGCGCGCTGCACCGTCGCAGCATGCAGGCCCTTCGGCCCTTGCGACACCTCAAACTGGACCTTCTGCCCCTCTTTCAGCGTCTTGTAGCCATCCATGTCGATCGACGAGAAGTGCACGAAGACATCTTCATCGCGACCATCAGGTTTGACGAAGCCATAGCCCTTGGCGTTGTTAAACCATTTGACGATACCTGTGATCATCGGAAACTCCTCCACAACGTCATTCTTTCTTCGGTTGGTTTTCAGCTTGTTGTAGTCGGCGGGGCCGCCGCTGAACGGCCCAGCTCTCGATACACCCCGATAGCACAGATGAACGGGTGCTGCTGAGAAAGTATAGTTGTCTAGCCTACTTGGTCAATCTTGAGGCGACAAAGTGACCATCTGCACTCGGCTAGACAGTACCGGCGCAAGGCTGATGCGGCAACACTCCGGCAAAGAATCTGGCCGCCGAAGGCATAGACGTGACCACTGCAGGGCTGTATTTTTCATTCAATGACCCCTACTCAGGGTAAAGCGCAGGAAGCGTCTTGATCACCAACCTTGCGCCGCACGGGCAACTCCCGACGGCACAGACAACAGACTCATCAGGTCGATGCCGTACCGATTCACCGCAGACTCGCCCTTCCACGCCAACCGCAGCGCTCTGATTCGCTTGTCGAGCCAAGAGGATCAAGACCATGGCGCTGGACTCTCGGTCGAAGAGGCCAAGCCCGCACTCAAGCGCCCGCCGCTCTACAAGGTGTTGCTCGTCAACGACGACTACACGCCGATGGAGTTCGTTGTGCATGTGCTCGAGACCTTCTTCACCATGTCGCCGGAAAAGGCGACCCAGGTCATGCTGCATGTGCACACGCGCGGCGTCGGTGTCTGCGGCGTCTTCACGCGCGACATCGCCGAGACCAAGGTCTCGCAAGTGAACGATTTTTCGCGCCAGAACCACCATCCGCTGCTGTGCACGATGGAGGAGGCATGAAATGCGCCTTGAATACCATTCCGTCTATTCCGACAGGTCCCGGGGTCACAGTCCATGTTGAGCAAAGAGCTTGAATTCACGCTGAACCAGGCGTTCAAAGAGGCGCGGGCGAAGCGACACGAGTACATGACCGTTGAGCACCTGCTGCTCTGCCTGATCGACAACCCAGCCGCAGCCAAGGTGCTGCGCGCCTGCGCTGCCGATAATGACAAACTGCGCGGTGACGTCAGCACCTTTATCGAGGAGACGACACCACTAATCGCTGAGAACGATGAGCGCGAGACCCAGCCAACGCTCGGCTTCCAGCGCGTACTGCAGCGCGCCGTGTTCCATGTGCAGTCGGCCGGCAAGAAAGAGGTGACTGGCGCTAATGTCCTGGTGGCCTTGTTCAGCGAGCAGGACAGCCAGGCGGTTTACCTACTCAATCAGCAGGATGTCTCGCGACTGGATGTGGTCAACTACATCTCCCATGGCATTTCCAAGGTGCCCGGTGAGGATCAGGACGATGAGGTGCACGCCGAGCCGGATGAACCCCGCGGCGACGACAAAGAGGCACCGAGCGCCCTTGAGAACTTCGCCACCAATCTTAACGAGATGGCCCGTCAAGGCCGCATCGATCCGCTGATCGGCCGCGCAGGCGAGGTCGAGCGCACCGCGCAGATCCTCTGCCGACGGCGCAAGAACAACCCGCTGCTGGTCGGTGAGGCCGGTGTCGGCAAGACCGCCATTGCCGAAGGCCTAGCGAAGAAGATCGTCGATGGCGAGGTACCCGAGATCCTCAACGACGCGGTGATCTACGCCCTCGACCTCGGCTCGCTGGTGGCCGGCACCAAGTACCGCGGCGACTTCGAAAAGCGCCTGAAAGCGGTGCTCGCCGAGCTGAAGCGCAAGCCACACGCCATCCTATTCATCGACGAGATCCACACCATCATCGGCGCTGGCGCCGCCTCCGGTGGCGTGATGGACGCCTCCAACCTGATCAAACCGGTACTCGCCTCGGGTGATCTGCGCTGCATTGGCTCCACGACCTATCAGGAGTATCGCGGCATCTTCGAGAAGGATCGCGCACTAGCGCGGCGGTTCCAGAAGATCGATGTCAACGAGCCATCGGTCGAAGAGACCATCGAGATCCTCAAGGGCCTCAAGAGCCGCTTCGAGGAGCATCATCAGGTCAGCTACACGGCGCCGGCATTACGGGCCGCCGCTGAGCTCTCGGCCAAGTACATCAACGACCGCCATCTGCCGGATAAGGCCATCGATGTGATCGACGAGGCCGGCGCCAACGTGCAGCTACGTCCCGCGGCCAAGCGCAAGAAGCGCATCGATGTGACCGATGTCGAGACCATCGTCGCCAAGATCGCACGCATCCCGACGCGCAAGGTGTCCAGCTCGGATACCGAGTCGCTGCGCCATCTCGATCGCGACCTGAAGATGGTGGTCTACGGTCAGGAAGAGGCCATCGACGCCCTCACTTCAGCGATCCGAATGAATCGCTCCGGCCTCGGCACCGAAGACAAGCCGATCGGCTCCTTCCTGTTTACCGGCCCCACCGGCGTCGGCAAGACCGAGGTCACGCGCCAACTGGCACGCATCATGGGCCTCGAGCTGATCCGCTTCGATATGTCCGAGTACATGGAGCGGCATACCGTCTCAAGGCTGATTGGTGCCCCGCCCGGTTATGTTGGCTTTGATCAGGGCGGCCTACTGACCGAAGAGATCACCAAGCATCCACATTCGGTGTTGCTGCTCGATGAGATCGAAAAGGCCCATCCCGACGTCTTCAATCTGCTGCTGCAGGTGATGGACCATGGCAGCCTGACCGACAACAACGGTCGCAAGGCGGATTTCCGCAACGTGGTGCTGGTGATGACCACCAATGCCGGCGCCGAGGAGACCAGCCGCCGCTCGATTGGCTTTACCGAACAGGATCACGCCACCGACGGCATGGAGGCGCTGAAGAAATACTTCACGCCCGAGTTCCGCAATCGGCTCGACGCCACCGTGCAATTCGGCGCCCTCGACGCCAAGACCATCGGCAGCGTCGTCGATAAGTTCCTGTTCGAGCTCGAGGCACAGCTGGCGGAGAAGAAGGTCGCCCTGCTGGTTGAGCCAGAAGCCCGCGCCTGGCTGGCCGAGAAGGGTTACGACCCGAAGATGGGTGCCCGTCCGATGGCGCGTGTGATCAAGGACCACATCAAGAAGCCGCTCGCGAACGAACTACTGTTTGGCGAACTCAGTGGTGGTGGAACCGTGGTGGTGCGTCTCGGTGAGGACGACGAGCTGACCTTCAGCTTCGAGACCGAGAAGACGGCCGCTTGAGCGAGGCCAAGGCCCAACGCAAGGTTCCCATCAATTTTAGCGCCAGCGTCTAAGCATGAGCCAGGAATCAAGGATGATCCGCTCGCTCAAGGCTGGACAGGGAGAGGATGCTTGCCACGGTTGACCGGGCGAAGCAAGCTTAGCGAACGCGGTAGGTGATACGACCCTTGGTCAGGTCATAAGGGGTCAACTCCACCGTCACCTTATCGCCGGTGAGGATGCGGATGTAATGCTTGCGCATCTTGCCGGAGATATGCGCGGTGACCGTATGACCGTTCTCGAGCTCAACTCGAAATACGGTATTTGGCAGGGTCTCGGTGACCACGCCTTCCATCTGGATTACGTCTTCTTTTGCCATGTATCTGAAATCTATGTCGTGATAGCGCCTGCGGACTGAAGATCAGCCAAGGGCGACCTGCCCTCGCGAATCGCCGCCGTAAAACCGCGCGAGTATATCACAGGCCAGCCTGATCCTTGAGATCGGGAAATGTCCTCAAGCGGCGAAACGGATCGGCTCACCGCGCTCGAAACGCTGCCACTGTTGTCCATCCCAGGCCTCGATGGGCCGAAAGCGATCCTTGTAGACCATCTTTGGGCTCTCTTCGATCCAGTAGCCCAAATAGAGATAGCTCAGGCCCAGCCGCGCTGCCTCGCGCGCCTGCGTCAGCACCGCATAAGTGCCGGGTGCGCGGGCCGCCAGGTCAGGGTCGAAGAAGGTGTAGAGTGCGGACAGGCCGTCAGGGAAGATATCAGTGACCGCCACCGACATCAACCGCTCGTCCAAGTAGGCCTCGATGAACCAGGTCTGCCCACCCCAGGGGCTGAGCAGAAAGCGCATATAGGTCTCGACCGAGACCTCGTCAGCCATGTCGCCATCGCCATGTCGCGCCAGCACGTAGCGCTCATAGAGTTGGTAATGCGCCGGCCTCAATTGTGCCGGCTTGAAGGCGATGCGCACATCGGCGTCGTTCAAGGCGGCATTGCGGCGCTGCGAGCGGTCCCACAGCAGCTCAGCGGCCGGCACCCGCACCGGGATACAACGCTGACAGCCGCGACAGGCCGGCCGATAGAAGTGCATGCCGCTGCGCCGAAAGCCGATCTGTTGCAGCCACTGCGCACGCTCCCGATCGATGCGTGCCATGGGGTCAACAAAGAGGGTTCGCGCGCGCAGGCCGTCGACGTAGGAGCAATCGTGCTCGCCGGTCAAATAGAGCTGCAAATGGCCCGGAATGGTCCGATTCGCGGTCATCGCCAATACTTGCTCCCTGGAGCTTTCGCGGCTGTCAGTCTGAACGAATGAGCGCGTCTGAGCAACGTTCGGGGCAACCCGGATAATGGTAGCGACCATCATCCCAGGTACCGACCGACGACGGCCGATCGCGAAGCGCCTGCAGCCGGGCTAGGAACTGCGCTCGTGGCACCAGCTCTGCCCCCATGCGTTGAAGATGCCCGGTCAGAACCTGACAATCGACCAGCTCAACGCCGCGACCAATCAAGTGCTCACACAGATGCACTAGGGCCACCTTTGAAGCATTGTCGACCCGACTGAACATCGACTCACCAAAGAAGGCGCCACCGATGGCCACCCCATAGAGCCCGCCGACCAGCTGCTCCTCTTGCCAGACCTCGATGGAATGGGCGATGCCATGCACATGCAGCCCGCAGTAGGCGCTGATCATCTCCGGCAAGAGCCAAGTCCCCTGACTGCCAGTGCGCGGGCCAGCGCAGGCCCGAATGACCGCCAGAAAGTCACGATCCATGGTCACCGCGAACGCACGCCGGCGTAGCAGCTTGCGCAAGCTGCGCGAGCAATGCAGTTGGCTCGGGATCAGCACCGTCCGCGGGTCGGGCGACCACCAGAGGATCGGGTCGCCTTCGCTGTACCAGGGGAAGATCCCATGCCGATAGGCATTGATCAGACGCCCACTGCTGAGATCACCGCCCACCGCCAGCAGACCATCTGGATCACGCATGGCCTCAGCGGGATCGGGGAAGGACCCGCTCGGATCATTCGGTGCTAGGAGATAGGGCATCAACATGGCTGACCCGAGCCGTGATTGCTCACTCAGCTCTTTAATCAATCCAGCTCTTTAATCAATCCAGATCGCGCCGGTACGGGCTGCGCTCGCTCATCTCAGCGATATAGTCCTCAACCGCTTCGACCTCCTGTTCGAGAAAGGCGCCGATCGGTTTGCGGAATCCGGGCTCGGCGATCCAATGCGCAGACCAGGTGCGGGTGGGCAAGAAGCCGCGTGCAACCTTATGCTCACCCTGGGCGCCAGGCTCAAACGCACTCAGCCCCAAGGCAATACAGTGTTCGAGGCCCTGATAGTAGCAAGCCTCGAAGTGGAGGCTATGGAACGCTTTGGAACAGCCCCAATGACGCCCATACAGGGTGCGCGCGCCAACCAAGCAGAAGGCGGCAGCGACGATCTCGCCGGCATGCTCGGCCAGCACCAGCAGTGTGTTATCCCCCATGCGCTCACCCAGCTCGCGAAAGAAGGGTAACGATAGGGTCGGAATGCCGCCGCGTTTATCGAAGGTATCCTCATAGAGTTGATGAAAGATTGCCCACTCCTCGGCGCTCGCCTCGCTGCCTGACAGACGACGGATGTTGACCCCGGCCTCTGCTACCCGACGTCGCTCGCGCTTGATCTTCTTGCGCTTCTCGGCGCTGAAGCTCGCCAGCAAGGCATCGAAATCCGCATAGCCAGGATTCTGCCAGTGGAACTGGCAGCCGAGCCGCGGCATCAGCCCCTCGGCGCGCATCCAGTCGGTCTCTTCGTCACTGCTGAAAAGCCAGTGGATTCCGGAAACGCCGGTCTGCTTGGCGACCTCGATCGAGCCCCTGACCAGGGCCGCGGCCAGCTCGGCCCGATTCGGTGCATCCCCGGTCAGCACCCGCTGCCCGGTGGCAGGGGTATAGGGGGAGGCAATCACCAGCTTGGGATAGTACTCGAGTCCCGCGCGCCGATAGGCATCGGCCCAGGCCCAGTCGAAGACGAACTCGCCGTAGGAATTGAACTTCAGGTAGCAGGGCGCGGCCGCAACCAGCTGATCGGCCTGATCGTAGAGGCCTAGGTGGCGAGGCAGCCAGCCAAAGCGCTCGCCAACACAGCCGTGGCGTTCCATCGCCGCCAAGAACTCAAAACGCAGATGTGGCAGGTCGTCACCAGCGAGCCGATTCCAGTCGGCAGCAGTGAACTGATCGATCGCTGAGTGAACGCGGAGCTGATACATCGCCCCTTAGAGTGGCCACCATCGGATCAGTTGCAAGAGGAAGGCCAGCGCAGCCAGTGCACAACCGACCGTCATCAGCAGATGACGGCCAGTCCAGCCTTGGTGCCGGCCATGTTGAAACCCAAGCACAACAGCGACCAGACAGAGGATCAAGCCGAACTCGCTGATCATCAGCAGCGTCAGCAAGGGTAACAGCGGCCCCGACTCGGCCTCGCCTGCTGGGCTACTGCCCCCGATCCAGAGTGCCCCCAACAAGGGGACTGCCAGGGTCAGTGCAATGGCTGGGAACTGCTGCCGCTTCATCAGCCGCTTACCCCATGCTGTGAGCGACATGAGCGCATGCTCAGCCCTCGAGTCCGTCGAGATATTTTTCCGCATCTAGCGCCGCCATGCAGCCGCTGCCGGCCGAGGTGATCGCCTGCCGGTAGACATGATCCATCACATCGCCGGCCGCGAACACGCCCGACACCGAGGTCGCAGTGGCATGGCCATCGCTGCCCGATTTGACCTTGATGTAGCCATTAGCCATCTCGAGCTGCCCCTCAAAGATACCCGTGTTGGGTTTGTGGCCGATGGCGATGAAGACGCCCTGCAGCTCGATCTCCTCGGTGCTGCCATCCTGCACGTTCTTGATCCGCATCCCAGTCACGCCACTGTTGTCGCCGAGCACCTCGTCGAGCACATGATTCCAGGCGATGCGAACATTGCCGGTCTCGGCCTTTTCCAGTAAGCGATCTTGCAGCACCTTCTCGGCGCGCAGCGCATCGCGGCGGTGCACCAAGGTCACTTCCGAAGCAATATTGGCCAGGTATAGCGCCTCCTCGACCGCCGTATTGCCACCGCCGATCACTGCGACCTTTTGCTGCTTGTAGAAGAAGCCATCACAGGTCGCACAGGCCGAGACCCCACGGCCACGGAACTGTTCTTCGGATTCAAGCCCGAGGTACATAGCGCTTGCCCCGGTCGCTACGATCAGCGCATCACAGCTATAGGTGGCCGAATCCCCAGTCAACAGGAAGGGGCGCTGATCCAAGGCCACCTGATTGATATGGTCGAAGATGATCTCGGTGCCGACCTTCTCGGCATGGCGCCGCATCCGCTCCATCAGATCCGGCCCCTGCAGATCCTCCGGATCACCGGGCCAGTTCTCGACATCGGTCGTCGTCATCAACTGCCCACCCTGCTCGAGACCGGTCACCAGCACAGGTGCCAGATTGGCGCGCGCCGCATAGACGGCCGCGGTGTAGCCCGCCGGTCCCGAGCCCAAAATCAATAGTCGGCAATGTTTGGTGTCGCTCATCGTGATACTCCTAGGCGCCCAGATTCAAACCGAGGATGGTACGCAGGCACCCGAGTCCGGTAAAGCAGCGCAACCTGATCAAACGACCGAGACCGGCCATCCTCATATAATAGAAACACGACGAAGTTCCCCATCTAAGGCTATAATCCGCCAAACGTTAGGAGGATCACGTGGAACAAGCGACTCGACTCGGACACCCTCGTCTCGGTGACTATCTAGAGCGCGCCTGGCGCGAAGGTGCACTCTGGATCGTCGTCATCATCTCAGTCTATCTGGTGCTGGCACTCGCCACCTATTCACCAGACGACCCCGGCTGGTCCTTCGCCGGTGAGCCGACCTCCGTCACCAACGCGGGCGGCCGGTTTGGCGCCTGGTTTGCCGACCTGTCACTGTTCTTGTTTGGCGCCTTCGCCTACCTGATCCCGGTCGGGCTGGCCGCAAGCGCCTTCTTGATCTTTCGCGAGCGCGAGCCGGAGCCTGAGACCAAGCTCTACTGGCTGGCGTTACGCTGGAGCGGCCTGCTCGTCACGCTCTGCGCTGGCGCGGGACTCGCCAGCCTGCAGCTTGGTGGCCAGATCGGCGACCTCCCGAATGGGATCGGCGGCGGCCTCGGCCAGCTCGTCGCCGGCATCGCCAGCGGCACCTTTGGTCCTGGCGGCGGCTCACTGGCGCTGCTTGGACTGCTGCTGATGGGCCTCTCGCTGTTTACCGGACTCTCGCCGCTGCTCATCGTCGATGGCATCGGCGACCTGACCCTGATGATACTGCGGTTCCCCGCCAAGCTCTATCGCCTTGTGCATGCCGGCATTGCCGAGCGCCGGCAGTATCAGGATTGGGAGCCTGAGTGGGATGGCGATCTCGAACAAGACGAGTTCGAGCAGGACGAGCTCGACGATGAGGCCGATGAGAATGCGCTGGACCTCGCGGCAGAAGCGACCGAGCAGCGACCTAGCAGCGCGAGCCGTTACGACGAGGTCGGCCTTCCCGAGGCGACGAATCCCCGACAGACCACCAAGAATGCGATTCAGCATCTAGCAACAGGCGCGGGCCGCGAAACCCGATCGACCGTCGGATCAGCCACAGGAGCGACAATCGGCTCAACGCCAGGTCAGGCCATCGAGCCAACCCTCCAGATCAGGATCGGCGCTGGCTTTGATCCCGCGTCAACGTTCGATCAAGCAGCGGCGAGCGCTCGAGCAAGCGGCCTCGCATCAGCCTCAGGTGCCGAGCGCGCATCCGAGCGCGCATCAACGAAGGGCGCCAATCTAAACGCCGCGTCGATCGCAGACACAGATGCTGACACCGCCGAACTGTCGCCGCCGCCGATGCACCATCAGGTGCCGGCGCCGGAGCCAGAGCTAGACATGGCGGGCGCGATGAGCCGATGGTCTACCGAGCCAGACCAACCGACCCCAGCCGGGGCCTCCAGCGCAACCCTGCCACCGAGCCGCCCGATCACGCCCGTGGCGCCACCACCCCCGATCGTCGAGCCGGCCTGGGCTGATGCAACGGCATCTGCTCAAGCCCCCACAGCGCAAGCTATGACAACGCAGCAGCCAGCGAGCGGATCAACCAGGCCCCGCGGCGACTTCAGCCAACGCCCGCCGCTCGACCTCCTCGATCCACCCCGGCGCAGCGGCAATGCCGCCACGCCGGAGCAGATCGAGACCATGTCGCACGAACTCGAGGCGCGATTGGCTGAGTTTGGCGTCGTCGCCGAGGTGGTCGAGGTGCATCCCGGCCCGGTCGTCGCCCTCTTCGAGCTTGAGCTCGCCCCAGGTGTCAAAGTCAGCAAGATCACCGGCCTGAGCAAGGACATCGCGCGCGCCCTGTCGAAGATTAGCGTGCGTGTGGTCGAGGTCATCCCCGGCAAGTCAGTGATCGGCATCGAGGTGCCAAACGATCAACGCGAGATGGTCACCCTGAGTGAGATCATCGGCTCGCGCGCCTATCACGAGGCCAAGTCGCCGCTGACCATCAGTATGGGCACCAATATCTCTGGCGAGCCAGTGGTCGCTGACTTAGGCCGGATGCCGCATGCGCTGATCGCCGGCACCACCGGCTCCGGTAAATCGGTTGCCATCAACGCCATGATCCTGAGCCTGGTCTACAAGGCCGGACCGGATGATGTGCGCCTGATCATGGTCGACCCGAAGATGCTCGAGCTCTCGGTCTACGAGGGCATTCCGCATCTGCTGACGCCGGTGGTCACCGACATGAAGGAGGCTGCCAACGCGCTGCGCTGGTGTGTCGGCGAGATGGAGCGCCGCTACAAGCTGATGGCCGCGCTTGGCGTGCGCAATATCGCCGGCTACAACCGCAAGGTGCTCGATGCCATCGCCGCCGGCGAGCCGATCTCGGACCCGACCTATGCGCCGCTAGTCAACGCCGCCATCGCCCAGGGTTTCGAGCCGCCCGAGGTACCCACGCTCGAGAAACTGCCGAACATCGTCGTCATCATCGACGAGCTCGCCGACATGATGATGGTGGTCGGCAAGAAGGTCGAAGAGCTGATCGCCCGCTTGGCGCAGAAGGCCCGTGCCTCGGGCATCCATCTGCTACTGGCGACCCAGCGCCCGTCGGTCGATGTGCTCACCGGCCTGATCAAGGCCAACATCCCGACCCGGATGGCGTTCAAGGTCTCGGCCCGCGTCGACTCGCGTACCGTGCTTGATCAGATGGGTGCTGAGCACCTGCTGGGCCATGGCGATATGCTCTATCTACCGCCCGGCGGTAGCATCTCGCAGCGCGTCCACGGCGCCTTTGTTGACGACCATGAGGTCCATAAGGTTGTCGACTTCCTCAAGCAACAGGGCAAGCCTGACTACATCGAGAATATCCTGCAGGAGCCGTCCGACCATCTACCCGGCATCGATCCGGAACCCAAAGGCGGTGGCGATGTCGAGGATCAAGACCCACTGTTCGACGAGGCGGTGCAGATCGTCGTCGAGAGTCGCCGCGCCTCGATCTCCGGCGTGCAGCGGCGGCTGAAGATCGGCTACAACCGCGCCGCGCGTATGATCGAGGAGATGGAACGCATCGGCGTCGTCGGCCCCGCCGAGACCAACGGTAACCGCGAAGTGCTCGCGCCCCCACCAGAAGATTGAATCGCGTGATCGCTAGCGATCGAATCGACCGCTCTAACCAGTCTTAAGGCTCCAACATGGCTCTCACAATCCTTCGTCAGCGGCCCCTCCTGCCCCAGCAGACGTCCCGCTGCGGTGCCAGTCCAGCCGCTCCCCGCTGCAGCAGGCACCAGCACAATGGCTATTCGCTAACGTCACCCTCGATGCCAAATCGCCCTTTTCGGACATGCCGGGCTGTTGCAAGCGGTCTCGTTCTGATGCTCTTCACGCTCCTGCTGACCGCTCTCTGGACACCTGCAGCGCTAGCCGATGGCATCGATGAGCTAAAGTCTTATCTACGCGGACTGAATAGCTTGAGCGCCGACTTCCGCCAGATCACCATCAGCGCCGATGGCGGCCAGATGATCGAATCAACCGGCACCTTCTACCTGCTGCGGCCAAACCGTTTTCGCTGGGATTACACGACCCCCAATGAGCAGGAGATCGTCGCCGACGGCTCACGCATCTACGTCCACGACAAGGAGCTCGAGCAGGTCACCCACAGTAGCCAAAAGAAGATCCTCGACGGCACCCCGGCCCAGCTCTTAGCCAGTGAGCAACCGGTCGAGGACTACTTCCGGCTGAGCAACCTAGATGAAGGCGACGGCCGCACCTGGGTCGAGCTGATCCCAAAGACCGAAGACACCGAGGTCGTTAAGCTGCGCATCGCCTTCAACAACGGGCAGCTTGACAACCTATTGATGGAAGACCGCTTCGGCCAGCTCACCCGTTTCATCTTCACCAACCTCAAGCGCAACCCACAGCTCGACTACGCCATGTTTCGCTTCGTGCAACCGGCGGGTAGTGATTTCTTGCAGGTGGACTGACAATTGACAATCCCCTTAACGATCAAGCACGTCATTCAGTGCAATCCCGATCGAGATCGTATTCTGCTTAAAGTTGTAATCGATCAGCGTATCGCCGTAGCCACTAAAGCCGACCAGATAGCCACGCAACGGCCCGATGAGCTTTGGTGTCATCCAACTCGCTCTAACCGCTCCCTTCGCTTCGGCCGGATTGCCCCGCGCCATCAGCGTGAAGCTGTGGCCGCGCCATTTGTAGACGGCCGTGATGTCGCCATAGCCATAGTAGTCGGTGATGTCAGGGTTATCCTTATCCGAGCTTGAATCATCGATCCTGATCCAAGGCCGGATCAGGAGCGCAAAGTTGTCTTTCTCGAGCCCGATCTCGGCCACCAGACGATCCCAGCTGCGCGAGATCGGATCGGATCGACCGTTGGATTCATGCGTATAGCCCAAGCTCAGCAGGCGCCAATCGAAGCCCCCGAAGGACCATTGCGGCTGCCAGGCCATTTTGAGTTCCGGCATGTAGTTGGTGTCGCGAAACGGGCTCGAGATATCGCCGTTGTAGACCTGCCAGAAGCTCTGCTGGGTATAGGCGAACCAGAATCCGAGGCGCCGATCATTGGTCGCCCAGACGCGGGTCTTGAAGCTGATCTGAAACGCGGCCTCAACCTTATCGAGATCGCCGTCGGCGGTATCAAAGGCGTTGAACAGCGGATCAAAAGGCTTGTCGTTGGTACGGCTCTGATAGCGCACTGGATTGAGATAATTGGGATGGTAGAACTTGATCAGATAGCGATCGCTATCGGGCTCAAAGCTCCAGGCTCGATCGAGCATCGATGCTGATGGCACGGATGCTGTCAATGCTGCCTCGCTGAAGTCCCCTTGTTTCGGTCCCGAGGTGGTCATCTGCATCGGCTTGCGAGCCGCTGTGTCAGCTTCAACAGGCTTCGCTGTCGCAAGCGGAGCGAGCGCCGGTGTACGGCCACTGATCTGGTCATAACAGGCCAGACGGCGTTGATCATCGCGAATCTCGGCACAGGATTGCATTCCTGCCGCAGCATTGGCCAGGGCGGGTAACGCCACGCACGAGGTTGCGAGCAGCATTGCAAGCAGCATTGTAGGCAAACCACGCTGGCGCAACGGATTGATTGGTTGAAACACGATTACTCGCCTCCTGCACATGAATGATGGGTCATCAATGAGACTCCTAGAGTCTCCGGAAATGCGATTTGGCCTTTTTATTCACAACACATGATCGCAGCCCAAGATTTCAGGCTGCGCTCGATGAGAAGCGAATTGGCGAATTGACAAATCGATCGTTTGCTGATTTCAGTGGTGCGACGATCAAAGACCGAAAGTGTAGCATCATCATCGGCAGCTCTCGGCGGCGAGAGCGCGACCTAGCCGTTGCTGCTGAGAACGAGATTCTGAAACCTCTTTTTCCACATCCAAGCCGAGTGTTGAGAGGTCGCCCAACAGGCGTCCGCTATCTTCTGCTCTGCGGCATTGTCACGAGACCTGTTTGGCTGCTGTTCTTCGCCCTGTTGCTCCTCGCGTCCAACGGCCAGGCATCCAATAGCCAGGCGTCCAACAGCCATGCATCAAACGATCACCCGGAAGGTGCCTGGATAGCTGCGCTCGGGAGCAGCCCGGCAAGCACCCCGGAAGGCAGGACAACGGATGATCTGCAGAGCGGCATTGATCAGGCTGTGCCTGATAGCCTGCCCTACCAGCTGAGCATCGAATCACTCCCGAATCCCTTGCTGGAGCGCAGCATCATCGAGACTTCGATGCTCGAGCGCCTGCGCGAGTCGGCGCCGGTCGGCGCTTTTGGGCTGATCTCCCGCGCCAACAGCGACATCGATCGCATCGATCAAGTCCTGCGGAGCTTTGGCTACTACGATGCGCTGATCAGTATCCGCATCGACGGCCGCGATCTCAGTGATCCCGGCTTGCTGCCACAGCTCAAGCAGCGGCAGCCAGCGACCAGCGTGACAGTCGACCTGCGTATCGATCCTGGCCCACTCTATCGGATCGATCGCGTGCAGCTCGAGGGTCAGGTGCCACCCGCCGCCCACGCTGCCTTCACGCTGGAGCCCGGTGAGCCGGCCACCGCACCCGAGGTGCTCGCCGCAGGCATAGCAGTGCTCGACGCACTGCAAGAAGACGGCTTCCCGCTCGCACGCGTGCCAGCGCCCACAGTGATCGTCAACCATTGGACAAGGACCATGGCGGTGACCTACCAGATCGATCCCGGCGAACGCCTCCCCCTCGGCGAGATCGAGATCATTGGACTCGAGCGTTTGCGCGAGGGCTATGTACGGCGCCGGCTTGGCCTGATGCCGGGTGAGCCGTTCAGCCCGAACCGCCTCGAGGCCGCGCGGCGGGCCTTGATCGCGAGCGATGCCCTAGCCTCGGCGCGCCTGACCCCAGCGACTAAGCCGGACGCCAGCGGTCGCCTACCACTCCGACTCGAGGTCGTTGAGCGCCCACTGCGGGTGCTCAGACTCGCCGGCGCCTACTCGAGCGATGAAGGCGGCAGCATCTCGGTGTCCTGGAGCCATCGCAACCTCTTTGGTGGCGCCGAGCGCCTGACCCTGGGCGGCGAGATCAGCCAGCTCTCCGCGGGGTCGATCGGCGATATCAACGATTTTGCCCGCGCCAGTCTGCGGATTCCCGATCTCTGGCGCCGCGATCTCGATCTGCAGCTCGAGCTGGGTGCGGTCAGCGAGCGCCTCGATGCCTACGACCGCGATGCGCTCACTGCATCGGCCCTGTTCGAGCAGCGGGTCTCAGAACGGCTGAGCCTGGGCGCCGGTATCGGTGTCGAGCATGCGCGCATCGTCCAGGACGGGCCGGCTCAGGACTTTCGACTGCTGTCGCTCCCGATCACGGCCGGTTGGGATTCGAGCGATGATCCACTCGATCCGCGCCGCGGCTTGCGGCTGGCGGCACAGCTGACACCGACCCCCTGGGTGCAAGGCGATGATGGTGACAACTTCGTACGCACTCGCCTGGTCGGCGCGACCTATCTCGATCTCTCGGAGCGGACAGCCGACAGCGAATCGCAGACCGACGGGGCCACTCCCAAGCTGCTTGGGCGCCGGGTCTTAGCGCTGCGACTCGCAATCGGCCGCATCCTCGGCGCCAACTCGAGCGCCATCCCGCCCGACTGGCGTTTCTATGCCGGCGGCGGTGGCTCGGTGCGCGGCTATCCCTACCAGTCGATCGGCCCGCGTACCGCCAACGGCTCGCCGGCAGGCGGTGATGCCCT
Source organism: Halochromatium sp. (assembly GCA_010912705.1). Classification (GTDB taxonomy): domain Bacteria; phylum Pseudomonadota; class Gammaproteobacteria; order Chromatiales; family Chromatiaceae; genus Lamprobacter. Next base: position 44,085 of record POWB01000007.1, read on the forward strand.
GTTCGAAGGCAGCCTGGAGCTGCGTCAGCGGATCGGCGCACGCTGGGGGATCGCGACCTTCGTCGATATCGGCGACGTCTCCGCGGACGGCTTCCGCGGGTTCGGCAACCTCGCAGCGGGCGTCGGACTCGGTGCGCGTTTTCATACCCCGATTGGTCCGATACGCGTCGATCTGGCGAGCCCACTGACCGAGGCCGAAGGCGATGCCTCGGTTCAGCTCTACATCGGCATTGGTCAGGCCTTCTGAGAAACTGTCTGGAAATGCAGCATTTCACGCTCCAAGAGCCATTGATGCACCGCCCTTGTCCACAGCAATCTGTGCGGCCTCAAGGATGACCCGCAAGAAACTGCTGCAACAGAAACGGATGCGCCAGCATCAGAAGCGCCAACGCCAGCTGCGTCAGAAGCGGTATTGGATATGGCTAAGAGTGGCTATAGGCCCATCCCTAGCACTCGTGCTTGGCGTTGGCCTAGCGATCGGCCTAACGATCGGCCTCAACAGCAAGACCGGTCGCGACCTGATCGCGAGCGCGATCACCACGGCCACCGTCGGTCGGGTCCAAGTCCAGGGTCTCGGCGGCAGGCTTCCGTTCGCACCGCAGATTGAGTCGCTGGAGCTCGCTGACGCGGAGGGCCCCTGGCTGCGCATCGAGCACGCCAAGCTGGAGATCAATCCCGCCGCATTCTTGGCCGGCAAGATCGAGATACCAGTCCTCAAAGCAGGCGCCGTTGACCTACTGCGTCGGCCGCAGGGCAACAATGGTCCCAGCCGCGATTGGCCGCCCCCCATAGCACTCAGCCTGCAGCGACTCGAGATCGACCGTCTGCGCCTGAATGGACTGATCGAAGCAGCGCCGACGCTGTCGATTCAGGGCTCGGCTAGGCTATCACGAGAAGGCTTGCTAACGACCAAGCTCGCGGTCAGGTCGCTCGAGTTCGTCGATACCGATACCGATACCGATGTCGACGGCCAATCGCTGCACCTGGATCTGTCGGGCTTGGTCCAGCCTGACACCTTCGCACTCTCGCTCGACAGCCGCTGGTCCGGAATCCGCCTCTCGGGTCAGCTGCGATGGCCAGCCAACGCGCCCTTCCCCTTCGGCGCGATCCGGCTCAAAGTGGCACGACTGGAAGCGCTGAATAGACTGGTCGCTCCCTGGCTCCCTGATTTAGAGCCACCTGCGCTAGCTGGACATCTGACGGCGAAACTGACCTCAGACCCAAGCGGCTTGCTCAGTGTCGATCTGAATGGCAACGGCTTGCAGCTGCCCCGACAACTCGGCCTCGAGCGCTTGACGCTGCAGGCCGAGATCGCGGATCTGCTCAACCAGCCTCGGATTCAGTCAAGGATGCAGCTCAGTGGCCTGAGGTTGCCCAAGGTTGAGGCGAACCTCAATGCGCAAGTTAGCGGACCGATCACTCGATTGATGCTGACAACCGAGAGCAAATTGCAGTTGAAACAGACCGCTCATGCTGGCGAGATTCAGCTCAGCGCAGCCGGCGAGCTCGAGCCGTTCGACCGGCGGCTAGGCCTCAGCGCACTCTCGCTCGAGTACGAACGAGCTTTGAGATCAGAAACAGGCGAGGGTCTCGGACTGCGACTCCTCGAGCCGGGGCGGATCGATTTCAGCGCTGGCTTGAGCGTCGACAGACTGGCATTCGAGTTCTTGGCACCGACGGCGACAGGAACGTCGACAGGGACCGCGACTCGAGGCGCCAGTGGCCGTATCGGAATCAGCGGGCAACTCGCGCCGGTCCTTGCGCTCGATGCGCGCGCCATCGACGTGCCGCTCGCAACCCTGATCAGCCTGCTGCCGAGCACCGCCCAGCTGCCCGCGCCGTTCCGGACCATCAACGGCCTGATCGACGTTGAGACAGGTCTTGAGGGTGAGCAGCGCGCACCGATCGGTCGCCTGGATCTGCTCGCGCGCGAGATCCGATCGGACGAGGGAACCGCACGCGGCTTGCCCGCCGGCGAGCTGCGACTGGCATTGCGCATCGGCCCGCAAGCGACCAGTATCGACGCTGCAGCCTCGGTCGGCAACCGCGCCAACCTGGACCTCCGCGGTCAGATCGAGGGCTCACCATTCACGACGCTCGGAACCCTCTCGCTGCGCTCAAGCGGCCGGATCGACACGGGATTATTGAACCCACAACTTGCCGCCAGTGGCCGAACACTGGACGGCCAGCTCGCGCTGAATCTCGGCATCGGTGGCCAGCTCAACCAGCCGCGGCTGGATGGCATCGTCCGATTCAGCGATGGCGCCTGGAAGGATCAACTCATCGGTCTGGTGCTGACTCAGATCGATGGCGAGATCGCCCTCTCCGGCGACAGCCTCAAACTGACCCGACTGAGCGCGCAGGCGGACCCAGGAACGATCCTCATGAGCGGCAGCCTCGGATGGCTCGCGCCCAGGCAGCCCGTTGACCTCAGAGTCAGCGCCCGCGCGGCAAGCCCACTGCGGCTCGACCAACTACAGCTCCAAGCCGATGCCGATCTTCGGCTAAGCGGCGAGCTCACTGGCAACCTCGACCTCATAGGCAGCCTCCGTTTCGATCAGATCGCACTCCGCATCCCAGAGCGCTTCCCGGCGACGGTTGCGACACTGGAGGTGAAGGAGATCGGGCCGCGTCGGCAACCTCGACGAGACCAGCAGCGCCGGGGCGGCCTTAACCTTGGCTCGCCAGCAAGGATCACACTCGACCTGCGCATCGACGCCCCACGCGCCATCACCCTGACCGGCCGCGGCATCGATGCCGAACTCGGCGGCGAGATCAACGCCCGCGGCACCCTGGCCAACCCGGCCGTCATCGGCGACTTCCGGCTCCTGCGTGGCGAGTACGAGCTGCTCGGTCAGCCGCTGCGCTTCACCCGCGGACGCATTGGTTTCAACGGCGCCTCGGTGCTCGATCCGACGCTCGACCTCGAGGCGCGGGTCAATGCCGAAGGTGCCACCGCCATCCTCAGCGTCGAAGGCACGGCAGGCCGACCAGAGATCCGGCTCTCCGGCGAGCCGGAGATGCCCGAGGACGAGGTGCTCGCGCGTCTCCTGTTCGGCCTTTCTCGCTCCCGGCTGTCGACACTCCAGGTCGCCCGTCTCGGGCTTGCCGCAACGTCCATAGCAGGTATCGATAATCCCGCGATCGAACTGCTTGAGCGCACCCGCAGCGGACTCGGGCTCGACCGCTTTCGCCTCGATGGCGGCGCCGAACGTCAAGGCCGCGGCGACGCGATCCTCGAGGGCGGCCGTTACCTCAGCGAGCGCGTCTATCTCGGCGCTCGTCAGGGCACCCGAGCCGGCGACACCCAAGGCATCCTGCGCATGGAGGTCAGCCCACGGGTTCGCCTAGAGACCGATGTCGGCGCCAATGGCGGCGCACGTGCCGGCGCGGCCTTCGAGCTCGAGTATTAGCCAGGCTTTGCCGACTCAAACGTCAGCGGTATGATCAAGATGAGCTGCGGCCCAGAAGCTGAGGTTATCCTGGTCGAGCTTGCACATGGCGGCGGCATGCAGCTCTGGCAGCTCCAACACGGGAGCGGCCGGGGCGTCATCAGCGCGCTTGCCTGTGCCCAACGGCCGTGCGGCCTGGGTCTGACACCCCGGGTGCTTCGACAAGCTTGATGTGCCAGAGGTTTGGCCAGTTCTTCCCGGTGACCAAGAGCGTGCCCGGCTCACCGTTGTAGGCCACGCCGTTGAGCACATGCGGGTAAACGAGCCTAGTCGGATTCGGGTTCAGCCCGGAGAGATCGACCCAACCATTGACAGCGCCCGTCTCAGCGGAAAAGCGCACCAGGTAGTCGGTCTGCCAAACATTAGCAAAGATGTTGCCATCGACGTACTCCAGCTCGTTGAGAAAGCCAACCTCGCCGTAGCCATCGCGAACCATAAAGTAACGCGCTTCGAGCTCGCGGACGCTCTTCACCTCGCCGGTGGCGAGATTCCATTTCTTGAGGCGAGAGCGACCGTACTGACCGGTCCATTCGTACAAGAAGCCATCGTGCATGAACAATGCCTCGGTATAATCGGCGGTATCATGCGGATAGATTTGTTGGATCTCGTAGCGATAGACGGGAATCTCAGATTGATCGTAGAGGCGAGCATGGCCGACCTGAGGCGCCTCGCCGCCATGCAAGATGGGCAGCGAATCAGCAACGCCGACGGACATTCACAGCAACGTCGCCGTGGCAAGCAGCAGGACTGGGTAACTCGATTTCATCGGTCTTGACTCCTGATGGAGAATGGCGGAAAGGTCGGCTCGGCTGATAGCCGAGCATTGGCTGGATAGAAGCGTACGCGCTGGTCGCCTTAGCTGATCGGCGGCATCAGACAGGTCGCGAAGGCGCCATAGCTAAGCGCAGCAGCCGAGCCTGCGTCCCCAATCTGGCGCTCAATCAGCTCATTCGCCTCCAGGCTTGAAACGCGCCAAGAGCTTAGACAGCTTGGTGTAGACCTCCTCGAGCTCGATCTTGCTGGAGAGGTCGTCGATGACCAATGACGCGTCTTGACCAATCAGCAGCAGCAAGGGGCGCGGCTCGTAGAGCAGCAGAACCTGCTCGATATCCTGGGTTGACAGCCGTCGCACCAGGCCATTCTGAGCGCCTTGCAGACGCACTTCGGCGGCATCGACACTGATGGCTCGCGACCGCGCGACCCGGAACATCGCCGACGCGATGGCGATTAGGGCGATCCCGATGGCAATGCTTGCAGCGAGATCGACGGAGGGGGTGAAGAACCCGATGATTCCGCTGACGGAGAAATCCAGTGGTAATGTGGTCGGCTCAGTCAGCCCAAGCTTAGGCCCCATCATCCAGCTCAGGAAGGCACCGTAGCGCTCCATGACCCCGGCCATGATCGCCAGAAACAGGAAGTAACCGCTTTGCCGCATCAGCTCAGCGCCAAGCGCCCTCCAGCGCAGGGTGCGAAAGCACCGCTCAAGGCGCCAGCCTCGGCTGTTACCGACGGCCTGCCACATCCAATCACGCACCTCCACCTCGTCTTCCCATTCAAACTCGGCCGCCGCGGTATGGCCGACGCTATCCTGCACTTTTAGCGGTTGGTTTAGCTCATCGGACCACTGCAATCCCGTGCGCCAGGCAGCGCCAAAGTTGTCTTTGAAGGCCAGTGGGTAGGCGGCTGAGGTATCCGTCATCAGCATCAGCATCCAGCCCTGGGCTCCTGCTCCGCAGGTCCAAGCGCAGATGAAGAGGCCTCGCATCTCTTCGCTAGACAGCCGAATCGAGCGCGATACTGACCCTGGTGTCAGGCGCCGCCATTCAAGCTCGGTCTGCTGCGACTGGACGCTAATCACCGACTGTCGCGTGCGCAGACCAAGATGGTCATTTAGAAACTTGTCTAACAGTGGCAACAGGGCCAGAACGACGATCAGGTAGGGGATTGCTTGCGAATGGTAGGCGAACAGGCAAAAACCAGAGAACACCAGAAACGCGAGCAGGTTGATCCAGAAGATGTCGGTGGTTTCGTTTTCGATCAGTTCCGACCAGATCATCCCAACAATGGCCTCCTCGAGCCCATCGAGGTAGCGTTTTGGCCAGAAGAGGGGCGCCAGATACCGCGCAAGCCAGGTGCGGTGACATTCCGGAATGCGAGCAGTAAACGACACGCTCAGGCCAATATCCTAGGCTGGATGGATTGTTTTCAACCAAGCTTTTTACCGCAATCCGCCCTGGGTGCCAATAAAAATGCGCAGGCACCTTTAAGTGCTTATCCAGACAATCCACAGCCAACCAAGACCCACTGCGGCATCTTGACCGCAACGGGAAGCGTCGAATTGCTGCAGCGCCGAAGAGTGGGCATGATTTGTCGAGCTTGGGCACCGATGCCGCGACTGGGCTAGGCTTGAAGGAGACACCAGCACGAGCGAGAGGCCATCCGTCATGCTCAGACTGCGTCCGATCCAAGCCCATTGGTTCGAGACCTATGTTCCACGCGAGCAGACCCTGCTCGCCACGGAGCTCCTGGCCAGCTCTGGGGCGGTTCAGCTCGAGCTCGACCCACGGATACCAGAGCAGGTCGATACCCACAAGCTGCACGACTACATCCAAGGCTTTCAGGATCTCGCTGAGGCCCACCGCGAAGATCTCCCCAGCAGCCAATCCAAGCCGACCGCGCTCGTCGGCAGCCCCCTGCATCTGGCCAGCACCGCCTTGCGTCAGCTGCAGGTCTGGGCCAAGCGCATCGATTATCTGCACCAGCACCAGGATCAATTGCAGGCCGAACTCGACTATCTCGCATTGCTGGATGAAGGCCTCGCGACCCTGCATGCAGCAGGCATCGACCTAGATGGCCTGACGCATCACAGCCACTTCCTGTGCAAATGCCTGTTCGCCTGCCCGCAAGATGACAGCGACTGTGATGGCGACAGCGACAGCGATGGCGACAGCGATGGCGATGGCGATTGCCATAACGACAGCGAGCGCGATGGCGTTAGCGATAACTTTAGTGTTAGCGACAAAGACCGCGACCGCGAACGCGAACGCGAACGCGAGAGCGACCGCAAGCCCGCGCTGCAAGCGCTGGTGCACCGGGTCGCCCGCGGCTCCAGGCACAACTTTGCGCTACTGCTTGGCGAGCACGAAGACGGCGACATCGTGCGCCGCATGGTCTTGGAACAGGGCTGCGAGCCAGTCGGCCTCCCCGCCTGGCTGAGCACAGGCCGTGGCCAACAACGTCGAGACATCGACTCGCTGCGCCGACGCAAACAGGCGCGCCTCGAGGAGATCAAGGGCGAGCTTATGCGGCTGCGCGCTGACCCGAAGATCGCCACCGCCCACGCCAACCTTGAGACCCTCGCCTGGTACCTGGAGCATGCAGCGCATCAGCTCGGCTCGCACGATCTCTGTCACATCACGGGCTGGACCATCGCACCCGAACCGACCCAGCTCCAGCAGCGCTTATGGGATGCCGATATCCGCGCGATCATGCGCTTCCCCGAGCCGCCAGCCTCGGTCAGCTCGCCGGTGATGACCCTCAATACCTGGTGGGCGCAGCCGTTTCAGCCACTGCTGCTGATGTGGGGCACACCAGGCCAGGCGGAGGTCGACCCCAGTGGCGTGCTCGCGCTCGTCGTGCCGCTGCTGTTCGGTTACATGTTTCCCGATGTTGGTCACGGCTTGATGCTGGTCGCGTTCGCGATGCTCTTCTGGTGGCGCTGGCCAGCGATCCGCTTCCTACTGCCCTGCGGCCTCTCGGCGATGCTCTTCGGCCTGCTGTTCGGTGACCTCTTCGGCATTGACGATCTCATCCCCGCGCTCTGGCTAAAGCCGCTCGAGGCGCCGATGATCGTGCTCGGCGTGCCGCTGCTGTTCGGCGTCCTGCTGCTCCTGCTCGGGCTCGTCTTTGCCGGTCTTGAGGCACAGTGGCGAGGCACCTTGCGTCAATGGCTTCAGGTGGATGCGGCGGTGCTGCTGCTGTACCTGCTGCTCCTGCTCGCCCCTTTCGTGCCCGAGAGCCTCTGGCTAACGCCCTTGGCGCTGCTGCACTACCTCATCGGCAGCGCCCTGCAGGCCAGTGCACGACTGCTGACGGCGTTCGGCGAAGCACTTGGCAGGCTGCTGCTGAGTCTCTTCGAGCTCGCGCTGAACACCCTCTCCTTTCTACGGGTCGGCGCCTTTGCACTCGCCCACGCGGCGCTCTCCCACGCCATCATGGCGATCGCCGACACGACACAGCATCCCATTGTCTGGCTGCTGATTCTAGTCCTCGGCAATCTCTTCGCCGTCGTACTCGAGGCGCTGATCGTCTTCGTGCAGACCACACGACTGGTGCTCTTCGAGTTCTTCATCCGCTTCCTCCATGCCGATGGCCGCATCTATCAACCACTCCAGCAACCGCCCGACACCCCCTCACTCACCACTCACCACATCAAGATTCTCATGCAAGATCCGGATCAGCTCCTGCACCGCCAGCGGATGTGCAAACCCGCCATGACCAGTCGGCACGATCAGCTCAGACTCGGCGCTCGGTAGATGGGCGCTCCAATAGGGCACGACCCCATCAGAGCTGCGGCTGAGTTCACCAGGCCGACCACGATTACCAATCACCGAATGCGTCGGGACCTTGACCTCGGCCTGATCGAGCAGTGCCAGGAACGGAGAATCGGGCGAGAGCCCTTGAATGCTGGTGGGAATCTGTTCTGCGTCGAGACCCGCGAGACGATCGGCCACCGCCTCCAGCTCATTGCGCACCCAGCTCGGCAGCCGGATCAAGCGTGAGACCCAGAGTGCCAGATTGAAGGTTGCCAGCCGACTGCCGCGATGCGGCGTGAACATGAAGATGGCACGGCTGATATCATCGCGCGGCTCGAAGATCAGCGCCTGCCGCACCGGGCTGTCAGCCGGCAGCTGCGAGACTCCAGGCAGGATCTGCTCCGCCGCGGCGGTGTCCAACCCGGTAATCTGAGCACGCGACAGCACCCCGCCCATGCTGTAGCCGACCAAGACCATCGGTTTGATCGGCCCATGCACCGCCACCGCCTGATCGAGTTCCTCGCGGAGCTGCATCGCCGCAAGCGGCACCGGCTGTGCGGTTGGGTAATAGAAGAACCAGAATTGGTAGTGCTCGCGCACCTTCGGGTCCGCCATCAGCGCGCGTACCAGCCGGTTCCACATCTGCGGCGTGGTCATCAGGCCGTGTACCAAGATCAACGGACGTTTGTCAGGGTCGAACGGCTGCAGAAAGGTGATCCGCGACTGACCGGTAAAGCGGTCGGCACGAAGCAGATAGCGCAGACCAGCGAGTGGCCCGGGACCCAAGGAGCGCGTTGCGTCTAACGGCGCCTCAAGGTCCATGGCCAGCGGCAATGAGAAGCGCGGAGATTCGGAGACTGGAACGAAAGGCTCAGCGGGACCAAGCTCGACCGACGTGACGCGCACTGGATCGGCCAGCGCGACCTGAAGCTGGCCATCGTCAGCGACCTCCACCGGGGCCGGCAAGGCCAACGCGGTGATCGGCACATGGTAGCCACGTCGCGGTGCGTTGGCGCCACCTGGAACGATACGCCCAACCGCGGGCGCACCGAGCCCAGGTCGCTGCAAACCGGAATCGGGCCTGGGTGGCCGTCGTACCGGCTCGATCTCGGCGAGCTGCCGCGGATCACGCCAGTCCGGTGGATCAGCTGGCGCCCACTCGAGCTGGGGCACCGGCTCGCCGGCCTTCAGCGCCGGCAGAGCAGAGCCTAGGGTGCGCCGATAGTCAGCCTGAGCACGACGCCGCTCGGACTCTGCCGCCTGCGCCGATCCGATGAGTGCGAGCGACTGCTGAAGCCGCTCGCTCGCCGCCTCGGTCTTGGGCGGAGCCAGCGACTGGCAACCGCCCAGCATCAGGAGCACAAGCGGCAACAGCAGGCCGCGGCGCCATCCTCGCTGCTGCTCGATCAATACCGGCTGCCTTCGGGTCTGAAAGCGCCGAAGGCTTGGCACCTCAATCGATATTGCCGCGACGATGCTGATCGAACAGATAGCCGCCCAGCAAGCCAGCACCGGCACCGATCGCGGCACCGCGGCCGGCATTGCCGCTGAGCGAGCCGAACGCCGCCCCGGTGGCAGCGCCCATCATTGCACCACTACCAGCGCGGCTCGTGGTGGTCTCACCACAGCCAGCTAAGACGAGCATCGCGATGAGCAGCAACGAGATCGAAAAACCTTTACGGATCATTTGAAAGCCTCCAACAGGGATGATGCACGCCAGTGAAGCGTACAAAGTTAGATGAAACCTGCAGCCTCAGCGGCAGGGATAGGCCTCAGCGAGGGCACGCACCAGCCCAACCACCGGCTGCTCGCCCATTAGGGTCGCATCGCCCTTATTGGCCTCGGCCCAGGTCACAAAGGCGGCGCGGCCATCACCAATGGTGGTCCCTTCCGAGTAGCAGATCAGACGTTTCATGTCGCGCTTATTGGCAATGCCATCGTGATATTGCACGGTGGCTTCGATAAAACCGGTGCAGGCCAGCTGTGCAGGGGACGCCGGGTCAGCGGCACACACCTGATAGAGATCTTCGGTGGTATCAAAGCGCAGATCTTCGGCATCGATAGCAAGGGCCGAGCCCGCGAGCGCGGCGAGGAGAGCAGCAACGAGCAACTGGGTTGTGGTCAAGCGACCAGCGCGAAGGATTGATGACACGACGGAGCTCCTTGGATAAGGGATTAGGATAGGATCTGCATGAAATGCAGCAGCGGATCATACAACGATGATAGTAAGCGATATGAGATAGCGATTGTGAGATGGAAAGATGCGCAAGGGCGCTACATCGCCCTAGATACTGCGCCGACCTGCGGTTAGTCTCTCACCTGAGGCATCAAGACGTCAGACGATAGACGATGAAAACATCAACCAAACGCACCCTTTGGATCAGCGGCTTCGTGCTAGCCCTGCTCGTCGCCATCGGTGCCTATCTGTTTTTCATCGCGACGAACCGAGCCTTGAGCCGAGCTGAGTCCTTCGAGTTTCGCCGCATGCAGGTCGCGCGCGTCGACGACAGCAATATCTTTCGCTTCTTCTTCGCCACCAATCGACACGCGATCGACGCTGATCAGCCCTTGCTGGAGCGGCTCGGCAACGCGCGCTCGCCGGCGCTAACCTTCGGCTCCTTCGACACCGAGATCGAGCCCACCCTGGGGCTTGGCATGTGGCTGGATGCAAGCAGTTGGCTCCTCGATGAAGAGATCAGAATCACCAATCTGACGCGCCTTGACCGCACCGCCTTTATCCATCAGCTGCGCGGCATGGTCTCGGCCTCGCCGCATCGTGGCTTGCTGTTATTGGTCCATGGACTGCGCACCGATCTCGATTATGCGATGCGCGGTACTGCCTTCCTTGCACACATCCTCGACATCAATGTGCCGGTAATGGTGTTCGACTGGCCAGCAAACCAGGGCAATACCTTGCGCGGTTATCGCCAAGCGCGTCGGGTCGCGACGGCCTCCGGGGCCGAGCTGGCGGCCACACTGCGCCTGCTGATCGACGAGGTCCGCCCAGAGCAGTTGTGGGTGGCGGCCAATAGCTTGGGCGCCCAGGTTGTCGTCGATGCCATCTCCCTACTCGCGCAGGAGCCAGCCTTCGCTGACGCCGAGCGCGAGATCAGCGATGTCGTGCTGACCGCCCCGGATGTCAGCTACAGCCAGTTCAGCGCGCAGTTCAAGCACCAGCTGGCGGCGCTGGTCGATGACACCACCCTCTATGTCTCCTCCAACGACCGCGCGCTGCTGTTGAGTCGGTTCGTGAATCTGCAGCGCCGACTCGGGCAGAGCACGCTCGATAAGACCGATGCCGAGCTGATCGACGAGATCGAGCAGCTGCTGGAGTTCGTCGATAGCGAGGATGGCCGAGTCGCACTGGTCGACGTCACACCGGTCAACCGCACCCGCAATTTCCACAACTTCAGTCTCGAAGTGCCGGAATATTTCGACGATATGTTCTTGCGCCTCACCAACAGCGGTAGCCCACTGAACCGGCAGCGGTATCAATTCCGCACCCCAGACGGCAAACTTTACTCGGTCCTCACCCGCGGGCGCTGACACCCAATCGTTGCCACAGGGCACATAGGCACAAACGATGATGAATCTTGCTCGACTGACGAAACGCCTCGGCCTCTGGGCACTGATCGCGACACTCGGATTCCTCACGGGCGTCATTGTCCTCTATGTACTTTGGGTGCGCAGCGGTCCACCAGTGCAGCGCTGGCATACCATCGAGCTGAAACAAGAGCTCAGCGCCGACCAGATTGAGGAGATCAGGACCTTCGCTGATTACCTAGCCTTGGAAGCGAGGCTCTTCCAAGAGTTGGAGGACAAGGTCTACGCCCTCACCCCCAGGGGGCCGGAGCAAACGCTAAATCGCTTCAGTAGCGGCAGCGCCGCTGACCCAAGGGATCGCGATCCGAACTGGAACCACAGCTTCGAGCTGCTGCCCGCAGAACAGCCGATCGGTGGCGTCTTGCTGTTGCACGGTATGTCCGACGGTCCCTACAGCCTGCGCGCGATTGGACTGGCCCTCGCTGAGCAAGGCTATCAGGTGCTGGGTCTGCGCATGCCTGGACATGGCACGGCTCCAGCCGGATTGCTCTCAGTGACCTGGGAGGACATGGCGGCCGCTACTCGCTTGGGGATGGCGCATCTGGCCGATCAGCTCGGCGGCAAGCCATTACATATCATTGGCTATTCAACCGGCGCAGCGCTCGCGCTCGACTACACGTTAGACGCCATGGCTGGGGACGCCGTCGCGACAAAGAAGGCTGTTGGCCTTAATCGGCAGGCTGCAGCAGGCCCTGGAAACGCCTCATTGTCGGCACCAGCCAGTCTCGTGCTGGTCTCACCAGCAATCGGCATTACCAAAGCCGCGGCGGTGACACCTTGGCTGATTCGCTTGTCGAAGCTACCGGGGCTGGAGCAAGTCGCTTGGACCACACTGCTACCTGAATTCGATCCATTCAATTACAACGCCTTCACCGCCAATGCAAGCCTGCAGGTGCACCGGATGACGCGCTCCGCCACCGCACGGCTGCAGCAGCTCGCCCGCCAGGGCTCGCTCACCGATTTTCCAGCCACCTTGGTGCTGCTCAGCGTCGTGGATGCGACCGTCTCGCCGAACGCTGCCGTCAACAATCTGCTCGGACACCTCAGGGAGGGTAGCCACGCGCTCCTGCTCTATGACATCAACCGGGTTGCAGTCACCTCCCCGCTCCTCGTGACCGATCGCGCCGCCCTCTCCGAGCAACTCCTAGCCGATGCCAACCTACCCTTCGAGCTGACGCTCATCACTAACGCCAGTCCTGAGACGCGCAGGGTCGTCGCCCTTCGCAAGCCGCCCTTCAGCGCCGAGCCGACGGCAACGGAAACCCTGAGCGAGCCCTGGCCGCAGGATGCGCTCTCTCTCTCGCATGTCGACCTGCCGTTTCCGATCGATGACCCGCTTTACGGGCGCTATCCACCAGAGCAGAGCAGCGAGCTGTTCCTAGGCCAGCTTGCCGTGCGCGGCGAGCGCGGCGTACTCAAGATCCCCGCCCAATGGCTGCTGCGCCTGCGCCATAACCCATTCTACGACTATCAGGAGCAGCGGGTTCTCGATTGGATCGATGAGGCGAATGCTGATCAGTTATAGACGGCAGTCCGGGAAGCGCGGCGACTCAGCAGGTGAGCCCTGATCATGAGAGACGAAGCGTCGAGCGATGAGCTTGAGTCTATGCCGATGTCGGCGCTGCACTCGCTATGGCGATTGCCGAGGGCTACCAGCGGCATGGATGGCATCGACTGTTGGCGTCAGACAGGCATGGAGCACGGCTGAGAGCTTCGCAGCGCGGATCGGCTTGGTGATGAAGTCATTCATCCCGGCCTCGATACAGATACGTCGATCCTCTTCAGTGGCGTTAGCGGTTAGTGCGATGATCTGCGGCTGTTGATGGGGTGGAAAACGGTGGCGGATCTCACGGCTGGCGCTGATCCCGTCGAGCTCTGGCATCTGGATGTCCATGAGTATGACATCGTAGACGCCCCGCTCCACCGCCTCGATGGCTTCGAGGCCGTTGCTCGCCAGGTTGGCCCTGACGCCAATCGACTCCAACAGCTTCAGCACTACCTTCTGATTGACCAGGTTATCCTCGGCTAAGAGCACGCGCAGAGACGCCAGTGGATTATCGATTGCGGCTGCCGTCTCTGGCTTCCGGTCATCGACATCGGGCGGACCCGGCAGGGCCTGACATCTGGCCGAGCATCCAGGCATCACCAGGGTACAGTGGAAGGTACTGCCCTCACCCTGCACACCACTGCTGTCAACCCAGATATCGCCCCCGAGCAGTTGGCACAAATGCCGACTAATGGCAAGCCCTAATCCGGTACCGCCATAGCGTCGGGTCACGGAGGCATCGACCTGGCTGAATTTGTCGAACAGTCGCGCCTGCTGCCCAGGAGGAATGCCGATCCCCGTATCCCGCACGAGCAGGTGCAGACGATAGGCTGTCGCATCCTCGTCAGCGGCACGCATAAAGGGTACCGGCACCGGGTCGGTCGTTGGTGCGCCCCTGAACTCCACGTCGATCTGCCCCCGCTCGGTGAACTTGATGGCATTAGTGACCAGATTGACAAGGATCTGGCGCAGCCGATAGTCGTCGCCGATGAACCAGCATGGCAGCTTTGGATCGAGCTGAATCCGCAAAGCCAACCCTTTCTCGTCGGCGCGATGACGCACCATGCCGACAGCGCCTTCAATGCAGCTAGCCAGCACAAAGCGCAGTGCATTCAGCTCTAGCATCCCAGCCTCGATCTTGGAGTAATCGAGGATATCGTTGATCAGATAGAGCAGCGTGTTACCGCTGCTCTCGATGGTCGAGAGATAGTCGCGCTGCACAGCATCGAGGTTGGTGGCCGCGAGCAGCTCGCTGATACCAATAATGGCATTCAGCGGATTGCGGATCTCATGGCTCATATTGGCCAAGAACTCACTCTTGGCACGATTCGCTGCTTCCGCCTCCTGCTTGGCTTGCCTAAGCTCGGCATCGATCCGCTGCAAGCGCATCTGGGTATCGATCCGCGCCACCAGCTCGCCACGATTGAATGGCTTTTCGATGTAATCGACGGCGCCGACCGCGAATGCCTTCACCTTGCTATCCGTATCGGTCCGGGCGCTAAACATGATGACCCGCGGCTTAGGTAGCTCGGGACTCGATTTGAGGATCTCGAGCACCTCAAAGCCGTCGAGCCCCGGCATCATCACGTCGAGTAGGATCAGATCGACCTCGGGCTCGGCCTCGAGCAGCACCAGCACATCGGCCCCATCAGCCGCCTCCAACAGTTGGTAGCGGTCACCGAGCAAGCCCGCGACATATTGTCGCGTACTCGGCTCGTCGTCGACGACCAGCAGCCGTTGGCGCCTGTCGCTCACAGGTGTTTGCGGAAGCTATCGATGAGCGCAATCATCTGATCGCGCCGGAACGGCTTGGTGACGAAGCCATCGGCGCCGGCCTCGCGCGCGCGCTCTTCGTCGATCTTCTGAGTCGCAGCGGTAAAGATGATGATGGGCGTTTCACGGGTATTGCTATTGCGTTTGAGGGTGCGGCAGACATCATAGCCTGAGATCCCCGGCATCCAAGCATCGAGCAGGACCAAATCCGGCTTCTGGCTGATCGCCTCCTTGATCGCCGTCGCACTGGTCTGCGCACTGTAGATCTCGTACTGCTCCTCAAGCATCTCGCGGGTGAAGGTGATGACATCGGGCTCATCATCGACCACCAGCACCGACAGCCGCTGCTCCTCCGGGCGATCGATCTTCAGCAGATGGCCGGTCTCGAACTGGATCACCTTGAAGGCTGCCCGCTCATCTTCCACAGTCTTTGCGGCATCTGCAGCCACCGGTGCTGCCTGGACTTGGGCGACGGCCCTGCTAGCGGCCGCAGTATCCAGTGCTGGCAGCACAACATGAAAGGTGCTGCCCTTGCCGTAGACACTTTCAACCCAGATGCGGCCATCGTGAGCCTGGACAATGCCCTGGACGATAGAGAGACCGAGCCCGGTACCGCCGGCCATGAAGGCGTTCTTATCGGTGCGGTGTTTGGTGATGTCGCCTAGGGTCGAGAAACGCTGAAAGAGCTTCCCTAAATCCTCCTGCTTGATCCCGATGCCGTTGTCGCTGACCTCTAGGTGCACCCAATGCTGCTCAGGCTTGGTGCTCGCACCTGTCTTTGTCTGAGGGCTGGCATCCTGCTCGGGCAAGGGCTTAGATTCAGCATAAAGACGGATGACGAGCTGACCATTGTCTGGGGTGTATTTGATGGCATTGCCAAGCAGGTTGATCGTCACCTGAGCAAGTCGATCGCGATCACCTTCCACTAAAGGGATATCGTCAGCCAGCTGCAACTGCAGGTGATGGCCACGGCTGTCGAGATAGGGCTGCTGCTCATCAGCGATCTCGTGCAGGATCTCGGCCATCGAGACCGGCGTTCGATGCAAGACCAGCTTGTTCTCTTCGATCCGCGAGATGTCGAGCAGCTCGGCGATGATGCGCGCTAGGCGAGTGGCGTTGCGCGACACGGTATCGAGCATCTTACGCTGCGCCTCGGAGATCATCCCACCCTTGCCCTCGCGGATCAGGTCGACATAGCCCTGGATCGCGATCAGCGGCGTGCGCAGCTCATGCGAGGCCATGGAAATGAACTTAGACTTGAGCTGGTCGAGCTGGGTCAGCTCACGATTGGCACGCTCGGTCTCGTCGATCTTGGTCTGAAGATCACTCGCCATCTGATTGAAGGTCTTGGCCAAGGCCTCGATCTCATCACCAGAGCGGAGACGAATACGATGCTCGAGCTCACCAGCACCAACCCGGCGCGCACCATCGGCCAGCGCCGAGATCGGCCGCGAGATCGTCCGCGCAAAGAGCACGGCCAGCGGCACTAGAATCAGCACGCTGGCGAACAGCAGCCAAAGGAAGGTCTGCAGGAGTGATTGGGTGCGCGCATTCAGCGCCTCGGCGGTACGCTCCCGACTCTGCTCGATCTTGGCGTTGGTGCGCAGCGCCGGGGCAATCACCTCTTGCACCGGAACAACGATTCCCACACTCCAGCCAGTGACGGGAATCGGATGGTAGGCAAAGAAGAATTCCTCGCCGGTATCGGGATCAACATAGGTACGCAAACCCTGCTCACCGCCCCCCATGCGCTCGATGAGTCGCTGAAAGTCTAGGTCGCGTACCTCGCGCAACGAATGCTTGAAGGCCTCGTTCTCTTTGAACTCCCCTTCGAAGCTGCCACGAAATTGCAAGAATTCGGCGGCACGCTCCGGAAAGGCGATGGCCTGTCCGCTGTCTGACATCAGAAAGGCGAAACCAGTCTGCTCTACCTGGAGACCGACGATGCCTTCGACAATGCGCTTGAGGGTGATGTCGATGCCAGTCACCGCCATCAGCTGATCGTCACGATAGACAGGCGCAATGCTCGAGACCATCCAACCCAGACCAGCCGGGTCCCAGTAGAGCTCGGTCCATTCCAGACCACGATCGGGATTGTGTTCCGCATCGGCCAAATAGTAAAAATCGAAGGCGGTCACATCGGGCAGATGAGCGAACTGTTCAGTGGCATCCACCCACTCGTACTGACCGTCGACGAACGGCATGCCGCGCGACAACTGCCCGGCAGTATTGATGTACATCTGCACCGCGTAGGGATTGGTCGCCGCCACGCTGTTGAACAGGATATCCATGTACTCGGTGAGCTCGATCTCACGCAGCGTCTCGGCACTGACCCGTCCCTGCGCATCGACCTGATTGCCGAACACGCCGAGCCAGGAGCTACGGCTCGGCTGACGACTGCCGAACATAGCATTCGCCGGAGCCGGCTCATACTCGCTTGGAAAGGCATAACGCTTGAGCGTTTCGGGGTGGGCGTAAAGATAAGTGGCAAAATCGGCCAGCTTGGCCGTATCGGACTGCACCCGAGTCAGGATCTCATCGATATCACCAGCATGGCGCTCGATCAACGCCAACAAGCGAGCTTCGAGCTCAGCAGAGAGTGCCGCGCTGCTATCCGACATCGCCAGCTGTGCCACCTCGCGGTTGGCCTGGGAGGCGATCGCGTTGATCTTTTGCGCGTTGTAATAGCCGACCCAGCCGACGATGAACAGCGGTGTCAGCGCGGTCAGGATAAGAACAATCAGCAGCTTGGTAGCAATCGGGAGCTTGAGTGGCATAGACGCGTCTTCGATAGGCGCAAAGCGGAGGCCTCAAGGCCAACCTGAATTGGCAAAGTCAAAAGTCCAAGGTGAACACCGGGTTTAGGACATCCCTTTACCATGAAACAGAGGCTTCAGCAGATCGCCCTACTCTGGTGTCCAAATCGGGACGCAAAAGCAGTGATGCACCCACCGGCGTCGGCGAGCCCGGCACCCCACCATCGAAACCGGCGCTGGCCAATGCCATCTACGCGGCAACCGGCCAACGCCTCCGCGATTATCCGTTCAATGAGTACATCCGGTTCGTTTGAGACACCGGCGACGACCTTGAATCAGGCGAAGTCGTGCTTGACGATCTCCGTCACCCGCCGACAGATCTCACGGCCGTAGTCGGTCCACTGGCCCTGCCCCCAATAGCGATAGCAGCTGGTCTGCGACGCCATCAGATGGTAGAGCGCGTTGCGGTAGTTCGGATCATCGGTCGGGGTCTTTGGCTTCAGCACCTTTTCATGAAAGGCTGAGCTAGCCTCCTCCATCGGCCCGAGCACGTTGTCGTAACCCTTGACCCAGGACAGATCATTAGTCCAGCTCGCACCATCCATGTGGAACTGATGGTCTGATTGCTTCAGCTCCTCGATCACCTTCGCCAGCTTCTCGGGGCCATCGCCGGGCTGCATCTGCGCCCAGATCTTGCCCTGCTGCACGGGCCGGATCTCGGTGAAGTCACTCTCCTTGATACCCATCGCGAACAGATGCTCCAGGTACTCACTGCCGTTCATCAGCGGCACATCAGAGCCTGAGGCGTTGCGCGCGGCCTCGAAGAACTTGTCCGGGAACTCGTTCATCATCACACCGCCGTTCTCGCCGTCGGCGATCTGGGTCACCAGCGGCGGCACTTGCTTGCCCGCCAGCTCCCAGCGCTGCAGGCTCTGCGCCTCATACCAGGGCTGCATCTGCGCAACCAGCTTGGTATCCGAGCCCTGGGTCTTGACCAGTGCGATGATGCTAGCGGTCTCGCCCTTGGAGTTGGTGCAGACGAGGCGATGCGGCAGATGCGGGCGCTGTGGATGCCAGCCGTTGTCGGTCTGCTCGACGCTGTGCTCCTGCACCAACACCCATTGGAAACCACAGTCGTTGAGGGTCTTGACGAACTCATAGGCGACATCGGGATGGTTCGGCAGCGCCATCTCAGAGGGCGAGAAGCCGCGCACGCGCTCGAGCGCTTCGGTACCAAACAGCGCCGCGAAATGGTGCTGGAAGGCCTTGACGTGCAGCCTGTAGTCCTGCACCGGGGTCGAGGGCGCAACCGCGTGGCCCCAAGGCATGCCGAGCCATTCGACGGCCCAGTTGTAATCGGGGTTCATGGTCATGCCTTTGAGGGCGTCGAGGACGTGGTCCTCGCCCATCTGGCGCAGGCCGTAGAGCAGCGTGCCGGAGTATTCGAGCATGACCCGCGGTGATTTGCCCTCATGGATCAGCTGCGGGATGAACTCGCCCATGCGCTTGTAGCACCAGGCAAAGGCCGGCGCATTGTAGTTATCGCCAATGTCCTGGTGGTCCATCATGTATTTGAGGTTGCTGATGATCGCAGCGGTGTGCAGGTCATCACCGCCGGCCGGGATCAGCGGTTGGTGCTGATGCAGCGCGATCGCGCAGGCGGCGCGGATGTTGCCGAAGTCGACCGCGCCTGGAGATTGACTGAGCGTCTTATCCTGACCGGATTTAACGGCTTGCTCGATGGTAGATTCTTGGCCGCAGATGTTGGGAAGGCCGTCGATGAGCTCAGGGAGGTCTGCCATGGGTTTGGCTCCTGTTAGGTTGCTGGTTTGAGTGTGCAGTTGCTTGAGGTGGTACGTAGATGCTCTAGTTTTATGGCGATCGACGCCCCCGGCAGCCGCTGCCCGAACCCCTTGCGACGGTGGCACCGGGCTTTGAGCAGGGCGTTTAAGCCTGAGGGCTCGCCTCAGCATCGAGCTGGGTGAGGAGATCCTCGGTGACGTCCAAATCGGCCGCGGCACGATAGCACCAGGCCTCGCCCCAAAAAATGTTGCAGCTAGTTTCGGCGCGAAGCAGATGCCATTGTGCGTCTTCCAAGCGCCGTGAGAGTGCCCTGGGAAGCGCATCGATCGTCGATGGTAGAGCCGCGGAAACAACCGCGGAAGCGTCCGACTGACTTGAGGATGCTCGGCTTGCAAAACCCTCCATTGCCGGGGTCAGCCTGCTCATTTCCGCGCTTTGTGAGGCTGAGGCAGAGACGCCTAAATCCGCAGCGGCGGCTTGCGGAGACGCCTCTCGAACGCTTGCCGCTTGGACAGCCTCCCGCTCGTCGGGAGCTGCCCGGCCGACCGCTTCCGCCCCCGCGCTGGCGGTCTCACCAGCGCCATCAGCAGCCACAGCAGCGCCTCGCTCGAGCCAAACGTGCAAGCGCTGACTGACCTCGGCGTAGCGACTGATCACATCGCGCTGGGTCTGCGAGCCGGTCCACTGGGTAAAGCCTTTGCCATGATGCCAGCCGGTATTCCAAGCCCCGGTCGCGACACGCACCTCGCCGTGGGCACCATAGGTGTCCAGATAGTCATGGATGAAGCTCGGGTGCAGATTGGCTTCACCGGCTCGGATCATGTCGAGCAACGGTCGGTAGAAAACTGACCAATAGTTCGAGCCTTCGGTGACATTGCGGAACCAGCCACCGTTCTCGCCGTCAGTGGCGGTGGTCACCAGCGGCGGGAAGTCGCACCAGCGTGTACGCTCGGCGACCTCGTTGACGAACCAGCCTGGGTCCATCCCGGATTCCTGGGCATCGGAGAGCTCGCGATCGCGTACCACGACGATGATCTCATCATCACCATAGCGGGCGATATGCGGCCGGTAGCGCAGCTCCTGCCAGCTCATCGGCGCAAGCGGCTCGACATGCTCGCTGTCGACCAGCACATAGCGATAGCCGAACTGGCGCAGTAGCGGAATCAGCTCCATCGAGAAGCCCATCTCTGGCGGCCAGAAGCCCTCGAAGCGCGAGCGCCAGAACAGATGCTGGGCGATGCCCTGCCAGCGGCGCAGGTGCTCAGGACGGTCGGCGGCCGGAATCAGCGGCAGCACCGGATGATAGTAGCCGGTGCCGAGGATATCGAAGATCTGCTGGTTCTGCAGGAACCAGAGCAGCTTGCCGCAGTCAACGATGCCGTAGACACGCGCTTGAAAATCGGGGCTGGAGAGGGTCTCGAGCAGGGTGCCTGAGAGCGACAGGTGCACGCGCGCCAGGTCTTCCTGACCCCATAGACTGCGCGGCATGCGGTCGAGCGCAAACAGGATCTCCTTGGCCTCCCAGGTCTGCTCATCGAGCAAGTGCTCAAGGTTGCCGGGTGGCTGATGAAGGTTCAGGACCAGGGCATGATGGGCGTGCATCGAATCTGGGATCTCCGAGGTAACAGCTGTAAGGCATGATGATAGCGGATTGAGCCATCGCATCTTGCCCAAGATGCACCAGGAATGCTTCATTGCCCTCGCTGATTGCCTTCGCTGATCAGCTTGGCTGCGCTATGAAACAGCTTGGCCGCACCATGATCATCTTCGATTCTGGTCGCAACCGCCCGCTGTAGGTCAGACTTTTAGCCCCTATCTTGTCGAGTCAAGATGGACTGCTCAGGCATCCGATGGCGAGCCGCCCTGACAACCGATAAAGCCAGTGTAAACCTATCATGCCCCACGTCATTATTGACCCCGACTCGACCTCGCTCGCTGAGCGCTTTGCGCTGATCAAGGCACCAAGCAAACGACGCGCCCGGTTCCCCGAGGGCTGCGTGACGCTTGTCGACAGCGAGGAGGAGGCGCGCGCTGGACGCGATCAGGCGAAGAGGCTCGAGCCCGCGGTCGTCTACGGACCCTCGTCCTCATCCGAAAGTCAGCGCCTCTATTATCTGGTGCGATGGCTCTGACCCTTTAGGATACACTGACCCCAATGGAAACCAATCGTATGGATCAGACACCCATCTTGGCCGTCGCCGGCATCGGCAAATCCTATGCGGAGGGCCATCAGCGGCGCACCGTGTTGGCCGATATTGGCTTCGAGGTCGCGCGCGGCGAGTGCATCGCGCTGGTCGGCCAAAGCGGCTCCGGTAAATCGACCCTGCTCAACCTACTCGCCGGCATCGATAAGCCCGATACCGGCGATGTCGAGATCATGGGCCGCAGTGTCGCGGCCATGGGTGAGCCAGAGCTGACACTGCTGCGACGCGCGCACATCGGCTTTATCTATCAGTTCTTCAATCTTATCCCGACCCTAACGGTCGCCGAGAATATCGGCCTGCCACTCGAGCTCAACGGCACCCCCGCACCCAGGCGTCGCAGCCTCATCAGCGACTGGCTCGCGAAGGTTGGACTTGATGGTCGCGAAGCTGCTTTCCCCGATGAGCTCTCTGGCGGCGAGCAGCAGCGGGTCGCCATTGCCCGCGCCCTGATCCATGAGCCCGCACTGGTGCTAGCCGACGAGCCCACCGGCAACCTCGATGCGCGTACCGGCCAGGTCGTGCTCGAGCTGCTCGCCCACCTATTCCGCGATGAGGGCCGCACCCTGATCCTGGTCACCCACAGCCGCAAGGTCTCGGAGATCACCAATCGCGTCCTAGCACTCGACAATGGTCGCCTAACGACCGAGACCGAGGCCTTATCATGGTGAAAGTGAAGGTGAAGGTGAAGGTGAAGGTGAAGATGCAGTTGAAGACGCAGCCGCTGGAGCCACAGCAAGCAGTCGGATTGATGCGGCAAGCTGTCGAGTTGATACGGCAAGCGATCGAGTTAACCAGTGACAGCGGTCATCGCCGATGCTAACCCCTGCGCTGTTAAACGCCAGCCGACGCTACCTCTGGCGGCATCCCTGGCAGACCTGGCTCTCGATTGCTGGCATCGCGCTGGGTGTCGCCGTGGTCATCGCTGTCGACCTGGCCAACGAGAGTGCCCAACGTGGCTTTCGGCTCTCAGTCCAGCAGGTCACCGGCCCCGCCACGCACCAGGTGATCAGCGCCAGTGGTGGCTTTCCTGAGACGTTGTACGCCCAACTGCGTCTCGAGCAGGGCCTCACCCAGGCGACGCCGGTCATCGACGCACCGGTGCGGATCGGCGAGCGCAGTCTGACCCTGCTCGGCCTCGACCTCCTCGCTGCCGCCTCGATGCGCCCAGCGCTGCGCGCCAGCCTTCGGCAAGCTAGTCGTCAGAGCGAAAGCCAACCAACCACCGGCCGTCAAGAGAACTCCGTAAAGGGCCTCGTAGGCCTACTGCGCCTGCTCCGCGACCCCGCCACCTTGGCCCTGAGCCGCAGCGATGCTGAGCGCCTTGGTCTCCAACCCGGCGACACCTTCAAGCTCGATCTCGGTGCCACCAGCGTCCCGATGCGGCTCGCGATGATCCTGCCCGAGCAGGCCGGTCTCAGCGGCCTTGCGATCACCGACATCGCCACCGCGCAAGAGGTGCTCGACCGACTCGGCGAGATCGAGCGCATTGATCTGATCCTGAGCGACAGCGAGGCCGAGCGCGTCGCCACCGCCCTCCCCGACGGCGTGCGGCTCGAGGCCTCGGCGCAGCGCAGCAATGCCCTGGCGCAGATAACCCGCGCCTTCCACACCAACCTCACCGCGATGAGCCTGCTGGCGATGCTGGTCGGTGCCTTCATCGTCTACAACACCATGACCTTCGCCGTGCTCCAGCGCCGTCCGCTGCTCGGCACCCTGCGCATGCTCGGCACCACCCGCAGCCAATTGTTCGAGCTGGTGTTGGTCGAGACCCTGATCCTCGCCCTGATCGGCGCCCTGCTCGGCGTGCTGCTTGGCATCGCCGTCGGCGCCGGTCTAGTGCAGTTGGTCACCCGCACCATCAACGATATCTACTTCCAGCTCAGCGTCCGCAGCCTCCATCTGGCGCCGCTGTCGCTGCTCAAGGGGATTGGCCTGGGTCTCGGGGTGACCCTGCTCGCCGCGCTCGGCCCTGCGCTCGAGGCCGCTCGCTCACAACCGCGCGACGTCATTCGCCGCACCCGCGTCGAAGGCCAAGCCCGTCGCCTGCTGCCCTGGCTCGCCGCTGGCGGTGTCCTGCTCATCCTCGCCGGGTTTGCCTGCATCGGTCTATCCGCGCGCTCCATGGGCATCGGCTTCCTCGCCCTGTTCTTGGTCATCGTCGGCACCGCACTGCTGATGCCGTTGGCTGTGTACGGCTTCGCGACGGTCACCACGCCGTTGTTCGGGCGCCTGTTTGGCACCCAGGGCCGACTCGCCGCGCGCGGCATCACCGCCTCCATCACTCGATCCGGCCTCGCCGTTGCCGCGCTCGCCGTCGCCGTCGCTGCCACCATGGGCGTCAGCATCATGATCGGCAGCTTCCGCACCAGCGTCTCCGACTGGCTCGCCAACACCCTCACCAGCGATATCTATATCTCTGCCGAATCCAGTAGCGGTGCCAGTCGCGGTGGCGATCTACCGCCAGCGCTGGCCGCTCAGCTGCTCGCGCTACCCGAGGTCGAGGCCTTGAGCCAAGGCCGCAGCAACCGCATCGAAACCCCTGATGGCCCCGTCCTGACCCTCGCGCTCGAATCGAGCACCGGCCAGCCGCGTGGCTTTCACTTTGAAGGCGCGACCGCCAAGGATCTCTGGCCCCGCTGGCACGCCGGCGATCTCATCCTCATCTCCCAGCCGCTGGCCTACCGCCGCCAGCTCGACATCGGCGACAGTCTGGAGCTGTTCACCACCAGTGGCTGGCAGACCTTCGAGATCGGTGCCATCTTTCAAGACTACGGCAGCGATAGCGGCACCCTGATCCTGCCTCGTCCGCTCTACGCCGAGCGCTGGGATGATCCCGCCGTCTCCTCGTTCGGCCTCGTCCTCCGCGAGGAGGCCGATGCCGAAGCGGTCAGCCAAGCGGTAGAGCGCATCCTCGCTGAGCTCGAGATTGCCACCAGCGTGCAGACCAATCGCGCCATCCGCGAGCTGTCCCTCGACATCTTTGATCAGACCTTCACTATCACCAAAGTGCTCCGTCTGCTCGCCATCGGCGTCGCCTTCGTCGGCATCCTCAGTGCACTGATGGCACTTGAGCTTGAGCGAGCCCGTGACTACGCCGTGCTCCGAGCGACTGGCATGACTCGAGGCCAACTGCGCGCGCTGATCTTGATCCAGACCTCGGCCATGGGCCTCGCCGCTGGCCTCCTCGCCATCCCCCTCGGGCTAGCGATGGGCGATTTGCTGATCAGCGTCATCAACCTCCGCTCCTTTGGTTGGACGATGCCAATGCAGGTGCAGCCCCAAACGCTGCTCTCAGGCATACTCTTGGCCTGGATCGCCGCCCTCCTCGCCGGTCTCTACCCTGCTGCACGGGCCGCCAAGGCCATGCCAGCCAGGGCACTACGCGAAGAATAGGTCGAGAAGTCACCAACAGGCTTCGATTGACCAGAAAGGTCGTGTATTCTCTGCCCTAGATGAATATCAAGCAGTACTCGGAGGCGAGTGAGCGACATGGCTGAAGACAAAAAAGTCGTAACCAAGAAGACAACCGCAAAGGCCGCTGCGGCCGAGAGCAAACCAGTCACCAAGAAGACCAGCAGCAAGAAGGCCACGGCTACAAAGGCCACGGCCACAAAGGCCGCGCCCGCAAAAGCCGCACCGGCCAAGACCAGCAGCACAACCAGCGCGAGTGGCACCACGAAAAAGCCGGTCACCAAGAAGGCGACTGCAGCCACGACCGTCACCGCTCGCTCAAGCACGGCCAAGCCGACGCCAGCCAGCACAGCTGCAGCACCGGTGACCAAAAAGACGACGAGCAAAAAAACCAGCGCCAAACCGCGCGAAGAGCGCCCGGTAACGCTTAGTCCGATCACCGAGGTGAGCGCCGAAGAGCGCTATCGGATGATCCAGGAGGCCGCTTATTACATTGCCGAAAAACGCGGTTTTGCCCCCGGCAATCATGCCGACGACTGGGCCGCCGCCGAGGCGCAGATCGATGAGCTCCTGCGCAAGAAAAAGCCCTGAGTAACTCTCTACTCTCTACTCTCTACTTCTGAATGATTACCCGACAGGGGTGCTCAAATCAGGTAGAAGTTGATGGACCCGGCCTAAGCATGACGCGGTGACGATGGACTACCTCGCAACTCCAACGCAGACCAATCCCGACCCGGCTAACTTTCGGATGCAAGCCATGGAGCAAGGGCTCGACCGCGAGGGGCTTGATGCTGACCCCATCGTTCAGTTCCAAGATTGGTACCAAGAGACCCTCTCGACCAAGATCCCAGAGCCAAACGCCATGTCCCTCGCGACCGTCGACGCCGAGGGGCAGCCGAGCCTGCGCACCGTCCTGCTCAAGCTCTATGACGCCAAGGGCTTTGTCTTCTTCACCAACTATCAGAGCACCAAGGCCAAGCAGATCGATACCAACGATCGCGTCTGCCTGCTGTTCCCCTGGGTTGCGCTAGCGCGGCAAGTCACCATCCTCGGCCGCGCCGAGCGCATCCCGGCCAGCGAATCCTTAGGCTACTTCGTCACCCGCAGCCGCGGTAGCCGCATCGGCGCCTGGGCCTCGCCACAAAGCCAGGTCATCAGTTCTCGCTCACTGCTCGAGCAGAAGGTCGCCCAGATCAAACAGCGCTTCAGCGAAGGCGAGATCCCGCTCCCGGACTTCTGGGGTGGCTACCGAGTGATCCCGAACAGCATCGAATTCTGGCAAGGCCGTGACAACCGACTACACGATCGCTTCCGCTACCAACGCCAGACTCCCAATGCACCCTGGCAAATCGAGCGACTAGCACCCTAACCACTCACCACTCACTCCTCACCACTCACTCCTAACCAACACCCGAGCGCCATGATAAGCAGGCTCGACCTCCACGCCTACCGCTCAGACCAAGTCATCGGCCTGATCCTAGCCGGTGGTGCCGGGCAACGCATGGGCGGAAAGGACAAAGGCCTGATCGAGCTCAAGGGTCGCCCGCTCGTGCAATGGGTCGCGGAAGCACTGCGACCTCAGGTCAAGGGCCTGCTGATCAGTGCCAACCGTCATCAGGAACGTTATGCCGAGCTTGGCTGGCCCGTGATCGCTGATGATCGGCCAATCGACCAAGAGGCAAGCTCCGAGATCTATCAGGGGCCGCTCGCCGGCATCGCCGCCGCACTCAACTGGCTCCAAATGCAGCCTCAGGACTGGATTAACCGGATTCAAACCCAGCAGACAGATCCGACTCCAGACCCGAGCCCAGATCCTGTCGAATCCGACCACCCCCCAGCCTGGCTCCTCATCTCCCCCTGCGACACCCCACTGATACCTACCGACCTCGGCTCTCGCCTAGCCGCCGCGCTGCAGAGCCAACAGGCCCGCATCGCCATCGCCGCCGACCAAGCGCGCAGCCAACCACTCCACCTATTGCTCCCCACCGACATCGGTGCCGACCTTGAGGACTATCTAGATCATGGTAGACGTAGCGTCCTAGGCTGGCTAGAGCGCCATCAAATCGCAACCGCCACCTTCAAGCAAAGCCCAAGTCCGTTCAGTAACTTGAACCGACCGGCTGACGCTGCGTCGATACATGCATAGATCAGCATCGGTCAGGGCGCTAGAGCCCCAGCTCGCGCCAGCGTCGCTCAAGGCGCTTGACCGAGACCGGATAGGCGGTACCGAGCTGCTGGGCGAAGAGTGAGACGCGCAGTTCTTCGAGCATCCAGTGGATCTCATCGAGGCGCTCGTCTTGACGCTCGGCATCGGCGGCTGCGGCGACTCGTTCGCGCCAGCGCTCGAGTAGCGGCGCCAGCTCTTGCATCCGCTCACGGTCGCGGGTGGCGGCTTGCGGCAGTTTTTCGGCGCGTTGCTCGAGCGCGCGGAGATAGCGCGGATAGTCTTGCAGGTGCGCGAATGGGATCTGGACTAGGAAGCCACGGTAGACCAGGCTGTCTAGGTGCGCGCGCATGTCGAGCACCGAGGACATCCATTGCACCTGGGTGATGCCATCGAGACGCTTGCGCACCGCCTGATAGGTGCCAAGGATGCTGGCAGCTAGGCTGCAGACCTCTTGCGCGACCGGAAACAGGCGCGGCTTGTTGGTCTTCAGGCGCTGCTCGAAGCTGGCCTGATCGCGGATCGGCGGTTGGCCCTCGGTAAAGGTCAGGTCGAGGATCAAGGCCAGCAGCTCATCGGCGAGATCAGGGCCGGCTGCGGTTGGCCCGGTTTGGGGCGCCTTGGCATATTGCAGGCGCAGGCGACTGAGGCCACCGGCGGTGTCGCAGAGCCCGCGACGCAATGTGCGCAGATCAGCGCCGAGGGCGAGCATGAACAGCCGCCGCAGTCCACCGCGCATCGCCTCAACGGCGCTGTGCTGGGCGTCCAGCACTCGGATCGCGACGGCGTCGCCTTGATCCACCAGGGCCGGCCAGCCGCGCAGCTTGATCCCAGCGCGGTCGAGGTCGACCGACTCCGGCAGCGCGCCAAAGTCCCAGCGGGTGATGCCATCGCGCTCGATCGCATGCCCCCAGGCCGCTGCGGGGTTGGCTGATCCCAATGCAGCCGTTACCGATGCGGCAACAGCAGCCTGGTGTCCACCAGCCGTCGTGCTTCCGCGCGCATGCCTTCTAGACAGATCACTCCCAGATGCGCCAGCTCGGGTCACATGACTTCCGGGCGCATCGTTTCCAGACGGATGACTTCCAGGCACCGCCACAAACTGCCCTGCCGGCGCGCGCTGATCATCGCCAACCACACCTTCGGCCAACCGGCGCTTGAGCCGCAGCAGGTCGTCATCGAACGCCAGGGTGCGCCCATCCAGATCGACCAGCCGCAGCTTCATGCGCAGATACGGCGGCAGTGCGGCCTCGTCCCAGGCGTCTTCTGGCACCTGCACGCCGGTCAGTGCCTTCAGCTCCTCGCCCAAGGCGCGCACCAGTGGCCGGTCCGATGGCATCAGCCGCGCAGCTACCTGCGCTGCGGTATCCGGCATCGGCACGAACGACCGCCGCAGCGTCTTCGGCAGCCCCCGCAGCATCGCAGTGATGCGCTCTTCCAGCAGCCCAGGCACTAACCATTGCAGGCGCTCGGGCGAGACCTGGTTGATCAACATCGCCGGCAGCACCAGGGTCACACCGTCGGCCTCATGGCCGGGCTCGAAGCGGTATTCCAGCGGCAGCTCGGTGGCACCGATCTGTAATCGATCTGGAAACTGCTCGCCGGTGATGGCGCGCGCATCCTGCTGCATCACCTGCTCCAGGTCCATGTGCAGCAGCTTCGGCTGTTTCTGCGTCGCCTTGCGCAGCCAGCGTTCGAACTGGGGCTTTGAGTAGATGCCAGAGGGCAGGCGCTGCTGATAGAAGGCGTAGAGGCCCTCCTCGTCGACCAGGATATCGCGCCGGCGCGACTTGGCCTCGAGCTGATGCACGAACTCGATCAGCTCCTGATTATGACGCCAGAACGGCGCGCGGGTCTCGAAGTCGCCCTCGACCAGCGCCGAGCGCAGGAAGACCTCACGCGCCTCGGTGGGATTGATCGGCCCATAGTTGACCCGACGCCGGCTGAACAGGGTGATGCCGTAGAGGGTGACCGTCTCGAAGGCGGCGACCTGGCCCGAGCGCGATTGCCAGTGCGGCTCCGACCAGCTGCGCTTGACCAGATGCTGGCCGGCGGCCTCGATCCAGGCCGGCTGCACCCGAGCGCAGGTGCGGCCATATTGGCGTGCGGTCTCGACCCGCTCGGCGCAGATGATCCACTTCGGCGTCGCCGCAAACAGCGTCGAGCCGGGGTGGATGTAGAAGCGGCCGCCGCGCGCGCCTTGGTATTCGCGCTGCTCGTCCTTGCGGCCGATGTTGCTGAGCAGACCGGTGAGCAAGGCGCGATGGACCTCCTCGTAGGTGCCCTCGGCTTGATGGTTGATCGTGTGATGACTCGGAGGGTTGTCCGCGTGCTTGCCGGCGACCTGTGCATGTTTCCCGGCCTGTTTGCCCAGGCCCTGCTCCCTGTTCTCGCGATAGCCCATCTCGGCCATCAGCTCATGCAGCTGAATCTGGGTATCGCGCCATTCCTGCACCCGGTTCCAGGACAGGAAGTGCTGTTTGCACAGACGCTGGAACTTACGCCGGGTCAGATGCCGGCGTTCCTTCTCCAGGAACTCCCAGAGGTTGAGGAAACCGAGGAAGTCCGAGTCGGGATGGCGGAAGGTGGCGTGGATCTCGTCGGCGGCCTGCTGCTGGTCGATGGGCCGCTCGCGCGGGTCCTGCACCGCCAGCGCGGCGGCGATGATGCTCAGCTCGCGCAGGCAATGGTGCTCGGCACCGGCGAGCAACATGCGCCCGATGCGGGGGTCCACCGGCAGCCGCGCGAGCTGCTTGCCGATCGGCGTTAGATCGCCCTTGGCATCGATCGCGGCCAGCTCTTCCAAGGCCCGATAGCCATCTGAGATCAGCCTGGAATCGGGCGGGTCGACGAACGGAAAACGTTCGATCTCGCCGAAGCCCAGCTGCTTCATCTGCAGGATGACCGCGGCCAGGTTGGAGCGACGGATCTCGGGCTCGGTGTGCTCGGCGCGGACGGTGAAGTTGTCCTCGTCATAGAGGCGGATGCAGACACCCGAGGCGATACGCCCACAACGTCCCTTGCGCTGATCAGCCGAGGCCTGGGAGATGCGCTCCACCGGCAGGCGCTGCACCTTGCTGCGATGGCTATAGCGGCTGATGCGGGCAAAGCCGGGGTCGATCACATAGTGGATGCCGGGCACCGTCAGCGAGGTCTCGGCGACATTGGTAGCCAGTACCACGCGCCGCGTGCCATGCGGCTGAAACACCCGCGCCTGCTCGGCCGGCCCTTGGCGCGCATAGAGCGGCAGGACTTCGGTCGAGGGCGGATGATGCTTGCGCAGCGTCTCGGCGGTCTCTCGGATCTCGCGCTCGCCGGAGAGGAACACCAGCACATCGCCCGGCCCCTCGCGGGCGAGCTCGGCGACAGCATCCGAGATGGCCTGCTGCATGGCGTCGTCGCGCTCCCCGGCATGCTCCTCCTCGGGAGGGCGGTAGCGGACCTCGACCGGATAGGTGCGACCGGAGATCTCGATGATCGGCGCAGCGCTGCCCTTGCCAGGGTTCGCGCCCTGACCTTGACCAACCGCGTTGGCATTGGCTGCGGCATTCTCGGTGGCGGAATCGTTGCTTGCGCCAGCGCTAGTTAGGGCCGCGGTGCTGCCGCCTGAGCCAAAAGCATCGACATCACCAGCGGCAGATGCATCAGCAGCGCCGCCTGAAGAAGAGGCATTGGTAATTGCTGCACCAGCGGTAGGAGCATCGGCAGCAGTTTCGCCAACGGCAGCAGCAGAGGCATCGGCAGCAACGTTCGAGGCAGCGCCAGCAGCAGCGCCAAAGTGCTTGGCAAAGCGCTGTGGATCGATGGTGGCCGAGGTGATGATCAGCTTCAGATCAGGCCGCTTCGGCAGCAGCTGCTTCAGATAGCCGAGCAGGAAGTCGATGTTGAGGCTGCGCTCATGGGCCTCGTCGATGATCAGGGTATCGTATTCGTTCAGATAACGATCGCGCTGGATCTCGGCGAGCAGGATGCCATCGGTCATCAGCTTGACCGAGGTCTCGGGGCGCACCCGGTCGTGGAAGCGGACCTTGTAGCCGACCGTGCTACCAAGCTCGGTGCCCAGCTCGGCGGCGACGCGGCTGGCCAGGCTGCGCGCGGCGATACGACGTGGCTGGGTGTGGCCGATGCGCCCGAACAGGCCACGGCCAAGCTCAAGGCAGATCTTCGGCAGCTGGGTCGACTTGCCGGAACCGGTCTCGCCGCAGAGCACGATGACCTGATGCTGCTCGATCAGCTTGGCGATCTCGTCGCGACGCTCACTGACCGGCAGCTCAGGCGGAAACGGGATCAGGCTCGGGATCGCGGCTCGACGGGCGTCAACGATCGCACGCGACTGGTCGATCGCGCGCGCGAGATCGCGCCAGTGATCATGGTCTTCTGTCGATGCGGAACCCGGCTGCCCCCCAGTGACCGACACTGACAGCCGTTTCAGCGTACGCTTGAGCCGGCGGCGATCCTTGAGGAGGCAGTGGGCAATGGCTGCCAGCGTATCTTGGCGGCGCGTAGACAAGCTCGAGCCTAGTCTGCCTCTGCATCACCATCGAGCCGAACGGCGAGCACATCACAGACCTCATGCTTGAGCAGCGACTGCGGCGTCGACCCTAGCAGCCGACCGAGCCAGTTGCGCTCATGGACGCCGACGATGATCAAATCGGCACCGATGTCACGGGCCACATTCTGAATGCTGCGACCGGTTGGTCCAGCCTCGATGATTCGATCCTGGGCCGGTACCGAGAGGCGCTCGCCGAGCGCATCGATCTCTTTCTGGGCTAGGTCGAGGAGCGTTTTTTCCAAATTGCCATCGTCTGGCAGGATGGGCTCGGCAATAAAGGCGCCACCGGCGTATTCCGTGCCTGGGGCGACATAATCGACCACGTTGACCAACGAGAGTCGTGCATTGAATCGATCCCGCAGCATCAGGGCACGCTCAAGCACGGGCTCAGATTCGGGGGCGAAATCAACACCCACCAAGAGATGTGTATAACCATTGCTAGACATTGCTGTGCACCTGTAGGTTGCCGACCATCACCTAGAGTATACTGCCGCAGCTCCGAGCATGAAGGCCTCGCCTGTCATTTCGATCTGCCTTGACACCATGACCGATCTCGACACAAATCTCGACGCCCTGCTCAGCCTCGACCATCCTGATGACTACGCCCGTTGGCGCGACCAGAAGCTCGCGCAGGCGCCGCAGCGGCTTGAGGAGCTGCTGGTCGAGGTGCGCGACCCGCGCCAGCTCAGCCTTGCCGAGCACCAGGCCATCACCGAGCGCTGCCGACGTGCCAACCTGGCCATCTATGTCACGGCGCTGGGGGATGATCCTGACAAGGCCATCCCAGCTCGACTTGGGGCGCAGTTTGGGCTCGGCCAGTTGGATCACAACCCCGGCGCTGATGAGGACGCTATCACGGCTTTGTGTGTCCAGACCGATGCCCTACGCCGGGGCTATATACCCTACACCGACCGCCCTATCGCTTGGCACACCGATGGCTACTACAACAGCCCTGGGCGCCAGATCAATGCCTTCATCCTCCATTGCGTCCGACCGGCGGCGGCTGGCGGTATTAATGGACTGATCGACCCGGAGATGCTCTACATCCGCTTGCGGGAGCTTAGCCCGCTCCACATCGCGGCGCTGACCCATCCGAGCGCAATGACGATTCCGCCGAACATCGTCGACGGCGTCGAGCTGAGACCAGCGAGTGTTGGGCCGGTGTTCCGCCGTGGTGAAGGCGGTCATCTCGCGCTGCGCTATACCGATCGGCGTCGCAATATCCAATGGCGACCAGACGCCGACACCGAGACCGCCGTCGAGACCCTCCGTAGCCTGCTCGACGACCCATTTACGCCGCGTTTCGAGGCCCGACTCGAGCCGGGCTGGGGTCTCATCTGCAATAACGTGCTGCACAGCCGCAGCCGCTTCGAAGATAGTGTCGATCAAACCCGATTGCTCTACCGCGCTCGTTATTACCAACGCATCGCTGGTACCTAGCCTGGATATTTCAAATCTCACGCGAAGGCGCGAAGACGCTAAGGAAGCCAAACACAAGAAAACGCCAGAATCCTGACTCCAGGATCCTGGCGTATAGGCCCAACTCAGCGGGCTGCAGGGCAAAGACCTTAGCGCGGACTTGCTACCGGACGCGGTGGCATCGGCGAGAACTGCGGACCCCAGGTCGGTAGGGGCCGACTTGGCATGAATTTACGCGGCTCGACTGGAGGCGTAAAGGTGCCAGGGATTTGCGGCGGAGGTGTCTGTGCGACTGGGAGCGGACGCTCCTCAGCTGGGGCAGTTGCCTCTGCGCTAGCAGCGGTCTCAGTGCTTGCCATCGCGGCCTCTTCGGTCTCAGCGATGACAGCTGAAGACTCAGCAGCGGGCTGCTCTGCCGCCGTGGTTGCAGCTTCAGCATCGCTGGCTGCAGCTGCAGCTGCAGGTGCTGCTTCTGATGCTGCAATTGCCTCAGATGCTGCATCCTCAACGGCTGGCTCAGCGGCCTCGGCTTCCGGCTCAACCGCCGCAGCCTCGCTCTCACTCGGCGCTGTGGTCACGGCTTCTGCTTCAGGTGCGGCTGTCGGGGCTTCTGCGATGGCCTCAGCCGTTGGGGCTTCCGCCTCCGCTTCAGACGCAGCTACCGGGGCTTCTGCGATGGTCTCGGCTGCTGGGGCCTCCGCCTTCTCTGCCTCAGGTGCTGCTGCCGAGGCCTCTGCTACGGTCTCGGCTGCTGGGGCCTCCGTCTCCTCTGCTTCAGAGGCTGCTGCCGCTGGCTCTGCATCGCTCGCTTCTGCAGTAGCTGCTTCGGCTGCTGGCGCCGCGGCTTCCTCGGCCGGTGCTGGGGTCTCAGCCACAGCAGTCGGGGCTGGCTCTGGCGGCGGTTCTGGCGTCTTGACGGCTACCCGGCCAACTGGCGCGAGGTTAGCAGCAACCGTCGAGGGCGCTATCTGGATGTCGTCTTCACCACCCGCTAACAAGACGTAGCCGATGCCAAGCACCAAGAGTGCGCCAACGACTTTGACCGACAACATGCCGATATCATTCATATTTAGGGCCTTCAGTAATGAACCGAGACCAGACGTATTATCACTCACTGAGATCTTCCTCTTCGCGCAAATTCGAGCCGCACATGGGGCCGGTCATAGGGCAGGTCAAAACCCTGTGAAGACTGCCTGAAACCGCGTCGGTGTTCAAGGTGCAACCACATGGACAGCGAGAAAATTGGACCTAGGGCCCGTCAACACCTAGGCCGCAGCCGCCGTCTTAGCTGGTGGCTGGCTCGGCGCGGATACTGCTGGGTGCCGCGTCAAGGTTCGTTGATAGATCACCTCGACTGCAGTAGCACCTAGCAACTGCCGCAATCGTTTTAATAGGGCGTCACTTGGTTCAACCCGCCAGCTCGTGCCCAGCCGCAGAGTGACTGCGGCCTCAGGACGACGATATTCGAGCAGCATTGGCAATCCAGTCTCGAGCCGATTGGCCTCGAGTGCTGTTGCCAATGCCTGCAGCCTCTCGGTGCCATTTGCATACTCGGCCGGATCACTGAGATCGAGCCGCAGCCTTAGATGATCGGCAAGCTTAGCACGTGCCTCAGCCAGCGTGCGCACCTCAGTCGCGGTGATCGTCCAGCCATTGGTGAAATTGTCCGGGCGCAGGCTGCCGGTCACCGCGATGATCGCATCCGGCACCAGCAGATGCCGCACCTGCTCGAACAGCTCCGGGAAGATGGTCGCCTCGATGCGGCCCGTGCGATCATCCAGGGTTACCGTAGCCATGCGCCCGCGCGCGGTCTTGTTGGCACGGATTGCCATGATCAGTCCAACCAGGGTGCGCTGCTCGCGATCCTGACCGCGTGGCCCGGCCGCGCCGAGCCCCTGCGCCATTTCCAACAGCCGACCGATGCGCTGCGAGACCATCGCATTGAGCTCGGCCTCATAGCGGTTGATCGGATGCCCGGTCAGATAGAGCCCAAGTGTCTCCTTCTCGCCCAGCAAGCGCTCATCCTCGTCCCAATCTGGCCAGGTTTGGGCGGCAATCTGCGGGTCTGGCGCCACCGCCGCGGCCTCGCTCGGCGTGGCATCCAACGCGCTAAACAGATCGCCCTGCCCGGCCGCCTCCTGCGCATGATGTTGCTCGGCTAGCTTGAGGGCCAACGGCAGCCGGTTCATCAAGGTCGCGCGATTCTCGCCAAGTCCATCCAGGGCGCCGGCGCGGATCAGGGCCTCGAGCACGCGCTTATTGGCCTTCTGCAGATCGATGCGGCGACAAAATTCCCAAAGTTCCTTGAATGCCTGCTCGCGCTGGCGCGCCTCCAGCATCGACGCGATCGCCGACTCACCAACTCCCTTGATCGCACCGAGCCCATAGACCACCGACTGGTCGCCATCGATGGTAAACATCCGCTCGGAGCGATTGATACGGGGTGGCTCCACCTTCAGCCCCATGCTGCGACATTCATCGATCAGCGTCACCACCTTGTCGGTGTTGTCCATATCCGCCGAGAGCACCGCGGCCATGAACGCAGCCGGATAATGCGCCTTCAGCCAGAGCGTCTGATAGGAGACCAAGGCATAGGCGGCGGAGTGCGAATTGTGAACGATGATGTCATTGGCAACGAAGTTATGGCTTTCAGCAACCTCTAAATCATAGGTCATCGCCACGCCATCGGGCTCAATCGCCCGAATGGTTTCCCAATAAATATCACCGTCAACGATTTGCCTGAGTTCGTGTGAAGAAAAAAACTCCGCGAGTTGGCGAATCGTTTCACGCCGAAAACCTTTCTTGTGCGGATGATCTGGGGCATAGAATTCTTTGACGCAGACGCCACTCTGCGCTTCGATCTGCCTCCAGGTCAGTCCACTGCGCTCTTTTTCGCGATTGACCAGCTGCTTGACCTCGGCCGGTAAGGTGTCGATCGTTTCGCGATCACGAGGCGTTGTCTCCAAGTAGGCGACCAAGGCGGCAAATTGGATATCCCGACCGATGAGATGGGGTCCAATGAGCGCAACGAAGTGTTCGATTGCCACTCTTCCAACAAGATGCAGTGTATAACCGATACGACCGCCTTTATACAGAAAATGCTTTTTCGTCAAGCGACTGACAATGCCCAAGCGGAGCAATAGATGCTGCGTCTCTTGTGTCAGTCGTAACGACGAACTAGCAAGATAAGGGGTCATGTTTTTTTGGTTGAGATCCGCGATGAAACCATCCCCTGACCACAACCGCCCCAGCAGGATCGCAAGATGATGACGCCTTAACCAGAACACCGAGGCTGGAAAATGTTTCTCGGTCGCTTTTTGCCCGATCATCCCCAGCTCTTCCAGCCACAACCTGGCACCAGAGCGCGGCGAGACGCTGTATCCAGTCCCCGTCTTGATACGGGTATCAGCGCCGGTTCCGACATAAACATCCCAGGTATTTGCACGATCCTCACGCAATCGCAGGGTCGGCACGGTATTGGGAAAATGGCTCACCGCGGCGACGAAGTCATCGACCGCCTGCTGGTCTTTATTATAGAAATAGAAGCCGCTAGGATGGCAGGTATTGCCTTCCGACAAGACCCATCCAAGCGCCTTCAACTCATGTTCGGGCCATTCTTCTTGCCCCGCAATGGGGATTTTCGCGGGAGAAGCGATACGGTCGCCCGGCTTGAGATCAGCAATCATTTTCCAGCCGGCCAGCGTTAACAAAGGATGATTGCCAGTCGCGCGCAGGCTTTTACCCAACGACGTGGTGAGACGAAACACGGGCTTGATCCCGTTCTCCATGATCTGATTGACGCAACTATGGCGCATACGATAATCATCATGGAGACTGGCAACCTTTGCTAAGCCCTCGCGATAGAGCGTTTTAACGGGGCGCAATTCGCCTGTTTGCGGATCAGCAACCAGCGTCTCACCCGCGACACATTTATTAAATCCGTAACCAGCAAACTTCTCCATTAAATCAAAGATATAGGTCGCCACCTTCGGGTCGACCCCACGCTCGGTCGCGCCCTGCTCGAAGATGGCGCGCTGCTTCTCCATCTCCTCGGCCTTCTTCTTGCCCATCGCCCGGCGCAGCAGGTCCGCACCGCCGAGCGAGTAGCCGGCGAGCACCTGGGCAATCTGCATCACCTGCTCTTGGTAGAGGATGACGCCATAGGTGGACTTGAGGATCGGCTCCAGATCCGGATGTGGATAGGCCACCTCGGCACGACCATGCTTGCGATCGATGAAGTCATCGACCATGCCAGATTGCAGTGGACCGGGGCGAAACAGGGCCACCAGCGCGGTGATGTCCTCGAAGCTATCCGGCTGTAATTTGCGGATCAGCTCTTTCATCCCACGTGACTCGAGCTGGAACACCGCGGTGGTCTGGCAAGACTTGAGCAGCTTGAAGGCGTCGGCGTCGTGCGGGTCGATCAGATTGATATCGAGCGGTACCTCGCCCTGGGCCTGGCGCTCGGCATTGATGGTCTTCAGTGCCCAATCAATGATCGTCAGGGTGCGCAGGCCAAGAAAGTCGAACTTGACCAGGCCGGCCTGCTCAACGTCATCCTTGTCGTACTGGGTTACCAGGTTGTCGCCGCCGGGCTCGCAATAGAGCGGCGCAAAATCGGTGAGCTTGGTCGGCGCAATCACCACCCCGCCGGCATGTTTGCCGGCGTTGCGCGCGATGCCTTCGAGCTTACGCGCCATGTCGATGATGCCGGTGACGGCCTCATCGTCCTTGTAGGCCGCGGCCAGATCTGGGCTTTCCTCTAATGCCTTATCGAGCGTCATCTTCAGCTCAAAAGGCACCATCTTGGCGATCTTGTCGATGAAGCCATAGGGATGCCCCAGCACGCGGCCGACATCCCGTACCACCGCCTTCGCCGCCATGGTGCCGAAGGTGATGATCTGTGAGACTGCCTCGCGCCCGTATTTGCCAGCGACATAGTCGATGACCTCATCGCGGCGATCCATGCAAAAATCGACGTCGAAGTCCGGCATCGAGACGCGCTCTGGATTCAAGAAGCGCTCGAACAGGAGCTCGTGCTCAATCGGGTCCAGATCGGTGATCTTCAGCGCATAAGCCACCAAGGAGCCGGCACCGGAGCCGCGTCCGGGACCAACAGGGATGCCGTTATCCTTGGCCCAACGGATGAAGTCAGCGACGATTAGAAAGTACCCCGGAAAGCCCATCTGACAGATGA
The DNA here is from genome assembly GCA_010912705.1 of Halochromatium sp. GTDB lineage: Bacteria > Pseudomonadota > Gammaproteobacteria > Chromatiales > Chromatiaceae > Lamprobacter. The sequence continues at coordinate 82,500 of POWB01000007.1, forward strand.
CATCGAGTTCAAGCTGCAGGCGCTCGTCGTAGATGCGACGCTGCTCGGCAAACTCAGGGGCATCGCGATCGAAGGTCCGGTCGAGTCGCCATTCGAGCCCAGCGCGTGATTCGGCGGTTAGATGCTGATCGATGGTGAGGCCCGCGGGCACCGGCGAATCGGGCAAAAAGGTCTCGCCTAAGCGCAGATTCAGGTTGCAGCGTTTGGCGATCTCGATGCTGTTCTCGAGCGCCTCGGGGATGTCCGCAAATAGCTCGGCCATCTCCTCGGGGGTGCGCAGATACTGCTGCGGGCTATGCCGATGCGGGCGGCGCGGATCATCGAGGGTATGACCACTGTTGATGCAGACCCGCACCTCATGGGCATCAAAATCCTCAGCGGCGAGGAAGGCGACATCGTTAGTCGCCACCACTGGCACATTCTTCGCTAGCGCAAGCTCCAAGCTCAGCTCGACGCAACGCTCTTCGTCCTCGCGGCCGGTGCGGATCAGTTCCAGATAGTAGCGGTCGCCGAAGGCGGTTAGCCAGTCGTCGAGCAGCCGTTCAGCCTCGTCCTGATAACCGCTGAGCAAGGCGCGCTGCACGTCACCACCGGTACCACCGGACAGCGCGATCAGCCCATCCGCGGCCTCCAGCACCCAGGAGCGCTCGACCTGCGCAATGCCGCCCTGCTGCCCCTGGGTGTAGGCGCGCGAGATCAGCGCTGTCAGGGCCGTATAGCCCGACTCCTCATGCACCAGCAGCACCAGCCGATGCGGCTTGCTCGGATCAGCCGGATTGCGTACCGCCAGCTCAGTGCCAACGATCGGCTTGATGCCGGCCGCGAGCGCTGCCTTGTAGAAACGCACCAAACAGAACAGGTTGCAATGGTCGGTGACCGCCACCGCAGGCATCCCTGCTGCCACTAGGGTCTTTGCCAACGGCTTGATGCGCACCAGGCCATCGATCAGCGAGTATTCCGAGTGCAGGTGTAGATGGACGAAAGCAGGCTCCGACGACAAGGCGCACTCCGGGGTCAGCGGGACAGAAGGACGACCTAGTCTAGCGACTCCCGATGATGCTGTCGCTGACCCAGCCTAGCCAATGACGGCACCCGGCTCGGCCAATGACGGCAAATAGGGGGCGCTATCGCTGCATGCGCTGGATGATGCCCGTCGTGCTGCGCGCTTCGAGCAGCGGCACCAGCACCAGCTCGCCACCCCAGCTGCGAACCTGCTCGGCACCAACGACCTGGTCGGGACGATAGTCAGCGCCCTTGGCGAGTACATCGGGCCGTAGCGCCTCGATCAGCTCGAGAGGGGTATCCTCGTCAAATAGCACCACCGCATCGACAGCAGCCAGGGCGGCTAGGACCCGCGCGCGGTCTTGCTCGCCGATCAAGGGGCGCTCCGGCCCCTTGAGCGCGCGCACCGAGCGATCGCTATTCAGACCAATGATCAACCGCTGGCCATGGCGGCGGGCGCGCTCCAGATAGCTGACATGACCGGCGTGCAGCAGGTCAAAGCAGCCGTTGGTGAAGACCACCCGCTCGCCGCGTGCTTGCCAGGCGCGCACCCGTGTTTGCAGCTCAGGGAGCTGGCAGCGCTTGGCGGCTTGCTCTAGGGCGGCCTCGTCACTGATGGCATGCTCGAGCTCGCTGAGACTGATGGCGGCAGTGCCCAGCTTGGCCACGACCACACCAGCGGCAAGATTGGCGAGATGGGCGCTATCGATCGGGTCGAGTCCAGCGGCGAGACCGGCGGCGAGTGTGGCGATGACCGTGTCGCCCGCCCCCGAGACATCGAACACCTCGCGCGCGACCGCGGGGATGCGCGTTTGCCGATCCTGCTCAATGACCAGCAGACCAAGCTCACCGAGGGTCAGGATCAGACGCTCGAGTCTGAGGTCGGTGCGCATGCGGCTGGCAACTTGGGTGAGATGCTCGAGATCGCTCGGGTCGAGGCTGGCTGCCTGCGCAAGCTCGGAGCGATTTGGGGTGATGAGGCTGGCACCCAGATAGCGGTTAAAGTCGCGGCCCTTTGGATCGACCAACACCGGGATGCCCTGTTCACGGGCGACACCGATGAGACGCTGGCACAGACCGCCAAAGAGCACACCCTTGGCATAGTCCGAGAGCAGCAGCACGGCGCTAGCGCGCAGCTGGGGCAGAATCAACGCGAACAGCCGATCTTCCAGCTCGGCGCTGAGCGGGGCGACACGCTCGGCGTCGATGCGCAGCATCTGCTGATGGTTGCCAAGCAAACGGGTCTTGGTGGTGGTGGGTCGGGCTGAGTCGGCAAGCAGGGCGCTGATCTCGATGCCCTGCTCGGTCAGCAGCTGCAGCAGGCGCTGGCGATTGTCATCCTCACCGGTGACGCCGGCAATACTCACTGCGAGTCCGAGCCCGATCAGGTTGCGCGCGACGTTGGCAGCGCCGCCGGCGGTCTCGGTCTCATGGCTGAGATGGAGCACCGGCACTGGCGCCTCTGGTGAGATGCGTCCGACCTGACCCCAAAGATAGCGGTCGAGCATCAGATCACCGACCACCAGCACGCGAGCAGCACCGAAGCGGTTCCGCACCGCGGCAAGGACCTGCGCCGACCTCAGCTCCGCGACCGAAGATGCGTGCTGGAACATCTTTCTACTCAGCCTGCGCAGCGGCGTTGTAAGCGCGCCGCTCGACCAGATCACAGAGGATATGACCAATGAGCATGTGCGCCTCTTGAATGCGCGCGGTGCTTGTTGATGGCACGCCGATCCACAGCTCGCAGCACTGCCGCAAGCGCCCTCCACCCGCGCCGGTCATGCCGACTCGGTACAGCTGCAGGCGCTCGGCACGCTCCATTGCGCGCACCACATTGGCGCTGTTGCCAGAGGTCGACATCCCAATCAGCACATCCCCGGGACGGCAGAGCGCTTCGACTTGACGCGCGAAGACAGCCTCGAAGCCATAGTCGTTGGCGATCGAGGTAAGCACAGCCGTATCGGTGCTGAGGGCGATGGCCGGGAGCCCCCGACGCTCGCGCTCGAAACGGCCCACCAGCTCAGCGGCCAGATGCTGGCTATCGGCCGCGCTGCCGCCATTACCCATCCAAAACACACGGCCACCGCGCTCAATGGCGGCGGACACCTCGGTGGCGAAGGTCTCAATCAGGGCGCGCTGCTGCTCGAGCGCTTGTATCAGCGCTCGATGGGCATTCAGGGCAGCGCTGATTGGATCGAGCTCTCGGGCTGGCTGAGGGCAAGCGTTCAGGTCGCGGGTTGACAAGATAGCTCCTGTTAGCTGGGGCATGACCATTTGGTGACAGCTTTGTGACCGAATCAAGGTAGCAACAGCGATCGCTTATTCCCTATGCTCCGGTGCCCTGAATCAGGATACAACCACCCTAAAGAGGCGTTGCCCTCCGTCACTCGCGTCGAGGATAATCCATGAAACCACAAATCAACAGTCTGCAGCGGGGTCTGCTCCTCAGTCTGACAGCGGCTGTGCTCACTGGGCTCTTGCTGCTAGGTCCAACGCTGCTCGCTGCCGAGAAACCGCTTCGCATCTATGGCTCTGGGGCCAGCTTTCCAGCACCACTGCTCTCGAGCTGGATGCATCGCTACACCCTGGAGCACCCGCACATCCAACCCGACTATCAGGGTGTTGGCAGCGCCGGTGGGTTGAAAGACTTGGCCGAGGGCCGCGTCGATTTTGCCGCTGCGGATTTTCGCGTCTCCGACGAGGACGCCGCCAAGCTCGCCGGTGGTATCGTCCAACTGCCAATGGCCGCCGCGGGGATCGCGCTCATCTATAATCTGCCCGAGGTCGGCCAGCTCTCACTCTCGCGAGAGGCGGTGATTGGCATTTTTGGTGGCCAGATCTCGCGGTGGAATGATCCGGCGATTGCCAAGACCAACCCAGACGCCCAGCTTCCGGACCTACCGATCACCCTGGTGACACGGGTTGGCGCCAGCGGCACCAGCTACAACCTGACCACCCATCTGAGCGCGATCAGCCCAGACTTGGCGCAGCGGCTCGGCATCACGCTGACCCCGGCCTGGAGTCAGGTCATCAACCGGCCTGGCGGACTGGTGCGTGGCTCCGGCAATGATGGCGTGACCTCGTTGGTTCGCTCGATCCCGGCGTCGATTGGCTATGTGGCCTACCCCTATGCAGATTTCACCAACACGCCCATGGCCGCAATCGAGAACAAGGACGGCAAGCTCGTCACTCCAAGCCCGGCCAGCTTCGCCGCATCGATGAACTCGATCAGCCAGTCACCGAGTATCGCCACCCTGATCGATCCACCCGGTGAGAATGCCTATCCGCTCATTGCGCTCTCTTATGTCATGCTGCCCAAACAGCACAACAACCCTGAAAAGCAAGCAGCCGTTGTCGACATCATCGAGTACGCGCTCGGGCCTGGCCAGGAGATCGCCGAGCAAATCGGCTATATCCCCTTCTCCCCTGCGGCGATTGAATTCGTGCACCAAGAGCTCGCACCGCTCAAGAAATAAGGCTGCAGACGCAGCCCCTGGGAGCAGACTAGCGCACCCGAATGTGCTCGTAGATGTTGAGATAGTCTTGCGCTGGTCGCGCCCAGGAGTTGTCCATCCGCATGCCATTGAGGCGCAGCTGCCGGAAGTGGTCAGGATGCAGCTGCCAGAGGCCGATGGCGCGGCCAAGCGCAGATTCTAATCCCCCGAAGGTCAGCTCATCGAAGACATAGCCATTGCGCTCTTCGTAGGGTCGGTCGCTGTAGTTGGCATCGAAGACCGTATCCGCTAGCCCGCCAACGCGGCGCACGATCGGCACGCAGCCATAGCGCATGGCGATCATCTGCGTCAGGCCGCAGGGCTCGTAGACGCTCGGGATCACGATCATGTCGGCACCGGCATAGATCAGATGCGCGAGTTCCTCGTCGTAGCCAAGCTCGAGATGGGCGTCGGGATGATCGGCTAGGGTCTGCTTGGCGTCCCAGAAGATGGCGTTGATGGCCGGCTCTTGGGCGCTGCCGAGGAGCACGAACTGGGCATCCTGCTGCAGACTGTAATCGATGCTATGACGGATCAGGTCGATGCCCTTCTGACGGTCGAGGCGACTGACCACAGCGACGATGGGCTTGGGCGCATCGGCCAGACCGAGCCGCTCGCGCAAGGCAGTCTTGTTCTCACCCTTGGCGGATAGCTGCTCGAGATCGTAGCTGGCCGCAATGAAGGGGTCGGTCGCCGGGTTCCAGATGCTGGTATCGATACCGTTGAGCACGCCACCGAACTTGCGGTCGTGGGTGCGCAGCACGGCCTGCAGGCCAACCCCCTGATCGGTGTGCTGGATCTCCCAGGCGTAGCGCGGCGAGACGGTGGTGACGAAGTTGGAGAAGACGATGCCACCTTTCATCAGGTTGACGGCCTGGGGGTTACCAGGGTCTTGCAGCCGGTCCGGCACCATCAGTCGGCCCACATCCAGGCCGTTCATCTCCAGCACGCTCGGCGTGGTCCAGCCCTGATGGCCGAGGTTGTGCAGCGAATAGCAGACGCGTGTCTTGTCGAGCCCAAGGGCAGTGTAGCGCTCGAACAGTAGTACTGGCACTAGCCCGGTCTGCCACTCGTTGCAGTGGATGATGTCGGGCCGTTTGCCGGAGGCGACTAGAAACTCGAGGATGGCATGGGAGAAGAAGGTGAAGCGATCAGGGTCATCGGCGTCACCATAGATGGCCCCGCGATTGAAAAAGCCATGCTCGGAATGGGCATCGATGAAGTAGCAGCGCAGCCCGTTGACCAGCCCAACCTCGACATCAGAATGCACCGCGCGATCGAAGAACGGCACCCAGAGGTCCGCATGCTCGATGGCGATGTCCTCCACGCGATCGTAGCGCAGACAATCATACTTGGGCAGGATAATCTCGACCTGGTGGCCTTGGGCAGTCAGCTCGCGAGACAGTCCCTGCACGAAGTCACCAAGACCACCAGCCTTGGCTACCGGCGCGCACTCCGGCGTGGCCATCAGGATATACATACTACCGCTCTCAATCAGATACTTAGAGGTTAGGGCTGAGGCTATCAGGGCGCATCATCAGGGCTCACGCTCGGCGACCGGAAGCGCTGGCAACCGTGCCAGCAGTGCGGCCAATAGCTCAGGATCATCGAGGGCGACCCGAAACGAGAAGCGCCCACCGGGCCCAACGCGATAGGGATGCCCGCCAAGATCCAGCAGGCTGCCCGGCGTGGCGCGACCGAAGACATGCAATTCACCTTGGATCAGCGCGTCTGCACCGGACGGATAGGGGGCCATGGGTCCGCTTCCGCGCGCGGCGCGCGATTCCAATGGCGCGACATCTTGCCGTTTCGGCGGCGGTTGGTCCAATACTTCCTGCTCGGAGGCAGCCTCGGATGGCTGCTCAGAGACCCGCTCTGCCTGGACTGACGATCCCGAGGCAAGCGTCTCGCCGGCCTGCGGGCGCTGTTCGGACAGCGCGCTCGTCGAGACTGATGCGCCCTCTATGTCCTGCTCGGCAAAACCTTGGGCAAAACTATGGATGGGAGCCAAGGGGAAGGCACTACCCCGGAGCTCCGGGCGAGCGGCAAGCGCCGCGAGCGAAGGATCGGGAAATCGGGTGACCTCAGCCGCCTTAACGAGGCTATCTCGGATTGGCAGCTGAGCAGGCTCAGGGACCGCATCCAGGCGGTTCGAGCGCGCCAGCAGCAGCCAGCCGCCATCAGGTTGCCCCTCAAGACCCAGCTCAGCCTGCACTGGGCCGACCACTGGCGCCAGAAAGCGGGCCTGGCCGGCGCTCTTGCCATCCAGATCAACCACCTCGGCCTCGGCGAGGCGAGTGCCATCGGCATCGACAGGGTGCAACAAGAGTTTGGCGACCGGCTGATGGGCAGCAAAGGCGGTACGTGCCTGTTGGATCAAAGCGGGATCGAGACGCCAGTCGAGCGCGACTCCGCCGCTGATCGGATAGAGCACCAGACGCGGCGTCTGATCCGGATTAGGGAACTGCGGTGCCTGCTCAACCGGCACGGTCGCGCTCCAGGTTGGCGCTGCGACGCATGGCAGCTAAAGGACGCCCGCGGAGCAACCTGCGCTCGCTTTAGCGCGTTGCCGCGCGCCGCGCTCGGGCACGCGCAATTGCGGCATGGACCTGCGCTGGCGCAGTACCGCCAAGGTGATTGCGAGCCGCAACCGAGCCATCGAGACTGAGCACAGCGAAGATATCGTTGCCGATGGCAGGCGAGAAGCGACGCAGCTCCTCAAGGCTCAGCTGCGCCAGATCCCGCCCCTGCTGAATGCCATAGGCGACGGCCTTACCGACGATCTCATGGGCATCACGGAAGGCAATGCCCTTGTGCACGAGATAGTCGGCGAGGTCGGTTGCAGTCGCGAAGCCCTGGCTGGCGGCCTCACGCATGCGCTCTGGATGACAGCGGAGCTTGGCCATCATCTCGGCAAAGACCTTGAGCGAGCCACGCAGGTTGTCAGCGGTATCGAAGACTGGCTCCTTGTCTTCCTGATTATCTTTGTTGTAGGCCAGTGGCTGCCCTTTCATCAGGGTCAGCAGGGCCATCAGGTGGCCAAAGATACGCCCAGTCTTGCCGCGGATGAGCTCGGGGACATCCGGGTTTTTCTTCTGCGGCATGATCGAGGAGCCCGTGCAGAAGCTATCTGAAAGCTCGATAAAGGCGAACTGCGCCGAGGCCCAGAGGATGAGCTCCTCGGCGAAGCGCGATAGGTGCATCATCAAGATTGAGGCCGCGGCGACGAACTCGATCGCGAAATCCCGATCGGAGACGGCGTCGAGTGAGTTCTCGCAGGGGGCGTCGAAGCCGAGCAGCTCGGCCGTGTAGGCCCGGTCGATCGGGTAGCTGGTCCCGGCCAAGGCTGCAGCACCAAGCGGCATTTGGTTCATGCGTGCGCGGCAGTCGGCGAAGCGGCCAGCATCACGCTCGAGCATCGCCTGCCAGGCCATCATGTGGTGACCAAAGGTGATCGGCTGTGCCACCTGCAGATGGGTGAAGCCGGGCAGGATAGTGGCGGCCTCACGCTCGGCGAGATCGAGCAGCGCATCTTGCAACCGCTGCAGGGCCTCGTCGATGGCGTCGATCTCAGCGCGCAGCCAGAGGCGGATGTCAGTGGCGACCTGGTCGTTGCGCGAGCGCCCAGTGTGCAGGCGTTTACCGGCCTCACCGATGTCGGCCGTCAACGCCGCCTCGATGTTCATGTGGACATCTTCGAGTGGCACCGACCAGGTGAAGCTTCCAGACTCGATCTGCGCCTGGATGCGCCCCAGGCCAGCAGTGATGGCCTCGGCCTCCTCATCGCTGAGGATGCCCTGACGCGCAAGCATGCGGGCATGAGCGATGGAGCCGGCGATATCCTCGCGGTATAGACGTTGGTCGAATCCGACCGAGGCGGTGAATGCCTCAACAAAGGCATCGGTCGGCTCGGAAAAACGGCCGGCCCAGGGTTTCAAAGCGGCTCTCTCGTTGCTCACAGACTCTTGCTCATAGGCCTTGATAACAGCGACCACCATAGTACAGATCCGTGTACAGCGACAGCCTGGGATGGGTTGTATGCGCTATCGGCAGCGATCGGGAAAGATTCAGCCTCGTCTGTTTGACCCGGATTGACCGCCGCCAAGGTCGATGAGGTTGCATTTGGGTTACCTTTAGCGGTTGACTCACCTAACTGAACACCAGCCAGCTGGATTTTGCCTCCATGCCAGAGACCATTCGCATTGCCACCCGAAAATCTGCGCTCGCCATGTGGCAGGCCGAGCATGTTGCCGACGCGCTGCGCCGCCTGCACCCAGCGCTGCGGGTGGAGATCATCGGCATGACTACCCGCGGCGACAAGATCCTCGATGCACCGCTGGCGAAGGTCGGCGGCAAGGGGTTGTTCGTCAAAGAGTTAGAGCAAGGCATGCTCGCCGGCGATGCCGACATCGCTGTGCACTCGATGAAGGACGTACCGGTGGATTTCCCAGACGGGCTGCATCTAGCCTGCATCCTGGAGCGCGAAGACCCGCGCGACGCCTTCGTCTCCAACCAATACGCCGCCCTCGACGAGCTGCCGGAGGGGGCCTGTGTTGGCACTTCGAGCCTGCGCCGTCAGTGTCAGCTAGCGGTGCGGCGTCCAGACCTGCGTATCGAGCCCTTACGCGGCAACGTCAATACGCGGCTGCGCAAGCTCGATGAGGGTGTCTACGATGCCATCATACTCGCCGCAGCAGGCCTGATCCGACTCGAGTTCAGCGCACGCATTCGCTCCTTCATTGCAGCCGAGGATAGCCTGCCTGCGATTGGACAAGGCGCGATCGGCATCGAATGCCGTGTCGATGACGAGGCTGTGCACGCATTGATTGCCCCACTCCATCACGGCCCGACCGCCGAGCGCGTAACTGCGGAGCGGGCCATGAACGCCCGCCTCAATGGGGGCTGTCAGGTACCGATCGCTGGCCACGCGGTGCATCGCAATGGTCAGCTCTATCTGCGCGGGCTGGTTGGCATGCCAGATGGCTCCAAACTGATGCGCGCAGAGGCGAGTGGCCCGCCGACCGCAGCCGAGCGCATGGGCCTCGAGGTCGCCGAAGCGCTACTCGCGCAGGGCGCCGATGCGGTGTTGGCAGCGCTGGGACATGAGGCGGCCGCGCCGGAAACAGGTCAAGGTGGGGATCAGGCATCGGAGTCTGCTTCAAAGCCATCATGAGCCTCATCTGTCCGCTCAATGGCCGTGGCGTCCTGGTGACGCGACCGGCAGGCCAGGCCGACCATCTCTGTCAGCTGATCCGCGAGGTCGGCGGCGAGCCGATAGCCTTTCCGACCCTAGAGATCCAAACGACCGGCCATCCAAAGCAGGCGCGCCAGCGGCTGACCGAGCCTTGGGACATCCTGCTGTTTGTCAGCCGCAACGCGGTCGAGCATGCGATTGCCTTGGCCCCTGATATCTTGCGTCCAGGGCCGGCATCGCCAAGCCGCGGCCGGCCGCTGATTGGCGCCGTCGGTCGCGCCACAGCAGCCGCTTTGACAGAGCAGGGGCTGGCGCCGGATCTGGTTCCCGAACGTGGCTTCGACAGCGAGGCCTTGCTCGCCTTGCCGGCGCTGACCCAGGTTGCCAGCCAGCGGGTCTTGATTGTCCGTGGCGAGGGTGGTCGCCCGCTCCTAGGCGAGACCCTAGACCAACGCGGCGCCGAGGTCGCCTTCGCCGAGGTCTATCGGCGCGCCCTCCCGGAGGTAGATGTCAGCGCCGAGCTCGCAGCCTGGCGCGAGCGGCTCGGTTTCATCACTGCGACCAGCGATGAGGTCCTGCAGAATCTGCTGCAGATGATCGGCCCCGAGCAGCAGCCCTGGCTGCTGTCGATGCCCTTAGTGGTGATCAGCGACCGCGGCGGCGCAACCGCAATGCAGCTTGGCTTCCGCCGAGTCGCAGTAGCCGAAGAGACTAGCGACCTGGGCCTCGTCGATGCCCTCTGTCGATTGGCGATGAGCTTAGGCTAGAATCAATAGCGGCTATCGGCGGCATATTCGAAGGCATCGGAGAACAGCTGCTCGATACTGGCGCCGGCGGCCTCGAAGGCGGTGCGACCAGCCTCGACCATCGCCGGCGGCCCGCTGAGGTAGCAATCAAGCTCAGCGAGCGAGGGATGGTCCTCGAGCACGGCCTGATGCACCCAACCGGTGCGGCCGCGCCAGTCGTGATCGGGCTCTGAGAGCACCGGCACCCAATTGAAGTTGGGATAGGCCTCAGCCCAGCGCGCCGGTCGCTCTAGCTGGTAGAGATCGCGGCGCGAGCGCACCCCCCAATACAGCACAATCGGCCGCTTGATGCCGCGATGGAAGGCATGCTCGAGCATCGCCTTGAGTGGGGCAAAACCGGTGCCACCAGCGACCATCAGGATTGGCCGCTTGGAGTCTTCGCGCAGGACAAAGGTGCCGAGCGGGCCGCGAATGCGCAGGATGCAGCGCTCTTCCATCCGCTCGAAGACCTCGTCGCTGAAACGCCCTCCAGGCACCCGCCGCACATGCAGCTCGAGAAGCTCATCAGCATGCGGTGGGTTGGCGATCGAATAGGCACGCGCCGCACCGTCGCGCTGCAGGATCTCCAGATACTGACCGGCGACGAAGGGCAGCCGTTGCCCTTCCGGTAGCTTCAGACGCAAACGCATCACGTCATGATTGAGGCGAGTCTTCTCGGCGAGCCGACAAGGCAGGGTACGCACCTCGATATCGCTGAGGCGCTCAAGCTCGGCGACGCGCAGCACCAGGTCCGAGCTGGGCACCGCCTGACAGGTCAGGCAGGCATCTGCTGGTTGTCCTGCGAGCGCCTCGGTGTTGCCACTGGGGTACTCGATCTGGCCGGCAAGCAGCTGCGCGGTGCAGCTGCCGCAGGTACCATGCCGACAGCCATAAGCCAGGCCGATGCGCTGCGCCAGCGCGGCCTCGAGGATGGTCTGATCGGCCGCGACCCTAAACTGATGGCCGGCCGGCTCAGTCCGCACTGAGAAGCTCCTAGCTGAGTCACTCATCGATCTGCGACGCTCCTTAGGCAATTTCTGGTAAACCTGATACTCAAGCTCTTACAAGATTAAGAGCCACAGATGGCCCCTATCTTGGGGCATCATGGGTGGGAATCGAATTGAAGCAAACCTGAGGACGAGATGATGATCATACTCGGCTGTGGCTATATCGGGCAGGCGCTGGCACGGCGCTATCGACAGCGTGGCGAAGCCGTCATCGGCGTCGTGCGCAGCGCTGAGCGTGCCGCTGAGGTCGAGGCGGCCGGTGCACAGGCCTTGCAGCTCGATCTGTCATGCGATGATCTGGCGCCACTTAAGCTGGCCGGAGAGCAGGTCTTTCATCTCGCGCCACCACCCAATACAGGTGACGACGACCCGCTAACCGCACACCTGATCCAGGCCTTCGAGTCTGATGGACATCCGCGCCGCTTGGTCTATATCGGCACCACTGGCATCTACGGCGATTGTGCAGGGGCCTGGGTGGATGAGGACTGGCCACCGCAGCCCACGGCATCGCGCTCTTGGCGCCGTTGGGATGCCGAACAGCGCCTACGTCAGTGGAGCCGTGACACTGGCGCCGAGCTGGTCATCCTGCGCGTGGCCGGCATCTACGCCTGCGATCGGCTACCACTGGCCCGCATCCGCAGCGCTCAGCCGGTAGTCAAGGCCGATGAGGCGCCCTGGTCGAATCGCATCCATGCCGAGGATCTGGTCGAGATCTGCATCGCCGCGATGGAGCGGGCGCCGGCCGGCGCGGTCTACAACGTTTGTGACGGGCACCCGAGTACCATGACCGATTACTTCTGCCAGGTCGCCGATGCCGCAGGCCTGCCGCAGCCACCGCAGATCCCCCTTGCCGCGGCAGACGGGCAGGTCTCGGCGGGGATGCTCTCGTATCTGAAGGAGTCGCGGCGTCTCAGCAATCAGCGTTTGCTCGATGAGCTTGAGATCAACTTGCGCTATCCGACCCTGACGCAGGGCCTAGCGCCCTGTTTCAGCGGCAGCGGAGCCTGAGCTGGAGATCCAAACGATAACCAGATGGCGCTGCCCGAGTGAAGCTGCCCGAGTGAATTGTTAGCAGCCATGGTCAGTATCCTGCTGTTAGAATCTGAGCCGGGTTGCGATCCGCCTTCGATGGTGCGCAACGCGCCTGAAACGCGGGCCGAACACTGACCTTGGCCGGACGTCAGGACCACTGGGTGATCTCGCTAACTGAGGACTGTACTGAATGAAGACGCTGTTAGCTGGCTGCATTGCACTCGCTGCCACGGCAGGACTGAGCCTATCCGTCCAAGCCGCGCCTGTCGCAGACGAGGATTTCAACTTCGACACCACGAGCGACCTCTATCAGGTCTGCGCCACCCCGAGCGATGCGCCCGAATATCTGGTCGCAAGCTTCTCCTGCCGCGCCTTTATTGAAGCGACGGTCCAATACCATGACGCCGTATCGGATCAAAAACGCCTCAAGCGACTGATCTGCTACCCCAAGACCGCCACCATCGCCGATGGTCGGCAGGTGTTCTTGGCCTGGGCTAAAGCGAACAAGGACAACCAAACCTGGATGAATGAGCAGCCAGTAGTCGGCTTGGTACGTGCACTGGCCGCGAAGTATCCATGCCGCTGATTCATCGCTCCCTCAACGCCTGTGTGAGTTGATCCCCTAATGCTGCCGCAGTGCGGCCCCGATTCCTGGAGTCTGAACAGATGAAAACGATGCTCTTGCCGGTGATGGCTGCAAGCCTGCTACTGGTGTCCGCCTGTGGCACAACGACTGGCGAGCGTGCCGGCAGCGGCGCACTCATGGGTGCTGCTGGTGGCGCTTTGATCGGCTCGCTCAGCGCAGATGCTGGCGCTGGTGCGCTGATTGGCGCCGGAGTAGGCGCCCTCGGTGGCTTCCTGGTTGATCAGCATGCCAAAGGCAACATCGATTAGGGGCCGACATATCCCCCCTTGGCATTGGACGACTACCCCTCAATATGGAACCTTACAAGCCTCATTATCACCTAGAGGTGGAATGATGAAATCGATATCTGTTGTGTTGGCCTTCGGGCTTGTCATTGCCCTGACCGGCTGCGGTACGACCACGACCTCGCGCACCGCATCCGGGGCTGCCGCCGGTGCAGCCACTGGCGCTGCCATCGGCTCCCTGAGCGCGAATGCAGGCAGAGGTGCCGCCATCGGTGCCGCAGCTGGCGCCCTAGGCGGCCTTATCGTTGACCAGAACGAAAAAGAGAAGGAACGCCAGCGCGCGTCCGGCTACTAGCTCAGTCGGCCGTCATCTCGCTGTGCTCGACCACTGATGCAAGACTGGCCGCCAGGACTCGCCGAGCACAGTCTGCTTCGCACAAGCCTTTGACGCCGTCCCTGCTATCCATGGACATGCTCATCGCCTTTCCAGCTGCACTCTGGGCCATCTTGCTTGAGCTTGCGCCCTCGCTGCTGGTTGGGTTATTCATTGCCGGATTGATCCATGCCTATGTGCCCTCAGCCGTCATCCGCCGCGGTCTGAGTCGCCCTGATCTAGGCAGCGTGGTGCGGGCCTCACTGGTTGGTGTACCGCTCCCGCTCTGCT
>POWB01000007.1:96647-170186 GCA_010912705.1 Halochromatium sp.
TTCATTGCCGGATTGATCCATGCCTATGTGCCCTCAGCCGTCATCCGCCGCGGTCTGAGTCGCCCTGATCTAGGCAGCGTGGTGCGGGCCTCACTGGTTGGTGTACCGCTCCCGCTCTGCTCCTGCGGGGTGATTCCCACTGCGCTCGGCTTGCGCCGTCAAGGCGCATCGCCAGGCGCGGCCACCTCCTTTATGATCAGCACACCGCAGACCGGGGTCGATTCGATCTTGGTCACCGCGGCCTTCCTGGGCTGGCCTTTCGCGATCTTCAAGCTCGTTGCCGCCTTCGTCACCGGCGTCGTAGGTGGCGAGCTGGTCAACCGAACCTTGCCGGCCGAGCCAGCGCCTAGCGAGGACGCAGCGCGTCAAAGCGAAGACGACAAGCGACCAAAAGGCTGGCTGGCACGGATCACCGAGGCGGTGCGCTATGCGATCTTCGACCTCCTGGGTGCGATCAACAGCTGGCTGATCATCGGAGTGGTGGCGGCGGCCTTGGTGACGGTGATCACCCCAGCGGACTTCTTCGCCGACCGTCCTTGGGCCGATGGCCTGCTCGGCATGCTGGTGATGCTCGCCATCGCCCTCCCCCTCTATGTCTGCACCACGGCCTCGGTTCCCATTGCCGCGTCATTGATCGCTGCCGGACTCCCAGCGGGCTCAGCCCTAGTCTTCCTGATGGCAGGCCCAGCAACCAACCTCGCAACCATCGGCGCGGTCTTCCGGACACTCGGCGCGAGGGTACTCTTCGTCTATCTGGGTACTGTTGTGGTGATGAGTCTCGGGTTTGGCCTCGTCTTCGAGCAACTGCTGACCAGCGTCCCCGTCCAAGCGATGGCCCATGAGCACCAGCATGGCTGGCTATCCCTGCTATCGACGCTGCTGCTACTGACCCTGATGGGCATGCTGAGCCTGCGCCAATATCGGGCCCGAGCAAGCGCCCAAGCCCAGTTAGCAATGCCAACAGCGGCCGACAGCAGGGGGCCTTCAGGCTCAACCTTGGCCCCAGAAACTAGCCCAGACGGGGCCAATCTGATCCTGCAGGTGAAGGGCATGACCTGTGGGCACTGTGTTGCGACCGTGAAAATGGCGCTCGAATCACTCGACCAGGTCAAGGAAGCGACACCTGATCTGGCGACCGGTCAGGTCCTGATTCGTGGGGCTTGTGGGGCTGATGTGGAGACCAACAGTCTCAGGCATGCCATCGAAAATGCTGGTTTTCGGGTGGCATCTCCCGATTGACGTGATCGAATTCATCAGGGACACTGATTCTAAGCGAACAGCAATGCCCCAGATCAGCAAGGGTGCGCGCCGCTCGGGCCGCGCTCCCAACGTCATACGGCACCGGGTGCCGTGTCATCATGGTTCGAGTTGTGCGTTGATCGAACGATGATGTGCGCGTGCTCAATGCACGTCCGTTGCGAGAGTGAGCGATGAGGATCTACGTAGGTAACCTGAAATACGCAGTCAATGACAAGACCTTGCGCGAGATGTTTAGCGAATTTGGCGAGGTCGCCAGTGCCGATGTGATCAAGGACAAGTTCTCCGGACAATCAAAGGGTTTTGGATTCGTTGACATGCCAAACCAGTCCGAAGCCGAGGACGCAATCCGGGCGTTGAACGATACCATGCAAGATGGTCGCAAGCTGACTGTCAACGAGGCCAAGCCGCGCACCGAAAGACCGCAACGGCGTTATTGACTGCCACAGCAGCGGCTCGCAGGGTTCCCCGCCTGAACAGGCTCAGGAATCCTGCGAGCATGGATAATCCTTAGTCGATACCCAGTTGCGGCCAGCGCTGATCGACCCGCGCCTTGACCTCGGCGTCCATCTGGATCGGTCGGCCCCATTCGCGTGTGGTCTCACCCGGCCATTTGCTGGTGGCGTCGAAGCCGATCTTGGAGCCGAGCCCGGAGACTGGTGAGGCGAAGTCCAGGTAGTCGATCGGGGTGTTCTCGATCATCAGCGTATCGCGCGCTGGGTCCATGCGCGTGGTCATGGCCCAGATCACGTCCTTCCAGTCGCGTGCGTTGATATCCTCATCGACGACGATGACAAACTTGGTGTACATGAACTGACGCAGGAACGACCAGACGCCGAGCATCACCCGCTTGGCATGACCGGGGTACTGCTTCTTCATCGCAACCACGGCCAGCCGATAGGAGCAGCCCTCCGGCGGCAGATAGAAGTCAGCAATCTCCGGAAACTGTTTCTGCAAGATCGGCACGAAGACCTCATTCAGCGCCACGCCGAGGATGGCCGGCTCATCAGGCGGGCGCCCTGTGTAGGTGCTGTGATAGATCGGTTGTTCGCGCTGGGTGATGCGATCGATGGTGAAGACCGGGAACTCATCGACCTCGTTGTAATAGCCGGTGTGGTCGCCGAAGGGGCCTTCGGGCGCCATCTCGTTTGGGTGAAGATGCCCCTCGAGGACGATCTCGGCAGTCGCTGGTACCTGCAGGTCGGAGCCGAGACAGGCCGCAAGCTCGGTCCGGCTGCCGCGTAGCAGGCCGGCAAAGGCGTATTCGGAGAGGCTATCTGGAACCGGTGTCACGGCGCCGAGGATGGTCGCCGGATCAGCACCGAGGGCCACCGCAATCGGAAACGGCTGGCCAGGATGCGCACGCTGCCAATCGCGGAAGTCGAGCGCACCGCCGCGATGCGCGAGCCAGCGCATGATGACCCGATTACGACCCAGCACCTGCATTCGGTAGATACCGAGATTCTGCCGCGACTTCTCCGGACCGCGGGTGATCACCAGCCCCCAGGTGATCAGCGGCGCGGCATCGCCGGGCCAGCAGTGCTGGACGGGGAACCGTCCGAGATCGACCTGATCGCCCTCGAAGACCTGCTCCTGACAAGGTGGATTGCGCCGCACCTTGGGCGCCATATCCAGCACCTTCTTGAAGATCGGCAGCGTGCGCCAGGCCTCTTTCATGCCCTTAGGTGGATCGGGCTCCTTGAGAAAGGCCAGCAGCTTACCGACCTCGCGCAGCGCCGCGACCGACTCCTCGCCCATGCCGAGCGCGACCCGTTGCGGCGTGCCGAACAGGTTGCCGAGCAGCGGCACCTTGGAACCTTTCGGCCGCTCAAACAGCAGCGCTGGACCGCCCGCGCGCAGGGTGCGATCGCAGATCTCGGTGACCTCCAGATAGGGGTCGACCTCGATGCCGATGCGCTTGAGCTCGCCGCGACGCTCGAGTTGGTGGATGAAATCGCGTAGATCCTGGTACTTCAATGGCTCTCTCGTGATGGCGACATCGGGCAGGAGCACCCAAGCCCATTGTAGCGAGCTGCTGCGAGATCCTGGCCTATATCAGGGCCGGTAGACCAGGCAGTGCACGCTGAACAGTTGCTCGGGGTCAGTCCAGACCTGCTCGGGCTGGAAGCCGGCGCGGGCAGCGAGCGCATGAAAGCCATCTACGCTGTATTTGTGCGAGCACTCGGTGTGGACGGTCTCGCCCTCGCGGAAGCTGAAGGTCTCACCGGCTACCTCAACCTGCTGATCACAGGTGCTGAGCAGATGCATCTCGATGCGGCTCTGCTCGACGTTGAAGAAGGCCTCGTGCCTGAAACAACTGAGGTCGAAACCGCCATCCAGCTCGCGATTGATGCGACTGAGCAGGTTCATGTTGAAGGCCGCCGTCACACCAGCGGCATCATTGTAGGCGCGCTCGAGACGCTCGCGGTCCTTGATCAGGTCAACACCGATCAGCAACCGCCCTTCCGGCCCCAGGATGGCGCCCACGCGACGCAACAGCTGCTCGGCATCGGTCGGCTCGAAGTTGCCGATCGAGGAGCCGGGAAAGAAGGCTGCGCGTGGGTGCTGATGGTCATCCACTGGCAGCTCGAAGGGCGTCGAGTAATCGGCGCAGACCGCATGGACCTCGAGCTTGGGGAAGGTGGCAGCGAGCGCTTGGGCCGACTGCTGAAGATGCTCGCTCGAGATATCGACCGGCATGTACAGGGCCGGCTGCAGCGCCTCGAGCAGGACGCGGATCTTGAGGCTGCTGCCGCTGCCCAGCTCGACCAAGAGCGCCTCCCGCCCCAGACGCTGGGCCATCTCGGCACCATGCTCGCGCAGGATCGCAATCTCGGTGCGGGTCGGATAATACTCGGGCAGCTCGCAGATGGCATCGAACAGCTTCGAGCCCTCGGCGTCGTAGAACCACTTTGGTGACAGCTGCTTGCGCGACCGCCCCAGCCCAGCCAACACCTCAGCACGGAGATCTGAAGGCGTTGGATGATAGTCGTGAAAGTAGATCGGGTTCGCCGTGGTCGGATCGGTCGTGGAGATCATGCTTGGTCCTCCGCCAGCCGGATGCCTTTGAACTGCCAGCGCTCGTGGGGATAGAAGAAGTTGCGATAGGTAGCGCGCGCATGGTTACGCGAGGTCGCGCAAGAGCCGCCACGCAGCACCATCTGCCCGCTCATGAACTTGCCGTTGTATTCGCCCAACGCGCCATCCACGGCACGGTAGCGCGGATAGGGCAGATAGGCGGAGCTGGTCCATTCCCAGCAATCGCCGAACAACTGCTGCAGCGAGCCAGCGCCAGCGGGGGTGGGATGGAAACGGCCGGCATCGACGAAATGACCTTCAACAGGCCGACCTGCCGCCGCATGCTCCCATTCAAACTCGGTCGGCAGCCGGCGGCCGGCCCAGCGCGCGTAGGCATCGGCCTCAAAGTAGCTGAGGTGGCAGACCGGCTCGGCCGGGTTCAGCGGACGGCGCCCGGCGAGCCTGGTCTCATGCCACTGACCATCGAGCTGCTCCCAGTAGAGCGGCGCCTGCCAGCCCTGGGTCTTGATCTGCGCCCAGCCATCGGAGAGCCAGAGGCCAGGATGACGATAACCGCCGTCGTCGATGAAGGCCTGGTACTCGGCGTTGGTGACTAGGCGATCAGCCAATCGGAAGGGCTCGAGCAGCCGCTGATGGCGCGGAAATTCGTTATCGTAGGCGAAGCCTTGAGCAGCGCCTTGGCTCTCGCGCTGTGCTTGACTACCCTGCTCAGCTTGGCGGTCCCGCTGCGCTGGGCTTCGGCCCTGCTGCTGGCCCGGCTCTACGGCACCGAAGCTCTGTATGCCACCCTCAAAGGCGGTAAAGGTCAGCGGCACTGGATCTTGGACCTTGGCAACCGGAAGATCGCCGCGATAGGCCGGTCGCAATGGGTTATAGGCCAGGTTGTACTTGATGTCGGTAACCAGCAGCTCTTGGTGCTGCTGCTCATGATTGAGGCCGATCTCGAGTCGCGCTTGGACGGTTGCTTGGTGCTCGGGCGGACAGTCGCTGAGCAGCCGCATCATGCCATCGTCGACATGGTGGCGGTAGGCGTAGACCTCGGCGACCGTCGGCCGCGAGATCAGACCGCGCTCCGGGCGTGGCCAGAAGCCGGCCTCGGTCTGTTCATAATAGGAATTGAACAGATGGTCGAACTGCGGGTGGAAGACCGCATAGCCCGGCAGGAAGGGCTTGAGCAGGAAGGTCTCGAAGAACCAGGAGACATGCGCCAAATGCCACTTCGGCGGACTCGCCTCGACCGCGGCCTGAAGCATGTAATCCTCGATCTCGAGGGGCTCGCAGAGCTGCTCAGTGAAGGCCCGCACAGAGCGGTAGGCAGCGACAAGGGTAGGCTCGTCCATTGGGGGCATCAGGCTCTCCTGGTGTCCGGTCTCGTGGGTTAAGGAATAGGCTTGAATGGGCTCGAACGATCGATCAGGCTGCCGGATGCCGGCCATGCATGTTGTGGAGATCGATACGTGATTCAGTCTGTCAGGTGATTTGGCGATGTTGTGAGCAAATTTCCAGTCGCCGCGGTTTATCCCGAAGGGGCGACAGGATAACCTGAGGTGAGCAGGCCACGCCGGCTCGACCTCGATGCTATTTGACTGAGCGCATTGACCGCGCAGATGGCCCCAAAACACCTGTTGGAGTACGACTGATATGAAGGCGATTTGGCTCGATCAGCAGCCTCGACTCAGAAGTGATCTTCCCGCTCCCTCCCCAGCCGCCAACGCGGCCCTGGTACGGGTGCGGCTGGCCGGTGTTTGCTCGACCGATCTGGCCCTCATGGATGGCTATTATCCCTTCACCGGCGTGCTCGGGCATGAGTTCGTCGGCGAGATCAGTGCTGCGCCAGCGGCGCCGGAGCGCGTTGGCGAGCGCGTTGTTGGCTCGATCAATATCAGCTGCGGCCACTGCCGCGAGTGCCTCGCCTGTCGGCCTAGCCACTGTTTGAATCGAGCGGTGCTGGGCATCAAGCGCCAGGATGGTGCCTTTGCCGAGTATCTCTGCCTGCCGTTAGACAACCTGCACCGGGTGCCCGACCAGGTGCCGGATACCGCGGCAGTCTTCACCGAGCCACTCGCGGCGGCGCTCGAGATCCCAGAGGTCACGACCATCAAACCCTCGGATCGGGTCCTGCTGGTGGGCGCCGGTCGGCTCGGGCAGCTGATCGCACGCATCTTGGCCCTGACCGGCGCCGAGTTGGATGTGGTCGCCCGACACGCCCATCAACGCCAGCGGCTGCAGGGTATCGGCAGCCGCTGCATCGCAGAAGATGAGGTGGCCACGGGCAAGTACGATCTGGTCGTCGAGGCCAGCGGCGCGCCCGGTGGCTTCGCATTGGCCCGACGCGCGTTGCGTCCGCGCGGCACGCTCTGTCTAAAGAGCACCTATCGCGGCGAGGTGCCAGTGGCATTATCGTCGCTGGTGGTCGATGAGATCCGCATCATCGGCTCACGCTGCGGCCCCTTCCCGGCCGCTCTCAGACTCTTGGAACAGCAGCGTGTCGATCCAACCCCATTGATCGATTGCGTGGAGCCACTCGCCAACGGCGTTCTAGCCTTGCAGCGGGCCGCTGAGCCAGGGGTCTTGAAGGCCTTGATCGACTGTCGTTAGTGCCAGCCCGCAGGATGACGATCATCTAGCGCTGCGGGAGGCCTCTTCCTGCGGGCGGCACTGGGTCAATAAGGGCATAATGAGTTGGCCTCGAGACCGAGGCCTATGCCTTGTTATTGCCTGATGAGCCCTGGCCAGCGTTATGCAACTGTTCAACATCATCGCGATTCTGATCACGCTATCGGCGCTCTTTGCCTGGCTCAACGATCGCTTCCTGAAGCTGCCGACCGCAATCGGGCTGATGCTGATCGCGCTGTTGATGTCAGTCTTCCTGCTGTTGCCGATCCCCGGCACGAACGGGCTCGAAGAGGATATCCGGTTCATGGTCGACAGCATCGATTTTGATGCGACCGTCCTGCATGGGATGCTCAGCTTCCTGCTCTTTGCTGGCGCGCTGCACGTGAGCCTCAAGGAACTGGCGGAGCACAAATGGGTGATCGCCGTGCTGGCCAGCGTCAGCGTGCTGATCTCGACCATCCTGGTTGGCGGCATTGCCTGGCTGCTGTTCATGCTGCTCGGGCTCGATATCCCGCTGATCTACTGCCTGCTGTTTGGCGCGCTGATCTCCCCCACCGACCCCATCGCCGTGCTCGGCATCCTCAAGAGCGCTGGCGCGCCTAAGGCGCTCGAGCTGAAGATCACCGGTGAATCGCTGTTCAACGATGGTGTGGCTGTGGTGCTGTTCATGGTGCTGTTCGAGATCGCGGTCGGCGGCGAGCATGTCACGCTCGGAAGCGCCCTGCATCTCTTTCTAAAGGAGGCCATCGGCGGGCTGCTGTTAGGACTCGCGAGCGGCGGCATCGCCTTTCTGATGCTGCGCAAGATCGACAACTATCAGGTCGAAGTGCTGATCACCTTGGCCGTCGCGAGCGGCTCCTATGCACTGGCCGAGCATCTGCACCTCTCGGCGCCCATCACCGTGGTGGTCGCCGGGCTGATCATTGGCAATCAGGTGCGCAACCAGCTGCTGTCAGACAAGACCAAGAGCCATCTCGACAACTTCTGGGAGCTGACCGATGAGATCCTGAACGCAGTGCTGTTTGTGATGATCGGTCTCGAGGTGCTGGTCATCAGTATCAGCGGCCCGGCCTTGATCGCCGGACTGCTGGCGATTCCATTGGTGCTCGTCGCCCGCGTCATCAGTGTTGGCGCCCCAGTCGCCTGGATGCGTCGGTTTCGCAGCTTCTCAACCGGCGCCATCACCATCCTGACCTGGGGTGCGCTGCGGGGCGGAATTTCAGTGGCACTGGTGCTCTCGCTGCCCGAATCCGAGGTCCGTGATCTGCTGCTGACCGTCACTTACATTGTGGTGGTCTTCTCGATTCTGGTGCAGGGGCTCACACTGGGGCCGGTGGTGCAACGGATCGGGGCGCGCGCCAATCTGGAGATGGAGCGCACCGAGCTGCCACGGCCGCCGGCGCTAGCGGATGGCGAGCGCTGAGTCTGGGGCTTCGACCAGCAGAGACGCATGCTTATGAATACCTCGTCCTCAAGCACCGATCCATCAGGCGCCGATTCCAGCGACACCCAAGCCCCCGCCCAGCTCAGACCCTATGCCGACCTGACGCCTGATCTGGTGCTCGATGCAGTCGAGTCACTCGACTTCGTCGTCGATGGCCACCTGCTGGCGCTGAACAGCTATGAGAATCGCGTCTATCAGATCGGCATCGACGACGCGGCCCCACTGATCGCCAAGTTCTATCGGCCGGGACGCTGGTCCGATGAGGCGATCGCCGAGGAGCATGCCTTCGTCGCCGCCTTGGCTGAGCGCGAGATCCCGGCGGTCGCCCCCCTGCTGATCGATGGCCGCAGCCTGCACCGCCATCAAGGCTATCGCTTCTCCCTCAGCCCCCGCTGCGGCGGCCGCGATCCGGAACTCGAAGACCTCGCGATCTTGACCCGCATCGGTCGCCTCATCGGTCGCATCCATGCCGTTGGCGCCAGCCAGCCGTTTCGGCATCGACCAAGGCTTGACCTGCAGCAGTTCGGCGCGGAGCCGAGTCAGTACTTACTCGATCAAGGCTGGATTCCGGCTGAGCTTGAGACCCCCTACCGCAGCGTCCTCGCGCATGCGCTGACCGAGATCGCGGCCTGCTACGAGCGCGCCGGCGCCCTGAGCATCCTGCGCCTACACGGCGATTGTCACCGCGGCAACCTGCTCTGGACCGACGCCGGGGCGCAGTTCGTCGACTTCGATGACGCGCGCAGCGGCCCGGCGGTCCAGGACCTCTGGATGCTGCTCTCCGGCGACCGCCAAGCCATGGCGCTGCAGCTGGATGCGGTGCTCGAGGGTTATCGGGACTTTGCCGATTTTGACCCCCGCGAGCTGCATCTGATCGAGGCCCTGCGCACGCTACGCCTGATCCATCATTCGGCCTGGATCGCGCGACGTTGGGAAGATCCGGCCTTTCCCAGCGCCTTCCCCTGGTTCGACTCACCGCGCTATTGGGAAGAGCAGATCTTGATCCTGCGCGAGCAGATCGCGGCGATGCAGGAAGGCCCACTGGCGCTGTATTGAGCCGGACAGCTTCTGCTCATCAAAAGCTGGCGTCGAAGTTGACGCGCCCGCAAGGCTCAGTCGATGATAGGCGGTCAGGTCGACAACTCTATCATTGTCGACAACCCTAGCACTGTATTGACGCAAGCCGAGCAACTCCCCAGATGTCAAACGATCCCTACGAGCCCCGGCGCGGCCTCAGCGAGCGCGTCACCGTCGCCGGCAGCGAGCTGGTTGATTACGTCAAGCAGCTTGTCGCCGAGGGCAATGTGCGCCGTCTCATCATCCGCAAGCCGGGTGGCGCAACACTGCTTGAGGTACCGCTGACCGCCGGTGTCGCCGTCGGCGGCGCACTGACACTGCTAGCGCCGATCATCGCCGCCCTCGGCGCCATGGCAGCGCTGATCACAAAGTTCGAGATCGATATCCAGCGCTCCGATGAGCAGACTGAGGATAAGAACGACCCGAATGTGCTGCCCTAGCCCCTCGCTAGCACGCAGACTGAGAATCCTGCCAGCACAACGACCAAGCGCCCAAGGGCGTAAAGACCCGATCGAATCTTCCTAAACCCCCTGACAAAGGCAACCGATGAAGAAGCTCAAGACCACCAGCGACCATACGATTTATGAGAAGCGCTCAGGCCGCTATGCCGTCAAAGACAAACGCAAACGTTGGGTGCAAGGGGACGACAAGGTCGCCATACTCAGGACAGAAGGCTTGCTGAAGACGCCGGAGCCAAAGGCCGCGCCCGCCGAGCCCGAAGCCGAGACGGCCGAAGGTACCGAAACCGAAACTGCAGCCGATTAGGCTGAGGTCACCCGAACCAATAGGCGCTATACCGGAGCCAGATCCAGATGAAACATCCTGTCCGAGTCCGATCTGCAGTAGCCATCATGGCTCTGGCCGCCGGCTCAACCCTCGCTGTCGCCGACGAGCCAACATTGCTCGAGAAGCTCAAGGAGGGTGCTGCAAAGACCGCGGAACAGATCGGCACCGCGACCAGTGCAGCCACCGATGCGGCCGGTAAAGCGCTAGACAAGGCCGCGGCAAGTGCGAATCAGACGGTCGAGTCAACCAAATATGATCTTGGCGATGCGGCCACCCCGGAAGCGACGCGCGCCAAGCTCGATGCGCTGACAGAGGAAACCCTAGAGCAGTTGTTTGCCAAGGAGCCGGCGGCCAAAAAGCTGTTCGACGAGAGCGCCGGCTACGCGGTCTTTGTCAGCCGACAGGTTCAGATGCTGGTCGCAGCTGGCTACGGGCGCGGTGTTGCGGTCGACCGCGAGACCGATCAGCGCACCTATATGAAGATGGGCAGCGGTGGTGTCGGCGTCGGCTTTGGGCTTGGCGGATTCGCGACCAAGACCGTGATCCTGTTCGAGACGCCCTTCGCCTTCAACAAGTTCGTCACCCAAGGCACCGATGCCAGTGCCGAGGCGGGCACCATGACCGGCGATCAGACCGATCAGTTGAAGTTCAACTTCAACGACAGCGGCCAGGCGATCTTCGTCCTCACCGGCGACGGCTGGAAGATCTCGGCCAAGCTGCTAGCGACCAAGTATTGGCCGGATCAGAGCTTGAATAAAGCACCTTCCGCTGACTGAAAAGCTGGCTCTTAGACGATCTACGGCAAATCTCATACGATCTTCCCAAAGATTAAGAACCACAGATGAGCACAGATCAAGCTGGATAGAAACAGCAAGGATCTGTGTCTCGTCTTAAGATCGGCTGTTGCAGGTTGATGATCCGTCAAGTCCTGCGCTCCGTGGTACCAGCGGTTTCAAAAATGGCCTTAAGTATCCATGGAATCCTTGCTCAGCCGGAGTCATCTGCTGCCCGTGAACGCAATAGAGACCTGCTCATGGGCCGCAGGACGTACTGCACTAGCGCCATGGTCAACGCGAAGAAAGCAAGAACCTGCAAGGGTCGTGCAGCGGCCGGATAGCCACCGTCATCGAAGAAGAGACCAATCGCGGCAAATCCGGCGAGCACGACGAAGGCGAGATGCACGTCCGGATCGTAAATGCCCCAAAGGCTGCGCCGGGCGAGCGACACGCCTGCCAACGCCGCTAGCGCACCACCTGCAAGACCGGCCATCACATCGACCGGCCAATGCACACCAACCGCAACCCGGCTCAGCCCGGCGGCGGTCGCTAACACGAGAAAGATGAGTCGCCAGCGCGCCTGCTGGGCATAGTAGATGAGCACCCCGAAGAAGACCGCGGCGGTCACGCTGTGGCCCGATGGAAAGCTCTGCTTGCGATGCTCAACGCCAATCAGCTCGAAGCTTTCGAGCGATAAGACCGCAGGCGGGCGAGCAGCGTCGATCAGGGGCTTGAGCCCGCGTGCGTAGGCAATCGCCACCAGCGCGGCGCAGAGCAACGCCCAAAAAACGCGAGGATGTCGGTACGACAGCAACAGCGCCAAGGTCAATGCGACCCGCTCATCCCCAAGCACTGTCAACCACTGCCAGAGGCTTGCTGGTAGTTGAGCGAATAGGCGATTGAGTGTCAGGAAGCCGCTGTGATAGCCCTCGTCACCAAATAGCAGCAAGCCAATGCCGAGCAAGGCGCAAACCAACGCCCAACCGAGCAGCCAGACGGAGCCACCGATCGCGACGGCAGGATCACGCTCAGCACCGACCGTCAGCGCTTGTCTCAGGCCCATGTCTAGCTTGCTAATCACCATCAGCGCGCTGAGCTTTTCTAGCTTATTCTGTATCACTGCAGGAACATGTACTAGACTACTCATAAGAATTCGCCGTGCTAGAGATGATTATGAATTATAGAGCGTCCTGGTTCGAGCTGACCTTTCATCTGCTCGTTGTTGTCTTTCTCACGCTTACTATGTTGGCTACCGCCTCTGCGGCGGTCTGGCGGCTGCAGACTCCCGGTATTAAGGTCGAGGATCTAGCACTTACATCCAACGCTGGCTTTGTCGCTGTCGGTCTTACGGACGCAGTTGCGGATACCAGCGAAGATGCCTGCGTGTTCAAACTGAATGCTGATGGTGAAGTTTTGTGGCAGCGGGCCTTTGGCGGCGTAGAGTACGATGAGGCCAGGAAGATTTGCCCAAATCAGACCGGCGGCCACATCGTCGCGGGTGAAACGGCCTCTTTCGCCATAAATGACACTTGGCGCGAGCGCAAGATCCTAGTTGTCGAGATTGACGCCGCAGGCCATCTAGTCTGGCAAAAGACCTATGGGACAAACCTCGCGTCGGAAGATGAGCGACCGGATGGGGTGCGCGACATGATCGCAACCGATGATGGTGGCTACCTGTTGGTTGGATTCGTGGGAACGGATGATCTGGGTGATCATGGACTAGTCCTGAAGCTTACAGCGACCGGCACGATTCAGTGGCAACAACAAATGATGCTCAGTAATGGTGAAAATAGCCAACTACAACGAGTGATCCAAGCTGCCGATGGCGGCTATCTCGTTGCCGGTGATAATGGCGACCCCTTCATCGCGAAGCTTTCGGTCAATGGTGGCTTGGAGTGGTCACGCTACTTCGATGATCCCGATGAGCGCACCTATTACTGGGCCGATTGGGTCCAAACAGTGATCCAAACTCGTGACGGCGGCTACCTGCTCGGCCTTGGCACTGATCGTGGCGAGTATACAGAAGACATCGCGCTGCTCAAGCTCTCACCAACCGGACTCATTGAGTGGCAATACCGCTATGGAACGGTGGGGGGCTACAATACCGGGGGCAAGGAGTATCTAGCCGATATCATCGAACAGGACGATGGCTACCTGCTCGGCCTATCCTATCGAGCACCTTGGGCGTCTTCAGTGATCATGAAGATTTCACTCAGCGGAGACATCCTGTTTCAAAAACGTCCGAGTGGTGGAAAATACGTCGAACGTTTCCTGCAAACACCGGATCAGGGTTATGCCCTTGGCGGCACCTATATTCAAAAGCTTGATCAGGACTTTAGCTATGGACGTATTGAGGAAGGTGGCTGCGATGTTTACACCAGCGATGTAAGGCGCCATCTTTCTGAGTTTTTTATCGATGAGAGCATCCAACTCAGTGCACAGAGTTCAAGCGTGCAGCCTGAAACGGTTTCAATGTCTATTACCGACCTCGCGCTTGAAATTCCTCGGAGTTGCTACGTGCCTAACCTCGAAGCGCTCAGGGTCATTCGAGATGGCAATGGATTAGTTACCAGCACTCCCGCCGGCATCTCCTGCGGTGATCTCTGCTCATCAGGTTTTGCGCCTGGCACGCTTGTTCAGCTCCAAGCGATACCGGCCTTCGGGCAGCGTTTCGCCGGTTGGAGCGGTGCCTGTAGCGGAGTCGCACCGATCTGCGAGGTCGAGATCGCCGGCAGTACGAGAGTAGACGCGGACTTCACCGAAACCGCGGCTAGACGTTCGACATGGAAACTTCAGTATCACGATATCTATCGCGACAGCGATGAAACGGTCAACGATATGGTGACCACGCTCGATGGGGGATTCGTTGCCGTTGGCTCAACCACTGCATTCAATGATAGAGACGCCTTTGTATTCCGCATTAACCAAGACGGCGAGATGCTCTGGCAGCGTGCTGTCGGTGAGGGTGCCGATGAAACTGCCTATCGTGTTCAGCATACCCCCGCTGGCACCTACGTAGTTGCCGGCGAGACCTTCTCATTTGGTGCTGCCGAGAATGAGAACGACTCGGATCGAAAGGAGATCTTCTTGCTTGAGATCGATGGTAACGGAGAGGTGCTATGGCAAAAGACCTATGGCACTATCTTTCCAGATAACGAGCGGCCCGATGAAATCTCAGATCTGATCCTGACCGACGATGCCGGTTACCTGATTGCAGGTATGTCGACAACTGCTGATGGTGAAAGGCTAGCCTTTGCCATGAAGCTCTCGCGCACTGGTCTTGTCCAATGGCAACAGCGTTTTCGTCTCAGCAGCGAAGATGCAAACAGCCTATCCCGTGGCATTCAGACTTCTGACGGTGGATATGCCCTGGTCGGTGGGCTCTTAGGTGCCGCTGATCCATTCCTGATCAAACTCAGCAATAATGGTCTGCTCGAGTGGTCACGCTACTACGACGACCCGCATGAAGGCACCTATCAGAACTCTGATTGGCCCACATCACTGATCCAGACCGAGGACGGTGGTTATCTGCTTGGTCTCAGCGCAGAGATCGATGAATGGGACTACATGCATGATGCGGCGCTATTAAAACTATCGCCCACAGGCCTGATCGAATGGCAATACCTCTATGGCGTGACCGGTCATCAAAACTGGGCTAGGGATTGGACCGTGGATCTGCTTGAGCAAGAGAACAGCTTTGTCGTTGGCATGGTCTATGCTCAAAACTATCGCGGAGGCGCCGTACTCGATATCGATAAGGCGAGTGGAGCCATCCGCAAGCAGCAACATCCATCAGGTACCGGTAACCCCTCACGTTTCTTAGCGACAGCGGATGGAGGCTATGCATTTGCGGGTGATTATCTGACCAAACTCAATGCCAATTTTGGTTACGATTGCCGTTCGGGAGAAGATGAAGGTTGTACCTGCCAGACGTATGACAGTGAACTCGAGCGCCGTATCGCTGAATATTTCATCGACGATGAGATTCAAATCAGTGCTGAAAACGCAGGCTTGCAGGCGCAGACGCGTGATATGGATGTCAGCAGCCTCGAACTGGAGTCCTGGCGAGACTGTTTTGCTTCAAGATCCTCGGGTAGTAACTTGCTCAATCTGCTACCGAGTTGGGGTGGTTGGCGCGCTGTCCTATTCAATCATCAGTAAGCGGCAAACACGTATCATAACAAGCCTGATGAGCAGCGGCTTCTGGTCGCTGACTCATCAAAAAGCCGATGCCGACACACCTACCTCAGATTCAATCAATACCAAGGCCACCGGCCCTCGGCGATACTGCAGAGCAAGCCGATTCGGCGCCACGTCCTCGGCCAAACGCTCGAGCTTATCGACGCGCAAGAACACCAGCTCACCAACCTGTGGCTGATCGCTCTCGGGCGTGATCGCATCGCGATAGACGCTGAAGCTCGGCATGCTGGTACGGTAAACCACCGTTGGCCGATCGAGCTCACGCGCCAAGAGTCCAGCCTGCTTGACCGGCTCCTGCATCACGGCAAACACCGCCGGTACCAAAAGACCGAACACCAGCAGGGTTTGAACGACGCCAACCAGTATCAGTCGCTGCCAGAGTCCGACCCGCGACCAGAGCAACAAACCCAGCATCGCGACGAACCCAATCCAGGTGCCCAGCCGATACCAGCCGTCGAGCACTCGCGCCCCTTCCGCAAACATGGCCTGCTCATGGACGCGATCGGCCTGCCCTTCCAGCAGCCCAAGGACGTCGGGCAGTGCCACCATCAAGGCCACCAACAGCAGCGGCGGCAGACATGCCAGCCAGCGGTTGCGCAGCGCATCGCGATGTCGCGCCATCAGGATGAACAAGGGCGTGATGCCATAGACCAGATAGTGCGGCAGCTTGGTACCCGAGAACGAAAACACCGCAAACACGGTGACGAACCAGAGCAGCAGAAACCGATCCAGCTCATCCGCCCAGAGTTGGCGCACCCTCGGCAGCAGACTGAGAAACCAGCCAGTGAAGGGCAGCAACACCAACGGCAGCATCACGAAGTAGTAGCCGGGGAAGCCGGAATGGCCATGCTTCACACCGCTGTAACGTCCTAGATTGTGGCCGAGGAAGAAGCTCTGAAAGAAGCCCGGGCCGTCGTCGAGATAGATCGCCAGATACCAGGGGCCGGCCACCGCGATGAAGACCAGCCAGCCGCTCCAATCGAAGACCGCGGCGAGCCAGGCGCGCCATTCGCGCAGCGAGCCGAAGAAGAGCAGGCTCACCACCAAAGGGAAGAACACCGCGACCGGGCCTTTGGTCAGGAAGCCTAGACCGAGCCAGAGGTAGACGCGCAGCAGGGTTGCGCGGGTCGGCCGCAGCCGCCAGCGGTAGATCTCGAAGAAGCTGAGCGCGATGAAGAGGTTCAGCAACGCATCGGCGACCGCGGCCTTGCCGATGATCGCGACCTGCAGCCCGAGCGCCATCACCAAGCCAGCAATGGTTGCAGTCGTCGCATCCAGCCGCTCACGCACGAACCACCAGAGCGCCAACAGCCAGAGGCTGGCGGCAATCGCCGATGGCAACCGCAGCGCGAATTCGCTCCAGCCGAGCACTGAGACCGAGGCCGCCTGCAGCCAGTAGATCAGCACCGGCTTGTCATAACGCGGCTCGCCGTCGCGGTGCGGGGTGATGAAGTGACCGCTGTCAAGCATCTCGCGGGTCGCCTCGGTGAAGGCGCCCTCATCGAGATCGTAGAGCGGTACCGCGCCGAGCTGCCAAAAGAAGGCCAGCCAGACGATCAGCACCAGAAACCAGGGCGAGACAAGCACCTTTGTCAACCATGCCTCGCGCAGGCTCATTAAACCGACCCCTCCGAGCCTTGATCCGTGGCGCCGGGCTGCCGCGGTGCTTGCTCTAAGTTGAGGTTAAATCCGCTCGCTTGCACTTGGCGCCTGATCTGCGCGCCTGATCCAGTACAGTCTTGTTGCTGCTCAACCTTCCAGCCGGCAGCAGCCGGGTCAGTCTGGCGGCAGATGCAGTGATGGGTGCGCTCACCCGAGGCAAACAGGGTGCGGGTCATGATCTCGGCGAGAACGCCGGTGGTCAGGAATTGGATCGAGGCAACCAGGAACAGGATCGCCACGAAGAACAGGGGACGATCACCAATATCCTCACCGAGCCCGAACTTGACCCAGGCCAGCCAGGTCATCATGAGTCCGCCGAGCAGACCGAATGAAAGCCCAATGCCACCAAAGAAATGGCCGGGCCGCGCGCCGAAGCGGAGAAAAAAGAAGGCGACCAGCAGATCGAGCAGCACGCGGAAGGTGCGCGAGATACCATACTTGGACTGGCCCAGCTCGCGCGCCCGATGCCCGACCTCGGTCTCGCCGATGCGCTCAGGCGCTGTGACCCCGGCCACCCAGACCGGGATGAAGCGATGCATCTCGCCGAATAGGCGGATCTCCTTGATCACCTCGGACCGGTAGACCTTGAGGCTGCAGCCGTAATCATGCAGGTGAACGCCGGTGACCCGAGCAATGAGCCCGTTGGCAAGACGCGACGGGATCTTGCGCAGCAGCAGGGCGTCTTGACGGTCGCGCCGCCAACCTTGTAAGAGATCGAGATCACGCGCCAACAGCTCGTCGATCAGGCGCGGGATCTCAGCCGGATCATTCTGCAGATCGCCATCGAGGGTTGCGATCAGCGCACCGCGCGCGGCATCGAAGCCGGCCTGCATGGCGGCCGTCTGGCCGAAATTACGCCGAAAGCCAATCACCCGCAGATGCGTTCCGTAGCGGGCGGTCTGCTCAAACAGCACTTGGGCGGTGCCGTCGCGACTGCCGTCGTCGACCAGGATCAACTCCCAGGGATAGGGGTAGATCTGCAGACCCTGATGGATGCGGGCCAATAACGGCTCGATATTATCGCGCTCTTGATAGAGCGGAATCACCACCGAGAGACTGCGCGGATGGGGGGCAGGCTGGGGCTGGCGCTTTGGCTGGGGTTCGAGCATATCCATGATCGACTGAGGCTATACTCGTTGGGACTCGCCAACGCGTTGAGGCAAACAATGAGGACGACTGGCCACCGACCCAGCGTTCTATCCGAGCTGACGTTCATAACGCCTCGCCGCGACCGCGGGAATCGAACCCGCTGCCAACAAGGCGAGGCGCTAACCTACAACTCAGCCCTCGTTGTGATAGCCCTGCAGACGCTCGACTTCATCACGCGAGCCAAGAATCACCGGCACGCGCTGATGCAGACCTTCAGGCTGCATCTCCATGATGCGCTCCTTACCGGTGATCGAAGCACCGCCCGCCTGCTCGACGACGAATGACATCGGATTCGCCTCGTACAGCAGGCGCAGCTTACCGCCCAGCCCCTTCTCAACCATCTTCGAATCAATCGGATACATGAAGACGCCACCACGGGTCAGGATGCGATGTACCTCGGCGACCATGGAGGCAATCCAACGCATGTTGAAGTCTTTGCCCCGTGGACCCTCCTTACCGGCTAGGCATTCGTCGACGTAACGCTTGACCGGGGCCTCCCAGAAGCGCCCGTTCGAGGCGTTGATCGCGAACTCGGCGGTCTCA
This sequence comes from Halochromatium sp., assembly GCA_010912705.1. Classification (GTDB taxonomy): domain Bacteria; phylum Pseudomonadota; class Gammaproteobacteria; order Chromatiales; family Chromatiaceae; genus Lamprobacter. The sequence goes on from POWB01000007.1 coordinate 115,197, forward strand.
GTCGGGATCGTCATGTTCGGATGTGTCAGGATGAACTCGCCGATATTCTGGTCCAGCGTAAAGCCGTTGACGCCGTTACCAGTGGTCAGGACCATCATGGTCGAAGGGCCATAGAGCGCGTAACCGGCCGCAACTTGCTCCGTACCCGGCTTAAGAAAGTCGCGCTCGGTCGCGTTGCCATCCGTATCGGCCATGCGCAGGATGCTGAAGATGGTGCCGACCGAGACGTTGACGTCGATATTCGACGATCCATCGAGTGGGTCAAAGGTCAGCAGGTACTTGCCGCGCGGGTACTCTTTCGGGATCTCGTAGATCTCGTCCATCTCCTCCGAGGCCATGGCGCCAACGTGGCCAGACCACTCGGTACTGCGGATGAACATCTCGTTGGAGAGAATATCCAGCTTCTTCTGCGTCTCACCCTGGATATTCTCACTGCCAGCGCTGCCCAGCGCGCCAACCAGTGCACCATGGTTGACCTGATTCGAGATCATCTTGCAGGCGGTGACGATGTCGTTGAGCAGTGCGGTGAACTCGCCCGTTGCTCCCGGCGCATGGCGTTGCTCTTCGGCGATGAATTGGGTGATGGTCGTACCGTGCGGCATTAGGACAGTCCTCTAGCTTGATTGGGTGGGCACTTTGGCGCGCTCGTCGGAGCCAGGCTCAGGCGAAGCGTCGAAGCACACGAAAAATTCAGGTAATCGCGCAGTATAGCGATCAGCGACCGATGAAGCACTCTCTGTAAGCAAGCAATGCCCATGGTCAAATAGGAATGAGACACGTAGTATGACGAGTCAGTGACAACATCATGGCCGGGCTAACCTGTCGCGACCGCGGGCTGCCCGCTTTTGAACCGCTCTATCCAACATCTTTCCCTACCCGCTTTCTAGGAGCTTCTGACCGATGTACACGACGCCACCGAACAGGCGCCAGACCCTGCTCGAGCTAATCACCGGGCTGGTCCGCAAGGTTCAGCGCTTCGCCACATCCCTCCTACCCGTCGATGCCGGCCGGCGCGGCGATTGCAACCGCTGTGGCGCCTGCTGCAAGCTGCCCTACCCCTGCCCCTTCCTGCGCTTCGACGCCGAAGGGCTGAGCAGCTGCGCGGTCTATTACGCACGTCCGCCGAGCTGCCGCAAATACCCGCGCACCGCCAGTGAAAACATCACGCCGGCCACCTGTGGCTACTACTTCGTCGATGTCACCGAGATCGGCCGCGCCCAGCCCGCAACCGAGCAGGCTGGCGGCTAAGCCTTTACCATTAACCGCATGGCGCTGCCATCCATGACGCCAGACGAAAACACCCGCTACAGCCGCCAAACGCTGCTGTCGGGATTCGGTGAGCGAGCACAGGAGGCCCTGAAAGGGTCGCGGGTGCTGATCGTCGGCCTCGGCGGACTTGGATCGCCGGTGGCCATGTATTTGGCAGCAGCAGGCGTCGGCCGCCTGCTACTGGCCGACTTTGACGCCGTCGACCTGTCCAACCTGCAGCGGCAGATCTTGCACAACAGCGAGCGCATCGGCTGGACCAAGGTCGACTCCGCAGTTGCTACTCTGAGGGCACTCAATCCGCATTGCGCGCTTGTCCCGATCAAAGGCAGCCTGAGCCCCACCCGCCTCGCCGAGCTGAGCACCGAGGTCGACCTGATCGTCGATGCCAGCGACAACTTCCAAACCCGCTACGCCGTCAATGCCGCCTGCGTTGAGGCTGGCATTCCCCTCGTCTCCGGCGCCGCCATCCGCGCCGAGGGTCAGGTCGCGGTCTTCTCCGGACGCGCCGGCGATCCTTGCTATCAATGCCTCTACCCAGACGATGGACAAGTGGGCGAGCGCTGTGCCCGTGAAGGCGTGCTCGCACCGCTAGTCGGCATCATCGGCAGCATCCAAGCCACCGAGGCCATCAAGGTGCTGACCGGTTATGGCGAGCCGCTGTTCTCAAAGCTCCTGCTGCTCGATGCGCAGCGCATGGCGATCCGCACACTGAAGATACCAGCAGACCCCGCTTGCCCCCTCTGTGGATGCTATCGTGGTTAAAGCCGTGGCTTAGGCGTCGTCGCCGTCTCCACCGGCAGCACCGGATAACCAATGTGCGGCTGCTCACCCTCTAGGCTGCGCAGGAAGTCCGCGATCAACCCGGCCTGCTCCTCATTCAGTTCCACACCGAGCTGCGCCAGCGCCATCACCGACACCGCCTGCTGCAGATCCCAGACCTGACCGGAATGGAAATAGGGTGCAGTCAGCGAGACATTACGCAGCGGTGCCGCCCGAAACACATACTCATCGGAGGCGGTCTGGGTCACCTCAAAGCGGCCCTTGTCCGCCGGCGGCAGGATGTCAGCCCCCGGCTTCTTGATCAGACCGAACGGAAAATAGCCCTGCCCGCCGACGTTGACACCGTTGTGGCAGGCCGTGCAGCCCTTATCGACGAATAGTTCCAGCCCCGCCTTCTGAGCATCGGTCAGCGCGCCATCATTGCCGCGCAGCCACTGATCGAACGGCCCGTTGGGCGTGATCAGCGTCACCTCGAAGACCTCGATTGCCTTCGCCATATTATCGAAGGTGACTGGGTCAGCTTGGCCCGGGAACGCTTTGCCAAAGCGCTCAACGTAATCCGGCATGCTGTTCAGCGTCTCGATCACCTTGGCCGGCGTATTCGCCATCTCGACTCCCGCCTGCACCGGCCCCTTGGCCTGCTCTTTGAGGTCCGGCGCGCGGCCGTCCCAGAATTGAGCAGTATTGAAGACCGCATTCAGCACCGTCGGTGCGTTCCGAGGCCCCTGCTGCCAGCCATGACCGACTGAGGTCGGCAGGTTATCGTCACCGCCCGTCGAGAGGTTGTGACAGGTATTGCAGCTGATCAGCCCACTCGCCGAGATGCGCGGATCAAAGAACAGCATCCAGCCCAGCTCCAGCTTCTCCTGGCTGAGCACATTGTCGTTCACCCGCTGATAGGCGAGCGGGATCGGCTTCAGGCCTGCGTTCTCGGCCTTGGCGCGCAGCGCGGCGTCATCGGCCAAGGTCTGGCCCGACATGAGCACGAGGGTGGCGGCGATAGGAATCAGGGTCTTGTACATCTTTGCCTCGAGTGTCCGTTAGCGACTAACACGCACCAACGAGCGCGTGCGTTTTCTGCGCTCGTAGCCTAGCTGAGCCAAGGCCAAAGACCAACCTAATGAAACAAGTCATGTCGATTAAAGGGGCCATCCTAACAATTGTGACCCAGGTCACAGATCGCCCCGAAATACCATTATTTTTGCAGCGCAGATGGGCTAGCATCTGGTTTCTAGTGGCTTCCCCCACCAATTTTCAGATAATGCCCCACCCCTTGCGTACATGTCCTCCCTGTTTTGCAAGCCTTTGCCCTGCGCGCTGCTCACCAGAAATCTGGCGCGCAGCGCGCATCGCGTCAAACCGGTCTTGAGCATCTCTGCCCTCCCTCCTCAGCCCGTTTGGAGAATGTTCGACCACTCTTTTTCCTGGACTATTAAGCAAAGGAACAACCCATGGCTCTCGTGAAGAAAACCTCCAACACCTCGTCCGCAGTCACCAGTGATACACGCACCACTGCGGCCAGTACGCGGGAGGCCGACGCACAGCGCAAGCGCGCTCGTACCCTGGCAAAACAACAGCAGGCCGCTGAGCGCGTTGCATCGGCCACCACGCAGCTCGCCTCCGGCATCAACGAGGCCGCATCGGCCGCTGAAGAGCTCAAGCGCGCATCGGATCAGATCGCGACTGGTGCCGAGGAAGCCTCTGGCGCAGCGCAGGAATCGCTCGCGGCATTCAATCAAGTCAAAGCCGCGCTCAATCGCCAGCTTGAAAATGCTACCAGCTCCCAGACCAAGGTTGAATCCTCGCAAGCACTGATCCTGAATGTCAGTGAGGAAGTCAACGGACTCATCAGCAACGTCGGATTATCCGCTCAGCGCCAGGCCGACTCGGTCAAGATGGTCGCCGAGCTTGAGCAGCAGGCATCCAATATCGGGGATATCGTCAAAGCCGTCGCTCGCATTGCCGACCAAACTAACTTACTAGCACTGAACGCGGCCATCGAAGCCGCGCGCGCTGGTAAGCATGGCAAAGGCTTTGCCGTGGTGGCCGATGAAGTCCGCACCCTGGCTGAAACCTCAGAGAAGAGCGCGAAGCAGATTCAAGACCTGGTTGGCCAGATCCAGGGCGAGGTCAAGACCATCTCCGAGGGCATCAATACGTCGGCAGAGAAGGTCAAGCACGAGGTCGAGAACGGCAAGACGATTGGCATGCAGCTCGAGGAGATCCGTGGCGATATCCTGGAGATCACTCGCGGCGTGCAGGAGATTGCCGCCGGCGCGCAGCAATCGGGTGCCGCAGCCATGCAGGCGTTAAAGGGTACCGAGGAGATCGCCGCCGCCGCTGAGGAGCAATCCGCGGCCTCTGAGGAATCCGCCAAAACCGTCGCTGAGCAGACCCAGGCGCTAGCCGAATGTGAGCAAGCGGCACAGAATCTCTCCGAGCTTGCCGAGGAGCTGAAAAACTCGACCGACATTGCTAAGAGCGCGGAGGAAGTCGCCTCTGCCGCTGAGGAATTATCCTCAGCGGTACAGGAGATCAATCGCTCCAGTGATCAAATCATGGCAGCGATCGGGCAGATCCAAAAAAGCGCGCAGGTACAGGCCTCGGCAACAGAAGAATCCGCTGCTGCCGTCGCCCAGACAGACCTCCCAGGTCGACTGTCCAAAAACGCTCCAATTGATTGAATTTAAAAGACATTTTCAATAATTGGACATTTGATCGACCGATTGCGCCAGGCAAGCAGTTGATTTGCAAAGAGTAGCGCTCAAGGAAACCCGATATTGCGGGATAAAATTGTCCAAAATATTGGCCCAATTTGCGGTCGATTCCGGGAGGTCTGCCAGATCGAAAAGGGTCTCGACGTTGCCCAGCAACGCGCCGAGGCTTCGGGCGAGAAGATCAAGGCCATCATCGAGCTACTCACCACCAATAAGACCAGCGTCGATGCCTTGATTAACGGGGTGTCTGACTCGGTCGGCGATTCCCGGACCAGCCTCAAGCAGATCAAGGATCTTGATCTGGTCGCGCGGCGCATCGACAAGATTGTCGATGCCATCACCACGGTGTCCATACAGACCAACATGCTGGCCGTAAACGGCTCGATCGAGGCGGCACGCGCGGGTGAATTCGGTAAGGGCTTCGTCGTCGTGGCCACGGATATTCGTAACCTGGCCCATGACTCGGCCGAAAACGCCGATCGCATCAAGGATCTGGTGAAAGCCGTTCAGGATCAGATCGGCGTGGTCGGACGCGATCTCGAGGAGATCATGGTGTCCGCGACGACCGAGGCCGCGAAAGCCAAGTCGATCACCAGCGGTCTCGAAACCATCGAGGGCGATATCGGGGTCGTTCAGCAGGGGACGACTGATATCTTAGCCGCTGCCGCCGAGATCGCAGCCGCCATCGCCCAGGTCAAGACCGGGGTCGATCAGATCTCTGCCGCCGCGCAAGAGGCGGAGAAGGCCTCGGCCGAGGCCGCCTCGGCCGCCAAACAGCAGTCGCAGGGTGCCGAAGAGCTCTCCGCAGCCATCGAGGAGATCGCCTCCCTCGCCGACGAGTTGCAAAGTGCATGATGGCAGCAACGGATACCGGCCCCGAGCCGGTTTTCCATTTGATGCAATGCAACCCTATAGGCAAGCGTGGTGACGCGGGAGAACCCAATGACCAACCAATCGCTCGAGGCCAACGGCATCGAGTCACAGGCGGTGGATAACTCAGCTTCTGCGGTGGCGGCAGCCGACCAGAATAGCGACATCCGCCAGTTCGTCATCTTCGTCTGTGGCAAGGAGGTGTTCGGCGTCGACATGACGCCAGTCCAAGAGATCATCCGGGTACCAGAGGTGGTGCGGGTACCGCTCGCCCCTGCAACCCTCGAGGGTCTGGCGAATCTGCGCGGCAAGGTCTTACCCATCATCAGCCTGCGCCGGCTATTCGGCTTTGACGAGCGCGAGAATGACGACTCAACGCGCGCACTGGTGATCGATATCGGCCAACCGCTTGGATTCGTGGTGGATCGGGTTGCCAGCGTCGTCGGCGTCGAGCCGAGTCATATCGAAGACGTTGGCGCCCTCACCACCACGGTCCGCACCGACCTGCTTGCCGGGCTGATCAAGGATGTCGGTGACTATCCGATGGTCATGGTGCTGGACTTTGCGTCGTTAATCGCCACCGAGTTTGTGGCCATTACCGAAGCGGCCGCGAACCGCTCAGCCGGCGCGGTCATCGATGCTGGGTTTGGGGCTGAGGCAGACACCGAAGAAGACACCAGTGACGAATTGCAGCTCGTTAGTTTTCAGGTTGCCGATCAGGAATACGCGGTTGCCATCGAGTGCGTACAAGAAATCGTCCAGTTTCCCGACCAGCTCGTGCATGTGCCACGCGCCGAGGCCCATGTGCTTGGTGTGATGACACTGCGCAATCGACTGCTGCCGTTGGTGTCCTTGCGCTGTCTGTTTGGCCTGCCTGCGCTAGAGGTCGACGAACACACCCGGATCGTTGTCATTCGCCTCGGTGAGGATGCCGTCGGACTTAGCATGGATAGCGTCAACGAGGTGCTACGGGTCGCCCGTTCGACCGTCGATCCCATGCCTAAGCTGTTAGCTGGACAGGACGAGATGTCTGACATCTCCGAGATCTGCCGGCTCGACGAGGGCAAACGACTGGTCTCGATTATCTCAACCGATCACCTTTTCCGTCACGCCAGCATCCGAGAGGCGCTGACCAGCGTGGAGCAGATGCAAGAAGAACAGCAGCTCAGCCCAGACTCTTCGACCTCAGAGACGGACAGCGACGATGAAGAACAGGTCGTGGTCTTCCGGCTCGACAAGGAGGAATTTGGCGTCCCCATCGCCAGCGTCCAGGAGATCGTCAGAGTCCCCGATGAGCTGACCCATGTGCCCAAGGCGCCGGGATTTGTTGAGGGCGTGATCAATCTGCGCGGCTCGGTGCTACCGGTGATCGATCAACGACGGCGCCTCGGTATGAGCATGATCGAGCGCAACGATCGGCAGCGCATCATGGTCTTCCTGCTCGAGGGTGTGCGCACTGGTTTCATCGTTGACTCCGTTGCTGAGGTGTTAAAGATCCCCAAGCATGCGATTGAGCCATCCCCGCACCTCTCGTCCGAGCAAGCCCATTTGATCGCCAGAATTGCGAATCTCGAAGCGCACAATCGGATGATCCAGCTGATCGAGCCGAGCTGTCTGATCGGCGAAGAGCAGCGCAGCCAACTGGCCGCCCTCGGTCAGACTTAAGCAATGCCCGTTGACCAGGGCTCGATGTGCTCTGGTCTCTTTGTTCTGTTCTTGAGTACGCTCAATGATCAAACTCTTGATCGTCGATGATTCGGCGCTGATGCGTCGTCAGCTCAACGCCATCTTTCAAGCTGAGGGCGATTTCGAGATTCGACTTGCACGCAATGGCAGCGAGGCCGTCGAAGAGAACCTCAGCTTTGAGCCAGACGTGGTCACGCTCGACATCAATATGCCAGAGATGGATGGCCTGACCGCGCTGTCATTGTTAATGACGCAACGTCCGGTACCGGTGGTCATGGTCTCGTCGCTGACCGAAAAGGGCGCACTCGCCACCTTTGAGGCGCTCAACCTGGGTGCCGTCGATTACGTCCCCAAGCCTGACGGCACCATCTCGTTATCGATCACTGAGATCGAAAAGCAAATCATCAACAAGGTGCGCGCTGCCGCGAAGGCACAACTCCGCACTGCGCGCACCCTTGGGGCGCGTCTTCGCAGCAGCAAGGCCGCAGCAGGCGCTGGCATTGGCGCCAAGTCGCGCGACACGCAGCCCCCGCTGATTCGCCGTTCTGCCGCGCATGCCGATAGCGTCGTATTGATTGGCGTCTCGACTGGCGGACCACGCACACTCGAGGATATCCTGCCTGCGCTGCCGGGCGATTTTCCCTGGCCGGTGCTCGTTGCTCAGCACATGCCGCCTAGTTTTACCCGCCCTTTTGCTGAGCGTATGAACGGCCTGTGCCCGCTCGAGGTCAGCGAGGTCAGTCGGCCAACCACGATCGAGCCGGGTAACATCTATATCGGGCGTGGTGGTGCGGATCTGATCTTGGCGCGCCGCACTGGCCGACTAACCGCCATCATTCGTCCCGAGAATCCGGAGTTTCTCTGGCATCCATCGGTCGAGCTGCTTGGTCGTTCAGCGCTCGAGCATTGCGACCCAGCGCATGTCATCGCAGTCATGCTCACCGGCATGGGGCACGACGGCGCTGATGCCTTTGCCGAACTGCACAAGCGTGGCGCGCGCACCATCGCCGAGTCCGCTGAAACTGCCGTTGTCTTCGGCATGCCCTCAGAGCTGATCGACCGGGGCGGCGCTAACCTAGTCATGAACGCCGAGCGCATCGCCGGCCAATTGCAAATCTGGGTCTCACGTTGAAGCCCGCACCAACTCGTAGCGACCTGAGGGAGTAGGCCCGATGGGACTCAGAAAACAATCACCAAAATCGTCAGCAAGCGAGGATGAGCGTCGGCTGCCGCGCGATCTACCCGGCCTCATCACGGCGCTGAGCGCCGCAGACCCAATGACACGTCGCTGGGCGGCTCGAGATCTTGCTGCCCGTCCAGAGTCTTGCCCCGCATTGATCGCGCGTATCGCGGTTGAGACCGAGACCAGCGTCATCGAGGTCATCCTGACCAGCCTGACGCTGATTGGCGACAACACCGCGGTAGCTGGACTCATCGACTGCCTGCGTTCGGAAAATCCTATGTTGCGTAACGCGGCGATCGAGGCCATGAAGCAGCTCCCCGATGAGGTTGCGCCCTGGATGGGTCAACTGCTTGAAGACCCTGATCCAGATATCCGTATCTTCGCTGTCGATGTCCTTGAATCCCTTCGTCATCCGCAGGTCGAAGACTGGCTCATCGGCGTGATCGCCCAGGATGACCATGTCAACGTCTGCGCCACCGCTGTCGACCTCCTCGGCGAGGTCGGCTCAGAGCGCGCGGCACCAGCCCTGCAAGCGCTTAAAGCACGCTTTGCCGAAGAGCCCTACATTCAGTTCGCTGCCGATCTGGCACTCAAGCGCATCAGTGCGAACTGAATCGGAATTGCAAAGGTGACCTTAATCCCACAGTTGATCAAAGATGAGGATTTCCGAAAATTCCGGGAGTTCTTCTATCGCAAGACTGGCATCCTCTTCGAGGACAGCAAACGGTATTTCGTTGACAAACGGCTTATCGAGCGCATAGAGGCGACCGGCAGCGAAGGCTTTCGTGACTACTTCACGATGCTCCGGTTTCAAGTCTCAGGGACTGAGCTGCAGATGCTGGTCAATGCGATGACGGTCAACGAGACCTATTTCTTTCGCGAGGAATATCAATTCGAGTGCTTAGTCAACTCGATCCTCGAAGAGATCATCGCCCATCGCCGCGACAAGGCCGCACCAATTCGGATCTGGTCAGTGCCCTCATCCTCTGGCGAAGAGCCTTATGGCATTGCCATCTATCTCCTTGAGCACTGGCCGCGCATCAGCGAGCTTGATGTTGAGATCATCTCCTCAGACATCGATACTGACATCCTCACTCAAGCCCGACGCGGGCACTACTCAACACGCGCCATCCAGCATCTACCCGCCCCGCTGCTGAAGAAGTACTTCCGCCGTCGTGGCGAGTTTTACCAAATCGAAGACAGCCTGCGTGATGTGGTGGAATTCACCCGAGCCAATGTCACCGACCCTGCTGATATGCGGTTGCACCGCCATTTCGATGTCATCTTCTGTCGTAATCTCTTGATCTATTTCGATGACCTATCACGCAAGCAGACTGCAGAATCCTTTTACGATGCGCTGAATCCCGGCGGCTTCATCTGCCTTGGACACTCCGAGTCGATGAGCCGAATCTCCGCACTGTTCCGGGTGCGTAAATTCCCCGAAACCATCGTCTATCAGAAGCCCTGGGAGGCGAGATGAAACGCATCCTGATCATCGACGACGCTGCGACCGTTAGGCTCTATCACCGCGGGATTCTCGAAGGTGCAGGGTACAGCGTGACGGAAGCAGTGAATGGGCTGGAGGCCCTTGAGCGCGCCGCAGAAGGGCCGTTCGACCTCTACCTGGTTGACATCAATATGCCCAAGCTCGATGGCTATGGTTTTTTGCGCGAGCTCCGCGCCAAAGACATCCCACAGACCCCAGCCATTATGGTGTCGACCGAAGCCGCCGACCATGATCAGCAGCTCGCCCTCGCCTCTGGCGCCAATCTTTACCTGGTCAAGCCCTCCAAGCCAGCCCAGCTGCTCGCGCATGTGCGCTTGCTACTGGGTGAAGGTCAGACATCATGAATCCGTTGCTGGATCAATTCCTCAGCGAGGCGCGTGAGTTTCTCGAGTCGATTAGCGCCAAGCTGTTAGAGCTTGAGCGCAATCCCGATCAGACAGGCGTGATGGATGAGCTGTTTCGGTTCGTCCACACCCTCAAAGGCAATAGCGGCCTGTTCGACCTACCGGAAATGACCCGCGTGCTCCACGCCGGCGAAGATCTGCTCGACGCCGTGCGCGACCACCGCCTAGCCTTCAGCCGCGCGCTGGCCGATCAGCTGCTCGAGGCGATGGACTTCGTCGGCCTGCTGCTGGACGAGATCGGTGCGGCGCCCGACGGCAAGGTGCCGGACACCAGCGCCCATGCAGCCGATGCGGCTCGGATCGGCGAAGCACTGCGCGCACTGATGGCGACCGCCGACACCGCTGGCACCACAGACACAGCCACTGCCGCGACCGCCGGCGGACAGGCAGCGGCTGAAGCCGCCGTCGCAGCGCCCACTGATCCGCCCGCCTGGGACGCCAGCGCCCTGCCCGAAGCTGTGCGCATGACCCTATATCGCGCGCTGCTGGACGGCACCGCCCATTCGCTGTTGATCTATGAGCCCGACCATGACTGCTTCTTCAGCGGTGAGGACCCGTTCTTTCAGGTCACGCAACTGCCACCACCGCTCTGGCGACGACTGAGCACAGCCGAGCCTTGGCCCAACCTTGCCGAACTCGACGCCTATCACTGCGTGCTGCGCTTCGAGCTGATCTTGGCCCTCTCAGCCGAGGAGCTCACTGAGCATTTTCGCTATGTGCTGGACCAGGTCCAGATCGAGCCGCTCAGCATCGAGGCCTTGCTGCAACCCAGCGGTCGCGTACAAGACCAGCCGTTAGCGACAGACTTCATCCGCACCGCGCTGAGCCAGATCAACGCCCATGACAGCGAGGCGCTGGCACAGGCCGCACGCACGCTACTTGAGCTCTCGGCAGCCGACCTCTGTATCGCCTCTGGTCTGCGTTGGCTGCTGCTGGTACTCGAGCTAGAGCCTGATCATCAAGACCGGCAACGCGCCCTGCTGAATGCCATCGAGCAACAGTGCTTCGGGGCTGATGGAGCGCTCATGACTGCAAGCGCAACAGAGCGCGCAACAGAGCGCACAACAGAGCGCGGTCCGGACGGCATCGCAGAGTCGAGCCCCGATCGACCTGGATCAGAGACCTCCACTGCCAGTCCGTCTGCGACCGCCATTAGCCCGGAAGTAAGCCAGTCCTTCCGCCAGGTGATCGAGGCCCAACGCGCCATCCTCACGCTCAGGGATGCGCCCGAATGGCTCAGCGGACGCCTGCGCTCAGTCGCGACCAGTCTCAGCAACGCCTTTGCAAGTCTCTACGCCGCCAGTGACTCGGACGCACTTGAGCAGGCGCTCGCCATGGCCGTAGAGGCCAAGGATCCAACACCGCTGCAGGACTGGCTAGCTGCACAGCCGCTGCCAATCGACGCTCAAGAAGAACCGCATCCGCTGACAACGCCAGCCACTGCCTCAGCAGCAGCCAACGCCACGCCTGACCCAACCAACACTGCACCCAAACCCTCTGCCGAGGACCAGGTTCATTTCGGCCGTCGTGCGGAAGACCAGCCCAGTGCGCGCACGCTGAAGGTCGACCAGGTAAAGATCGATCGCCTGATGAATCTGGTCGGCGAGATGGTCGTCGCCAAGAATGCCCTGCCCTATCTCGCTGGGCGTGCCGAATCGGTGCATGGGGTGCGCGAGCTTGCGCGCGAGATCAAAGGCCAGTACAGCGTCATCAACCGCATCGCCGAGGAGATGCAAGATGCAATGATGCAGGTGCGCCTGCTGCCGGTCTCTTTCGTCTTCCAACGCTTCCCACGCTTGGTGCGCGATATCGCGCGCAAGCTCGGCAAAGAGGTCGATCTGGTCTTGGAGGGCGAGTCCACCGAAGCCGATAAGAATATCATCGAAGCCCTCGCTGACCCCCTCATCCATATCCTCCGTAATAGTCTCGATCATGGGCTGGAAGGACCCGAGGAGCGCGAGCGTCTCGGCAAGCCGCGCGTTGGACGCTTGCGCGTCAGTGCTCATCCACTCGCTGATCGGGTTCTGATCGAGATCTCCGATGATGGACGCGGCATCGATCCAGACGTCATTCGCCGCAAGGCCTATGAGAAGGGCGTGATCGACGAGATCGCCCTTGAGCGGCTCAACGATCAGGAGGCGGTCAACCTGGTCTTCGCTGCTGGCTTCTCGACCGCTGCCGAGGTGACCAATCTCTCTGGACGCGGTGTTGGCATGGACGTGGTCCGCAACGCGATTGCCCGCGTCAACGGAACCATCGACCTGCGCAGCCGCGTTGGTCAAGGTACCGAGCTGCGGCTGACACTGCCGCTGTCGATGGCGGTGACCAATGTCATGATCATCGAATCGGCGGATCAACGCTTTGGCATCCCGATGGATGCGGTGGTCGAGACCCTGCGCGTGCCACGCTCCAGAATTCAGACCATCAAGCACCATCAGGCCGCCGTGTTACGTGGTCGGCTGGTACCATTGATGGCGCTGAACGAGCTGCTCGCGCTCAATGTTGAGCCCATCGCGAATGCCGATGACGAGCTCGCGGTTGTCGTCGCGCGGATGGAACAGGAAGAGCTCGGGATCATCGTCGACGACTGCCGCGAAACGGTGGATATCATTCTGAAGCCGATGGTGGGCGTCGTCGCCAGCATCCCTGGCTATGCAGGCTCAGCCCTGCTCGGCGACGGCTCGGTGCTGCTCGTCCTGAACCCCATGGAGCTGCTCTAATGCCGTTCGATGCCCGCAAGAATCTCCTGGTCGCCGATACACTGCTCAGCGTCGAGGACGCCGAAGTGCTCCTCGAATGGCTGCTGAAAAACCCGCGTGGACGCATCAACCTGTCCGCCTGCACCCACCTCCACACCGCCAATCTACAAGTCCTGATGGCGGCGCGCCCAAAAATCTCCGTATGGCCCACCCTTGAGCCGCTCGCCGAATGGCTGAAGACGGCACTCGACAAGGAAAACAAAGATCATGCCAAAAACGATACTGGTCGTTGACGATTCAGCAACAATGATCATGAGCCTGAAGGCCAGCCTAGAAATGGCTGGTTTTCAGGTGCATACCGCCTCAGACGGCGTTAAGGCCCTCGAGACACTCAAGGGCGGCCTCAAGCCAGACTTGATCATCACCGACATCAACATGCCGAACATGGGCGGGCTGGAGCTGATCAAGAACGCTCGCAGTCTTCCCGGAATGCGCTTCATGCCCATTCTCGCGCTGACCACCGAGAGTCAGCAGGCGAAGCGCGATGAGGCCAAGAAGCTTGGCGCCACCGGCTGGCTGGTCAAACCCGTCGGCGGACAGGATCTGGTCAAGGTCATCAAGCAAGTGCTACCTGGTGCTTAGCCTTGGTTGCGATACGCTTCCCTAGGCTGCAGTTGAGCGCGCTGCTCGCGCGGCTCGACGCCAAACAGCAACCGATGCTATGGCTGTTCGCGACGGTTATCGCCTTGACCCTGCTCGGTAGCTTGCTCATCTGGCTAACCTTTTCTCTGGCCCAACCCTGGCTGATCGGGCAGCTCCCTCAGCCCGACCTGCGGATACCGATGGCGGCTGCGATGCTCGTCGGAGGCGCACTCCTATGCACCAATGCCTTGGCCGCTTTGCTACTGATGCGCTTTGGCTTGATCAATATCGGTAGCGGCAACCAGTCCAAGTCGGCGTTAGTCTCAACACTCCGCGCAGAACAGGATCAGCATGAGGCCGCGGTGGCCGCCTTATGCCAAATGGCTGTTCTGGGACAAACCTTCGATGAGCACATCGGCGAGGCCAAACAACAAAGCGAAGAGTCGGCCTTAGACATCATCGAGCGCACCACCCGACTCAATGCCGCAGCAAACACCTTGCTCGATTATCTGCACAACTCGAACCAGAGTGCCAACACGCTCGGAGAGGATATCGATACCGGTGTTGAGGACATCACGGAGATTGCGCACTTTGTCCAAGGTCTACCGGAAAAGATGCGCAATGATATGGAAGCGATCCAATCCGTGGTTGCCGACATTGGCCAATTGGAAGGACTTGCGGGCACGATCCAAGCCATCAGCAAGGAAACGAATATCGTCGCCATCAACGCCGCCATCGAAGCCGCCCGCGCTGGGGATGCTGGGCGAAGCTTCGCCGTGGTGGCCGATCACGTTCGTATCCTTGCCAGTCGCTCTGCTGAGGCTGCAACGACCATTGAAACCGGTCTCAATACCGTGCTCAGCGGCGTCGAGCGCAGTCTGCGGCGGAGCTTTGTGAACGACTCCAACCAGCAACTTGAGCAAGCGACGAATGTACTGGCGTCAGTCAACCGGTTGACCAATAACTTCTCCGACATGCGCCAGTTCTATAAGACGCTGTTCGCGGTTGTCACGCAACATAACACCAATATTGCAGAACAGATCAGCGGTGTACTCGCTGTGCTGCAGTACCAAGATGTGGTTGGACAAAAACTCAGTCGGCTGCAAACGGCCTTGAGCCAGTCAAACGCGCTCTTGGCTGGTGCAGCAGATTCAGAGGCCAGCCTAGAGGAGCTATCCGAGCTGCTGAGCCAAGCGCAGGCCACATACCTTGAAAAGGAAACCTACCATGCTCGCCCGACGGCCGATGCTGACGCCGAAGACAACGATACCAGCAGTGGCCCGCGGATTGAGCTGTTCTGAGACCAACCTACCTTCCCGCCACCATGAGGGGTCACCACCATGAGCAGCCTGTTTGATGACCTGCGCCACTCTCGGCGTAGCGCCATCCTAGACGAGTGGCTGAGTGCTCTGCGCGCAGGCGCCCCGCAGCACACCGATGCACCTGCCTCGATGCTGGCACGCTCGGATACCGAAGCCCAAGCCCTGTACGATGCCATCCTCGATGCCTTGATCGAGCACCAGCCAGCCGACAGCCGGAGCACTGCGGCCAAGGACACACCGGTCAACCTGACAGCACTACTGCGCCAGTGGAGCGCCGAGCCAGCACGGCAAGGCTTGAGTCCAGCGCAGCCCATTAGTGGGCTGCTCGCGCTGAAGCGGATTTTATTGCGCGAGCTGATCGCCAGCCCAGACTCCTCCCGAGACACTGAGCTGCCCTGGCTCGAACAGCTGTTCGATTCACTCGCGCTGCTCACCTTCGAGACCTTCGGTGAGACGCGCGAGCGGATGATCGCGGCCCAGAGTCTATCGCTGATGGAGCTCTCCACACCGGTCCTGCGGCTCTGGCATCGCATCCTATTGCTGCCACTGGTGGGGGTCATCGACACCCAACGCGCGCGGCAGATCACCGAGCGGCTGCTCGAGGCGATCGTGCAACATGAGGCGCGGGTGAGTATCCTCGACCTGACCGGGGTGCCGATCATCGACACCAGCGTTGCCCAGCACCTGATGAAGACCATCGATGCAACCCGCCTGCTTGGCACCCGCACCGTGATGACCGGAATCAGCCCCGAAGGCGCACAGACACTGACCAAGCTCGGCATCCGCTTTGGCGATGTGATCAGCCGCGCCACCCTACGCGCGGGGATCGCCGAGGCCCTGCTAATGGTCGACCGTCGGATCGCGCCGGTCGAGGCGAGGCGTGCTACCGGAGGCGCGTGATGAGGATTCCGATTCTGCGTCTGGACCGTATCCTGCTCGTCTCGATCCAGATCGACCTCAGTGATAATGACGCCATGGAGTTCCAGTCCGATCTCGTCGAGCGCGTCGCCGAGATCGAGGCAACCGGGGTCGCGATCGATATCACAGCGCTCGATGTGGTCGATTCCTACATGGCCCGCGTCATCAACGATACCGCGAGCATGGTCCGTCTGCTCGGCGCTGAAGTAGTGATCTGCGGCGTCCAACCCTTTGTCGCACTCACCCTGATCGAGATGGGACGCGACCTGCTTGGTGCTGACTGCGCCTTCAATCTTGGTCAAGGACTCGAGATCCTCAAGCAGCGCATCGCCGAACGTGGCGATATTCGCTTCACCGAGGACGAGAATGACTAGCACCCCCTTCGGTCAGCGTGTCGAGATCGGTGACGCTGCCGATATCGTCACCGCCCGCCGCGCCGCGCGTGAGCTCTGCGAACGGCTTGGCTTTGGCAAAGCCGACCAGACTCGGCTCGCCACTGCCGTTTCCGAGCTCGCCCGCAACGTCATTCAATACGCCGGCACCGGCCACTGCCTGATCGAGGACGGCTCCGATGCGCTGAATCGCCGAATACAGGTGGTGGTCGAGGATCAGGGGCCGGGCATTGCCAACCTGGAGCAGGCATTGACCTATGGTTACAGCACCAGCGGCGGACTCGGCGCTGGTTTACCCGGCACCAGGCGCCTGGTCGACGACTTCCAGATCGAATCGGCGCCGGGACTGACAAGGATCTCCATCGCCCTGAATAAACCGTTTTGATAGGCCTGAGCCCTGAAGACCCCCCCCTAGCGTCCTTGTCAGAGCAAACGCTGCCGTGCAGCACCGCTAGCCCGACTGGCCCCAGGATCTGGGTCGCTAGCGAGACCGATGTATTCACGGCTTGTCGCGCAGCACGCCTGTTTGCCGAACGCCTTGGATTCTCTCGTGTCGGCGCCTATCAAATCGCCACCGCGGCCTCCGAGCTTGCGGCGAATATGTTGCTCCATGCTGGCTGTGGCACCCTGCTGGCCAATGCGCTAGCGGCCAACATGCTAGGCGCCAATCCGCTCGCGGCATCCGACCACAGCGGCGATGGCCTCGGCATCGAACTGATCGCTGTCGATCGCGGCCCTGGGATTGCCGACCTGAGTCTCGCGCTCACGGATGGCTTCAGCACCGGTCAGGGGCTTGGCTGTGGACTGCCGGGGGTCAAGCGCCTGATGGACGAGTTCTTGATCGACTCCGTGCCCGGTCTTGGGACGTGCGTGCGAACCGTGAAATGGCTGCTCCCAACCCCCTGCCGCCTCGAACAGGCACAGGATAACCATGCTCGCAGATAAGATCCTACCCCAGGCAACGCCGCGCAACCTCGGGCGAGCCTTGCGCCCAATGCCCGGTGAATCTCTCAGCGGCGATCAGCACGGCTGTTGGTGTGGCACCAGTCGGCTGCGTCTCGCCGTCGCTGATGGGCTCGGACATGGTGTCGATGCCCATCGCGCCGCCAGCGCTGCTATCCACTACCTCAGTCTTGCCGAGCGCCAACCGCTGCCGCAGCTCTTCAGCGGCTGCGATCAGGCCCTCCTCGGCACCCGTGGCGTGGCCCTGGGCGTGGTCGATATCGATGCCGCGCAAGGACACCTACTCCATGCCTGCGTCGGCAACATACGCTGCCTGCTACTGCAGCCCAACCGCGTCCAGCGCTTGAGTGGCGCGCGCGGCATCGTCGGCGCCGGCTTCTCCGGACTGCGCCCAGAGGTCTTCCCTTTCGCCCCCGGCGATTGGCTGGTGATGTTCTCCGACGGCATCCGCGAGGACGCCGGCTTTGCCGATCGACTGCGCAGCGCCGATCCCAGCGATGCCTTAGCCGAGGAGCTGCTCGCGCGCTGGGCCAATGACCATGACGATGCAAGCTTAGTGCTCTATCGCCATGCCGAAGGCCCCATCACCGAGGCAGCCTGAGCGCGATGATGAGCAAGGCGACAACCGATCGGCCCCAGCGCGGCCCCAGCACTGTCGAAGACATCGCTGAGCAGTATGCGGGTCTGCTGCATCGCGCGATGTTCGCCACCGATGCACTGAGCACCGAACAGGCGCTTGCCGACGCCGGCGACCTAGGCCGCGCCTTGCTCGCGCTCGAGGTGTCATTGGAAGAGGTTGGCGAAATGCATCACAACGCGCTGATCCGGCTCGCCACGGCGCATCCAACGCTGCCCATGGCCAGGGTCGCCGAGCGCGTGACCATGCCGCTGATGGAAGCCTACATGGCCTATAGCCTGGCGTTTCGCGAGCAGCTTGAGCGTCGCGCCGAAACGGTCATCAACACCCGCCTGGAGCAATCGCGCCGGCTCGAGGCGATCGGTACCCTAGCGGCTGGCATCGCGCACGATTTCAATAATATTCTCGGCGCGATCATCGGCTTCAGCGAGCTGATCAGCGATGACCTGCAAGCCGATCATCCCAGTCGGCCGAATCTGCAGCGCATTCAGCAAGCCAGCTTCCGCGCGCGGGATCTCATTGCGCGCATGCTAACCTTCGCACGCGAGCTGTCCGATCAGCCCGAGGCGGTCGACATGGTCACGCTGACACGGGAGACGGTTGATCTCCTGCAGGCCTCGCTGCCGGCCAATATCCAGCTCGAGCTCAGCTCCCATCCCAGCGTCGCTTGGGTACTGGCCGAGCCGAGCCAGATCCAGCAGATCGTGATGAATCTCTGCATCAATGCCAGTGACGCCATCGGCTCACAGCAGGGGCGCATTAGGCTCGTCATCGAGCAACGCGACGACGCCAGCATGAAGCCGCCGGCAGTAGCCAGCTGGGTACGCCTGACCGTGAGCGACAATGGCGAAGGCATGCTGCCCGAGGTTCGCGAGCGGGTCTTTGATCCGTTCTTTACCACCAAGGCGCCGGGCAAGGGCAGCGGTCTTGGGCTCTCTGTCGTCCACGGCCTAGTGAGCAAGCTTGGCGGACAGATCGCCCTCGTCAGCACCCCGAGCGCGGGCAGTCAGTTTACCATCGACCTGCCGCGCCTCAGCTCAGCGCCAGACACAACTACGCCAGCATGACCAGGGCGCCAACTCTGGCGCCAGCCCATCAGTGTAGCCTCGATCACTTCAGCCCCCATCGCAGCAACCGGAGGAACCCTAATGACTCAGGTAATGATCGTCGACGACGACGAGCTCTTTCGCAGCATGCTCGAACAAATGGTCAAGCGCGAAGGCTATGAGGTACGCGCGGTGACCAACGGCAATCAAGCGCTTGCGGAGATCGAGCGTCAGCGGCCCGACCTCCTCATCACCGACATCCTGATGCCGGAGAAAGACGGCATCGAGCTGGTGATGGAATTAGCCCAGCGCCAGATCAAGCTCCCGATCATCGCCATCTCTGGTGGTCGACGCAGCATCAGTCAGGAATTCAATCTCGAATCGGCACGACTGATGGGCGTCACCCTGACCCTACCCAAACCTTTCCAGCGCGAAGACCTGCGCGCCGCTATCACTCAAGCCTTATCTGGCTCAACTTGAGTTAATTTGACGGAGTCTGAATTAGTCTGACTGAGTCTACCGAGACTGACTACCGAGACTGACCGACTCTGACTGCACTGTACTGCTCTAAGACGTCGCTGGAACCCGATCCTAATGCCAAGCGTTATCGTCATTACCAACCGCAAGGGCGGTACCGGCAAAACCACCACGGCCATCAATCTGGCCGCCGCGCTTGCCGCCGAGGGTCAACGTATCCTGTTGATCGACCTCGACACCCAAGGGCATTGTGCGCTCGGCTTGGGCCAGCGTCCGAAACCCGGTCAGGCAAGCGTCCACCGACTCTTGGCTACGCCCGGTGCAAGTCTCACGGAGGCGCTCGTAGCAACGGCCTATGCAGGGCTGGATCTGATCCCAGCAGACAGCGAGTTTCAGCACGACCTAGCCCCAGATGATGACCAGATCCTCGTCCGCGCACTGGCCGAGCCCGCCATCCGCGACCGCTACGACGCTATCCTGATCGACTCGCCACCCTCGCTCGATCGTCTGCTGCTCAATGCCCTCAGCGCCGCGCACTGGGCGCTAATCCCCTTCGTGCCCCATCCGCTCGCTGAAGAAGGCGTGCGTCAATTAGCGAAGGTGTTCTTTCGCGTCGCTATGACCAGCAATCCGAATCTCCGTCTGCTTGGACTCCTCCCCGTGATGTACGACCACCGCATTGGCCAACACCGTCGGGTGCAAGACCTGGTCGCAAGCCAATTCGGACAGGAACGCTTACTCCAGGGTATTCGCAGCGACATCAAGCTTGCCGAAGCCTTCGCCGCCGGCCAGCCGATTCGTCACTACGCACCCCGCTGTCGGGGTAGTCTGGACTATCAAGCCGCGGTGGCGGAGATCATCAAGCGCCTGAACAGCCGGGGTTGATGCTCATGCGCGGGTCGCACGGTCCGGCGAGGCTATCCGTGAAGGTGTCGGCGATACGGAACAGCATTCAGCGCACTGCTGAGATACGGGATCGCACCGTCGTCCAGAGCACATTGACCAGATGGGCGTTGAGGCTCACGCCCTCATCCTCCGCGGAAGCCGCCAGAGAACGATGCAAACTCCGGGGTATGCGCAACGTGACGCGGCCACTGAACTCGTCAGCTGGCTGCATGGGTGGTGGGAAGGCCCGCCCCTGCTCGACATAGGCATCAGCCGCAGTCTCGATGGTATCCACGGCGAGATCATAGGCTTCCTCAAAGCGTGTTGCACCACGGAGGCACGGAGGACACGGAGTTTGTTCATTTTTTCTTTCTTTCCCTCCGTGCTCTTCGTGCCTCCGTGGTGAATCTTCTTCCGCCACATCCGATTCATTGAGCCAATCTAGTGGAGCTTCCCGCTGCACTTCCCAGTCCACCAGCGCATAGGCCGGGACGACCTCGCCGCTCGGCATCGTGAAGGTCTCGCTGTCCGTTGCATCGAAGTGCACCAGCTTGCCCTGCCGGCCGCCTCTTGCGCGTCGCCTCGTCGTGGATCAGCGCCTCGATCTTCTTGCCATCATTTTCCGTCATCGCTATTCAGCTCTGTTTAACCACGGAGACACGGAGAGCACGGAGTTGGTGCAAAAATCACCCATGCACCAGCCGACGAATGCCCTGCTTCAATACCGGCACATTGAAATTAAGAAGCAAGCCGAATCGAAGTCCTGAAAGCTTGAGATAGGTCAACAATTGCGCGTCATGGATGGGCTCAAATTGTTTTACAGCCTTGATTTCAACAATAAGAGCGTCGTTTACCATTAAGTCAATTCGATAGCCAGCATCGAGCTGCAGTCCCTTGTAAATAATAGGCAATTGGACTTGGCGCAGCACTTTGCAGCCGCACTCGCCCAACTCATAAGCCAAACACTCCTCATACGCGGACTCTAAAAGCCCTGGCCCCAACTGTCGATGTACCTCGATCGCCGCACCAATCACATTCCCAGTCAATTCCCCTTGAATCAAAGCCATCACTCGCACCCTTGCCTGACTTATTCAGCTTCATATAGGTAGCACAAACAGCCTTCACTTCATCTTCTCCGTGTTCTCCGTGTCTCCGTGGTTCACATTCTCGGAAAGCAAGACATTGAAGTTCTCGCAGATCTTTTCTTGCAAGCTCTCCTCCATCTCCAACACATCGGTCATCTCGGCAAAGGCCCAGCGACCGAAGCCACCCTGGTTGTTGACGCCCGGTATCCAGTAGCTGTCCATGGTCTCCTTCTTGGAGTAGCTGTCGAGATCGTTCGGCAGCAGCACCCGCAGCCGATCCTTGATGGTCAGACCGGGCGCGACGATCAAGAAGCCGCGGCTGAAGCGCTTGCTCTACGGACGCCGCGCCGCGTTGATGCTTTGCCAGGCGATGAGCATTGCCATCACCGTGGTCTTGCGAGTATCGGCTGCTCGAAGAATGGGTTGTCCAAAGCACCGCTCCTTGAATCGTCGGCCTATCCTGATGGCAGGCCGAGTGGCATTTAGGACGAGAAGTGTCCGTCTGGCAAGCCCTCTGCAATCTCAACGATGCGTTCAGCTGGGATTCTACCGGCTCTATGTGCTAGAAAATATCCGCCGGGGCCAGCAGGACGCGGCTGCAGGCAAAACCGAGCCCGCCGAAGATGTTCTCAAGGATATGCAGTCGTGGTGAAGTGTAGACCATCGTGCCTGGCACTTGGAGCGCAAGGAGTCGGATGGCTAGGACGCCGAGCGGCCGGTTACTATGACGAGGGCTTCCTTATCGAGGAGCTGCTCACCTGGGAGCCGACGGCGGCGCGGCGGGGTCAAATGCGAACCGGCTGAGGAATTCAATCGTTGCTGACATCACATCCACAGGCGATCAAGCATATGCAAAGACTCGAGATCACCACCCGAATTGCTGCCGACGGCATCCTCCGTCTGCCGGTGAAGGAGTTTGCCGATCAGGAGGTCCAAATCACGGTGTCGCCGGTGGTCAGCCAAACAGCCTATCCGCGATCCCCATTAGTCGGAGCGGATGCCTTGCGCAAGGCCCGGGAGATCGGCTTTGTCGGGAGTTTCGAGGCCGAAGCCGATTTTTCGGCACGTTATAAGGAGCATCTGGACTGGTCGGACAAAACGTGATTATTGCCGATACCGAAACCGGCGCGGGAGCGAAAATCACACATAGAAAGCCCAATTTCGAAGTCACTAGAGGGTAGGTGAATCTCACGCGATTCATTTTCCGGGGTGGCGCGGCACCCGGGACGTTAGGTGATGTCGCCGCGGACCCAGTTGGCTCTGATTTCGATCAGCCCCGCGGCCCGGCGCAGGAAATTGCGTTCGGGTCGCGGCCAAGCGCGCGCGTACTGGCCGTGCTCGATGCGAAACGAGCAGGAGCCAGGGCATCGTAGTCGGCCTCGAATCCCGCCGCAATCAACGCCTCACGAAGCGGTGACTCGAGTGCTGGAACGCCATCAATATGTTGGATCAGTAGCCGTTTACGGCCAGCCGATGGCACCCGCACAAGCGCGGCCAATGCCAGCTCGAGCTCGTTACCGTCATCGCTGACGGCATCGGGAAAGGTCAGGATCTGCTTGCCGCTGGTGGCAACATAGACCACTGGCTTGCCGGCGACCAGAATCACCCAGGCGCCAGCGATGCGTTTTGGACCGGGCTGGCCAGACTCGCGAATAGAGCATCGGCCAGCCTTCCTCGAGTGATCAACGACCGCCCCAGCATCGGTGCTGCCAGTCTTGGGCGAGGGAGGATGAAGTCCACTTCGGGGCGACACATCCGGCAGGCTCAGTCCGGCCTGCGCGGCCTCCGGCCAAGGTAACAGGGCGCCGTAAGGGTTGGCCGGATCGGCTGCAGCCAAGATGCGGACATCGGCCAGATCGAAGCCATCGAGCGGCGACTCATCGAGTCGAGCCGCGCGCAAGCGGTCGATCGCAGCAGGCAGCGCAAACTGAGCCCCGGACAATCCCTCGACGAAGTAGCCGCGGCGCACCTGACCGACCTCCTCCATCTGCTTCAGCACCTTGTAGAGCGAGCCGAAGCCACCTGGCAGATCCTCGGCCGCGACGGTCTCTCGGCTCAACACACCATAGCGCTCAAGGAGTATCCGCGCCTGCGTGAGCAGACGTTCGGTGGTCCCCACCACGGCGCCATCCATCAGCCAGGCATCGATGCCGGCGAGATCCTTAACCAACGACCAGCGTCCCCCGGCCAGACCACCGCTGACAACACCGCTACCCGACAGGGGGCTAGCGCCAAACCGCCCTTGCCTGCGTGGTCGCGGTCGCAACGATTTAGACCGATTGGCGCCAAGCGAGCGCAGTGGCGCAAAGGTATCGTTGGTGATGTGACCGTCCCAAACCAGATCCCAAAGCGCCGTCTCGAAGGCGTCTTGACGAGGTCTCGATCCCGGCATTAGCTCGGCTCGCGGCTGCCCCGCCCGCTCCACCACCTGCTGCAGCTCGAACAGAAAGCAGGCGCCACGCCGGCTGAGATGAGCCAGGATCAGGTCGGCAATGGCTGCGGTTGGTTCAGGATGCGGCCCTGGATCAGCACCGATTGGCGAATCACCGAGTGTCGCGGTAGCGTCGGTCTCGTGGTCTCGCTGCGCGGCTCTTAGAGAAGGGTCAGCTGACGCCTCGCCGAGACCAAGCGCCAGCGCCGCATGCTCTGGCCGATAGATCGCGATGCGGCCGTCCTTCGGCCCTGCCGCTCCCCGGCCGACCCACATGATCTGACCGCTTGCAGCGAGCAGATCGAGGTCTTCACTGCGATAACCCGGCACCCGCGCGGGCAGCAGCACGCGGTCGAGCTGGCGCCAGCTCAGGCTCAGGCCTTCGAGCTGGATCAGTGCCTCGAACAGCCGATCAGGACCTTTGCGCTGCTCGCCGATTCCATGCCAAGCCGGTAGGAACCGGCCGAGCGTGGCGCCATCGACGGGTGCGACCTGATCACGCGCTCGCGCCAGGGTGCGACGACGCAGCTGCCGCATGACCTCGGCATCACACCACTCAGGGCTGCTGCCATTGGGCCGAATCTCACCATAGACCAGCGTGCCCAGCGACTCGAGCAACCTGAGCACCGGCTCCAGCTGGGCCGCGCGCAGCCCGAATCGACGCGCTGGCTCGGTGCTGGTAAAGGGGCCATGAGTTCGGGCATAGCGGCGCAATAGCTGCTCTAACGGTGCCTCGGTGGCGCCGATGAACGCATCCGGGAGACCGGCTGGCGGCACGCAGCCGAGCGCATCGCGATACAGCCCGGCATCCTCGGCGGCGATCCAGCGGGGCTCGCCAGCGATGCGAACCTGCGCGGCGCGACGCTGATCGCGAAGCTGATCGAGCCAGGCGGAGAGAGTCCGGGCAGCATCAGCAGAAGCACCGCCTGAGCTGGCAGCGGTCGATAAAGGGGCTGCCATGGCGACTGGCTGCCTGTCCGTCTGTGGAGCGCACGCCTGCTCGGCCGCATGCTTGGTCGCATACTCGGTCGGATGCTCGGCCGCATGCTTGGTCGCCTGCTCGGTCGGACCGGCCTCTGAAGCTGCGCCAGCGGGTACGCTTAGCGGCAGCCGACAGCGCTCTAGCAGCTCAAGCTCGGTGAGATCACCGAGTCGGCGTAGCAGATCCTGCAGTTGATCGACATCGCGCGCGCGCCGATCGATCGCAGCCAGATCGGCGACAGGATCGGCGTCGATATCGGCATCAGCGCCGGCCTCGTCCCGATCATGCGCAGGCTCGTTGCGGTCATCCACAAGACGCCGGGGCGCCAGATGCTGCAATTCGCGCTCCAACGCCTCCAGCACCTCGGGATCAATCAACGCCCGCAGTTCGGCCTCGCCGAGCAGTTCGGCGAGAAGACCGCGATCGAGCGTCAGTGCCTGTGCTCGCCGCTCGGCGATGGGTGCGTCCTGCTCGTAGATGTAAGCGGCAACATAGGCAAAGACCAGCGAGCGCGCGAACGGCGAGGCCGCACGCGTCTCGACCTCGTGCACGCGGATGGCGCGCGAGCGAATCGCGCTCAAGATCTCCTTCAGTCCAGGCAGATCGAAGACATCGCTCAGCGCCTGGCGATAGGTCTCGAGCAGGATCGGAAAGGCTGGATAGCGACGCACGACGGCGAGCAGGTTCTGCGCCTTCAAGCGTTGTGCCCAAAGCGGCTGCCGACCCTTGGCCGAACGTCGCGGCAGCAGCAGGGCGCGGCCGGCATTCTCGCGGAACAGGCTGGCGAAGAACGCGGTGTCGGCCAGCTGCTCGGTGACGCGATCCTCGATCTCGTCCGGATCGGGCAGCAGCTCGGTCAGATCGGGCAGCTCATCGCCATCGGCTAGGCGCAGCACGATGCCGTCATCGGTGTACATCACCTGGATCTCGAAGCCCTCGCGGCGCTCGAGGCGCCACTGCAGCGCCATCGCCCAGGGGGCGTGGATGCGCGCGCCGAACGGACTCAGGATGCAGATCCGCCAATCGCCCAGCTCATCGCGGAAGCGCTCGACGACGATGGTGCGGTCGCTCGGCACCTGCCCGGTCGCCTCGCGCTGATCTTGGATGTAGGCCGCCAGGTTGTCCGCAGCCATCGCATCAAGCGGTGTACGCTGGCGAATCCAGGCCGCAGCCTGCTCCGGTGGCAAAGCCGCAACCTCCCGGCAAAAGGCGCCAACCGCCCGCCCCAGCTCCACCGGCCGCCCCGGCCCATCACCGCGCCAGAACGGCAGCTTGCCCGGCTCCCCCGGCGCCGGCGAGACGATCACCCGATCGCGACTGATCTCCTCGACCCGCCAGGTGCTGGCACCGAGCAGGATGCACTCGCCGGCGCGGGTCTCAAATACCATCTCCTCGTCCAGCTCGCCGATGCGCGGCCCCTCGGAGCCGAGATGCACCGCGTAGAGCCCACGATCGGGGATGGTGCCGGCATTGAGCCGGGTGACCATCGGCACACCCTTGCGTGGGCTGAGCAGATCGGTGCTGCGGTCCCAGACCAGCAGCGGGCGCAGATCGGCGAAGTCGCTCGACGGATAGCGCCCGGAGAGCATGTCCAGTACCGCTTCGAGCGTGGCGCGGCTGAGCTCCCGATAAGGCCCGGCGCGATTGACCAGCGCCAGCAGCTCATCAATGCTACGCGGAGCCATCACGCAGTGCGCCACCAGCTGCTGCGCCAACACATCGAGCGCATTACGCGGCATCCGGAACGGCTCCAGCTGGCCGCCCAACATGCGCTCGGCGATCACCGCGCACTCGAGCAGGTCGCCGCGATATTTGGGGAAGATGCGCCCGGTGCTGACCTCGCCGACCCCATGCCCGGCACGGCCAACGCGCTGCAGCCCGCGCGCCACCGAGCCCGGCGATTCGACCAAGAGCACCTGATCGACCCCGCCCATGTCGATCCCCATCTCCAGCGAGCTGGTGGCGACAATCGCCTTCAGGCTACCGCGCTTGAGGCCCTCTTCGATCTCAGCACGCTGCTGGTGGCTGACGCTGCCGTGGTGAGCGCGGACCAGCTCGGGTAGCGGTGCGAGTGGCTCCTCAATCCCATCGAGCCAGTGCCTGCGGCCTCTGCTCCTTGAGGCTGCTTCCGATCCGTTCGACCTGCCGACACCAGTCTCGTCGCTCTCCAGCCCATCCGGCGCGGGCTCAATGCGCTGCTCCACAGGCTCCCGCCCTAACCCAGGAACCGCTAGCCCGTCAGGATCATTGTCCGTCTCATGCCACGCATCGAAGCCGATGTCTTCGCTGAGGTCTTCGCAACCCGCCTTGCCGTGGTCCACCTCAGGCTCGGCCGCCAACGCGTTCAGCCGCTGCGACAGCCGCTCGCAGAGCCCACGGCTGTTGACGAAGAGGATCGTAGAGCGATGCGCCATGATCTCATCCAACAACGCCGGATAGATCGCCGACCAGAGTCCCTTTTCGGTCTGAGGATGCTTGCTCGGGTGCTGCTGCTCGCGCTCTAACAGTGCTCCTAAGATCGGACCGCCTTCGGGCTCAACTGCTGCTGATCGTCTCCCATCTGAGGGTCCCGACGATGCATTGGCGCATGACTGGGGTGGACGCTCCATGTCTGGTACCGGTACGCTAACGCGCAGATCGAGCCTTGGCGGCGCAGCGGCATCAACGATCTCGACCGGCCGATCACCACCTAGCCAACGCGCCGCCTCGGCTAACGGCTGCATGGTTGCCGATAATCCGATACGCTGTGGCTCTGGATGACCGGCCTGCCTGATCAACGCAGAGAGCCGCTCGAGCGAGAGGGCCAGATGAGCACCACGCTTGGTCGGCGCCAGTGCATGCACCTCATCGACGATCAGGGTTTGGATATGACTGAGGGTCGCTGTGGCTTGTGAGCCGAGCATGAGATAGAGGCTCTCAGGGGTCGTGACCAAGATCTCGGCTGGCGCCTTAAGCTGGCGTTGCCGCTCGCGCACCGGGGTATCACCGGTACGAATCGCAACCTGCGGCGGCTGCAGGACGTTCCCGTTGCTGCTGGCGTTAGGCCTCATGCCGAGCACAGAGGCGGCCTGGGTAATCCCGGCAAGCGGTGCCCGCAGATTGCGCTCGATGTCGACCACTAGCGCCTTGAGTGGTGACAGATAAAGCACAGAGGTGCCTAGTGGCGGGCTCGCCGCGATCAGCAGCTGATCGATCGCCCACAAGAACGCAGCTAAGGTCTTGCCGCTCCCGGTCGGCGCGGTGATCAGGCAATGTTGGCCGCTGGCGATCACCGGCCAACCACGCGCTTGGGCATCGGTGGGACCGTCGAACTGTTGGCTAAACCAGTGGCGAGTGGCAGGGCTAAAATCCTTCATGGCCCCATTGTTATGGGGTCAGATTTAGTCATTCACTGGCAAAGGCGTGGCGTCTGCTCCACATCAGGGGATAATGGTCGTGCTTAAGCCTTTCCTAATCACGAGATTAAGGACTATACCGATGTCGATCCGAACTCTACACCGGGCTGCACGCCTGACCCAGCCTCAGTCCCTCAGCCGGCACCTAAGGGCCGCGGTATCCAGGCTCCTCTCTGCGCTCCTAGTCATGTTCACGCTGAGCGCACCTCTGCCGATCTTCGCTGAGGACAATCCAGCTGTCGCAGCCAACGAAGCCGCGGATTCAGATATGGACGCCGACACCCTTGGTCAGCTGGGCATCGAGCTCAACAAGCTCGAACAGGTTGAGGGCACCTGCCGACTCTATTTCGTGTTCAAGAACGCCCTCGGCACCCCGCTCGAGAAACTGCAATTGGAGCTGGTATTGTTCGACAGCAAGGGGTTTATCCAACGTAACCTGATGGTCAATGCCGCGCCAATCGCTGCGGATAAGACCTCCGTCAAACGATTCGACCTGACCGAGACCCGATGTGAAAGCGTCGGACGCATCCTGATCAACGATGTGCCCGCCATCGCCGGTCCTGATGGGGCAGTCTCGGTGGATGTCTCTCAGCTCGAACTCTCATCTAAGAGCGATGTCGACCTGTTCAAATGACTGACAGCTTAGCCAATACATTAGAGATTGCAGAGACTAGCCTAACCCCGGCCTCAGGCGCTATCGCGACGGGCTTAGGCCAGGGCGGGCCAGTGCTCTGGGTGCTAGCGCTGCTATCGGTGGCTGCCCTCGCCATTATCTTAGTCAAGCTCTGGCAATTCTCCCGTCTCCAGATCAACGCCAGCGAGCCGACAGAGAAAGCGCTGCAACGCTGGTATCAACAGCCGTCCGGCGATGCACCAGAACGGCTCCAAGAACAGGCCCTGCAGCAGGCCCTCGCAGCACTGCAGGGCAGCCCGCAGCCAACGGCACGGCTGCTGGATCGAGCCTTACTTGGGCTTGCCGTACCGAAGGTCGATCTCGGGTTGCTGCGCGAGGAGCTCAGTCGCTTCGCTAACGCTCAGCTCGAGCAGCTGCGCGCCTGGCTGCGCGCGCTCGAGGTGATCGCTGCACTCAGCCCATTGCTGGGTCTGCTCGGCACCGTGCTCGGGATGATCGAGGCCTTCCGGCAGCTCGAGCTGGCCGGAAGTCAGGTCGATCCCGCCATCCTCTCAGGTGGCATCTGGCAGGCCCTGCTGACCACCGCGGCAGGGCTTGGTGTGGCGATACCGGTGGTGCTTGTCCATAGCTGGCTGGAACGGCGTGTCGAGCGCTGTGGCCATCAGATGGAGGATGCCGTCACTCGCCTGCTGACCCGCGATCTAGGACGCGAAGCGCCCAGAGGCTTGGCCCAGAGCACAGGCATCGGCAGCGCTGAAGCCCCCCAAACCGGCGGCAATGACGCACCAGGCTCGGTCGTCGCAGATGCAGTTTAAGCGCCCATCGCAACCGCGACGACGCCTGATCGGCTTGACGCCGCTGATCGATGTTGTCTTTATCCTGTTACTCTTTTTCATGCTCGCCTCAAGCCTGACGCGACTGCATGCAGTCCCGCTCGATGCGCCGAGCGCCCAAATGGTAAGCGGCGATCGTCAACCGGCACTGCTGCTGCGCATCCAGGCCGATGGCCAGCTCGATCTCAATGGCGAGGCCATCAACACCGAGGCGCTGCCGGAGCTCCTGCGCACACAGCTGCAGCAAGCACCTAACCTGCAGGTCTTGGTACAGCCAGCGGATGCGGTACCGCTGCAGCGGACCCTGCAGGTCTTCGACCAGCTTGCCGCCGTCGGCGTGCCCCTACTGAGACTCCGATGAACCTGGCTGTTAGCTCAACAACGATGCATGTCCCGAAACCGCGACCGCGGATGATCGCCGACGACGCCCTCATCCCGCTCATCAACATCGTCTTCCTAATGCTGATCTTCTTTATGATCGCCGGACAGATTACACCGCCTGAGGCGCTGAGCATCCAGCCGCCGAACTCCCAGCAAGGCCGAGCGACCGAGCCCGAGCGCATCCTGCTGCTGATGGACGCTGAGGGGCGCATTGCCTTAGATGACGAGATCCTAACCCTAGCAGCCGTGCATGAGCGGCTGGCGGCTCGGCTCGCGGCAGTCAGTGCAGCTGCCGGGGGTCGCGTCAGCCCCGGCCTCGGCATCACCCTCAAGGCAGACGCGGCGGTGACCCAAGGCCAGCTGCGCCTGCTGCTCGATCAACTGCGCGCGCTCGGCATCGAGCGCCTGCAGTTGCTGACCCAACAGACGGCAGGCTGAGACGCATCAGCGTGGACATCAGACCCCGTCATTGGCTCATCGCCCTCGTCATCGCCAGCCTCACCCATGCTGCTCTGGCACTCGCGCTGGTGCATGTATCAGCACCCTCTGCGATCCCGCCACCAGGCATCATCATCGAGCTCGGCGAGGCTGGCCAAGCTGCCGCAGCCGGTGCAGACGGCTCGCCCGGTCACGGCATCCTGCAGCCCGTTGCAAGTCCGGCACTGACCACCGCAGCCGCAGCCGCAGCCGAAACCCGCGAGCACTTGCAGGCTGTCACGCCAATCGAGGCGATCATTGCCAAGTCATTACCAGCGCTAGAGCCGGAGCCGCAACCCGCGCCAAGACAACAGCAACGCCCAGCCAAGCCAACCCCCCCGCCAGAGCCCGTTCAACCTCCGACCCAGACCTTCGAGCGCAACAGCAAACAGCCGCGCCCCAAGCCCAAGACAGCATCGCCAGACGCCACCAGCATCCGCGCCAAGGAGCGCGAATCATCGGCGCAATCCGCACCGCCTCCCCCATCAGCGAAGGCGAGCGCGAGCGGATCTCGCGACAGCTCAAGGACTAGCGCTAGCAGCAAAGGCTCCAGTCGTGGCAATCGCAGCGGAAATGGCGAAGGCCAGGGCGAAAGCACAGGCAAAGGTGGTCATGGTGGTGACAGCAACACCAGTAGCAGCAATTATTACGGGCGCTTAGCAACCTGGCTTGCGCGTCACAAACGCTATCCAGCGCAGGCCCGGCGGTTGCGACAAGAGGGAACCGTCAAGGTCAGCTTCACCATCTCGCGCACTGGGCGGGTACTCTCGACACGTATCATCCAGAGTTCTGGCTACGAACTGCTCGATGCAGAGGTCCAGGCCATGCTGAAGCGGGCCTCGCCGCTGCCGCGTATCCCTTCGAGCCTCGGTCGCTCGAGCCTGACCATCACCCTACCCGTCGCCTTCGCGCTACGTTGACGGGATGCCGCAAGTCCGTGATAGGGGAGTAGCCGCACAGCGCCAAGAGGCATCACAAAAGTGCCACGGCCTTGACCTGAATCCAGACCGACTGCTCAGGCGCAAGCCCCAATTCCTCAGCGGAGCGCCGCGTCAGGCGCGCAAGCACCGGATTGCCGGCCACGTCGAGCTTGACCAACGCCAGCGCCGGGTGTGCATCCTCACCGAGCGAGAGAACGCGCGCGGGCAGACTGTTGAGGATGCTGGTACCGCTGCTCGGCGCTTGGGCGATGCTGACGTCGCGCGCCAGTATCCGCACGCGCGCATGGCTGCCGATCTCGGCACCGCTGTCGCGCACCCACAGGCTTGCACTGCAGCAGGCGATGCGCAGCAGATGCCATCGCTCATCACGCTCGGCGACCTGGCCGTCAAGCACCACACCGGCATCCTCACCAAGGCGAATCGGCAGATCGAGCCGGGAGAGGGTCTCGTTGAGGGGTCCGCTCGCCAGCACTCGGCCCTCGTCCATCACCAGGATATGATCGGCCAGCCGCGCGACCTCGTCGGGGGAATGGCTGACATAGAGCACCGGGATCTCAAGCTCGTCGTGCAGTCGCTCCAGATAGGGCAAGATCTCCTGCTTGCGCTTTAAATCCAGTGCCGCGAGGGGCTCATCCATCAACAGCAGCCGCGGATTCACCGCCAACGCTCGTGCGATACCGACGCGCTGACGCTCGCCACCGGAGAGCGCCGCCGGCTTGCGCTGCAGCAGATGACCGATGCCGAGCAGCTCAATCGCCTGTTCCAGACTGAAGCGGTCTGTGACTGAGTCAGTGTCAGTGTCAGGGCTGCTTTCAGTGATGGCCAAGGTGGGCTTGCCAAGACTGTTGCTCCCACTGCTCTTGCCAAGACTGGTTCTCGCACTGCCCCCGCGACTGCGCCGCTGTCCGTAGCGCAGGTTTCCGAGCACCGTCAAATGCGGAAACAGGCTCGCCTCCTGGAACACGTAGCCAATGGGCCGCCGATGGGTCGGCACCCAGGTCTCGGCATCCTGCCAGACCGAGCCCTTGAAGCTGAGCCGGCCGACTGCGGCATGCTCAAGCCCGGCGATGCAGCGCAGCAAGGTGGTCTTGCCGGAGCCGGAGTGGCCGAACAGGGCGGTGACGCCACGCGCTGGTAGCCGTTCGTCCACATCCAGGATAAAGCCCGGCCAGGCGACCTGGAAACGGGCCTCGATCTGCGGCCGCATGTCGGTTTCGGCGCCAACCGCTGCGGCTGCGGCTGCGGCTGCGGCTGAGACGGTTTTAGTGTTTGCTTGCGGCTCATTCATCGTTTCTTCGCCCCCGGATTCCAGACATACAGCGCCAGCAGCACCAGAAAGGAAAACACCAACATGACCGCCGAGAGTCGGTGGGCGTTGCCGTATTCCAGCGCCTCCACATAGTCGTAGATCTGCACCGAGGCGACACGGGTTACCCCTGGGATGTTGCCGCCGATCATCAGCACCACGCCAAACTCACCGACGGTGTGCGCAAAGGTGAGAATGCCGGCGGTGACGAATCCCGGCAGCGCGAGCGGCAGCGCGACGCTGAAGAAACGATCTAGCGGTGAGGCACGCAGCGTCGCCGCGGCCTCCAGCGGGCGATCACCAATCCCCTCGAAGGCGTTTTGCACCGGCTGCACCATAAATGGAAAGGAATAGAACACCGAGGCCACCACCAGCCCCCAGAAGGTAAAGGGCAAGAGTCCGATGCCAAGCGTTTGGGTCAGCTGCCCCACCGGCCCGTTCGGACCCATGGCGACCAAGAGATAAAAGCCCAGCACCGAAGGCGGTAACACCAGCGGCAGCGCGACCACGGCGCCAATCGGCCCTTTCCAACGCGAACGGGTGCGCGCCAGCCACCAGGCGACGGGCGTACCGACCACGAACAGAATCAGGGTGGTGACCGTCGCCAATCGCAGCGTCAGCCAGATGGCCTCGAGATCGGTTTCAGTGAGCCACATGGGCGGAATCCTTGATGGCATGTTGAAAGACGTTGATCGCGGAGATCAGCAGCAGGATACCGAGCAGGGCCGGCACCGCGACGCTGTCTGTCACTCGGTCTCGTAGCCGAAGTCGTGGATGATCGCCTCGGCCTTCTCGCCCTTGAGGTAGACAAATAGCTCCGTCACCGCTGGGTTGTCCTTGCCGCGGTTCAGAATCAACGCATCCTGGCTGATCGGAGCATGCATCTCGCCTGGCACGATCCAACCCGAGCCTTTGATGAGCTTGCCGCCTTCCATGACTTGGGAAAGCGCGACAAAGCCAATATCGGCGTTACCCGTGTCAACGAACTGATAGGCTTGAGCGATGTTCTCGCCCATCACCAGCTTAGGCTCGACGTCGGCCTTCAGGCCAAGGCTATCTAGGGTCTCGATGGAGGCATCGCCATAAGGCGCCAGCTTCGGGTTGGCGATCGACAGTTTGTTGAAGTCGCCGGACTTCAGCAGTGCCGCACCATCCTCGACCTTGTTGGCGTCAGTGGACCAAAGCACCAGCGCGCCGATGGAATAGGTATAGCGCGAGCCGGGTACGCCCAGCCCTTGCTCCTCGAGCAGTTGTGGACGTTCCTGATCTGCTGCGAGCAGGGCCTCAAAGGGAGCGCCATTTTTGATCTGGGCATAGAGCTTACCGGTCGAGCCGTAAGAGGCCTTAACGGTATGGCCGCTATCTTGCTCGAAGCTCGCGATGATCGCCTTCATCGGTGCGGTGAAATTGCCCGCGACCGCAATCTGGACCTCTGCGGCAGACAGACTGCCACTCGCCAGCAAGCTAGCAGCGATGAGAACGGGGCGAATCGGTTGCATCAGACGGACTCCTGAATCGAGTTAAGGAAGGAAACTGCCGCCGGCGCTAGATCCTGCAGAATTCACAAGGATGGCGAGATCGTAATATAGTCAAGCAAACAACGCCAGGCAGCTCCTCATTTGGTATGCAGTATGCATGCCGAGTTTCTGTCACGCCTATCTGCCAAGCGAACGCTCGTCGCTCGAGGCGCCAGCGCAGCACGACAGGGCCTTCACAACCGAATACCGACACTTTGATGAGGAAACAGCATGAACATCAGCGCCCGCAATCAGCTCCATGGCAAGGTTCCAGCATAATAAGGAGCCTCACTCAGAGCGCAGTATGCACTCGGATATAGCGCGAACCGATGGGCGTGGCACCTCTTGCACACTGAGGATGCACCTCGCCCTGGCAGCCCTCGCTGTCTTCTTCACGACAAGGCTGCACAGAGACAATGTTCTGTTCCCAACCAAAACGATCGATGCCGACCATGCCTAGCTTCAATCCTAGCTTCAACCCGCCGGTGCTCAGCGACCACGCGCTACAACAACTTCTGGCCGAAGATGTCCCCTTCGGCGACCTCACCAGCGAATCGCTCGCCATCACCGCCAAGCAGGGCAGCATCCGTTTCTTCGCCCGTGATCCCATGCGCGTCTGCGGCGTCGAGGAAGCGGTGCGGCTATTCCAACTTTGCGGTGCCGAGGCTGAGGCGCGCGTTGCCTCCGGCACCGAGGCCGCGCCAGAAACGCTGCTGCTGGAGGCGCACGGCAGCGCCGGCGCATTGCATCAAGGCTGGAAGACAGCGCAGACGCTGATGGAATGGTGTGGTGGCATCGCCAGCAGCGCCGCCGCCATCGTCGCCGCCGCACGACGCGGTGATCCGAACGCGATGGTGGCTGGTACGCGCAAGAATGTTCCCGGCAACCGCCGGCTCGCGGTCAAGGCCTTCAAGGCCGGCGGGGCCGTGATGCACCGCAACGGCCTCTCGGAGACGCTGTTGATCTTCGCCGAGCATCGGCTGTTCCTCGGCGATGAGCCGCCAGAGCAGACGCTGGCCCGGCTCCGCCGGCAGTGTCCGGAGAAGCGGGTCGTGGTCGAGGTAGCAACGCCCGAGGAGGCGCTGACCTGGGCCGATGCGGACGTGCTGCAGCTGGAGAAGTTCACCATCGAGCAGGTTGCCGAAACCGTCGCTGCACTCGCCGCGCGTGGCTCGCAGGCCGTGGTGGGCGCCGCCGGCGGCATCAACGCCAAGAACGCCGAAGACTACGCAAGCGCCGGTGCGCGATTGCTGGTGACCACGGCACCGCACCTAGCGCCGCCACGCGATGTGCAGGTGCGGTTTTTCAACCCGAGATCGCCGTTCCCTCAGGAATAGCGAACTCGCGATAACCATCAGGTTACACTGCCCTTGTTAGCAATCGCCTCAACGCTGGACTCAGGGCAAGACCGATCGACATGACCCCCGCAGAGCTGCTACAACGCATCCGCCTCGGCGAAGACTCCGCGCTGGAGCTGAAACAGGTCAGGCTCACCGATGCCGGCAAGGTCAAGGCACCACATGCCGACAGCTTATCGGATGAACTGGCGGCACTCGGCAATGCCGGCGGCGGCATGCTGGTGCTTGGCGTGGATGATAAGGCCCGGATTGTCACCGGCATCCCGCTGGAGCATCTCGACCGCGTCGAAGACTGGCTCACCGCGATCTGCACCGATCGCATCAAGCCACCATTAGATGTACTGACCCGACATCTTGAGTTGCCCGATGTAACCGGCGCGGCGCGCCCGGTGATCCTCGTCGAGGTGCCCCGCAGCCTCTGGGTGCATCAAAGCGCGAACGGCTATTTTCGTCGGCTCGGTCATGCCAAACGGGAACTCGCGCCGGACGCGCTCGCGCGTCTCTTCCAACAACGCAGTCAAGCGCGACTGATCCGCTTCGAGGAACAGGAGGTACCCGGCTGTGGTTTCGATGACTTCGATGCACTCCTGCTGCGACGCTTCCTGAAGGCCGAGCAAGGCGACCCCATCGCCCAACTGACCCGACTGCACCTGTTGCGGGAGGTCACCGGCGGGCCACGGCCAACCGTGGCCGGTGTGCTGCTGTGCACCACCGAACCTTCGCGTTGGCTGCGCAATGCCGAGATCATCGCCGTTGCTCATACCGGGACCAAAAACGACCCAAACGCGCAGATCGATGCCCGCGACATTGGCGGCCCCTTAGATCGGCAAATCCTGGATGCCTTCCATTTTATCCAACGCAATATGAGCACGGCGGCACGCAAGCCGCTCGGCCGCGTCGATTATCCTCAATATGCGGTCGTTGCCCTGTTCGAGGCCATCGTCAATGCCGTCGCCCATCGGGACTATTCCCTGCACGGCCAACGCATCCGCTTGTTCATGTTCAGCGACCGCCTGGAGATCCACTCGCCAGGGGCGCTACCAAATACCCTGTCCTTAGCGTCAATGACCCGGCTCTCGGTCCCGCGCAACGAAGTGATCGCCAGCCTCTTTGGTCGCTACTATCCCGTCGAGGACCCGCGCCTCGGCAAGAGCTTCCTGATGGACCGGCGCGGCTTTGGCGTCGAAACCATCCTGCAAGAGAGCACGCGGCTGTCCGGCGTTCAGCCGCTTTACGAGCAGATTGATGACCTTGAGCTGTGCTTGACGATCTATGCCGCGGCGGCGCCAATGTCCAGCTAAGGTGATTGCTGGAAAAGCTCGCACCGAATTGCATAGGATTTTGGTTTGTTAGGACGCTCGCCACACCAACCGCTCCACACCCAAGGCGACCACGGCAAAGGTCCGCAGATCGCTCAGGCCATGGCGCTTGATCAACAGGCCGCCGTAATCGCGCGCCTGCGCCTCGGCCTCATCGAGCTTGGCCGCCACCGCCGGCAGCTTGGCCAGTGCTGAGCGGGATTGCTCGCGCACCTGCGCGCCGCTCAGACCCAGTTCTTTTAGGCTCAGGTATTTGAACTCGAGCAGCAGATCCAGCGCTTGGAAGCGGCGCCTATCCGGGCGCAGGATCAGCGCCAGATCGGCATAACCGCGCCCGGTCTCCAATTCGGAGACGGCCATGTAGAGCCGATCGTCGAACAGGAGGGTGAGAAAGGCGAATTTCACCAGCAGCTCGTTGCTCCAACGGTAGTCGCGATTGGAGAGGACGCTGAAATAGCGCTCCTCGATCAGCGCGCAGAGGGGCTCAAGGTCGCCTTGCAGATAGAGCGTCTCGCTGGCTTGACGTGCGAGGTCGCGGATCTCTGGCGCCGGCAGCCAGCGCTCGCGTAAGCACTCAACATAGAGTCCGCGCGCGACCAGATTGGGGATACGCAGGATCAGCTTGGCCAAGACAGTCTCGCCGGCCAGCGTGAGGATGCCGAAGAAATACAGCAGCGAGGCCATGAACGACTGATCCTTGACCGCGGCGAGCACATCGGCGACACCAAAGCGCTGCACCAGCTCGGGTACCAGTATCCGGTCATCACCGCGCAGGGCCTCGATCAGCAGCGCCTCGCCCTGCGGCAAGGCGGCGATGTAGACCAGCTTGTTGCGATCGATCGCCAGGTTTTCATCCAGCATCCGGCGCGGATAATGGCCCTCGTGAGCCAGGGCCTCGAAGAAGTACAGGCTCAAGGTCGGGTTGTAGAGGCTGATCTCGGCGTCTTCGCTGAAGCGGTAGCCGTTGTAGAAGGTGCGCATGGTCTCGAGTGCCTTGTCCGCGGACCAGTCGCTGCGGGTTGATGTGGACTCTACAGCCCCTCGTGCTTCGCGCTCCAAATGGTTCAGCACGGCGGCAACCTCCGGCTCAGTAAAGCCGCAGAGGTCGTTGAAATCGGCATCCAGGTAGATGTCCTTGGCGACATTGTAGCCACTGGTCATGTCGCTGAGCACCACGGGCGAGACGCCGGTGATGAAGACCCGGTCCAGCCCTAGCCCGCCGGCGGCGGCCTTGACGGCCTTGAAGACGGTCTTGAACAAGCCCTCGCCTTGCAGCAGGGTCTGGTAGCGGTCCTGACTGCCAGCGCGCGGGGCCATCAGCACTTCGTTGGCGAAGTTGTCGTATTCGTCGATCAGCAGGTAGAGCTTGTGTGGGGTTTGGGAAACCACGCTCAACAGTGCGTCCCAGGACGACAGCGCATCTTCTGGATGCAGCTCGACCGGCTCCGGCAGCCGATCCCGGTAGCGTCGGGTCAAGTCACGCAGACGCCCGTTAAGATGTCGATGCAGCGCCGCCTCGATGTCCCCGATATCCCCGTGCGCAGCGACCCGCGAGAAGTCCCATTTCAGCACGAAGAACTGGTTGTGCAGCGGCGTCGGCGCACGCCCGATGGCGAGATTGCCGAACAGCGACTCAAACTGCGCAGCACGATTGAGATCATAGTAGTGCTCCAGCATCGAGAGCAGCAGACTCTTGCCGAAGCGACGCGGGCGCAGAAAGACCAGTTGCCGTCCGGTCTGCTCGAGCATGGGAAGGCGGTCGGTGCGGTCGAGATACCAGTAGCCTTCTTGTCTCAGGGTGCCAAAATCGCTCAGGCCATAGGGAAACTGCATGCGCGCTCCGCTTCAATCAGCTTGCTACCAGATCAGCTTGTTACCAGATCGCGGGACTAAATCCAGTTGGATTGCGCACTTCGATCTGGTCTCCGTTCTGGCAGAGCACGTAGAGTCCACGCGACACGGCATACTCGGCGACCCGCTCTGCCACCACCATGCCAGCAACCGCCCCCATGACCTGATGATCTTTGTACAGCGGCAGGACTCGCTTCAGCTTCTCAAGCCGCTTGAGGTGCTCAGCGACATGCTCTTGCGTCAACTTGCTTTTGCATTCCACGGCGACCAGCGCGCCATCGTTGACGACGAGCAGATCGATCTCCAGCGCTTCGCCATTGCGGTCGGCCGTCACACCTGGATACACCGCGTGCACCTCGATGCCTTGGTCTTGAAACAACCGTACGGCGGCTGGTGCGACCAAGTGCTCGACGAACTCGCCAAGCCGATTCCCGAGTTCGCCGAGGTTCTTCGAGACCTGCCTCACCAGGCGGCTGGTTTCCTGGAGTTGACGGTCGGTTTCCTGAAAACGGCGGTCGGTTTCTTGAAAACGGCGGTCGGTTTCCTGAAAACGACGATCGGTTTCCTGAGCCGACTCCTTCAGCAGGCGGTCAGTTTCCTGAAACATCCGCCAGACATCCTCAAGGGTGGGATGAGCTAGAGACATCGGTTGAAATCCTCTTGTGTTCAATGCGGTTAGCACTGAGTTTAGCGTTCCCGCCCTGACTCGTGGGCATGAGACCCTCAGGACGCTCGCCACACCAACCGTTCCACACCCAAAGCGACCACGGCAAAGGTCCGCAAATCACTCAGGCCATAGCGCTTGATCAACAGGCCGCCATAATCGCGCGCCTGCGCTTCGGCCTCGTCGCGATTGGAGAGGACGCTGAAACAGCGCTCCTCGATCAGCGCGCAGAGGGACTCAAGGTCGCCTTGTAGAGGCTGATCTCGGCGTCTTCGCTGAAGCGGTAGCCGTTGTAGAAGGTGCGCATGGTCTCGAGCGCCTTGTCCGCGGACCAGTCGCTGCGGGTTGATGTGGACTCTACAGCCCCTCGTGCTTCGCGCTCCAAATGGTTCAGCACGGCGGCAACCTCCGGCTCAGTAAAGCCGCAGAGGTCGTTGAAGTCGGCATCCAGGTAGATGTCCTTGGCGACATTGTAGCCACTGGTCATGTCGCTGAGCACCACGGGCGAGACGCCGGTGATGAAGACCCGGTCCAACCCTAGCCCGCCGGCGGCGGCCTTGACGGCCTTGAAGACGGTCTTGAACAAGCCCTCGCCTTGCAGCAGGGTCTGGTAGCGGTCCTGACTGCCAGCGCGCGGGGCCATCAGCACTTCGTTGGCGAAGTTGTCGTATTCGTCGATCAGCAGGTAGAGCTTGTGCGGGGTCTCGGAAATGATGCTCAGGAGTGAGCGCCAGGAAGAGAGGGCATCCTCGGAATGGATGTGGATCATCTCCGGCAGACGAGAATGATAACGCCGCGCAAAGTCGCGGATGCCGTCATTGATGTGCCGATGGAGCGCGGCCTCAATGTCCTCGATCGCCCCATGCGCGGCCACCATGGAGAAGTCCCACTTGAGTACGAAAAACTGGTTATGCAGCGGCGTCGGCGCACGCCCGATGGCCAGATTGCCGAATAGCGCCGCGAACTGCGCAGCACGATTGAGATCATAGTAGTGCTCCAGCATCGACAGCAGCAGACTCTTGCCGAAGCGACGCGGGCGCAGGAAGACTAACTGCCGCCCGGTCTGCTCGAGCATGGGGAGACGATCGGTGCGGTCGAGATACCAGTAGCCTTCTCCCCTCAGGGTGCCGAAATCGCTGAGACCATAGGGAAATTGCATGCACGCGCCCTGCCAAATGACTGATGGACGACGCTAGCCTAGCATCAGCGGATGTCTATTCGCTCAACTGGGCTCCTGGGTTCTGGGCTCCTGGTGCGGACGGGATCCGATTGGAGCACGTAGCCCCCCTAGGCCATCGCATACTTGGCCACTGACGCCGCAACCACCATGCCTTGACCGACGACTTCAGGGGTTGGGTGGGCTTGTAGGATCCTAGACTTGAGGGTTTATCATGGAGTTTTGGTTAGAATATAGGCGTTGATCTCGTTAGCAACCTCGTCAGGATAACCAAGCTCTTTTAACCGATTGGCAAATACCAAATGCAACTTGGCTTTACCATAAATCCCCGGTTTCTCAGACGCCTTGAATTGCGCGACACGCATCAAGGCATCTTCGACACTGGCATGAAACTGTTTCGTCGCTTGCTTGGACTTTTCTAGCCGATGCTTTTCCACCAGCGCTGGAGGAGCTTGGCTAAAGAGCGTGTCCGCTGTTTGAGCTGCGAAGGCGATTAAGATCTTCTTCTTTTTTCCAAATATAAACACGAGTGTGCTCCAAGAGATGACGCGTTGACTATTTCGCTATTCACCATGCCTGATTCAGACGAAAATCAGGTTAAAACTCCTGTATGCTGCATATTCTGCCGAGGGTGGTAAGATGCACGATTCCGTCATCGGCGGCGGCAAAATAGCCGTTGCCAAGTGTTCAGCATACCAAAGATAGGGCAAGCGCGAGCCTCCTGACGGCCCGCTCTCCAAGCCTCCTGGCGATCAAACAACAAACCTAAGAACCCAATCCGATGTCACAACGGACCGATGATCGCACCAAAGTCCTCAGCGAGGCACGAAAAAAACTTGCTAAGGGCCGCCTCGACGCGGCCATTCTGGCGCTTTCTGATCTCCTAGCAGATAGCCCTGAAGACGATGAGGTTGCCTACACTCTGGCCCAGGCTTACCTCCGCGCCGAAAGGCCCGCCCTCGCCCTCGATACCTTAATGCCAGTTGCCTCGCGCCAGGGACAAAGCGCCGATGTCTGGAACCTATTGGGAGATATTCATCAGTCATTAGGACGTCATGAGGCGGCGATCGCGCATTACCAACAAGCCCTAAAGCAAGACGCTCATCAAATTCAGGCGCTCACCAGCTTAGGCTGGTTACTGCATATTCATCGCTTGGCGTCGCAAGAAGCGGCTGAATTACTCGAAAAAGCGATCTCACTGAAACCCTCCCATTATCCGGCACATCTCAATCTCGCCGTGATCTTATTCGCTTTAGATCGCAGTGACGATGCCATGCGGCATGGGCAAAAAGCGCTTGAGCTTGGCTCAAAAGATATTGCTTGTTATGTGAATGTAGCCAATCTCTATCAGCAGCTCGGCGACAAATCAGAGGCAATACGCTTGCTCGAAAAGGCCAGCGTGATCGACCCGACAAACGGCCAGACCTATTTTTACCTATCGCGTTTACAGACATTCGATCAATCGAGTCAAAAGCTACTCAACCGAATGGAGGCCGCGCTGGAACTGCCGTTAACCGTCACCGGGCGAACCAGCGTCCATTTTGCTTTGGGCAAGGCCTATAACGATCTACAGGAATGGGATCATGCCTTCAAACACTATCAGCAGGGTAACCAGCTGATTCGCGAGGATTATAACCCGCGTGAACAGCAACAATTTGTCGCCAGACTCACCCGATTTTTTTCAGCGAAATATTTTCAGGCTCAGCAAGCATTATCAACGCCAGAGACACCCATATTTATTGTTGGCATGCCGCGCAGCGGATCAACCTTGATCGAGCAAATTCTCGCCTCGCACCCCAACACGCATAGTCTCGGTGAGGCATTAGACCTACCCGACCTAGTCAATCAACTCTGCGCATCCTTCGATCAACGGGACGGCAAGAAAAAGACCCCCTATCCGCTCGGTCTCGGGTTTGCCTCGAATCAAGATCTACAATCCATTGTCGATGCCTATCTCAAACGCGCTTACTCTCGGGTCGATGATCCATCAACACGCGTGATCGATAAACAGCTATTTAATTATATTGGTCTTGGTATTATCGCTATCTTATTCCCAAAGGCGCGAATCATCCACACCCGACGCCATCCACTCGACACCTGCCTGTCTTGTTATTTTCAGTATTTCACGCTCAGTACAAGAATGCCTTGGAGTTATGACCTGAACAGCATCGGTCACTACTACTGGAGCTATCGTCAGATCATGGCCCACTGGCGTCGAGTATTACCGCTCTCGATGTTCGAGATCGATTATGAAACCCTAATTGCCAAACCAGAGGAGACCATCCGTCACCTGCTGGAGTTTTGTGGTCTGACTTGGAATCCAACGGTCATGCATTTTTATGAGAAGAAACACCTTGTAAGAACCGCTAGCCTCATTCAAGTGCGAAAACCAATTTATCGCGATTCCCTTGCACGCTGGAAACATTATGCCAACCACCTGCAACCCCTGGTCGATGCACTTGGCAATCTCTTAACCGATGAGGCTGAGGCCCTCGAGGCGGCCGGGTTACGGCCCAAGGCAAGTCTTCGACACAAACTCATGCCATTCTGGCGCAACTCGTGACTTGTTCAGTCTCAACCAAGCGGAACCCTAGGCGATGCGCTGGCCATTGATACGCAAACCGACGACAGCCAACAGGGATTCACCTCGACGGTCTCAGCAACAGGAGCATCCGGGTACGCTCGCGGAGCTGATCAGGCGCGGACAAGCCCTCGAAGATCAGCATCAACTGCGGGAAGCCGAACAGCTGTATCGGCTCGCGTTGAAACAGACGCCGAACTCAGCATTAGCCTACCTCAACCTGGGCAATGTACTCGACCTTCAAGGGGATGCCGAGGGGGCCGAGGCCAGTTACCGGTTGGCGCTCAAATCTGATCCTAAGCAGGGGAAAGCCTCTGCAAACCTCGGCAATCTTGCGCTCAAGACTGGACGTTATGCCGAGGCTGAAGACCAATATCGTACCGCGTTGCGTCTGCTGGACGCTGAATTCCTTCCTGACATTCACTGTGCTATCGGCGTTTGCCGGGAAAGGCTTAGGGACACCAAGGGCGCTATCGAACAGTATCGTCTCGCCCTGAGCATGCAGCCCCAGCATCCAGGGGCCAATCTCAACCTTGGCCATAGCCTGATGCGCGCCGGCGACCCCGAAGGAGCTTGCCAGTGCTTAGAGACGGCACTCAGGTCTTGGCCCAACCATGCTCAGGCACGGAGTTGGCTCGGCAAGGCGCTCAGCGACCAAGGCTTTATCGATTCGGCGCTGGTCCATCTCCAGCGTGCTTGCGAACTCGCCCCAGACGAGGCCTACATCGCCGGCATGACGCTCTTTATGATGAATTATTCGGCCAGCATCCTGGAATCTGATTTGGCAAGCCGTCGCCAGCAATTTGTAGAAGCGTTTTGTCCGGCCGCGGCGACGGGATTGACGGCATTCAGCAATGCTCGCGACCCTGAACGGCCCTTGACGATCGGCTACCTCAGTTCAGACTTCCGCGAACATCCCGTCGCGCGTTTCATCGAGACAGCCTGGCTAAACCATGATGCCAGTCAGTTCAAGATCCATGCCTTCTACAATCACAGCGTTCAAGATGCCGTGACGGCCCGGCTTCAGCACCTGGTCTCCCATTGGC
Source organism: Halochromatium sp. (assembly GCA_010912705.1). Lineage (GTDB taxonomy): Bacteria > Pseudomonadota > Gammaproteobacteria > Chromatiales > Chromatiaceae > Lamprobacter. Next base: position 159,572 of record POWB01000007.1, read on the forward strand.
ATCCGGTCGATGGACTCGATGATCAGCAACTGGCCGCGCAAATCCGTGACAGCGGTATCGATATCCTGGTTGACCTCAATGGAATCACCGAAGGTCACCGCCTACCCGCTTTAGCACGCCGGTTGGCGCCGATTCAGGCAACCTGGTTAGGCTACTTGGGTTCGACTGGACTCAACGCGATGGACTACAGGCTCTGTGACCCCTTCACCGACCCACCTGGCCTCACCGAAACATGGCATACCGAGCGCTTAGCTCGATTGCCGGATACGCAATGGTGCCACGCCGCCTATACGCATCCGCCTCCTGTGGGCGCCTTACCGATGAGCAGTCAAGGTTACCCAACCTTTGGCTCCTTCAATAACCTCGCCAAGCTTAGCGATACGGCCTTGGATCTTTGGGCGGCCTTAATGACGACCCTACCCCAGTCCCGTCTGGTCATCGCCGGCGCACCCAAAGGCCGAGCCCAAACACGCGTGCTTCAACGCTTCGATGCTCAAGGTATTGCAGCGAAACGCATCGATTTCCTACCCCGCCTCGACTATCGAGACTATCTTGCAGCCATCAGCACCGTCGATCTCGCACTCGACTCTTTTCCATACAACGGCGGCACCACCACAATCGATGCGCTGTATATGGGCGTTCCGGTACTCACCCTAATGGGTCAGCACACGCGCTCGAGAAGCGGACTGAGTTTGCTCACGAATGCTGGATTACCAGACCTCGTCGCCCAAAGCCATGAGGATTTCGTGCGCATTGGCCGCAAGCTCGCCACCAACCCTGACAGATTGACGGAATTGCGCGCCCGTCTAAGGAGCCGAGTTGAACGCTCGCCACTCATGGATGGTCAACGTGTTACCCGACAGCTTGAAGCTCAGTATCGAGCTTGGTGGCAGGCTTGGTGCAAGACGACAACTTGAGCCAGGGATCACCCGCTCATCGCAAGGGCTAGAGCGTCTCAGCCGGAGCGCTTTTTTCCGCTGCCGCTTCATAGGCCTTGAGCACACGTCGCCGATGTTCCGCCTTGGTCACAATATTGCGTGGCTGATAGGCCATAAACTCCTCCATCAATGTCCGAGCATCCGCTTCCCGGTGCGCACTCAATAAGCTTTCGACCAATAATGTAAAGGTCTGGTAGGTACGATGTAGACGAAATCCCTGCAAAATCGAGGTCAAGCCGGCGCCGATATCACCCTCAGACATCTCGAGCAGACCAATATTGACCAGCACCCGTGAACGCAGGGTGCGATCACCCATCAAGGGTGAGCCATCGAGCAAGCCTTGAAAGACCCCTCTCAGGTCAGCAGGCTTCAGCCAAGGACAGCCGCCCTTCAATCGTTGGTTCAAGCTATGCTCGAGATAGGTCAGCGTCGCTGGAGTGGCCTTCTCCGAAGCAAGCGTTTGTTGCAGATGCGAAAAGAGGCCGGGACCGAAGAGTGACTTTGGCAGCAGACATTGTGCCGCAAGTGCATAAGCGCCAACCTCTGGATCATGAGGCCGCCGATCCGCGGCTTGCAGCGTAAACTCGGCGGCCGCGGCAAGCCCTTGGTAGCGTTCAACCCACTGCGCCTTATGCACCATGGCACGCAATGACTCAGGATGGGCCTTGACCCAGCGTTCAACACCGATCTCCTGATTCTCCCATCCGCGCAGGGTCAGGGATAACAACAACGCCATCCCTCCAATCAACGCGACACTCAGGACCGCGCTCTGCCACCAGCGCCGGAAACGCCAAATGGCGACAACCGGTAATGCCAATAATCCCAAACTTGGCAGGTAATTGCGGTGTTCAAAATAGAGTTCGAGGGGGATGGCGGTCGATTCGAGGAGATGCCCGATCAAAAACAGCCCGACCCCAAACAGCAGTAGCGGGTAACGTCGCCGCAGTCCAATGGCCACGCCGAGCACGCCGATCCAGAGGATCAGTGCGACAAGCGGCACCAAGCCAAAGGGACGCAGATTGCTTGGATCATCTTGAAATGGTCCCATCGCACGGATATCAGGCACCAAAATCTGCCGCGAATAGTCCCAGAGAATGACAGTCTGCGACCATAATCGTTCGTCCAGGGTATAGGCCCGTTTGATCTCAGTCGCGGCCTGCATGCCTGACCAATGGGTCAAAATGTAGCCAAGAAAAACGAGTAATGGCCCCCAAAGGAGTAGATGAAAGCCGGCTCGCCAATATTTCACCGACACGGGCTGCCAACGTGATAGCAATGACAGCTCTATAAGCCCAATGAATGATGGCAGTAAAAAACCATTTTCCTTAGACAAGCCAGCCAATGCCGTACCGAAGCCGACTGACACAAGGATGAGCAAGAGACCCGCACGGGGACGCCGTTCCACGAGCTGACGTCCAACCAGATAGCCGAGCACGCCAAGCAGTACGAAAAAGCCGGACAGCAAGGTCATGCGCTGTACGGCTGAGAGCACCCCAGAAACGAGCAAGGGATGTAGCGCCCAGACAAGCGCCAGGGTCACCGCGACGCCAGGAGCGCGCTGACGCCAATGAGGTGCAGCGCGTACGATCAGCCAGGTAATGGCCGCCACCAGCGTGGCATTCAGCAGATGCAAAATCGTGTTGAATTGACGAAAAGCAGCAGGATTTGCATCCCAGTCTTGAAGGTTCAGCAAAAAGGTGAGCATCGATAACGGGCGACCGGTCGGCCCCGTGTTATTACCGATAATGTAAGATAAAGCAGATTGAATACTGTAAACCTCAGCTAAGCCTTCGAGACTAAAACTATCATCGAAAAGCCAAGGTGCAAACCAGCCTTCACTATAGAGAAAATAGACATAAGCCAAACCAATCATCAAAACAAAGAGACAGGATATCAGAGTAGACATCTGCTGCGATTGCTTATATTTAAAAAAGAACCAGCTAAAATGCATAATCAACTAAAATTCAAAAGCTAAAAACCCCGCTTGCATCTAGCAATGCGGGGTTTAATTAAACACTAAATCTAAATTAATTAAATCATGCGTGTATAGGTATGAACTTAGCGGAAGTTGGCTGGCACGTAGGTTTTATTTGTACAGTCGGTTGTACCACTCCAGCCAGTAATTCTGAAGGGCCCGGTTGCTGTTTGTGGTTCCAATCTGAGATCACAAACTGCTGGAATTCCTGTATCCGTCTTTATCGGAACTTCAACCCATGTACTACCAGGAACCCAAACCGCTGCCGAACAATATTGTGTTGCCATAGTTGCGCATCCAGCACTGGCAGCATTAGTAGGTAAATGCCCCATAGAATTTGCAAACTCGTTGACCGCTGTCTTACAAGCTGATGCAAGCCCAGCACACTCACTCACTTTTGCACGAATCGTATAATCCTGATACGCCGGCAACGCAATTGCCGCCAAAATACCAATGATCGCCACCACGATCATCAGTTCGATCAAGGTAAAGCCTTGTTGCATCTTTTTCATGAGATCACTCCAGTGTCTTGCGGTTCGAAACCACGCTTGAATCAGGAGGCTACTGTGTCACGACAGGCGCCCAGGTCTCCCGTCGCTGTTCAAGCATTTCACGCGCCAATTCCTCAACAGAGAGACATCAGCCGGGACTTCGTTCAACAACAAAGGATTAAAGCAGCAGGTTGAAGACTGTCTCCGCGCGGCAATCCATCAGATGTCACACCGACCACTGAGACATACGTTGAACATGTCATACTAGACTTGGTGACAGCGGGCGGATCGACTATCCTGATCGTTAGTGCTTCTTCTCAACCACACTTCGCTAGTATCAGGAGCCGCAGCTAATGGCGTCGATCTGCCTCGACACCGCAACATCGATCACCGGCCTCACCAAGCGCACGCTGTGGCGACGTATCCGGAACGGCACACTGAAGACGGTCAACACCCATCGGCCTGGTGAAAAGACCCGAGTGCGTTTCGATGATGTATTGGCCTTATCGCGCCTCACGCTAGAGCCTGAGGACACCGAGATGATCTTGGCGGCTGACGGTGGTGAGGCTGAGGCGCAGTGCGAACTGGGTCTGTTGTTATGGTCGATCTCGCATGGCAAGGACGCCTGTTACTGGCTCACCCTGGCAGCCAAGCAATTTCACCCCAATGCCATGTGCTATCTGGGACGCGGGCATCTCTGCGGCGAGTTTGGCATGCCCGATGAAGACAGCGGGACGCTCTGGTTGAGTCAAGCGGCGGTCAAAGGCCATGCTATCGCTCAGCATCTGTTACGCTTCTTGCAATCGCCCCAGTCACAACCGCTGCGCGAAGGAGCGGATACCAACACATTGAGCAAGGCACTGGATACGATTGAGCGCCGAGTCATTCTGGAGGCGCTTCGAGATAGCGTCTCTCGCGTGTGACTGGAACGACTATGTCCAGACCTATCTGGAATGTTCACCCTGGGTTTTTCCGCGACGTTCGATTAGCTCGCGCGCCAGAGCGATTTCTCGCGCTTGTACCAATGCCTCGAAATACGCGTGGATGGAGGCCAGGGTGATACCGACATCCACGGGGTCCAGCCCCTCATCATCGGCATCCAGCGGCAGCAGTCCGAGTAGTTTGTGCTCGACTAAGATCGGCACCTCGGGGCTATCGTCGTCGGCTTGGGCGGCGGCTACGATGTCTGCCAGTTTGTCGATCACCGCGACTGTCGCCTTGGGCAATAACGTCAACCGCAGCCCGCGCCAAACTGCGGCGAGCGCTTCGCGCGTCGCCACAGTTTGGCGTCGGGCTTACGGGTTTGTTGGGCATCAACTCAGTTTGCGTATGATATGTCTCGCGAGATGCTCCTTGATCTCGCGATGCCTCGGAACTGGTTGAGACTCTTTGGTTTCAGGATTGTGATACCAGTCATGCCGACTGCCATGCCTAAGCATTACGCAGCCCATGCTCTCAAGTTTCTTGATCAAGTCTCGGCGCTTCATGCGACGGCAAGTTCACCTACGCAACGGACGATGGGTAGTTCGCCGCTTGTTAGCGTTGCATGGATATCCTTAAGGTTTTCCTTCAGGTCTTCCAAGTCTTCTCCTTGTGTCATGTAATCGGGAAACTCTTCTAAATAGCCCAGCCACATGTCTTCATCTTGCCAATAAACGTATCGGGCGGTCGTCATATGCAACCTCGTAGGTAAACCTTGCGGACGAGCTTGGAGCTAGGGGGACACCGGGTGCATGGCTTCGTTGCTGAGCCTAACTCAGGTTTAAGCGCTCGATAGGCCACTTTTAATTTCGTGATCATATCAGCCATCTCTTGAACCATGCCAAAGGCAATACCGCCACGACATCCAGTTTCTGATCACCCAATTCACGACGCAATTCCGCGCAGAAGCCCAAACGCCGAATAACGATCTCCCGGCTCGACCAGTCTCCCGGGATGAAGATGTCAATATCACCGCCATGGCGTTGATCGTCCAGCCGCGACCCAAATAATTGCGGGATGACTCGCTGTTTGCGATCGTTTTTGAGATCATTTCGAGATAACCTGCTAACCGCCTGACCTGCTCTCTGGCCGTTTGCCGCACTCCGACTCACAGGTACTGATGCTCTCGATTATCCTGCCCGCTTGTCACGAAGCCAAGTCCCTCGCGACCTTGCTTCCGGTGATCCGTGCCGTCGCGCCTGACGCCGAGATCATCGTCGTCGACGATGGCTCCACCGATGCCACCGCCGAGGTCGCGCGCGCGGCTCAGGTCCGACTGATCTCGCATCCCTACTCGCTCGGCAATGGCGCCGCGATCAAGGCCGGCGCCCGCGCTGCTACCGGGGAGATCCTCGTCTTCCTGGACGCCGATGGCCAGCATGATCCCGCCGACATCCCACGGCTCCTCGCAACGCTCGCTGGAGGTTACGACATGGTCGTCGGCGCGCGCGGTGCCGGTTCTCAAGCAAGCCTGGGCCGCGCCCTAGCCAATGCCATCTACAATACCTTCGCCTCACTCATGACTGGGCATCCGATCCAGGATCTCACCTCCGGCTTCCGCGCAGTCCGCGCCAAGCACTTTCGGCGCTTTCTCTATCTGCTGCCGAACGGCTTCTCCTATCCGACCACCATCACCATGGCCTTCTTCCGCTCCGGCTATCCGGTCGCCTATGTGCCGATCCATGCCGGGCCGCGTCAGGGCCGTCCCAGCCATCTGCACCCACTGCGCGATGGGGTGCGCTTTCTGCTAATCCTGTTCAAGGTCGCCACGCTGTACTCGCCGCTCAAGGTGTTCTTTCCAGTCAGTGGCTTGCTGTTTGGCACCGGGTTGGGCTATTACCTCTACACCTTCATCACCGCGCACAAATTCACCAACATGAGCGCCCTACTGCTCACCGCCGCCGTGGTAGTGTTCATGATGGGTCTAGTCTCTGAGCAGATCACAGCACTGTCGTATCGGGAGGGGGATCGGTAAATCGAACGGCGATACCGAGAGATTTAGCTTGAAAATTCAGTGGCAGTATGGGAATTTTCAAGCATGAAAAGAGATCGCTATCTGATATGGATTAACGTCCAGCCGTAGCCTGTCTGGACGGTGCAAGAGCGCAACAAACGCTATCCACTCATGGAAGACTTCTCAACTGCTTGTCTAGATGCGCCCGGAAACCTTGGATGGCATCGTAGGCCGTCGGCTGATCGAGGAATTTAGTCAGGAGATCAAGATCGAGTCCTGGTAAACGAGCGCTGTGAGCCTGCGGTCGATAGCCGTCGTCGGCCAGCACATAGACCTGGATTCGACCCTTGCGCCAATACCAAACTTCCTGGACACGAAGACGCCGGTAGACCTCTAACTTATCGATGCCGCCAGAGGTCCACACTACCTCAATGGCGAGATGGGGGCGATCGGTCTCTTCGGCATCAAAGATGTAGCACTCGTCCGGCTCCAGACCTACCTCCTGGAGTCGGTCCTTCAGCGTCCAGGCACCGACAGGCATGAAGCGGATACCCGCCTCCAGGCAGTAGGCCTCGACCAGACGACTGATCAGGGACTTGAGCGTTTCATGCGTGCGCGATGGACTCATGATCTCGAGGGCGCCATCCAAGTAGGTCAGACGGGGATTCGCCTTCTCCCCGCGAATGGCGAGCAAGCGCTCGAAATCACGCCAGGCCGAGCCACCTAAGCGGACGATATGGTCCTCAACTGGCGTATCATCATGGTGTTGCAGATCAATGGCATGGGCGAGGCTCATCGTCGAGTTTCCTGCAGCCTGTGTCGATAAACTGTAGCAGTCAAAACCATTGGACTACAAGACCATCATTCTGGGTCTCCAGCAATTCGATCACCATGAACATGAACATGAGACCATGCGCCTGATCAGTAGCGCAATGCCGTCTCTTGCTCCATGACCAAGCCACGCCTATTGGTATTGACGTCCACCTTTCCACGCTGGCGCGATGATCCAGAGCCGCCGTTCGTCTTCGAGCTTAGCCGACGCCTGACCGATCGCTTCGAGATCACCATGCTAGCGCCGCGATCGCCTGGGAGCCTTGAGCAGGAGGTCATGGCTGATCTCCGCGTGGTTCGCTTCCCTTATTTCCTGCGACGCTGGGAGACCCTGGCCGGTCAGGATGGTGGCATTCTCAATCGTTTGCGGGCCAATCCGCTCAACTATCTGCTGGTTCCGTTCTTCTTGATCGGTCAGGCTTGGGCGTTGATCCGCCTGCTGCGTGCTGAGCGTTGGGATCTGATCCATGCGCACTGGTTGATCCCGCAGGGGGTTATCGCGCTGTTCGTCAAGAAGCTCTGCCGCTGCAGTGTGCCCTTGATCTGCACCTCGCATGGCGGTGACCTGTTCGCGTTGCGGAGTGCGCCGCTGCAGGCGTTGAAACGCGTTGTGATGCAAGCGAGTGCGGGGATCACCGTGGTGAGTGAGGCGATGCGTGCCGTGGTGCTGTCGATGGGCATCGCGGCTGAGAAGGTCAGCGTCATCCCGATGGGCGTCGATCTGCAGCAGCAGTTCACGCCAGATCCAAAGGGGACACCGCGCCAAACGCATGAGTTGTTGTTCGTCGGGCGGCTGGTCGAGAAGAAGGGTGTGGACCAACTATTGCGCGCCCTGCCTCAGATTCTGGAGACGCATCCTAAAACAGGCTTGGTCATCGCCGGTGGCGGGCCGTTGGAGCCGGATCTGAAGCGCCTCACGGAAACGCTAGGCTTGGTGGGCCGTGTTGAGTTTCGCGGCATGCTGACACAAGCGGAACTGCCGACCCTGTATCGACGCGCCACGCTCTTCGTCGCACCCTTCCGCATTGGACGCAGCGGCGACCAAGAAGGGCTTGGACTCGTGCTCGTGGAGGCGAGCGGTTGTGGCTGTCCCGTGATCTGCGGAAATGTAGCGGCGGTTCAGGATGTCATCGAGAGCGATCACAGCGGCGTTCTGATAAATCCAGATGACACAGAAGCCCTCGCGGCTGCCATCGTCGCACTCTTGAGCGATCCGCAACGCCGCGAGCGGTTGGCCGTTCAGGCCCGCGCTCGCTGCCTAGAGAGATTCGACTGGGGCGTGATCGCCAAGCGTTATCGGGAACAGCTGATGCAGTCGATTGAAAGCCGCGAACAGCATGGCGACCTGGAGCGCGACAACAGCCCCGGTTAACGAGATCGAACCAAGACAGCTTGCCTCAAACTGCCACTGCAGCCTAAAATCTGGCTAATTGTAACCTCCACTTACAATTAGCCATGATCCCGCGCGACGCTGAATCGACACTCCGCGAACATGCCAAGGGGTATCCCGTCATTGCGATCACCGCTTGCCCAACGACCTCGACACCGCGCTGTTCAAAGGCGCCTATCCGCCGATCTATGACCGAGACCTAGACCCGTCCGGTTGGTATGCGAACTACGTGCAGACCTATCTGGAACGGGATGTTCGGCAATTGATCAATGTCCGCGACCTGACGCAATTCCAGCGCTTCCTGCGGCTATGTGCCGGACGCAGCGGTCAACTCTTGAATCAAAGCGCTCTGGGCGAAGAGACCGGCGTTAGCCACAACACCGTGCGTGACTGGTTGTCCGTGCTGGAAGCCAGTTTCATCATCCATCGCCTCCCGCCTTACCATCGCAATTTCAACAAGCGCTTGGTGAAGACACCCAAGCTGTACTTTTACGATACCGGACTGCTCGCTTGGCTACTGGGGATCGAAGACGCTCGACAGATCCGCACACATCCGCTGCGCGGCGCCCTATTCGAGACCTGGGTGGTCAGCGAATTCGCCAAAAAACGCCTGAATACCGGGCGACCGCCCCAATTCAGTTTCTGGCGCGATCGCTCCGGACATGAAGTCGACCTGCTGCTGCCCGAGAGCGCCAGCGTGCGACCCGTTGAGATCAAGTCTGGAGCCACCCTGCAGCGAGATGCCTGGCGCGGCCTTGCCCGATGGCAAGAGTTGGCCGGAAGCGAAGCCGGTCGCCCCATGCTGGTCTACGGCGGCGACGAAAGCCAGACGCGCAGCGATGCCGATGTCTTGTCTTGGCGCGATATCTGACAGGCTGCGAAAAAGCCTCCAAAAAAACGATATTTATCGTTCTATCATGTCGATATTAGGGTGGTGTTCTAGATCTGGATGTCTTCCGTCATTGTGGAGCGATGATCCAGTCACTGGGATAGCGTCATCTACTCGACACCAACATATCTGTAGCACTACCCGATCATCATAAATAAGCTGGCTAGGCTGGCCAAGAATTGCCACAATCCCACACAACCGCTACCCTCTTTGTATGTATCGTCCCATCGATCCCAAGGTCGACTGCGTCTTCAAGACCCTCCTGGGCTCGGACGACCACCGCGACCTGCTCATCCACTTCCTCAATGCCATCCTCGGTGACGAGCTGCCCGCGCCCGTCACCTGGGTCGAGATCAGCAACCCCTACAACGAGCGCGAAACCCTCGACGACAAGCTCACCGTCGTCGATGTCAAGGCCCAAGACGCCCAGCGCCGCCGCTTCCAGGTCGAGATCCAGCTCCTCGTCTTCCCGGACCTGCGCGCGCGCATCTTTTATACCTGGGCCGATCTCTACAGCCAACAATTGCAGAGCGGTCAGGATTACGACAGGCTGCAACCGACCTATGCCATCTGGATCATCGATCAGACCCTCTTCGCCGACCGTGCGGAGTATGGCCATCGCTTCAGCCTGCGCGACGAGCAGGGACGCGGACTGATCGAGCATGGCTCGATTCGGCTGTTCGAGTTGAGCAAGTTCGCCGTCGAGCAGGTCGAAACCGAGGCCGAGCGTTGGCTAAAATTCCTCAAGGAGGGCGAGCGGCTTGACCCCGAGCACCTGCCCGACTGGATGCAACCCCCGATCATGAGGCACGCCATGAGCACCTTGAGCGCCTTTTCCGAGAAAGAACGCAACTACCACCGCTACCAGTCACGCCAGGAATCCTTGCGCCAGCAGCGTTCCATACAGCGGGCGCTGGATGAGAAAGGCGCGGAGGCGCAAGCCGAGCGCCAAGCCAAGGAAGAGGCGCTCCAAGCCAAGGAAGAGGCCCTGGCCGAAGTTGCGCGGCTCAAGGCGCTCCTGAGCCAGCGCGACGAAAGTTGACGCCGGGCGCATTCCCAATTTTCCGTGTCATGTAGAGGTCGTCATGACGGATGGATTTGCCATGGTTTTCAGTAAATTCCAACGCCCGGCCTTGAAGTAGGAGCGAAGCATGAGCATGGCCTCA
>POWB01000008.1:0-8585 GCA_010912705.1 Halochromatium sp.
GGCGATGGCGATGGCGGGACGGTTGCGGTGTTCATGAGGGCCTCCGGTGATGGCTTTGCACCGGCGACATCCTAGTCACTACCCTGTCAAGGGATCACGCACGCTTGCCGGAACTACACAGCCAGCCCCGCTCAAGGCCACGGTGCGCCTGGACTTCGCCCCCGGCGAAGCCGCCCAAGTCGACTTCGGCGCCGGCCCGCGCATCCTCGACACCGACACCGGCGAACTGCGCAAGACCTGGGTCTTCGTCATGACGCTGTGCTTCAGCCGGCATCAGTACGCCGAGCTCATCTGGCGCCAGGATGTCGCCACCTGGCTCGCCTGCCATCGCCACGCCTTCGAGTGGTTCAACGGCGTCCCCAAGCGGGTCATCATCGACAACGCCAAATGCGCCATCATCCTTGCCCACCGCCGCGATCCCGAGGTGCAGCGCGCCTATGGCGAGTGTGCTGAGGGCTACGGCTTCAAGATCGACGCCTGCCCGCCGCGCGAACCTCAATTGAAGGGACGCGTTGAAGCGGGGGTGAAATACGTCAAACAAGCGTTCCTACCCTTGCGTGAGTTTCGCTCCCTGGCAGATGCCAACGCCAAGCTGCGCCAATGGATTCTGGCCGAGGCCGGCAACCGCATTCACGGTACCACCCGCGAGCAGCCGCTGGCCCTGTTCGAGTCGGTCGAGAAAGCCCTGCTCGGACGTCTCCCGGATGCCCCGCCGGAGCTGGCCGTCTGGGCCAAGCTCAAGGTCCATCGCGACGCCCATGTGCAGTTTGAGAAGGCCTATTACTCCGTCCCCTTCCGTCTGCTCGGCCAGACCCTCTGGCTGAAGGCCACCTCGGATGTGGTGCGTCTCTACCAGGAGCATGTGCTGGTGGCCACCCATGTGCGCCAGTTACGCCCCGGTGCACGCAGCACGGTGGCCGATCACATGCCGCCCAACGCGCTGGCCTTCGCCATGCGTGATCCGCAGTGGTGCCTGAAGCAAGCCAACGCCATCGGCCCGCAGTGCCGAGCGCTCATCGAGCGGCTGTTCGCCGACCGGGTGCTGGAGCACCTGCGTGCCGCCCAAGGCGTGATCCGCCTGGGTGAAAAGTACGGCGCACCACGTCTGGAGGCGGCCTGCCAACGGGCGCTGAGCTTCGACAATCCGCGTTATCGCAGTGTCAAGACCATCCTCGAGAAGGGGCTGGATCAACAGCCTGATGCAGCGGCGGCCTTCGACACCCTGGCGGAGAGCTACACCGGTGGCGCGCGTTTCCTGCGTGACGCCGCTGAGCTGCTGTCGCACTGATGAACAGGACAACACCCATGAATCCGATGCCTGAACTCGCTCCCATGCTGAAACAACTGCGCCTCTCTGGCCTCCTTGAGGCCCTGCCGGCGCGCAACCGCCAAGCCATCGAGGAGCACCTGTCCTATACCGACTTCCTCGCCTTGTTGATCCAGGATGAGATTGCCCGCCGCGAGCAGAAGCGCCTGAGCCAACGCGTGCGCCGGGCCAACTTCCGTTCGCACAAGACCTTGGAGCAGTTCGACTTTGCCTTCAATCCTGGCATCAACCGAGCCTTGATCCAGGAACTGGCTACGGGGCAGTTCCTCACGGAGCCGGCCTCGGTGCTGATCGCCGGCCCGAGCGGCACGGGGAAGAGTCATCTGGCCCAGGCATTGGGTCAGATCGCGGCGTGCCAGGGGCACGATGTGCGCTTCATGACCCAAACCCAGCTGCTCGGCGCGTTGAATGAGGCGCGTGCGACCGGGACCTTTCAGCGCCGCTTCCAGGCGCTCTCACGGGTGGCGCTGTTGATCATCGACGATTTTGGACTGAAACCGCTGCGCTCGCCGCAGGACGAGGATGTCCATGACTTGATCAGCGAGCGCTATGAGCAGCGCGCAACCATCGTCACCAGCAATCTGGACTTCAGCGAGTGGGGCGATGCGTTCCCGAATCGCTTGCTGGGGGCCGCGACGCTGGATCGGCTGCGCCACAACGCCTACCGCGTGGTCCTTGATGGGGCCAGTTATCGCACCCCGAAACCACTCCCAGAACCCCCACTTTCACCCCTTGCAAATTCGGCTAAAACTGCCGAACAATAGCCCCCGTTCGAGACCCCTGTGAGCCACCTCTGAGTGGCTCCATTAACCCGATCATGGGTGGCTCCATTAGGGCGGTCAGTGACAGCCCGCACCGATAGCTTCAAGGAAGCGATCCGCCTGGCGGTCGCGCTCGGCGGGGATACCGACAGCACCGCCGCAGTGTGTGGGCAGGTGGCCGGGGCTTACTATGGTCTCTCGGCGATTCCGGAGCCTTGGAAGGCGGAGCTGGTGAAGCGCGATGAGGTGTTTGCGGTGGCGGAGCGTTTGTGCCAGGCGGGATGTGCCGGTTTGTAGCAAGTGCCGCCCTTCAAGCCCGCACCAGCCGTACCGCGCGTCCGCTCGGGGTTTGAGTCTCCTCGCTACGCAGACGCTCGGCCAGCGGCGGAATGCCGGGGCGGCGGTCGAAGATCACCAGCCAGCCGCTGTCCAGATTTAAACCGGCCAGATACTTATCCAGTTGCGCCAATCCCTCGGACAGCGGATCGGGCGCGCCGGGGCGCCAGACCTTCAACTCCATGCCCAAGGTCAAACGTCCGTAGCGCAGGCATAGGTCCATGCGCCCGCGCCCGATGGCGTATTCGCGCTCCAGCGTACCGCCGCCGTTGACCACCCGCTGCAAGAAGGCCATAAGCACCAAATGGGGCGCAATCTCGTGATAGGGCGCGCTGCCAAGCAGCGCCTCGCCGTGCTGCCGCCAGAAGGCGAGGAAGGCGTCGAACAGCGCCTCGGGGTCGAGTTCGCCGGTTACGGTCAGCCAAGTGGGGCGAAAATACGGCATGGCGTCCATCGGCCCGCTGGCCAGGGTGCGCGGCAGCACCTCACGATAGATGGGATTGGCCACGTCCAGACTGCCACCGTTGACGCGCCGCAACAGGCCGAGATCGATCAGATAATCCCGCTCATCGACGGGAATCTCGCCGAGTGCATTGCCGGCCAGCATCGGCTCGATGATGCGCCGCACCCGGGGCTCGCGCAGCTTGTCGGCGAGCTGATCGAGATGGGTGACGCGGCGGATGATCAGATTCTCCTTGGCCTGGTCGATCAGCTCGGCATCAATGGGCTGGGCGCGATCCCGCCCGGCTGTCAGCTCGAAACAGCACTCATAGGCGAGGGCATTGACCAGCCAGGGTTGCCCCTGGGTCAGCGTCCAGACGCGCGCCAGTGCCTCCGGGGTGAACACCTGCCCGGTTTCCTGGGTGTGCTCGGTGAGCAGGGTGTTGATCTCATCGGCCGTGAAGTCGCCCAGCCGCAGGGATTTGGCCTTGATGTTGAAGGCGCTGCCGCCGGTGATGGGTTCCTCTTCGGAGCTGGCGTGGATGCGATAGTCGCGCAGATCGCGGACGCCACAGAGCACGATGGTATTGGGAAAGGAGCGGGGGCGTTGGCGGTAGCCGCCGCGCAACTGGCGCAGCAACGAGACCAGGGTGTCGCCGACCAGGGCATCGACCTCATCGAGAAACAGCACCAGCGGACGCTCGCTGCGTTCGCACCATTGGGTGAGGAAGGCGCGCAGGGCGCGGGTGGGGGCGTTGTGCGCCAGCGCTTCCTCCGCCAGTTCCGCCAAGCCCTGTTCACCCGTGTCCGCGCGCGCTTCATCGGCGATGGTCTGCACAATGTCGGTCATCGCCAGCGCGATATTCTCGCGCGCCGCCTGGGCGGTCTCGAGATTGGCATAGACCGCCAGATAGCGCCCGTCGCGGTTGAGCCGTTTCATTAGCGCCAGCAGGCAGGAGGTCTTGCCGGTCTGGCGCGGGGCGTGTAGCAGGAAGTATTTTTGCTGCTCGATCATGCGCAGCACCGCGTCGAGATCCCAGCGCTCAAGAGGCGGCAGCACATAGTGCATCTCGGGGCGTACCGGGCCTTCGGTATTGAAAAAGCGCATGGCGGTGTTTTCCGGCAGTGATTGATTGGCCGGGCTTGGTGAACCTGGTCATTGGCTGGTCAGTGTAACCCGTTTTCTGCTGCATCCAGCACGGCCTCAGTCCGCATCACCCTGCAAGTCCGCCCAGATGGCGCGCGCCTCGCCGAGCCATTCGGCAAACATCTGCTCACCCATTTGATAGAAAGGGCAATGCGTCACCCAAAAGCCTTTCTGTTCCAACTGGCGCACCACGCGCGGCGTCTGCACCTCGTTGGCGAGTGGACTCGCACCCTTTGCTCGACGCGTTTAACCCGTGCCAACACGCGGTTGTTCTGCCCGATGTCATCGCCGGCTCCCCACTTGGCTGCGATAAGATCTGCATTCAACACAAGCAGTGCCCTAGCCCTTCATGCTCGATCCAGACCGCTCACAGCCGGAAACGCTCCTGTCGCCGATCGCGACGCCAGACAGTCTCGACAGCGCTGAGCGCGCGACCGCAACCCCTCGCATCCGCGAGATCCCCTACAACTACACCTCGTTCTCGGACCGCGAGATCGTCATCCGCTTCCTCGGCGAGGAGAACTGGCGGCGCATCGAGCAACTGCGCGGCTCGCGGCGCACCGGGCGCTCGGCGCGGATGCTGTTCGAGGTCTTGGGCGACATGTGGGTGGTGACCCGCAACCCCTATCTGCAGGACGATCTGCTCGAAGACCCCAAGCGTCGCCGGCTGTTGCTCGACGCATTGCGACATCGACTCGAGCAGTTCGAGCAGCGCCTGAACGATAACGCCGAGGCCGCCGCCCTGCTCAACGCTGCGCGTGACGCCATCGCCCGCTTCGATGCCCAGCTCGATGCCGATCGCGCGCTGCGCCAGCGACTGCGCAAGCGTCTCAGCGGCATCACCCGCAAGGACAACATCGATTTCGGCGGCCTCGCCCGCGTCTCGCATGCCACCGATGCCACCGACTGGCGCGTCGAGATGCCGTTTGTCGTCATCCTGCCGGACAGCGAAGAAGAGGTGGCGCTGATCGTTGCCGCCTGCATCGACTGCGGCCTGTCGCTGATCCCGCGCGGCGGTGGCACCGGCTACACCGGCTCGGCGGTGCCACTGTCGCCACGCTCGGCGGTGATCAACACCGAGAAGCTCGAGGCGCTGTCCGGCGTCGAGCGCATCGCCCTGCCCGGCGTCGCCGAGCCGGTGCCGACGGTGCGCTGCGGTGCCGGCGTGGTCACGCGCCGGGTCGCCGATCTGGCCGATGCCAATGGGCTCGCCTTCGCCGTCGACCCGACCTCGCAGGACGCCTCCTGCATCGGCGGCAACGTTGCGATGAACGCCGGCGGCAAGAAGGCGGTGCTCTGGGGGACCGCGATCGACAACCTCGCCTCCTGGCGCATGGTGACCCCGGATGCCGATTGGCTCGAGGTCGAGCGCCTGGACCATAACCTCGGCAAGCTGCAGGACACCGAGATCGCGCGCTTCCGCATCAGCCGCTTCGCGCCCGATGGCAGCACGCCCAAGGGCGAGCCCGAGCTGCTCGAGATCCCCACCGCGCTGATGCGCAAGCCGGGGCTCGGCAAGGATGTCACCGACAAGGCCCTCGGCGGCCTGCCCGGCGTGCAGAAGGAGGGCTGCGACGGGCTCATCACCTCGGCGCGCTTCATCCTGCACCGGATGCCCGAACATGTGCGCACGCTCTGCCTGGAGTTCTTCGGCACCGACCTGAATCGCGCCGTGCCCGCGATCGTCGAGATCAAGGATTTCGTCGATGCGCGCGATGATGTGCAGATCGCCGGCCTCGAGCATCTCGACGAGCGCTACGTGCGCGCGGTGCGTTACTCAACCAAGGCCGCGCGCCGCGAGCTGCCGAAGATGGTGCTAGTCGCCGACCTGGTCTCGGACGATGAGACTGCTGTCGCCTCGGTCGCCGATGCCGTGGTCGAGCTGGCCAAGGCACGCGACGGCGAGGGCTTCATCGCCATCAGCCCCGAGGCGCGCAAACGCTTTTGGCTCGATCGCGCCCGCACCGCCGCCATCTCGCGGCACACCAACGCTTTCAAGATCAACGAGGACGTGGTCATCCCGCTGCCACGGCTGGCCGAGTACAGCCGTGAGATCGAGCGCCTGAACATCGAGCAGTCGATCAAGAACAAGGACGCCATCATGGCGGCGGTGCTCGAGTATCTGGACGGCCCGCTGCGCGAGGCGCTGCCGGCCGGCGAGTATCAACGCTCCGATGAGGCGCTCGCGATCCTCGAGGCCAAGTGCGCCGCCGCCCGCGATGCGGTGCGCGCCGCCCGTCAGCGCTGGCAGCAGATCCTTGCGCGCCTGGACCAGCCCGCCGCCGAGCAGACCCTGCTGCTGCGCGACCCTGAGCGGGCGCTGATCCGCGACGGCGACAGCCTGCTGGAGATGATGCTGCGCCGCGACCTGCGCCAGACCTATCGCAAGGAGGTTGGCAATCGGCTCGCCGAGATCTTCGCTGGCCAAGATCTGACCGGGGTGCGCGAGCGCCTGGCCGAGATCCATCGCGAGGTGCGCAGCGCGCGGCTGTTCGTCGCCCTACACATGCACGCCGGCGACGGCAACATCCACACCAATATCCCGGTGCACTCGGCCAACTATCAGATGCTGCAGGAGGCCGATCGGCTGGTCGATCGGATCATGGCCATCGCCGAGCGGCTCGATGGCGTGATCTCGGGCGAGCATGGCATCGGCCTGACCAAGGTGCGCTATCTGGCACCGGATAAGCTCGCCGCCTTCGCCGAGTACAAAGCGCGCGTCGATCCACACGGCCGTTTCAACCCTGGCAAGCTGATGCCGGACTCTGGCCTCGAGGGCGCCTATACACCCTCGCTCCAACTGGTCGAGCAAGAGGCGATCATCCTTGAGGCGACCGAGCTTGGCGCGCTCAACGACGACATCAAGAACTGCCTGCGCTGCGGCAAGTGCAAGCCCAAGTGCATGACCCATGTGCCGCGCGCCAACCTGGACTATTCACCGCGCAACAAGATCCTCGGCACCGGGCTGATCATCGAGGCCTTCCTCTACGAGGAGCAGACCCGGCGCGGGCTCTCCGAGCGGCACTTCGACGAGATGAACGATGTCGCCGATCACTGCACCATCTGCCATAAATGCCTGACGCCCTGCCCGGTCGATATCGACTTTGGCGATGTCACCATGCGCATGCGCCGCATCCTGGTTGAGCGCGGCAAGAAGCGCTCGAGCCCCGCTGGTAAGGCAGCGATGGCGTTCTTGAATACTCAAAACCCGCAGGCGATTCGGGTGATGCGCAAGGGGCTGGCTGAATGGGGCTTTCAGGGGCTGAACCTCGCGAATGCGATGGCCAAGGGCCTGCATCTGACCGAGCAGCCGAATGCGCATCCGGGCGCCAGCAGCGGCACGCCCAATCCGATCGGGCAGGCGGTGCAACTGGTCAGCCGCTCGATCCGGGTCGACCTGCCCAAGCGCACCTTCCGCCAGGTGCTGGGGCTTGAAGACCGCACGCGGGTGCCGATCCTAGCCGATCCTGCCAAGGTGACCGAGGACTCAGACGCGGTGTTCTACTTCCCCGGCTGCGGCTCCGAACGGCTGTTCTCGGACATCGGCTTGGCGACCCTCGCGATGCTCTATGAGCAAGGTAGCCAGACCGTGCTCCCACCGGGCTATCTCTGCTGCGGCTATCCGCAGCGCGCGGCTGGGCTCGAGGAATCGGGACACCAGATCACCACCGAGAACCGGGTGCTCTTCCATCGCGTCGCCAACACGCTCAATTATTTGGACATCCGCACCGTCATCGTCTCCTGCGGCACCTGCATGGATCAGCTGCTCAAGTACGAATTCGAGCGCATCTTCCCTGGCTGCCGGCTGCTCGATATCCATGAGTATCTGATGGAAAAGGGCGTCAGTCTGGAAGGCGTCAGCGGCAAGCAGTACCTCTACCATGACCCCTGTCACACGCCGATGAAGACCTATCAGCCGACGGTGGTGGCGGAAAAACTGATGGGGCAGAAGGTGCCGCTCTCGGATCGCTGCTGTGGCGAGGCCGGCACGCTGGGCACCAGCCGCCCGGACATCGCCAATCAGGTGCGCTTCCGCAAGCACGAGGAGCTGACCAAGGGCATCCAGTCGCTCACTGGCAAGACCCGCGCCGAGAACGGCGAGGTCAAGCTGCTCACCGCTTGCCCCGCCTGTCAGCAGGGCCTGGCCAAGTACGCCGACGAGACCGGCCTGATGACCGATTACATCGTCGTCGAGCTGGCCCGGCATCGTCTTGGCGAGGGCTGGCAGCAGCGGTTCTTGGAGCAGGTGAAGGCTGGGGGGATTGAGCGCGTCCTGCTCTAAGACCACAGCACGCAACAAACATGGACATAGACTGGATCATCGAGCGTGTCACCAGTGAACAGTATCGCTGGTCTCGACATGGTGATCGTGAGCGGCCGTTCGAGCGAGGCAATAACAGATGAGCAGCAACTGTCAATTCTGCGGCCATGCACATGTGACCCCCACCACCGCCCGCTACATTCATCAGCAGGGCGATGAGCTACTGATCGTCGAGGAAGTACCCTGCTTGCGCTGTGACTACTGTGGCGAAGAGTATTTTGATATCTCAACGCTCAAGAAGATCGAGACCGA
>POWB01000008.1:8684-43967 GCA_010912705.1 Halochromatium sp.
ACCCGCTACATTCATCAGCAGGGCGATGAGCTACTGATCGTCGAGGAAGTACCCTGCTTGCGCTGTGACTACTGTGGCGAAGAGTATTTTGATATCTCAACGCTCAAGAAGATCGAGACCGACCACCTCGCGCTTGCGACGCAAGCGTAAGCGCCCAGCGCGCACGATTGAGGTCGCTGTTGAAGCGTTCAGCGCCCTTTGACTCAACTGCGCAACGCCCGTCATCCTGAGAGTGCTATCTGAGTCGACTATTATCTGTTGATGCCCTGCATCGTCGAGCGTCTGATGAACATTGAAGAGCAGCCCTTCTCCGAGATCTGTCGCCGCCTTGTTGATGCGTATCACCCAAAGCGTTTGATCCTGTTTGGATCGCGGGTCTGGGGTACGCCGGATCAGGACAGCGACCTGGACATTATGGTCGAGGTGGACGAGACCGACGAACCCGTCTGGAAGCGGCCTCGCAAGGGCTATAAAGCGCTGTTTGGAATCGGCTTTCCGTGCGATATCCTGGTACGCACGAGTGACGAGATCGCACGCGAGCGCGAGTTACCCGCGACGCTAATCCACAAAATCGTTACGGACGGCCAAGTGATTCATGGATAGCGGTCATCGAGAACTGGTTCGCTCATGGCTCGAAAAAGCGAGCCATGATCTGGAAACAGCCCGGCGTGTGATCGAGCGCGAACCACCCATCACGGATACCGCCGTTTATCACTGCCAGCAAGCGGCCGAAAAGGCGCTGAAAGCTGTGATCATCCATCATGAGCAACCGGTATTCAAAACACACGACTTAATGGCGCTGACGACGCATTGCGCCAACATCGATCCTGATTTCCGGGACTGGATCGATGCAGCTGCCATCTTGACGCCATACGCCACGCATTACCGATATCCCTGCAACGAACCCGATCCCGACCTGGCTGAAACGGTCGAGGCAATCGATCTCGCGTCGGCCCTCGTTGGGTTCGTTCAGCACAAGTTGAGCGCCGATGGCATCTTGGGCGGACATCCTGGCGACCCTGGCGATGCTCAATGAGCAAGGCAGCCAAACCCTGTTACCGCCGGGCTACACACCCGATCCCGCATCGCTGGGGGAAGCGGCTGAGGTCTACAGACTGGGCTGGTTATCCCGTTCAAAAACGCCCCACTTGTACAAGTGCGTGTTGCTGTGAAATCCGAATCAGCGTGATGCCTCTTGCATCGCCTCACTTGAGCAGAAAGCCATGCTCAAACACTTGCGTCCTGAGTTTTTTGCTCAGAGTAGCGTAAGCAGCTTTGAATGGCTCAAAGTCCACGGCCTCGTTATCGCTGTTGGCCTCCAGGGCGCGGCGGATCTGGTACCAGCCGGCGTCCGGGCGGTTGAGCTTAAATTCATCGCGGATCTTCTTCTCGAAACGGACGGCATGATAGCGCGTCCAGAGTGCGCGTCCTTCGGTCATAAGGGTCTTGGCTTCCTTGGACAGCTTGAGCTCGCTCAGATAGCCGACCATGAAATCCGACTCGAAGCGTCCGGATGCGCCAACCTCGTCCTCGGTGAACGGGATGAAGTGATTGACCAGCGACCACGTCTGCCCGCGCCACTCCAGACCATCAGCGCCGGCCGACAGGTTGGAGCCGTTGAAAAGCATCCAGATCAGGCAATCGGATTTGAAGACGGGTGTGAGCGTGCCGCTGGGCTGCAGGAACTGGTCGCGATCATTGATCCAGGTCGGTTTGACCAGTCGACGCACGGCGAAGACGATGGCGGCTTTCTCAAGGTTATCCGGGGTGACGAAAAAAGCTCCGGCGTTACCATAGCCGGATGACAGCAGTGCCGTGCCAGTCGCGGCATGTTGCAAGTCGTTCCCGAAGCAGATCATGCTGCCAATCGCTCCATCCGCCCATTTCTTGCCGCGCACATCCTTGGTGCTGGTGGTCGGCGTGAGGGCGTTCTTGAGCGGCAGAGCATCTTGCTGGTTGGAACGCGGTCGCAGTATCCACTTTGAGAGCGGCGCCTGGTCTCGTTCGGGTGCAAAGGACTTCTCGCTGATCGCTAAGCCATGCTTGTCGAGAGCCCTGGCCTGGATCTCCTGAAGCGGCATCGCTTTCGCGGTATCCCACACCAGAAAGCCGATCGGAAAATCGCCCTTGAGTCCATCGAAGGCGCGGCTATGCACCACGAAACCGTCGAGATACCGAGCCTGCCACTGCGCACGAAAAGGCGCAAAGTTCGGAGCAGTGACGTACTTGAGCTTGCTGAATATCGCCACCGTCGCCCCCGGCAGCTCTTGCTGGATGCGCACCAGGAACTGCACGAACAGTTCACGCGCGGCGTAACCCAGTCCGTTCATGCTGGCGCCGATGCGCGTGCTGGCCACTCCCTGCTTGGCCTCGGCGTTGCGACCATTAGCGGCGGTGGTGTTGTCAACGTTCATCGCCTCCGCATAGGGCGGATTGATGAGCACAAGGATCTTCTTCGCCCCCTTTTTCCCCGCCTTGAGGTCGGCAATCGCATCACGTAGCGCCAGCGGCACCTTGTCGGTCAGGCTGTAGTCGATCTCACCGTCCGCGTTCACATCATCGTTAAGATAGTCGTACTGAAAGCGGATCGCCGCGACACAGGTGCGGCTGGCCGTCATCACGTCGATATCGGCCTGATCGAGCGTGCTCATGAACAGGTTGCGATGGTTGGAATGCTTGACCTCCAAATTGCCCACGCCGCAGCACATGTCCCAGACGATGTAGCGTTTCTGCCAGTGACGGCCTAGGGTTGCACCGAGCAGCTTGTAAGCCTCGTCGACGATATGCAGCGGCGTGTAGAAGGCACCCTTGAAACTGCGTTCATCAAGCGGCAGCAGACTGTCGCGCCGCTCCAACAGATAGGCGCGGTGCTCCTCTTCGGGCGGACGGTGATAAATGGCCCAGAAGCGCCGGTAGCCTTGCTCGCTGGACAGCTCGTAGGCGTGACCATTGAGCAGGAACAGCGGATGGTCGCCCTCGTGCAGCAGACGCGCCGGCAGGTTGGCCATCGCTGCCTTGATGCCGTCGTGCATGATGTCGGCGAAGAACAGCAGGGCGTAATCGGTCTCGGCCACGCCTTCGAGTTCGCGCCCTACCATCTCCACCCACTTATCGAACACCTGGCGCAGGTTGTCAGGCGTGATGGGCGTGCGGATCAGGCGGCCTTCCTTGATCGCCTGCTTGACGGTGGCGATGAACGCCTGTTCGTGAGCATCCAGCCGGTAAACCACGAAGTGCGTTTCGATATGAGGCGCGACCTGAGCGGCAAATGTCTTGTCCGCCTTTGACCCAGACTTGGGCCACTGAATTGACTTGTCGTCCAAAATCGGCAGCGCCTTGGCCGTTTCCATGATCGCGGCCTTTTCGCGGTCAATCACGGCCAGAAACGGCGGGATCGGCTCGCCCTTCTTGCGCGCATCACGCACATAGAACAGCAGCTGGGCAAACATCAACACCGGCGGCGTCGGCCCGTCCTTGGATTCAAACCAGATTTCCTCGGTCTGGATGTCGATCAAACCTTTGGTGTATCGCTTGAGACCGAGCGCCTTGATATAGGCGTCCTTAACGTCTTCTTCCGATTTGGCGCTGGCCAGTTCTAAAGTCAGACTCATCCTGCATCAGCCTCCAGGTTTTCAGTCGAGACAATGATCCGACGACAAAATTTTTCGGTGCGGCAATCTAGCAGCGCAGACACTGATGGCATCGAAAACGCTCCAATGGAGATCGAGCGGTGGACGAACGGGCACGGTCTTGGGCATCGCATTTCCTTAGCGAGATTGGCGTTCGGGTGGTCGCTGCGGCGATGATGGGTTGTCATCGCCGTCGAGCCATCGCCGCGCTTCACAGCGGTTGGACTGCTGAAAGGCTCGCAGGAGGCGACCGTCGTTCTGTAGCCGGCAGAGGCCATGATACAACAGGGCTCGGCGGGACATGACCGTTACGCGCTGCTATTGGCGATCGCTTTCAGCCTTAATTGTTGTGGGTGGTCAACTGTTGCTGCGCGAACTGATTCACAAGTCCAGAGCCCCTTCATTTCCCGCATTGCGCGGACCTTATTCGGGAAGAGGGCATTCAAGTCGTTGCGTTGTCCTGTTAAGAGCTTGCGATCTTGATCAATATCGGCGAACCGACGGACGATATCGTCCGTCGGGCCGATCTCTATCCCAATCCATCGGCGCCGTTTGAGCTCAGCGGCCATGTAGGTGGTACCCGCACCACCAAAAGGATCGAAGACAAGATCATCCTCATCGGTTGACATCTCGATAATGCGATCCATCAGCTTCAACGGCAGCTCATTCGCACCGCTGCGTCGCTTGTACTTGGCGTGCCGCACCGGGGAGACATCCCACCAGACGTCGGAGAGATTGACCCCTTTCGGATTCATCTTCGCCTTGTAGCCGCCATAGTCGCGCAGATCGCCAGCGCAGTGCGGGCAGGTCTGCATAGGCAACCGGTCCGGATGGAAGACCCGCGCTTGGGGTCCCTTGACGTAATAGAGCAGCGAGTAATGAGATGGATAGAGTCGTCGTTGGATCGGCAGGCTGTACTTGATATCCACGGCGATCCAGTGGACGAATGTCAAGCGGCTGGTCAGGAAAGGGGCGATTTCAGCATTCCAACGGGGGAGGTTCCATAGGAAGAGCGCGCCGCCGGGCTTGAGCAGGCGGATGCACTCTGCAAGCCAGGCTTCACACCACTCGAGGTACCGCTCGGTCTTGAGGTTGTCGTTAATGCTAGAGGGGTAGAGCTTGTTCAAGTTGAACGGCGGGTCGGCGAAGATCATATCCACCGAGTCGCTGTCTAGGGTCGGCATGAGGTCCATGCAATCGCCTTCGTAGAGGCGACCCAATGCGGTCTCGAGCGCGCTGCGGGGGGCATTGACGACGGTCTTGGTCTGAGCGTCTCCGGGCTGGGAGGCTTGAAGCAGTTTGGCGACGGCGGCGGCGTTGGCCTGAATCGCGCTTAGTGTGTCGCGGGACAGGCGGCCCATTGCGAGCATCAGCTCAAGCTCGGAAATGCCGCCAGCCTCCAACACCCGCGGCAGATCGCCACCGCTGGGTAGTACGTTGGCATCGTTGTAGTACCGGAGCCGAGCGGGGGATACCCCGGAGCGGGCCGCGAAGGCGTTGAGTTGCCGCCGATCGCCGGGCGCAATGCCGAGAGCACGGAAGAACTGATCGGAAAAACTCATCGTTCGTCCTCTGTGAGCCACTGTGCATGCTAGCACGTTGGTGAAGCGGACTGAAGACTATAGTCCGTCGACTATGGTCTTCGAGATTTCTAGGCTGCGGACTCCTTCTACTTCAGGAGCCCAGGATGCAGCCTGAGCAGGCCTTCGGCATCGTTTTGCGCGATCTTCGGCGGACGCGGTCTCTGTCGCAGGAGACACTCGCGCTGGAGTGCGAGTTAGATCGCACATTTATCTCGCTGATGGAGCGCGGACTTCGGCAGCCATCATTGACGACGATCCTCCAGCTTTCCGGTCCGCTCGGCATTGCGCCGGACGAATTGATTGGATTAGTCGTGACGCTCCTTGCCACGGACGGAGAAGACCGTGAAGCTTCTTGAGCATCACGACATCCTCAATCCGGGCCTGTTCGAGCAGTCACCAGCCCTGCAGCAGGCGTGGGACGACGTGCGGCAGGCCATCGCGCTGACCGACTGGCCCCACGGATCGGGCTCCTTTACGATCTATCCGGAAAGCGGCAAGAAGAGCGGCGAGGGAAACGGTGTCAAGCTGATCAAGGTGCCATGCATCCGCGCGCTGCAGGAGCGCGGTTGGTTCGTTGAGCGGCTACCGAGTGTCGGCTCCAGCGTGCTGCGTACCGGGGACTTGGATGCGCTGAAGGAGACGCCCGAAGGATACGTCGCGTTCGAATGGGAAACTGGAAACATCTCGTCCAGCCATCGGGCATTGAACAAGCTGTTCTTGACCATGCAAGAGACGACAACGATCGGTAGCTTCCTCGTGGTGCCGAGCAATCGGCTGAAGCTGTACCTGACGGACCGCATCGGCAATATCGGCGAGCTGGAGCCCTATTTCAGGTTGTGGCGGAACCTGACCGGCATCAATGGCGCGCTGCGGATCATCGTTGTCGAGCAGGATGCCGAGAGTTTCGATGTGCCCAAAATCCCGAAGGGAACCGACGGGCGAGCTCTACGTTGACACCCTGTCGGTGATGGCGGTCCGCCGCAGACTCACAACCTTTGCAGGAGCAGAATGTATTCTTCCCGCATTGTGTTGCTGATCCCCTTGATCGACCGCGCTATTTGAGCACTGAAGCGAAAGCCGATGGCTTCGGCCTCGGTACGCAGAATCTGGTGCAGGCCGACGACCTGGTCTGCCTCGACCTTGAGGATTTTGCTGAGTTGGTTGCTGTTCGTTCCAATCACGATGACGCAGTAACAGCCTGGCTTGAGCACTCGGAAGCACTCCCGCAGCACGCACTGCATATCATCTAGGTAGCAGGCGTACTTGTCGGCCAGCCTACGGCTGCCGCGCAGGCCGATCATGTTGTTGTCGAGATCGACTCGATCCACACCCAGGGCCGCCAGATGGAAGGCGTCGTTCTCGGCGTAGTCGATGGCGAAGCTATAGGGTGGGGAAAAGACGATCGCATCGACGGAGGCATCGGCAATGTCGAGCGAACGGGCGTCGCCCTGCCGCATATCGACGGTACCGAGCTCGATCTGTTGGGCACGACGGACACGCTGGAACTTGCGGCAGCAATGGAGATAGCGTTCCAAAATCCCCCGAAATTGGTCGATCGGCGGTTTGCGTTGTGAGCGCTGTGCATAGCCCGCGGTGTCGAGAAAAGCGAGCAGTAGCAGCGCATAGGTCTCGGCCGTTCCGATGTCCCGAAACCGGCGGCCGGAGACGATGAGCTTGTACCGACTCGGAAACAAACAGGCGGGGAAAGACTCAGCCAATCGATCGTCTGGTGTTGCTGTGTTCCTTCTGTGCATCAAGGTGAAAGGGCTCAGCGATGTGGTAGAGGGATAGGGTTGCGATCTGATGCTGCAGTTGGCTGATCTGCGTACGCCTCTCTAAGCTGAGATTGCCGGCCAGGCTGGACTGTTAAGCGGCCGACGCGACGTCATCGACGGATTGGCCGTTCTTCTAACAGTCCGGTAGCTTGGCATCTAAAGATAGCACTCAGCTCCCACTGAGAAGACAATGTTTTAGCGCCTCGCCGAGATCCATCGCGAGGTGCGCAGCGCGCGGCTGTTCGTCGCCCTACACATGCACGCCGGCGACGGCAACATCCACACCAACATCCCGGTGCACTCGGCCAACTATCAGATGCTGCAGGAGGCCGATCGGCTGGTCGATCGCATCATGGCGATCGCCGAGCGGCTCGATGGCGTGATCTCGGGCGAGCATGGCATCGGCCTGACCAAGGTGCGCTATCTGGCGCCCGAGAAGCTCGCCGCCTTCGCCGAGTACAAGCAGCGCGTCGATCCGCTGGGGCGTTTGAACCCCGGCAAGCTGCTGCCCGGCTCCGGGCTGGATGGCGCCTACACGCCGTCGCTGCAACTGGTCGAGCAAGAGGCGATCATCCTCGAGGCGACCGAACTCGGCGCGCTGAACGACGACATCAAGAACTGCCTACGCTGCGGCAAGTGCAAGCCGAAGTGCATGACCCATGTGCCGCGCGCCAATCTGGACTATTCGCCGCGCAACAAGATCCTCGGCACCGGCCTGATCATCGAGGCCTTCCTGTACGAAGAGCAGACCCGGCGCGGGCTCTCCGAGCGGCACTTCGACGAGATGAACGATGTCGCCGATCACTGCACCATCTGCCATAAATGCCTGACGCCCTGCCCGGTCGATATCGACTTTGGCGATGTCACCATGCGCATGCGGCGCATCCTGGTCGAGCGCGGCAAGAAGCGTTCGACCCCGGCTGGTAAGGCGGCGATGGCGTTCTTGAATACCCAGAATCCGCAGGCTATACGGGTCATGCGCAAAGGGCTGGCGGAATGGGGCTTCCAGGGGCTGAACCTGGCCAATGCGATGGCCAAGGGCCTGCATCTGACCGAGCAGCCAAATGCGCATCCGGGCGCCAGCAGCGGCACGCCCAATCCGGTTGGGCAGGCGGTCAACCTGGTCAGCCGCTCGATCCGCGTCGACCTGCCCAAGCGCACCTTCCGCCAGCTGCTCGGGCTCGAGGACCGCACCCGGGTGCCGATCCTCGCTGATCCGGCCAAGGTCGATGAAGACTCGGACGCGGTGTTCTACTTCCCCGGCTGCGGCTCCGAACGGCTGTTCTCGGACATCGGCCTGGCAACCCTCGCAATGCTCTATGAGCAAGGCAGCCAGACCGTGCTGCCACCGGGCTATCTCTGCTGCGGCTATCCACAGCGCGCAGCCGGGCTCGAGGAATCCGGCCACCAGATCACCACCGAGAACCGGGTGCTCTTCTTCCACCTTCCACCGTGTTGCCAACACGCTCAATTATTTGGATATCCGCACCGTCATCCTCTCCTGCGGCACCTGCATGGATCAGCTGCTCAAGTACGAGTTCGAGCGCATCTTCCCCGGCTGCCGGCTGCTCGACATCCATGAGTATCTGATGGAAAAGGGCGTCAGTCTGGAGGGCGTGAGCCTGGAGGGCGCCAGCAGCAAGCAGTATCTCTACCACGACCCCTGTCACACGCCGATGAAGACCTATCAGCCGACCTTGGTGGCGGAAAAACTGATGGGGCAGAAGGTGCCGCTCTCGGATCGCTGCTGCGGCGAGGCTGGCACGCTGGGCACCAGCCGACCGGATATCGCCAATCAAGTCCGCTTCCGCAAGCACGAGGAGTTGACCAAGGGCATCCAGTCGCTCACTGGCAAGACCCGCGCCGAGAACGGCGAGGTCAAGCTGCTGACGTCATGCCCCGCCTGCCAGCAGGGCCTGGCCAAATACGCCGACGAGACCGGTCTGATGACCGATTACATCGTCGTCGAGCTAGCCCGGCATCGTCTTGGCGAGGGCTGGCAGCAGCGGTTCTTGGAGCAGGTGAAGGCTGGGGGAATTGAGCGGGTGCTGCTCTGATGTCGCATGACCCGCACCCCAGATCAGCGCAGATCAAGCGGGCTCTTGGCCTCCTTGACCGTCACGCTTGGTAGGGTGTGGGTATAGATCATGGTGGTCCGTACATCGCTGTGGCCGAGCAGCTCCTGGATGGTGCGGATGTCGTAATTCGCTTGCAGTAAGTGGCTGGCATAGCTGTGCCTCAGCGTATGCGCGCTCGCCCGCTTGCGCAGCGCGACCCGCCCCACCGCCTCCTTGATCGCCTTCTGCACATGCGACTCGTGCAGATGGAAGCGGCGGTACTCGCCGGTGTCGGGCACCTCCGTCAAGGTCTTGGCCGGAAAGAAATTTGGAATTGCTGGTTCTGGACGTACGCTTGCAGCTTCCGCGTCCATGCGCGGTACGACTTCAGCGTCTTCGCCGAGTAGTGCCTGACTTTGACTGCCGCTTCCAGGCCGCTGTACACACCCGGCCAATCCAACGCGGCAGGTGCCGGCGGGTGCGGCGCGCCCATCGGGTCGGCCGGTTGCAGCGCCTGCTGATCCGCCGCCGGCGCCGGAATCGTGCCCGCTGCGCATCGCCACCCCGTTCCGTCCCGCCGGCGCTGAGGCAAGCTCACTGCGGGTGATGGATGCGGCGCCAGCTGGCGGCGTCGGCCGGCTCGCGTCGGTACTTGTCGCAGAAATCCAGATAGAACCGCAGCCACCGACGAAAATGCGGTCGATGATGCTCGTCGACCCCAGTCGCCGACATGGCCGAGTCGAACTGGGTTGCGACTTCTGGGGGGATGTCGAGCATTCTCGGGGTACCTGCGGGATAACATACGCCGCCGCAGGTTATCCCGCGCAGGGATTGGGTTCAAGCTCCGGTTGTCCACCCTGATATCCCGTGGTAAGTTATCCGGAAACCATACAATCACTGGTTAGGCAATATAAATAACACTTGTTGACTCTACTATGGATTTCGAAATCGTCGGTAGCATAAGGGACATTCAGCCAATTGCGACCGGAACGGGAATCCGAGATTTGATGAGGCTGAACAAACAATACGGGCGCGGCAAATGGAGAAAATTGAAAGGTTTTGCAGCCGTCCGTTTGTTAGACGGCACTGTTCATACAGCTGAGATCCATTGGTACGAGGCTCACGGCATCGGCAAGAAAGAATTCAAACTCAAATTACCGCTTCTTTACTAGCATCATGAATACTCCCCACACAGAAAGTTCAACTTTTGCGGTCTGCATCAACAACGACGGATATCTGGCGTCTCTGGAAATCGGAAAAATCTATGAAATTTTGACCGACGAAAGCGCGGAATCTCATGGATATTTTCGGGTCATCGACGAAAGCGGAGAGGATTATGCTTACGCAAAGGATCGCTTTTACCCTTTAAGTATTCCCATGGCTTTGGAACAAGCGCTTTTCCGCGCGGCGTGACCACAGAATCAACTGTCGGCCTAACACGGTGCCCCAGCCGAAACCGGTTTCGCTCTCGCTCAACCGGCTCGGCTGAGCTTGGCGTTGGGCGCAATAGGACTCGGTGATGCCGACGGTATACGTTGAAACATCGATCGTCAGCTATCTTCGGCAAAGGCCGAGCAACCAGGTTGTAACTGCCGCTCGTCAGTTGCTCACGCATCGCTGGTGGAACCTGGAGCGAGAGCACTACGAGCTTGTGATTTCGCAGTACGTCTTAGACGAAGCAGGAGCTGGCAATCCTGCGCTTGCAGCCGAGAGGGTGGCACTACTTGAGCACATTCCGCTGCTTCCCCACGCACCTGAAATCGTAGAGCTTGCTGAGCAGATCATGGCGCTTCACGTGTTGCCCGACAAGGCCCAGGTGGATGCCCTTCACATTGCGTCGGTTGCCTACCATGAAATCGACTATCTTCTGACCTGGAACTGCAAGCACATCGCAAACGCGAGAATTCTGCCAAGAATTTACGACCTGTTTGCTAGATTAGGCATCTACATCCCCACCATTTGCACTCCAGAAGAATTACTAGGCGAGGATACAGAACATGGCTGACACCCTGATCGAAGAGATACATCAAACTCGCACTGCCATATCTGAGCGGTTCCACGGCAATATCACAGCAATTGCCGATGATGCTGCCGCTCGTCAGTCTGCATCCGGACGGGCGATTTGGAAACCGGAGACGCCCAACAAAAGCGCCACCTCCGACCGCGGGCTGGCTGGCCGTCGCTATCGCTCCGGCCAGCCAGCCCGCGGCGGGGTGCGCTGAACGTAGGGCGCACGAAAAGAGAGTAAAGATATATGCCCGAAATCACCCGTTTTTACGGAATCATCATCAAACTTCATCGAGAAAGAGCACCAGGGGCCGTTCGCTGCGTTCGCACCATTGGGTGAGGAATTCTCGCAGCGCGCGCGTTGGGGCATTGCGTGCCAGCATCTCGTCGGCGAGCTTGTACAGACCGGTGTCGCCATGCTCCAGACGTGCCTCGGCGGCGATGGTCTGCACGATGTCGGTCATCGCCAGCCCGAGATTCTCGCGCGCCGCCTGAGCGGTCTCGAGATTGGCATAGACCGCCAGATACTGCCCTTCGCGGTTGAGCCGTTCCATCAGCGCGCAGGCAGGAGGTCTTGCCGGTCTGGCGTGGGGCATGGAGCAGGAAGTATTTTTGCTGCTCGAGCGGCGGCAGCACATAGTGCATCTCGGGGCGCACCGGGCCTTCAGTGTTGAAGAAGCGCATGGCGGTGTCTTCCGGCGGTGATTGATTGGCCGGGTTTCGTGAACCTGGCCATTGGCCGGTCAGTTTAACCCGCTTTCTGATGCATCCAGCACGGCCTCAGTCCACATCACCTTGCAAGTCCGCCCAGATGGCACGTGCACAGGCACGTGGACAGCGGCACGGCGACGGAGCCGGCGTGGCCGTCCTTGTTGACCTGGAAGTAGTCGCACACGCCCCAGTGGTCGATGACCAGGAAGTCCACCTTTTCCTGCCCGGCGGTGCATTGTCTCGATCACAGAAAAGCGATCACAAGCACTTAGGCCTCGATTAGCACGAAACACCCTATGTCTTCCTGTCGCTGCCTTAGTTGCTGGACGATTTCCTGACCGATGTTGCTACTTTGCTGTGAGGATTCTGGCTATGCCCACGCTGATGATTGATGTCTGTGATTTGGAGACTACGAAGGCGCGGATGCTGGCTGCGCTGGAAGGGGCCGAGCCGCAGATGAATATCCTGTCGTTTCCGTCCGAAGAGCAGCTGTTCACGGTACTGACGGCGCAGCGCTGGACGCTGCTGCGAGCCTTGGCCGGCGCCGGTCCTGTTGGCGTGCGTGAACTGGCGCGGCGCGTTGAGCGCGATGTCAAAGGTGTGCATGGCGACGCTCAAGCGCTCGTCAAGGCGGGTGTGGTCGACAAGCTACCGACTGGCAATGCACTTTCCTTACGATGCCATGCATCTGGAACTGGACCTCAAGGCAGCGGCTTAACCCAACGCTGGTACCATACAAGCCTGACACAAGACAATACTATCGCAGAGGCAACAGACGACATGGAAATGACAGGCAAGATCATCCAGGTGCTGCCGGAGAAGAACGGTACTTCGGCCCGCGGCCCCTGGCGCAAGCAGGAGTACGTGATCGAACTCCCGGGCGACTACCCGAAGCAGGTCTGCTTCATGCTCTGGGGCGATCGTATCGATCAATTCGGCATCCGCGAAGGCCAGGATCTGACCGTCAGCTTTGACCTCGAGAGCAGGGAGTTCAACGGCCGCTGGTACACCGATGTGAAGGCTTGGCGCGTCGCGCCAGCCGGTTCCAGCGAGCCAGGTTCCGGGCTCCAGGATGAGCCACCGGCCTACGATGAGGAGCCACCCTTCTAACCGACAGGGGCCATAAAACCGAGTCTAATCGACCACCCGCTGCGCCACCGATGCGCCCCGATAAAAGGTTGTGGCAAAGGTACCGACAAGGCGATTCTCATCAGCGACGCGCCACTTGATTGCACCTCGGCCGGCGCGATCACCATTACGCTCAAAGATCCAGATAATGATCTGATCGCGCCTTCGCAGACCCTCGACCAGTTGCAGGCTAGTCTGCGCACGCGGCCCGGGCTTGCCGTCGTTGACGGCTATCGTCTCCCCTTCGCCTTGTAGTCGGCCATCTTGCTCACTTAGCTGGAGCTGGTAGCGGAAGCTCCAGTCCTTGTAGGGCCCCCACTGCACCAGATGATACAGCTCCCAGTGGCCATCTAGCGCGATGTCTGTGGTTGTATCGAAGCGGCTTTGAATCACCGCAACTGCGGCGAGCAGCATCACAACCGCAGCAAGGGTCAATAGAAAGGCACTCACCGGACGCATACTCATGACTGAGCCCCCTCGGCAAGGACTACGGCCGCAGGGCTCGCGCTGAGCCTAGGGTGAGCTAGCAGTTCGCTTTGCGCCAGCGCCAGCAGCCGCCGTACCGGCAGTTGCACTGCTGACTGCCGAGCCCTGCGGGCCGATCGCACCTGAACTGACGTTCGTTTGCCTCTCCTCAATGTCCTGAGCCCATTGCTAAGGTTAGTCTCCGCGCTGAGCCACTTAAGCTCGCGCCTCTGCGCCTGGAAAACAACCGCCGTCGTCCGGAGCATTCGACATCCAGCATAACGCCGTTGCCGGATCAGAGGTTCTTGCATTCTGACCATTAGGTTCTTTACCCTCATATTCTTCCTGAGTGGTCGCGACAGACGCCAAGCTTTAAGCTGTCGCCCGCGCCGACGGCGGCGGACAGGCCGGACGTCAACGACACGAGTGATCTATGTCTCAAGAACAGCCTCTCAGCCAAACGCTGCCAACTGGGGTCATGCTCAACGCCTATCCCGACAGCATCGGTGGCAAGCTCGCCGACATCGTCGCCGTGCTGAAACGGCCTGAGCTCAAAGATACCTTTTCTTTGTTCTACATCCTGCCGACCTTCTTCAACAGCGATCTCGATCGCGGTTTTTCGATCATCGATTATGGTCTGAACGAAGAGCTGGTCACCCCCGAGGATCTTGCCGAGCTAAGTAAGCTCAATATCAACTTCAAGCTGGATCTGGTGCTGAATCATCTCTCAGTGCAGTCGCATCAGTTCCGGGATCTGATCGAGCGCGGCAATGAGTCGCCTTATAAGGACTTCTTTGTCGATTGGAATGAGTTTTGGCACCAGCACGGAACCCTGGGTCCTGACGGGGCCATTATCCCGACCGAGGAGTACCTACAGAAGCTCTTCATGCGCAAGCCGGGGCTGCCAATCCTCAAGGTACGCTTCCCAGACGGCTCGGATCGACTCTACTGGAACACCTTCTATCAGGATGTCAGCTACCAGGCGCTCGAGCCTGAGGATCTTACTGAGATTGAGGGGATTGCCCCAGAGGATGCGCCAACGATTGCATCGCTGATCAATCAAGCCATCGCCGCCAAGACCGACCCCTCAAGCATCGACCTCGACGGCTACGCCGCGCACAAAGACGAGATCCTGCGCCTGATCGAGCGCAAGCGGCAGTACCTCGGCCAGATGGACCTCAATGCCCGCTCTGAGAAGGTCTGGAGCTTCTACGAAGAGACCTTACAACGACTGCGCAGCTATGGCGCCAAGATCATTCGACTCGATGCCTTCGCCTATCTGCACAAGGAGCCGGGCGAGGCCAATTTCTTCAACCGCCCTGGCACCTGGGACTATCTCGAGCGGCTGAAGCGTATTGCCGAGGCCAATGATCTCATCGTTTTCCCCGAGATCCATGCCGAATACGGCACCGGCCTGCACGAAGAGGTCGCCAGCAAGGGCTTCCCGATCTATGACTTCTTCTTTCCCGGTCTGGTCATCGACGCGCTCGAGCGCGGCACCAATCAGGCACTGCTGCGCTGGATCAACGAGATCCGCAGCAAGGGTCTGCAGACCATCAATATGCTCGGCTGCCACGATGGCATCCCGCTGCTTGACCTGCGTGGCAAGACCGCGGCCGGTGATGCAGGCAGCTTCCGCGAAGGTCTGTTAGACGAAGAGCAGATCGAGGCAACCATGGCCCGCGTCACCGAGCGCGGCGGACGCGTCAAGAACCTCTACGGCCCCGATGGCCGTAAGATCGCCTACTACCAGATCAATGCCACCTTCTTCAGCGCCCTTGGCGAGGACGAGCAGAAGTTGCTGATGGCGCGCGCCATCCAGCTTTTCATGCCCGGCATCCCGCAGGTCTGGTACCTCGATCTGTTCGCCGGCAAAAACGACTACGAAGCCGCCGATCGTGGCGGCGCTGCTGGCCATAAAGAGATCAATCGCACCAACCTCTCGCTGGAAGACGTCGAAGCTGGACTCAAGCGCCTGGTAGTACGCGACCAGCTCAAGCTCATCCAGCTGCGCAATACCTGCCCGGCCTTTCAGGGCAGCTTCGAGGTGCATCCCACCGATGAGCACCACTTACGGATCAGTTGGCGCAATGGCGAAAGTCTCGCGACCCTAGACGCCGACCTGCGCAATAGCAGCTTCCGTGTCGGTGCCAGCGATGGCAAGGGCGAGGAGCAACGGCTGTCTTTCGAGCGCTGAGTCACGAACCTTCCACAATCTGATTGCATTGGCTGCTTTTCGCTATGAAGATGCTGGTTGTCGACGACTCGCGTATGGCTCGGCGCATACTCATTGGCATGCTGCCTGAGCCGCTGCGCGAACGTGCGGACATTCATCAGGGCGTGAACGGCGAAGAGGCCATCAGCCTCTGGCGCGAGCAGCAGCCCGACCTGATCTTTCTCGATCTCACCATGCCGGTGATGAGCGGGTTTGACGCCTTGGTGGCCATCCGCGAGCAGGATCAGAACACGCCTATCCTCGTCGTCTCGGCCGATATTCAAGCGCGCGCGGTCGAGAAGGTCATGGCCGGTGGCGCCAATGGCTTCATCGACAAGTCCAAGCTCGAGGCGCAACTGCACGACAACCTCCAGCGCTTAGGGTTTGTCTAATGCAGCAGCTCGACGAGGACCAGACTGATTGTCTGAGTGAGCTGATCAACGTCGCCTATGGTAAAGCGACGGCCCGCCTTGCCGACATCATGGGCGCCTTTGCCACCATGCGCCCACCGCAGATTGCGGTCATCGATCGCGAACGTTTTCGCCAGATCCTGCAGCAGGCCTGCCTGGCGGCGAGAAGCTGTTATCTGGCTCGGCAGATCTTCCGCGGCGATGTGAGTGGAGAGGTCGTCTTCCTGCTCGATGAGATCTCCGCGACCAATATCACTGGCTACCTTCAGGCCCAGCTCGGCCCAGACAACACCGACCAGGATGACGTCCTGCTAGAGCTTGGCAACATCGTCACCGCGGCGATGATGCGCGAACTCTCCTTGCAGATGGAGGCGCATATCACACTCGGGGAGCCGGAGCTGCACCGCCTGATCACCGAGCCCACCGACCAGACCACGGCCTCTGGTGCATTCGACCATGTCATCAAGGTCGAAACGGTCATCGAATTCGCCGAGCAGCAAGTCCGTGGGCGGATCTTCATCCTTACACACGGACACTGCTTCGAGTGGATTCGACAGGCACTCGACCGGGTCCTAAACGACTTACCGAATTAATGACATCAGTTGCCGACTACCTCTCGAGCGGACTGGTGATCGTTGACCCAGCGCTCAGGGTATTGGCCTGGAACCGCTGGATGACCGAGCATGCCGAGCTCACGCCGGAACAGGCCATGGGCCAGCCACTCGATAAGCTGTTTCCAGATCTGCCAACGGCCACCTTACGTCGGCGCGTCAAGGCGGCGCTGCAACTGCGCTCACCCTCATACCTGCAGCCCAGCCTCGGCTATCTCTTTCCGGTCGCCCTAGACCGGATCACCGAATCCCATTTTGCCTATATGCAACAGCGTATCCGCATCCTTCCTTACCAGGAGGATGCGCAAACGGCCATGATCGTCGTCGACGATGTCACGGCAATGCGCGAGGCTGAGGCCCGAGCCGCTGCCGCGGCAAAGGCCTCGCGCCGCTATCTGGAGCTGCTTGACAGCAATGTGATGACGCTGGCCATCGATGCCGAGGGCCAGGTCACCCGGGCCAGCTCGGCACTGCTTGAGAGCACAGGCTGGAGTGCTGAAACCATCGCTGGGAGATCACTCGAGGAGCTTGGTCTAGGAAAGCAGGACGAGCTCAATTTGACGGACAACAGCGAGCGCTCCGAGCGACCGATGCGCAGGCCTGAGGGAGAGCCACTTTGGGTCCGCGTGCGCCATGCCCGCGGACTGGAAGATGAGGTTAGCACCGAGCACCACCTGGTCCTGCAAGACATCAGCCTGCAAAAGAAGATCCAGGTCTTGTCGGAGCGCGATGCCCTGACCGGCGCCTACAATCGAATGAAGTTCGATCAGCTATTAAAAACAGCGCTGTCGGCACACCAGCGCTATGCACATCCGTTTTCGATCGTGCTTTGCGACATCGATCACTTTAAGCGCATCAACGATGCGCATGGCCATCTCGCCGGCGATGCCGTGCTGAAGCAATTCACCACCCTGCTGCAATCACAAACGCGCGCGACCGACCAGCTGGCACGTTGGGGCGGCGAAGAGTTCGTCGTTCTATTGCCAATGGCCGAGCTGGCAGAAGCGACCAGCGCAGCAGAGAAGCTTCGACAAGCGATTGCCTCCGATCATTGGCCTGCCATCAAGCAGATCACAGCCAGCTTTGGCGTCGCTGCGCATCGGCAGCACGAATCAGCAGATGCATTGCTCGACCGTGTCGACGCCGCCCTCTATAAGGCCAAAGAGAATGGCCGCAACCGCGTCTACGCCGATGAAACGACAGATGAAGCTCTATCCAATGATCTGTCAAACGAACCGCCAGCTGCCTAATCGCAATCTCGGATCAGTCAGCGCACTCGACTCGATCCCGTCCATTGGTCTTCGCCCGATAGAGTGCACGATCGGCACATTCAAGCAGCTGAGCTGACTCGCCAACAGGCTCAGGCCAGCTCGCGATACCCACTGAGAGCGTCACCGGCTCGAGGATCTGATGCTCATATTGGATGCGGTCGGCGGTCACCGCTGTTCTGAAGGCCTCGGCACAGCGGCAAGCATCAGACATCTCGGCTCCGGGCATGACAATGACGAACTCCTCACCGCCATAACGGCACACCAGATCAGTCTGCCGAAACACCGCTTGTAGGTGTGCAGCAACTCGCTGAAGGACGGCATCACCGGCGGCATGACCATAACAGTCATTGAAGCGCTTAAAGTGATCGATATCACAGACTAACAGGGACAAGGGCGATTGCTGACGCTGAGCCAAGGCCAATTCCCGCGGCAATACCTCATCGAGGAAGCGACGATTCTTCAGCCCGGTCAGGGCATCCTGCGAGGCCAATTGCTCTAGCTCCGCCGTGCGGGCTTGAACCTGCCGCTCCAGCGAGGTATTCAATAGCAGCAGCTCATGCTGCATCCTTGTGTAATGAGTCATCGAGATCGCGACCACCGACAAGGCAAAGCCAAGCGATCCCCAGCCGAGCGGGACCCGACCCCAGGACACCAGGTTGTGAGCAACCGCCATATCAAGCAGCAATAACAGGCTCATCAACGCATAGGCGCCGAGGATCAGCTGCTGATCACGATGGCCACGACTCAAGGAGTGCAGTGCCGGCAGCAAGAGCACCAGCAAGCTGAGCAGGAACAATCGATCGAAGACGGGATAGGTCTCGGCCAGCGAAACAAACCCCAGCAGCGAGAGTGAGATCGCACCAACCAAATAGGCAAGATTCAGTCTCCAGATCAGCCCGAGCAGCCACCCATAGGCAGGCCGCAGCCATTGTTGCAGGAGCAGTGCCATAGCAACTGGAAGCAAGAAATAGCCGGCGGCTCCGAGATAATCCCAAAACAGCGGCGCATCAAACAGCAACAAAGTAGCCTGGGCGCCACTGAGCACCGTACTCCCCGAGGCCAGCGCGAACAACGCCAGCGCCCCGAAAACAGCTTGCTCCCGCTGCACCAGCGCGAACAGCAACGACAACAGGCCAATGAGCAGCGTCAAGCTGCTCGAGACCAGCCGGCCGATCGAGCCGGTGACCAGGTTACGCAGCAGGTCGATGCGTTCCAAGACCTGGACCTCACCCCAGAGACCGATGTCCATATAATCGGAATAGATGCGAAAGTAGATCAGTTCACCCCCGCTGTCTTGCGGCAGCGAGACCATGTGCCAAGGCCAACCCTCGAAGCGGCCTTGTCCTGCCTCATCGAAGTCGCCGTACTGATAGATCTTGCGCCCGTCCAGATAGATCTCGACGATCAGATCAACGCTGAAGAGATAGAGCACCGGATCACGCCAGTCGCCCTCAGGAAGGATGGTGCGAAACCAGACATTGGTCTGGCCATCACGACTGGGTGGATTAGACGGGAATCCAATCGCGGACCAATCTTCAGCCTCCTGATCCAGCGTCCATGTTGGAATGCCGTCGGCAGTGAACGGCGAATCACCCCAGCGGTACTCCCAGCCCTCAGTCAAGTCCATCGCAGCAAGCTCAGGGATCGGTCCAAGCAACACCCCAGCAAGCAAGCAAAGCAGCGGCAGATGCCTGCCAGCCTTGGTGCGCATCCATCGAATCAACAGCATCTTGGCTTTCACTCGCAGCCAGTTAGTTTGTCATGGTCATCGCCCTTCCGGGCCTTCCGGATTGATAACCTCAAGCAGCATCAGATAGCTGGCGATCAGAAACCAGACCGAGCCCAAAAAGGTCGAGAGACCGCTCAGCAACGGGTTCTCGAAACCCGACTTGAAGCCAAACCAGGCACAAAGGAAAAAGCCAATGGCACCAAGCAGATTAAACAAGCCGCTCCACCAGCCAAGCTTGTTCCAAGCCGGACGCAGCACCGTTGGCTGCACCTCCCGCATCGACATCCAAGCCGCGATAATGAACCAGATGGCGCCAATCATCTGTGGCAGCCAGTACCAATCGAAGGCGTTGATGGCCGGATGAGCCGTCAATAGCGCACCCATCACGCAGGGCAAAAAGAAGATGGTTGCGCCAAGCAGTTGCGCGAGGTTCAGCCAATAGCCCCAGGTTGGCGGACGCAGCCCAAGCCAGCGAAAATGATGATCATCGGCGTGAACCGCTCGGCTATGGGCAACCCCTCCAGTCCGGTATAGCAGCACATAGCGCGGCGCGTTCAGCACCTCCAGCCAAGACAGATAAGCGCCGATCAAGAAGATGCCGCCGCCAACCACCGCTGACCAAATCGGCACCTCGGCCTTAATCATCGGCGCATTGGTGAACGGCAGCACAATCACCAGACCATTGACGAGCCAAACCAGGCTGCCTACCGTAAAAGCAGCGGCCACCCACCAAGACAGGGATCGCCACTGCACCGCCAACAGTCGATAAGGCGCCCGAGCAATGCCGATCCCATCGGCCATCCGCAACGGATGCGAGCGCCGTTTACGATGGTTGCGCGCGTTCCAATGCAGCTCGATACCCTCTTCTGCATGGCGAAAGACATGCTCAAAGGAGGCTGCCTCGGCAGTATCGAAGCGACGCAGCTCGCGCAGCAACGGCTCAATGCCATCGACGATTGGCGCGCTGCTTGGTGATCGGTCCCTAGGTTGGCTCGTCATGCCTCTGTTGCTCTACCGCTCTGTAAACGTTCAAGCCAGCTGGTTTTGTTTGTGCGACAATTCATCCTACTCCTCCTCTTGACCCCTTGCATTCGCCACAGGTTGTGAAGGCTGCGGCTAAGCGAGAACCTTAAAGGAGCGGTAACACTGATGGCTCATTCAAATAGGTAGGCGCTGTGCCAGACAACAAAAATCCCATCATTTTCCCGGACCTGGTCGAGGCAAATTCAATCACGCAGTGGCTGAGCCATACCCTCGGCGGCCTGACCTCAGACAAGATCCTCTATCCGGTCATTGTCGTTGCCGGCCTGATTGTCCTCCTGGGCCTGATGTATCTGACCTTCAGATTCTTGATCTTCAGGCCGATTGCCAGCAGCAGCTTTGCTGCAAAAAGAATGCTGTTCAACCAGCTCCTGAAGAGCCGTATCTTGGGCAGCCTAGCCGCAGTTGTCGGACTCATTGTGGTCGATATCGTCCTTGACCTGCTACCGAACCTCAGCAAAGGATTCTACGCGCTGACCGACAGAGTCATCACGGCCTTGCTGATCTTTGCGGTTGCCCAGACGATCGTGCGAGGCTTTCGGTTTGGCGACGCCTACTACTCGAGCCTGTCTTCGGTCAATCGGGAAGGTGCGTTTCGGGGATACGTCACGGTCGGGTCTTTCCTAGTCTACGGTCTGGCGGTGATCCTGATCCTAGCCACGTTGATGGGAAAATCCCCAGCCTACTTCTTGACTGGCCTGGGCGCCATGTCTGCGGTGCTACTTATCGTCTTTCGGGACACGCTCCTTTCCATGTTCGCCAACGTGATCGTCACGACCGGAGATCTGGTACGCGTCGGAGATTGGATCGCCGTGAGCGGCACTGACGCAGATGGGACGGTCACGGACGTCTCTTTAAACGTGGTCAAGGTGCAGAATTTTGACCATACAGTGACCAGCCTCCCGACCTACACGCTGGTCCAGAGTTCGTTTACCAACTGGCGAGGAATGTTTGACTCCGGTGGCAGGCGCATCAAGCGTTCGCTGTTGCTGGATCAGCGAACGATCAGGACCCTGTCCGCAAATGAGCTCGAGCAACTCGCCAAACTCCCGCTTGTGGACCAAGCGCTGACACTAGAGAGGGAGTCTGTTACCGGCAATCCTGAGTGTGCAAACGGCCTGCTTGTCACCAACAGCGGCCTATTCCGCCAGTACTGCCTGGTCTACCTTCAACAGCACCCAAAGATCCATCACGACGGAATGACCCTCCTCGTACGACAACTGGAGCCGACCGAAACCGGTATCCCGCTGCAGCTGTACTGCTTTACTACCGACACCCGATGGGCATTCTATGAGGCCATCCAAGCGTCAATTTTTGACCATCTGCTATCGCTGGTTCCTGTCTTTGGATTGCGGGTCTTTCAAACAGAGAGCGATTTCGCGGAGCCCGAGCCACAGGCAAGAACAGTGGACCTGGCGCCTAATCGGCTCGTGCCGGCCTGGTCTTCAGAGACGCAGCCCAATTCCGAGCCGCCAACCTCTAACCCGTCAGCCTAATCACTTAGGGCACCTTTGGTAGTAGCCGACAAGGCATTACGAGGGATACTGTAGATCCCGCCGTCTAAGCTCGCCGGGCGTATCCCTGCTGCCAGCGCTTGCTAAATCGACTACACCTCGGAGCCGGAAGTAGGGCTAGCCGCTTGATTTCCCCCCGACAGTCACTCAGCATGAGGCGCCCAGAGACAACCGAAGGTCTGCGTGACCCATGAGCCTAATCCTTTCAAGAAATCATCTCGTGACGCTGCTCGCCGCGCTGAGTCTTGCTGGCCCGATGCTTGTCATCGCAGCCGATGCAGCGATGGAAGCCCCTTCTTCAACGCCAGTCCAGAGGTCATCGCAAACCTCATCGCCCGCCAAGCAGAGCCTAGCCAACCCGGCATCAGTGAACTGCACCAAGCTCGGCGGCACACTGGACATCCGCACGCGCCCGGATGGTGGCCAATACGGGGTCTGTATGTTCGAGGACAATCGCCAGTGCGAGGAATGGGCCTTGCTGCGCGGCAATTGCCCGAAAGGCGGTCTCAAGATCACCGGCTACGATAACGAGGCCCAGATCTACTGCGCGATCACCGGCGGCGAGGTCGATATGCAGGCCGGCATCTGTCTGCGCGCCGATGGCAAGCGGTGTGATCTTGATGCGAACTTTGCCGGCAGTTGTCCATCGCCCTAATCTAACCCGTCAGGCCCCGCGAGCGACGATCGTCACTGCGTGAGGAAAGCGGCCGGGGGTAGAGTAGCGCGATGCTCAGCGCCATCATCCCCCCTGCCCTCCTGACGCTCGCGCTGCTTGCGGTGCTCGTCGCGATCCTGATCCCGCTCGGCGTCCATCTGGGCTTTCGGGCCCCGCGCCTGCCCACAAAAGCCTCGCCGGCGGATCTCGGCCTTGCATTTGAGAGCCTCGACTTTTCGACGCTGCGCGGCCGCAGCCTCAAAGGCTGGCTGCTGCCAGCCGCCGACGCCACGCAGACGGTCATCATCCTGCATGGCTGGGGTAGCAATGCCGAGCAGATGTTGCCGCTTGCGCAGCCATTGCATCGCGCTGGGCTCAATGTGCTGCTGTTCGATGCGCGCAACCATGGCGCCAGCGATGGCGACAGCTTCTCGTCGCTGCCGCGTTTTGCCGAGGATCTGGGCGCGGCCATCGCCTGGCTGCAACGACAGCATCCGTCACGCTCGATGCAGATCGCGGTACTTGGGCATTCGGTCGGTGCCGGCGCGGCGCTGTTCGAGGCGACTCGCAACTCACAGATCAATGCCGTGATCAGCATCGGCGCCTTCGCCGACCCGGCTCAGCTCACCGAGCGCTATCTGGCACGCCTGCATCTGCCGCGTTTCATCGTTGAACTCACCAAGCGCTATGTCGAATGGGTGATCGGGCACCGGTTCGCGACCATCGCCCCGGTCAACAGCATTCGGCACATTCCCTGCCCGGTCCTGCTCGTGCACGGTGATCAGGACCGGACCGTGCCGATCGAGGACGCAGAACGCATCGCCGCGGCCGCTGATCCGGCGCAGGTCCGGCTGCTGGTGATTGCTGGCGCCGGCCATGATTCGGTCGACAAGATCGAGACCCATGCCGATGAGCTGCTGGCGTTTCTTGAGTCGGTATCGCCAGCGACGAAAAGCACTCTTAGATCCGAGGATGCCACATCTTAATCTGCACCAGGCTGCTGGTTTGACTGATCCGAGTCGATCTGTCGAAATGATCGGGCACTGCGCTGCGGCGCTCAACCCCTTTCATACCCGACCGATACAGAGAGCTAAGAATGAAAATGCTTGCGACCGACCTCGACCGCACCCTGCTACCCAACGGGAGCTGGCCTGCAGACCCGGGCGCGATCGAGCTCTTCAACGACCTGACCGAGCGCCAGGGTATCTTTGTGGTCTATGTCACCGGCCGAAACCTGCGCCTGGCGGAAGGCGCGATTGAGGAATTCGGCATCCGTCATCCGAACGTCTTGATCGGCGACGTCGGCACCTCCATCCGCCGCTTCGAGAACGGTCAGTGGCAGATCGATCAGGCCTGGGTCGAACAGGTGAAACAGGTCTGCCCGCGTTGGGACGCAGGAGCCCTGCGCGAGACCGTTGCCAACATCGATGGCCTTAAGGAGCAGGAGGCCGAGCACCTGAGTCCATTTAAGCAGAGCTATTATATCGACCATGCCAATCGGGACGCGGTGATGGCGCAGGTGATCGAGCAAACCCAGGATCGCTTCGATGAGGTCGCGATCTACAGCTTCGACTCCCAGAGCGGTGATGGCCTATTGGATTTTCTACCGAAGGCGGCTACCAAGCAGACCGCGCTTGAGTTTCTTGCCGAGGAGATGGGCGTCCCCAAAGAGGAGGTCGTCTTCTGCGGCGACAGCGGCAACGACGTCTTTCCACTCACCGCCGGCTTCTCCGGCGTGTTGGTGCGCAATGCCGACGAGCAGTTGGTCACGAAGGTGCAAGAGGCCATGGCCAAGAATCCGAGCCTACGCGCCTACTTCGCTAAGGGCGGCTTCAAAGGGCTCAGCGGCTACTACACCAGCGGCGTGCTCGAGGGCGCGCATCATTATGGCCTCTTGGCCGACGCCTGAGCGATTCAAAGGATGAGCCGCTACAATCGGAGGCCCTGATCATGACCGCAAGCAGGTTGCGGGCGCTTTAGCCCGCATCAGGCATCGGGCATCAGGCATCAGGCATCAGGCATCAGGATAACCGTCCGGATTCTGATGCTGCCAGCGCCAGGTATCGCTGACCATCTGCTCGAGCCCGCGCTCAGCCTGCCAGCCAAGCTCGGTCTGGGCGTAGCTGGGATCAGCGTAACAGGTGGCGATATCGCCTGGCCGCCGGCCGACGATTTGATAGGGGACTGGCCGACCGCTCGCTTGCTCAAAGGCGCGGACCATCTCGAGCACGCTGTAGCCCCGGCCAGTGCCGAGATTGCAGGTCAGCAGTCCGGGCGCATCTTGCAGACGCTCCAAGGCCGCCAGATGGCCGAGCGCCAGATCGACCACATGGATATAGTCGCGCACCCCAGTCCCATCGGGCGTTGGATAATCACCACCAAACACCTGCAGCGCATCGCGCTTACCGACCGCCACCTGGGCAATGTAAGGCATTAGGTTGTTTGGAATCCCGTTCGGATCTTCACCGATGCGGCCACTGGCATGCGCGCCAACCGGGTTGAAATAGCGCAGTAGGGCAATGTCCCAGCTCGGGTCTGCACGATGGAGGTCACGCAGGATCTCTTCGATGAAGAGCTTCGTGCGGCCATAAGGATTGGTCGCAGAAAGCGGGAAATCCTCGCGGATCGGCACCCTTTCCGGATCACCATAAACGGTGGCCGAAGAACTGAAGACCAGCCGTTTGACGCCAGCCTGGCCCATCGCCCGGCACAAGACGAGGGTGCCTCCGATATTGTTGTCGTAATAGTCGAGCGGGATCTCGGTTGACTCGCCAACCGCCTTGAGGCCAGCAAAATGGATCACGGCATCAAACCGATGCGCGGCAAACAAGGCCTCGAGCGCCGCCGCATCACGCAGATCAGCGCGCACGAAGTCGAGCGAGCGGCCGCTGAGGGCCTGCACCCGTTGTAAGGACTCGGCCTTGCTGTTATGGAGATTGTCGACCACAACCAGCTCATGCCCGGCTGCA
Organism: Halochromatium sp.; assembly: GCA_010912705.1. Taxonomy (GTDB): domain Bacteria; phylum Pseudomonadota; class Gammaproteobacteria; order Chromatiales; family Chromatiaceae; genus Lamprobacter. Next base: position 34,455 of record POWB01000008.1, read on the forward strand.
AGCAGCTCGACGCAAGTATGACTGCCAATATAGCCCGCTCCACCGGTCACCAAAACCTTCATCGCGCCCCCCGCTGTCGTGGCCGCCGACTACTCGCCGATCAACCACTGAACTGATACCAAGTAAAGAGTATAAAGGAGCCAGCTTCCGCAAGCTCAGGGCCTAGAAGCACAAAACCTGCTTGCACAAACCTGCTTGCACAATACCTGCTCGTGCCGAGATACGCTCAGGCAGCGGTGCCTTGCAACCGCAGTCTCACCCTGAGCCGCCGCATCAGCTCGCGATCGATCACCGCTTCGGTCAGGATGAGCTGCGGATAACGCAGCCAGCCCACCCGAAAATGCAGGATCACCAGGCGCACCGAGATCAGCGTGCTCGGCAACAACACCGCCTGACGCTGTTGGCCATTGCGAAACCTGAGCTGCCAGCCCTGCTCGGTCCAGACCGCCTCGCGCACTGACCAGGGCGCAAGCGCCAGCCACTGCGCCCAGAGGCCATAGCCAAGACTGAGCATGACCAATAGCAGCAACAAGGCACGCGGCTCGAGCGCCAGCGGCATCAGCAGCAAGACCAGTGCTGCGAGCAGATGTGTCACCACCAACATCAACCCCAGCAGGTCTGAGCGGCGCGGCCGCAACCGCAGCGGCGGTCGACGCCGATGGTCGTTCATCGATCGCTCACCGATCGCTCACCGATCGTTCATCGATCGTTCATCGATTGCTCACCGATCGCTCACAGATAAAAGGTCATCATCAGCAGGAAGAACAATGCCACCGAGATGATGTCGTTACCGGTGGTGATGAAGACACCGGTGGCCATCGCCGGGTCGATGCCGACGCGCTCGAGCAGGATCGGGATGCTAGCGCCAACGCTCACCGCGACCACAATCACCGCCAGCAATGACAACCCAGCCGTCAAGGCCAGGATGAGCGGATGTTGAATCTCGATGAACTGCGCCACCAACAGCACCAGCACGACCAAGACCGAGGCCGCAATAGCGCCATTGGCGATCGCCGCGACCAGCTCCTTGCCGAGGCGCCAGCCCAGATCGGCAAAGGTGACCGTCCCGCTGGAGAGCCCCTGGACGGCGACGGTCGCCGCCTGGATGCCGGCATTACCGGCCATCGACATCACGATCGGGATGAAGCTGGCCAAGATCGCCGCCTTCGCCAGCTGGTCCTCAAAGGCGCCGACCACCGCGGCGGAGAGACTGGCTCCGGCGAGGCCCGCCAAGAGCCAGGGGATACGCCCGCGAATGATGCGACGGATCGGTTGATCTGGGCGCGAATCGGCCGGTAGGCCCGACATCAGATTCAGGTCCTCCTCGGCCTCCTCACGCAGCACCCGACGCAGCTGCTTCGGGGTAATACGGCCAATCAGGCGCCCGTCGCGATCGACCACCGGCACCACCGAGAGCTCATAGCGATCGGCAAAGCGGGCCACCTCTTCCTGATCGGTCTCCGGGCCGACGGCGACGAAATCGGTCTGCATGATCTGCTCTACCGGGGTCTCCTTCGGCGCCAACAGCAGATCGCGCAGACGCAGATAGCCAACCGGGCGTTGCTCGGCGTCGACCACATTCACCGCATAGAGCTTCTCGATCGCCTCAGCATTGGCGCGAATGTCAGCGGTAACCTGACCGACGGTCCAATCGACCGGGACGGCGACGAACTTACGGCTCATGATGCTGCCGGCGGACTCCTCGCCGTAACCGCGCAGCGCCTCGATCGTCTCGCGTTCCTTCAACCGTGGCAGCACCTGCTCGGCCACCTCCTCCGGTAGATCATCGAGGGCATCGGCGGCCTCCTCGGGCTCGAAGCCATCGAGCACATCGATCAGCCGTTGCACCGCGACATCCTCTAGCAAGGCCGCCCGGAACGAGGGATTCAGCTCGGCAATGATGCACAACTGCGGTTGATCCAGCCAGCTCGTCAGCTTGCGCGCGCGCTTCAGCGGCAGATGCACGAATAAGGAGACCATGTTCGGCGGCGGCAGCCGTCGCACGGCCTTGATCACCGTCTCCCGAGCGCCTGCCTTGATCAGCCGGGCAAACTCCTCGACCAGGGCCCGATTCGCCTCGCTCAAGTCCTCACTCACTGACTTATTGAGATCGGCGCGCCAAATCAGCGGGATTTGTGGCTTCTTCGATGTCATGCGCAGGCCTGCAGTAGCAGATAAGGGTGGTTAGCGGCGGCCATCAGTTCCCCCCGCTGAGCAACCGCTCCAACGGCTCGGAAACAGGCTCTCGAGATCCCCGGAGCGATGCAGCACCGCAACGCCAAGTGGAAAACCGCGGTAGCGCAGGATCAGCTGACCGGGTCGGCAGTCGACAATCTGCTCGGGACTGGGGTGCATCAGCTCACGGCGCAGATAGCGATCGCGCTGCTCGGCGCTCAGCTCCAGGGTCTGGCGGGTCGCCGCCGCGCCGAGCAGCAGCGCCGCGCCGGTGGTGAGCTTGGGTGGGCGAATATTGGTGCGATAGGCGAACAGACCACTGCCCTGTGGCGAGGGTGCCGCGGGCGGCCGATGATCCGCGGCCATCAGATGCAGCCCACGCCGGGTCTGACGATGCAGCCGATAGCCGGCCAGCGCCGCTGCTGGCAGCCCGTAATGCTCAGTCAACCCCTGCAGCCAGTGGTCGTCGTCGGCCTCCAGCTGCAAGCGCGCGGGCGCAACCTCGCTCGAGCCGAGCTGCGCATCCTCGCCACGCAAGCGAGCTTGCTCGCCACTCATTTGCTCGCCACTCATTTGCTCGCCACTCATGCGAGCTTGCATGCCGGCCGCGGATGCCGACTTCTGCAGCACCGCAACGAAGAAGCCGCCGGTATCATTCGCCTGCGGCCAAACGCGCAGACAGCGCGCCAGGCTTGGATCAAGATCGCGGCCTTGCCAATGGGTGACGCCAGACCCAGTCAGCAGGCCTGGAACCTCGCAGGGCAACAGCTCGAGATCACCGTTCTGCTCATCCAGGATCTCGGCGACGATCAGCTCATTCTCTTCCGGTGCGAAGGTGCAGGTCGAATAGAGGATGCGCCCGCCCGGTCGGCATCGCTGCACCGCCTTGCGCAGCAACGCCCGTTGACGGCCCGCCATCCGCTGCGAGCGCTCAAGGCCAATGCCGGAGTACGCGCGACCCAACGCAGTGCGGCTAGAATCATCATTGCTGTCGGCACGGCCAGCCCCAGGCCCACCGCGCTGCACCAGGCTCGGGTTGCGCCGCAGCGTGCCCTCGCTCGAGCAGGGCGCATCGACCAGGATGCGATCGAAGACGCCGGCCGCCGTCGGATAGTTGCCACCATCAGAGCGCGTGGTGCTGGCGTTCAGCACGCCAAGCCGATCCAGATTGCCTTGCAGTGCGGCGATACGCTCGGCCGAGAAGTCATTCGCCAGCAAGGTGCCACGGTTGCCGAGCGCCAACGCCAGCTGGGCGGTCTTACCGCCGGGCGCCGCGCAGAGGTCGAGCACGCGGTGGCCGGGCTGCACATCCAAGAGCATCACCGGCAGCTGCGACACCGCCTCCTGCGCATGGGCTAGGCCCGCGCAATACCACCAGCGTTGGCCAGCCTTAAAGCCCGGCGGCAGCCGCAGCGCGCCGGGATTCAACCAGGGCACCGGCTCGGCACGCAGGCCCTCCTCGGCGATCAGCTCGAGCAACTGCTCGCCATCGATGCGCAACGGGTTAGCCCAGATCCAGGTTGGCAGCGGTCGCATCAGGGTGGCGATGAAGGCATCCCAGCCGTCGACATCCCGATCAAACAGGCAGCGGTAGCGGCCGAGCGCGGCCTCAAGATCGGATTTCGCCGTTGCGGGGAGGTGCATGAATAGGGATCTCTAAGCCGTTGCCGTCAGGATCAGCGTTGGAACCGGAGACCTGGCGCTTGCAGCCGCGGGTCATTTCGCCCCATCTTACTGGTATCAGGATGGATCAACCATCCAGCCGCCCAGGAGCCTCCATGTCTCAGCGCTCAGCCACCCCTGCCCCGCCGCTTCGCCAGATGCTCGAAGGCCTGATCTCGGTGCCCTCGGTCAGCAGCGTCAATCCGCGCTTTGACCAGAGCAACCGGCCGCTGCTCGACCTGCTCGCGGGCTGGCTCGAAGCGGCCGGCTTTCGAGTCGAGATCTTGCCGCTTCCCGATCAACCCGAGAAGGCGAATCTGGTCGCCACGCTGGGCGGTCATGGAGAGTGCGGCAGTGGCCTCATACTCTCCGGTCATGCCGATACGGTGCCCTTTGACGAGCATCTCTGGCGCTATGATCCCTTGCGACTCACCGAGGCCGATGGCCGCCTCTATGGCATCGGCACGGCCGATATGAAGTCCTTTCTCGGGCTGGCGATCGAGGCCGCGCGTGGCTTCAGGTCCGCGGATCTGAAACGGCCGCTGATCCTGCTGGCCACCGCCGATGAGGAATCGGCGATGCACGGCGCGCGGGCGTTGGTCGAATCGGGACGTCGCCTTGGTCGCTATGCGGTGATCGGCGAGCCGACCAGTCTGCGACCGGTGCGCGCGCACAAGGGCGTGATGGCCGAGGCGATTCGGCTCACAGGACGCAGTGGTCATGCCAGTGATCCTAGCCTGGGCAACAACGCGCTAGAAGGCATGCATGAGGTGCTGACCGCGGTGCTCGCCTGGCGCGACGAGCTGAAGCGTAGTCATCGTGATCCCGCCTTCGTGGTCGATCATCCAACCATGAATGTCGGCCACATCCATGGCGGCGACAACTTCAACCGCATCTGCGGCCATTGCGAGCTGCATCTGGATATTCGCCCGCTGCCGCATCAGCAGCCGGAGCAACTGCGTGCCGAGCTGCGCGAGCGCATTGCCCCGATCGCTGAGCGACGTGAGCTTCAGTTCGAGATCGAGCCACTGTTCCCGAGCATCCCACCTGGCGAGACGGCCACTGGGTCCGCCATCGTACAGGCCGCCGAAGCACTCAGCGGCCAGCCTGCCGAGAGCGCCAGCTTCGGCACCGAGCTACCCTTCCTCAATGCGCTGGGCATGGAGACCATCGTCTTTGGCCCCGGCGACATCGAGCAGGCGCACCAACCCAACGAGTATCTGGCGCTAGGGCGCATCCCGCTGATGCTCGGCTATCTGCGCCAACTGATTCAGCGCTTTTGTGTCGACGACTGAGAGGATCATCGCAAGCCTGGATCATCACAAGCGCGGATCAGCGGCAAGACTGAGGCCTTGATCATCGCTCGGTCCAGCAACTAGCGATCGCTGTCTAGATTCAGTCGCCGATGTAGACGAAGGGATGATCAAGGCTCAATCCGCGGGTATAGGCAGCTTGCCGTTAACCAGGAAGGTCTCTATTCCAAAATGGATGGTCTGGCGATCCAAGCTGAAGACAACGTCCTGGTCAGTGGTTTGACAGAGACAGGATTGTTGATGTTCGGGCTTGTTGCTGGCGAATGCACTAGCATCGTAGAGCGCTACATTGATGCGGGCAGCCGGGTCTCGAGCCGACGGATATTCAAACGCCTTGACTCCCGCAGCGCGCATGGCCGCTCCAAGCGCCTGTGTTACCGAATAGTCGGCTGGATCGCGCAGGCTGCCCACATAGGGATCAAAAGGCGTAGCCTGCAATTGAAGACCGCTGCCGGTCTGATACTTGAATCCAAACAGGGTATGCTGCGAGCGCAACTGACGACTTGGTGGTAGAATGTCCATATCCTGGTAAAAGAAAAATCGATAGTAGGCGGCTTCAGACAGGGTTACCTGCTTGGAGCACCCAGCGTAAAACAGGCTCGATTCAAAGCGGCCGCCAAAGCGACTGCCATGAAGGAGCGGCGGATAGCGAAACGGCGTGGATAGCAGATAATGGAGCTGTTCCGTGCCGGACTGATAGCCCGGTTTGGATTGCGCATCGAGCAACGCCTCGAGGATCACCTGGCGTTCTAGGGTCGAGACAATCTCAGTCGTCGCCACAGTCTCCTGACATTCAACGAGACGGAATCCGTGACCGCCGATTGGCCGAATGACGCGCTCGCCTCTAATGGCCTGCCAAATCGCACTCAAGCCTTGCCTCGCATCGCATCTAAGTACTCGGTGACACGCACCAAGCCAGAGACGTTTTGAATCATCTCTTCCGGAATACCCTGCAGCGAGCCTATCCTGGTCTGCATCCAGTGGCGCATGTCGTCTTCCTGTCCGCCGACCAGCACATAAAGACTGCGATAGAGGCGAACCAGCAGCATCGCCAATTGGCCGTTTGGCGTGCCCGGATCGACGCCGTTACGCGCAATGGTGGTGCGGTTGCGACCGATAATGCGCCCGACCTGTTGCGGGCTTAGCCCAAGCTTAGCGCCGGCGTTCAAAACCGCTTCGCCAAGCACCATCGCTTCGGTGTCTGTTGCCGCAACGGCTGTCGCTGGCACCATTTCTCAACCCCCGGCAAGTCTGTGCATAAGCACAGAATATGGCATTTCTTGTGCATCTGCAAATACTTCTGGATACGGGCGAGCAGTCCGACGAGCCTGCGCTGCGGATGACGCCAGCTCTATGCTCATAGAAGCCCAGCGCCGGCTGTCTGTCACCCCTCTTGAGCGGCGATCCGATGCGGCATGGCCGCGTCGCGATAACCAGCCGCCTGGTAAGGCGTCGAGGGTGGTATGGTGCTGTCGCCGTCACCTCAGACAAGTCGGGCCTCTGACCGACCAATGTCAGCAGCAGAGCGGTCAAGCGGAAGATTTGCGTTTCCGGCACCGACAGTAAACGCACATCGCTGACCGCTTCCACAGCATAAGCCCAGGATATCAAGTTGATTAGCGCAACGAACGAGCGCTGGCCACAGCGCGAATTGATCCTGCTCGAGGGTGAGCGCGACCGGGGGCTACAGGTCGCCACTGAACTCATCGCCAAGCGCAAATCAGAGCGGCCCATCTGGGTCAGCAATGCCCCAATCCCAGACGCGATCCCGCCAGCCAAGCGCCAACAATTGCTTGGCGGCGAGTGCGACCTGCTGATTCTCGACCTCTGGAGCGGCCTCGACGCCGATACGCTAGGTGCCGCCGTTGGCAGTCTCCGCGGTGGCGGGCTGCTGCTCCTGCTGACACCAGCGCTGGCCGACTGGCCAAGCCAGATTGATCCAGAGGCCGCGCGTCTCGCGACATACCCCTACAGTGCCGCCGAGGTGGGCACGCGCTTTATCGGCCGTCTAGCGCGGCTGCTGCAGCCCTTTGCCAGGGCGCCGGGAGTTAAGCAGCCAAATCTTGAACAGCCTAATGCTGAGGCCGGCATCGACTATGGGCATCCGAGCCTGCTCAGACAGCGTGCTCAGCAAACCGCTGCCACCCAGGGCCGACCCGCCGCCGATCAACCGAGCTTGATCGGTCGACTTTTCACCGGCGAGCCGACGTCAAGTCGCTCGTCGGCACAGCCAGCGACGCCAGATCAGGCTGAGGCCATCGCAGCGATCTGCGCGTTAGCTGCGGGTCGGGCACGGCGACCGCTGGTGATAACCGCTGATCGCGGACGGGGCAAGTCCGCCGCACTCGGAATCGCTGCCGGACAGCTGATCGCGACGCGGCGCTTGAGGATCATCGTCACCGCCCCTCGTCGCAGTGCGGTCGAGACCCTGTTCGCACATGCAGATGCCCGGCTGCAAGCAGACTCAACGACCGCGCTAAAGGCTGCACTAGACGACTCTCCAAATTGCTGGCCAGACCGCTCGCCGGACTGCTCACCAGATTGCTGGCCAGACCGCTCGCCAGACGGCTCTCCGGACTGCTGGCCAGACCCCTCCCCGGACTGCTCGCAAGAGAGCTCGCCAAAGGCCGCGCAAGAGGGCGCACCAAAGAACTTGCCCCGCTTTCTGGCGCCGGATGCGCTGCTCGCAAGTCCTGCGCCAGCAGACTTGCTGTTGGTCGACGAGGCGGCTGGCCTGCCAGCGCCCTTGCTTGAAGCCTTGCTGATGCGTTATCCGCGCGTCTGTTTCGCGACCACCGTGCATGGCTACGAAGGCAGTGGGCGCGGCTTCGATATCCGCTTTCGTGCGCTGCTCGATCAACGCACCCCAGGCTGGCGAGCGCTCCGACTGCACAGCCCGATCCGCTGGCGGCAAGGCGACAGGGTCGAGCAGTGGATCAACCAGCTGCTGTTGCTCGATGCAGAGCCGGCAACGGATGCTCAGGTCGCCGCCGCCGACCTCAGCGCGGCGGGCTTCAGGCTGCATGAGCGCGATGCCTTGGCCAGCGACGAGCCACTGCTACGCCAGCTGTTCGGGCTGCTGGTGCTCGGCCACTATCAGACCCGGCCCAATGATCTGCGCCATCTGCTCGATGGCCCAAATCTGGAGGTCGCAACCCTGAGCGTCGGCGGGCTGGTATTGGCGACCGCCTTGATCGCCCGCGAAGGCCGCTTAGAGCCGGCGCTGCTCCAGCCGATCTTCGAGGGCCGGCGCCGCCCCCATGGTCACCTACTGCCGCAGACCCTCTCTGCACATGCCGGCTTGATCGAAGCGCCGTCCCTCGGCTTTGCTCGTATCCTGCGCATCGCCGTGCATCCTGCGGCGCGGCGGCGAGGTCTGGGGCAACGGCTGATCAGGTCACTAGCAGCGCGGGCGCGTGCCGATGGGATCGACCTGTTTGGCGCAAGCTTCGGTGCCAACGCTGACCTGCTCGCCTTTTGGCGTCACTGCGGACTCCTGCCAATCCATTTGGGCACCCATCGTAATGCCGCCAGTGGCACCCGCGCGGCGGTGGTCCTGCAGGCACTGAGCCCGGCCGGCGCCGACTTGATCGAGCAGGCGCGCAAACGCTTGGAGCGAGATCTACCGATTCTGCTAACCGGGCCACTACAAGAGGCTGAGCCAGCGCTGGTCGCAGCACTACTCGAGGTTCTATCGCCCCAAGCAGCTGTGATTGACCCCAGAGATCAGCAGCAGATCGACGCCTTCGCCAGTGCTCACCGTACCCTTGAGGCCGCACTGCCGGCGCTGGAGCGCCTAGTCCGACAGCGACTCGCTGGAGCCAGCAAGAACAGCCTTGCCAGTGGCCTTTCGTGGCAGCAGCGCGATCTGCTGATCCTGAGCATCTTGCAACGACGCCATGCCGAGGCAGTGATCACCGCGCTTGGGCTCAGTGGCCGGGCCGTATTGCTGCAGCAGCTACGCGGAGCCATTGCCGCACTCCAGGCCCGGGGCGACTCGATTGAGCAGCGGGTTTTAGCGGAGATGACCACGAAAGGCATGTCAGCCTCGCCATGAGGCTGTGGGATTATCCAAACAGCACTTTTTGTATTTCTTGCCACTCCCGCAGGGGCATGGATCATTGCGACCAACGGACGGACGCGGACGCGCTGACATAGGGATCGCCCGACGAGGGTTCCGGGCCTGATAGCCACGATACAAGGCCCTCAGTCGCGCATGGCGAGCACGAAAGAAAGAGAGCAAATCAGCGGATTTGAGCTGCTCGGCGATCCGATGCACAAAACTCCGAGCGAATTGGCCCTCATCCATAATCCGCCAAGTCCCGGTGTGGTAGTTGACAGCGACTGTCGGGACATAGGTGAT
>POWB01000008.1:44063-133027 GCA_010912705.1 Halochromatium sp.
GATTCGCTCATCCGTGTCGACGTTCATGGCCGTATCCAGCAGCCTCACGACAATATCGGTACAGTTGCACTTGGCTTTGACGCAATAGAGATCATCGACCAGAAATCGCTGATCATCCTGATCCAGAATTTTCGACTCAGCATAAGGCAGGATAGACCGAAAGCTGATCATGGTGGAGTCGCGCTCGATCTCGTCAGCGGGGAACTCTGCCTTGATGTCATCGTCGGGCGTTTCGTCGGTCGCCTTGCGCTTATACTGATAAAAGGCCTGAGTCAACAGGCTCCAATCCTCTTCGCTTAAGGTCTCGACAAAGGTGGTGCCAATCGATCGCGCCTCAGCTTGCGGCGAATTCTGGATATCCAGCTCGCGACTGTTGATGTCGATCGCAAACTTAACCGGTTGCTCTGAATGCTCTACTGAATCTGAATCCGAATCCGAGTCCAAATCAGCATCCGGATCAGCATCCGGATCAGCATCCGAATCAGCATCCGGATCATCATCCGGGGCTGATCTCCACGGAGAGAGCGTAAAATAGAGGCTGCTACAGTCGCACACCGGGTTGTCGCAGATGGTTAACCCAAGCGCATACCGTTGATCGGCAAGGTCGCCGGAACCCTCTGGAAAGGAGAATAATAGTTGACGATTCGTGGAGTGATGAATCTCCGTCAGCATGGGGTCTCACCCTGATAAGTTGAAGGACTGAACTGACCGATGGAGGCGCGGAGATCGATGCAGACTCGGTACAAAAGCAGCACAGATAGCCCCGCAGACGGCGCGGCGCGACTGAGGGCAGGCTTGATACCGATACCCTGCAACAGCCTGACAACGCTCTCCTCGCACAGGATGCCAAGTGGGCATTGCACTGATGACGCTGAAGGCGAAGAGCAGGGCGGTGCCAAGCAAGCTTATATTGACCGGCGCATTCGGTCTGGTCCATGTAATCCAGCTATCATAATGGCTGCGGCGCCACAACAGAAGCCGCCCCCCAAGAGATCAAGCCCATGACCCCGACCAAGCTGCAATTGAAGAAAGACCAGGAGCGCCGCCTGCTGGCAGGGCATGACTGGATCTATAGCAACGAGATCGACACCGATCAGACGCCGCTGAAGCCGCTCGAGCCCGGTCAGCCGGTCGAGGTGCTCTCCAAGCGCGGGCGCTGGCTCGGGTACGGCTATGCGAATCCACGCTCGCTGATCGCGGTGCGCATGACCAGCCGCCAGCGCGAGCATCCGCTCAGCCCCGCGCTGTTCGTCGAGCGCATCCATCGCGCCCTAGCGCTCCGCGAGCGCATCTATCCAACGCCCTTCTATCGCCTCGTGCATAGCGAGGGCGACGCCCTGCCCGGTCTGATCGTCGACCGCTACGGCGACCTGCTGGTCGTACAGATCACCACGGCCGGGATGGAGCGCGAGCGCGGCAATCTGCTCGCAGCGTTGGAGCAAGTGGTGCGGCCAACGCGCATCCTGTTGCGCAATGACATCGCCGTGCGCGAGCAGGAAGGGCTAGAGCAGGGCATTGAATGGGTGCTTGGGGAGGGCCATGCCGAGGAGCAGGGCGAGATCGAGCTGACCGAGGGCGGCCTGCGCTTTATGCTATCGCCGCTGAGCGGTCAGAAGACCGGTTGGTTCTTTGATCAAGCCGACAACCGACAATTGCTGCATCGGCTCGCGCCTCAGGGTCCAGTGCTTGACTGCTGCTGTTACCTCGGTGCCTGGGGCCTGCAGGCCGCCGCTGCTGGCGCGAGTCAGGTGACCTTGATCGATACTGCTGCCAGTGCGCTCGCGGCGGTGCAGACCAACGCCGCGCTCAACGGCCTGCAATCGCGCATCAACAGCATCCAAGGCGATGCCTTTGAGTCGCTGCGGGCGCTGCGCGACGAACAGACCCGATTCGAGCTAGTGATCCTTGATCCGCCAGCCTTCATCAAGCGCCGCCGTGATGAGGCCGAAGGCCAGCGCGCCTATCAGCGGCTGAATCGGCTGGGGCTAGAGGTCTTGGATGCCGGCGGGCTGCTGCTGACCTCATCCTGCTCCTTCCATCTGGGTCGCGATGCCTTCTTGCACAGCGTCCAACAGGCGGCGCGACGGGCAGGACGCCGGCTGCAGCTGATCTTTACCGGCAGCCAGGGACCAGATCATCCGATCCATCCTGCAATCCCAGAGACCGCTTATCTGAAGACACTCGTGCTTCGAGCGCTGGATTAAGCGCCATCACCGAGAAGGCTTGTACCAGAGGGCGCATGAGTTGAGGGCGCATGCGACCGCAGCCTCCCTCAGGAGGCACCACAGATGGATCGACTACCACCGCATCTCGAACAGGCAGGCATCGGCTCCCATGGCCTGACATTGGGTCTCGGTGACCTGGGTCTGGCGATGGACCAGGGTGGTGAACAGCCGCTCAAAGGCACCACGATAGAAGTCGCAAACGGGTCTATCAGCCTGGCTGCCGCGGCAAAGCGGACAGTCTTGGATACGCACCTGCACTGGCCGACCAATGCTGTAGCTGAAGTGTCCGCTGCCCGAGAAGGTCCAGGCATGCTTGCCGACGGCCTTGAGCAGCATCCGACTGGCCGGCGCCGGAGGTAGCAGCTTGAGGATGCGCTGGGCCGGCTTGGGTATCCGGTTAGCGAGCAGATAATCGCCAGTGCGCAGACCCGCATCATGACCGATGCGGCCGGCCGTCTCGACATCCAGCTCAGCACGGAGCGCCCTGTGCAACGAGGTGACGTCGCGCTCGTCGACCATGGTCTCCGGCGGCTCGGCAAGATAGTGCCTCAGACCCGCCGCGGCAAAGACATCATCCGCAGAGCCCCGGGCTGCGATCAGCGCCTCGGCAACCCGGGTGATGGCGTTGGGGCCGATCCGACTGATGGTCCCAGTGTCGTTTGGAGCATTCATAGGGAGCGTGAGAAGTGCCAGCGCGAGCGATCCCACTCAAAGTAGGCGCCGTGGTCACTGCAGAGCGTACGCAAGAAGTAACGCCCCGAGGATGTAATCCGCAATCGATCAGGCTCGATCTGAACCAAGCCATCTGCAGCATAACTGGAGAGCCGCGCGTATTCGTCGTCGAGACAGCCCGCAGCGATCTCCGCTGGGAGTTCGAGGTTGCAGATCATGTGCTCGATCGCATCGCGGCGGCGCCGGTCGCGGTCGCCCACTCGATGTCCGCGCGCGACGGGCAGCTCGCCATTGGCAACCCGCGCTATCCAGGTGTTGATATCGACCTCATTTTGCACACAAAACTCACCCACATCACCAACCGCGCCACTGCCAAAGCCCAGTGTGTGGTCGGTTTCGATGCTGGTATAGCCGATGCAGTTACGGCGTAGCCGACCTTCCTCCTGTGCGATGGCCAGCTCATCCGTATCCAGGGCAAAGGCGTCAAGACCAATCCAGGCATAGCCAGCGGTGGTCAGGGTGCTAACGGCACGGTGAAACAGCGCCTGTCGCTCGGTCGCGGAGGGTAAGCGATGCGCATCGATCGCAAACTGGTGAGTCCCCTGGGCGGTGGTCCGTGCATAGCCGAAACAGGCGATGCGATCAGGGGCCAGATCGACAATTGCGTCTAAGGTGGCTTGGAAACTCGCCTCGGTCTGCTCGGGTAGCCCGTAGATCAGATCAAAGGCAATGGCATCGAAACCGGTCTCGCGTGCCATCGCATACACATCGCGGATGAGATCAATCGATTGCAGCCGTCCAATGGCCCGTTGAACATGCGGATCGAGATCCTGAACCCCAAAGGTGACCCGCCGGTAGCCCAAGGCATGCAGCAGGTCCAGTTGACCGGCAGAGGTACGACGTGGATCGCACTCGATGGAGAGGTCAGTGTCAGGGATGATGCGGAAGCGGCGCTCGATAATCTCGGTCAAGCGCGTGAGTTGTGAGTCGTTCAGGTAATTTGGCGTGCCGCCAGCAAGGTGTAATTGGAGCACGTCATGGTCGCCGCGTAGCTGCTCAGCGGCCAGGGCCATTTCCTGATCGATGGCATCGAGATAGCGATCGATCCAGGCGGTATCATGCGTCACCGTCGTATTGCAGGCGCAGTAGAGGCAGCGCCCAGGACAGAAGGGGATATGAACGTAGAGCGAGAGGGTCTCGTCTGGATATTGGGCGATGTTCCGCAGTGCGTTCTTGTACTCTGCACTGTCAAGGCGATCGACCCAGGTCGCAGAGGCGTTAGCGCTCTGCGCGTACAGCGGTCCTAGCTCAGCGATGCGGGCGAGCTGTTGCGGTGACACCTCCGTTGGCGCGACGTTGCTCATGGGGGGACCTCAGTGATGCGAGAGCGAAGAAAACCATAGCCACACAGCTCCTTGACCCGATGTCTTATACTTTCTTCGGATCTGACCTCTGCGGACGCGGTGACACCGGTTGCGTCTCCGTGCCCTCAAACTTAGAGAACCAGCGTGAGCCGGGCGTTGACCCATATCAACGCACAGGCTCATCCAGCGGATTCTTATCGATTACCTCTGAGCCTGAAGGGGAATTTTCCCGGTCGCCGGAGGTCGTCACCCACCGCCAGAGCGCAGCATCCGCAAGCGGCAGCACCAAGAACCAGTGCTCCAGAATCGCTAGCGCCAACAGCGTCGCCGCCAAGATCAGGGAGACCCCAGCAAAACCGGTTGCCGGCAGCTCCAACGCCGCCTCGACAAGCAATGACATCACCACCGTTGCGACACTGACCGAGACCGGAAACAGCAGATTCATCGGCCGCTTGCGAAGATAACTGGTGATGAAGCGAACATGCTCTGGCAGCCAGTCTTCATTGAGATTCGGGACGCCGAGGAACAGATTCAACTTGGCACTCCAGCGCATCAGCCAAAGGATCACGAAGGTCCAGGTCCCGAGCTGATTTGGCGCATCCCAGGTCACGGCGACCAACAGGGCCGCGATCAACAGCAGCAAGAGCTCATGATAGATACTGGTCCCGAGCGCCAAGCGAAACCGTTGCCAACCGGCACAGTTCGGAGGACAGGCCTGCTTGTGCGGACCGGTCACCAGGCCCATGAAATAGACCATCTCGAGCCAGCCCCACACGAGAACGCCGGCGGTAAAGCCGAGATAGGCACCCCAGAGGTTATCCTGATCGCGCACCAGCGCCAAGACCCCAACCAGCAGGATCATCAAGGCTGTCGCGGCAATCAAGCTGAGACGGTAAGTGCGCGGCGGCAGCCCATTTAGATAGAGGATGACACCAGTGCTGAACCACCAAAGGAACAACGCATAGCCGATCGCCAGGGTATAGGTCGACATTCGGACCCTAGTCTTCAGTCACGAGGGTCAGCGGCAACCAGATCGGCAAGCGGCTTGGGCTCGACGCGCAGAAGGGGAGTGAACGAGGCCATATTGGTCGGGCCAAAGGCACGGAGATCAATCTCCGTACCCACGCTCGGATCGCGAAAGACCAACCGCCGATCCTCAAGCAGCGCAAGTTGATAAGGGGCATCGAGCGGCAGATCGCGGGCCTTACGATCTCGCACCATCCCACGCATCACCCCCATCGCAAAGCCATCCGTCCCCGACTCCAATAGACCGAGCACGGCATCACGATCAGCGCCATCCGGCCCCGGCAAGGCCACCATCGTCACCCCACCACCAAGATCCTCGAACACCAGCTCCCGGGCCTCGATCACCGGCGCAAACGGCATCTCGACCCCGCCTACCCCTGTCAGACGAACCATCGCCGCCGCCGCGATGACAAAGGTGATCAGCAGCGCAGCGCCAATCAACACGCCACGCGGAAAGGGGCGGCCCTCAAATGGGTCGCTCATCGCTGTACTCCTTGCCGCAAGATTGAAGAAAAAACGTCATCGCACTCAAGGCGAGACGAGGCATAGACGACGCATCACTGACCACCTGCCTTCGCAGCAGAGGGCTCCAACGAAGGTTCTAGAGGCGCGTTGTCGTCTCGTGCCGCATCCGGCAACTGCTCAGGCGTCGCCTTGGCATCGGCCTCCAGCTCAGCCGTTGCCGAGCGTAACGCCTCGGCCAGGATCTCGGCCACCTTCGCTGCGTCGGGGATACTACGCAACATCGGCTGTGCCTTTGAAAATCGCCAAGGACGCACGTTGGGCCACATGATGAGATAGTTGACGCTCTGGCCTTCAGTGAGCACGAGCGGGATATCCCCGGAGCCATCAGCATAGGTTCGCAAACCTGCACTCTCGACGATCTTAAATGGGATATTGACCGCCATCGGCAAGGCAACACCAAAGCGGATGACCACCCGGTAGTCGGTAATGCTATAGACCGTTGAGCGGCTATAGAGCATGGCGAGTAAGGTCAGGATACCAGTTGCTAAGAGGCCCAAGGTGATCAGCCAAAGCGCCGATAAGACCACCGTCTGGGCCGGGGCGCCGCCCGCCAGCAGAAACACGACTCGCAGCACGATCAGTACACCAAAGTAGAACGCGACTGATCGCACATAGAATGCGCGCCTGGCCAAGACGCGCCAATGTGGCGCGCCTTGCCAGCGGAGCGCCTCCCCTGGGGGGAGGTTCTCCGGCAAGCCGTGAACCGGCTCGAAGGCAAACTCACTCACAGAAAGGGCTCCGCGCGCTCTGGAGTGGCATACAGGGTGCCGCCGCCGTAGTAGGCGGTGACCATATCTTCTTCACGCATGCTGATCTGGTCATAGCTCTTCAGGGTTGGTGCCCCAGCAAACTGTGCACCGGTGATGCTGGTGACATCGACAAATCCTTTCTTACCCTTGACCACGCACATGGTGATGGGTAGTAGTACCCGCTTACCACCCGCGGCCTCAAGCTCGAGATAACGAATCTGCGGCTCGGACTGATCGACCCAGAGCTCCTTAACGGTGCCGCCTTGCGCACCATCACAGCCGAGGACCAACATGCCGCGGGGATCAGGATCTTTGTCGACGACCGTGAAGTGCTTGGCAACGCGCATCGGCACGATCCTTGGCCGACCATCTTCGGTCAGGTCTGGCTCATCGAGTCGCATTGCATAGGAGCCAGGTCCCACATTGGCTTTCATGGGATCGCCAACTGGCGCTAGTGGAGCGCCCGGGAAAGGAGCGATCGGCGCGGCATTGACCTTGTATTGCGCCTGTTCAGGACCCGGCTTCACGACTTCAAGACCAGTGTGCGGCATCAGGAAGGTCTTTGGCTTCGGCATCGGCGGGAAGCCTTCCATCATCTTCACGCCGCGTAGGCGCTGGGACTCGACCGGGTAGCCTTCACGTTTGTCTTCGCGACGAATCCAGAAGATGAGCGCGAAGAAAAAGAACCAGAACGCATAAAGCGTGAGCTGAGCAACATCGATGTAGTTGGTAATCGCACCAGTAGGCATCGGATAACCTCCGTTGGCAAGGTGACTTAAGGAAGTTCGGTCAATCCGAACTTCGAGGAAGACCGCGCAGCGTGACCGCCCTTCAGGGCAAGCGGTCCGATTGCGATCAGGGTTGCGAAGAGCAGCAAGATCTCCAGGTTATAGACAAAGGTATAGCCGACGGCCGGCCCCATCAGGTCCGGTCCAAAGGCTCCCGTGGAGGTGATCGACGTCACGAGATCGCGGATCGCGCCGCCGAGGAACATCGCAAGACCATAAGCGGTGGCTTGAACCGCGCCCCAAGCCCCTAGCGCCAGACCGCTCCCCTCGACATCAGCTAGGTTCATTGCCGCACTCAGGGTGCCGACCGCGAACAGCCCACCACCAAAACCGATCAGCAGCGCACCGAAGCGAAACAGCAGCGGCGAGCCGAGTGGATCAGCGGCGATGACGGCGATGAAGGCGAGTACGCCGATCAGCGCTCCAGCCACCGAGATGCGGTAGTAGTCTACACGGCGCCCGAGCAGGTAAGCCGCTAGCCCGAACGCCGCCAGCGTACCCAAGGCCCAGACCGCGGTGAGACGCGTGGTCTGTGAGACGGTCAGTCCAAGCACCTGTCCACCATAGGGCTCAAGCAGGATATCCTGCATCTGGAAGCCCGCGGTGCCGAGGCCCAGCGCGACGAGTAAGCGGGCCGCGCTGCCAGCCTGAATGAAGTGAGCCCAGGTTTCAGCGAAGCGCGGTGGCTCCTTATGCGCTTGACGGTCGGCCTTGATCTGCTCGACGCGGTCGCGATTGATCGATTCCTGCTTCCACAAGGCAACCATGTTGAGGACCACGGCCACCAGCGCCGCCCCCTGCAGCACGCCAATCAAGCGCTGATTCGACTGACCAACGCTCATCTCGTCAAAACCGCTCAGCAGGGCACCAAAGGCCAGCGAAGCCACCAGCATGCTCAGATTCAGCACAACGAACAGCAGTGCGATCACACGCGGGCGGGTCTCGTCGTTAGCCAGATCAGTTGCCAGTGCCAGCCCCGCGGTCTGTGTCGTGTGCAGCCCGGCACCGGCAACCAGGAATGCAAGCCCGGCCGCCAGCCAGGTGACAAAGGTCGGCACGCTGCCGCCTTCGGCCATGAGCAACAACGCAAAGGGCATGATCGCCAGCCCCCCGAATTGCATCAGGGTTCCGAACCAGATGTAAGGCACCCGGCGCCAGCCGAATGCGGACTCGTGATGATCGGATTTAAAGCCAATGAGCGCTCGGAATGGGGCTACCAGCACCGGCAATGCGACCATCAGCCCAATCAGCCAAGGCGGAACGCCCTTCTCAACCACCATGACACGATTCAGGGTGCCATAGAGCAACACCATCATCATGCCGACCGAAGCCTGAAACAGCGCCAGTCGTAGCAGTCGCGCAAGCGGCAGCTCCTTGGTCGCCACATCCGAAAACGGCAGGAGCTTAGGCAGAACCTCTTGATAGAAAAGGCGCTTGAGCGCTTCCACCGAGGACGACATGGCTACTTGGTCTCCACGCGGCGGCGCAGTTCAAGTGCCTGCGAGGTGTAGAAACCCTTTGCCACCCGCTGGCTACGGCCGATCTCCCAGCCCTCAAACCAGGCCGAGTCCCGGATACGGGTCTGCATCGTCGACTCTGGGATGGGGATGATCGCTGGCGAGCGATCACTACGAGGAAAGAACTGCCCAACCGCGTGCATCAAGGCCAGGGCCGGTGTCCGCGGCGCAAAGGTGAACACCACGGAGACCCGCGCCCGCTGGACAAAGCCCGCGATGACATCTAGCGCGTCATCAAGCTCGTAATGAATGATGCTGTCCATCGCCACAATATGATCGAAGTCACCCTGTCCAGGAGCCAGCATGTCGCCGACCGCGAGTTCGATCCGACCTGGAAGATCGCTTGGCAGACGCTCGCGCCCATGCTCGATCAGCGTTGGCGAGAGATCAACCGCGTAGACATCGGCACCACGGCGCGCGGCCTCGATCGACAGCAGGCCGGTCCCGCAACCGGCATCGAGCAGCCGCTTGCCGCTGAGGTCGGCGGGCAGCCAATCGAGCAGCGTCGCACGCATCCGATCGCGGCCCGCGCGCACCGTCGCGCGGATGCCGCTCACCGGCGCATCCGAGGTCAAGCGCTTCCAGGCCTCGGCCGCGGTGCGGTCAAAATAGGACTCGACCTGATTGCGGCGCTCTTGATAAGAGGGGTTGGGCATTCTGTTTACTCGGTCGTGGCGCTCAATCGAAGCCCAAGAAATCAAACAGGTCACGGTCACGCATCGGCGTCACCGCAAGCGGCTCAGAACCGGCCAACAACGACTCCGCTAGCTGCAGATACTGGCCCTGCGCATGCTCTACCTCGGGCGAGGGCTCCATCTCGAACAGGGTCGCCTTGCGCAGCCGCGAGCGGCGAATGACATCGAGCGCTGGCAGATGGGCCATGGTCTTGAGGCCGGTGGCTGCATTGAAGCGATCGATCTGATCAGTCTCGTCACTGCGGTTAGCGATGACGCCACCGATGCGGACCTTGTAGTTCTTCGCCTTGGCCAGGATCGCGGTGGAGATGCGGTTCATCGCGAAAATCGAGTCGAAGTCGTTCGCGGTCACGATCAGGGCGCGGTCGGCATGCTGGAGTGGCGCGGCAAAGCCGCCGCAGACAACATCGCCGAGCACGTCGAAGATGACGATATCGGTGTCGTCGAGGATATGATGTTGCTTGAGCAGCTTCACCGTCTGACCGACCACATAGCCACCGCAGCCGGTGCCGGCGGGCGGACCGCCAGCCTCGACGCACATCACACCGTTATAACCCTCGTAGACGAAATCCTCGAGCCGCAGCTCTTCGGGATGAAAGTTGACCGACTCGAGCACATCGATGACCGTCGGCACCAGGCACTTAGTCAGCGTGAAGGTGCTGTCATGCTTTGGATCGCAGCCGATCTGCACCACCCGCTTGCCGAGCTTGGAAAAGGCGACCGAGAGGTTGGAGCTAGTCGTACTCTTGCCGATACCGCCCTTGCCGTAGACGGCAAAGACCTGCGCCTTGTCGATGCGCTCAGTCGGGTCGAGCTGCACCTGCACGCTGCCTTCGCCGTCGAGTCGGGGATCGGCGGTTCGCGGCGCGCCGCGCTCTGCATCCCCGCAGTCAGGCGCATCGCAATACCCCGCGGCGGGCTTGGCGCCTGGCTCGGCCGCCGGCTGCTCGGGCTTGCCGCCGCCGTAGATGCTGGTTGGAAGATCGTCGAGGGTCACGCGGCAACTCCTTCGGTGATCCCTTCGAGACGATCTTCGAGCTCTTCGCCAGCTTGGCGCAGGGCCTCCAGGGTCTCGGCATCGGGTGCCCAATAGTTGCGCTCATGGGCCTCGATCAGGCGCTGCGCGACCTTGGCCGAGGCGGTCGGATTGAGCGCGGCAAGGCGCTCACGCATCTCTTCATCGAGCACGAAGGTCTCGGTCATGCGCTGATAGACCCAGGGTGCGACCTGACCCGTGGTCGCCGACCAGCCCATGGTATTGGTGACATGCACCTCGATCTGGCGCACACCCTCGTAGCCATGCTCGAGCATGCCCTCGTACCACTTCGGGTTGAGCATCCGGGTGCGGGTCTCCAGCGAGACCTGCTCGGCGAGGGTGCGTACCTTGCCGTCGCCGCGGGTCTGATCGCCGATGTAGACCGGCACATCGCCACCCTTGGAGCGACTCACCGCACGGCTGATGCCACCGAGGGTATCGAAGTAGTGATCGACGGTGGTCACGCCTAGCTCGACCGAATCCAGATTCTGATAGGCCAGCTGTACGTCGCTGAGCACGCTTTTCAACAGCTCGGCCTGGCGCACTGGCGCACCGGCGCGGCCGTAGGCAAAGCACTTGCGTCGGGTATAGGTCTCGGCTAGCTCGTCCTCCTCATCCCAACCGCTGTTGTCGATCAGATGATTGACGTTGGAGCCATAGGCACCATCGGCGTTACTGAAGACGCGCAGTGCAGCGGTCTCGAGATCGCAGTCGTGGGCCTGTTGATAATCTAGGGTGTGCTTGCGCACGAAGTTCTGCTCGACTGGCTCATCAGCAACCGCCGCGAGATAGGCGGCCTCTGCCAAGAGTTTAGTCTGTATCGGCAAAAGGTCACGGAAGATGCCGGATAGGGTCATCACGACGTCGATCCGCGGCCGCCCGAGGGTCTCCAACGGCAACAGCTGCGCACCGCAAACGCGGCCATAGCTATCGAGCCGTGGCTTGGCACCAAGCAGCCAGAGTGCCTGTGCGATCGGACCACCTTCAGTCTTGAGGTTGTCGGTGCCCCAGAGCACCAAGGCGATCGACTCGGGCAAGGCGTTGCTATCCTGGATATGGCGATCGAGTAGTTGTTGGGCGTAGCGGGCACCCTCGCGCACTGCGAATGGGCTTGGGATACGGAAGGGGTCGAAGCCATGCAGGTTGCGACCGGTTGGCAGGATCTCCGGGGTGCGCAGCAGGTCGCCACCGGGTGCCGGACGCACGAAACGCCCCTCGAGGGCGCGCATGATCGCCGGCATCTCGTGATCTTCGGTCAGCAGCTTGTCGTAGCCGGCCAGATCCTCCATCAACTTCAGGCTGGCCTCGGTCACCTCCATGCCACCTTTCTGCAGCGCCAGCGCTGGGGCGCCGCCGTTGATCATGGCCTCCAAGGCCGCGCGCTTGAGCTCGACCGGGTTGTCCGGGTCGATCCGCGATTCGGCCACTGCCATCAGCATATCCAGCCGCTCGGTCGGATTCGGTGGCTGGCCGACGACATGGAGCCCGTGCGGGATCAGCGTGTATTCCAGCTCCAGCAGCTCATCGGTCAGGCGCTGGATGCGCTCGCCGGCGCTCGCGTCCCACTCTGGCTCCTCATCCGAGGCCATGATCGCCAGATCCAGCTCCGCGGCCTGGGCCTGGATCAGCGAGGCCAGCTCATTGCACTCCTCGGTTGGCGCATCCGGCGCCAGGGTGCGCCAGCGCTCGATCGAGCCCTTGAGATCAACCAGGCCGCGGTAGAGACCGGCGTTGGCGATCGGCGGGGTCAGATAGCTGATCAGGGTCGCGGCGGCGCGGCGTTTGGCGATGGTGCCCTCAGACGGGTTGTTCGAGGCATAGAGATAGAGATTGGGCAGATCGCCGATCAGCCGATCTGGCCAGCAGGCGCCCGACATCCCGGCCTGCTTGCCCGGCATAAATTCAAGCGCACCATGGGTCCCGAAGTGCAGCACGGCATTGGCGGCAAAGTCTTCGCGCAAGAAGCGGCAGAAGGCGCTAAAGGCATGGGTTGGCGTAAAGCCCTTGTCGAAGAGCAGCCGCATCGGATCGCCTTCGTAGCCGAAGCTGGGCTGCACACCGACGAAGACATTGCCGAATTGCTCACCGAGGACGAAGATCGAGGCGCCATCGCTCTGCTGCTTGCCAGGCGCCGGTCCCCACTGTGCCTCGATCTCGGCCAGATAGGGCTCGCGACGGACGTGATCATCGGCCGGGATGCGGGTGAAGACGTTGGCATGGGCGCCATACTGCGCGGCATTGCCGTTGATGATGCGCTCGCGCAGCGCATCGACGTTCTCTGGCACATCGACCTGGTAGCCTTCCTGCTGCAATCCTTGCAGGGTTCGATAGAGCGAGGCGAAGACCGAGAGATAAGCCGCAGTGCCGGTGTTGCCGGCGTTCGGCGGAAAGTTGAACAGCACGATCGCGATCTTGCGCTCGGCGGTCGGCGTCTGACGCAGCTTGATCAGGCGCGCAACGCGAGCCGCCAGGGTATTGGCACGCTCCGGATGCGGCTGCATATCGCGGGTGCGGTCGTTACCCGCCTCCGCCGAGCGACCGCCGAAGACGATCGGCCCGGTCGAGCCATCGAGCTCCGGGATCGCGACCATCATGGTGGCCTCGACCGGCATCAGCCCGCGCTCGGACGCCTGCCATTGCTCCAAGGTCTGGAACTCGACTGGATGCGCAGCCAAATAAGGGACATCAAGCCGCGCCAAGACCTCTTGCGCCGCCGCGGCGTCGTTGTAGGCCGGCCCGCCTACCAACGAGAAGCCGGTCAACGAAACCACCGCATCAACGATGCACTTGTCATTACGGAAGAAAAATTTATCGACCGCCGGTCGCGCATCGAGACCACTCGCAAAGGCCGGGATCACGCGCAGCCCTTGCGCCTCGAGCGCCTTGATAACACCATCATAGTGACCGGTGTTGCCAGCCAGCACATAGGAGCGCATTACCAGGAGACCGACCGTACCAGTAGCCCCCTTCCTGGCAGGCAGCTTGCTGACCTGATCGGCGATGCGCCCTTTCATCCGCGGATGAAAGACCCCAACCTCTGGATAATCGGCCGGAGGTGCCGCCTTGAGCTTGCCGCGAAACACCTCGCGTGGACCGCTGGCGTAGCGATCGAGCAGCAGCCGGACCATATTGGCGACGTTCTCGTCCGAGCCCGCCAGCCAGTACTGCAGCATGAGAAAGTAGGCGCGCACATCCTGGGCGGTACCCGGGATGAAACGCAGGATCTTCGGGATGCGGCGCAGCATCGCCATCTGGCGCGCGCCATCACTGCCGCTTTTGCCGTCTTTGCTCTCCGCCGAGCGATTGCCGCGCAGTTTCTTCAGTATCGCCATCGGCCCGCTCTGCGAGCCATCCATGCTGAACTTGCCGAGTCGGGTCAGGCGCATGATCTCGCCAGCGGACATGCAGCCGACCATCGCATCGCAATGATCACGCCGTGCCTGCAGCGCCGGCAACACCGCCTTGATGTGATCTTCCATGAACAGCATGGTGGTGACGACGATGTCGGCCTTGGAGATGTCGGCGCGACAGCGTTGCAGCTTGCACTCGCCATTCGCCGAGCAACGGCCGCAGAGATCCTCTTCGCGCGCGACGCCGCCGCAGCGCTCGAGGCCGTCTTTGTTGTCATCCCATTCAGCAGCGGCGTGCAGCGTCAGATTGAGCCCAGGCAATTGCTGTTTCAGGGCCGGACGCGCGCGCTCAACAGCACTGGCCAAGTGGCTGTCCAGGGTCACAATGACAACGTTGACAGGGGTCGTATCAACGACCGAAGTAGGCTTTGGCATCGTAAAGTGTCTCGACCGTTATTCTGGCGACGCCGCGCTCAGCGGCGAAGCGTTCAGTGTTACGACGGGCTTTCCCACGGACGAAGAAGGGGATCTTCTTCAGCTCCAGCTCGGCCTCCGGCTCCCACAGAGGCGCGGCATCAGCCCCAATATCGTCCGCGCTCCTGGTTGGCTCAGCCGTTGCTGCAGGCCGGGCTGCGACATCCGCGCTCGCCGCGGAAACACTGCCGGACCCGAGGTGGGAGGCAACCGCCTCGTCATGAAACTCCTCATCTTCCCGAAACATCGTGATCAGATGCTCTTCTAAGCCCATCATCAGCGGATGGACCCAGGTATCGAAGATGACATTAGCGCCCTCAAAGCCCATCTGCGGGGCGTAGCGGGCAGGGAAATCCTGGACATGGACTGGTGCCGAGATCACCGCGCAAGGGATACCGGCGCGCTTGGCGATATGGCGCTCCATCTGGGTGCCGAGCACCAGCTCAGGCGCAAGCGCGAGCACCGCAGACTCGACCTCGAGATAATCATCGGTGATCAACGCCTCGATCCCGTAACGCTCGGCCGCCGCTCGCAGCTCGCGAGCGAATTCGCGACTATAGCTACCCAAGCCGACGACCTCAAAACCGAGTTCCTCAGTGGCAATACGGGCGGCAGCGATGGCATGGCTGGCATCGCCAAAGATGAACACACGCTTGCCGGTAAGATAGGTCGAATCCACCGAGCGTGAGAACCAGGGTAGACGGGTGCGACCGGCAGCGATGGCAGTGCTGGTATCGATACCGGCAACCTGGCCGACCTCGAGCAAGAAATCACGGGTTGCACCGACACCGATGGGCACCGTCTTCACCCAGGGCTGCTTGAACATCCGCTCCAGCCAGGCGCAGGTGCTCTGGGCGATCTCGGGATAGAGGCAGACATTGAAGTCGGCCTCCGGGATACGCAGCAGATCCTCGGGGGTGGCACCGGCCGGCGCGCTCAGGTTGACATCGACACCGGCGCTGTCGAGCAGCTTGGTGACCTCGGCGATGTCATCCCGACAGCGGAAGCCAAGCGCCGTGGCACCAAGCAGGTTGGCGCGTGGGCGCCGACCTTCAGCAATCGGATCAGGGGCGCGCACCGGCTGGCCACGCAGCAGACTGCGCACCAATTGATGGAAGGTCTCGCTAGCACCCCAATGCTCCTTACGGGTAAAGGCGGGCAGCTCAAGTGGGATCACCGGACAGTCAAAGCCCATCCCCTGCGCCAGGGCCGCTGGCTGATCTTGCAAGAGCTCGCCAGTACAGGCCTCGCCGACTAGCAGCGCACGGGGTTGGAAACGCTCGACCGCCTCGCGTAGCCTGCGCTGCACCAGCTCGGCGGTATCCGCACCCATGTCGCGCGCCTGGAAGCTGGTGTAGGTCACCGGCGGGCGCTTAGCACTCCGCGCGATCATGGTAAACAGCAGGTCGGCGTAGCTATCGCCCTGCGGCGCATGCAGCACGCAGTGCACGCCTTGCATGGAAGCAGCGATGCGGATAGCCCCCATGTGGGGCGGACCTTCGTATGTCCAGACAGTGAGTTGCATGCGTTAGAAGACCAGTCGATCGATCAGAACGCGAGCCGTTCGCGACGGTTGAGTGGACGCACGAAGAGCTCGGCCAGATCGGCAGCCTGGTCGAAGCCGTGCACGGGCGAGAACACCAGCTCGATCGACCATTTCGTCGTCAGCCCCTCGGCTTCGAGCGGGTTCGCGAGCCCGAGACCGCAAACGGTCAGGTCCGGCCGGTCGGCACGCAGCCGATCGAGCTGTCGCTCCACATCCTGCCCCTCGGTCAGCCGCAGATCGGATGGCAGCCAATCAAGCTCTGCCCCCATCATGCGCCGGTCTAGATAGGGCACGCCAACCTCGACCAGCTCCATGCCACATTCGCGATGCAAGAAGCGGGCAAGTGGGATCTCGAGCTGGGAGTCTGGCAGAAAGCTGATACGCTTTCCGGTGAGCTGCGCGCGGTAACGCTCGAGACCACGTGCAGCACGCGTTGCAGCGGCCGCCGTGACCTCTTCAACCCGCGCAGCGGCAATACCGAAGGCGTCAGCCGCGGCGCCAAGCCAGGCACGCGTACCCTCGATCCCGAATGGATAAGGGGCCTCGAGCAGTGTCGCACCCCGATCAACCAGCGCTGCTGCCGTGCCACCAACAAAGGGCTGCGCCGCCAGGAGCCGTGTGCCCGGACCAACCGGCGGCAGCTCACTGGCACGCCGCGGCGGCAAAAAATAGAGCGACGGGATACCGAGCGCATCAAATAGGCGTCGGAACTGATCTTCGACCACATCTGGCAGGGTGCCAAGCACCAACAGTGAATCGGTGCCTGCCGGAGCCTCCGGCAGCTCCGGCACGAGGGCCGTCAGGCAGGTATCCTCGCCCTGGGTAAAGGTGGTATCCAGCCCACTGCCACTGTAGGCGAGCACCCGCACCCGACCTTGCTGCTCACGCGATAAACGTTCGGCGGCGTTGTCGAGATCAAGCTTGATCACCTCCGAAGGACAGGAAGCGACCAAGAACAGGGTGCCAATGTCAGGACGCCGTGCCAACAGCTCGGTGACGACGCGGTCCAATTCCTCGTTGCAATCGGCGAGACCAGCCAGATCACGATCGCCTAGCACGGCGGTGGCAAAGCGCGGCTCAGCAAAGATCATCACGCCCGCAGCCGATTGCAGCAGGTGCGCACAGGTGCGCGAGCCCACGACGAGGAAAAAGGCATCCTGGATCTTACGATGCAGCCAAACAATGCCGGCCAGTCCGCAGAAGACCTGGCGCTGGCCCTGTTCGCGCTGAACCGCAATCCCGCCCGACGCGTTACCGACATGACTGAGGTCGCAGGCCGGTGCCGCAACCACTTGCGGACGCTCGCTTGCGGCCGTCATTCGGCCACTCCTGACGAAGCGGCCGGTTCAGCATCGAGCCGTTGCGCCGTCAGACGCGCCGCTCGTAATTTGAGGATGAACTGGGTCGCATTGATGACATAAGCAGCATAGGCTGCGAGCGCGAGCAACAGCTGTCCGCGCACATCGAGCAAACCGCCGAAGAGCGCGACGAGGTAGGCGGTGTGCAGCGCCAAGACCAGCATACTGAACACGTCCTCCCAGAAGAACGGACGGGCGAACAGGTATTTGCCGAAGACCACCTTTTCCCAGATCGATCCCGTGACCATGATCAAGTAAAGGATCAATGTTTTGATCACGACCGAGACGGTCGCGGCCATTTCGCCCGCCCCCGTCGAGAGATAGCGGATCACCAACACCAAACTGACCAGGAACACCAAGAACTGCAACGGCGCCAAGATGCCCTGAACCAGAGTCCAAGGGGTCTCGTCGCGCCGCCGTCGCTCTTCTGGCGTATAAAGCAGTTGATGCTGGTCATGCCTTTTCACGGGCTGACGCATTAGCCTCCTCGAGCAGTGTTTGGAAAGTGCCGCCGTATAAGGAATCTAGTCTGCATCTCCAAACATGTCAACTCAGCTTAACGTAAAGAATACTTGACAGATCGACGTCTCGCGACTACCTAATAGGGGGTCACCGGCGTATGCGTCCTGCTGTCTCTGTGTTTGGCCCATCTCGCCCGGCAAAGATGCGAGATAAGCCGCACACCGCAAAGCGCGAAACGTCGAACCTTGCCCGCAGCGCCTTCTGAGTCGCGGATCATTTCCCATGAAAATTCAATGGGCTTTGACCATCGGCCTGCAGGCTGAGCGGGAGCAAACCATCCCGCTGCGGCACAGTGGAGCCGAGGTGATGACGTGAAGCGAGCTGGCGCGGGCGCCATCGCAGGGGCCGTTACGGGCAGAACAGCAACCAGGCTAGGGGCCAACCCAGGCTCATGGGTAGTGCGCGTTGCGGTCTGGAGTAAACGATCGTGAAGGCCTTTGACGCACCGCAAGCCGCCCTCGGAAAAGTTGATACCGAGCGTGTCGCTGCGCTCATCGCAGCCGTCTCAGATATCGCCCTGATCCTCGACCAAAAGGGCATGATTCGCGACGTCGCCCTCGGCAATGACGAGCTCAGCGCCCAGCTCTCCGACGACTGGATCGGTCGCTCCTGGAGCGATACGGTCACCACCGATAGCCGCAGCAAGGTCGAGGCCTTGATCGCCGACGCTCTGAACGATAGCACCACGCCGATGTGGCAGCAGCTCGCCCACCTCTCGCGCAGTGGCACTGAGGTTCCCGTCCGCTATTGCGCAACCCGCCTTGGCAGTCACGATCACCTCATTGCCGTCGGCCGCGACCTGCAAGGCTTCGCTGCCCTGCAACAGCGCCTGGTTGATGCCCAACAATCGCTGGAGCGTGACTACTGGCGGCTACGCCAACTGGAGACTCGCTACCGATTGTTGTTCCGCTCATCATCAGATGCAGTGATCGTGCTCGATCCCGCCACAGGCAAGGTGGTCGAGGCCAACCCCGCCGCTAGCCAGCTCCTGGCCGCTGATCCAAGACGGCTCGTCGGACGCCATTTCCCAGAGGGATTCGATGAGGCTGGCACCCGCACCATCGACTCCCTCATCGCTGGCGTGCGCGCCGCGGGCCGCGCCAGCGATGTGCGGGCACGTCTCCGCAGCGGTGCCGAGCTCAGTATCTCCGCCGCCCTGATCCGTCAGGAGAGCGCCTCATTGATCCTGCTCCGGCTAACGCAAATTGCTGGCTCAGCGAAAGAGACCAAGGAGACCTCTGAGCCAGAATCCCGTCTTGCTAAGATCATGGAGCGGGCGCCCGACGGCATCGTCGTGACCGGGCCGGACGGCCGCATCCTCAATGCGAATACCGCCTTCCTCGATATCACTCAGGCCAACAGCGAAGATCAGGTCCGCGGCGAATCGCTCGACCGCTGGCTCGGACGCCCCGGCGTCGACCTCAATGTACTGCTTGCCAACCTCCGCCAGCATGGTGCGGTGCGCCTGTTCGCAACCACGATTCGCAGCGATTTTGGCGCCAGTAGCGAGGTCGAGATCTCGGCAGTTGCCATCCAGAACGGCGAGCAGCCGAGCTTCGGCTTCATCATTCGCAATGTCGACCGCCGCGTCTCCGCCGACAGCAGCAACGAGCAGGCCCTGCCACGCTCAGTTGAGCACCTGACCGAGCTGGTTGGACGGGTGCCCCTAAAAGAGGTGGTGCGCGAGTCTTCCGATATGATCGAGCGCCTCTGCATCGAGGCCGCACTTGAGCTGACCGGCGACAATCGGGCCTCGGCAGCCGAGCTGCTCGGGCTCAGCCGCCAGAGCCTCTACGTCAAGCTGCGTCGTTATGGGCTGAGTGATGCTGCTAGCGAGGGCGGCGGCGATCAGCGCGCCCGGGAGCCCTGAGGCGCCGCACTACGCCCACCACTCATCCCTCGCAAGACCGAGCGGCTTGACCCTGATCAGGGTTCCATTGCAGCACGACACCGAGCCCCTAGGCTTCGGGCTAAACTTGCGCGATTTCCGCTCGTACCCAACCGACTGAGATCCGAACACCCAAGTCCATGATAGAGCCGGCTACCACAGCGAACCGCCTTCAGCCCTCGGCCATCCTCGAGGTCCTGCACCCCATCACCTGGTTCCCGCCGATGTGGGCCTTTGCCTGCGGCGTGGTCTCTTCCGGCGCATCGATCGTCGAGCATTGGCTCCTGCTGCTCGCGGGCGTCATCTTGGCGGGTCCATTGCTCTGCGCGACCAGCCAGGTCGTCAATGACTGGTACGATCGTGACGTCGACGCCATCAATGAGCCCAACCGCCCCATCCCATCCGGTCGCATCCCGGGCAACTGGGGCTACAAGCTGGCGATCATCTGGACCCTGATGTCACTGCTGCTGGCACTGGTGCTCGGCCCCTGGGTATTCGGCGCCACTGTCGTCGGCCTGCTCTTGGCCTGGGCCTATAGCGCGCCGCCACTGCGACTGAAGCAGAACGGCTGGTTCGGCAATGCCGCGGTCGGCTTCTCTTATGAAAGTCTGGCCTGGGTGACTGGTGCTGCGGTGATGATCGGCGGCGCCATGCCCGATTGGCGCATCCTCGCGCTCGCCTTCCTTTATGGACTCGGCGCCCACGGCATCATGACCCTGAACGACTTCAAGGCTATCGAGGGCGACAAGCAGATGGGCGTGCGCTCGTTACCGGTGCAGCTCGGCGTGCACGGCGCGGCCTGGGTCGCCTGTATCGTCATGATCCTGCCGCAGTTGGTCGTCGTCGGCCTGCTCTTCTCTTGGATGCAGCCAGTCCACGCCGCGGCTGTCGCTGGGCTGGTGATGGTCCAGATCACGCTGATGTTCCGATTCTTGGATGACCCAGTCGGCCGCGCGACCTGGCTCAGCGCGCTCGGTGTCACGGTCTATGTCAGCGGCATGATGGTCAGTGCCTTTGCAGCCCGCGCCCTAATCGTCGCGACCCCCTAGACCCAGAACACCGGCTCTGCGCACTGACGCGCACAGTGACGCGCACGCGGGTAAGCGTCGCAGTCGTCAGACGCCACAACGGCGCAGCCATTAACAATAGAGAGAACCAAAGGTGACACTGATGGCGAATTCCGAGACCTATGATGTGGTCGTTGTGGGCGGTGGCCCGGCCGGCGCGACCGCGGCAACCGACTTGGCCAAGCACAACCGCAAAGTCCTTCTACTCGACCGCCCCGGACGCATCAAGCCCTGCGGTGGCGCGATCCCACCCAAGGCGATCGAAGAGTTCGAGATCCCGGACGCGCAGCTGGTGGCCAAGATCAGCTCTGCCCGCATGGTGGCACCGAGCGACCGCCACGTTGATATGCCAATCAACGGCGGCTATGTCGGCATGGTCGACCGCGAGCCGTTCGATGAATGGCTGCGCGAGCGCGCTGCCAGCGCCGGCGCCGAGCGCCGCAACGGTACCTTTACCCGCGTGTTGCGCGACACGGATGGCACCGCACTAGTCGAATTCCGCCCAGCGGAGGCCAGCGAGCGCAGTCAGACCGAGACGATCCGCGCACGCGCGGTGATCGGCGCTGACGGCGCCATGTCATCGGTCGCCAAGCAATGCGTGCCCGGCGCCAAGGAACTGCCGCACGTGGCCGCCTATCACGAGATCCTGCGCTCGCCGGCACCGACCTCCGGCAAGGGCCTGCATGACTTCGACCCCACCCGCTGCGACGTCTACTACCAAGGCAAGCTCTCACCCGACTTCTACGCCTGGATCTTCCCTCACGGCGAGACCACCAGTATCGGCGTTGGCACTGAGCTGAAGGGGTTCTCGCTGCACGATGCGGTCGACCAGCTGCGCAAGGAGACCGGACTCGACCAGTGCGAGACCCTGCGCCGCGAGGGTGCCCCGATCCCGCTGCATCCGCTGAAGAAATGGGACAATGACCGCGATGTCGTGCTCGCCGGCGACGCCGCAGGGGTTGTCGCCCCCGCCTCCGGTGAGGGCATCTACTACGCCTTGGTCGGCGGCCGCCTAGCGGCCGATGCGGTGGAGGAACTCCTGGTCACGGGCAATGCCAAGGCACTCGCCAACGCCCGCAAGCGGTTCATGAAGGCCCATGGGCGCGTATTCTGGATCCTCGGCATCATGCAACGGTTCTGGTACAAGAGCGACAAGCGTCGCGAGCGTTTCGTCAGCCTCTGCGACGACCCCGACATCCAGCATCTGACCTGGGAGGCCTATATGCACAAGCGCCTCGTCAAAGCCAAGCCGGCGGCCCACTTGCGGATCTTCCTGAAAGACATGGCCCATCTGCTTGGGATCGTCTCCCCATGGCAGAAGGCCGCTCGCCGCGTCGACTGAGCGCCGGGCGTATTGGATGGATAAAAAACGGGAGTCTCACAGCAAGCGAATGCAAGACAGACGCGGGCTATTTGAGTGCCTTGGCCCGTACAATCGTCAACAAAGCGGCTGAGCCGGCATCAAGCGAACACCAATCATCAGGCATCTCTAATCGGGCCAAAGCGGCCGTCGGGAGCAGTTTCTCGTCCTTGATCTCCTCGAGATCATCGTCTGCCAGATAGCGCAAAAGCGCCTCAAACCCCGGGTTGTGGCCTACCATCATCACCGTACTTGGGGCCTGTGCATAGCTGCCAAGAACGCTCAACAGCGTCTCAAGATCGGCCTCGTAGATGGCAGGCTCCCATTTGATGTCGCGCTTCTTGTAGTCGAGCCCCTTGCAGACGCGCAGCGCCGTCTCGCGAGCACGCTCAGCTGGCGAGCTCAGGATCAGAGACGGCACGAGACCTTCCCGATAGAGCCATTCGCCAATCCGGGGTGCATCACGCCTGCCGCGCTTGGCAAGCGGGCGCTCGATATCAGAGGGTGCGTCACTGTCCCAATCGGACTTAGCGTGTCGCAGCAGCAGCAGCTCGCGAGCCATTCAGGGAATCGATGTAGAGCGGGTAGAAGGGGGAACTTGGCTGAGCGCGTTGCGCATCAGTACCGTGGCGGAAATTTAACACAACGGTAACAATAACAAAACCTCCCTAACCCTTCGCTGGGATCGGCCGATCTAGCGAGGGCATCAGCCGAAACCACACTACAGATTGTTGAGCCCGAGCAATAGAATGCCAATCCCAATCTTGAACCCTCGCCAGCGACTTGCTTTGATATCCAGTCAATTTCAGGGCATCTAAACCTGTTTCGCTAGCATCGGCCACCACAACGCCCTGATTGACTGACCTAAGCATCGGCGCTTATCAACAGCGAGCCCAAGCCCGACAGGCGGGCACGACCAAAGAACTCATCAGCATGGCCTTGATCCATTGTCCGGAATGCGGCGGCCAGGTCTCAGACCGCGCACCTACATGTCCACATTGCGGCGTGCCCATCGCCAACGCATCAGTGGCAGCAAGCACCACGCCAGAAGCCGACCAGCGGCCCACGACCTCGCAAGCGCCTAGCTCAGTGCCAGAGCCCACTGCCGCTGCCAGCTATGCGCCCACACCGCAAGCGACCGTCGAGCCGTTCAAAGTACGCATCGCCGGACGCCCGATCCCTATCGCAGCCATCCTGTTCTGGGGCGGGATGTTGTTCGGCGTGATACTGAAGTATGGCGTACCCTTGGCTCCCGATGCCGAGCCCGAGATCTGGCGTCGCTTGCCTTGGGTGATGATCTGGGTTGGTGTGCTCTGGTTCGCAGTGACCGAGTTCATCGCACTGATGATGCAAAAACGCCTCAAGCGCTGATCAATCTCAGTGCTGGCTCAGTGCTGGCCCGCGGCGGGTGCTCAAGCCTGTTAGCAAAGCTCGGCGAGGAGTTGATCGACCATATTCTCAGCTTGGCTAAGATAGCCCCCACCAAAAAGGTTCAGGTGGTTCAGGACGTGGTAGAGGTTGTAGAGCTGCTTGCGCACCGGATAACCTGGCGCCAGCGGCCAGGCCTCCTCGTAGGCCGCCCTGAAGTGCATGCCGAAGCCACCGAATAGCTCGGTCATCGCTAGGTCCGCCTCACGATCCCCGTAATAACAGGCCGGATCAAAGATCACCGGCGCCCCATCCTGCGCATAGCCAAGGTTGCCACCCCAGAGATCGCCATGCAGCAGGGACGGGGCGGGGTCGTGATCAATGAGCGCACCAAAGCGCTCGAGCAATTGCGCCCCGCGCTGCTGCAAACGGCCACGATAGCCGTTCTCTGCTGCTAGCTTGAGCTGAAATCCTAGCCGCTGATCGGCCCAGAAGCTCACCCAGTCGTCATAGGCTGGATTCGGCTGTGGCGTCGAGCCGATAGTGTTGTCGCGATCCCAGCCAAAGCGCTCGCGCCTGCAGCGGTGCATGGCGGCAAGCTGGCGACCGGCGGCCTTGGCGTCGCTGCGACCGCCGCCGAGGGCGATAAAGTCCATCGCGATGAAGGACTCAAGGCCGGCAACGCCGGTACAGATCGGCATCGGCACGCGGATGCTCTGCGTCGATGCCATCTCCGCAAGCCCGGCGGCCTCGGCCTCGAACATCGCCAACAGACCAACCTCGTTGAGCTTGACGAAGAGGCGTTGATCGCCACTCCCAAGCACCGCAGCCCGGTTAATGCAGCCACCGCCAATGGGCTGGACTGGTCCAGCGGCACAGCGACGGCCAGATGCAGCGGTGATCTGCTCGGCGATGGATGGCCAATCGGTCATTGGGCTAAACGTTGCAGTAGTGGACTGGTGCGCGGGAAGTGAGCACGCAAGAAGGCCATCTGATCGGCGAGCACGTTGCGCCCCATCAGATAGATGTACTCCGCATGGGTGGGCGCAAACGGCACCGCGATCAACTGCATCCCCGCCGCCTCCGGGTCACGACCGGCCTTATAATTATTGCAGCGCACACAGGCAGTAACGACATTCCTCCATTCATCGCGCCCGCCCTGGCTAACCGGGCGCACATGATCGCGCGAGAGATGCCGCGCCGAGAAACGTCCACCACAGTAGAGACAGAGATGGTCATCACGCTGAAACAGCGTGCGGTTGGATAAGGGTGGCGTGTAATCGTCGCTGAGCTTGCTGTAGCAGTGGTGGACGCCTTGCGTTGCGATGATCGAGTGGATCTCGAGCTGGCTCTGCGTCCGTGTTCGCGCGTTGATGCCACCACGGAGCAGCATCATCGGATGGCCGCAGCTATAGGCGACCTGGCCGAGGAAGTACAACCGCGCCGCCGCACGGTAATCGATCCACTCTAGCGGCATACCCGCAACGTCGGTGCGCAGGACCTGTTGGCTCAGAGACAGCATGGTGCGACAGACCGTCCTCAGGATCGAAAGGATTCGACAGCAATCGGAGCGACGCGGCAATAATACACGCTTGATCGGGCTGGGCAAGGCGCAGTCCACGCGAAATGGAGCTTATGTCCGACCAAGACCGACAACGACTAGTCTCCGCCGCCGGGGCATCCTCCCCGACCGTCGTCCAAGTCGCGGTCGCGGCCCCAGTATCGGACCTCTTCGACTACCGGCCCCTCGCCGAGCAGCCTCTGCCTGAGATCGGCCGGCGCGTGCTCGTGCCCTTTGGCCGTGGGCGTCGGCTGGGGCTTGTCGCCGCCTGGCAGCAAGACTCCAGGATCGCTGCGACACGCCTGAAAACCATCCTCGCCTACCTCGATGAGGGGCCGGTCTTGCAGCCCGAGACATTCGAGCTGATCCGGTGGGCGGCCTGTTACTATCAATATCCACTCGGCGAGGCCATCTTCAGCGCACTACCTGTGCATCTGCGCCGAGCCACGACAACCACCAGCAAGCCACGCAAAGGTTGGCGTCTCAACAGCACCGCCAAGGCTGCGGATGACAGCGGCCTCGCCCGCGCCCCACGCCAGCGAGCGCTCTTAGCCCTGATTCGGGCTCAGCCTGAGGGCATCCTGGAGACCAGCTTACGCGAGCAGCTCGGCGATTGCCGCAGCGCGCTGCAGGCCCTGCAGGCGAAGGGGTTGATCGCATCCTGCCTGATGCCTGCTGCGCCAGCCACCGCCATCGCCGCTACCAGCGTCCCAGCGACAGCCGCAGCAACGACTGCTGCGCTTGGCGGATCTCCCAGGCCACCAGTCTTGAACGCCGAGCAACGGACTGCGGTCGAGGCCATTGAGCATAGCGCCGGCTTCGGCTGCTTCCTGCTTGATGGCGTCACTGGCAGCGGCAAGACCGAGGTCTATATCCGACTCATCAATAGGGCCCTCGAGCGCGACCGGCAAGTCTTGGTCTTGGTGCCCGAGATCGGTCTCACGCCACAGCTTGCCGAACGCTTTGCACACCGCATCAGCGCCGTGCAGGCAGTGCTGCACTCAGGACTCGGCGAGCGCGAGCGGGAGATCGCCTGGCATCGCGCCGCCAGCGGCCAAGCCCGGCTGGTCCTCGGCACTCGCTCCGCTATCTTCACGCCACTGCCGGACCTTGGACTACTGATCGTCGACGAGGAGCATGATGTCTCGCTCAAGCAGCAGGATGGGTTCCGCTACTCAGCGCGCGACCTAGCCGTGCGCCGCGCCCAGCTCAGCCGCTGCCCGGTCTTGCTTGGCTCAGCAACGCCATCACTGGAGACCCTCAGCAACGCCAGTCGCGGACGCTATCAACATCTGCGCCTGCGACAGCGCGCCGGCGGCGCCCAAGCACCGCGCTTCTTGCTCGCCGATGTACGCTCACAGCCATTGATCACTGGCCTCTCGCACGCACTGCTGACACGGATGTCAGCGGTGATCGAGGCCGGTAATCAGGTCTTGCTGTTCCTCAACCGGCGCGGGTTCGCGCCGGTGCTGACCTGCCACGACTGCGGCTGGATCAGTGTCTGCCAGCACTGTGATGCGCGCATGACGCTGCACCGCAACCAGGGCCAGCTGGTCTGCCACCACTGCGGCGATCGGCGTGCGCTGCCCATCCAGTGCCCCTACTGCGAATCGCCCGACCTGCGGCCCCTCGGGCAAGGCACCGAGCGCGTCGAGGATAGCCTGAGACAACGCTTCCCAGGCATCCCACTAGCCAGGATCGATCGCGACAATACGCGCCGCAAAGGTGAGCTTGAGCGACTCCTGAACGCCGCGCGCGATGGCGATTATCCAATCCTGCTCGGCACCCAGATGCTGGCCAAGGGCCATCACCTACCAGGCGTGACCCTGGTCGGTATCCTCGACCTGGATCATGGACTCTATGGCAGTGATTTTCGCGCGACTGAGCGCATGGCCCAGCTGTTGATCCAGGTCGCCGGCCGCGCCGGCCGCGCTGAGCGACCCGGCACCGTGCTGGTGCAGACCCGCCACCCCGATCATCCGCTGCTGATCCGACTGCTGCGCCAAGGCTATGGTGCCTTTGCTGCTGCTGCACTAGCCGAGCGGGCCGAGGCCGGATTACCGCCATTCAGCTTCCAGGTGCTGCTGCGCGCCGATAGCCGCATCGAACAGCTCGCCCTCGACTTCTTGCACAACGCAGGCGCCCTCGTCCAGACGCTTGAGCCTGGCCCGGTCGAGATCTGGGGGCCGGCGCCGGCGAGCATGGAGCGGCGCGCCGGACGCTACCGCGCCCAGCTGCTGCTGCAAGCGAGACAGCGCGCGCCGCTGCATGCACTGATTGGTCGCTTACTACCAGCCCTGAGACGCCAGTCCAACAGCCACAGACTGCGTTGGAGCATCGACATCGATCCGCAGGAAAGCTTATGACGAGCATACTGAGACAGCGGGGATAGCTGAGACAGCAACGGCAGCCCCTTGGCTGCCGCTGCTCCTGCACTGCGGTCGCCCCATGCGGGGCAACCTGAGCCGTCTGACTCAGTCTTCGCCGCTAATCATCCCCGACTGCTGCTTCAGCATGGCCTCGGTCTGGGCCTCCTCCTTCACCTCGCGGGTAATCGCCTCCGCTTCTTTCAGCATGGCCGCGTCTTTCGAGGTGGCTTCAGCAGCCTTTTGGATGGCGTAGGAGTCCTTATTCTCGTGAGCGGCGGATACCGCCGCATCCGCTTCAGCCTGGGCTTCATCAGCAGCACCAGCAACGGCATCAGCGATCTCGGCAGCCGCCGCGGCCTCAGCCTCGGCCGCTTCAATCTCGGCCTTTGGCGCCTCTTCGGCAAAGACCAGACCCGCAAGACTGAGGCTCGCGGCAGCGGTCAGGGTCACGACAGTCTGTGTTACCTTCATCAGCAAGATCTCCTAAACGATCATTAGCGTCAGCGCCAAAAGAGCCACCTAAGAGATGGGCGGCTGACATCGAGATCCTAAGAGATCCCGGCTAGGGTCAGTTCCGCTCAACGCCCGGTGCTGGCGCGTCGATAGAGGCCTAAGTGATGCCATCATCGCCCTGCGGCCATGACTGCGCATGAGGCTGCGCAGACTACGCCCAGATCAGCAGGCGACAACAACCCTTGAGGCCAGGCCGGAGTGTTACACAGTTGACGCTTAAATACCACATAGATGAAATGGATTCATAGCGCTCGGGACTGCGCCAAAGCCCGCCTGATCAAGCAGCGGCCAATCGCATCTTGCCCGGATATCCTGCCTCTCAGTCCAGAGGCCTAGGGGGCTCGCTGGGCACCGCCCTTTCGAGAGATCGCACAGCGGGTGATAATCCAACATCCTCTATCCATCTTTGTTGACCCAGATGCCATCGCAGTCTTCCGTCCCTCCGTCGCCCACCCAGCCCCCAGTACCGCGCCTCAAGACCTGGCTCCTCAGTCTGCTGTTCTTCCTGCTTTACAACCTCATCGGCATCATTCACAGCCTGCTGTGTCTGGCCGTAGCCCCTTTTCAGAGCTTCCAGCAGCGCCATTGGTTTGTGAATCGCTGGTCACAAGCGACCATGTGGCTCTTGCAGCGACTCAACGGGGTCAGGATTCAAGTCGAAGGCATTGAGCAGATCCCAACCGAACGGCCAGTCGTGGTCATGTGCAATCATCAAAGCCAGTGGGAGACCTTCTATCTGCAACTGCTCATCTCCCCTCAGGCCACCATCCTCAAGCGCGAGCTGCTCTGGGTGCCCTTTTTCGGCTGGGGCCTCGCCTTATTGAGACCGATTGCCATCGACCGATCCAAAGGCTCTCAAGCGCTCAAGACCCTGCTACGTGTTGGCCAAGA
Source organism: Halochromatium sp. (assembly GCA_010912705.1). GTDB lineage: Bacteria > Pseudomonadota > Gammaproteobacteria > Chromatiales > Chromatiaceae > Lamprobacter. The sequence goes on from POWB01000008.1 coordinate 72,928, forward strand.
ACGACTGCATGAGGGGATCAGCGTCCTGATCTTTCCAGAAGGAACACGCCAACCACCCGGGACCATCGGTCGCTTCAATGTCGGCGGTGCCATGCTGGCGGCACGCGCCGGGGTCGAGGTATTACCGATCTCCCACAACAGTGGTGACTGCTGGCCCAAACGCTCACTACTGCGTCTGCCCGGAACCATCAGGCTACGCATCGGCCAACCGATCTCGACAGCCGGCAAGTCACCAAAACAGATCACGGCCGAGGTCGAGGCCTGGATTCGTCAGGCGTATCCCGGGGGATTAGGGATGAAGGATGAAGGATGAAGGATGGCCCTGGCTCATCGCTTGGATGTCAGGATACAGCGGCGGATTCTGCAATCGAGGACGCAACCAGGGCAGTGACGATGTTGCCTTTTCCCTCATAGCACAGCTCCGAGAAGGCCAGATGTCGCGCCATTGCAATGCCGCGACCATGACTATCGAAGATACGCTCGCTGGAGATGTCTAGGAAGTTGCTCCAATCGAAGCCAGCGCCTTGATCCTCGATCCGGAAACGCACCATCGCAGCCTGCCGCGCAACCTTCACCTCAGCCCAGCGGTCAAGCTGCTCTGGCAGCGCGAGTCGTCGCTCGATCTCCGCATTGAGGTCGTTCGAGCCAAGTAGCTCGCCTTTTTCCTTGTAGGTGATCCCGAGGTTGCCGTGCTCGACAGCATTCAGCATCAGCTCGGAGAGGCCCAGCGCAACCTGGGAGGGGTTGGCACAGAGGGTGCCAAGCTGGGCGGCGAGCAGCTGCGCCTGAGCCGGAGTACGAAAGCGGAAGCATCCCTCACGAAACAACGACCAGACATCGCTGATCTCGGTCTGCAAGCGCGCGAGCTCGAGCCGGTTATTGCGATCATCGAGGGCACCGGACACGATGCGCTGCAAGGATTGCGCCTTATAGGGCTTGCCGAGATAGTACCAAGCCCCGGCCGTGAACCCCTCAGCCACCTGCTCTGGGGCATTGGCCGAGGTCTGCATAATCACCGGTAGTGCCGAGAAGCGAGAATCGGCATTGATCCTGGCCAGGAGCCCAAGCCCATCCAGACGCGGTATCGACCGATCCAGAATCAGCAGATCGAAGCGCTCCGGTGCGGCATCGAGCAGCCCCCAGCCGTGCAGGCCATCGTCGGCAAAGGTCAATCGATAGCCACCATCTTTGAGGAACTCATTGATGATCGCAACATCGTTTGGGTTATCTTCGATGATCAGCAGTTCGCTCATCGGCACAGCAAGTCGGCATGGCTATTCGGCACTTAGCAGCGCGTCTAGGACAGCATTGGTCGCGAGCAATAGATCATGATCAAATCGGCCGTGGTGGATCACGCAAGGCCCGCGCTAGGATGCGATCGAGGGCGTTGGCAAAGGCTTGACGGTCTGACTGGTTATAGGCCGGTGGCCCGCCAGTGTCCAGACCGCTAGCGCGCATGGTATCGAGAAAATCGCGCATGTTCAGCCGTTGACGGACGGTTTCCGAGGTGAAGACCTCGCCCCGTGGACTCACCACCTGACACCCCTTGGCAACTAGCTCAGCCGCCAGCGGGATATCCGCTGTGATCACCAGGTCGCCGGGATGCGCATGCTGAACGATATAATCATCAGCAACATCAAAGCCAGCACCCACACGCTCTGTGCGGATCTGCGCAATCGGCGGGACCTGCAGCGGCTGGTTAGCGACCAGCGTCAGCGGCAGATCCAGGCGCTCAGCCGCCCGATAGAGAATCGCCTTGACCGGATTCGGCGTAGCATCAGCATCAACCCAGATCTGCATCTTCAACCCTGCTGTCGCGATACGCGACCAATGAATTGGTGAAAGCTAAGCGGCAAACCTGCGCTACACTCTGTCGTTGTCCGGCGCGCCAGCCGCTGCTCAGGCGCAGCCACAGCGGCTGGCTTGCCCGCCCTCTCTCTCCTGCCCTTAGGCCGTCCTTCATGTCCGACTCCCCTTCTATCCCGAGCTTCGCCGAGCTTGGGCTGCCTACTGCCTTACTGAATGCGCTCGATGCCGTCGGCTACGAAACTCCTTCGCCGATCCAGGCCGCGACCATCCCACAGCTGCTCGCTGGCTGCGACCTGCTTGGTCATGCGCCCACCGGCACGGGTAAGACCGCGGCCTTCGCGCTGCCGCTGTTGGCACGCATCGACCTAGCACAGCGTTGTCCGCAAGTCTTGGTGCTCACACCCACCCGCGAGCTTGCGCTGCAGGTGGCGGAGGCCTTCCAGCGATATGCCAGTGCACTCCCCGGCTTCCATGTGCTGCCGATCTATGGTGGCTCCGATTATGGCGGACAGATCCGTCAGCTCAAGCGTGGCGTGCATCTGGTGGTTGGTACCCCTGGGCGCATCATGGACCATATCCGCAAGGGTACCTTGCGGCTGGAAACCTTGCAGGCATTGGTACTTGACGAGGCCGATGAGATGCTGCGCATGGGCTTCATCGATGACGTCGAGTGGATTCTGGAGCAGACGCCGCCGCAACGCCAGATCGCCCTGTTCTCGGCGACCCTGCCGAGCGCGATTCAACGCATCGCCAAGCGTTACCTGAATGACCCACAATCGATCAGCATCGAGGCCGCCACCGCCACCGCTGAGACCATTCGCCAGCGCTACTGGCTGGTCAGCGGCATGCATAAGCTCGACGCCTTGACCCGCATCCTGGAGGTAGAGCCATTCGAGGGCCTACTGCTCTTCGTGCGCACCAAGACCGCGACTACCGAGCTTGCCGCTCGCCTCAGCGCGCGCGGCTGGGCCGCCGCCGCCCTCAATGGCGACATGCCGCAGCAGCAGCGCGAGCAGATGGTAGACCAGCTCCGCAGCGGCGCCCTCGATATCCTGGTCGCCACCGATGTCGCCGCGCGCGGACTTGACGTAGAGCGTATCAGCCATGTCGTCAACTACGACATCCCCTATGATACCGAGGCCTACATCCACCGCATTGGCCGTACCGGCCGCGCCGGGCGCGCTGGTGAAGCCATCCTCTTCGTCGCCCCGCGCGAGCGGCGCATGCTCGCCGCCATCGAGCGCGCCACCCGTCAACGCATCGAGCCGCTGACGCTACCCTCCACCGAGACCGTCAACAACAAGCGCATCGCCGATTTTAAGCAGCGCATCACCGACACCCTGGCCGCTGGCGAGCTTGGCTTCATGCAAGGACTGATCGAGCAGTACCAGGAGGAGCACGATGTACCGGCGGTGGAGATCGCTGCAGCACTGGCTAAGCTCTCGATCGGCGATCAGCCACTCCTGCTGACCGCGCCCCAACGACCTGAGCGCGAGCGCGGCCGCGGTCCGCGTCGTGACGATCAGGAGCGGCCGCGCGCCCCACGCCGACCGCCCTCACAGCCGGATCAGGGCATGGAGCGCTTCCGCCTTGCGGTCGGCCATCGTAATGGCGTCAAGCCCGGCAATATCGTCGGCGCTATCGCCAACGAGGCCGGCCTCGACGCGCAGCATATCGGCCGCATCGATATCCACGATGAGTTCAGTTTGGTCGATCTGCCCACCGGGATGCCGCGTGAGCTGCTCCAGGATCTGCGCAAGGTCAGAGTCTGCGGCCGCCCGCTTGCCATCGCGCGCGTTGAGCCCGGCGCTGACCCCGGCGCCAGCGCGGGTTTCGATGCTGATGCAGCAGAGCGCCCTAGTGGTCCGCAGCGCGCCCGCAAGCCGCGTGCAAAGAAAAACAAATAAACCGAGTCGGTTTTAGGGTAGAGTAGTGGTCTTCGGGTGCCTGGACCGGTCGGCACCGCTCGCAACCAGCTGACAACTGTCAGCCGCGGTTGCCGAAAACCGCTTGATCCGTTTGCTGCTCCCCTGCTCGCCCCAGGCACACCACCGCCTTGGGGCAGTCCCACCGCCCGGCTTGATGCCGCTCGGTGGTCAGAGACAGGTTATCCGCTGACCCGCAAGCACAGCCGTTCTGGCACCTAACAATCCAGCCCGGACCGGCTCCCGCCTCGCAGAGGACGGGAGGGCCCATCTGGAGCTCAACATCCAATGTCTTTCGACACCCTTGGCCTCTCGGCCGAGCTGCTGCGCGCGGTTCGCGAGCAGGGCTATACCCAACCCACCCCGATCCAAACTAAGGCCATCCCGACCATCCTCAGCGGTGGCGACGTCATGGCCGCGGCACAAACCGGCACCGGCAAGACTGCTGGCTTTACCCTGCCGCTGCTACAGCGCCTGAGCATCCAAACCTCGCGTCGAAGCGCTGAGCAGTCAGACCGCCAGGCCAGCGGACACTCGGCCAGACAGCCACAGGGCCGTGCAGCCGCGGGCGCTCGCCGTCCGATTCGCGCCTTGGTGCTAACTCCCACCCGCGAGCTAGCCGCCCAGGTCCAGGAGAGCATCCAGACCTACGGCCAATATCTGCCGCTGCGCTCGACGGTGGTCTTCGGTGGCGTCAAGATCAACCCACAGATCGACCAACTACGCCGCGGCGTCGACATCCTGGTGGCCACCCCAGGCCGCCTGCTCGACCATGCCGGTCAAGGCACGGTCGACCTCTCCAAGGTCGAGACCCTGATCCTGGACGAGGCCGATCGCATGCTCGACATGGGCTTCATCCATGACATCAAGAAGGTGCTGGCGCTGCTGCCGCCAAACCATGCGCGGCAAAACCTGCTGTTCTCGGCGACCTTCTCCGACGACATTAAGCGTCTCGCCGAGCGGCTGTTGAACGACCCCAAGCTGATCGAGGCGGCGCCACGCAACACCACCGCTGAGCGTATCGACCAGATCGTCTACCCGGTCGACCGCCATCGCAAGCGCGAGCTGCTGAGCCAAATGATCGGCGCCAACGACTGGCGCCAGGTGCTAGTCTTCACCCGCACCAAGCATGGCGCCAACCGGCTCGCCGAGCAGCTGCAGACCGACGGCCTCAGCGCCGCTGCGATCCACGGTAACAAGAGCCAGGGTGCCCGCACCCGCGCGCTTGCTGGATTCAAGAGCGGTGATGTGCGGGTGCTGGTCGCCACCGACATCGCCGCGCGCGGGCTCGATATCGATCAGCTCCCGCACGTAGTCAACTATGAGCTGCCGAACGTGCCGGAAGATTACGTGCATCGGATCGGCCGCACTGGCCGCGCCGGACGCGAGGGCCAGGCCGTCTCGCTGGTCTGTATCGACGAGCACCGGCTGCTGCGCGACATCGAGCGTCTGCTCAAGCGCGAGCTGCCTAAGGTCATCCAGCCCGGCTACGCGCCAGACCCGAGCATCCCGGCTGAGCCGATCAAGAATGGTCGCAGCGGAACGCGTCCAGCACGCGCTTCTGGCCGCAGCGCAGAGGGCCGTAGCACCGCTGCCCCAGGACAACGGCCGCGACGCGCTGCCGGCGCCCAGACCGCGCAGCGAACTGCACCTGAAGCCAAACAGCGGGATACCGCAGCACCCAGGCCCGGATCAGCAACCGCCAAACGCAGCCACGGACGCCGCCAAGGAGGGACCGATACCAACCGCCCGAGCACCCATCGTCATCCACGCCGCACGCGCCCGCAGGAGACTGCGGCACTGCTCGGCGGCGGTCGCGACGACTGAGGTCGGGAGAAACAATCGGCCTAAAGTCCGCCTCGCCTGAGCGTCCATGAGGCTTGAATGCTGCTCAGGTTGTGCGCGGACGGCTGTATCGTTCGATGCGGGCTCCGGCGCGGCAGGTCGACCAGCTCAGACGCAGCATCCGCGACCTCGCCGCCATCGCGTTGGAACATGCCGATGAGCCGCAGCCCGCGCGCAAGGACCGCATCAAGGAAGCCATCAGCACGCACCTGCTCGCTGATGCCCGCGCCCACGGCTGCAGGCTGGACGAACCGCGCATGCGTGAGCTGCTGGCCGTGGACCTGGAGCTGAATGCACAAGGACTGGAGATCTGGCTCCAACGGTGCGAGAAGCGCGGCCGTTGAGGTGAGGGCGCCGTCCTGAGCTGCACCGCACGCGCCTCGATCCATGCAGTCATGCCCTACTGTTCAAATTGGCTCAGCGCCTGCAGCAGATCAGGGCCGAATCTTTGACGGCGACGCATGGCAAGGCTAAGTTCAAGACAGCAACTGCTCGTACCTTGGGGATCAAAGATGGACACTATCGGATGGACACTATCGCCGTCAACGCTGAAGGGCAGATCACCTTACCCAACACCCTGCGGCGCAGACTGGGTATCGAGACTGGCGCCGAGCTAGAAGTTTCCGAAGAGGCGGATGGCCTCCGGCTGCGGATCATTCGCACCAGGCCATGTGCAGATGTCGCACGCTTGGCGGGCCTGGTCACAGCTCCGTCGAAAGGAGCGCCGCGCAGTCTGGAGGACTTCGATCCTGCATCATTGCTCACGCGTGATCAAGGCAAAGGCAGATGAAGTCACTCGATACCAAGGTGCTGTCGCGGTTCTTCTTCAATGACCCAGATGACCAAGAGGCCGTCACCATCACATGCAACGACTCGAGATCACCACCCGAATTGCCGCCGACGGCATCCTCCATCTGCCGGTGAACGCGTTTGCCGATCAGGAGGTCCAGGTCACGATATCGCCGGCGCCCGTCCAAACCGCCTTAGCGATAGCCCCATTGGTCGGAGCGGATGCCTTGCGCAAGGCTAGGGATATCGGCTTTGTCGGGAGTTTCGAGGCCGAAGCCGATTTCTCGTCGTGCTATAAAGAGCAGCTGGACTGGTCGGACAAAACGTGATCATTGCCAATACCGGATTCTGGGTGGCTTTGGAGCTGATCGTTGTTTCCGTTGAGAAGCCCGTTGTGGGATGTGTTTAGTTGCGGGCGCTTGCTCAACACCCGATTCCCAACCCACCCCCATTCATTGCCCCTGAGTCGATCGACGATGACATTACCAATCAATGTCCCCCGGGAAGCCATTGCCGACTTCTGTCACCGCAACGCAATCCGTCGTCTATCGCTATTCGGGTCCGTTCTTAGAGAGGATTTTCGCCCCGATAGCGACATCGACATGCTCGTGGATTTTGAGCCGGAAGCCAGGGTGGGACTCATCGGCCTGGCCAGCATGGAAATCGAACTGAGTCGCCTCTTGAACCGCAGGGTTGAGCTCCATACGCCCAAAGGCCTCAACCCAGGCTTTCGCGATCGGGTGCTGAGTGTGTCACAGGTGCAATATGAGCGAACGTGACGACCGATTGAGCTTGCGGGATATGTTGGCGCATGCGCGAGAAGCCGTAGAGCTGCTCGGAGACGGCGACAGGGCGTTTCTAGCAAGGCAGCGCGTTTTGCAATTGGCCTTGACCAGGCTAGTGGAAATCATCGGGGAAGCGGCAAACCGGGTATCTCATGAAACACGACAAAACACAAGCGAGATTCCCTGGCGCGCGATCATCGGTATGCGTAACAGGCTTGTCCATGGGTATGATGTGATCGACTACGAACGACTTTGGGATACCATCACTCAAGACCTGCCACCTTTGATCAGTGCGCTGGAGGGCGCGATTAAAGATGATTCCTATAGCCTGTGAAGCAGAGGGGCAGACCACTGCCCTAATCCGCCTCGTTCTCAGCGATGGCTCGGTCGATCTCGTCTGTATTCATCCGAGCATAGGCCCATGCATTGATCAGGTCTTCCGCGCGCAACGTCGGGTAGCTGGCTAGCAGTTCGGCTTCGCTCAGCCCCAAGCGCTGCCCCTGAACCAGGGTCCAGACCGGGATGCGGGTGCGCACGATACAGGCAGCACCACCGCAGACGCCGGGGCGCTTTTCGATACCGGCCGCCGAGCCGCCGAGCCGCCGAGCCGCCGAGGTCTTGAACCACCCATTGCAGCACTTGCGCTCGAACGGCGGCGGACAACTGCGGGCGGATGCGCTGACTCACCGCCAGGACCTCGAGACCGACCAAGTGGCCCTCAGCATCGTAATCAGCATTGATTTCCGGCGCGATGGGCTTGGTCGCCTCAACCTCGGAGCATGAGATCTCGACATAGGCCGCATCCGCCTCGGGATCGAATTCCAGCTTCATGCCGATGACGATGTGTTGACCTTGGTCTGACCTATCACGGCAAGGCACTTTCAAGCAATTGGCCGTAGTCTTGGTTGCGCTCGCTCAGCCGCTGCCCATACCGAGCGATCTGCTCCAGATCTGCTTGTGCCGATTGGATTTCGTCGCTAAAACTGGCCCAGTTAATACTCTCGCCAACCGCATTGCCAATCGACACCGCGCTGCTCGCGAAGTGGATCGAGTAGGTCCAAAACCCGATGCCGAGTGCGATGTCCGTGGCGGTGCTCATCGCATCGGAGACGACCGTGCTGAAGGTGCCCATCCAGTCCGGCTTCACAAACTCCAATGCATGGTTGTAATAAGCCAGCGCAAAGCTCGCTTCCAGGTCAAAGGTGTCCCGCACGCGGGTATTCATAAAGGCATCGAAGCTGAACGCTCCGGTCGCGTCTGCAACTCCAGTGCCAGCCCGATAGGCATCACTGTAACGGTAATCCACGGTCAGATTCCAAAGGAAGCGCTGGCGTAAAGGTTTCAGCCGCGTTTGCGTTGCTTAGCAGGAGGCTTGTCCATAGCCATACAAGCACTCCAGACGCTGTCAGTACCTGACTGAAAAGCTGCTTCATGATCCATCACCCCTGAAAATCAATCCCAACCGTTTTACCGCTGAATTGTAAGGGTATCGACTTCGCTCATGGCTCTGCAACTTGACCGGGCGCCATGTCGACTTTGGCTGCTTTCAATCTCGCACGAGACGACGAGCCGTCGCCGCCGATCCCGAGAGCGGTAAGCGCAAGAAGGGAGACCTATCAGCGCTGCATGTGTATCAGTTCCGGGCGCTTGGCCAGCTCTATCTTCTGGGCTATAGGGTGGACGAAGGTGTTCGCCTGATCTATCTCGAAGCCGTCGGACCACACGAAAACGTCTACCGCGATCTCAAACGTTGAGCCTCGACGACGCCTTCACCGCGCATACCCCATCTCCCGCAACGACTGCGCAATCTCATCCAAGATCGCCGGATCATCAATGGTCGCCGGCATCGCCCAGGCCTCGTTATCGGCGATCTTGACCATGGTGCTGCGCAGGATCTTGCCGGAGCGGGTCTTCGGCAGCCGCGAGACGATGGCGACGAGCTTGAAGGCAGCGACCGGGCCGATCTGATCGCGCACACGCTGGATCAGCTCGGCATTCAGCTCGGCGACACCGCGCTCGACACCAGTCTTGAGCACCACCAACCCCAGCGGTAGCTGCCCCTTAAGCGCATCATGCACGCCAATCACCGCGCACTCGGCGACATCCGGATGGCTGGCCAAGACCTCCTCGATCTGCCCGGTCGAGAGCCGATGCCCGGCAACGTTGATCACGTCATCGGTGCGGCTCATGATCCAGATGTAGTCGTCGGCATCCTTGAAGCCGGCGTCGCCACTTAGGTAGTAACCTGGATGCCGGCTCAGATAGGCCTCGCGGAAGCGCTCATCGTTGTTCCAGAGGGTTGGCAGGCAGCCGGGCGGTAGCGGCAGCCGGATGCAGATGTCGCCCATCTCACCGGCCGGACGCTCATCACCCCGATCATCTAGCACGCGCACGTCATAGCCGACCATCGGCCGGGTCGGCGAGCCGGCCTTGATCGGCAGCTGCTCGATGCCGAGCGGATTGGCGGCGATGGCCCAGCCGGTCTCGGTCTGCCACCAGTGGTCGATCACCGGCTTCTCGAGCAGAACCTCCGCCCAATGCAGGGTATCTGGATCGCAGCGCTCACCGGCCAGGAACAGGCTCTGTAGGCCACTCAGGTCGTAGCGCGCCAGATACTCACCCTTGGGATCTTCCTTCTTGATCGCGCGGATCGCAGTCGGCGCGGTGAACATGACCTTGACGCCATGCTCGCTGATCACGCGCCAGAAGGCGCCGGGGTCTGGCGTGCCGACCGGCTTGCCTTCATAGATCAGCGTGGTGCAGCCAGCCAACAGTGGCCCATAAACGATATAGCTGTGCCCAACCACCCAGCCGACATCAGAGGCGGCCCAAAACAGATCGCCAGCCTGAACGTTATAGATATTCGCCATCGACCAGTGCAGCGCCACCGCATGGCCACCGTTGTCGCGCACCACGCCCTTGGGTCGCCCGGTGGTGCCGGAGGTGTAGAGGATATAGAGCGGATCAGTCGCTTCAACGGGCACGCAGTCGGCCGGCTTGGCCGCCGCCACTGCGGCGTCCCAATCCAGATCGCGCCCTGGCTGCAGCTCAGCGGCGAGCTGCGGGCGCTGTTTGATGATGCAGGCAGAGGGCTGATGCGCAGCCTGCTCAATCGCGGCATCGATCAGCGGCTTATAGGCGACGAGCCGGTTTGGCTCGATGCCACAGGAGGCCGAGAGCAGCAGCTTGGGCTGACAATCATCGATGCGGGTCGCCAGTTCGCGCGCCGCGAAGCCACCGAAGACCACCGAATGGATCGCCCCAAGGCGCGCGCAGGCGAGCATCGCCATCGCCGCCTCTGGGATCATCGGCATGTAGATGATCACCCGATCGCCGCGACCGACGCCCTGCGCGGCAATGGCGCCGGCCAGCGCCGCGACCTGATCACGCAATGCCTGATAGCTGTAACCTTGCACCTGGCCAGTCACCGGGCTGTCGTAGATCAGCGCTAGGCGCTCGCCCTGGCCGGCTTCGACGTGCCGATCGAGCGCGTTGTAGCAGGTATTCAGCCGCCCGCCCGCAAACCAGCGCGGGGTTGGCTGCGCCGCGCGGTCGAGCACCTGCTCCCAGGATTGATCCCAATGCAGGCCCTCGGCCGCCTCTGCCCAGAAGGCCTCAGGCTGCTCAATCGAGCGTTGATAGATCTCGGCGTAGGTTTCCATCATCAGATCCCCTCGAGTGGCATTGCTTTTGTTCTAGGCGCTGTCTTGGTAAATGGCGCCAGTGGATCGCATAATGCCCCTGTCCTGCTGCTCCCTCAACTAAACCTGCGCACAGCGCACCGGAGAAATAGATGAATTGGTATTTCGAGGCCTTACGCAAGTACGCTGTCTTCACCGGCCGCTCCCGACGCAAGGAGTACTGGATCTTCTTTCTCGTCAACTTCGTCGTCGTCACCACGCTCTTGCTGGTTGATCAGCAGATTGGAATGTTCGATCAAGAGACCGGGGCGGGGCTGCTCAGCGGCATCTACTCGCTGGCTTTGCTGGTGCCGAGCATCGCGGTTGCCGTGCGCCGCCTGCATGACACGGATCGCGTCGGCTGGTGGGTTCTACTCAGTCTCATTCCAATCATCGGCTCCATCATCCTGATCTTCTTCCTGATTCAGGACAGTACCGCTGGTGACAATCGCTTCGGTCCAAACCCGAAGGGGATTGGGGCGGGATATAACCTCTAGCACACCAGCCCCGAGTGGTTGTGGTATTGCTCGCCCCAGTGGATTCGACACTGCTGGCCTTGATTCGAAAACCACGAAGCCAAATCAGGATTTTTCGAGGTCTCCGATAAAAACCAAGTGTTATGGTATGGATTAGTCAAGGCGGCTGCAATGCCGCCTGAAAACGCCGACCCGTCATCTCGAGACCCGGAGACAGCACCATGGCCCCTATCCTTGCCAGCCTCATCCTGATCGTGGAAGCTGCTATCGCGCTCGGTATCCTGCTCGCAATCCCCATCGCGCTCAGTTACGGCGCCTTCTCCGCGCTCCAGGGCCGGGAGCCTGGCAGCTAAGCCGATACTTACCACCTTGGCCAGTGGGCGGCCAAGGGCTCGGTCGCGATACCAAGCTGACCAATGCCGGCCAGCACCGGCGCCGGATCTGGAGTGAGGCCGATCAGCAGCACGCCAACCCCCATCAGGACTAGCGTCCAGGGCCAGGCGCGTAGGCTGATCGGCTTGAGTGCGGTGCCAAACGAGCGTTTCACACGCCGATCCAACAGATCAACACTGGCGATCTCGTCCATCGTCAGATGGGTGAGATAGCCAAGCAGCACAAAGCCACCCGCGAGCCAGGCCATCAGTGCGTCCAAGCGCATCAAGGTATCAGCGACTACGGTCACCGCCAGGGTCACCACAACCGCCATCAGCAGCGTGTGCCAGATCCCCCGATGCACCGTCAACCGTCCAAATGCCCAACGTAGCGGAAAGGCTACCAGCAGCGCGACACCGATCCAAACCCCAACCTGCTCGAACAGGCCAATATGCCCAGCGAGCCGAAACGCGACCAGAAAGCCAACAATGATGCCGCCGATGTTGAAGAGGCCGCGCACCGGCTTCGAATCATCAGCATCGATATCCGGCAGCAGGCTAGCGGCCGTACCAAGCACGAACAGGGTCTGGGTCTCGGTACTGCTCGACAGCCCTTCGCCATAGCTTGCAAAGGCCGCGACGCCTGACATGAGGGCACCGCCGGTCAGATGCGCACGGAAGTTAGCCATCCAATGCGCTCCAATCAGCCGCGCTCCAAAGCGGCGTAATCCAGGCAGACTGGACCAACAGCTGTTGCCGTTTAGGTTGTTGCCGCTTAGACAGATTCATCTCCCACGACGGTGCTTTGGTCTGTCCGCGCCAGGCGGATCGCGCTGATCCGAGCCTCACGTAACCGCTTTGGGATCAGTGCCTTATCAGACATGGCCTGGGCGATCTCCCCCGCATTCACCGCAGCCGCAGCCTGCGCGAGCCGACGCATCAACGCCGCCTGCGGATAGGCGCGCTCTTCGTAGCCGGTGCGGCCCCGGAAATCGGCCTCACAGGCAGTCAGCATCTGCTCGAAGCGCTCAGGACGACGGAATAGATCAACGCCATCAAACAGATCCTGAATGGTCGCTGCCCGTAGCTCGGCGACCTTGTGCACCTTGCCATGGAAGCGCGCGGTGATCCGCGCCAGCTCGCAAAAGCGCTTTGGCACCCGCAGCCGCGCACAAAGATCGGACAATAGGGTCACACCGCGCTCCTCATGGCCATGATGGCTCGGCAGGATCTCAGGTGGGGTGGTGCCCTTGCCAAGATCATGACAGAGTGCGGCGAAGCGGATCTCGGGACGCAGCGAGAGCTGCGCCGCGGTATCAAGCACCATCATCACATGCACCCCGGTGTCGATCTCAGGATGCCATTTGGCCGGCTGCGGCACGCCCCAGAGCCGGTCCAGCTCTGGCAGCAGACGCTGCAAGGCACCGCAAGCACGCAGGGTCTCAAAGAACACCGACAGCCGCGCGCCTGAACACTGCTCGCCGAGCACCTTGGCGATCTCGGCCCAGACCCGCTCCGGCACCAGCGCATCGACCTCGCCGGCCTCAACCATCTGGCGCATCAGCGCCAAGGTCTCCTCGGCGATGCGAAACCCATGTCCTTGCAGGCGCGCAGCAAACCGCGCGATGCGTAGGATGCGCACCGGGTCTTCGCTGAAGGCCGGCGAGACGTGGCGCAGCCAGCGCCGCTCTAGGTCAGCGAGACCGCCGTAAGGATCGATGATCTGACCATCCGCGGTCTCAGCGAGGGCGTTGATGGTTAGATCGCGCCGCTCGAGATCCTGCTCCAGGGTAACGCCTGGCTCAGCATGGAACACAAAGCCGTGATAGCCGGGGGCGGTCTTACGCTCGGTCCGCGCGAGGGCATATTCGTCTTTGGTCTGCGGATGCAAGAAGACCGGGAACTCCTTGCCCACGGGCAGGAAGCCGCGCCGCAGCATCTCGTTTGCATCGATGCCGATCACCACGTAATCGCGCTCGTCGACCTCAAGCCCCAGCAGGCGATCACGCACCGCACCACCGACCAGGTAGTACTCCAGACCTTGACAAAAATGATCAATCATAACTGCTGATTATGCCAGCTCATGAATCAAAAAACTGCAGATGACGCCCGTCCATGGCGATTAAAATCAGATGAAATAAACCCCTAGGCAAGGATAGCAAGGGTGCAGCCTCCGCATAATTTCAATCAGATGGTGCCATGTCGCGTAGATGACATAAGAAAAAGATCTCTCGCGCAGAGACGCAGAGGCGCAAAGGAAGAAAGAACTTGCTCGATGTTCCCAGTGCGCTTCTCTTGTCCTTCTCTTCTTCTCTTCTTCTCTTCTTCTCTTCTTCTCTGCGCCTCTGCGCCTCTGCGTCTCTGCGCGAGCCTCTTCTTGCCACGTCACAACATCACGCGACATCATGTCGAGGCCGCACCCGATAGCAAGATCACCCATCAGGTACGCCAGGGCTGTCGCTCCAGGGTTAGCGAGAAGCGCATTGAACGATCGGTGTTAATCGGCATAATCTGCGGTCCAACGACACTGATTGGGATGCAGGTTCAGGCCGCGCCGGTATCTCTCGTTGAAAAGCGGCTTCTCCGCCTCTCCTGGACTCAACCATCGCCATGGCACGCTTTCTCGGTCTCTCGATCCTACTCGCCATTGTTCTCTACGGCATTTGGCCCTACTATGGTATCTTGCGAATCAACAACGCGCTTGAGGCATCAGACGCCCAGGCCTTGGCGCCAGTCGTCGATCTGGCCGCGATCCAGGCGCACTACAAGGCGCGCGTTGGCAGCAGCGTCGACAGCCTTTTGCCACAGGGCCAAATGGACCAAGCCGAAAGCGGATCAGCCAATCGCACCAGCGGCGGTCAAGCCAGCAGCCAAAACCCGCTGCAGCTCGACGCCGACAAAGTGATCGGCTGGCTAGCGAGCAACATCAAACAGTTAGGCGATGCCGCGCTGGATCAAGCCATCAGCCTCGACTGGGTCCGCAGCACGCTGCTCGCCGCCAGCAGGCAGGCCAGCGGTCAGACCAGCACCAACTTCATCGGCGCCATCGATTTCGCCTTCTTCGAATCCTGGGATCGGTTCGTGATCCGACTTGGCAAGCTCGGCGCAGATCCCACTTTTGTGATCCTGACGCTTGAAGGTGCCGAATGGCGAGTCACCGACATAACCAGCTGATCGGCGTGCGGCGGCACAGAGCGGAGCGCGCCATCCGCGTGGCCGACTTTAGGTCTCTGTCGAGCCAATTTGAGTCTGTGCAAGAATGCGTGGACCAGCCAGTGCGGAGCCGCTTGCCTGCTAAACTCATCTCGGCCCGAACGCCGTTTTTCGAGGTGTACTGATATGTCCATCCAACCCCAGACTCAGACACTACTGCGCGGACTAACGGTCTGCGTCCTGCTCCTCGCCGCCGGCAACGCCGCTGCCTTCAAATGCATGCCGATCTATGGCAATTGGTGTGGCATCGACCATCCAAGCCGTGGCTGGCCGCCACCGGTCGACGCCTTCGATGCCGCCTGCATGCGGCACGATCTCTGCACTACGCAGCCCGGCTCCGATACGCCCTGCGATATCGCCTTCGTCGGCGAGCTGCGCAGCCTCGCGGCACAGCTCGGTTATCTGCCGCGGCCGCTGCAATGGGCTGAGTATGTGATCCGGCTCAAATCCGGCGGCCCCTGGGGCGGAATGCCGATGCCGACGCCGGGTGACGCGATGGGAGTGATGTCGAGCCTGGCTGCGCCTTGTTGGTGATCGGCTCGCGCTCGGCGACGAACAGGGCCATACAGGTGACATCAGGTCCGGCGCACTGTACCTGAGAGCACAGAGACGTCGGCCCGCCCAGCACTGACATCAACCCGCCACAGCAACACCGCGCCGATCAGGAACAGCAGCAGGATCGGCAGCAGCGCCAGCCGAGGATCACCGGTCAAGACCGCCGCCGTGCCCACCAAGAACGGCCCAAGCACAGCGGCAAACTTGCCGACCATGTTGTAGAAGCCGAACAGCTCGGCGGTCTGCCCAGCCGGGATGAGGCTCGCAAACAGCGCCCGACTCAGGGCCTGGATACCGCCCTGGACCAGGCCGATCGCGATCGCCAGACCATAGAAATGCTCGACCTGAGTCATCTGCGAGGCAGCAGCAATCACCAGCACATAGATTCCGATTGCTAGCAGGATGGTCAGCTTGGGTCCAAAGCGGGCGCCAAGCCGGCCAAACATCAAGGCCGCCGGAAAGCCGACGAACTGCGTGATCAACAGCGCCACCATCAGGCTCGAGCTCGCAAAACCGAGATCCAGCCCGTACTTCACCGCCATAAACATCACCGTATCGACGCCGTCGATATAGAACCAATAGGCGAGCAAGAACAGGAAGGTATTCGGCAGCTTGCGGACTTGCCGAAAGGTTAGCGCCAGCTCGCCAAAGGCGCCACGGACCGCGGCCCGAAAACGGCGTTGGCCCAGCCCCTTGCTCTCTGGCACCAGCAGCAGCAACGGCAGGCTGAACAGCGCCCACCAGAGCGCCACGCCAAGGAACGACAGGCGCACCGCCGCGCTCTCATCAGCGAGGCCAAAGCGCTCCGGCATCAGCACCAGCAGCACAAAGAATGCGAAGAGCAGGCCGCCACCCAGATAGCCCAACGCATAGGCCAGCGATGAGGCACGCTCATAGTCGCGTGGCGCGGCGACATCGGTAATCAGCGCATCGTTAAAGATATTGCCGCCAAAGAAGCCGAGCAGCCCGGCCAGGTAGAACAAGAGCGCAAGCGGCCACTGACCGGCACCGACCCAATACAAGGCCCCGGTCGCGAGCAGACCGAGCAGCGTGAAGCCGAGCAAGAAGCGCTTCTTGGCGCCGAGCTGGTCGGCTAGTGCGCCCAATATCGGCGCACTCAGCACCAGGGTCAGGCTGGCCGCGCTGCTGGCGTAGCCGAGCCATTGAGTGCTCTTGGTATCGGAGAGCTCGCTAGCCCAGAATTGGCTGAAGAAAACCGGGAAGAAGCCGGCGATCACGACCGTCGCAAAGGCCGAGTTGGCCCAGTCGTAGAAGGCCCAAGCGAGCAGGGTCTGGCGACTTGAAGACGCCACCGTCAGATTGATTGGTGGAGCCGCTGTGCTTGCTCCACCTTATCCGAGCAGGCGATTTTGTGCATCGCGACCAAGCTCGCCCAGTGCATTGGAGCGTTCGCCATCATCACCATCCCACATTGCAGCCGGCTTGCTCGAGCCACGACTTGAGCCGACCTTAGCAGCCAAGCACCGCGACTGCACAGCCCATGGATCACAGGTTACCGCCGGCGATCAAGGCCATGCGCACCAGCTCGGCGAGCGAATCGGCGCGCATCTTGTCCATCACCCGCGCGCGATGCACCTCGACCGTCTTCGCGCTCACGCTCAGCGCCGCGGCGATGTCCTTGTTCGACATGCCGTCGGTGACCATCGCCATCACCTCGTGCTCGCGCGGTGTCAGCTCAGCCAGCCGCGCGGCGATCTCGGCCTTGCGCGCATGCAACGCCCGATGCTGCTCGTCGTACTGCAGCGCCTTGCGGATACTGTTCAGCAACTGCTCATCGTCGAAGGGCTTCTCGATGAAGTCGACCGCCCCGGCCTTCATCGCCTTCACCGCCATCGCCACATCACCATGACCGGTAATGATGATCACCGGGATGCGAATCTCACGCCGCCCCAGATATTCCTGAAGCTCGAGACCGCTCATCACCGGCATGCGCACATCGAGCAGCAGGCAGCCGGCGCGGCCCGGATAATAGGCGTCGAGAAAGGCGTGCGCGGAGTCGAAGGTTTCGACCTGCATGCCGACCGACTCGATCAGCCATTTCAGCGAGCCCCGCATGGCCTGATCGTCGTCGACGACGAAGACGGTGAGTGACTTGCTCATCCCTGCGTCCCCTCGGCGCGCGGGCGCTCAATGAGCTGCAGGTCAGGGGCATCGGTGATGCCAGCCTCGCGCATCGCCACCGGGAGTTCGACCTCGAACAGGGCGCCAGCGCCCGGCTTGGAATCGGCCCGGATGGTGCCGGCATGATCTTCAAGGATGGTTAAACTGATTGGTAGCCCCATACCCATTCCGCTATCTTTGGTGGTAAAGAAAGGATCGAATAATTGGTCCATACGCTGTGGCGGGATGCCAGGCCCATTGTCTTGCACGCACACCAGCGCGCGATCGCCAAGCCGCCGCGTGCTGACGATCAGCGCCCGCTCGCCCACGGCCGCCTCCTCGAGCGCATCGAGCGCATTGCGCACCAGGTTCAGCAGCACCTGCTCGATCTGCACCAGATCCACATCCACCGGGATCGCCTCCTCAGCGAGCTGCTGCTCGATCTGCATCTCCAGCTTCGCGGTCTCGAATTCGACGAAGCTACAGACCTCGCGCACCATCAGGTTGAGATCGACCACCGATCGGATCGGCTGCTGCTTGCCAACCAAGGCCCGTAAGCGCTTGATGATCTCGCCAGCGCGCTGCGCCTGACCGGAGATGTGTGCCATCGCATCGATCAAGGGCGCGCGCTCATCCTGACCGCTCTTCAGGCGCCGGCTGGCGCCATTGGCATAGTTGACGATCGCCGACAAGGGTTGGTTCAGCTCATGCGCCATCCCGGTCGCAACCTCACCCATGGTGCTCAATCGGCACACATGGACCAGCTCGGCCTGATGCTGACGCGACTCTTGCTCAGCGCGACGCACCGCGGTGATGTCACGCGCATAGATATTGACATAGCCAAGCTCCTGAATCGGCACGAACAGCAGCGAGTAGATCGTGCTGCCCAGATCGTCCTCGTACTCGCGCGTCTCACCGCCCTCGAGCGTCTCCCGAACCTGATCACACCAACCGGTTGGCAAGGGTCCGCCGGGCTCGGTCTCCCAGGCAGCGATCAAAGGCTGACTGGCGGCATTGGCATAGACGATGCGGGCAGCACCATTGACGCGCAAGATCGGGCTCGGGCTCTCACTGGCGAAACGGGCCAATCCCTTGATCTCACGCTCGGCCTCCTTACGCTTGGTGATGTCGTGGATATAGAGGGTATAAACAGGCTCGTCGTCAAGCGCAATCGGCACGATCGAGATTTCGATCGGAAACAGCTGCTCATTGTTGCGCACCGCCCGCAGCTCGGTGCGAGCATGCGGACGCTCCCCGCTAGGACCACGACGTCTCGACTCCTGCAGCAAGCCAATGAAGTTGGCGCGGTCGCTAGGAGCTACGAACGCATGCACGAAATCGGTCCCAATGATCCGCTCGCGATCAAAACCTAGCGTCATCTCGGCGGTCGGATTAAAGTCGATGACCGCCCCAGCTTGGTTCAGGGTCACGATCGAATCCAGCGAGGCCTCCATGATCGCCGCCTTTAGTGCCTCGGTCTCGCGCAGCTCATGCTCGTGCTTGCGCCGCATCTCCTCGCGTGCGCGCAGCACCAGCGAGGTGAAATGCTGCATCCATTCCTCGAGCAGCACGAGCTGGTTGCCGCCGCCCTTGAAGCCCGGCTGCTCGATCCCGAGTGCGCGCTGGGAGAAGCGGGTCATGCGCTTTAAGACCTTATTGAGCCGCGCTGAGACCAGGTAGATCACCAGCGTAAAGACGGCAATGAAGACCAGCGCGGCGATCAGGCGTTGGTTGCGCTCGAAATCGATCACCTTGCTCGACATCTTCTCCACGATATCCTGCGGGATAAAGGTGGCGAACAGCATGTTCCAGTTCGAGCCTTCGTAGGCCGGCAGCGACTGCGAGGTCACCAAGTACTCATCGCCCCACTCGCTGAGCAAGGTTCCAGGAATCAGCTGCTGGGGCTCATTACTAGCCAGGATGCGCTGCTCATCGGCATCGATCAGCGCCACCGCCGAGCGGTCTGCGGAGAAGCTGCCCTCAGATGCGGCCAGGAAGGCGGCATCCACCGGCACCAGCACCACCAGGCTGCCCATGGTGTAGCCGCTCGCGTCCTCGACCCGATCGCTCACCACCAGAAAAGGCCGATCACCGAAGCGCGCTAGCACCGTTTGCACCTCATCCAGATCAACCAGCCACTGGCCCAGATCCGTGGCCAGCTCCGGTGGCAAGGGCTGATCACCGGCCTGATAGACCTCGCGTACCAGACCACGCGAATCCACCAGCAGCACATGGCTCGGCGCCAGGAGCGCATTGCGACCGAACACATCCGGCAGCCAGAACGGTCGAAAGCCAGCATAGACGACGGGATCGACGATCTCGCCCGGGAACCAGAACAATGGCTCCAGGTACTGCGCCAGCCGCCGATGATTCGCCAGCAGCCGCGTGGTTGCGGCATAGTTCGCCATGTATTGATCGAAACGGATCAGGCTTTCCCGCGCCCGCAAGTCCAGACGCATCGACAGCTCCCGGCCGAAGATGCGCTCAACTGCCTTGCTCTGCACCTGATCCAGCACGATCCAGACCGCCAGACCGGCGACCAGGCCGATCAAGATCCCCATCACCGGCATGGGTAGCCGGCGCAACAGCTTAAAGAGGGTGGGTTTGACGCTGATACGGGGGAATTTCACAAGGCAGCCCTTGCATGCACCTGGTTGGGCAGATCTGAAAGCGCCGACTAGGCGGCGATTGACGCGGGCACAGTCTAGCCCATCGGTCCTCCTGAGGCCTCAGGGCAGATCGCCAGTACTGGATTGGTCAACCGAGACCAAGGCCACCAACCGATACAGCAGAGATGAGAGGAAGCCTATTGAGCTCTCTGCATTAATCTGCGTAATCTGCGGTTCAAATCCCTTTTTTGGTTGATCAACCTTCGAGTCACAGCATGACCGACCTCTCTCAGTCCCGCGGACCAGGCCTCCTGCGCCATCTGGCCGCCATCCTCTATGACCTGCTGCTGGTCGCCGCTGTGGTCATCGCGGCCGCCTTTGTCTATACCATCCTCGTGCAGAGCCTGACCGGCGCTGATCTCACCCAAGGCGTCGCGCGCTTGCTGTTTCAGCTCTACCTGCTCGCGGTCATCCTCGGCTATTACCTCTACTTCTGGACCGCTGGCCGCCAAACCCTCGCCATGCGCGCCTGGCGCCTGCTGATCCTACGGGAAGACGGCTCGCCGCTCAGCGCCGTCGATGCACTGCGCCGCATCGGCTTCGCGATCCTGACCTTGGCACCAGCCGGTCTCGGCCTCTGGTGGCTGTTGTTCGACCGCGACGGGCTCACCTGGTACGACCGCCTTGCTGGCACCCGCACGCTGCTGCTGCGTAAAGGCGCCGACCGTTCCAGTCCCAGTATTAGCTCCAGCAGCAGCCCTAGCCCGACCCAAAAGGCCCAGTAATGCAGTTTGAGATCATCCCCGTCACCCCGTTCGAGCAGAACTGCACACTGCTGGTCTGCCCGACCACAGAAGATGCCGCGATTATTGATCCAGGCGGTGAGCCAGCACGCATAACCGCCGCCCTAGAGCGCCTCGGCGCCAAGCCACGCATGATCTTGCTCACCCATGGTCATCTCGACCATGTTGGCGCCGCGCCCGAACTCGCCGCTCAGCTCGGTCTGCCGATCATCGGTCCCCATCGCGATGATGCCTTCTGGCTCGATGCACTGCCGCAGCAGGCGCAGATGTTCGGCTTCCCGCCGCAGGCCGCGTTCCGCCCCGATCAATGGCTCAGGCATGGCGAACAGCTGCAGCTCGGCGAGCGCCGCCTCGAGGTGCTGCACTGTCCCGGCCATACGCCCGGCCACCTGGTGTTCTTCGACCCCGAAGCCGGCCTAGCACAGGTTGGCGATGTCCTCTTCCGCGGCGCGATCGGGCGCACTGACTTTCCGCGTGGCGACCAGGGGCAACTGTTAGGCTCAATCCGCGAGCGCCTCTTCCCGCTCGGGGATCAGGTTCGCTTCATCCCCGGCCATGGTCCGATGGGGACACTGGGCGAAGAGCGCCGAACCAACCCATACGTTCGCGAACGCTGATTGCGAATGCTTATTGCGAATGCTTATTGCAAATACTGATCGCAAATACTGATCCACTTGATCAGCTCAGCCGCTAACCACCCTAGGTGCGGTATACAATGGTCGGTCATCTTGCCGTCACTGTCCTATCGCTACCATGTTGCTGAAACGTCTGTTCGGCCGCCGCGCCGAGCCCAAGGCCCCCGACGCTCAACAGACCCAGACCCAGGTCGCGACTTCACTGGAGAGCACCGATGTCAGTGTCCGCCGCAATGCCTGCCGACAGCTGACCGATCTGCGACGACTGCGCGACCTGGCCAATACGGACCAGGATGCGGGTATGCGCGAGCTGGCCGAGGCACGCTATCGACGGCTGTTGTTTGGACTCGACGCCAATGCTCCAAGCCTGGAGACACGCCTGGCCGAGCTCAGCTGCACAGCCAATCCGAGCCTACTCGCGCAAACCGCCGTCCAAGCGAGCGACGCTGAGCTGCGCCTCGCGGCGATTGAGCGGCTCGAGGATGTCGCCGTCTTGGCGAACTGCGCCACCACCGACCTGGTCGCCGCAAACCGGCTCGCTGCCGCCGAGCGTGTGCAGCAGAAGGAGGCACTGGAGCAGATCGCCAAGGCCATCGGCAAACGTGACAAGCGGGTCTACCGACTGGTGCGCGAGCGGCTCAAGCAACTGCTCGAGGAAGCAGAGCGCCCGCAACGTGCGCGGGAGCAGGGGGCGGTCCTCTGTGAGCGTCTGGAACGGCTCGGACGCTTCGACAACTGGCTGCAGGATCGCGCCGTACTTGGCCATCTGGAACAACAATGGCAAGCCATCGAGGGCGATGCTGATCAGGCCCTACGAGATCGTTTTCAGCACCTGCGTCAGCGCTTTTTGGATGGTTTTCAGACCTACCAGCAAGCCCGCGAGGCCGAGGTCAGCGAGCAAGATAGCCAAACTGCGCGTTCAACTGAGCCCCCTGTTGAGGATGCCGCGAACAACACCGCTGAGCAGCGGACTGAACCGCCTGGCGAGAACGCAAACCCCCAGCAGAAACGGCAACCTCCGCAAACCACCGAGCAGGACGCAGCAGGCAGCCAGCCAGCACTCGCACAGGCCGATCAAGAAGCAGAGCAAGCCCTACAAGCCCAGCGCCGGCAGCTGCAACAGGCGGCACAGACGGAGCAGACTGCAGAACAGCTGCTCACCGACCTGCGACGACACACTGAGCACAAGCTATCACCCGATCAGCGCACCCTAGAGGCCTTGCGTAAACGCCGCCGTCGCCTGCCAAGCCAGCTAGCGCCAGCCGATGCGATGTCGCATCACAACGAGCCTGCAGCCAATGCAGAGACGCACACTCAGTCGCAAACCCAATCGCAGACGCAGCTGCCAGTGCTGCAAGAGATCGACCAGCAGCTCGAGCGTCTCGAGCAACGTTTTAAGCGTCATCAAAAACAGCTGATGCGCAAGCTCGAGGGTCTGCCAGAGCGGCTCACCGAGCTCGAGACGCATCTCAACGCCGGCGAGCTGAAGAAGGCCGACCCCCTGTATCAGAGCATCAGCGCAACCCTTAACCATAGTCACAACGCTGGCGTCGGGCGCGAGATCCTGACCGCCGCCGACGAGCGCCTGAAACAGATCGCCCCCCAGCTACGCGAGCTCCGCCAATGGCGACGCTGGAGCACCGACGAGCACCGGGCACAGCTCTGCGCTCAGATCGAAGCACTTGCCGCCGACACCGAGCATGCCGACGAGCCCAGCATCAACCGCCTCGAGGAGCTCAAGGGCGACTGGCAGATGCTCGACCGCCAGGGCGCCCCGGCCGATGACGCGCTCTGGGCGCGTTTTCGCCAGGCTGCCGAGCAGATTCGACAGCGCTGCCAACCCTACCTCGAGGCTCAGGCGGCACTGCGCAGCGAGAACCGCAAGCAGCGCGAAGCGCTCGCCAAGCGGCTTGAAGACTTTCTCGCCAAGGTCGACTGGGAGCGCGTCGACTGGAAGAAGCTACACCGCGCCGAGCGTGAGATGCGCCAGGCCTGGGGCCGGCTGATCGAGGCCCCTGGTGGCGACAACCAGGGTACTCGCGATCGTGCGATCGAAGGTCGCTTCCGACGCGCGCTGCGGCGGCTCGATCACAGCCTCGCCGAGGAGCGCGAGCGCAATCAGGCGGAGAAGCAACAGTTGCTCACGCAGATGCGAGCGCTCGCGGATGAGCCCGATCTGCGCCGGGCAATCGAGACCGCAAAACAGCTACAGAGCCAGTGGCAGACCACCGTCCCTGCTCGGCATCGCGACGAGAATGCCCTCTGGCAGCGATTCCGCGCCGCCAGTGATGCCATCTTTGCGCGCCGCGCCGCCGAGTTCGAGGCGCGCGAGTCCAGCTTGCGCGAGCATCAGTTAACGCGCGAGGCCATCTGCCAAGACCTTTTGACACTCGCAAACGCTGAGACCATCGCCTCGTCAGAGGCGCTCGAGCAACAGATCAGCACGCTCAAAATGCGCTGGGCCGACACCGAGGCGCTACCGGTTCCACGCCAGGCCCAGTCGGCGCTAAACCGTCAATGGCGCGAGGCGCTGGCGGCGGTGCAGGTACGGCTCGCAAGCCTACATGAGGCCGAACGCTGGGCCGGGCTTGAGGGCTTAGCCCAACGCGCCGCCTATTGTGATGATGCCGGACGCCAGCTGACCACAGCAGGGATGGCCCCTGACTGCGCGCAGCTCGAGCAGGGTTGGAGCGCCCTCCCCGAGCTTGAAGATGCTGAACTCGCTAACGCGCTGAATCAGGCCTTTGATCTGGTGCTCAGCGGCTGTCGGGAGCCGGCGCAGCGCGACGCACTCAGCACTCGCCTCAACCACAATCTGGCCCTACGCGAGTCTCTCTGCTTGAGCCTGGAGATCATCACTCAGGTTGAATCCCCAACGCAATTCCAAGCAGAAAGGATGCAGCGTCAGGTCGAGCGCCTACGCGATCGCATGGCCGACGGCGAGACCAATCGCAGCGAAGATATTAACGCCCTGCTTCGCGACTGGTATCTGAGCTGCCCGGCAACGGCCTCTGCAACCCTCGATGCGCGCTTCGAGCGGATCAAGCAGGCGCTTGCCGAGCACGCCACGCAGAGTCCGGAACCCTCCGCCCCCTGAATCAAGCGCGACGCCCTCACCGAATTTTCCTTGCGTTTTGTCATTAACTAGACCAAATTAAGGGCGGCGGCGGCCATCACCAAACCGGATCACCACTGCAGCACTCAGACCAAAAACCTTTCGCTATCAAGCCGATAGCCCCATAAAAGCTGCCATTCGATAACAACCCGAGATTGAGCCTGGTTTCGGCCCCGCCATCAGGACTCGGCCCTGAGCCATCCCGCCCATACTGCGAGGCGTTGATGAGCCAACGCTCAGATCCAAGTCACACGCTCAGATGACAACCGGAGGAATTCGCGATGGAGCAAACCACCGTCGCCGACGCTATCCAGACCGAGGATATCGTCGTCAATCACATCAGTCTGGCCCAACCCTGGGAGTGGATCGAGAAGGGCTGGCGCGACATGCTCGCAGCCCGTCGATACAGCCTGACCTATGGCGCCGTAATCGTCTTAATCAGCGGCTTGATGACCCTTGGCCTGATGGGCGAGGGGCTATTCTTCATCGTGCCCTTCTTGGCCGCAGGCTTCTATCTGCTAGCCCCGATCATTGGCCTGGGCCTCTACCAGATGAGTGCTCATGTAGAGCGCAACGAGCCAATCCAATTCTGTAGCGCGCTCGAGGCCTGGCGCCGCAACCAAGCTCAGCTCGGCGTCATCACCGCCGGCCTGCTGATCATCATGCAGCTCTGGATGATGTCGAACTTCGTCCTCTTCGCGCTGCTCTATACCGGCATGCACCCGCCGCTAGAGAACTTTTTCAGCACCGTCTTCCTCTCCGGACAGCACAATGCCTTTGCCTTTGCCAGCTTGGCAGTTGGCTTCCTGCTTGCCTGGCTGGCCTATGCGATCAGCGCGATCTCGGTGCCGATGCTGATGGATCGTAAGGTCGATGGCTTCACCGCGATCCGCACCAGCGTCAAAGCGATCACCCAGAACTGGGCGCCGATGACGCTCTGGGCGCTACTCATCGTGCTCTTCATCGGCCTTGGC
Organism: Halochromatium sp.; assembly: GCA_010912705.1. GTDB lineage: Bacteria > Pseudomonadota > Gammaproteobacteria > Chromatiales > Chromatiaceae > Lamprobacter. The sequence continues at coordinate 98,633 of POWB01000008.1, forward strand.
CTGCTGACCTTCTACGTAGGACTTGCGATCGCCATGCCACTCGTCGGTCACGCCACCTGGCATGCCTATCGCGATCTAGTGCCGTCCGAGCACTAGGCGCCGAGCAGCGTCAACACGGCCCGCCCATGCATGCATAGAGGGAGCTTGCGTGCTTGGGCTAGGGTGAGGCTAGCCACTACTGCGGCAGCTTAACGACCGTGAACCAATAACTTTCCATCCCCTTGACAGCTTGAATCAATTGGTCAAGGTCTACAGGCTTGACGATGTAGCCAGCCGCGCCCAGATCATAGCTCTCGATGACGTCTCGCTCGACATCCGATGTGGTCAAAATGACAACAGGAATGGCGCGCAGACGGGCATCCCGCTTGATCTCTTGAAGAAACTCCCTGCCGTTCATGCGCGGCATATTCAGATCGAGCAGGATCAGATCAGGCCGCGGCGCATCAGCGAATGCCTCGGTCTCATGGCGCAGAAACCTCAGCGCCTCGACCCCATCAACGACATGATGCAAGGTTGCAAGCAGCCGACTTTCCTCAAACGCAATCCGGACCAAGTCGGCATCAGCCACCTCGTCTTCGACGAGCAGAACGGTGAAGACGGGTTGATTAATCATCATATCGATTGGTCCTCGTCCGAGAATTCAAGAACAAGGGTTACCCCCCCACCAGGTGTCTCCTCTGCGCTTGCGCGGCTACCAACAGTCTCCATGATTCGCTGCACGATCGCGAGACCAATCCCGGTGCGCGACGCCAACGCTGGCGGGCTCAACTGCTCGAAGACCCCAAACACCCGCTCCCGATAGGCCGCTGGGATACCAGGCCCAGTATCGGCAACCAGCACCTGCAGTCGGCCAGCCTCTGTACCCTGAGACCGGCTAAAGACCCGGATCTGGAGTGGCTGCTCAGGATCAGAATGCACGAGGGCGTTCTCAAGGATACAGCGCAAGCAATAGCTTAACCATGTCAGATCGAGTGGAACCGGAGGCAGCGCCTCGACCAATAGAGTCACTGGTGCTGCCCCAATCCGCTCAGGCAGTGCGGCAAATAGCTGCCGAACCAGCGTCGCAGGATCATCAACGCCACTGCCCCGTGTCGCCTGACCAGCGGCCAGATAGAGTTGCACGTCCCGAACCAGGCTACGCTGCCTAAGTGCTTGCGCCTCAAGCGTCTGCGTGAGTGGCTCGACCTCGGCGATACCAGCACCTCGTACCAGGCGGCGTCTGATCAAGCCGGCATAGCTGGCCATCCGACGACAAGGCTCCTGCAGATGATGGGCGGCCACCTCGGTGAACCGCTGCAGCGTGGCGTTGGCCAGGGCATTCTTTTCCAACAGCCGCTTGGCCGCAGCCTCTGCCTTCTGGCGCCGCCGCACATCCTTGGCCAGTGCCGTGCTCAACACCAGCAATGCCACCACACTTATGAAGAGGACAAAAATGGTCCGCCCATCCTTCGCCCGCAGCTGGGCAATATAGTGCAGAATCTGCGATGATTGCTGATCGACCTTATCTTCAAGCCCGCTTTGGTAGTGCCAGAATGGGTCATCAGCATCCCGCATCAGCGTGAGATCGGAGACAATCGACAACAGCAAGGTCTCACCCTCGACATCAAACGGCGTCGACCAGACCCCAACCTTCCTGATGTCCCCAGACGCAAGTCGATGCCGGAATACAAAGTGCGAGCGCTCTCCAGTTCGCGCCCGCGCGATCTCGGCCTCCACTTGCGCCGGCGTCAGCGTATTGATGTACTGGATTTTCATGCTGCGCAGGCTCTGCAAGGGGTAGCCATAAAACCGTTCCGCAGCCGCGTTTGCATCTCGGATCATGCCGCTGTCAGGATCGATCAACAGCATCGTGGCTGCATGTTCGCGAAAGACATCCGCAAACAGAAGATCAGCTCGGGCCGGACTCCAACCCAGGCTGAACGCGATAACGAGGGTGAAAAGCAAGAGACTGCGACTAGACATTGAGGGGGGTTCCTGAGCGACTAGGATCAGGATAACGCTGGGATACCGGCTTGGCTTGATTGAGGCGACAAGAATGACCGAACCAAACGCGATACTTGAGCAGGCACTCGCACAGCTTAGCGAGCGACTGGCATGCATGGATCACCCGCGAGCGGCAGAGGTTGATCATCTACTGACCCTGCTTCGCCAATCACCGGCGCTTGCTCTGCGTCAGCTCGATAGCAACGCCTGGTGGGCCGGTGCCGGCTCCCTGGCAGCTGAGACCATGGCCGATAACCCTGGCCTCCCCGAGTCCGAATGGGCGCTCGAAGTCCGCGCGTTTCGCACCTTGCTCATCGAGATTGGCGAGGCGCTACAAGCCAAGGGCGCTGCCAATCCCGGCATTGGCTCTTGGCTCTTAGCCTTCAACAACTGGAATGCCTCCGAGGTCTGAGCGACGCTGCAGTTACAATATCCCATGCTGCTCTCGCCCAAGCACCAGTTTCTGTTCATTCATATTGCCAAGACCGGCGGTACCAGCGTCCGTGCGGCATTGGCGCGTCGGCGCTGGACCGACCCTTGGTATTGGCCGATGTTCTTCTGCAGCCGCCTGAGTCACCTCAGCGGACATCGCATCGCTACCAAGCTGCCACGCCATGCCAAGGCCATTGCTGCCCAGGAGTTGTTGCCGCGTGAGCACTTCGATGCCCTATTCAAGTTTGCCTTCGTCCGCAATCCCTGGGATCTGCAGGTCAGCTCCTTTCATCATATCCGGCGCGAGCGCCCACAGTACCTCGGCGGCCATCAGGACTTTGCCGGATTTTTGCGCTGGAAGCTCGACATCGAGCGACCACGACAGTATCACCTCGACACCTCGATCGAGCTGCAGACCGACTATTTGATCGACCTGCGAGGCAACCTGATCGTTGACTTCATCGGCCGCTATGAGCGCCTTGAGCGAGACTTCAACGAGGCCTGCACGCGCATCGGTATCGCAACACCGAAGCTGCCCCATCGGCGCCAGGCCAATGACCGAGGCACCGACTATCGTCGCTACTACAACGAAGGCACCGCAGAGCTGGTCGCTCAGCATTTTGCACCGGATATCGAGCGCCTTGGCTACCGCTTCGACCCCGACCCATGACCGGGATGAGCGACAGCGACTACCGGTACATCCTCAACGAGTTGGAGAGCCTGCTCGAAGAGACTGCCGAGACGCTAGAGCGCTTTCACGAGACCGGGATGGATGAGATCCTCCGCGACGACTACCAGAAGTTGCTTGAGATTCAGGCAAAGGCATTGCGCGAGCACGAGCGCTATCTCAATGCGCTGAGGCAGGAGCCAAATCGGCGGCATTAGGCTGACAGCACAAAAAGGCCCGGCATACAGACGCATGCCGGGCCACAGCGCTTAGGCGATTTCTGTCAAAGCGCTTACAATCGCCTAAGCTTTCGGCATTAGAGGTTAACGCGATCGATCACATGCACGATCCCATTGCGCGCATGGATATTGCTTTTGATCAGATCTGAGCCACCAAAACCGATGTGTCCATCAGCACTTGCCATGGGCCCGACGGCGGTTGCAGCACCATCGATGGTTCGCGCCTCCCGCATCTGCATCAGATCGGTTGCACTGTAACGGCCAGGCACGATGTGCTTTGAGACCAGCGCGGCCATTGCCTCAGGATTGTTACCTAACTCGGCACGCTGCTCATCGGTCAGCTTAGCGAAGGCCTCATCACTTGGCACGAACAGGGTATAGGTGTCCGGGCCTGTCAATAGGTCAGCCTGATCACTAGCCTGAATCGCGGCGCGGAACTCATCGAAGACGCCAGAGCCGGATAGCACATCGGCCAAGGTCTTGGAGCTTGCATAAGCAGGTACGGTGTTAACGTCGCCATACTTACCGAGCACATCAACAGGCTGTGCATTTTGTAGCCCTGCCTGAGCACGGGCCAGGGTCTCTTCGCCGGCATACTTGCTGCCGAGTGATAGCGCGGTCAGCGGACCCAGCGCCATGCCGAGGCCGAGAATGACAACGAGACGATTGGAGCGGGTGGTCGAGTCGGTCATGGTAGATTCCTCAAGCGATTCTAAGGTTGGCGTTAAGGGACCTAGACAGAAGTATGTCGCCAGGTAGATCAATCTCTACAAGACTTGCGTTTCTGCCCCCTACGCGAATCTAGGTTAGGACAGCTTCCAGACTTCGCAAGCTAAACCCAGTTAAGAGCATGGTCTTTTAGCTTGAGTCAGCCTTGGCGCTTGCGCGCACGCGGATGCGCCTGGTCATAGACCTGCGCAAGGTGTTGAAAATCGAGGTGGGTGTAGACCTGCGTGGTCGCGATGTCGGCATGCCCGAGCAGCTCTTGCACGGCGCGCAGATCGCCCGAGGACTCGAGCAGATGGGTCGCGAACGAGTGTCGCAAGAGATGTGGATGCAGGTTTCGACCCGCCCCCCGCTGCTGCGCCCAGTGTTGTAGGCGCACCTGCACCGTGCGCGGATGGATGCGCCTGCCGCGCGAGCTGACGAAGAGCGCCGGCTCATCGGGCGCGGCCAGCAGCGACCGCACCCGAAGCCAGGCCGCAATCGCCTGCAGCGCGAGCCGCCCAACCGGCACCCGACGTGTCTTGGCCCCCTTGCCCACAACGGTGAGCATGGCATCGGCGGGATCGATATCGCGCGAATCGATCGCAATCAGTTCCGCCAGACGCAGGCCAGAGGAATAGAACAGCTCCACCATCGCCGTATCGCGCAGCGCCAATGGATCAGTATCGATGCCCGCCTCGCCAGAGCCTACATCGCCCTGGCCTGCAGTATCTTGGCTGGCATCGCCTTGGCTTGCATCACCTTGGCTTGCATCACCTTGGCTTGCATCGCCTTGGCTTGCATCGCCCTCAGCGCCACCATTGGCCGTGTTGGCGTTAATGGCCCTGTTGATAGTCGGGTTAGCGCTCCTGTTGGCGGTAGCACCAGCCGCAACGGCTGTATCGCTATCGAGCAGTGCGCTCAGCGTATCGGCATCCAGACTGCCAGGTAACCGTCGCGGACTCTTCGGCGCACGCAGACCGCGCGCCGGATTATGCGAGACCAACCGCTCGCGCAGCAGGAAGTCGAAGAAGGTTCGCAATGCCGAGAGCTCCCGCGCCAAGGTCCGACCGCCAATGCCATTGCGGTGCCGAGTCGCGATATAGCGGCGGATCGCCTCATCCTGCAGATCCGACCAGGCCAAAATGCCCTGCTCGAGTCGCCAACGGCTGATCCGCTCCAGATCGCGCCGATAGTTGCTGTGGGTGTGTGGAGAGACCTGCCGCTCATTGGCAAGATGACCGAGAAAACGCGGTAGCAGCAGGTCTGGATCTGGGGCAAAGCCCAGATCTTGGCCTGGATCTGGATCTGAGCCTGAGCCTGAGCCTGAGCCTGAGCCTGGATCAGCATCTGCGTCTGAAGCCAAGGCTGAGGCTGAGGTCGTTGTTGGGTTTAGGCCAGCAGCCCTATCCGTCTTCAGCTCGGGCTGCCAGTCGTCGCTCTGAGCCGCCATCAGCTCAACCAGCTCGCTCAAAGTGGGCGAGGCTGGCTAGCTTGGCACCAGCAACCGCGCCGAGGCGCTCGAGCAGATCGGTGCCCATATCCGGTGCAAAGCGCTTCGGATCGGCACTGCCAATAGCGAGCACGCCGGACTGCTCATGCGCACGGATCGGGATCAACACCGCCGAATGGATCTCGAGCGGGATCTCACCAAACAACACCGCGGCTTGCTCAGCCGCTAAGGGTCCGCAGAGGCAGCGATCGCGATCGATAAAATCGATAAAACGGCTCACCAGTGGGTCAGCAGCACGCTCATTAGCCGCCACTGGAAACAGCTTGACCGCGACCGCATCGGCTCTGAAGTGCTCGCGCAAGGCCTGCTCCAGCGCGTTGCAGGCATGCTGCAGATCAGGCGCCACGATCAGGCTCAAGGTCAGTTCGTGCAGGCGCCTGAGCAGGGCTTCATAATCGTGCGCTCGCGCAACCAGATGGTTCAGCCGGCCACGCTCGTAAGCAAGCTGCTCACGCAGCACAGTCACCTGACGCTCGATCAGCGAGGCCGCACCACCACTGCCATGTGGCACATTGAGCTTGGCTAAGACATCGGGATGGCGTAGTAGAAAGTCCGGATGCTGCATCAACCAGGCCGCAACTGTCTCGTCATTCACCATCGTCGCCACCTCAGGCCTGCGGCTACTCATTGCTCAATATCCCCATCGAAGACGCGCACGGCAGGGCCGGTCATCCGCACCGGCATGCCTTCCCCTGGCCAATCGATGACCAAGACGCCTCCCGGTAAGCTGACTTCGACCCGCTCATCGAGCTCGCCCCAAAGCCGCCCAACGACCACCGCTGCACAAGCGCCGGTGCCGCAGGCCAGGGTCTCGCCAACACCACGCTCCCAGACTCGGAGTCGGATGGCGGTTGCACGCTCACGCTGCATGAAACCGACATTGGCGCCTTGCGGAAACAGCGGATCATGCTCGATACGGGGACCAAGCTCAGCAACCGGCGCCTGATCGAGATCATCGGTTACTGCGAGCACCGCATGCGGATTACCCATCGACACCGCACCAATGCGCAGCGCCCGACAGCCGGCACCCAGGTCATAGGCCGGCGCACGAGCCCTGGCCGCGAGCGGGATGGCAGCCGGATCAAAGCGCGGCAAGCCCATGTCGACGCTGACCTGCCCATCGGGCCGCAGCTCCAGCGTGATCGGACCCGCCGCGGTGCCGACGCGAATCGAATCCGCTGTGCTCAGGCCCTCGTCATGGACGTAGCGCGCGAAGCAACGCGCGCCATTGCCGCATTGCTCGACCTCACTGCCATCGGCGTTGAAGATGCGATAGTAAAATGCGGTGTCGGCCGAGCGCGGCGGCTCGACCAGCAAGACCTGATCGCAGCCGATACCGAAGTGCCGATCGGCGAGTCGGCGAATCTGCTCAGCGCTAAGCTCGACCTGCTGCCGAATCCTGTCGATCACGACAAAATCGTTGCCCAGCCCCTGCATCTTGGTAAAGCGCATACGCATCAGAACCGCCTAACCCAGACCGCGAGATGGCTATCATCCAAGGCCGTCAAGGCCGCAACGGCTGCTTGAGGATGAATGTCCATCAAACTGTGCAAAAGCTGCTGGTGGTGCTGGTGACGTTCAGAAACGGCCGTCTCACGGCAGCACCTCTTCACCAGCAAAGAGCGCGCTGATCGACTCACGTCGACGCACCAGATAAACCCGGTCGCCATCGACCATCACCTCGGCCGCGCGCGGGCGGCTGTTGTAGTTAGAGCTCATCGAGAAGCCATAGGCACCACTCCCTCGGATTGCGAGCAGATCGCCTTCGGCCAGCGCTAGCCGGCGCGCACGGCCGAGGAAGTCGCCGGTCTCGCAGACTGGGCCGACGATCTCATAGAGCTCGACCGTCGGCTCGACCGTCGGCTCGACTGTCCGCTCGCCTCGCTGCTTAACTGCCGACTCGATTGTCGACTCAAGGCCCTGCTCGACTAACGACGCGCCTATCTGCTCCCTGTACGGATCGCCAGGGGGCGCAGTCGAGGGCTTCGACGACAGGGCGCCAGCGCCCAATCGTTGCACCGGCACGATCTCTTGCTCGGCGCCGTAGAGGGCCGGCCGCAACAGGTCATTCATCGCGGCATCGACGATGGCAAAGCGATGGGTCGGCGTCGGCTTCAGATACTCAACGCAGGTCAAGAGCACGCCGGCATTCCCCGCGATCGCCCGGCCTGGCTCGAGGATGACCTCAAACGAACGCTCGCCTAGCCGCTCTGAGAGCGCGGCGACATAGGCATCCGGCAACGGGGGTTCTTCGTCTGTGTAGCGGATGCCGAGACCACCGCCGAGGTCAAGATGCTCGATCCGGATACCTTGCTCGGCAAGTCGGTCGGCGAGCAGGAGCACACGATCTAGGGCATCGATAAAGGGTCCGAGGCTGGTCAGCTGCGAGCCAATATGACAGTCGATACCAACCAGGCGCAGACCAGGCTGCTCGGCCGCATCGCGATACACCGCCTCCGCCGCCTGGATGTCGATCCCGAACTTGTTCTCCTTGAGCCCGGTAGAGATGTACGGATGCGATTGGGCATCGACATCGGGATTGACCCGCAGCGAGACCGGTGCCACTAGTCCGAGCTCAATGGCGATGGCGTTGATGCGCGCAAGCTCCGATTCCGACTCGACGTTAAAGCAGCGGATACCAACCTCAAGCGCACGCTGGATCTCATCGGCGCGCTTGCCAACGCCAGAGAAGATGACCTTGCCCGGATCGCCCCCGGCCGCCAGCACCCGTTCCAGCTCGCCGACCGAGACGATATCGAAGCCAGCGCCGAGGCGCGCAAGCAAGTTTAGAACCGCCAGGTTAGAGTTGGCCTTGACCGCAAAGCAAATCAGATGCGGACGTTCACCGAAGGCCTCATCAAAGGCGCACCAGTGCCGGGTTAGGGTCGCGCGCGAGTAGACGTAGCAAGGAGTGCCAAACTGCTCGGCGATGGCTCGCAGTGGAACCTGCTCGGCGCAGAGCTGATCCCCCTGATAGTTGAAGTGATCCATGAGACTTAAGGTCAGAAGCTGTCAGGTCCAGGCGGAACCGAGGGCACATCATCAAGTGCCTCGAGGCCCTCGTCGGAGGTATCAGGCCCAGGTACAGGCGCTGCTGGGCTGGAATCCCGCGAGGCATCGTCGGGCAGATACAGCGGCCCTTTTTGACCGCAAGCGGCCATCATCTGACTCAGTGCCAAGATCGTGATGACCAAGTAAAGCAGATAACGAGCCCAGCAGTTCATGGGGCCAATTCGCGTACTCGTGTACTGACGTACTTCATGGCTGCCTACTTACCGAGTGCGGCCTTGACGACTCCAACAACCTTATCCTGCAGTTCCCTTGCCCAAGGCGGCTGGGGAAGATTCCAACCGATAAAGAGCCCGACCAGCACCCAAAATAGCGCAAATAACATCGACCATCTCCACCGCCTGCGGGCGGCATCCATCGTTGTGTCTTAAGAACATACCAAGTATGAACTAAGCAGAATCATACGAACACCATCAGCCACTCACCACTCACCACTCACCACTCACCACTCGCATCAGCCACCATCAACTGCTTGCAACAAGCCTAAGGCAGAATGGTAATCGGCGTGCCATCCCGTACCAATTGCCAGATCTCATCCATCTCTTCGTTGCCAACGGCGATACAGCCGTCGGTCCAGTCCGTGCGCCGGTACTCAGCGGCCAAACGCGGCGACGAGAGCCAGTTGGGTAGTCCGTGGATCATGATCATCCCTCCCGGCGAGACGCCAAGCGAACGAGCAACGGTACGATCGAGGGCATTCGGGTAGGACAGGTGGATCGACTTGTAAAAAGAGCTGTTTGGGTTACGCCAATCCAGTACATAGTTGCCTTCCGGCGTGCGCTCATCACCCTCTTGAAGCTTGTGGCCACGGGGCTGATCACCTAACGAGATACGATAGGTGCGATAAACGGCGCCTTGCTTATGTAGCTCCATCGTACGCGCTGACTTTTTCACCAGTACGCGATCAACGTAAGGGCTAGCGGTTACGGCTGGCTTGGAGGCACAGCCCGCGCCGAGCCCAACGACCAGCAAAACCAGCGTAAGCGCCAGTAGCGCATGCTGCAATCGACCGCTAGCCAGCTGCTGTTTCCTGCCCCTATCCTCGGCAACGGACAGGGCCCGACCACAGCCGGGGAAATACCCAGGATCGACCATCGGTAATCGCTCAAAGTTAAGAGGGCTTAGGATGCAAACCTAAGATGGATTCTACTAAAGTCAGGCGGCCAGAGATAGCTGTAAATGAGGTCTGACTTGCAGTACCCGAGGCCGCCACTGCACCGGCATAACGAGACGCCTGTGCTAGCATCTGCCCTGCCCGGATCATCGGAATACTCCACCTAACCTGCTGTGCCTTCTGCCGCGCCTTTTGCCTATGCGAACCTTACTGCGCATCCTGCTGAGCCTTCTGCTGCTGTTCATCATGGTTGGACTCATCGCAGCCTTGCTCGGCCCCTTCAGCATCAGCGCGCTCCCAGCGCCGGGGGTCGCCGACGCTACAGTGGTCGCCGCTCCGGAGAGCCGTTTCATCAGGCTCTCATCCCCCAATGACGAGGCCCATGATGAGGCCCCGTTATTTCACTACATGGCCCAGCTTGATGCGAAGATACCTGGACCAGCCTTCATGCTCCTGCACGGCTTTACCTTCAACCTTTTTACTTGGATGCAGCTGTTCGAGGTCTTCGCCGAGTATGGGCCGGTCGTCGCTTATGATCAGATCCCCTATGGCCTGAGCGCGAAACCGGTACCAGAGACCAGGCAGGGGCTCGAGGTCTACAGCAAAGCCGCCGCCCTAGAGCAATTGTTCGCGCTTGCTGATGCGCTGGAGCTCGAGCAGTTGATCCTGGTCGGCAACTCCTCGGGCGGCACCCTCGCCTTGGAGGCAGCCCTGGCCGAGCCCGAGCGTGTCGCCGGGCTGATTCTGATCGCCCCCTGGGTGTACTCGAAGCGGCCAATGTTGCCGGACTGGCTGGTCGACTTGCCGCAGATGCAGCGCATCTCGCTGGGGCTGGCGCGCTACCTAGGCCGCAACAGCCCGCTGCTCGACTACTCTTATGCCGATCCGGCGAAGATCGACGAAGAGCGGCGCGCACTGACCGGCGCGCATCGGCTGATGGCCGGCTGGGATCTGGCTTGGGGCGCTCTGCTGCAACGCTCGCTAACCGACCCAGTCACCATCGCTGAGCGGCTCGGGGAGATCAAGCAGCCGGTGTTGGTGCTGACCGGCGATGCCGATCAGGTCGTGCCAGTCAGCGACACAGTAACCACCGCTGAGGCGCTACCAAATGCGACCCTAGTCCAGCTTCCCGGCTGCGGCCACCTGCCGCAAGAGGAATGTCCAGAACAGGTCGAGGCAGCCATCAGCAGTTGGCTCGATGCGCAATGGTCAAGCACCGGACCAACACCCTGAGCGGCGAGTGCTAAGCTGCTTGACGGCGGCGAATTGATATTGGCGCTGAGCATACAGATTGACTCAGACTATTGGCGCAAGGTTCCTATGCTGGATATGTCATGAAGCTCACGCGTGAAACATTCGGGCTATTCCGGAGGCACTGATGACTCAAACGGCCGACCAACCCTCGCAGGCAAGGTCTCAGGCTGAGCGCGAATGGGGCGAAGCGGGCCAGCAGGCTGAGCGCGAGCGGAGCGATGATGCATCACCGCGCTGTCTGGTCTTTGGCGCCAGCGGCTATATCGGCAGCCACCTGGTTCCGCGTCTGCTGGACGAGGGCATCAGGGTCCGTGCGAGCAGCCGTAATCGCGCCGTACTCGAAGCGCGAGGCTGGGAGGGCGTCGACTGCGTCGCCGCCGATGCGCTCGACCCGGCGAGTCTAGACCAAGCCCTCGCCGGTATCGAGATCGCCTATTATCTGGTGCACTCGATGGCCGCTGGTAAAGACTTCGGCCGACTCGATCTGCAGGCCGCGGCCAACTTTGCCGCCGCCGCCGAGCGCACCGGGGTCAAGCGCATCCTCTACCTCGGTGGGCTGGTCCCGGACGATGCCGAGAGCGAGCACATCGTCTCGCGGCGCGACACCGGCGAGGTGCTACGCCGCGGCTCAGTGCCGGTGACCGAGCTGCGTGCCGGCATCATCGTCGGCCCCGGCTCGGCCGCCTTTGAGGTGATGCGCGATCTGGTCTACCACCTGCCGGTGATGATCACGCCGCGCTGGGTACAATCGAAGTCGCCGCCGCTGGCGCTGGACAACCTGCTGATGTACCTGGTGCGATTGCCGCAGATCGACGCCGCCGAGGGGCGCATCTTCGATGCCGGCGGCCCAGAGACCCTGACCTACCGGGAGATGATGTGCATCCTAGCCGAGGTCGGCGGCCACCGCCCACCGCTGATCATACCGGTGCCGGTGCTGAGCCCTAAGCTCTCGGCCTATTGGCTGCGCTTCATCACCGCGGTGCCAACCAACATCGCCCGCGCCCTCATCGGCGGCCTCAAACACGACTTTTCTGCCGACGACGCCGAGCTGAAGCGCTTGGTCCCGCAACAGCTGCTCGGCTTCCGCGAGGCGGTCGAGGCGGTGTTCGCGGCCGAGCGCGATAGCGCACCCGTCGTCGCCCGCTGGATCGAAGGAGCCTTTGCCGTGCGCCAACAACGCATCGATTACGCCTATTACGCCAAGCGCGCCGGTGGCAGCGCCGAGACCAGCGCACCGCCGAGCGCGGTCTGGGAGGTCGTCTCCCGGATCGGCGGTGACGATGGCTGGTACTACATGAACGGCCTCTGGCAGCTGCGCGACCTGCTAGATCGGCTCGCCGGCGGTCCTGGCGGACAGCATGGCCGGCGCCACCCGACTGATCTACGCGTCGGCGACCGCATCGGCTCCTGGAGCGTCATCGGCCTCGTGCCCGAACGCCGACTCAGCCTCGCCTTCGGCATGCGCGCACCCGGTGCCGGGATGTTGGAGTTTGACCTGGAGCCGCGTGCCGATGGCGGCACCAAGCTCAACATCACAGCTTATTGGCATCCAGCCGGCGTCTGGGGCCTGGCCTACTGGTACAGCTTCCAGCCAGCGCACCAGTTTATCTTCAGTGGCACCGCCAAGGCGATCTGCCAGCGTGCCGAGGCCGGGCAAGCCCGGCAAGACCCTGCTACGCATCCCTAACCTGGTCTAACCTGGTCTAACCTAGTCACCCGCGGGCTCTACATCGAACGCCTGCATGGATTGACCGATGAGGCTGCAGATCATCGACGACTCGGGCAGTAAAGACCTAGACTCGACAACACAACATCAAGCCTTCAAAGGAGCTCCCAATGCACGTTAGTGACTATATGACTGCAGCCCCAATCACCATCGAAACCAGCGCCGACTACCAAGAGGCGTTCCAGATCATGGAAGAGCGCGATCTGCACCACCTACCGGTGGTCGATGCCCAGGGTGCTGTCATCGGCATCCTGACCCGACGCGATCTGCAATTAGCCGCACGCTGCTTCAAGGAGGCCCCGACTGAGGTCGGCGAGGTCATGCACAGCCCAGTGACGACCATCACCCCCGATGCCGATCTTGCGGCCGCAGTCGAGCGCATGCGCAGCGATCGGATCGGCTGCCTGCCCGTGTCGACCGATGGCGGTCAGAACATCGTCGGGATCATCACCGAGACCGACCTGCTGCGCGCACTGGCGCAACTGCTCGCGGAACGCTGAGCTGTTGGCGCCTGCGCTGAGCCGTCGGGCCCTATGCCCAAGGCGCCGACCGAGGATCGCGATTCCTGATCTGCACGGGTCTTGATCATGCTTATGGCGGTTCCATCTGATCGCCAGACCAGATCAGACAAGCCGGTCCGCCTAGCCTGGGTGCACTCGCCAGATCCGGCAGTCAGGTCAGGGCGCCCGGCGATCAGCCGCCGCCCCCCTGCCCTGGCACTGGCGAAACGGCCCAACAACTGCTTGAATTCTCTTTATAGCCGCCGCAATTCGGCAATAACCCTAGCGTTTGTCGGAGATAAGCAGATGAGAATGGACAAGCTGACCAGCAAGTTCCAAATGGCCCTGGCCGATGCGCAAAGCCTGGCGGTCGGGCGTGACAATCAATTCATCGAGCCGGTGCATCTAATGGTCGCCCTGCTCGACCAGGACGGCGGCACCGTGCGCCATCTACTGGCGCAGGCCGATGTCAGCGTCAATCGGCTGCGATCGGCACTCGGCGAGGCGCTCGAGCGTCTGCCGCAAGTCTCGGGTGCCGGCGGCGACGTGACCGTCTCCAACGCCCTGGGCAAGCTGCTCAACCTGACCGATAAGCTGGCCCAATCGCGTAATGATCAGTACATCAGCTCCGAGCTATTCGTGCTCGCCGCACTCGAAGACAAGGGCGAACTCGGCAAGCTGCTGCGTGAGGCCGGTGCCAGCAAAGGCGCACTGGAAAAAGCGATCGAAAGCCTGCGCGGCGGCGAGGCGGTCAACGACCCCAATGCCGAAGAGCAGCGCCAAGCGCTCGAGAAGTACACCATCGACATGACCGAGCGCGCCGAGCAAGGCAAGCTCGACCCGGTGATCGGCCGCGATGACGAGATCCGCCGCACCATTCAGGTGCTCGCGCGGCGCACCAAGAACAACCCGGTACTGATCGGCGAGCCCGGTGTCGGCAAGACCGCCATCGTCGAAGGCCTGGCGCAGCGCATGGTCAACGGCGAGGTGCCGGAAGGACTCAAGACCAAGCGCCTGCTCGCGCTCGACATGGCCGGCCTGATCGCCGGCGCCAAGTTCCGCGGCGAGTTCGAAGAGCGCCTGAAAGCGGTGCTCAACGACATCGCCAAACAGGAAGGCAACGTCGTGCTCTTCATCGATGAGCTGCACACCATGGTCGGCGCCGGCAAGGCCGAGGGCGCAATGGACGCCGGCAACATGCTCAAGCCAGCACTGGCGCGCGGCGAATTGCACTGCATCGGCGCCACCACGCTGGACGAGTACCGCAAGTACGTCGAGAAGGACGCGGCGCTCGAGCGCCGCTTCCAAAAGGTACTGGTCAACGAGCCCAACGTTGAGGACACGGTCGCCATCCTGCGCGGCCTGAAGGAGCGCTACGAGGTCCATCACGCGGTCGAGATCACCGATCCGGCGATCGTCGCCGCCGCCACGCTTTCGCACCGCTACATCGCCGATCGCCAGCTGCCGGACAAGGCCATCGATCTGATCGACGAGGCCGCGTCGCAGATCCGCATGGAGATCGACTCGATGCCGGAGGAGATGGACAAGCTCGACCGGCGGCTGATCCAACTCAAGATCGAGCGCGAGGCGCTGAAGAAGGAGTCCGACGAGGCCTCGAAGAAGCGCCTGCGCGACCTCGAAGAGCAGATCCAGGTGCTGGGGCGTGAGTTCTCCGACCTCGAGGAGATCTGGAAGTCCGAGAAGGCGGCGGTGCAGGGCACCGCGCACATCAAGGAGGAGCTAGATCGCGCCCGCGTCGAGATGGAGACCGCCCGCCGCGCTGGCGATCTCACCCGCATGTCGGAGCTGCAATACGGGCGCATCCCTGAGCTTGAGAAGCGACTCGCCTCGGCCGCCGAAGCCGATGGCAGCGCCGCGAACCAGCTGCTGCGCAACAAGGTCGGCGCCGAAGAGGTCGCGCAGATCGTCTCCAAATGGACCGGCATCCCGGTCAGCAAGATGCTCGAGGGCGAGCGCGACAAGCTGCTGAAGATGGAGGGCGAGATCGAGCAGCGCGTGATCGGCCAGCAGGAGGCGGTGCGCGCGGTCAGCGATGCGATCCGCCGCTCGCGTGCGGGCCTGTCTGATCCGAATCGGCCGATCGGCTCCTTCCTGTTCTTAGGCCCCACCGGCGTCGGCAAGACCGAACTCTGCAAAGCCTTGGCCGAGTTCATGTTCGATACCGAGGAGGCGATGGTCCGCATCGACATGTCCGAGTTCATGGAGAAGCACTCGGTCGCCCGGCTGATCGGCGCCCCGCCCGGCTATGTCGGCTATGAGGAAGGTGGCTATCTGACCGAGGCGATCCGCCGCCGGCCCTATGCGGTGATCCTGATGGACGAGATCGAGAAGGCGCATCCTGATGTCTTCAACATCCTGCTGCAGGTGCTCGACGACGGTCGCCTGACCGATGGTCAAGGGCGCACGGTCGACTTCCGCAACGCGGTGATCGTGATGACTAGCAACCTCGGCTCTGACATCATCCAACAGAAGGCCGGCGAGGCGCAGTATGCCGAGATGAAGGAGGCGGTGATGGAGGTGGTGCGCGTCGCCTTCCGCCCCGAGTTCATCAACCGACTCGATGAGATCGTCGTCTTCCATCCGCTCGACGAGGCACAGATTCGGGCCATCGCCGGTATCCAGATCAGCTATCTGAAGGAACGGCTGGCCGATCGCGAGATGGGCCTGACGCTGAGCGACGCCGCGCTCGACCTACTCGGCGAGGCCGGCTTCGATCCGGTCTACGGCGCTCGCCCACTCAAGCGCGCGATCCGCGCCCAGCTCGAGAACCCGCTCGCGCAGCAGATCCTCGCCGGCAAGTTCGCCCCTGGCGATACGATCGAGGTCGATGCTCGTGATGGGCAGTTGCTGTTTGAGAGCGTGATCGAGGGTGAGTTGGTCGATTGACGCCTAGCGCGCCTGCGACGGAGCGCGGGCGCTCTTGCATTGGCGAATTCCAAGGAAGATGCCTGCAAGCAAAGATCACCAATGCCTAGAGCGGCCTGATTGGCGTTTTTTCCGCAGCGAAAACCAAGGGCTCCGGAATCCTGGCGTCGCATGACTGGCGCTGCTCGACTGTTTGCCGAAACTGTTGACTAAAAGATCAACGCCGCATAGCCTTGAGGCATGAACATCGCCGCCTTTCTCAGAGACCGCCGCGAGCAGCTTGGCCTATCCCTACGCTGTGTTGCCGGACAATGCAAGATTGACCCGGCGCACCTCTCCCGAGTCGAGGCAGGCGCAACCTCGCCATCGAGCGCATTGCTGCCCAGGCTGGCCGAGGCGTTATCAGTACCACTGAATGAGCTGGTGCTGCTCGCTGGCCGTTTGCCTGCACCGCTTCAGGCACTGGTCGAGCGGGAACCGCATCGGGTCGCATCGGCCCTGTCCGAGCTAGCCGCTATGCTGGTAGCCGAGGAGCAGGCGAACTACGGTGCGCCGGTGGTGCGCGGACGGACCGACCGCGCCATCGAGGACGGTTTTCCGTTCGAGACGCTGAGTGAGATCGCAGAGGTCGAAAGCTGGCGCAAAGAGGTCTGGCGACCGGTTTATCACACGCACAAGTGGTGGGCGCAGCGCCTCGGGAGCGTGTTTCGCGCCGTCGTGCTCGGCTGCGCGGTGCCACGCGGCAGCGCAGTCATGGAGTTGTACCAGAGCGCGGTTAAGCTGCCCGCGCCAGTCATCTTCGATCCGTTTATGGGCAGCGGCACGACCGTCGGTGAAGCGCACAAGCTCGGCTGCACCGTGGTCGGCAGAGACATCAATCCGGTCGCTTGGCGAGCGGTCCGCACCGCGCTCCAGCCCTTGGACAAGCAGCGGCTGCTTGCGCACTTCGCCACGCTGGAGGCGTCCGTTGCGCCGCAGATCAAAGCGCTCTACCGGAGCCGCGACGGTGCCGGCAATCCCTGCGACCTGCTGTATTGGTTCTGGGTCAAGCAGCTGGACTGCCCGGACTGCGGACACGCGACCGACCTGTTCTCATCACGCATCTTCGCCAAGCACGCTTACGTCAAGCGGTATCCACGGGTGCACGCCTGCTGCCCCCATTGCGGCGCTGTGCATGCCGCCTTATACACGGACGCGACCGCGACCTGTCCAGCCTGCCACACGACCTATGATCACCACGCGGGCGCGGCGAAGGGCGCGAACGCGACCTGTGGACACTGTGGGTCCAGCTTTCCCATCGCAAAGACAGCCCGCGCCCAAGGCGAGCCGCCACGTCACCGCTTGTATGCCAAGCTAGTACTTCGCGCCGATGGCGAAAAGGAATACCTGTCCGCCACCAGCGAAGACGAGGTGACCTACTCGGCTGCAGCGCAAACGCTTGCCGACCTCGAACCGCCGATCCCTCGCGTCGAGATTACGCAGGGGTATAACACCCGGCAGGTACTGAGCTACGGGTATAGCCGCTGGGATCAGTTCTTCAATGATCGGCAGCTGCTCGCAATCGGACTGCTCGCCGACGCCATTGGCCGCCTGCCGGTTGGACCCGAGCGCGAGGCGCTGTTCGTACTGTTGTCCGGTGTGCTGGAATTCAACAATCTATTCGCAAGTTACAAGGGTGAAGGCACGGGCGCGGTCCGACACATGTTCGCCCACCATGTGCTCAAGCCCGAGCGTACGCCCATTGAGGCGAACCTTTGGGGCACACCGAAGTCCTCCGGCTCATTTCTGAACCTGTTCCACTCCCGGCTCTTGCGTGCCGTCGACTACAAGGCCGCGCCCTACGAGATCGTTCTCGATCCGGCCGGCGGTCGCCAAGCCGGCAAGAAAGCGGGCCTGAAGCTTTACGGCAAGAGTCGGCCCATGGGCGCGCCTGTGCTCGACGCTTGGCCCGAGGAGGGGCTACCTGCGGGTGCCATCTACCTATCTTGCGGCGATTCCGCCGCGACTGACCTGCCCGACCGCTGCGTCGATGCTGTCATTACCGATCCGCCCTTTTACGACAACGTGCATTACTCCGAGCTGGCGGACTTCTTCCATGTCTGGCAGTCGCTATGGCTGGACCCAGCCGGGATACCGCCCGCGGCGACCACCCGCAATACGAAAGAGGTTCAGGACACCGATTCCGGCCGTTTCTCCGACAAGCTGACCGGCGTGTTCAGCGAATGCCACCGCGTGCTAAAGGACGAGGGGCTGTTGGTGTTCTCCTACCATCACTCGCGCGAAGACGGCTGGACTTCGGTGGCCACCGCAGTGCTGACCGCCGGCTTCAAGCTGGTTCAAGCACAGCCCGTCAAGGCGGAGATGTCGGTGGCGACCCCCAAGCTAGCAGCCAAATCGCCGATCGACTTAGATGTTTTGATGGTCTGCCGCAAGGCGGCTGACGACCGTCGCCCGCGCTTGCCCGCCGCAGATGCCCTGGAGGCGGCTGAATTGGCAGCCAGTGACAAGGTCGCGCGCTTCAATCGGACGGGACGTCGGCTGTCATTGAATGACGTGCGCATCGTCGTTTTCAGCCAATCCCTGGTCGAGCTCTGCGCAGGTCGCAAGACCGCCGATGTATTGCTTGCATTCGATCTGGCGCTGGCGGACTGCGCCGCGATTTCGCAGCGGCTGTTCGTGGAGCAAGATGAGCGGCAGGCCGAAAGAGCAGCAGCGCTGCCATACAACAGTGCCGTACAGCCGTCGCTCTTCTGAATCCGTCGTCAGGCGCGCACGGGTTTCCTACTTGCACTCAAAGACATCGAACCGGCGCGCCTGCCCGGCATCGGGCCGCGCAGTGCGCTGGGTGGTGGCGCCGGTGCTGCCGTCGAGGTGGATTTCGTAGCTCTTGAGCGCCCTCTCAGACACTGTTCGGTCGATTGTCCCTACCTGCGCGAGATGTGTATCCACCACCTTCCAATCCGCAGGCACGATCAATCGGCAGCGACCCAACCCGCTCGGATCGATCGTGTAAGGCTGCGGAAAGCGGTACATCTTGCGGTCACGGATGAAGCCGTCACCGTAGGAGCCGAATCCACTAATGCCCTCGTTGATGTGCGCGGCGGCAATGGCGTGATCGGCATTGATCAGATCGGCGTGGGCAATGCAGAGCGAATGGACCGGTCGAGGATTGGCCCCCGACCCCGTGTAGAGGAAAAACACCAAGAACACATCGCGCCCGTCCTTCCGACCCGACGGGATCGTGCTGTTCGAGTCGTAATCCCTCCGTGCCGGCCGGCCTTTGCTGAACGCGAGTGACTTGATTTCGAACCCTTCGACAGGCGGACTTCCGTCGTCTCCAACCCAAAAGTCCGGGTAGCTGTTCCGTCCTTGCGCAGCGAACGGCAGCCCCAACGTGGACACCCGATCGGTGAACCAGTCCTGGGGAAAGTACTCCTTGTCGTTGACGCTCCGTGGAGTCATGGGAATGCCGGCAGCGACAGCCTGTTGCGCCGCCACGAAGATATCGATGCTGTAAGTCATTGCTCGAGATGGGGAATGACTGGAAAAGGGACAAGCTGGGGGTTAAGCCCGAGCAAGGAGTGATGCACGTGTGAACGAGCGGCACATCGCTCGACAGTTATGTGTTGGGGATCGGAAAAAAGGGATCTGATGAAACATGGATGACCGGCTAGCTTATGCTCGGCATCGCTGGTGTGCAATCATAGCTAGCGGGTATAGGCCTTGATGAGATCGCCGTCTTCCATCCGCTCAACGAGGTACAGATCCGCGCCATCGCCGGCATCCAGATCGGCTATCTGAAGGAGCGCCTGGCCGATCGCGAGATGGGGCTGACGCTCAGCGACGCCGCGCTCGACCTGCTCGGCGAGGCTGGCTTTGATCCGGTCTAAGGCGCCCGCCCGCTCAAGCGCGCGATCTGCGCCCAGCTCGAGAACCCGCTCGCGCAGCAGATCCTCGCCGGTAAGTTCGCTCCTGGCGACACCATCGAGGTCTCGATGCCCGCGCTGAGGTTTGCCCCTGACCTCGGCAGATGAATCGCGCGAGATGCAGTTTAATCGAAGACCTCAAATCCATCCATGAAGCCCGATACCCGCACTGCGATGCATGCACTCATCGCCCAGGTGCGCGAGACGCTCCCATTCGACGCACCAGCGGCGCAAGTCTGCAGCGGCGACTGCCAAGGCTGCTCGCTGAAACTGCTCGACTACCTCGATGGCGAGCTGAACGGCTGGGAACAACGCCTTGAAACCGGCGAGACGCCGAATTTTGGCGACCTCTCGCGACTGGCGAAGACCAGCCGTAAGGTCTATGCGGTCTTGCAAAAGAACGGGCTGATCGGCGCCATCCCCTCGATTTGACGGCTTGATCAGGCGCATCCCTCTGCGCAACCTCGATGGCTATGTCCTCTGCATACAGAGGCGCAGGTCGCGCAGCGTCCGGTCGTCTGTCAAACCGAGGGCCCTCGCCGATGCCGACCGCGCCCAGTGCTATGATCGCCCGATGAAACGCAAGAAACTCCCCATCGGTATTTCGACCTTCGCCAAGATTCGCGGCGAGGATTACTACTATGTGGATAAGACCGCGCTGGCCCTACAGCTGATCGATGCCGGCAGCTACTACTTCCTCTCTCGTCCGCGCCGCTTCGGCAAGTCCCTGTTTCTCGACACCCTGGCCGAGCTGTTCCAGGCCAACCGGCCATTATTTCAGGGGCTCGATGCCGAGCAACACTGGGACTGGAACATCCCCTATCCGGTGATCCGGCTGAGCTTCGGTGGTGGTGTCATGCGCGATCGCGGTGAGCTGGAAGCCAAATTCCGCGAACTGCTCGATATCAATCAGGCAGCTCTTGACATCACCTGCAAGCAACCGACTGCGCCCGGGTGTTTTGCCGAGTTGATCCGCATAGCGGAAGCAAAGTTCGGCCAACGCGTCGTCATCCTGGTCGATGAATACGACAAGCCGATCCTCGATAACCTCTCCGAGCCCGAACTGGCGCGGCAGATGCGCGAAGGGCTGCGCAACCTCTACTCCGTGATCAAGGATAATGACGCCCACATCCGCTTCGTCTTCATCACCGGGGTGTCCAAGTTCAGCAAGGTGAGCCTGTTCTCTGGCCTCAATAACATCCAAGACATCACTATCGACCAGCGCTACTCGGCGCTCTGTGGTTATACCGAAGCGGATCTCGACGCGGTGTTCACGCCCGAGCTCGAAGGGCTGGATCGCCAGCAGATCAAGGATTGGTACAACGGCTACAATTGGACCGGCGAGGCCGTCTATAACCCCTTTGACCTCTTGCTGCTCTTTGACAGCCGGCTGTTCCGTTCCTACTGGTTCGAGACTGGCACCCCGACCTTCCTGATCGAGGTCCTCACCCAACGCCATACCTTTAGCCCCAGGTTGAATGCCTGGCGCGCCACTGAGGCACTGCTGTCACGTTTTGATGTCGATGACATGAGCACCGAGGCCCTGCTTTGGCAGACCGGCTATCTGACCATCCACGGCCAGCGCCAGATCGGCGCCCGCATCGAATACACCCTGGGCTATCCGAACCTGGAGGTGGAAAGCGCCCTCAACGAGGCCCTGCTCAAAGGACTCTATGGCGACGCCAGCGAGGCCAGCGAGGTCAGCAGCCGCCTCTATGACACCCTGATGAGTGGGGATTTCGACGCCCTACGCCAGCACTTCGTCAGCCTTTATGCCAGCATCCCCCACGACTGGTTCCGCAACAACCCGATCACCCAGTACGAAGGCTACTGGGCCAGCGTCTTCTACAGCCACTTCGCCGCCCTCGGGCTGGATCTTCGCCTCGAAGACGCCACCAACCAGGGTCGGCTGGACATGGCGCTGTTGTTCAATCAACAGGTCTACCTGTTCGAGTTCAAGGTGGTGGAACTGGTGCCCAAAGGCAGGGCGCTGGAGCAACTCAAGGCCAGAAACTATGCCGAGAAGTACCAAGCACTCAAGCAGCCCATCCACCTCATCGGTGTCGAGTTCAGCAAGGAACAGCGCAATCTGGTCGGCTTTGAGGTGATCAGCGCTGGCAGCGGCGGCAATGGGTTATTCACACAATAGGTCATCCATAAACCTGCGACGCCAACCCCAATCCTCATGCAAGACAAACCACGGCTTTGTTCTTCGCGCTTGCACCTCTTCTGGCCCTGTTGGGGCCGGTGCCGGTGAGGAATCCCTAATTCAAACCCTGAGCGGCGTAGGCTATCGGCTGCGTCATTGACTTCAAGGTTTGGAGATATACAATGTATATCATTCACCGTCCTCAAAAGTCGAGGTGCGCCATGTCCATTCTCCCGCCCGCCGCCCAATCTGAGCCCAGATCCGAGCCCAAATCCGAGCAGGCCACCCGCGCGATCAGCCTGCGGGTGCGCGAAGAGATCCGCGGACTGATCGATCAGGCAGCCAGCATTCAGGGGCGGTCACGCTCCGATTTCATGATTGATGCCGCGCGGCGAGCCGCCGAGGAAACCTTGCTCGACCAAACCCTGGTTCGTGTCGATCAGGAGACCTATGAGCACTTCTTGGCCATTCTCGACCACCCTCCAGCCGAAGCGGGTTATCAGCGGCTGATGTCAGCGCCAACCCCATGGAGCGCATGATTCTCGAAGCCCCTGCGCCGCTAACCGAAACACATCGAACCCATGGCTTCTGCTCCGGCGTCCAAGCGCTGGACGACTGGCTCATGCACCGCGCCTGGAAGAATCAGCTCAGTGGCGCCTCGCGCACCTACGTCGTGGCGGCGGCGGGAGCGGTGGTTGGATACTACTGCCTGGCTTCAGGCGCGCTCGCGCTGCGTGAGGCGCCCGGAGGCATCCGCCGCAACATGCCGGACCCCGTACCGATGGCGATTCTCGGACGCCTGGCCGTCGATCAACGCTGGCAGGGACGTGGTCTGGGTGTCGCCCTGCTCCGCGATGCCGTCGAGCGTACCGGCGCCGCAAGCAAGATTCTTGGTCTTCGCGGGCTGCTCGTGCACGCGCTATCCATGGAGGCCGCCGCCTTCTACCGCCATCATGGCTTCCTCCCGTCACCGAAGAATCCGTTGACGCTCATCCTCTCGCTCAAGCCGAACTAACGGCCTAGCAGCGAGTATCACGACCGCTTCGCCGAGCCCGACCTAGCCCAGTGCTATGATCGCCCGATGAAACGCAAGAAGCTACCCATCGGCCTCGCCACCTTCCGCGAGATTCGCGAGGAAGGCCACTACTATGTGGACAAGACGGCCTATGCCCTCCGGCTGATCGAACAGGGCAAGTACTACTTCCTCTCGCGCCCGCGCCGCTTCGGCAAGTCCCTATTTCTCGATACCTTGGCCGAGCTGTTCCAGGCCAACCGGACGCTGTTTCAGGGACTCGAGGCCGATCCGCACTGGGACTGGAGCACCCCCTATCCGGTGATCCGGCTCAGCTTTGGCGGTGGCGTGATGCGCGATCGCGAGGCGCTGGATGCCAAGATGCGGGATCTGCTGCGGATCAATCAGCGGAGCCTCGCCATTCGCTGCCCAACGGAATTGGATATCCCAGCCTGTTTTGGTGAGCTCATCCGTGCGGCGGAAGAGACCTACGGCCAGCGCGTGGTCATCTTGGTCGATGAATACGACAAGCCGATCCTCGATAACCTCTCCGAGCCCGAGCTGGCGCGGCAGATGCGCGAAGGGCTGCGCAACCTCTATTCCGTGATCAAGGACCATGACCGCTACATCCGCTTTGTCTTCATCACCGGGGTGTCCAAGTTCAGCAAGGTGAGTCTCTTCTCTGGGCTCAATAACCTCCAGGACATCACCATCGACCAGCGCTACTCGGCGCTCTGTGGTTATACCGAAGACGACCTCGACGCGGTGTTTGCGCCAGAGCTCCAAGGGCTGGATCGCCAGCAGATCAAGGATTGGTACAACGGCTACAACTGGACCGGCGAGGCCGTCTATAACCCCTTTGATCTCTTGCTGCTCTTTGACAGCCGGCTGTTCCGTTCCTACTGGTTCGAGACTGGCACCCCGACCTTCCTGATCGACGTCCTCACCCAACGCCATACCTTCAGCCCCAGGTTGAATGCCTGGCGCGCCACTGAGGCACTGCTGTCACGTTTTGATGTCGATGACATGAGCACCGAGGCCCTGCTTTGGCAGACCGGCTATCTGACCATCCACGGCCAGCGCCAGATCGGCGCCCGCATCGAATACACCCTGGGCTATCCGAACCTGGAGGTGGAAAGCGCCCTCAACGAGGCCCTGCTCAAAGGACTCTATGGCGACGCCAGCGAGGCCAGCGAGGTCAGCAGCCGCCTCTATGACACCTTGATGGACGACGACTTCGACGCCCTACGCCAGCACTTCGTCAGCCTCTACGCCAGCATCCCGCACGACTGGTTCCGAAACAACCCGATCACCCAGTACGAAGGCTACTGGGCCAGCGTCTTCTACAGCCACTTCGCCGCCCTCGGGCTGGATCTTCGCCTCGAAGACGCCACCAACCAGGGTCGGCTGGACATGGCGCTGTTGTTCAATCAACAGGTCTACCTGTTCGAGTTCAAGGTGGTCGAACTGGTGCCCGAGGGCCGGGCGCTGGAGCAACTCAAGGCGAGACACTATGCCGAGAAGTATCAAGCACTGAACCAGCCCATCCACCTCATCGGTGTCGAGTTCAGCAAGCAAGAGCGCAATCTGGTCGGCTTTGAGGTGAGCAGCGCTGACAGTGCCAGCAATCGGTCATCGCCAACAGAGGTCATCCGCCCACGCACTGCTCCCTGAAGCTTCTCAACTGCCCCCTGATGAGCCTGAACCTGAACCTGAGCCTGAACCTGTCTCTCCCAACACTGAACCGCACCCGATCGCGGCTCCAGCGACGCTCAGCTCGGGCCTATTCAATCAGCTCGGACTCATTCAATCGGCGCATCTGGCTCAAACTGAATCTTGTCGTAGACCTCGGCTAACGCCAAGGTGCAGCCGATACTCTCGAGCACGACCTGATCGGCGAGATCCTCGAAACTGCTCAGTATCCAGCGCCCGTCAGTGCCGCGACTGTAGTGTTCGACCAACACGCGGTGCTGTGAGACCAGCAGGTATTCCTGTAAGCATGGAATTCGCCGATAGAGCGCGAATTTCTCGCCACGATCGTAGCCCTCGGTCGAGGAGGAGAGCACCTCGCCGATCAGGCTTGGGTTGAGCAACAGGTCGCGGCGGCCATCCTGAAACGCCTGCTCGCCGCAGAGCGCCATCAGATCTGGATACTTGCCGGCATCCGCATGCTGGATGCGCAGTTTCATGCCACTGGCGTAGACCCAGCAGGGACGGCCCTTCATCTGGATACTCAGCTCTCGGTTGATGTTGCTGAGAATCGCGTGATGCTCGGCGGTGCCGCCACTCATCGCAAAGACCTCACCATCAACGTATTCCGTGCGCTCATCAAGGCTGGCCCGCTCAGCCTCGAGCCAGTCTTCAAAGCTGATCCGGGGTTTTAGTGCTGTTTGAGCTGTCATCTGCTGATCTCCGTATGAGGAAGTGCATTGAGCATACAGGCAACAGTCCAACTCGACACATAATGGTATGGTTCCCAGTATCGAGCCGGTATGGTTTCCAGCATCGAGCCAGCCCTGCCCTAACAGCCTTGCCATAGCATCCCTGTCCTAGCAGCCCTTCGAAAGCAGCCCACCGACCGCATGAACGACACCACCGACCGCCTCGCCCAACTGCATCTGCGCAACGCCACGCCCGCAGACGTTCCAGCAATCCGCGCCCTGTTCGAGCGCGCCTATGCCGGCAGCGGTGTCAGCAGCTATAGCGCGGCGATGCTGCGGGGTCAGATCAACAAGTTCCCAGAAGGTCAGTTCGTCGCCGAGTATCAGGAAGACGCGGGCACGCGCCTGATTGGCTTCTGCTCCAGCTTCCTCGTCAGTGGCGAGATCGCCTTGAAGCCGCACGGCTGGAACTGGATCACCGGCAGCGGCTATGCCTCTCGCCATGATCCCGATGGCGACTATCTCTATGGCATGGAGGTCTGCGTCGACCCCGAGTACCGCGGCCTGCGGATCGGCCAGCGTCTGTACGACGAGCGCAAGAAACTGGTCCAGTCGCAGGCGCTCAAGGGCATCATCTATGGTGGTCGACTGCCAACGCTCGATGCTGCCTTGACGCGCCAGGACGACGCCTATGACAGTCCACAAACCTATGTCGACGCCGTGGTCGAAGGCCGCGAGCGCGATCCGGTGTTGACCTTCCAGCTGCGTAACGACTTTCAAGTCATCGGCCTGCTGCCCGGCTATTGGCCCGAAGACAGGCAGTCGCGTGGCTACGGGGTGCATCTGCTCTGGCGCAATCCGAATGCCCCGGATGAAAAAGAGGAGGCGCGCGCCAAGCACTATGGCGGACGTCTGATGGATACCGTGCGCGTCGCGACCGTCCAGTATCAGCAACGGCGGGTCAAGTCCTTCGACGAGTTCCTCGACATGCTGCGCTACTTCGTCGATGTCACCTCCGACTATCGTGCCGATTTCTGCGTCTTCCCCGAGCTGTTCTCGTTGCAATTGCTCTCAATGGAGGATCAGGAACTGTCGCCAGCCGAGGCCATCGACGCCCTGACCCGCTATACCGGCCCGATCAAAGAAGCGCTGCGCGAGATGGCGATGCGCTACAACATCAACATCATCGCCGGCTCGCATCCGACCAAGATGGCCAATGGCCGGGTCGAGAACATCTGCTATATCTGCCTGCGCGATGGCGAGGTGCATGAGCAGGCGAAGATCCACCCGACGCCGAACGAGGTCTATTGGTGGAACATCGAGGGCGGCAACGAGCTGGCCGCGATCAATACCGACTGTGGCCCCATCGGTGTGCTGATCTGCTATGACGCCGAGTTCCCCGAATTGGCCCGGCATCTGGTCGACCAGGGCGCTAATATCATCTTCGTGCCCTTCTGTACCGATGAGCGTCAGTCCTATCTGCGTGTGCGCTATTGCAGCCAAGCGCGCGCGGTCGAGAATCAATGCTATGTCGTGATGTCCGGCAACTGCGGCAATCTGCCGAATGTCGCCAACATGGACATCCAGTATGCGCAGAGCTGTATCCTGACCCCCTGCGACTTCCCCTTCGCGCGCGATGGCATTGCCGCCGATACGACACCGAACGTCGAGACCGTCGCCTTCGCCGATCTCGGGCTCAAGGCGCTGCGTGAGGCGCGCAACTCCGGCACCGTGCAGAATCTCAAGGATCGGCGGCATGACCTCTATACAACGATTTGGCGTGAGCGCTAAGCAGCAAGCGCCTGAATAGGGATAGAGACCGCGAGGATGAGGTTTACCAGCAATGGCCTTCAATCGCCTCTTGCTCAGCCGCAGGGCAATGCAGCCTCATCGCCAACCGACTAGCCAGAACGGGCTGCACTGGCTTGAGCGCATCGGCCTGGGTGCCATCACGCTCAAGCTCTGCATTGAACTCTATGTTGGGGTGTTATTCGGGCGGGCGCAGCTTGACCTGCCAGCCCTCGCGCAAGCGCTGCGGCAAGCGGGGCTCTCGGTGTTTCCTGCCTTGACCCTGGTCGCGGCAGCGGCGGGCATCATCCTCGGCCAGCAGGCCGCCAGTCTGCTCGCCGAGATCAACCTGCCTGGACTCATCTTGGTACCGGTGATCTATGCAGTGACCATGGAGCTGGTGCCGCTGCTGGTTGGCATCCTGGTCGCCGGCCGCGCCGGTGTTGCCCTAGCCGCTCGCCAGGCAACCCTGGTCGCGAGCGGACAGGTCGACGGACTCTTGGTCAGTGGCTTGAATCCCATCCAGTTCACCACCGGCCCGGTGCTGCCGGCGATGCTTGCGATGTCATTCGCCCTAGCCATCTGGGGAACCCTGGTCGCGCTCGGCGCCACGATGCTCTGGCTAGTCGTCGTTGCTGATGTCCCGGCTTATCTGTTCAATAACGCATTGCGACAAGCCCTGACGCCATCGGATGTGATTGAGGCCCTTAGCAAGCCGCTGATCTTTGCCCTGGTGGTCGCCTTGATCGCCACCGCCAACGGCATCGCCGCCGGGCGCGATATTGCCGGCGTCAGCCGAGCCGCCACCGACACCATGATCGGTGCCGTCACCGCCATCCTGCTGATCGATCTCGGCTTTGTGCTGGCCCCCTGGTCGTGAGCGAACAGGAACCGACAACAGCTGCCAGCCGCGTCTGGATGCGAGCGCCTTGGCGGCGCCAGCCCGGCGTGGAAGCCACAGCTAACGCGCCAGCCAAAGCTCAGGCCCAAGCCGAGACAGAGCCTCAGCCCCAACAGGGCGCGGCAACGGCAGCCGCACCAGCAACCACAAAGGGAACTGCAACCGAGCCGTTGATTCAGCTACAGCGGGTGTTTCAGCATGTCAATGGCCGCTGTGCCCTGAACGATCTGACCCTATCAGTGCAGAGGGGCGATGCCCTACTACTGATCGGTCCCAATGGTGCCGGCAAGAGCCTCAGCCTGCGCCTGATGCTCGGGCTCGACCAGCCCTCCGCCGGCTCGATCAAGCTGTTCGGACAAGATCTGGCCAGACTGAATGATGCGCGCCTGAACCGGCTGCGCGGTCGCCTTGGCGTGGTGCTCCAAGGCGGCTCGCTGCTCGATGAGCTGACCCTGCTCGAGAACCTGCTGCTCCCGCTGCGCGCCCAGCCGCGCCCTCGCGCCACCCTCTCTCGCGCGGCCCGCTTGGTGATCACCCAGCTACAGCTCGATGGCATGGCACATCATTATCCGCGCGCGCTGTCGCTCGGTCAGCAGCGCCGCGCCGAGCTGGCCAGGGCGCTGATCAATCAGCCCGAGCTGTTGATCTGTGACGGCCTCAGCGATGGACTCGACCGCCCCGCCCTACGCGAGATCCTCAGCATCCTGCAAGTGCAGCGGGAGACGCGCGGGCTGACCTTCATCGCCACCGATAATGCGATGCTCGAGGTGATTGGCCCCAACGACCGCGTTGCCGTGATGGATCGCGGCTGTTTACTCTTCGACGGCACACGCGCTGGCTTAGAAGCCAGCAGCGCCGATCAGCTTGAGCTTCGCACCATCCTCGAGGGACATCCCTAAGCGCCCGAATAACGCCATGAGCCGATTGAATCGTCTTTACTCACCGCCCGAGCTAGGCGCACCCGGCAAGCGCCAGGCGCATGGCCGCCAGCGTGATCTCGCGCTCGCAGGCCTGTTCGTGCTCGCCATGCTCGGCCTCGTGCTGGCTATCCTGATCCTGCTGGCACCTGGCCTGTTCACCGGCTATACCTTGCGCGCCTATTTCCCCGACGCCGATGGCATCGATAGCGGCATCGATGTGATGCAAGAGGGTTTTGTCATTGGTCGGGTGCGCTCCCTAGATCCGGTCTTCCGCGACGCCAGCGACCGCAACGACTGCCCGCGACCAACCAGAGCACGCGCGCCTGACCTGCCCTGCTTTCGCGCCACGCTCAGCATCCAGCAAGACTGGCCGGTACCCACCGATAGTCAGGCACAACTGGCACCTGCAGGACTGCTACAGGGCAACATTATTCGCATCCTCCCCGGCACTGCGGCGACCACCTTGAGCGCCGGCAGCGACATCCCCACCATCGCCCGCGAGCCGGATCTGGCGATGCAGATCAGCGCCACCATGGAGCAAGCGCAGCGCACCATCGACGAAGTCATCCGGCCAACGCTGAGCCGCCTGCAAGAGCGCATCCAAGGGCTGTTGGCGATGTTCAAGGACGGCCAAGACGGCAGCGGCGAGCTAGGTGCTGATCTGGGTCAGGGCTTGGGCACAGTGATGAGCAATCTGGTCGAGGTCAGCGCCAACATCGAGCAGAGCATCAACCCCGAGCAGATTCGCGAGATCATGGGCGCCGTGCAAACCTTATCGGACAATCTCGCGGCAGTCTCAGCGGCCCTGCCAGCGCGCACCGAAGAGATCCAGAACGCAATCCAGCGTTACGCGGCGCTGGCCGACGAGCTGCAGCAATTGGTCCAGGCTAGCCGCCCGAGCGTCCAAGGCTCGCTAGACGATGTCGACTATCTGCTCCAAGAGCTCTCTGCCGCCCTAGCGCCAATCCTGACCAATATCGAGACGGCATCGCGCAATCTCTCCGCACTCTCGCGTGAGTTGCGCGAAGATCCCGTCTCATTGCTGCGCGGGCAAGCCCAGGAGGACCAATCACCATGGTTCAATCGCTGAAGCGACTGACGCACAAGCCGACTAGCAACCTGAGCGCGCAAGCACCGGTATTAGCAGAGGCATCCGCTCGCCATCATTGGGGCCAGCCCCTGAATGCGCGCCGATTCCCAAGATGGCGGTTGCTCGGCTGTCTGTTATTGATCTTCCTCGCCAGCTGCGGCAGCTCCGGGCCAGCCCAGCGCGATCAGTTCTTTACCCTGCAGCCGAGGATGCGCACCACGCCGAGTGCCCAGACCGTCCCCGCCAGCCTGCTCGTTACACCCCTGGCATCACGGGGGTTTCTCGGCGGCACCCAGATCCTGTTTCGCACCGCCGCCGACCCACTCGAGGTGCAGCGCTACGACCTGCTGCTCTGGGATGGCGTTCCAGGCAGGGCGCTCGCGGAGGCCCTGATCAGCGGCTTGCGCACTGCCGGCACCTTCCGCTATGTGGTCTCGGTCGCAGATCGGGCGCAGGCCGATTTCATACTCAACGGCGAGCTCAGTAGACTCGAGCACTTACCCACCGCCGACCCACCGCAGGTGAGCGCCGCCTTCAACCTGACGCTCATCGCCAACCGCAATCGAGCGATCCAATTTAGCCACAGCTATAGCGGCACCGAGCCGACCCCGGCGAGCACACCCGCGGGCATGGTAACGGCATTCAATCACTTGACCGGGCAACTACTCTCGCAAGCCATTGCCGACATCCAGCGCCTGGCGCCCAAGCTCAGCGCTACCCGAGCCAGCGGCGACTGACCCCTTGCATCAGCGCCCACTCACTGCCCCCTTCGCCGCCCTGATGCCCACTGCGCTGAGCCAGATGCCGGTCGCCTGGCAGCAGCTGCGCATCCCCGCGCCGCCGCCAGCGCTCAAGCTCAGTCCCGCCGAGCAGAGCGCAAAGAGCTCGGAGGCAAGATTTGCACGGCGCAGCATCCAACAGCTGTTGATCAGCCAAGCAGCCAGCGCTGAGCCAACCGATCAGCTTGCCTTGATCGATAAGGCCTCGCCACATGCCTTGTTCGATCTGATGCTTGCCGAGGTCTCGCCATCAGGCGCAGGACAGCCGCCCAAGCCCGATCCAAGCTCGGTGCTGCCGATCACCGCACAGGTGCTTTGGCAGACAGCGGCCAACTTCCAGCGCTTCGTCAGCGACCCCGAGCTGTGTGGTGACACAAACGAGCGTGGACCGGAGTCCGCGGCGGCAAGCCAGCCAGGCTGGCTACAGCTGGCCCTCAACTGCGACCCGAACACCAACGACCGCGAGAGCGTGCAGGCGCTCAAATCCTTTCACCTGCATCTGATCTACTGGCGTCCCGAGGAGCTTCGCGCCTTAGCGCGCATCGACCGGTTCGGGGATCAGCACGACCCTGCTCTGACCCGCCAATGTCTCGACCCGCTGAGCTTCATTGGCCCCCGTCTGCTCAATCACCGCCTCGCCGACCTTGAGCCCGAGTTGGAGCGCCTCGGAGCCACCCTGCTGCCGACCGATGCGACCGCGACCTGCGCTGGATGGCGCCCGATGGGCTGCCTGATCCAGTTGCCCCGCTGGGATCTGTTGGCAACATCGGACTTCGAGCGGCTGATTCGGCGGCTGCATCAGCGCTTGGACGAGACCGCTGGCATGCTGCTGCGCGCGATCACCGGCTATGAACAGCCACCGCCAGCCTGGCAGCGCCACCGACGGCTGCCGCTGCCGCAGATCGAGCGGAATCTGCAGCCGCTCGGCCTCAGCGCCGAATGCCGCGCTGACTTGCTTCGTCTCATTGGGCGACTGCGCGATCTCCCTGCACCGCTGGCGCGATTTTTGAGCCAGCGCTCGCCCGCCCAACGCATGCACTGCATGACCCTGAACCAACCCTGCTACAGCCTCTGCCTCAGCCCGATGGACGCGCAGGGCCAATCGACCATGGGCCGCGATGGACCGCTGCTGCTGAGCCTGCAGCTCAAACTGTTCTCGGGTATTGGTGGCGCTGGTCTGATCTCGTTGCCGGGTCTGCCGAGCGTGCGCGTGCTGCGCGGACAAGGATCGTTTTCGGCCATCGACTGGCAACGTCGCGCCAACTTCCAGCGACGTTTTGCCGCCTACAACACCGCGGCGCTGATGGCTCAGCGCGATGCGCGCACCCGCTGGCCAGATCCACCGAGTATCAGCGCTCAGCCCCACGTCAATCCACCACTGCGCTGCGGACCCATCGCTGAGTTCCAGCACGACTTCGGTTGGACGCCGGCGCGATGAGGCTGAGCAGCGATGCACCAGCGCCGCCGATGACGGCGATCACGGCGACCAAATCGCCCCGCTGGACGCACTGACGATGGACCTCGGTGCCTACGCACATCTGTGGATACTATTCTCGCTGCTGTCGGCGTTCTTTCACGCCTCACGGCTCGCGGTGACCAAGCATCTAAGCCTAACCCTTTCGGTTCGCGCGCTCACCCTCTACGTCAACCTCGCCAGCCTGCTGGTGACTCTGCCGCTGATCATCTGGCATCACGACTTTCCGTTCGAGGATCGCATCTATCTGCAGGTCGTCCTGCTGGGCGGGCTGATCTCCGGCTTGGGTGGCTGGTCGCTCAACGTCGCCATCCACCGCAGTGAGGTGTCGCTGGTCGGGCCGATCCTGACGCTGACCCCGGCTTTCGTGATCATCATCGAATGGCTGCTCACTGGCGCCTTACCGGGCGCGTTCGGCTTTCTCGGCATCGGCTTGCTGGTCATCGGCAGCTACATCCTCGCACTCAGTCACGAGCAAGAGGATTGGCATCGGCCACTACTGCGCCTGGTTACCAATCCCGGCAGCGCCTTCACCTTGACCGCCGCGGCCTGCTTCGCCACCGCCTCGACGCTCGGGCGCATCGGCATCGAGCGCTCCGATCCGCTCTCGTTCGCGGTGATGGTTGCCATCATCAACCCAATCGTGCTGTTTACGCTATTCAGCGTTCAGGACCGGCGCTTCTATCGTGAAGTCCTGCCGCCGCAGCTGGCCCGCCAGGCGCGCCCTTTGCTGCTGCTCGGGGTGCTGTTCGCGCTGATGCGCATTGCCGACCAGATCGCGCTCAGCATGACGCTCGCCAGCTACGCAATGGCGGTGAAGCGAACGGCAGGCATGTTCTCCGTGCTGATCGGCCGCTGGTATTTTGGCGAGGGCCGCACCCGCGCCAAGCTTGTCGGTAGTGCGGTGATGCTGATCGGCTTGTTCCTGCTGACGCAGCTCTAACGCGCATGACGAGATCACTGGAGGAGATCAGCGGTGGTCTCTGCTCTGGCCGCCTGACCAGCCAGCGTTGTTTGCAAGGAGGCGCGATCCCCAGAGGCGATCTCGACCTCAAAGACACCGCTCGCGCTGGCCAAGGCTGCCGGGCACGGCTGGCGGTGATAGACCTCGGTGTCGCGATCATAGAGGTGAACTTGGCAGTCCGGATTAGCCGTGTCACCGGCGGTAAGCTGCTCCAGTTGCACCCCGCCAACTTGAGCCAAACTGTCAGTTAAAACTTGCAAACCGACCTCTACGCGCAAAAACTGTCAGCTATGACTGACATCATCCGCTTCCCCGACGAACTCGGCACCCGAGTCCAGGCTCAGCGTGAAGCGCTCGGCCTGTCGAAGACCGAGCTTGCGCAACGCGCCGGCAAGGTGCGCGAGGTCGTCTACCGGATCGAGCGTGGCGAAGACGTCACCCTGTCCTCGCTAATGGCGGTGCTCGCGGCCCTCGGCTTGGTGATTCGGCTAGAAAGGGCCGGCCTGCCGACCATGCAAGAGGTC
Source organism: Halochromatium sp. (assembly GCA_010912705.1). Taxonomy (GTDB): domain Bacteria; phylum Pseudomonadota; class Gammaproteobacteria; order Chromatiales; family Chromatiaceae; genus Lamprobacter. The sequence goes on from POWB01000008.1 coordinate 132,629, forward strand.
GCTGCCCGGTTCAGTCTGGATGAGGATGAGGATGAGGACGCCCCGGATGCTACCTGAGAAGATCCCGCTGCTGGAGGTCGCCATTGGTGAGCACCAGGGCGCCGGCCAGTTGCTGAAACACTCCATCTACGAATTCCGCTACCTGTCCGCCGAGCCGCGCCAGCCAGCCGTCGCCCTGCTGATGCCCGCCCGGTCGCAACTGACCTGGCAGGCGGGCGACCTGTTCCCGAGCATGGACCAGAACCTGCCCGAGGGCGATCTGTTCATGCGCATCCGCGCGTTGTTCCCGAAACAACCGACCACGCCGATGCACCTGCTGGCGCTGATTGGCGACAATGGCATTGGTCGTCTCGGCGCTTGCAGCAGACGAAAAACGACGAGCGCATCCCCGCGGCCCTG
>POWB01000008.1:133126-167708 GCA_010912705.1 Halochromatium sp.
GGATGATGTCAGTGACGAGCGCGCTCAATCTGTCGCCAGCCGATCCACATCCACCGAGACCGCTAGGCTGTGCTCACCGCCACCATAGAACACCCCGCGCAGCGGTGTCACATCCTGATAGTCGCGACCGAAGGCGGTGGTGATGTATTGATCGGTGATCACACAGTCGTTGGTCGGATCAAGATCGACCCAGCCACCGCTTTGGAGTGCCTCCGGACAATAGACCGACAGCCAGGCATGCGAGGCATCGGCGCCGCGCAGCTTGGGCTGGCCGGGCGGCGGTAAGGTCTCGAGGTAGCCGCTGACATAGCGCGCTGGCAGCCCCAGGCCGCGCAATGCGGCAATCGCCAGATGGGCAAAGTCCTGACAGACCCCACGCCGCAGCTGCAACACCTCGGACAGGGGCGTGGCGACCGTGGTCGAGGTCGGATCGTATTCAAAATCGCGATGGATGCGACTGACCAGTTCCAAGGCCGCCTCGAGCACTGGTCGCTCAGGAACGAAGGACTCACGCGCATAGTCCGCCGCCAACGGATCAAGCGGCACCGCCGGCGACGGCAGCCGGAACAGGCGCGCCGAGGCAGCTTCAGAACCGGTGCTCAGCTGCAACTGCGCCAGCAACTTCTCCCAGGGCTGGGTCGCGGCTGGCTCAGGCAACGTGGGCGCCCAGACCTCGACCTCGGCAGTGGCGGTGATCTCGAGCTGCAGATGCGACTGCTGCACCGAGAAGTAGCTGACCCGGTTACCAAAGAAGTCGCGATGCTCGCGCACCACCGAGGGCCAGGGATTGATCCGTAGATTGGCGATCTTACAGCGCTGATAGGCCATCTCACGCGGCTTCAGATGGGCGATGCTGTGACAGAGCGAGACCGGACCGCCATAGCCGTAGCGAGTTTGATGGGTGATCTGATACCTCATAGCTGTCCCTCCACCAGAGGCAACGCATCGCCGCAGCTTAGCCCCGACCGGCCTTCAGAGCAGGCAGCAGTCGAACTCACCGCCGTCGCGCACGAAGCTGGCCAGGGCGTCGCCATCGCCGTCGAGCGCTGCCCAATCAGATGATGTGGCTGCTCCTCGTGGCGGAAGTACTGCGCGGTGATGGCGTCAGAGAGGGCGCTGATCGAGGTCTCGACACTGGCCAGCAGGCCATCCAAGGCCTCGCGACGCTGACCACCATCGCTCGGTTGCGCCAACAGATCCAGCTCGGCCAGCCGCAGCTCGGTGAGCAGCCGCATCAGAGTGCGCTGCGCCGGCGTGCGACGGGTCGACAGGCTATTGCCGGGCATTTCGTCGACCAGTGCCGATAAGCGGGCGATCTGATAGGCCAGTGAGCGCGGATTGGCCTCGTCCTGCAACACCAGGTCGAGCATGGCGCCAACCCGGGTACCGGCCTGATAACGGCGTCGATAGGTGATCAGGCTATCGGTGACGCCGAGCACCGCCTCGACCAGGATCGACTCACCCGGGTCGGGGCTGACGCTGACCAGGGTCGAGCGCAGCAGCGAGGCGGTGTGCAGCCCGCGCTCCAGGCGCCGACCGGCCTCGAGAAAATGCCAGCCCTCGTTGTGGGTCATGTTCTCATGGGTCAGCGCTGAGAAGGCCACCAAGGAGGTGATCAGCGGATCGAGTAGGTCCAACGCCCGGCCGAGTCCGCGCGGTGGCGCCTGGGTCAGCAAGCGCTGCCGACGCTCGATGTCATTGGTCACCCGCCAGGTGTCGTTGGAGAGACGCTCGCGCACCGACCAGGCCGCCTGCCCCAGCGCCTGCAAGGTTTGTGGCAAGGCCCCGGCACGCTTCTGATCGCTGATCAGCGACAGCACCTCGGGCACCGGCTGGGCGAGCAGCTCGGCGGCACCCTCGCCAATGAAGCCGGGAAAGGTCTGACTCTGGTTGGTCAGCGCGGCCAGCAGCAGATGCAGACAGCAATCGGCATCGGCCTCATCGGCCAGGCTGGAGCGCTCGGTGATCTGGATGATGACGATGCGCAGCAGGCGCACCAAGCCCTCGGCGCGCTCGGCATAGCGGCCGATCCAGAACAGGTTATCGGCGACCCGCGACGAGACCTCGCTCTCCTGCACCACTGCCGGCAACACGGCGGCTGCCTTGGCATCGGCACTAACGATCAGGGTCTCTTGGCGCTCCGGCTCGCTGGCCAAGACCCAGGTATCCTTGCCCAGACCGCCGAGCTGATTGGAGATCATCGGCGTATCGGTATCCAGCGCGGTCCGGCTCAGACCGCCCGGCATCACCGCATAGCCCTCTTGCTCGCTGACCAGGAAGCTGCGCAACACAAAGGGGCGTGGCTCGAGCACACCATTGATATAGGCTGGCGCGGTCGAGGGCTGCACTGCCTCCTGCGCCACGTAGCGATGCGGCTCGCGCCGAATCCCCGCGATCAGCGCGTCACGCTGCTCGGCCCCCAGCTTGGCGCCAAACAGACAGCGCTGCCCAGCCGGGCTACCGGCGGGCTTGATCACCAGGTTGTCCAGGTTGGCGATGACGAAGTCGCGTGCCTCGCGCTGCCCACACCACCAGGTCTGCAGATGCGGCAACAGTAGCGCCTCACCGAGCAGCTGTTCGCAGATCTCCGGCAAGAAGGCCATCAGGCCCGGATGCTCCAGCACCCCACTGCCGAGGGCATTGGCGACACCCAGGTTGCCGGCTCGCACCGCTTGCAGCATACCCGGCACGCCGAGCAGCGAGGCCTCGTTTAGCTCGAGCGGGTCACAGTTCAGATCATCGACGCGCCGCATCAGGGCATCGATGCGCTCCAACCGCCCCAGGGTGCGCAGCCAGAGCGCGCCGTCGCGCACCGACAGATCGCTGCCTTGGACTAGATTGAAGCCGAGATAATTGGCCAGATAGGCGTGCTCGAAATAGGCCGCGTTGCGTGGCCCTGGGGTCAACACCGCCACCCGCGCATGATCGCCATGCCCAGGCGCGATGCGCGTCATCGCGCGGCGCACCGAGCGGTAAAAACCGGCGAGACGATGCACATGACTATCGCGGAACAGGCTCGGCATCACTCGCGACAGCACCACCCGATTCTCTAGCGCATAGCCACTACCGGAGGGGATCTGGGTGCGATCGCCGATCACCCGCCAAGCGCCGCTCGCATCGCGGGTCAGATCGGCGGCATAGAGCACCAGCGGCCGGTCACCAGCCATGGGGGCGCCATGGCAGGGCAGCAGATAACCGGGGAAGCCATCGACCAGCTCGGGCGGCAGCACCCCCTTGTCGATCAGGGTGCGTGGGCCGTAGAGGTCGACCAAGAGCGCGTTCAGCAGCTCGGCGCGCTGAATCAGCCCGCGCTCCAAAACAGCCCATTCCTCGCCGCGGATCAATAACGGCAGCGGGTCCAGCTCCCAAGGTCGCGACATCCCCTGCGGGTCGCCGTAGACGTTGTAGGTGACGCCATTGTCGCGCACCAGGCGCCGCGCCTCCTGCCAGCGGCTGTCGATCCCTTCGCGACCAAGCTCACGCAGCGCGTCGATGAGGTACTGCCAATGCGGGCGCAAGCCACCATCAGTGGCTCGCATCTCATCGTATTGGCCCAGGAGCGGACGATAGGTATCGCCCAGGCGCAACGGCTCCGGGGCAGCACTTGCGAGGTTAGCAGCCATCGATGCGCAACTCTGAAGCGGGCGGAAACAGCCGGGGATTAGACACGCAGAGCGCTCGCTAGGGCAAGCGACGGCGAGATGACGGGCGGCAGGCTAGGCGCCTGCTGCCGACAGGCCCAATCCAGGCCCGGCTCGTCGCGGCGCTCAATAGATCCAGGGGATGAACTTGCTGACACGCGCGGCATAGTCAGCATACTCAGGGTGACGCTCGGTCAGCCAGCCCTCCTCCTTGCGTGCCTTGAAATCGAAGAAGAAGAAGCCGAGCACCAGCAACAGCAAGTGCGACAGACTGAGCGTGTAGAGCGTCCAGGCCAAGGCGGCGCTCAGCAGGCTGGCATAGAGCGGATGGCGCACGAGGCCATAGACGCCCTGCTGGACCAGTTGGCTATGATCGACTGGATAGGGCAAGGGCGTCAGATAGTCACGGATGTGATGGGAGCCCAGCGCACCAAGCAGCAGCGCCACTAGTGCCAAGGGCAGCGCAAGGATCAGTCTTGGCAGCAGCAGGTCAGCAAACAAGCCGGGCGCGAGCCCTGGATGCCAGACCGGCGTCACAGCAAAGATGATCATGAGCGCGAACTGCATCGCGACAAGCATCTCGCCGCGCCGTCCGAGCCCAGGCCGATCGTTCGATTGGCTCATGGAAGCCTCCGTTTCAGGGAACATCAGATCAGCTCAGTATCGCATTGGCCCGGCCCAGATCAAGCATCTTCATCATCCTCGCCATCCGATGGGTCAAGACGGCCGAGTGGATAAATCCCCAGGCCGAGCCAGAAACAAGAATTACAAACAAGAAAACAGCATAAGTAACTCTAAAAAATAAGAAAAAGCCCTCTACAGCAGAGTTCTGCGTTGGTCCGCCTTCGCGCGCTTTGCCTTCCAGCACGCGCCAAAGGCTGCATCCAGGTCCCATCTGATAGACCTCGGCAACGCAAAAACCCTAGCGATATCAACCTCAGCAGCGAGTATCCATTCCGGTTTCCACCACCAGCATCAGGCTGACCGCAAGCAGCGCACTTTTCTCGATCCAACATCACAAATGAGCGATATCTACCTGTAATTTGACGCAAATCAAAAATCCAGATAAATCACTTTGAAACTCAGACTAAGCCTATTGTTAAGACAAGAAAAATCGAAATAAGCACCTTGACCTGCTGAAAACCGCCACCTAAGATTGGAGAAAAGTGGGGTGTAGTGGAATTTTGGGGAGTGACCGCCTTAGGGGGGCTGGTCATGTTTCGGGGGACACAATTTCTCAATCTGGACGCTAAAGGGCGTCTTGCGATCCCGTCGCGCCAGCGTGAACGGCTGGCACAGCTCTGCGACTCCCACCTCGTCATCACTGCCCATCCACAGCGGTGCCTGTTGATTTATCCGGAGCCCGGCTTTGCTGAGCTCGAGCGAAAGCTTAACGCGATGCCGGCGCATCTCGCCGAGACGACCGCCTTGCAGCGGCTATTGATCGGTTATGCGAACGATGTCGACATGGACGCCCAAGGTCGCGTCCTGTTAACGCCAGCGCAGCGCAAGTTTGCCGCCTTGGAGAAGCGTGTAGCGCTTGTCGGCATGGTCAATCGCTTCGAGCTTTGGGATGAAGCCGCCTGGCAGACCACGATTAAGGATGCCGAAGAGGTTGATCTTTCGCGGCTTGCCGCGAACCCAGAAACAGCATCTTTCTCTTTCTAGATTAGGATCTTAGATCAGGAACCTAGAGAATAACTTAGATCTAGATAGAGATTTAGAGCAACGACAACTACATAGGGGGCGAGCCAGCGAATGGCATCGCAGGGGCACGTACCAGTTTTATTGGACGAAAGCATGCAAGCGTTGGCCATCCAGGAAACAGGCTGCTATCTCGACGGCACCTTCGGCCGCGGCGGTCATGCGCGCGCCCTACTCGCCCGGCTGGGACACTCCGGGCGGCTGCTGGCCGTTGATCGGGACCCTGAGGCCGTGGCGGCTGCCGCCAGCATCGCGACCAGCGACCCCCGCTTCGAGATCGAGCAGACAAGCTACTCGCAACTGCCGAAGCTGGCAGCGGCACGCGGCTGGAGCGGGCGCATCAACGGCATCTTGCTCGATCTCGGGGTTTCATCTCCGCAGCTCGACCAGCCCGAGCGCGGCTTCAGCTTCAACACCAATGCCACTCTCGACATGCGTATGGACCCCAGCGCCGGTCAGAGCGCTGCCGACTGGCTCGCAACCGCGAGCGAGCAGCAGATCGCCCAGACCTTGCAAAGGCTTGGGGAGGAGCGCTTTGCGCGGCGTATCGCGCGCGCCATCATCACCGCACGACAGCAGTCACCGATCACCACCACCGGACAGCTCGCCGCGCTCATCGAGCACGCAGTGCCGACGCGCGAGCCAGGCAAGCATCCAGCGACTCGTAGCTTCCAGGCCATTCGCATCCAGATCAACGCCGAACTCGATGAGCTAGGTGCAGCCCTCGCCGGGGTCTGTGACATGCTTGCCAGTGGCGGACGCCTGGTTGTGATTAGCTTCCATTCGCTCGAGGATCGTCTCGTCAAGCGCTTCATTCGCGACGAGGCCCAGGGCGCGAGCATCCCTAAAGGTGTGCCGGTTCGTGATGCCGAGCTGTGCCGGCGCTTACGTCCAATCGGCCACGCAATCCGGCCATCGAGTGCCGAGATTGAGCGTAACCCGCGCGCGCGCAGTGCCGTGCTGCGCATCGCTGAGCGGCTGCCATGAGAGCGCCCAACCTGAACATCGGCGCCTTCATTGGCGTGGCCCTACTTGGCCTCTCGGTGGTTGCCACAGCGACTGCGGTGGTCTACGTCAAATATCTGACTCGGATCGAGTTTGTCGATCTACAAGCGGTTCGCGCAGCACGCGATGCGCTGGATGTTGAATGGGGTCGTCTACGCATCGAGGAGGCAGCGATGGGCGCACAGACCCGGGTCGAGCGCAAGGCTCGGCAGTCACTCAAGATGCATCTGCCGCGAACCGGCGAGCTGCGCGTGGTAGAGGTCCAGACCGATGATTAAGGCTCGTTACCAAAAAGGTCGCGATCAGCGGCAACCCGCGGCCGAGCACCAGCGCCTGCAGAAGCGTTTTGGTGAGCGTCGATTTCTGATCGGCCTGGCCTTGACCCTGGCCTTTGTTTCGGTCACTGGCAGCGCCTTCTATCGTCAGGTCGTCGAGACCGATTTCCTCAAGGACGAAGGCGCCAAACGCTTCTTGCGCGACCGCGAGATCCCGGCCCGGCGCGGGATCATCATGGATCGCAATCACCAGCCCTTGGCCATCAGCACCTCCGTGGCGACAATCTGGGCCGACCCCCAACTGCTCGCGGAGCGCAGTGACGCGCTCGAGCCACTCGCCCGCGCGCTTGAGGAGCCAACCGCCGAGCTCAGCGCCAGGATCAAGGATTACGCCGCAAAGGGACGCCGCTATATGTATCTGCAACGCCGCGTCGAGCCGCATCGGGCGCGCGCGGTCGAAGATGTCGTCGAGACCTATCACCTCAGTGGCATCGGCATGGATACCGAATATCGCCGGTTCTACCCAGGCGGCGAGATCTTTGGCCAGGTGGTCGGCTTCACCAACATCGATGACCAAGGTCAGGAGGGGATTGAGCTCGTCCGCAACGATGAGCTCAAGGCCGATCCCGGCAAACGACGCGTGATCCAGGACGGTCATCGCCGCATCGTCGAAGAGGTTGAGCAGCTGCGAGCACCGGAGCATGGTGAAGATATCCTGCTCAGTATCGATCAGCGGCTGCAATTTCTCGCCTACCGTGAGCTCAAGCGTGCGGTCGAGGAGCACAAGGCCGTCGGCGGCTCGGCGACATTGTTGGATGTGACCACCGGTGAGATCCTGGCACTGGTCAACCAGCCCTCGTTCAACCCCAACCAGCCGCGGCAGGAATCAGCCGAAGAGCGCCGCAACCGCGCCCTGACTGACGTCTTCGAGCCTGGCTCTACGGTCAAACCCTTTGTTGTCGCTGCCGCCCTCGAGCGCGGGGTGGTCCATCCGCATACCCCGATCAGCACCTCACCTGGGGTGATGCAGGTTGGCAGGAATCGGGTGCGCGACTATCGCAACCTCGGCCAGCTCGATACCACCAGCGTGATCACCAAGTCGAGCAACGTCGGCGTGGTCAAGATCGCCCAGCAGATGGATCGGGCCGTGCTCTGGCAGCTCTATCGGCGCCTCGGCTTCGGTCAGACCAGCGCGGTTGGCTTCCCCGGTGAGCGCAGCGGCTATCTGCCGCACTTCGAGGGCTGGTCAAGCTTCGAGCACGCCACACTGGCGTTCGGCTATGGACTCAACGTCACCTCCCTGCAGCTGGCCCAGGCCTACGCCATTATCGCCGCCGACGGCATCAGTCGCCCGGCAACCCTGTTCCGACGCGACAGCATCCCACCGGGCGAGCGGGTCTTCGCGTCTGAGACCGCGCAGGCCGTGCGTTTGATGCTCGAGACCGTGGTCTCAGCCAACGGCACTGCGCGTCGCGCTGCGATCCCAGGCTATCGCGTTGCTGGCAAGACAGGGACAGCCAAAAAGGCGACTGAGCGCGGTTACGTTGATGGTAAGTACCAGTCGGTGTTCGTCGGCATGGCACCAGTCGCACATCCACGTTTTGTCATGGTGGTCATGATCGACGAGCCAGGCGGCAAGGAATACTACGGCGGTGCGGTCGCTGCACCGACCTTCGCCCGCGTCATGCCTGCCGCACTGCGCTTCTACAACATCGCACCAGATGACCCCAAGCATCCACTGATCTTGACCTCATCAACCGAGAGGACACCCTGATGGCGTTGCCCGCAGAGGCGCTCAACCAACGGCGAGGCCTGAGCCGATGAGCGCACAACAACCAGACCCGCGTCCGACTGGCGCCGCCATGTGGAGCCTCAACGAGACGGCACAAGCCATTGGTGCGCGGCTAGTCGGCGCTGACGTCAGCTATGAGGCTGTCACCACGGACAGCCGTGGCGACTGCCATGGCCGGTTGTTTGTTGCCCTTCAGGGGGAACGTTTCGATGGCCATGACTACGTTGCCAACGCGGCCGCCAGTGGCGCCGCGGCGCTGCTGGTCGACCGGCCGATGTACATCGATCTGCCACAGCTGATCGTCAAGGACACCCGGCTGGCACTCGGCCGGCTCGCGGCCGCCTGGCGCGATCGCATCCCGGCGCGACTGATCGCGATCACTGGCAGCAACGGCAAGACCACGGTCAAAGAGATGACCGCCGCGATTCTCTCGTTAGCCGGGACCACCCGTGCCACTGCCGGCAACCTCAATAATGACATCGGCATGCCACTCACACTGCTCGCCACCCGCGATGAGCAGTTCCTGATCCTGGAGATGGGCGCCAATCATCCTGGCGAGATCGGCTATCTGACCGAGATCGCTCGCCCTGAGGTCGCGCTCATCACCAATGCCGGTCGCGCTCACTTGGAGGGCTTTGGCAGTGTCGAGGGCGTCGCTCGTGCCAAAGGCGAGATCGCCCGTGGTCTGCCAGCGGACGGCACCTTCGTGGTCATGGCCGACGTCCCCTGGACAGGGCTATGGCAGCAGCTCGCCGCTGGTCGCCCCATGCTGACCTTTGGGACCGGCCCCAGTGCTGAGGTGAGCGCCGACGAGAACGCCGTCATCCAAACTTGGGATGAGGATGGATTCCGCAGTCGCTTCATCGCCAGCATTCGGGGGCATGAGATCGAGATCGCGCTACCGCTGGCGGGCTCGCACAATGTGCGCAACGCACTCGCCGCGATCGCTGGCGCTACCGCACTGGGCATTGATCCGGCGGTGATCCGCGCTGGACTTGAACAGCTGGTTCCGGTCAAACGCCGGCTTCAGCCGCGTCATGCCAGCACCGGAGCCAAGCTCATTGACGATAGCTACAACGCCAATCCCGACTCACTCGCGGCTGCCGTCGACGTCTTGACCGCGCTACCGCTACCGAAGGAAGGTCGCCATCTCGTCGTGCTCGGCGATTTCGGCGAGCTCGGGCCGGACAGCACCCAGGTTCATCAGGAGATGGGGGTTGCCGCTCGCGCCGCCGGCGCCAGCGCTCTCTACGCTGTCGGAACGCTGAGTCAGCATGCGGTTGCGGGCTTTGGCGTCGATGCCCGGCACTTTACCGATCAGGGCGCGCTGATCGAGACCCTGCTCGCCGAGACTGGTCCAGCCGACAGGCTGTTAGTCAAGGGCTCCCGGATGTCAGCGATGGATCGCGTCGCCGATGCGATCTGCGCAGATAGGGAGGCGAGCTGAGTATGCTCCTGCTCCTGACCGACTGGCTCAGCCAATATCAGAGCGGCTTTAGCGTGTTCCGCTACCTGACGCTGCGCACCATCTTGGGTGTACTGACGGCGTTGGCGATCTCCTTGTTGATCGGCCGGCCGCTGATCCGCTGGCTGAGCGCCTACAAGGTTGGCCAAACCGTCCGCAGCGACGGGCCGCAGAGCCACTTCTCCAAGGCCGGCACGCCGACCATGGGTGGCACGCTGATCCTGGTGGCCATCGCGGTCAGCACCCTACTCTGGGCCGACCTGCATAATCGCTTCGTCTGGGTCGTGCTCCTGACCACGCTCGCCTTCGGCGCGATCGGTCTGCTGGACGATTACCGCAAGCTGGTCTTACGAGACCCGAAAGGACTACCGGCACGCTGGAAGTACTTCTGGCAGACCGTCGCCGGCCTGGCCGCGGCCCTCTATTTATACTTCAGCGCGACCACGACCGGCGAGACGGCGCTGCTGGTGCCCTATCTCAAGGAGGTCAGCTTCCAGCTCGGCCCGCTGTTCGTGATCTTTGCCTACCTCGTGATCGTCGGCTCCAGTAATGCCGTCAATCTCACCGACGGCCTCGATGGGCTTGCCGTGCTGCCCTCGGTGATGGTCGCCGGCGGCCTCGGCATCATGGTCTATGCGGCAGGTAATGTTGAGATCGCCAGCTACTTGAAGATCCCCTATGTCGCTGATGTTGGCGAGGTCGTGATCTTCTGCGGTGCACTCGCGGGCGCCGGCCTCGGCTTCCTTTGGTTCAACACCTATCCCGCCCAGGTCTTCATGGGCGACGTCGGCGCCTTGGCGCTGGGGGCGGCACTTGGCACCGTTGCTGTAGTGGCTAAGCAAGAGATCGTGCTCTTCATCATGGGCGGCATCTTTGTGCTTGAGACGCTGTCGGTGATGATCCAGGTTGGCTCCTACAAGCTCACCGGTAAGCGCGTCTTTCGGATGGCGCCGCTGCACCATCACTACGAGCTCAAAGGCTGGCCAGAGCCTCGCGTCATCGTCCGCTTCTGGATCGTGACGGTGATCCTGGTCTTGGTCGGCTTGGCGAGTCTGAAGATCCGATGAACGGGCCTAGGGCACAGAAGATCGCGGTCGTTGGACTGGGCAAGACCGGCCTGTCCTGCGCGCGCTGGCTGCATGCACAGGGCGCCGAGATTGCGGTGCTGGACTCTCGCACCAAGCCGCCAGCGCTGGCGCAGCTGCAGTCGGAGCTGCCTGACGTTGCCGTGCTAGTCGGCGGCTTCGACGCCTCTGTCTTGATGGCGGCCGACGAGATCATCCTCAGCCCTGGGATTCCGCTCGACACGTCGGCACTGCAGGCGGCCGCCGCCAAGGGTATCCCGATCCATGGCGATATCGAGTTCTTCGCGCGTGCCACGACGGCACCAGTGATCGCGATCACCGGCTCCAACGGCAAGAGCACGGTGACCACCTTGACTGGACAGATGCTCCGATCTGCCGGGTTGAAGACCGCCGTTGGCGGCAATCTCGGCATCCCAGTCCTGGATCTGCTCAGCGCCGATGCCGACTGGTACGTGCTCGAGCTGTCCAGCTTCCAGCTCGAGACCACAGACCGACTGCCAGTGCAGACCGCCACGGTGCTCAATCTATCGCCCGACCACCTCGACCGCTATCCAAGCTTCGCCGCCTATGCGGCGGCGAAAGCGCGCATCTTTGCCCAAGCCGAACGCGCTGTCGTCAACCGCGATGATCCCAGTGCCTTGGCGCTGGCGAGCGGCGTGCCTGAGCAGATTGGCTTTACCTTAGGCGAGCCAACAAACGAGGCCGACTATGGGCTGATCGCCCAGCATCAGCAGACCTGGATCGCGCGCGGCCGCCAGCCACTGACGCCAACCGCCGAGATCCGAATGCCTGGGCGGCATAACCTAGCCAATGCCCTAGCCGCCCTGGCGCTCGCCGAGACCGCTGGCGTGAGTCCGGAGATTGGCTGTGCGGTGCTGCGCGACTTCCCCGGACTCCCGCATCGCAGCGAGCTGGTCGCCGAAAGACAGGGGGTGCGCTGGATCAATGACTCCAAGGGCACCAATCCAGGCGCAACCATCGCCGCGCTCGCCGGCATCGTCGATGAAGCTGGACACTGCGATGTTGGAGCAGAAGCCCAGGCCATACTGATCGCCGGCGGCGATGGCAAGGGCGCGGATTTCTCATCCTTAGCGCCGGTGGTCAGACGCTGTGCCCGCGCCGTCGTCTTGATCGGCCGCGACGCGCCGCTGCTCGAGCAGGCCCTGAGCGACACCGCCCCCCTGCATCGAGCCGTCAGCATGGATGAGGCCGTTCAACTCGCCGACCGTCTGGCCCAGCCCGGCGACTCGATTCTGTTGTCGCCGGCCTGCGCCAGCTTCGACATGTTTGACGACTATCAGCATCGCGGCCGCGCCTTTGCGACGGCGGTTGCAGGGTTAGCGCCATGACTTCAGCACGCCATTCCATACGGCCTTCCGCTACAAGATCGAGCGCATCCCCGCTGCGCGGCCGGGGGCGGCGGCGCGACCGCGCCGAGCCGATCGTCGAGGGTCTGCTGTTGGTCTGCGTCCTCGGATTGCTCGGGCTTGGGTTCGTGATGGTCGCCTCGGCCTCACTACCGATTGGCGCTCGCGACTATAGCGACCCCTTCTTCTTTGTGATCCGGCATAGCATGGCCCTCGGACTCGCGTTGTTCTGCGGGCTGATCTGCTTTGCCATCCCGGTCCAGGTCTGGGAGCGTTCGGGCATCTGGCTCTTGCTGTTCAGCTGCGGTCTGTTGCTGCTGGTTCTGGCGCCCGGTATCGGCCGCACCGCCGGTGGCGCAACCCGCTGGATCCCGCTCGGGCCATTCAGTCTGCAGCCCTCTGAGTTGGTCAAGTTCGTGGCGGTGATCTATCTATCGGGCTATCTCGTCCGCCACCAACTCGAGGTCAGCAGATCATTGCTCGGCTTCATTCGGCCACTAATCCCGATCGCTATCGCCGCCAGTCTGATCATGCTGCAGCCGGATTTCGGCACCACTGTGGTTCTGCTCGCGACCATGCTTGGAATTTTGCTCCTCGGCGGCATCGCCTTATGGCCGTTCGGACTGCTGCTGACCGCGGTCATCCTAGGACTCGGCCTGCTGATCTGGATCGAGCCCTATCGACTCGAACGGGTGCTTTCCTTCATCGACGCCTTCGATGACCCCTTCAATACCGACTATCAGCTCAGCCATGCGCTGATCGCCATGGGCCGTGGCGAGTGGTTCGGTGTTGGGCTCGGGAGCGGCATCCAAAAGCAGTTCTATCTTCCCGAGGCGCATACCGACTTCCTGCTAGCCGTGATCGGCGAGGAGTTGGGTGTGCTGGGCGTGATTGGCGTCATCTTGACCTTTGCCTTGATCACCTGGCGTGCCTTCGCCATCGGCGCGCGCGCCCAGGCCATCGGCGATGATTTCTCAGCCTATGCCGCGCATGGCTTCGGGCTGTTGCTTGGGATGCAGGCCTTCATTAGCGCTGGCGTCAATACCGGCCTGTTGCCAACCAAGGGCTTGACCCTGCCCTTTGTCAGCTATGGCAGTAATGCCCTGATCGTCTCAGTGATGATCGCCGCGGTGCTACTGCGCATCGACTTCGAGCTGCGGCGCAAGGACAACCGACCACTGCCGGAGGCCGGCGTTGCCCCCAGCATGAGCGCACCGAGGGGGATCAGATGGCGCCGCGCATAGCGATCATGGCCGGTGGTACCGGCGGGCACGTGTTCCCAGCACTCGCGGTCGCCGAGGCGCTGCGCGCGCGCGGGGCCGATGTATGCTGGCTCGGCACCCGTGCCGGCATCGAGGCGCGCTTGGTCCCTGAGCAGGGCTTCGAGATCGAATGGCTCTCGGTCGCGGGGGTTCGCGGTAAAGGGCTCGGAACGCTGCTGGCCGCGCCCTTACGGCTTGCCGGCGCGCTCGGTGAGGCTGCGGGCATCCTCAAGCGCCGCGACCCGGCAGCCGTGCTCGGTATGGGCGGTTTCGCCTCGGGTCCGGGCGGCATCGCCGCGCGGCTGCAGCGCCGGCCATTGCTGATCCAAGAGCAGAACAGCGTGCCGGGCATGACCAACCAATGGCTGGCGCGTGTGGCTGACCGGGTATTCGAGGCCTTTCCGCAGAGCTTTCCGAGCGCGCGACGGGCCATCACGACCGGCAACCCGGTGCGCGCCGAGATCGCTGCACTGCCGCCGCCGGAACAGCGTCTGGCAGGGCGCAGTGGTCCGGCTCGTCTGCTCGTACTGGGCGGCTCACTTGGCGCCCAAGCCTTGAACGAGACCCTTGCGCAAGCCCTCGCCCGGCTGCCAGCCTCATTGCATCCAGCGGTGCGGCATCAGGCCGGGGAGCGGACCTTAGCGCTCGCCCAACAGGCCTATGCCGATGCGGGTGTGGCAGCCGAGGTCAGGCCCTTCATTGCGGACATGGCCGCGGCCTATGCCTGGGCCGATCTGGTCGTCTGCCGCAGTGGCGCCCTCACCGTCTCCGAACTCGCTGCCGCCGGGCTGCCGGCCATCCTGGTGCCCTATCCACATGCGGTCGACGATCATCAGGTCGGCAATGCGCGTTGGCTCAGTGAGGCCGGTGCCGCCCAGCTACTCCTACAGCGCGAGATGAGCGCTGAGCGGCTCGCCGCCCTGCTCGAACCACTGCTCAGTGATCCGCCGCTGCGGCTGCGTATGGCGCAAGCCGCACGCGCCAAGGCCCAGCCGGATGCGGCCGAGCGCATCGCCGACGCCTGCCTGGAGCTGGCGCGATGAACGCCGCTCATCGTACCCACAGCGCGGCCAACATGGGCCGCATGCGACGCCTGCATTTCGTCGGCATCGGCGGTGCCGGCATGAGCGGCATCGCTGAGCTGATGGCCAACCTCGGTTATGAGGTCCAGGGCTCCGATCAGCGCGAGAACGAGGTCGTGCGCCGCCTCGGTGACCTTGGTGTGGACTGTTTCATCGGCCATCGCGCCGAGCAGGTCGCCGATGTTGATGTGGTGGTGGTCTCGACCGCCATCGACGAGGATAACCCAGAGATCCTCGCCGCCCGTGCAGCCCGCATCCCGGTAGTGCGCCGGGCCGAGATGCTAGCTGAGCTGATGCGCTTCCACTATGGCGTTGCCGTCGCCGGCACCCATGGCAAGACCACCACCACCAGCCTGATCGCCAGCGTACTGGCCGAGGCGAATCTGGACCCGACCTTCGTCATCGGCGGTCTGCTCAACAGCGCTGGCGCCAACGCCCGTCTCGGCAGCAGTAAGTATCTGATCGCCGAGGCCGATGAGAGCGATGCCTCGTTCCTCTATCTGCAACCGATGTTGGCCGTGGTGACCAATATCGACGCCGATCACATGCGCACCTATGGCAACGATTTCGATCGGTTGCGCAGCACCTTCAAGGAGTTCATCCATCACCTGCCGTTCTACGGGCTGGCGGTACTCTGCATCGATGATCCTGAGGTCGCGGCGCTGATCCCATCGATCTCGCGCCCGGTGCGAACCTATGGCACCGACGCGCAAGCCGATGTGCGTGCGCTCAATATCCGCCAGCAAGGACTGCGGATGCGCTTCGAGGTCGCCCATGCCGAGGCTGCCGAGCCGTTCCCGGTCGAGCTCAATCTGCCCGGGCGACATAATGTCCTGAACGCGCTCGCGGCGATCGCGATCGCACTCGAGCTGGGGGTTGAGGAAACCGCGATCCAGCATGCGCTGAGCACCTTCGCTGGCATTGGGCGGCGCTTCGTGGTCCATGAATGCCCACTGCACGACGGACGCTCCGTCACCCTGATCGACGACTACGGTCATCACCCCCGTGAGCTGGCCGCCACCATCGAGGCCGCTCGCGGCGGCTGGCCCGGTCAGCGCCTGGTGCTGCTATTCCAGCCGCACCGCTATTCGCGCACCCAGGAGCAGTTCGACGACTTCGCGCAGGTGCTCTCGGAGGTCGATCTGCTGGTCTTGTCTGAGGTCTATGCCGCCGGCGAGCAGCCGATCCCAGGCGCGGATGGTCGCAGTCTGAGCCGAGCGGTGCGCTCGCGCGGACAGGTCGAGCCGGTCTTTGCCCAACGCCTGACCGAAGTGCCAGCGCTGCTCGATAGCCTGCTCGAATCCGGCGATCTGCTCCTAGTCTCCGGCGCAGGCGATATCGGCCAGCTCGCGGCACGCCTACCGAGCCTGCTCAGCGAGGCACCGCGATGACCAAGCCTGCACGACGACCCGCGGCGATGAGCATGCCTGCCCAGGGCGCGCTCATGCACCAGCCCGCTGAGCGAGGTCCAGCAATGGTCGAGCCTGCTGGGCGAGAAGCGACGATGCCCAGACTTGCTGAGTGCGCAACAGCCATGCCCGCGCTACGCGGCGAGCTGCGCCAGAACGAGCCGCTCGCCCGCTATACGAGCTGGCGCGTCGGTGGTCCAGCCAAGCGCCTATACCGGCCGGCCGACGCCCAGGATCTAGTCCTGTTCCTGAGCGGGATGGACGCCGATGAGCCGCTGTTCTGGCTTGGCCTCGGCAGCAACCTGCTGATCAGCGACGCTGGCTTTGCGGGAACGCTCATCCATACGCAAGGTTGCTTGAACAACATCAGCCTAGTGTCCGATCAGGCGATTCGTGTCGAGGCCGGCGCCAGCTGTGCCAAGGTCGCCCGCTTTGCCAGCCGCCAGGGCCTCGTTGGTGCTGAGTTTCTCGCCGGCATCCCCGGCACCCTAGGTGGCGCCTTAGCAATGAACGCCGGTGCCTGGGGTGGTGAGACCTGGCCGCTGGTGCGCTCTGTGCGCACCATCGACCGGCAAGGCCAGATCCGTGAGCGCGCTCAGGCAGAGTTCCGCTACGGCTATCGGCAGGTCGATGGTCCTGATGGCGAGTGGTTCCTCGGCGCCGACCTGGTCCTCGAGCCCGGTGATACCGAGGCTGCACAGGCGCGCATCCGTGAGCTGCTCGACCAGCGCGCGGCGACCCAGCCAACTGGCGTACCAAGCTGTGGCTCGGTATTTCGCAACCCCGCTGGCGATCACGCCGCGCGCCTGATCGAAGCCGCTGGGCTCAAGGGCACAAGGCTTGGTGGCGCCGAGGTCTCGCCTAAGCATGCCAACTTCATCATCAACCTCGGTGACGCCACAGCAGCCGATATCGCCGGATTGATCGACCTCGTCCGCACCGAGGTCGAGCGCTGCAGCGGAATCCGTCTGCAAACAGAGGTTCGCCGCCTAGGAGCATTCGCATGAAGACCCTGGTTCCCAACCTCTTAGCGACTAGCCCCATTGATCCGGCCCGCTATGGCCGGGTTGCGCTGATCCTCGGCGGCACCTCGGATGAGCGCCCGATCTCACTGAAGAGCGGCGCTGCGGTGCTCGCCGCGCTGCAGCGACTCGGCGTCGATGTGACGCCGGTTGATCCGGCCGACACCCTCGGCAGTGCCTTCTTCCAGGTCGTTAATCCCAAGCGCTTCGATCGCGCCTTCCTGATCCTGCACGGTCGCGGGGGCGAGGACGGCCAGATCCAAGGCGCGCTTGAGACCCTAGGGCTGCCCTATACCGGTTCTGGGGTGCTCGGCTCGGCGATCGGGATGGACAAGTACCGGACCAAGCAGATCTGGAGCGGCATTGGCCTACCGACAGCCGAGTTCGCGCTGATCCTCGATGAAGCCGATCTTGAGCAGGCGAGCGAGCTTGGCTTTCCGCTGATGATCAAGCCCGCGCATGAAGGCTCCAGCCTCGGCATGGCGCGCGCCAATAACCGCGCCGAGCTGATCACCGCTTGGCGTGCAGCAGCCGAGCTTGATGCGGTTGTGCTCGCCGAGCGATGGCTGACCGGTGCCGAGTACACCTGCGCCATCCTCGGCGAGCAGGCGCTGCCGCTGATCCGACTCGAGACGCCGAACCTCTTCTACGATTTCGAGGCCAAGTATCAGGCCAACAGTACCGCCTATCTCTGCCCCTGTGGACTCCCAGAGCCCCTCGAGGCCGAGTATCAGGCACTGTGCCTAGCGGCCTTTCGCGCCGTCGGCGGCCATGGCTGGGGTCGCGTCGACTTCATGCTCGATGATGCTGATAGCCCGCGGCTGCTGGAAGTCAACACGATCCCTGGGATGACCGATCACAGCTTGGTGCCAATGGCCGCACAGGCCGCTGGCATCGACTTCGATCATCTCTGTGCCTGTATTCTCGAGACCAGCATGGAGGAGAGCGCATCCCATGACTGAGCGCACAGATACGATGCCAATGCAAGCGGCCGCGCAACCGATGACACGCCTGACCTTGATCGCCCGGCTGTTGACTGCCCTACTGATGATCGGCGGGCTGATTGGCGCTGGCTGGATCGGACTGCAGTGGGAGCCAACGCTATTACCGATCCGCGCCATCAGCATCGAGGGCGAGATGCATGGGCTCTCACGCGAGGCATTGCAACAGACCATCAGCAAGGAGATCAGTGGCGGCATCCTAACGCAGAACCTGGCGACACTGCGGACGCGAGTGCAGGCCTTGCCTTGGATCGAGCAGGCAACGGCGCGGCGCATCTGGCCTGACCGTATTCAGATCACCGTGCGCGAGCACAGCGCGATCGCGCGTTGGAATGAGAGCGGGTTGGTGACCGAGCAGGGTGTGGTGTTTCGCCCGAGCGACGGACGGCTCCCGGCTGGACTCGCACGCCTCGGTGCCGCTGATGATGAGCAGGCACCCGAGGTCGTCACCCGCTTTCTCGATTGGGGCTCACGGCTGCTTGTGCTCGGACTCATCGTCGACGGGGTTCATCGCGACGCACGCGGCGACTGGTCGATCGAATTGCTCGGCGGCACCGATGTCTTGCTCGGCACCGACGACATCGAGCAGCGGCTTGAGCGCTTGATCACGGCCTATAGCCAGATCGAGGCGATTGGCATTCCAACCAGGCTCGACCTCCGCTACGCCAATGGTCTCGCGGTACGTTGGCTGCCGGTCGGCAACAACACCGGTGGCCCCAAACGCATCGCGGCTAATTGATTATCACATTCGGAGCGGATCTGCATGGCAAGACGCAGTGAAAAGAACCTGGTCGTCGGACTCGACATCGGCACCTCAAAGGTGGCCGCCTTAGTCGGCGAGATTCGGCCAGACGAAACCATTGAGGTCATCGGGGTCGGTACCCACCCTTCACATGGCCTCAAGAAAGGTGTCGTCGTCGATATTGAATCGACGGTGCAATCGATCCAGCGTGCCGTTGAAGAGGCAGAGCTGATGGCCGGCTGCGAGATCCATTCAGTACATGCCGGCATCGGCGGCAGCCATATCCGCAGCCGCAACAGCGATGGCGTCACCGCGATCAAAGAACACGAGGTCAACCAAAGCGATGTCGATCGCGTCATCGAGGCCGCGCGCGCGGTCGCCATTCCAGCCGATCAAAAGATCCTGCATATCTTGCCGCAGGAATTCATCATCGATGACCAAGATGGCATCCGTGAGGCGATTGGCATGTGCGGTGTACGCTTGGAGGCGCGCGTGCACATGGTCACCGGCGCCGTCAGTGCCGCGCAGAACGTCGTCAAATGCATCCGCCGTTGCGGCTTGGAGGTCGACGACCTGGTCATCGGCCAGCTCAGCTCATCCTTGGCCGTGCTCAAGGAAGACGAGAAGGAGCTTGGTGTCTGCATGATCGACATCGGTGGGGGCACCACCGATCTCGCCGTCTTCACCGATGGCGCCATCCGGCACATCGCCGTCATCCCGATCGCTGGGGATCAGGTGACCAACGATATCGCCGTCGCCCTGCGCACGCCGACCCAGCATGCCGAAGCGATCAAGATCCAGCATGGCTGCGCGCTACCCGCAAAGGGCGACCAAGAGAACATTGAGGTGCCGAGCATTGGTGAGCGCCCCCCTCGCCAGCTCTCGCGCCAGACGCTCGCCGAGGTCATCGAGCCGCGCTACGAGGAGTTATTGAACCTCTTGCAAGGCGAGCTGCGGCGCAGTGGCTTCGAGGAGCTGATTGCCGGTGGCGTTGTGCTCACCGGCGGCAGCGCAAAGATGGAGGGTGTTGTGGAATTGGCCGAGGAGGTCTTCCACATGCCGGTTCGACTTGGCCTTCCCCAGTCGGTCACAGGGATGGAAGACACCATTGCCGACCCAGTCTACGCAGCTGGAGTTGGATTACTCATCTATGCCAAGCAGCATCGGTTCTCTGGGGCCGCAGAGCACCAGAGTGCAGGCGTTTGGGGGCGCCTGCGTCACTGGTTGAGTGGCAGCTTCTGATGAAGGTGTGACGGGCGAGAGGCTAGGCTCCCCGCAGCCCGAGGGGAAACAGGCGCAACTGCAGCAGAACACAACAGTAACATTCGCGAGGTAACTGATATGAGCTTCGAGCTAGTGGATACCCAAACTCAAACTGCCGTTATTAAGGTCATTGGCGTCGGTGGTGGTGGTGGCAACGCCGTCAATCACATGGCCGCAGCCAACATCGAGGGAGTCGAGTTCATCTGTGCGAACACCGACGCCCAGGCGCTTGAAAATATCTCCATAAAAACGGTCTTGCAGTTGGGCGCAGGGATCACTAAGGGCCTCGGCGCGGGCGCTGATCCGGATGTGGGCCGCCGCGCTGCCGAAGAAGACCGCGACCGCATCAAAGACCTGCTCGATGGCGCCGACATGGTCTTCATCACCGCCGGTATGGGCGGGGGCACCGGCACGGGTGCCGCACCGATCGTTGCCTCTGTCGCACGCGAGCTCGGTATCCTCACCGTTGCCGTGGTGAGCAAGCCGTTTGTGTTCGAGGGCGGCAAGCGCGCCAAGGTCGCCAACGATGGCATCCTCGAGCTAGAGAAACACGTCGATTCGCTGATCACCATCCCGAACGACAAGCTGCTTGCGGTCCTTGGCAAGCAAATGACCCTGCTCGACGCCTTCAGCGCCGCCAATGACGTCCTGCTGAACGCGACCCAAGGCATCGCCGAGCTGATCACTCGTCCGGGTCTGATCAACGTCGACTTCGCTGACGTCAAGACCGTGATGTCCGGCATGGGCGTCTCGATGATGGGCAATGGCTCGGCGACTGGCGAAAATCGGGCGCGCGAGGCCGCAGAGAAGGCTATCAATAGCCCCCTGCTCGAGGACATCGATCTGGCTGGTGCGAGCGGTATCCTGGTCAATATCACCGCCGGCATGACCCTCACCATCGGCGAGTTCGACGAGGTCGGCAATACGGTTCGTGACTTCGCCGATGACAACGCCACCGTGGTCGTCGGCACGGTCATCGATCCTGAGCTGGAAGAGGAGCTGCGCGTGACCGTGGTCGCGACCGGACTCGGGGATCGCAAGGCTGAGCGTCTCGCCGTGCGCGGCGGTGAGCCGAAGATCCGGCTCGTCGATACGGATCAGCACGATAGCTCAGCGCCAAACTATCGTGATATGGACCAGCCTGCCTATATCCGTAACAAACGCGCCGCGGGCGCTGGCGGCGAGGCCACTGCAACAGACCTCGACTACCTCGATATTCCGGCCTTCCTGCGCCGGCAAGCGGATTGACCTAGGACAACCCCTAATGCGGATTATTGGATACAAATCAAACGTTTTACTTGCAATAGCATTCAGTGCTTGATAAAAATCCGGGAAAACCCTAACATACCCAAGCATTGACCGACGCAGATTGCTAACGCCCAAGGATGGGCATTGCCAACTGCTGCAAGCAACGTCCCACGCGCGGTTCGGCACCTAGGTGCCGATTGCCGCAACGCTCGGAGGAGCGCCAATGATCCGTCAACGAACACTCAAGAACGTGATTCGGGCGACCGGCGTCGGTCTGCACACCGGCGAAAAGGTCTACCTGACCCTAAGACCCGCAGCCGCGGATACCGGTATCGTCTTTCGTCGCATCGACATCGATCCCGTCGTTGATATCCCGGCTAACCCACTGAACGTTGGTGATACTCGGCTTTCCACGACCCTGACCAATGGCGATGTGCGGGTCTCGACGGTTGAACACCTGCTCTCCGCTTTCGCCGGCCTCGGTATTGACAACGCCTTTGTCGATCTCAGCGCAGCCGAAGTCCCGATCATGGATGGCAGTGCTGCTCCGTTTGTGTTCCTGCTGCAGTCAGCTGGCATTGAGGAGCAGAATCGCCCGCGTCGCTTCATCGCGATCAAGAAGCCCGTCATGGTCGAGGACGGTGATAAGTTCGCTCGTTTCGAGCCGCTTGACGGATTCAAAGTAGAGTTTTCGATCGACTTTGATCATCCGGTGTTCGCCTCCCGGCTGCAAACCGCGACAGTCGACTTCTCCACGACCTCATTCGTTAAAGAGGTCAGCCGCGCGCGCACCTTCGGCTTCTTGCGTGATATCGAGGCATTACAGCAACAGAATCTGGCGCTCGGCGGTAGTCTCGACAACGCCGTCGTGGTTGACGACTTTCGTGTTCTCAACGAGGGTGGCCTGCGTTACGAAGACGAGTTCGTCAAGCATAAGATCCTCGATGCGATCGGCGACCTCTACCTGCTCGGGCACCCACTGATCGGCGCCTTCCGTGGGCATAAGTCTGGGCATGCCCTGAACAACCGGTTATTACGAACGCTGCTCGCCGACCAATCGGCCTGGGAAGAGGTGACCTTCACCGATCCTGTTGCGCTTCCAAGCCGTTACGGCCATCCGGTCGCTGCAAGCCTCTAAGCCTGGCGCGATCCGTTGCCCTACCACCTAGGGTGGACTTAGGCCCAGCGTACGGGCTAGGCGCGCGAGTGCTTGCGACAAGGCCGAGCGGCCGTCTTCAGCTGGACTGTCGCCAACCCGGCTGGCAACAACAGCCCCTTCATCAGGGCGTGGCAAAGGCGACAAGGAGGCAGATGCCTGCGGCAGGACGCGCACCTTGCAGGCCTTGACTTCGGTATCAAGCGAAGCGAGGCCAGAGATCAGATCAGAACCGATCAATTTAGGGCAAAGAAACCGAAGTCGGTCAACCCAAACGGGGGAATCTACAAAGAGGGTGAGCTCACCCGCTGAGAGTGCGGCTTGACAGCAATGCTTGGCTAGCTCGGCTGGCAAACCTTGCCGGATCGCACACAACAGTTGCTCACGCCGCTCGATCTCGTCGAGCAGCGCGGCGATGGGTTGGCTGGCTCGTAAATGACGGCGAATGTGCGCTGTGGTCTTGGCCATGTCTCGAGCCTCAGCGTTATTGATTACCATGTCCAGCATTTTTTGAGCCTAGTGGCCTGTGCAATCCAGGGGCTCGGGCTGGACTCGATTACAGCCCGACGATTGGCCCTGATGGCCAGCGCCGGGCGCGAATGACATCAACTGCTCGGAGAAACGATGCAACGGCTCAACGACAGTGACTCACAGGCTGGCTACAGCTCCGTCGCCCTGCTCAGCGTCATGCTAGGCGCTCTTCTGGCCGGCTCTACCGGATTCTGGCTAGGTCAGCAGCGACTCTCGGATCGGGCAGAAACCGATCTCGCGACCGTCCTCTCCCATGTCAATGCCCGGCATATCACCAGTGCCGACCCAACCGAACAGGCGAGTGCGGAGCTTGATAGCATCGCGATCCGTGTTGGCCAGTTGCAAGCCGAGATCATCCGTATCAACGCCTTAGGCCAGCGCTTGGTCGAAATGTCCGGTCTTGACAGCGAAGAATTCAACTTCCTGCAGCCTGCCCCTTCCGGTAGCGGCCCCGAAAAGGTCAGCCTACGCGAGAACAAGGTCGATGAGGTCGCCCAGGATCTCGCCAAGGTGCTCGCCGAGATCGACGATCGGAAGCGAAAACTGGTCCTGCTCGAGACCCTGATCATGGAGCGAGACCTCAAGAGTCATTCGGTGCCAGATGGCTGGCCACTGACCACCGGTGGTGTGGTCACCTCAACCTTTGGCATGCGTCGCCACCCGATCAGTGGCCGCCGTAGTATGCATAAGGGTATCGACATCTCAGGTAAGCATGGGTCCGATATCGTTGCTATGGCTGATGGTCTCGTGATCTTCTCAGGGCGCAAGAGCGGTTACGGTAAGATCGTCGAAATTCGGCATCCAGATGGGCTTGAGACCCGCTATGCCCACAATTCGCGAAATCTCGTCAGCGAAGGCGATCTTGTCACCAAAGGCCAGGTCATTGCAAAGCTAGGCTCGACCGGTCGCTCAACCGGCCCCCACGTCCACTTCGAGGTACGTCGCGACGGCGAGGCGCTTGACCCGATGCGCTTTCTCGACCTCAGCGAGCGCTCTCGACTCGCTCGTCTCTAAGCGCATAGAGCAGTCCCTCTCTATCTCCCAGGGTGCTGCTCCGCATCGGTCTGACTCAAGCCTGCAAGCCGAAGTCCGCCGACAACTCAGGCCACCGCGAGTACACAGAGGGACTAACCATCGACTGAGTCGCAGTCAAGCGTTACCTTCAGAGACGCCGGGGACCCTGTGCTAGGTTCCCGGCGTCTTTAATTGGGTAAAAAACACAGACCAGGTCTGCGCTCCAGTCTCCAGTTCGGTATCATTCGGCCCAAATTTTCTGCCTACCACTATAGAGCCCCCATCATGGCCCTACGCCTTTTCCGAAAGGTCTTCGGCAGCCGTAACGAGCGTTTGGTCAAGCGGTTGATGAAGTCCACTGAGCAGATTAACGCGCTCGAAGACAAGATTGCGGCACTCTCCGACGACGAACTACGGGCTCGGACCCAAGCGTTGCGAGCACGGCTCACCGAGGGTGCTACCCTCGACGACCTTCTACCCGAGGCCTTTGCCGTCGTTCGCGAGGCGGGCAAGCGCGTGCTCGGGATGCGCCACTTTGACGTTCAGCTCGTTGGCGGCATGGTCCTGCACAACGGCAAGATCGCCGAGATGCGCACCGGTGAGGGTAAGACCCTGGTCGCGACCCTCGCCGCCTATCTCAATGCCCTACCAGCGAAGGGCGTGCACATCGTCACCGTTAACGATTATCTGGCCCGGCGCGATGCGGCTTGGATGGGCCAGATCTATCACGCACTAGGCCTAAGCGTCGGCGTCATCAATAGCTCTGGGGGCCTAGGCCCGGATAGCGCTTCGTTTCTGTTCGATCCCAGCTACGAGCCACCGGAGCAGGAGGGGTATCGGCATCTTCGCCGCGTCACCAGGCGCGAGACCTATCACGCTGACATCACTTACGGTACTAACAACGAATTTGGCTTCGACTACCTGCGCGACAACATGGCGTTTACGCCGGAGCAGCGGGTACAGCGCGATCCCTTCTATGCGATCGTCGATGAGGTCGATTCGATCCTGATCGATGAAGCACGTACCCCGCTGATCATCTCCGGGCCATCGGAGGGCAACACCGAGCGCTATACCCAGATCGATACCATCATCCCAGGCTTGACTCGCCAGGCGCCGATCAAGAACGAGGAGGGGCAGCCGGATTTTGGTCCGGGTGATTATTCGGTAGATGAGAAGGCGCGCCAGGTCTACCTCAGCGAAGAGGGCCACGAGAAGGTTGAGCAGCAGCTCGCCGAGATGGGCCTGCTCGGCGAGGGTGAGAGCCTCTATGACGCCGGCAACATCGTGCTGATGCACCATGTCTATGCGGCCTTGCGGGCGCACGCACTGTTCCAGAAGAACGTGGACTATATCGTTCGCGAGGGCCAGATCATCATCGTCGACGAATTCACCGGCCGCACCATGCCGGGGCGACGCTGGTCGGAGGGGCTGCATCAGGCGGTGGAGGCCAAGGAGGGGGTGGCGATCCAGCAAGAGAACCAGACGCTGGCCTCGATTACCTTCCAGAACCTATTCCGGTTATATCCAAAGCTGGCCGGCATGACCGGCACCGCCGATACCGAGGCGTTCGAATTCCAGAGTATCTATGGGCTAGAAGTGACGGTCATCCCGACCAACCAGCCGATGATCCGGGATGATCGAGGGGATCTGGTGTATCTGACGCAGGAGGATAAGTATCGGGCGATCATCGAGGATGTGCGTGATTGTGTAGCGCGCGGGCAGCCAGTACTCGTGGGAACGGCGTCGATCGAGACCTCGGAGCTGGTTTCGCAGAAGCTCAAGGCCGAGAAGATCGCGCATGAGGTCCTGAACGCCAAGCAGCATGAGCGTGAAGCAGGGATCATTGCGCGCGCCGGTGAGCCGGGGGCGGTGACGATTGCGACCAATATGGCGGGTCGTGGCACCGACATCGTGCTGGGTGGCAACCTCGATGCCGAGCTTGAAAAGGCATCTGATGCGGCAGCGCGCGAGCGTATCAAGACCGACTGGAAGGCCCGGCACGCTCAAGTGCTCGGGTCCGGCGGTCTGCATGTGATCGGCACCGAACGGCATGAATCACGGCGTATCGATAACCAGCTGCGAGGGCGCTCGGGGCGCCAAGGCGATCCAGGCTCAAGCCGCTTCTATCTCTCGCTGCAAGACAACCTGATGCGCATCTTCGCCTCGGAGCGCGTTGCCAACATGATGCAGCGGCTCGGCATGCAAGAAGGCGAGGCAATCGAGCATCCCTGGGTCACCAAGGCGATCGAGAACGCACAGCGTAAGGTCGAGGGTCGCAACTTCGATATTCGTAAACAGCTGCTCGACTACGATGACGTCGCCAATGATCAGCGTAAGGTGATCTACCAGCAACGCCGTGAGCTGATGGATGGCGATGATGTCTCCGAGACCATTGCTGCGATGCGCCAGGACGTGCTCAACGAGCTGATCAGCCTGTACATCCCACCGCAGAGTCTTGAGGAGCAATGGGATGTGCCAGGGCTAAGCGCCGCGCTGCAGGACGCCTACGGTGGCGACTGGCCGATTCAGCAGTGGCTAGACGCGGACGATGAGCTGCACGAAGAGACGCTGCGCCAACGCATCACCGATGAGCTGGCGGCGCAGGCGGCAGAGAAGGAGCGGCGGATCGGATCGACGCAGATGCGTCAGATTGAGAAGGCGGTGATGCTGCAGACGTTGGATTCCTTGTGGAAGGATCATTTGGCGCAGATGGATTATCTGCGGCAAGGGATTCATCTGCGTGGCTATGCGCAGAAGAATCCGAAGCAGGAGTACAAGCGGGAGGCCTTCGAGATGTTCTCGGCGATGCTGACCAGTATCAAGCAGGAGGTGGTGAGGACCTTGGCGCGGATGCAATTGCAGGCCCCAGAGGAATTGTTGTCGCATGGGCCGAGTGCGACGGGGTTCCAGTTTAAGCATGAAGCCTTTGAGGGTTTGCCGGAGGCGGCGAAACAGGCTCCAGGAGCGGTGGCGGGTGCGACCTCTGCGCGAGCCGCTGGTGATGCGGCGACCGGCGATGCGGAGTCGGCACAGCCCTTTGTGCGAGACGGTAAGAAGGTGGGGCGTAATGAGCCTTGCCCCTGTGGCTCTGGTAAGAAGTTTAAGCAGTGCCATGGTCGGGTCTCCTGAGGTGGGCGCATCAGCTGGTGGCGAGCAGACCTTAGCGCGGCCTGCATCGATCCCTGGGATTCGGCTGGCGGCGGTGGCGGCGGGGATTCGCTATCGGGATCGGGATGATCTGGTATTGATCGCGCTGCCGGAGGCTAGGGTCTGCGCGGCGACCTTTACCCGCAACGCCTTTTGTGCGGCGCCGGTGAGGGTGGCACGCGAGCATCTCGACTCAGCCTCTCCGCGCTGGCTGTTGATCAACGCTGGCAATGCAAATGCAGGTACCGGGGAGCGCGGGCTTGCAGACGCGCGGCGTTGTTGTGATGAGCTGGCGGCGCTGGGCAACTGCGACCCAACGCAGGTGTTGCCCTTCTCGACCGGGGTGATTGGTGAGGATCTGCCGGTGGAGCGGTTGGTTGCGGCCTTGCCAAAGGCCTTGTCAGCCTTGGATGAGAGGGGCTGGGAGGCAGCGGCGCGGGCGATTATGACCACGGATACGCGGCCGAAGTGGGCGACTCGGCACTGCTTGCTGGGTGGGCAGCAGGCAACCCTGACTGGGATCGCAAAGGGGGCGGGCATGATCCGTCCGGATATGGCAACGATGTTGGCCTTTATAGCGACCGATGCAGCGGTAGCGCCGGATGCTCTGCGGCAATGTTTGCAGCAGGCGGTCGCGCACTCCTTTAATGCCATCAGTATCGATGGTGATACCTCGACCAATGATGCCTGCGTACTGACTGCGGCCGGCACGCTCGGCAACGCGCCACTGGATGAGACCAACAGCGCCGAGCTGGAGGCCTTTCAGCAGGCGCTCGACTCGCTCTGCGATGAGCTTGCGCAGGAGATTGTTCGCGATGGCGAGGGGGCAACGAAGCTGGTGAGTATCGAGATTGGGGAGGCGCGCGATGGGCGGGAGGCGCGTCAGGTGGCGGATTGTATTGCGCATTCACCACTAGTAAAGACAGCGTTATTTGCGGCTGATCCGAATTGGGGGCGGATTCTGGCCGCGGTCGGACGGTCCGGACTCGACGGCCTGGATATCGATCGAGTGCGGATCAGGCTGGACGATGTGCTGATCGTCTCTGGCGGCGGGCGGGATTCGGGTTATCAGGAGGAGGATGGCCGAGCCGTGATGGCAAAGGATCGCTTCAGTATCGGCGTCGACCTCGGTCGCGGGAGCGCCAGCGCGCGAGTCTTGACCTGCGATCTATCCTATGACTACGTCCGCATCAACGCTGAGTATCGCACCTAGGGTGCTATCGGTTCATGGCGTCTGAGTTGTTTGTGATTGACCAGACGTTTCCTAAGTCCTTGCAGACAGGCAAGATGAGCAGCAGTCCCGCAGAGACCAAACTGATCCATGTCGCAGCCGGCGTCATCACCGACGCCGATGGGCGCATCCTGATTGCTAAACGGCATCAGGGCACACATCAGGGTGGTCTGTGGGAATTCCCTGGTGGCAAGCTCGAGCCGGGTGAGCCAGTGGTGCAAGGACTAGCCCGTGAGCTGGATGAGGAGCTTGGCATTCAACTGAAGGACTCACGGCCGCTGATCCGTTTGCGCCATGACTATGGCGACCGGCAGGTGCTGCTCGACATCCATCGCGTACTCAGCTATCAAGGCCAGCCGAGCGGGCGCGAGGGTCAGCCACTGGCCTGGCAGTTGCCGGTGGACATGGACCCTGAGCAGTTTCCGGCGGCTGATCGACCTGTGATCAGCGCACTGCGCCTCCCTACCCGCTATGCGATCACTGGCGCCGAGCCACACGAGCCCGATGCCTTCGCCGCCCGGCTCGCGGATGTGCTGAGCCGCAGCCAGCTACCGATCCTGCAGCTGCGTGCACCCGGCCGGTCTGCCAGCGACTACGCAAGACTCGCGGAGCGCTGTGCTGAGGTCTGCCGCCAGACCAAGACGCAGCTCTTACTCAACTGCGATCCCGCACTCGCCCGCGAGCTGCCCGGCGATGGCCTGCATCTCACTGAGGCACGGCTCGCCGAACTAGCCGAACGTCCGCCGATTGGCAAGCCCCTGCTGGGCGCCTCCTGTCATAGCGCCGATGCGCTAGCCAAGGCGGCCGCTCTTGGCCTGGATTACGCGTTGTTATCGCCCGTACAGGCGACACAAAGCCACCCGGGCGCAACGCCACTTGGATGGTCGACCTTTGCCGAACTGGTTGAACAGGCAAACCTGCCCATCTATGCGCTCGGTGGGGTTGACGACAACGACCTAGAGACCGCCATCAGGCACGGCGCCCAAGGCATCGCCGGTATCAGTTGCTTCTGGTCGAACTGAATCAGAGCGGAGCCAAGCCCCACAAGAGCAGGAATAACAGGGCAAACAGACCAATCGCATGCATGAGCTGATCAAACCGCCGGTGCCGGCGGTGCAAGCTGTTGATGCGATCATCGAGGCGATCACACTCAGCCAGCGCAGGCTCGATATAGACACGACGATGGTCAAGCTCGACGGCATCGGCAGCCGCAACGGCCTCGACCAGATCGACCGCATAGCTTCGGGGCTCGAGTGTATTCAGATGCCGGCGCAGGCATTCATGAAGGTGCATCGGTGCTGCATCGATATCATCGAAGCGGGCGGCGAACCTCAGTCCCGACCGGTCGAGCTGAGGTGCGCCGTCCTGAGTACTGACTGAGACAATGCCTGGTTGATCAGGTCGCGTCTCGAGTAGCAAGTAGCCTTTTCGCATCGCTGTTGTAATTTCGCACCCGACGCGCCTGATTATGCTTATTGAGCGGCACGGAAGCCTCTAGTTAGGCAACCTGAGCAATCTGCGCATCGAGCTCCCAGTTACATTGTTCGATCAGCTCACGCGTCTCACGCTTCAGTGGCGCATGCTGCTCGGGAAAGAATTCGCGGCCTCTTGACCAAGCCCGCTCTGCCCTCTCGGCCTCGAACTGTAGCCCTTGGCGGCGAAGATGCCATAGGGTGTGGGTCTGTTTTAGTGTCATCACTCTTACCTCTGCGCTGCAAGCCACCTGGATACCAATAAGGTGCCTGCAAAAACCATACCGTCGCCCGATCGTCCGCATTGATCGCCCGCCGCAGCAACCAGCCAAAGCCAGCGTACTTTTCACGACAAGCCTAAGGTGGTCCCTGGCTTCAGCATAGCGCAGGTAAGACTTTTCTCAATGGGTAGTTTCCATGTGACTTCTAGTGGACACTTGCCTCTAGGATGCGCGAGCGAGCGACAGCGAGATCCCGCTAAGCAACAAGGATGCACCGACTGTTGCCCCAAGGCATCCTTTTTGCTTAGGTTTGTGCTTAGGTTTGTGCTTAGGTTTGGTTGTCTCGGCTCGGTTTTTGCTCGGTCTTGTCTCGATCTTGACCGATGCCGATTGATCGACCTAAATGCTGCGCCGCGTCAATCGATTAAGTGCCGTTGACTTTCCGAGCAGTCATATCGGCACTATAATGCGAATAAGAAATGTTTCTCATTTAGTAGTAGCGCCTGAGTAGGCCCTTTCGATGGACCAACCTGTATCCCCCCCGCTAACGCTGACGCAGTTGCCGGTCGGCTCATCCGCCGTCATTACCAAGATCGCCGGCGGCCATGAGCTACACCGACGCTTGCGTGGGCTTGGCATCCGCACCGGCACCCAGCTGCGCATCGAGCACCGCCGTGGCTCTGGGCTTGTCGTCTCGGTTGGCAACACCCGGGTCGCCCTAGGCGGCGGTATCGTTGAGAAGCTGCTCATCGCGCCGAACGACCCTACCCCGGACTTGGCGCTCACCCTCGATCCACCAACCGAACGCTAGCAACCGCCAAGCCTCGCACGGAGTCGTGCCGCGATGAATCGCAACCCTACTGAGCAGAGCTCCCAATTAGCGGCCAAGGCACCCTTGACCCTCGCCCTCGCCGGCAATCCCAACTGCGGAAAATCCGCGCTCTTCAACGCGCTTACCGGGATTCGCCAAACCACCGGTAACTGGCCCGGCGTCACCGTCGAGCGGCGCGAGGGGCGCAGTGAGCTCGATGGCCACGCCGTGCGGGTGATTGATCTGCCCGGGATCTACTCGCTCGATGCCGACTCGCTCGATGAGCAAGTCACCCGCGACTACCTGCTCAGCCGCGAGGCCGACCTGGTGGTGAACGTCGTCGATGCCTCTAACCTCGAGCGCAATCTCTATCTGACGGTACAGCTGCTCGAACTCGACGTCCCGGTCCTGCTCGCACTGAATATGATGGATGTCGCCCGTAAGCGCGGCATCGAGATCGACACCGCCATCCTCTCCGAGAAGCTCGGTTGTCCTGTGGTACCGGTGGTGGCCATCACCAAGGAAGGCATCACTGAGCTCAGCGCCCGCGCCCTCGCGGTGGCCGCTGGCCACGAGAGCGGCGGCTACACGCTCGGCCACGACGAGTCTGTCGAGCAGGCCATTGCCGAGCTGGCGCCGGCCATGCAAAGTGGCTCGGAGCGCAACGATCGCTGGCTCGCGCTGAAGCTCATCGAGGGTGATCGCCAGGTTCTGAGCCAAAGCATGACAAAGGGCATGACAAAGGGCATGACAAAGGGCATGACAAAGGACATGGCCCAGGGCATGACTGTGCTTGATCCCAAGCTCGAGGCGCGAGTCGAGCATTGGCGACAGGCCATCGCCGCCCGCACCGGTGAGGATGCCGATATCCAGATCGCCAACAGCCGCTTCGCCCACGCCCACGCGCTGGCAAAGACCGTCCAACGCCAGCGTGGCGCTGCCGGCGGACACCTCTCTGACGCCATCGACCGCGTCGTGCTCAGCCGACTCTGGGGCATCCCGCTATTCTTGGCGATGATGTACCTGATGTTCGTGTTCACCATCAACATCGGCGGCGCCTTCATCGACTTTTTCGACGGCGTTGCAAGCGCGCTGTTCGTTGATGGGCTTGGAGCACTCCTGAGTCACCTGGGCGCGCCGGACTGGACGCGACTGGTTCTCGCCGACGGCGTCGGTGCCGGCTTAACCGTGGTCGCCACCTTTATCCCGGTCATTGCCAGCCTCTACATCTTCCTCTCCGCGCTCGAAGACTCCGGCTACATGGCGCGGGCGGCCTTCGTCATGGACCGTTTCATGCGCTCAATCGGCCTGCCCGGCAAGGCCTTCGTGCCGCTGATCGTCGGCTTCGGCTGCAATGTGCCCGCGGTGATGGCGACGCGCACCCTGGAGAACGAGCGTGAGCGCAAGCTCGCCATCCTGATGAACCCCTTTATGTCCTGCGGCGCGCGGCTGCCGGTCTATGTGCTGTTCGCCGCCGCCTTCTTCCCGCACTCGGGCCAGAACGTGGTCTTCGCGCTCTACCTGACCGGCATCGCCATCGCCCTGCTCACCGGCCTGATCATGAAGCGGACCCTGCTGGCCGGCTCTAGCACTGGCTTCATGATGGAGCTGCCGCCGTACCACATGCCCAGACTGCGGGGAGTCCTGCTGCGGACCTGGGACCGGGTGCGCCTATTCCTGCGCGAGGCCGGACGGATCATCATCGTCATGGTGTTGATCCTGAACATGCTCAGCTCGATCGGCACCGATGGCCAACTGGATCAGACCAAGAGCGATGAATCGATCCTGGCCGCTGCAAGCCGATTCGCCACCCCCTTGTTCGCGCCCATGGGTATCGGCGAAGACAACTGGCCAGCCGTGCTCGGCATCGTCTCCGGGATTCTGGCCAAAGAGGTGATTGTCGGCACCCTCGACAGCCTCTATGGCCGTCTCGCAGCTGAAGCCGCGCCGGAGCAGGAAGAGCCGCCCTTCCAACTGGGTTCGGCGCTCAGTGCTGCAGCCGCGACCATCCCGGCCAATCTCGCCGAGGTGGGCCGCGGCCTGGCCGATCCGCTCGGCTTGCAGGTCGGCGAGGTCCTCGATCCTGACGCCATCGCCGCTGAACAGGAGATCACGACCGGAACCTTCGGTGCCATGGCAGCGCGCTTCGATGGCCAAGCGGGCGCCTTCGCCTATCTGCTATTCGTGCTGCTCTACTTTCCCTGCGTGGCGACCATTGGCGCCATCGTGCGCGAGGCCGGAGCGCCTTGGGCCAGCTTTGTCGCCGCCTGGACCACCGGCATCGCCTTCGTCACCGCGACCCTGTTCTACCAGACCGCAACCTTCGAGCGGCATCCCCTTGCATCCAGCCTCTGGATTGGTGGCCTCCTCCTACTGCTGATCCTGGTCTTCACGGGTCTAAGACTCTGGGGCAAGCGCGGACGCCAAATGCCCCTAGAAACCGCCAGCGGTCGCGCCTAATGCTGACCACGACACGCGATCTGCTACGCCAGCAGGGCCTGATCTCAGTCCAAGAGGTGGCCCTGAAGCTTGCTGTGCCGGCGGATGTCGCCCGCGCGCTATTACAGAAGTGGGTCGCGAAAGGATGCGCCGAGCCGCTGCCGCCCTCCTCCGCCTGCAGCGGCTGCACAGTCTGTGACAGCACACCACGCGAGTTCTATCGCTGGTGTGAGGGCAGCCGCCCGCCCAATGCGGACGGGAAGCAATGACAAAAGACGCTCGGCGCCAACCGCTAAGCCAAACCTCTAAGCCAAGCTAGCTAGCGCAGTGCCTTGACCTCTTTCGCCGTCACCGGTGGCGCATCATTACCCCAGTTGGCGCGGATGTAGCTTGCCACAGTCGCGATCTGCTCATCGGTCAGCAGCGAGCCAAACGAGGGCATCACCACATGCGGCGAGAAGGCCTCCGAGGGATCGGACGGGGCACCGAGCAAGAGCGTCTTCAGCACATCGTTCGGCAGCGCTTCATTGACCACCGGATTACCGCGCAGCGCGGGGAAGTATGGCTGCAGGCCTTGGCCATGATCCTGGTGACAAGCACTGCAATTCTTGACGTAGATCGCGCGGCCTTGCTCATACTGCTCCTCGGTGAGAGCCTCCGGCACCTTTGGCCGATGGGTCGGCTCAGTCTTAGGCGGTAGATCCTTGAGGTAAACGGCCATCGCGCGCAGGTCTGAGAGGGCCAGCTTTGAGAGACTGTCATGCACCACCTCGGCCATTGGACCTAAGGCCTCGGTTGCCGGCGCATTACTGGGGTCCGGCTCATCGGCGTTGAGTGCGGCCGGCGCCATCCCTGTCTGCAAGAAGCTGGCGAGCTCATCGACCGTCCAGCGGCCAAGGCCCTCGCCAAGATCAGAAGTCAGATTCGGCGCATACCAGCCGTCGATGATGGCGCCGGTCATTGCCTCCGAGGGCTCGGTCGCGCCAGCTAGGTTGCGAGGGGTATGGCAGGCGCCACAGTGGCCCAGCCCCTCGACCAGATAGGCACCGCGGTTCCATTCGTCGCTACGGCTCGGATGGGCGCATTCCCAATTTTCCGTGTCATGTAGAGGTCGTCATGACGGATGGATTTGCCATGGTTTTCAGTAAATTCCAACGCCCGGCCTTGAAGTAGGAGCGAAGCATGAGCATGGCCTCA
>POWB01000009.1:0-39664 GCA_010912705.1 Halochromatium sp.
CTGATCTCGGTCGCCCAGCGCCTGGCCGGACAGGGCGGCGATCCAGTGATCCAGCTGCAGACCGCCTTCGGTGGCGGCAAGACCCACACCATGCTCGGGGTCTACCACCTGGCCACCCGCCAAGTCGGCACCGAGGCCCTGACCGGCATCCCACCGATCCTCGATGAGGCCGGCATCACGAGCCTGCCCAAGGCCCGCGTTGCCGTGCTCGATGGCATCGCCCTGGCCCCCAGTCAGGAGCTGGTCAAGGACAACGGCCAGAAGGTCACCACGCTCTGGGGCGAGCTGGCCTGGCAACTGCTCGGCGCGGACGGCCTGGCCCTGGTGCGCGATGCCGATGCCGAAGGCACCTCACCCGGCAAGCAGCGACTGATCAGCCTGCTGCAACAGGCCGCGCCCTGCGTCATCCTGATCGACGAGCTGGTCGCCTTCCTGCGCCAGTTCGAGCCCGGCCAGCACTACCGCGCCGGCACCTTCGACTCCAACCTCAGCTTCATCCAGGCGCTCACCGAGGCACTCAAGGCCGTTCCCAACGCCCTCCTGCTCGCCTCGCTGCCGGAATCCGATCTCGAGATCGGCGGCAGCATGGGCCAGCGCACCCTGAACGCGCTGGAGAAGTACTTCGGCCGGGTCGAATCGGTGTGGAAGCCGGTCGCCAGCGAAGAGGCCTTCGAGATCGTCCGCCGGCGCCTGTTCGAGCATGCTGGCGAGCGCGCCGAGGTCGAGGGCATCGCCCGCCAATTCTCCGACTTCTACCGCGCCCACAGCAGCAAGCTGCCGAACGAGACCCAGTCTAACGTCTACTTTGAGCGCCTCTGCGCCGCCTATCCGATCCACCCCGAGGTCTTCGATCGGCTCTACGAGGACTGGTCGACGCTGGATAAGTTCCAGCGCACCCGTGGCGTGCTGCAGTACATGGCCATCCTCATCCATCGGCTCTGGACGGCGGACAACCGCGATGCGCTGATCCTGCCCGGCTCAATCGCGCTCGACGATGCCAACGTGCGCAACAAGAGCATCCACTACCTGCCGCAGGGCTGGGAGCCGGTGATCGAGCGCGAGGTCGACGGCCCGCGCGCCGCCGCCACCGAGATCGACCAGCAGGACACCCGCTTCGGCAGCGTGCAGGCTGCCCGGCGCGTGATGCGCACCATCTTTCTCGGCAGCGCCCCCGCCGTCGCCGCACAGACCGTGCGCGGGCTGCAGACCGAGCGCATCCTGCTCGGTGCCGCGCAGCCCGGCCAATCGCTCGGGGTGTTCGAGGACGTGCTCAAGCGTCTGCGCGATCGGCTGCACTATCTCTACTCCGATCAAGACCGCTTCTGGCTCGACACCAAGCCCAATCTGCGCCGCGAGATGGAAAGCCGCATCCAGCACATCAGCAACAAGGATGAACTCTATCCGCTGCTACGCGACAGAGTGCGCGCGGTGTTCGGCTCCAAGCACCAGTTTGCCGGCATCCACGTCTTCACCGCCTCGGTCGACATCCCCGATGACTTCGGCCAGGGACCGCGCCTGGTCGTGCTCTCGCCCGATGCCGGCTACAGTCGGGTCGACGGTAAGCTCGCCCAGGCGGCAGCGTTCGAGATCCTCACCCAGCGAGGCGATCAACCGCGCCAGAAGCGCAATCGGTTGCTGTTCCTCGCCCCGGACTTCGACAGCGTCAACCGGCTCAAGGAGACCGGACGCGCCTTCATCGCCTGGGAGGCCATCCTCGCCGACATCGATGAGGGCAAGCTCAATCTCGACCTCTACCAGGCCAAGCTGGCGAAGAAGCACCGCGACGAGACCGAGAAGACCCTCAAGCAGTTGGTGCGCGAGACCTACAAATGGCTGCTCGGTCCGGTCGAGGAGTTCCTCAAGGGCCGCCCGCAGCTGAGCTGGGATGCGGTAAGCCTCTCCACCAACGCCCCCAACCTGATCGCCGAGATCGACAACCGGCTCAAGGACGAAGACTGGCTGGTCACCGAATGGAGTCCGATCCATCTCAAGCGCCTGCTCGAGACCTGGTACTTCAAGGATGGCATCACCGAGATCAGCGCGCTCAAGGTGTATCACGACTGTTGTCATTACCTCTATCTACCGCGCTTGATCAACGGCGAGGTGTTTAAGGACGCGATCGCCAAGGGTGTTGCGGGCGAGGACTTCTTCGGCTTCGCCGCTGGCAAGGAGGGCGAGCGCTATCTGGGGTTCATGCTGGGGCAGAAGGGGCTGGTGGAACTCGACGACTCCTCGCTGCTGATTCAGCGTGAAGCGGCAGTGAGCTACCGCGACCGATTGGAGCAGGAGAAGGCCAAAGCGGCTGGAGGAACCGCTGGCAGCGACGCGGGCGGTACCACCGAAGGTGATACAGGTGGATCAGACGACAGCGGCAGCAGCGGCTCCAACACCGGAGGTTCATTCACGGGTGGAGTTGGTGGAACAGGCACAGGTGGCAGCGGACACACAGTCACGCCTGGTGGTGGAGGAGACGGCGGTAGCGGCACCCCCGCCCCCGCCAAGACGCAGTTCTACGGCAGCATCGAGGTCGATCCGGTCAAGGCAAAGATGGATTTCGCGCAGATCGTCGAT
Organism: Halochromatium sp.; assembly: GCA_010912705.1. Lineage (GTDB taxonomy): Bacteria > Pseudomonadota > Gammaproteobacteria > Chromatiales > Chromatiaceae > Lamprobacter. Next base: position 2,572 of record POWB01000009.1, read on the forward strand.
GAGATCATCGAGCAGTTCACCGCCCGGGTCAGCGTGGACGTCACCATCTCGATCGACATCCAGGCCAAGAGCACGACTGGGTTCGATGAGAACCTGCAGCGCACGATCAAGGAGAACTGCAGTGTGCTGAAGTTTGGGTCCGCGGAGTTTGAAGGGGAGTAGAAAGCATTTTCGAACCAGGGAACGATTCAATAACAAGCGGTGCATCTTTGTGATTGAAGCTACGAATCAGTCTGCGCCAAATGCTGGAAAAGCCACCGCGAAGATGCAAGTATACGCCAGCCCTTAGAACACGGATCATCGACCGACCATGAACGATTTTCCCGGCTATGATGACGCGCATGAGGAGACGATGCGTCTGTACGCACGCTCGTTGCCAGAAGACCACCGTCGCCGCTACGCAGCGCTGGAGGCGCTGAAGATCGGCTACGGCGGCATCGTCTATGTGGCGCGGGTTCTGGGCATGAGTCGGCGCACGCTCTACACCGGTATCCAGGAACTGGAGTCGATAGGTGAAGGCGATCCGCAGGATCCGCAGCGCCCAAGCGGCGAGGCTCACCGAGTGCGCCGACCCGGCGGTGGACGCCCACCCCTGATCGAGCGTCAGCCCGAGGTGAACGCCACGCTGACGGACGTGCTCGACGCGCAGACCGCCGGCAGTCCGACCGACCCCCGGGTGCGGTGGACGGATCTCAATCCAATGCGTCTCACGCAGGCATTGCTCGAGCACGGGATCCGAGTCAGTCGCAATACGGCGGCCACCTGGCTCGAGCACTGGGGGTTTCGGCCTCGCGCGCTGCGCAAGGAACTGATCACCGGCGTCGTCGATCCAGTGGAACGCGATGCACAATTCCGCCACATCGCCGCCCTGCGCCGCTTGGCGCGGATGAAGGGCGCGCCCGTGTTCAGTGTTGATACCAAAAAGAAGGAACTCCTCGGGCGCTTGCATCGCCGTGGTCGCGGTGACGGCACCGCAGCGCAAGCGGTCTACGACCATGATTTCCGCCACCTGGCCACCTGGCCACCGGGCGGCTCATCCCGCACGGCGTCTACGACGTGCGCCTCAACCAGGCCTTCGTCACCCTGGGCACCTCGCGCGAGACCAGCGCCTTCGTCTGTGACGCCATCGCCCTGGCCTGGGAGACGCACTTCGCGCCGCTCTACCCGAACGCCACCGAACGGCTCCTGCTGTTCGACTGTGGCGGCGCCAATGCCGCCCGGTCGCTCGCTTCAAAGAAGACCTGATCGCCCTCTCCCAGCGCTTGGGGCTGCGCTTGCGCATTGCCCACTATCCGCCTTACACCTCCAAGTGGAACCCGATCGAGCATCGCCTGTTCTGCCACATCGAGCAAGCTTGGAGCGGACTCATCCTGGAAACCCCCGAGAGCGCCCTCAAGGCCGTTGAGACCACGCGCACCCAAACCGGCTTGAAGGTTGTGCGTTCGCATGAGGGTCAATCGTCGCTCTGTTGCGCGTTCCCGGTTTCCAACCGTTCACGCCGGTCGTTGTCGGGTTTGAGGGGGAAACAAGACCGGGCTAGCATGATCACTGAGGCTGCTCCCGTTCGATTCCAGCCCGATCGGACGCGACCGCAAGCGACGGCAGAACCCAGGTCGGGCGAACGCCCGTGGCCGCCCTACCGGAGGCGGGCGCCAATCCGGTACCGACCAAGACCGCATCGATGCCCGCGGCCCGCGCACCGGCGATATCAGTGGCGAGTTGATCGCCGAGCATCACCAACCGCGTGACACCGAGCTGGCGACGGGCGATCTCAAACAGCGCCGGCGCGGGTTTGCCGAGGCGCATGAAGCCGATGCCCTGATCGGGCCACCGCTCGCGGATGATGGCCTCGAGCATTGCCGCCAAGGCCCCGGCTGTGAGGCCAACCCGCCCGGGTGCCACCGGATAGATTAGGTCGGGATTACAGAGCAACAGCCGCAATGGCAGACCGGCATCGAGCCGACGCAGCAAGAGGCTCGCGGCCAGGTCCATGTGCTCGGGCCAGCGCAGATCCTGCTGATCGGCGATGATGAGCGCCTCGGCCTCGAGCGCCTCCTCGAATGGTACTGGGATGATGCCTGCACGCTCGGCATAGCGACGTGCCCCGGCTGGACCTAGGACTAAGGCCCGCACACCGGAAAGATCACCACTGACCTGCGGCTCGGCCAATAGCGAGCCCGAGGTCAGGATGCGCTCAGCCGGGATCGACAGTCCCAAGGTGGCGAAGGTCTCACTGAGCTCCTCGGGTAGACGACTGGCGGCATTGGTGAGCACCCGCCAAGGACAGCCGATGCGCTCCAACTCCTCGAGCAAGGCGGCCGCACCGGGCAGGGCACGCTCGCGATCGACCAGCACGCCATAGGCATCGAGCAGGAAGCCCTCGTAGCGGGCACGCAGCGAGGGCAGGTCAATCAGGGGTGCAAGGTCTGTCATGGGCGTCTCGCCTGGAGTGATCCCGTATCATCGTCGAACTGTCCACATGCGGTCGATCACGATCATCGCTGCTTTGACAGCCTGGCGGCGGTACCGGCACTGATAACAGGCAGCTCTTCTCGCGTACCCTCATGACCTACATCCATCCTGTTCACATCCACACCTACTCCGGCATCGCCTTCGACCTGCGCGATCCGCACCGACCGAGGCGGCACGTGCGCAGGCCTTTGTCGCCGCTCTCTCGGCGCTGCTGCTGATAAGCGGGAATCGCGAGCTCGGCAACGCGATTGGCGCCCTGATCGGGCTGCGGCCGCTCGATGCCGAGGCGCTGGAACGACTAATCCTGGGCTGAGACCGGGGCTGATCACAGGGCTAAGCGGCTCTGATCAGAGCTGATCCTGCGCCTCCGGCTCGACATTTGGCGCATCGTTTAGGATCTCCAGCCCCTCTTGGGGGGAGACAGCCATTGCCCGCAGTTTTGCAAGATAGGCCATCTGTTCGCGCATCAAGAGACCTTCGCGAATGATGTCGGCGTACAGCCGATTCTCCGAAACGCCGAGCTGCTTGGCCAAGGCGCGGGCACGCTCACGTTCCGCGTCGTTTAATCTCAGGGGAAAGGACCTGTGTTTGTGCATCAGTGATCTCTCAACGTCAGGATCTCTGCGGGTCGCGCAACCTGGACGCCGGCGAATCGCCGCTCTGCCTGACGAAAATCGCGGATGTTGTGGGTGACGATGGTGCAGGGACTGGCTGCAATGGCGATCTCCAACACGAAGTTATCGTTCTCGTCTGGCAGGTTGGGGCGCCATAAATAGTGAACAGACACCTCGTCAGCGATGCCGACATAAGCCGCGAGAAAGCAATCCACAGCCGCCGCGTCCAATCCTGTCGCCCTGAGATGCTCCTCTCGCAGCAACACCTCCCGGTACTCCGCAACCATGTTGATTGCCGCAGCTTGGGCAGACGAACCCCTTGGGCCAGCGCCAGTCCTCGAGCGTTTGTGCGCACTGCTCCTCGGTCCCATAGTCCGATAGAAACTGCTTCAGATTCATCATATCCGACCTGTTGTCCTCCTTGCATCAGGAGTTGGTATGAGCTTTGACAGAAATCGCCTAATGCCCCTGGCTAGAACATTCGCGGATCTTTACCTTCCCAACGAGTAGCTTTAGCCTGGAGCTCGGTTAAGGCTATGCCTGATTGTGTATCCTTCTGTGTGCCTGTCGTGAGCAGGCATTCTTGAACTTAAAATATTTAAAAGTCATACACTTATGAAAAACAGTAGACCTGTACGTGTGCTTTTCTGTTGCATGGGCAATATCTGCAGATCGCCAACGGCACAAGGTGTTTTCACCAAGCTGGTGATCGAGGAGGGCCTTACGCATCTGATCGAGATCGATTCGGCCGGAACTCATGCTTATCACGTGGGTGAGCCACCAGATCGGCGTGCGCGCGAGACAGCGCAGCGGCGGGGCATCGATCTTTCGCGTCAGCGCGCTCGGCGCGCACTGGCCGAGGACTTCGAGCTGTTCGATTATGTGCTAGCCATGGATCAGGACAACCTGAGGGCGCTAGCGGCCCTCTGTCCGCCAGGCTACGAGGAGCGGCTGCGGTTGTTCATGGATTACGCGCCGCATCTGGAGAGCCGCGAGGTGCCAGATCCCTATTACGGAGGGGCTAACGGTTTTGAGGCGGTTTTCGATATGGTCGACGAGGCGGCGCGTGGGCTGCTGGAGGCGATTCGTCGCGAGCGCTTCAGCCCTGGCTAGGATCGAGCTGCGCCGATTAGGCTGTTGTAGTCGATGGGCTTAATCGACCGCGACAGGTCGTGTTTGAGATCATCGGCTAGCCGCAGTGCGAGGTCACCCGGATGGATACCAATGCGGATGGGCAAACTGCGGCTTCGAATCTGGTGCCAGTTCCAACGATTCCAAAGACGCAGGATTGGGGCGCGCAGTGCAGTGTCGGCCTCGTAGCCCAAGAGGGGGAGGGGTTGGAAACGCTCGGTCGCGCTCTCAATGACCCCCTCGAAACGTTCGTAAAGAGGAAATGGGCAGTGGTCGCGAAGCTCTGCGGGCGAGATGCGACCCATGGCCCAAGCCGGTGGTACATAGAGCGCTGGTGGCTGCAGACCCTGCTCACCAAACCAGGCGTGGCAGCGATTGATCAGCGCGATGATGCCAGCTGTGTCGAGCGCTAGATGCTCGGCAACTTGGCGCGACAACAAGAGACTGTGCGCCCGATGGTAGAGTCCGCTGATACGCTCGGCCTGATGCCGCCAGCCATGGCCGGCCAGGCTGTAGCCGGCACGCTCTAGACTTCGCAGGGTTTCAATCCCCTTGCGGCTCCAGTTGCGACCGGGGACGACCAGTAGGGTGACCGGCGCTAGCTGATGCTGTTCGAGTTGCTTGAGGAGCTTGCGCACGGCAGGCATGGTCTCTGGCATCAGGTCATGCACTGAGATCAAGGCCTTTGGTAAGGACGCATCAGTGACTAGGGTGAAGCGATCAATGGCCTTCATACTGCTCGATGCCTTGCGGGTCTTGGTCACGCAGTACTGACAGCCAATGCCGCAGGTTGCGATCATTGATCTCTCGCGCTGCCTCACGTCCCAGTGCGGCCTTGCGCTCGAGAATGCCCTGGTCCATGGCGCAGACGCGCATCAACGCGCTCGAGAGCGCCTCGTCGTGACGCATCTGAAACAGGGCGCGATTGAGCTGGTCCCAGCTCAGGATGCCGCACTGCGATGAGACCACCACGAGGCGACCGCGGGCCATGGCCTCTAAGGCAATGGTGCCAAATGATTCGATCGTTGACGGCAGTACTAAGAGATCGGTGCGGTCGATCAGAGGCCGGATCTCTTGGCGTCGTACCCAGCCAACGTACTCGAGGTTTGGCAGACGTGCGGCCTCTTGCTGCACCCAATCACGCAACGGGCCATCACCAGCGATCTGGAAATGGAGCCCGGGCAGAACTGTCGCGGCCTCGATCACAGCACCGAGGTTCTTCTCTGGGGCCAGCCGCCCCGCGAACAGCACCCGCTCGATATGGGGGCGCAGCGGGCTGACTGGTGCATCGAGAAAGTGCTTCGGTATCGGGGTGCCCATCAGGCCAACATGAGTCGCACCGATCGAGCGCGCCACATCCAGCATCTCATCGGAATTGGCCAAGACGAGATGGCTGGCCTTGAACAGCGCACGATGGCAGCTGTTCAGATAGGTTTGGGCCAGGACACCAAACAGCCGCCAATGATGATTGAGGGCGGCCAGACGCTCGAAATGGGTGTGGAAGCCAACCACCAACCGCGCCTGTGAACGGCGCGCGAACAGCAGACCAAGTATCGCATAGGGGCCTGGCGTTGGGATGATGATGGCATTCGGATCGAGACGCTTGAGTCGCCGGCCGATTAGCTGTGGCCTTGGGATCAGGAAACGTTGGGTTGGATCGCCCGGCATGGGCATCGCCAGGCCACCATGCCATCGACCGGCTCGATAGCGCGGCGAGATCAGCTCAATCTTGGCGCCAGCGGCCTTCAGATGCTCGGCGAGATCGCGATAGTAGGTGCCGACACCATTACGCTCTGGTGCAGCGTCGGAAACGATCGCCACGCGTAGCCCATGCGCATCAGGGATGGGTGCCTGATCTGGCTCGATGTCCGATGTCGGCGGCGGCGTCTGTGAGGAGATCAGCATGATGCAGGCCGCGCCTCAAGAGGAGGCTGTTGCGATGCAGGCGGCGAGGCAAGCACCGGATGACGATAGGCTGCCGCGAACCGCTCTGAGACCTTGATCGAGGTCAAGCCGAATTGCTCAAGGCTGTAGCTGTGGCTGCTCTTGTAGCGCCGTGCCTGGCCATCCTCGTGCACGAGCACCTGCTCAAAGTCGGCTGAGAGTGGCAGCTCAAAGCGCTTGTAGACAGCCCTCAGGGTCTTGCCGAGACCACCGCGTAGGTCGTGCATGCCAAAGGCGATGTGCCGGCTCTCGGGAACTTGCTCGCGGAGCCGATCCAGATTCTCGTAGTAGAAGGCGAGCTGGTCGGTGAGGCGCTGGCGCACCGGCTCACTGTCGGCTGGCACGCCGAAGAAGGCGAGTCCAGAGCCAATCGAGCTGAGCTGAGACGGGACGGTCTCGAGGGGATCTCGCAAGCTGACGATAAAACGGGCCTCTGGAAACCGCTGTGCAAGACTCTGTGCCCAGGGTGCGAAGGCGGCGTTCTTCGACAGCAGACGTTTGCCGGGACCATGCACATAGAGATGACGCTTGAGGCAAGCTTCGTAGAAGCTGAGTAATCGCTCGCGCTCGCTTGTCTCGAGATCAGTATCGAAGCGGCCAACGCGCCAGATGTGCTCGAAGTTGGGAAAGGGTAGCGCCAGGATAAAGCAGGAGAGCACCGGCATCAGCGCGAAGTAATCCTCTTCCGGTGTCGTCAAGCCCATCGGGTGCACCTCATCGAGTCCAGCAAAGACATGCCGCTCGATCTTGCGCAGCAAGCGTGCAAAGGGAGCACCGATGGCGCGATCGGCTCGCGCCAGTGCAAGGAAGAACAGACGTTGCGTCACCGATGGGGCGAACAGACATTCCCAGGTGCGAAAGGTGGTGAACTGTTCATCTTGAGCGAGCACCTGGTGGAGTCGCGTCGTGCCACTGCGTGGGACACCAAGCACGAAAACCGGCGCCTCGACCGAGACCCGACGCCAGCCGCGGAAGAACAGATCATCGAGGAGAAAGCCGAGCCAGTGAAGTCCCTGACCAAGCGCAAACACCGGTAGGAAGCCGAGCATGACCAAGATCCGCCGCAGCCGTAAGTTGGCCTGGCCATCGGGCGATGTGGTCAGACTCGAGCTAACGAGGCCGATGAATCGCTTGGTCGAGATCAGGAAGAGCTCAAGCATGACAGGCGAAATCGGCCTCAGCGTTGGGTAGGGCGGGGCAGCCGCTCATCTTAACCTAACTGAGGCCCAAATCGAAACCAAGGCTAGCTGGCCACTCAGGTTCCGGCCGGATCGGACTGTTGGCCTGTGGTGTCGCTCGAGAGTTTGGTCTCACTGCTCAGGGTATTGGCCGGTATGACGGACGGAGCCTTGGTCTCGGGCGCCGATTCGGCGGATGCTAGCTGGGTAACAGGTGCTGGCTGTGGGGCGGGCGATGGCTGTGCAGTTGAGGTGGGTTGCACGACCGTCGGGGGGCTTGGCGATGCTGACGATGTTGGCTCTGATGTCGCTTTTGGTGCCATTGCGGAATCAGTGGGTGCCATTGCGGAATCAGTGGGTGCCATTGCGGAATCAGTGGATGAGTCGCGATCGTCAGGGTTGGGGTCGTTGGGCTCCTGGTCCCTGCTGCGCCCTGCTTGACTGGCATTGGCCGCACTGCTGTTGGCTATTGGTGATGGTTCAGCAACGTCTGTGGTTGGCTTTGGCGTGGCGCTTGATGCTGAATCAACCGGCGCAGGAGACTCGCCGCCTGCGGCCGGTGTCAGATCTGTTTGTGCCTCACTCCCTTCTTGCGCCTCATTGCCCTCACTCCCGTTGCCAGTGCTTTCACTGCGGCGCCGGCCACGTCCTCCGCGTCGACGTCGACTAGACCGCGTTCGACTTGAAGGCTTGGCGTCGGCCTCGTCTGCTCCAGACGCTGAGCGTAGGCCATCGCCTATCTCCTCATCTCCCTGATCTAGCGCAGCCCTAGTCGCAGCATCCTCAGGCATGGTTTGCTGTCTAGCGTCCGACTTGCGGTCTGCTTGCGCCTTGCTGTCATTAGGATCTGGGCTCGATGCGCTCGCGACCAACGCCTTTGATGCGGAGGTTGGTGCCGGGCCCGACTTTGCGCTGGCCGCGGACGACTGGGCTTCGGCCGTGGCTGCAGCATTGCTGCTCACCTCATCAGAGGAGCTGCTCGCAGGATCAGCGTTTTGCTGACTACGTCGACCGCGACCACCGCGCGAGCCGCGGCGCGAGCTGCTGCGACGCGATTGACCTGAACCGTCGCTGCCGCTACGACCTGTGCCATCGGCACCCGGCTGGCGTTGAGCCTCCTGAGGACGTGCAGTGGCATGATCGGTCTCGGTGCTCGAGCCGTTCTGATTCATTGCGGCCTCAGTCGCGCTAGCGCGATCATTGTTACCGCTGGTTGAGCGCCGCGGACGTCGTTCACCACGCTGACTGCGAGCACCTTGGCCACCGCGTCCAGGATCAGGCTTCGAGCCCTGATGCGTCGCCGAGCTTGATCGCTCATTGCGCGGGCCAGCACCGGTTCCTTGCTTTGGTCCAGCCCCTGCGGATTGATCAGCCAAGGACGCATCGACTGAGGGATCAACAGGCAGCGCAAAGAGCGTGCTCCAGATTCGCTTCAGCACGCTCTCGGTTCGCCGGCCTTGCTCGCTGGCGCTGTCGGCTGCCGTTGGCAGCGGTCGCTCGTCAGTGAGCGGGTTATCGCGTTGTGGCGCAGGCATCGATGGCGCGAGCGCCTTGACTGCTGGCTCTTCCGGCCGCGGGATCACATGTGGTCGGGCGAAGGCAGGATCAGCATGCTCTGGTTGTGCGGCCAGGTCGTAGCTCATCTCGTTATCGGCGAGGCGCTCGGCATCCTGCGCACGGATACGCTCGATCTCGTAGTCGGGGGTGTCCATGTGCCGATTCGGAATCAGCACCACGTCGATCTGCTGGCGCTCTTCGATCTGCAAGATCTGGTGCCGCTTCTCGTTCAGCAGGAAGGTCGCAACCTCTACCGGCAGCTGTGCAATGATGCGCGCGGTGCGGTCTTTCATCGCCTCTTCTTCGACGATGCGCAGTACCGAGAGCGCTAGCGACTCGACACCGCGGATGGTGCCCTGTCCCTTACAGCGCGGGCAGACCAGCTGGCTCGATTCACCCAGCGACGGGCGCAAGCGCTGACGCGACATCTCCAGCAGTCCAAAGCGCGAGATGCGCGCGACCTGAACCCGGGCGCGATCGTGCTTGAGGGCATCACGCAGGCGGTTCTCGACCTCGCGCTGATTCTTCGCCGGCGTCATGTCGATGAAGTCGATCACAAACAGGCCGCCGAGGTCACGCAGGCGCAGCTGGCGGGCGATCTCGTCGGCCGCTTCGAGGTTGGTATTGAGCGCGGTCTCTTCGATATCCGCGCCCTTGGTGGCGCGCGCCGAGTTGATGTCGACCGAGGTCAGTGCCTCGCCCTGGTCGATAACGAGTGAGCCGCCGGAAGGTAGCCGCACCTCGCGCTGGAAGACCGATTCGATCTGACTCTCGATCTGATAGCGGGTGAACAGCGGTACCTCGTCCAGATACAGCCGTAGCTTCTTCATGTTTTGCGGCATGACCTGGCGCATGAAGGCCTCTGCCTTCTCGTAGACCTTGGCGTCGTCCACCACGATCTCGCCGATATCAGCGCGTAGATGATCACGCATCGAGCGGATGATGACGTCGCTTTCCTGATAGATCAGGAACGGCGCCTTGCGTTCTTCACCAGAGGTTTTGATCGCGTCCCAGAGCTGGAGCAGGTAGTTGAGATCCCACTGCAGCTCCTCGGCGTTCTTGCCGACGCCCGCGGTGCGCACGATCAGACCCATGTCCTCGGGCAGCTCGAGCTGGCTCAGCGCCTCGCGCAGCTCGGAGCGGTCGCTGCCTTCGATGCGGCGCGAGACGCCGCCGGCGCGCGGGTTGTTCGGCATCAGCACCAGATAGCGCCCGGCCAACGAGACGAAGGTGGTGAGCGCAGCGCCCTTGTTGCCGCGCTCCTCCTTGTCGATCTGTACCATCACTTGCTGACCTTCCCGGATCAGCTCCTTGATGTTGGCACGGGTCCCAGGTTTGGGCGCGTCTTGCCGGAAGTAGCCGCGCGCGATCTCTTTTAACGGTAAGAAACCGTGACGCTCAGAGCCATAATCGACAAAGGCTGCTTCGAGGCTCGGCTCGACGCGGGTGATAGTGCCCTTGTAGATGTTGGCCTTTTTCTGTTCGCGTCCGGCGCTCTCGATATCCAGGTTGTAGAGTTGTTGGCCGTCGACGATGGCCACCCGCAACTCTTCAGGCTGAGTTGCGTTGATCAGCATTCTTTTCATCGTTATCGAATTCTCTCGCCTTGGCGCGAGGCGCGGTCTACTGCCGAGCGACTCGGCAGTGGCGGCGCGCGCGAGCGGCTTCATGTGCCGCCGCGCCCAAGAGCCCGGGTTGGTCTGCCCGCGCGGCAGTCGCGCTGAGCGGTCCCCTTGTTAGACCCGCGGCATGCCCTGGGCACGCGCTTTCAATTGACTTTCGGTGCCTTGCGTGATGCGCCAAGGACCCTGTCGAGTCACCGGCACCATGCCGATACTCGTCGAAAAACCGGTAGGGAGTTAAGAAATGGCGACAGGGCGTGACAATCGATGCCACAGATGGGTTGGCGATGCGCCATACTGTTAGTCGGTCGCACGGCCTTGCATCGGGTCTTGCCCTCAACCATCGGGCGCGTCGCTCGGCCTGTGTCGTTGTGTTGACTGCCGAGGTGATGACCCATCGAGCTCGCGCGGACGTTCGCGATTCGCTCGCGCCCGGCGTTACCCCTGTCCTGTGCTGCTCCTCCCCGTTGCGGATGGTACGCGCACGCACCTTCCCATACAGCACAAGTTCTGAATGCTAGCAAGCTTTCTCGGTACCGGCAATTGAGCCATAAGTCATCATCCAAGCAGCCTAAGCGCGTTCGCTCCAAGCGCGACCCGAGAGCAGCCCATCAGCCACGCCCAGACAAAGGGAAACCAGGAGCTGGTCGGCCTGCCGGACAGTTCAAGGCAGCACCCGCTCAAACCGAGCAAGTCCAGCAGCGACCGAGCGTCGAATGGGTCCAAGTCAGTGCTGATGCGGCGGGTCAGCGGATCGACAATTTTCTCCTGACGCTTCTAAAGGGCGTGCCGCGTAGCCTCGTCTATCGGCTGTTGCGCTCTGGTGAGGTCAGAGTCAATAAGGGCCGCGTGCGCCCCTCACAGCGGCTTGAGGCGGGCGATCAGGTGCGGCTGCCACCCTTGCGCCGACCGGCACAGGGTGAGTCTGTGGCGCCCTCGGCGCAACTGCGCGAGCGTTTGGATGAGGCGGTGCTCTACGAGGATGATCGCCTGTTGGTGCTGAACAAGCCGGCTGGTCTCGCCGTGCACGGCGGTAGTGGGATCAACCAGGGCCTGATCGAAACCCTGCGTGCGATACGCCCCGGAGCCGAGCTCGAGCTGGTGCATCGGCTCGATCGCGACACCTCGGGCTGTCTGCTGATCAGCAAGCGCCGCAGTGCGCTGCGTCGCCTGCATGCGCAACTGCGCGATGGCATGGTCGATAAGCGCTACCTTGCGTTGCTCTGTGGGCGACTATCGCAGCCCGAGATCGAGGTTGCAGTGGCGCTGAGCACCAATCGGGTGCGGGGTGGTGAGCGAGTGGTGCGCGTCGATCCAGCGGCAGGTAAGCCGTCTCGCACCTGGTTCCGCCGGCGCCAAGGCTATGGTCCGTTCACCTTGGTCGAGGCCGAGCTGGACACCGGCCGCACTCATCAGATCCGAGTCCATGCAGCGCACCTTGGGGCTGCTGTCGCTGGCGACCCCAAGTATGGTGATCCGGCGGATAATGAGCACCTGAGAGCGTTCGGATTAAAACGCTTGTTTTTACATGCCGCGGCCCTGAGCTTTCGTCCCCAGGAAGACGGCCCTATCCTAAGAGTTACGGCGCCACTCCCTGAGAGCCTAGAAGCGGTCTTGAGAAGACTGGAGGAGGAGCCTTGGAACTAACCGATGCAACCCATGATGCTGCTCAGAGCAAAGCGCCTGAGCTGCAAGCCGTCGAGCTTGTTGTGTTTGATTGGGACGGCACCCTGATGGATTCGGAGGGTCGCATCGTTGCCAGCATGCAGGCGGCCTTCACCGAGGTCGGGCTTGCGCCGCCGCCAGCAGCCGCTGTGCGCGGGGTCATTGGCCTGGGTCTCGAAGAGGCCATCTTGCGTCTGCCGGGGATCAGTGGTGACGCTGCGCTAGCGGAGATCATTGCGCGTTACCGACAGCATTATCTGGTGGCTAATGCAACTCCGACGCCGCTCTTTGAGGGCGCAGAGGCGCTGATCGAAGCCTTACATCGGCGTGGGCTGTTATTAGCGGTGGCGACCGGCAAGAGCAAACGCGGCCTGGATCAAGCCCTGGACCAGACCGGGCTGCGGCCTTGGTTTCATGCCACTCGTTGTGCCGAGGAGACCGCCTCGAAGCCGCATCCCAGCATGCTGCATGAGCTGATGGACGAGCTAGGCGTCAGGGCCGCCAATACCCTGATGATCGGCGATACCGATTACGATCTGCTCATGGCGCAAAACGCGGGAGTTCGCGCCCTGGCCGTCGGCTATGGCACCCAGTCAGTCGCGCGACTGCTTGAGCACAAGCCCTTGGCCTGCGCGCCATCACTCGCGGTGCTCTCGGACTGGCTGCTGCGCTGAGCGGTGCTGCACTGTGTCTCAGCCCTGCAAGCTGCCGATCAACCTAACCTTTTCGATTGCTTGGATCTAAAGACATGAAGCTACCCTCCTGGATCGGTCGCTGGAAAGGCGATGAGGTCGCGGCACGCGCGCAGATGCCGGCCACCGATGACCCCGAATGGGAGCGCGCCTTGATCAACCGTATGGCGGCCGAATTTCTGCGCCAACAACAACGTGCTCGGCGTTGGGGGCTCGTGCTCAAATTCGGCATCCTCGCCTATCTCCTCTTGCTCTCGATCGCGCTCATCATGGATGGCATCGGTGACTCGATGGGATCCTCTGGCGAGCACACAGCGCTGGTCAAGGTCGAGGGTTTGATCGCGGACAAGACGAGCGCGAGTGCGGACCGCATCGTTGAAGGACTACGCGATGCCTTTGAGGCCGATAACGCCAAGGCGGTGATCCTGCGCATCAACAGCCCTGGCGGCAGCCCGGTGCAGTCAGGCTATGTGTTCGACGAGATCCAACGCCTGCGTGAGAAGTACCCCGACAAACCAGTCTACGCGGTCGCCGCTGATGTCTGTGCCTCAGGCGCCTACTACATCGCAAGCGCTGCCGATGAGATCTATGTTGACCGCGCGACGCTGATCGGCTCGATCGGTGTTCGGTTGGACAGTTTTGGCTTCCAAGGCGTACTCGACGAGTTCGGTATCCAGCGCCGCCTGCTCACCGCCGGTGAGCACAAGGGTATCTTGGACCCGTTTTCAAACTTTGATGACTGGGATCGCAAGTTCATTCAAGGACTGCTAGATAATCTGCACGCACAATTTATCACTGCGGTGAAAGAGGGGCGCGGCGATCGTCTCAAGGGCGGTGAGGAGCTATTCAGTGGCCTATTCTGGACCGGCGAAGAGAGTGTCGGCTTGGGTCTTAGCGACGGTCTCGGTAGCCCTTCTTCTGTTGCTCGGGAGATCGTCGGGGTTGAGACGTTGGTCGACTACAGTCAGGAGCGCGATATTTGGGAGCGCGTTGCCGAGCGGGTCGGGACCAGCTTTGCATCCGCGCTTGCCGCGATCAGCGGCGCTGGAGCGCCAAGCCTGCGCTAGCGCAGCGGATCAACACCAGCGTTGCGCATCAGCGCGCAGAGTCGAATCAAGGGGAGTCCGATGAGTCCGGTTGGGTCGGCCCCCTCCAAGCGCTCGAAGAGCGCAATGCCAAGCCCCTCTGACTTGAAGCTGCCGGCGCAGCCAAAGGGCTGCTCGCGATCAACATAGGCGGCGATCTCAGCTTCAGAGAGGACCCGGAACTGCACCTGATAGGGCTCGCAACAGACCTGCAGCCAATCATTTCGCGCGTCGTACAGACAGAGCCCGGTCTCGAAGATCACGCGGCGCCCGGAGGCCTGGCGTAGCTGCTCGAGCGCTTTCTCCCGGCCACCAGGCTTACCAAGCAGCTGATCATCGAGGCAGGCGACCTGATCTGAGCCGATGATCAGTGCGTCCGGAAACGCTGCGGCGACTGCACGTGCCTTCGCCTCGGCCAGCCGTTGCACCAACGCTTGCGGCGGCTCATCGTCAAGACGAGTCTCGTCGCAATCCGGTGCTGCGGCCTCGAAGGCGAGGCCGAGTCGGCCGAGCAGCTCGCGGCGGAAAGGCGAGGTCGAGGCCAGCACTAGTTGACGCTGAGACCGGACTTGGCGCGCGTCAGTTGAGGGTGCGGCCGAGGTCGGGCTTGAGGCTGGGATCTTGACGGGAGGAAGGGGCGCGCTGGGCTTAGACATGGTGCTCATCGAATCCAGGTAATCAATCGCATCAATGGATCACCGGCAGTGGTCTCAGATTCCACCCGGCCGCGCACGCTCTGACCGAGACGATGGACCGCGTCAGGATCACCACAGATGAGCGGGTGCCAGTCCGGCAGTGGCTTGCCCTCGGCGACGAGCCGATAGGCGCAGGTTTCGGGAAGCCAGTAGGGCTCGGCTAGGGTGTCTGGCGTCAAGGTGACGCAGTCGGGCACGCGCTCGGAGCGACGCGGATAATCTGTGCACTGACAACCGTCCTGATCCAATAGATGGCAGGCGACATCGGTGTAATGGATGGCGCCACTGTCCTCGTCCTCATACTTGGTCACGCAGCACTTGGCGCAGCCGTCGCAGAGTGCTTCCCACTGTGCGGCAGAGAGCTGATCGAGTGGGATACGCTCCCAGAAGGCGTCGATTGCGGCAGAAGGCTTGGCCATTGCTTGGGTCTGGTTGATACTGGACATTTCCTTAGCTTAGCCGGTTCGACTCGATGTATGACAGTCAGCTTGCAACCCCCTTTGGTGTGATTGGCATCTCTTGGCAAGACCAGCGGCTAACAGGGGTGCTACTCAGACCTGAGAAGGTCTCAGGGTCAGCGGCTCCCGCTTGGCTGATCGCTGAGCTGGAAGCCTATTTCGCTGATCCAGGACATCGTATAAGCTGCGCCATTGAGCTTGAAGGCACCGCTTTCCAAGGTCGTGTCTGGGCGCTGATTGCCGCCATCCCGTCCGGCAGCCGACGCACCTACGGAGCGCTAGCGAAGGAGCTAGGCAGTTCCGCCCGAGCCGTGGGGAATGCCTGTCGCGCCAATCCGGTGCCGCTGCGAATTCCCTGCCATCGGGTCGTCAGTGCGACCGGTCTAGGTGGCTTCGCGGGTGATCGCGATGGGCGGCTCTTAGCGATTAAGCGCTGGCTGCTTGATCACGAGGCCGGGTTAAGGCCTGCGCCGCTAAACAATACTGGAGACGCAAGGCTTACAGCGAGCAGGCCAAGCCTATGACCTCACCAAGCCGAGTTTCAGGCGCCAGTGACGATAGCAGCCTGCGCGTCATCGAAGCCTTTGCTGATGCGCTCTGGATGGAGCGCGGGCTGAGCGCGAATACCCTCGCGGCCTATCAGTCGGACCTGCGCGGCTTCCACCTCTGGCTGACCCGAGTGCACAGACGGGGTTTAGAGCAGGCCCAGCGCAGCGATCTGCTCGACTATCTTGCGGTGCTTGCGCAGCAGGGGCGCAAGCCGCGCTCATCGGCGCGTGTGTTGTCCTGTTTGCGCCAGTTCTATGGCCATTTGCGGCGCCAGGGCAGGATCGCCGAAGATCCGAGCGAAAGGGTTGAAGCGCCAAAGCTCGGCCGACCACTGCCGAAGACCCTGACCGAGGCCGATGTCGAGGCGCTGCTTTCAGCGCCCGATGCCGATGATCCGCGCGGCCATCGCGATCGCACCATGTTGGAGGTGCTCTACGCCAGCGGCCTGCGCGTCACTGAGCTGGTCACCCTGAGGCCAGACGCCGTCAGTTTGACGCAGGGCGTGGTGCGCATCACCGGCAAGGGCGACAAAGAGCGCTTGGTCCCGCTCGGCGAGGAGGCGACTCACTGGCTGGCCAGCTATGCACGAGGGCCGCGGGCGGTGCTGCTTGGCAACCGCAGCTGCGATTATCTGTTTCCGACCCAACGCAGTGATTGCATGACGCGTCAGGCCTTCTGGCAGCTTATCAAGCGCTACGCCGCCCTGGCCGGGATCATCAAGCCCCTCTCGCCACACACCTTGCGGCACGCCTTTGCCACGCACCTGTTGAACCATGGGGCCGATCTGCGCGTCGTCCAGATGTTGCTCGGGCACAGCGATCTCTCGACCACGCAGATCTACACTCACGTGGCGCGCGAACGTCTGCAGCAGTTGCACGCGAAGCACCATCCGCGTGCTTGATAGGAATTGCCGCCTGCCGGATTAAGCGTCGCTGTCTGAACAGATGGTAATCCGCCAGCAGTAGACCAAATTCGCCGCATGCTCTATGTTGCCCAGTTTTGCCGGCGGGGACTGTCGCTGGCTTGCGCAACAAGTTCATAGTCTAAAGCGTCCGCCCTGAAGGGTCGGTTTCAACTGGGAGAATTTTGATGACAATGCGTTTAAGGATCGGGGCTGCAGGCCTCGCCATGGCAGCCACCACACTGCTTGCCTTCAGTACGGCAGGCAGCGCCAGTGAGGCGCAGACCATCCGCGCGGCCTTGGCCAAGGTGCTGCCGGATGCGAAGCCGACCAGCGTGCAACCGACCCCAATCAAGGGCCTGTTCCAGGTCGAGATCGGCCCGCAAGTGATGTACATGACCGGCGATGGCCGCTATCTGATTGACGGCGCCATCGTTGACTTGCAAACCCGTGAGAACCTGGCCGAAAAGGCGCAAAATGAGGCGCGTCAACGCGCCGTCGAGGCCATGGGCGAGGATGAGATGATCGTCTTTGAGGCGCCGAACGCCAAGCACCAGATCACTGTTTTCACCGACATCGACTGCGGCTACTGCCGCAAGCTGCATCAGCAGATCGATGGCTATGCTGCGGAAGGCATCAGTGTGCGTTACCTGTTCTATCCGCGCACCGGCGTCGACACGCCCTCCTACGATAAGGCTGTCGCAGTCTGGTGCGCCGATGATCAACAGGCGGCAATGACCGAGGCCAAGAACGGCAATCCGGTCGATAGCAAGGCCTGTAAGAACCCGGTGCAGCGCCACATGGAGCTGGGCGAGCTGATGGGCATTCGCGGCACCCCAGCCATCGTCCTTGAGAACGGCCAACTGGTGCCTGGCTTCGTTGAGCCCAAGCGGCTCGTGCAGGTGCTCGAGCAGTAAGCAGTGATTCGAGCCGTCATAAGCTCGTCATCGCTGACGACAGGAGCTGCTCTAGCCATCCGTTAACCCTTCGCGCAGAACAGTGGCCTGGCTGCTAACAGTCACAGCGGTCCCTGTTGCGCGAGCGCGTTGTCCGTCCGCTTGGTCGGATGAACCTGAGATCTTGTCTGGAGATGTGACGATGGATGCGATTCGACGTCGATTCAGCCTCTACTTGCTGGCCTTCTTGGCCTTCCTCAGTCTGCCCTTGACGGCGAGCGCAGAGCTTGTCGAGGGTCGTCACTGGAAGGCAGTCAGTGCCCCAGCAACCGAGCAGGATGCTGATGAGATCGAGGTCTTGGAGTTCTTCTCCTACGGCTGTCCGCACTGCGGTGACATCAACCCGCTGATCAAGCAGTGGGCCGCAGCGCTGCCGAGCGATGTGCGCTTTGAGCGCGTGCCGGTCACCTTTGGGCGCGCGGCCTGGGAGAGCTTGGCACGGCTCTATTTTGCGCTGGACTACGCTGATGCACTCGATCGCCTAGATCAGGATGTCTTTGATGCGGTGACCAAACAGCGCACCAACCTCTATACCGAGAAGGCGGTGCTGAGCTGGGTTGCCGAGCAGGATGTCGACCCTGAGACCTTCGCTAAGCTATACAACAGCTTTGCGGTTGAGGCGGCGTTGGCCCGAGCCAACACCCTAGCGGCGCGCTTCAAGGTCAACGCGGTGCCGATGATCATCGTCGATGGGCGGTATCAGGTGCTAGGAGAGGGTGCTAAGACCAAGGCCGAATTGCTCGAGATCGCAGACGCCCTGATCGAGCAGGCGCGTCAGGCCCGTACCACCGCAGCAGCCGAATAAACCTGCGCGCCTTCTTGCCGTTGATCACCTTAGCAGCGCTATTGAGCTTTGCCCTGTCCAGTCAAGTCTAGGTCACTGATCGCACCACTGATCTATCATCTACCGCAAAGGGTTTCTTTTTGATCAGGGTCTGCTTACCCCGGGGCCGCGCTGCTTAGACAATTTGGCCAGCTCGATCTCCTTCGCTTGGATAAAAAACACTAGTTTTTGGCGGTCTTCTTCCTTGAGATCATCGTAAGTCAAGGCCACTCTATTGATTGAGCCGAACTCTTTCGGCTGGATATGGACGACACTACTACGAACGAGAATTGGATCTTCAGCCTCTAGCGGCTGCATTAACAGGTCTACCTTGTCGTCAATGTCAATATCTTGGTCAATATCAAAGGCAATACCGTTACCACTCAGGTTGACCGGTCGGTATGGAATTGATTTGATCATCTGTGATGTGTCTACTGTTTCCATCAAAAAGCTAATCTTACTGTTGATTAGGTTAAGAGCCGTTGCAAGCAGTGAGCTACTTTCGTTGATACGAACGATCGTGTCGTTGATCTTTTGGTCGAGTTCCATGACATCTTGCATCATAAAATTTTCGATGAAATTCGACGGCATATCAGAAGGTAGCGCTCGCTTAGTAATCTCCTCGGCAGGAATGATTTTAAACTTGCAGCGCATCATGACATCGATGCGGAAATATGACCTCTGTCCGATACCCATATTGACTTTTACCTCTGTGTTCGTCGTCTTCAATCAACTCAAAGTGCCGTTTCAGCCTGCATAGCCACCACCACCTGGCGTCTGTAGCACGAAGACATCGTTCATGCTCACAGCGCGGTTGTCAGTATTTCTGAGGTCATCCAGGCTGCCATCTGCGCGCTCGATCCAGGCGCAACCGCAGTCACCATGACCGCCACCAGCGAGTCCGAAGGGGGCTACCCGCCGCCGATTGGCAAGGATACCGACATCCATTGCCGTTAAGAATCGAATACGCCGCTCAACGCCATCGCCGCCGTGGTACCGGCCCTTGCCGCCTGAGCCTTGGCGAATCGAAAACGAATCCAGTCGCACGGGGAAGCGCCACTCCAACACCTCAGGATCGGTGAGGCGCGAGTTGGTCATGTGCGTCTGCACTGCGCTGGTGCCGTCAAAGTCGGGGCCGGCGCCAGAGCCACCGCAGACGGTCTCGTAGTATTGGTAGTCGCTATTACCAAAGGTGGTGTTGTTCATCGTGCCCTGGGCCGCGGCGAGCAGTCCAAGGGCGCCATAGAGGGCATCAGTGATGGCCTGGCTGGTTTCGACGTTGCCGGCGACAACCGCTGCGGGATGGCGCGGATTGAGCATTGAGCCTTCGGGGATGATCAGCTCGATCGGCCGCAGGCAGCCCTCGTTGAGTGGGATGCTGTCATCGACGAGGCTACGGAAGACATAGAGCACGGCGGCGCGGCAGATCGCCGCCGGGGCGTTGAAGTTGCTCGGCTGTTGTGCGCTGGTGCCGCTGAAGTCGACGCAAGCTTGACGCCGCTGAGGGTCGATTGAGATCGCGACCGCGATCACCGCGCCATCGTCCATTTCGACGCGGAAACGGCCTGGCTGCAGCACCTCGATGACACGGCGCACGGATTCCTCGGCATTGGCTTGGACGTGGCCCATGTAGGCCTGCACGGTGGCGAGGCCGAAGTGCTCGACCATCTTCAGCAGTTCTTCGACGCCCTTGGCATTGGCCGCAATCTGTGCCTGCAGGTCAGCAAGATTCTGGGCGGGATTGCGCGCCGGGTAGGGCCCGGTCTTGAGCAGCGCCATCACCGCCTCGCGCTGGAAGACACCACGATCGACCAGTTTCAGGTTGTCGATCAGCACCCCTTCCTCATCGACCAAAGTTGAGCGTGCCGGCATTGAGCCGGGGCTGATGCCGCCGATATCGGCATGGTGACCGCGGCTGCCGACATAGAACAGGATTTGCTCGCCACTGGCATCAAAGACCGGCGTAATGACGGTAATATCGGGTAAATGGGTGCCGCCATTGTAAGGTGCGTTGAGCGCATAGACATCGCCCGGTGCCATGCAGCCAGCGTTGAGTTGAATCACAGCGCGCACGCTCTCTCCCATCGAGCCGAGATGCACCGGGATGTGCGGCGCGTTGGCGACCAGAGCGCCATCCGGATCAAACAGGGCACAGGAGAAATCTAGCCGTTCCTTGATGTTGACCGAGAAGGCGGTGTTCTGGAGCCGATAGCCCATCTGCTCAGCGATGGACATGAACAGGTTATTAAAGACTTCTAGCATCACTGGGTCGCAGTGGGTGCCGATCGCGCGGCTCTCGGCGCGGGCCTCGACCCGCTGCAAGAGCAGATTTCCCAGCGCAGTAACCTCAGCCTGCCAGCCGGGCTCGATCACCGTGGTCCCGGTCTGCTCGACAATGATGGCAGGGCCAGTGATTCGGTTCTCGCTGTGCAGGGCTGTCCGCTCAAACAGCGGTGCTGGACACCAATGTCCACCGCTGAAGATCGAGACTCTAGCGCTGGGTACAGGCAGTGGTCCTGGGGAAAGGCTGAGTTGTGACGGCGCGCCACAGGCTTTGCCAACAGCCTCAACGGCGACGCTAGCAGCAATGAGTGGTGTGTCCGGCATCAGGAAGCCAAAACGGGCGCGGTAGGCGGCCTCGAAGGCCTGGGTCAGGGTCTCATGATTAGGATCAAAATCGATCTCAAGCGCTGTGTCGGAACCTTGATAGCGCAGGTGCAGCCGACGCCGTAGCAGCATGCGTGCGCTCGGTATCGACTGGGCAAGCAGCTCCTGCTCCGCCTCGCTGGCGATGGCATCCAGTGCCGCTACGAGCTCGCCGCGCTGCAACAGCGCATCGAGTGGCTGCTCGATCGAGCGCTCGCGCAAGGCCCGCACATCGGCCAGGCCCATGCCATAGGCTGAGAGTACGCCAGCTAGCGGATGCAAGAGCACCCGTGACATGCCGAGTGCATCGGCCACCGCACAGGCATGCTGGCCGCCGGCACCGCCGAAGCTGACCAGGGTGTAGGCGGTGACATCATAGCCACGCTGTACCGAGATGGTCTTGATTGCATTGGCCATATTCTCGACCGCGATATGCAGGAAGCCCTCGGCTACCTGCTCCGGACGGGGACGCTCGCCAGTTGCCACGGCGATCTCGTCAGCGAGCGCTGAAAAGCCGAGGCGGACAGCTTCTAGATCGAGTGGCTGATCCTGGCTTGGGCCGAATACAGCCGGGAAGAAGGCCGGCTGTAGCTTACCGAGCATCAAGTTGCAGTCGGTCACTGCTAGCGGTCCACCGCGCCGGTAACAGGTTGGCCCCGGATCAGCGCCGGCGCTCTCAGGGCCGACCCGATAGCGGGCGCCATCAAACTGGCAGATCGAGCCACCACCGGCGGCGACGGTATGGATCTGCATCATCGGTGCACGCATGCGCACGCCAGCAACCTTGGTCTCCAGGGTGCGCTCCAGGCTGCCGGCATAATGGGCGACATCGGTCGAGGTGCCGCCCATATCGAAGGTAATCAGCTTGTCGAAGCCAGCCTGCAACGAGGTCTCGACGGCGCCAATGATGCCACCCGCAGGGCCTGACAAGATCGCATCCTTGCCCTGAAACAGATGCGCATCGGTGAGCCCACCCTGCGACTGCATGAATTGCAGGCGTGGCTTATTACCGCTCACTGCAAGGATTGCATCCTGTTTGGCGTCTAGTAGATCCTCGACCTGCTCGACATAACGCCGCAGTAAGGGCGAGAGATAGGCGTCGACGACGGTGGTATCGCCGCGGCTGATCAGCTTGATCAGCGGGCTGGTCTCATGGCTGGTGGAGATCTGCTGAAAGCCAATCGACTGCGCTAGGGCTTTGAGGCGCTGCTCATGCGCGGGATAGCGATAGCCATGCATGCAGAGGATGGCAACCGCGCGGATGCCTTCCTGATAAGCCTGCTCTAGGCGTGGGCGTAGCTCCTCGAGATCCAGTGGAGTGACGAGACGGCCATCGGCGCCGACGCGCTCCCTGACCTCTTCGACTCGCTCGTAGAGCATCTCGGGGAGGATGATCTGACGTGCGAACAGCTGCGGGCGATCCTGGTAGCCAATGCGCAATGCGTCACGAAAGCCGCCTGTGACCAAGAGCAGCACGCGGTCGCCCTTGCGCTCGAGCAAGGCATTGGTGGCGACCGTCGTGCCCATCTTCACCGCCTCGATCGCCGCGCTTGGCAGCGGCTCGTCGGGGGCAAGCGCGAGCAGCCGCCGAATGCCTTCGATCGCAGCATCGGGATAGGCCTCAGGGTTCTCCGAGAGCAGCTTGGTGGTCAGCAAAGAGCCATCCGGTCGCCGGCCGATGATGTCGGTAAAGGTGCCGCCGCGATCGATCCAGAATTCCCATCCGGAGGCGGGCGGCGGCACTGATGGATCGTTGGCCGAAGCGTTTGCGCTCATTGCGACATCCTTTAGCGGTCGTTATCGTGGCGGAATGAGGACTCAGTGCAAAATAGTAACCCCTTAGCCAGCATGACAGCGCCTCGAATGGTCGCGCCTCGAATCACGATGACGAGTTCTCAGACGAGGTCTCAGACCTGGCGTCGTGGCGCCCCGATTGGCGCCCAGGTGCTTTGCAACCGATTGGCATTGCTGCTGCTAGCCTGGCTGATCGGCTGGCCACTGCTCTCCTTGGTTGCCGAGCAGGCGCAAGCACAGGCACCTGCAGCAGGGATAGAGACCGAGCTAGGGCGCAGGTCGGAGGCGGGCGCTGAAATGGTTGCCGATCGGCTTCCATCCGATGCCAGCCTCGCGGAACTAGAGGCCGCGCTGACGGCCGGGGCCTTGACCCCAGCGCAACTGCTGCGTCACTCGCTGGAGCGGATTAAGGCGCTCGATAGCGGAGGTCCGACCCTAAACAGTCTGGTTGCGGTAGATCCGCGAGCGACTGATCGGCTGCCTGAGCTCGCCGACGCGGGTGGCCAAGAACTGCTGCGGCAGGGTGACGGCCGTGGTCCCTTGTGGGGCATCCCGGTGGTGGTCGGCGATACCATTGATGTGCGCGGTCTACCGACCACTGCCGGCTCCGCGACCCTGCGTGGCCATCTCCCCGAGATCGATGCCGCGGCGGTTGCCGCTCTACGGCAGGCGGGCGCGGTGCTGTTCGCGAAGGCCAATACGCGCGAGCTTGGCTTGCCGCAGGGCCGGCCTGGTTACAGCTCGGCCGGCGGACAGACGCTGAACCCGTACAAGCTTGAACGGGTCAGCGCTGGCGTGGCCGCGGCTATCGCGGCTCGGCTGGCGCCGGTCGCGATCGGTAGCGACGGTGCGGGCGATCTGCGCAGTGCGGCGGCGCAAGCCGGCCTAGTCGCAATACGCCCAAGCCAAGGCATGGTGACAGGGCAGGGTGCCTTGCCAGCACCGATGTCACTAGATGCCATTGGCCCGATGACCTGCTCAGTGGCCGATGCGGCGCTGATGCTGCAGGTGCTTGAGACCAAGCTGCTCGAGGGTGAGGGTGAGGGCGATGCTCAGTGCTACGGCCATGGCCAGAGCCAGCGCGGGAGCGAGAGCCAGGGGCAGTGCGCAGATCGCTCCCCGAGCCCGCAAGGGTCCGCTGCCACAAAGATCGATCCGACCGGTGAGCGTCAACTGAGCAAGGTTCGCCTCGGGATTTTCAAGGCCCTCTCGGGTGGCAGTCGCGCGGTTGACGAGGCCTTTGCCCAGGCCCTGCGGCAGCTTGAGTGTGACGGCGCCATCCTAGTTGAGCTGACGCTACCGGCGGGCTTTGCCGAGGGCTGGCCAGCCTGGAGCGCGCTGCTGCGCGAGACCGAGCTGCGCGATCAGCTGAATGCCTATCTGGCGACGGTCGGCGATGGTCGGCCGACCGATCTGCAAGCCTTGCTCAGGATCAGCGAGTCGCCACTGATCCGCGGCTCGGACTCACCGGTCGATGCCGGCGTGCGCAGCCTGCTCACGCGTGCCGCGGCCAGTGCTGGGCTGGCAAATCCCGACTACCTCGATGTGTTGATGCGACAGCTGCCCGCCTTGCGCTCGGCGCTGCTCGAACGCTTTGCCGGGCAGCAGCTCGATGCCCTGGTCTTTCCAACCACGCTCTGTCTGGCCCCATCACGACTGGATCGCTACGACATCAGCTACGATTGCGATGCCGCTGATCCAACCCTGCCAACCGGGCTCGCGGCCGGCGCCGGGCTGCCCGAGATCAGCCTGCCGATGGCGCTGACCCCGATCGGGCTGCCGGCCGGACTCTCGCTGCTCGGCGCGCCAGGGTCGGAGCAAACACTGATCGCGCTTGCCGCCCGTTTTGAGCAGCTACGCGGTCGCTTGCCCAAACCGCGGTGGCCGACGCTGGAACCTGCCGAGGACAGAGAGGTGCAGGTGGACGTGGAGCCTTGATCGATCGGCGATCAGACAATCCCTTTTCCGGGTTGCAACCTGGGTTATTCGCCTTCACTGTCAACGATAGTTCGCAATCTTCTTGTTCTCTGTTGCCGTGACGCCTCTGCTTGGTGATTGCGGCTGATCTACCTTAGGTGGTCTCATCCCATGTCTGATCTGTCCCATGATGAACGTCTGACACTGACCCAGCGCACCATGAGTCTGCTCGAGAGCTGGAATCTGTCAGCGGCCGATATGATGGTGCTGTTGCAGCTGCCCGAGAGCGTCAAGGCGCGCAACATTGCGCGCTTCCGCGAGGAAGAGCCGTTTCCCGATACCGTCGAGGTCAACCGTCGGGTCTCCTATCTGTTGCGTATCGAGGAGGCGCTGCATACCTACTTCCCGCGGAATCCGGAGATGCGCGGCATGTGGGTGAAGCGCGGCAACAAACAGTTCGGTAAACGCGCGCCGGTGGCCGTGATGGTCGAGGATGGCGAGAGCGGGCTGATATCGGTGCTGTCGCATCTCGATTGTACCTTTGCTTGGGATCTGACCGGCTCCAAGACCAGCTACGAGGCTGCCAGTTAGCCATCGCTCCTGCTTGGGTTGAGCGCGGGCAGTCGGGCGCGCTGCAGACGGCCTTGGAGAAGACCTTGCAACCCGCCCCAGCCCGGCCGTAAGGCGCGGCGCAGCTCGCGCTTCCAGCGCTGCATATCCAGCTCAGCGCCATTGTAGAGGGCGTTGTCAAGCGCTTGTATGAGACTGCGAACACGTTCGCCATCGGCCCCGGGGCGCAGGCGCAGAATGCGATCTACCATGCGCGGTAGCGGCTCGCGGCTAGGGGTGCGCAGGCTTTGGCAGGCACTACTCTGAAACCTGAGCGCCCATTCGCTGGCGCTGTTCGCCCGCTCGGCCTCGATCGCGCAGCGATAGACGCGCATGCTTGCTGGCACCAGCCTTTGTCGCTGTTCGTGAAAAGCCAGTCCGAGCGCGGCCGCGGCTGGTCTAGGGTCAAGGCGTTGCAGGCCACTCCTGAGCTTAGCGCCTAGCTTCGAGCCCAGCCGAGCGCTGCTGTCAGGCAATCGTTGTCCCAAACCGACACGAGAGGTCGAGCCGTCGCGCCTCTTTTGCGCAGCGGCGTCCGATGCAGACCCAGTCCCCCGCGCAGTCGATCCTTTTACCCGATACCAGACGCCAGCCCAGTAGCCGATCAGTAACAGCATGATGCTGCCGACCGGAATCCAAAACCAGCTCCAACCATCCCGATCGACGCGGCTGTCGGTTGCGCTGTCTGTACCGCTGCCAATTCGTTGACTAAACCAGCCCGAGCCACGCCCGAAACCAAAGGCCCCGGATTCACCGGCCACGCTGAGGCTGCGGATTGGCACGCTTGAGCTCTCACGCCGGGCGGTCTCAACGTTCCACCAGTTGACCCGCAATTCAGGTAGCTGGAGACGACCGCCGGAGTAGGGCACCAGCGTATAGATCTCGGTGCGGATGCCTTGCAGTGCGCGTCCATCATCGCTGAGCCGGGTGTCGACGATCGTCTGCTCACGATAGGCGCGGAAGTCATTGGACCTGAGCATGGGCTCGAGGTCGGGGAGCTGAGCGCCGGTGCCACCCGTGGCCTGCAGGCGCAAGCTCAGGGTGGCAGGGCGACCTTCGGCCAGGGGTGTTGTCTCATCCAGCTCACGGGTCAGCTGCAGGGCTTGCAGTGGCAGCCAAGGGCGCACTGAGGCAACCACCGGGCGCACGTCGATGCGGCTGGCTTCCGCTGCAACCGCAGAGAAGGGAACGCCGCCAGCGAGGGTGCCAGTGACCTTGAATGGGCCGACCTCGAGCAAGCCATCGCGGAGTGGGGTCAGCGCCAACAGGTAGCTGTTGATGATCTGCCGTTGACGACCGCTGCCACGGACGCTCGTGGTCGGCCCTGAGACCTCTTCGAGCAGGACCGCATCGAAACCGGCCAGATCTGGTGAGGCGGTCGCGAGATTGCCGGCGCTGAGCACATCCAACTGTACCAGCACTGGCTGCTGCACATAGGGCTGCGTCTCGAGCAGGCTGACCTCGAGCCTGGGACTCCCGGTGGAGCCCGAGCCTTGCTGATAGGGACGATAGCCTAGGCTACCTGGATAGCCGCCCGGTTGCTGACTAGGATAGGCAGCAGGCGGACCCGGATAAGCAGCAGGCTGATTCGGAAAGGCGCCTGGCTGACCAGGAAAGGCACCAGGCTGCTGACTGGGGGAGGGGGCTGCTGTGCCTGAGCCTGGGTATCCCGGCGGCACCTGTTGCCAAGGGCCGGTTTGTGGATAGCCTGTCGGCGGTTGACCCAAGGATGGTACGGGCGGCACACCACGGGCATTGGTCGGCGGTCTTGGCCGGAAGGTCCAAGGGTGTTGTGGATTGGGCTGTTGGGAACTGCGCGACGCTGGCCATGATGCCCTGGATGGCGGCTGCGAGTCCTGGCTGCTGGCCGTGCTGGTGCTGCCTAGGGCCAAGACAGGGATTCCGAGCAGGAGCAAGCTGAAAACCATAAACCAGACGCCCAGCCATGCGCCTAGCCATGTGACTGGCCCTGTCCGCTGTCGCAGACCCTGATGATTCCTTAATCGGAGCCAAGCTACCATGGCCGCGCCTCCTGCAATCGACCACCGCTCTCACGCAGACGTCGCGTCTCCTCGAGGCGGAATTGATTGCGCATCAAGCGTGTCGGATCACCTTCGACCTGTTGTAGCCGCTGCTCCATTACGGCCATGCCGGGGCCGAGTGCGGCGGCACCATCGAGCGTGGGCTGATCGCTGATGCCCTGCTCTGGGTCTAAGGTCTGCCAGGGTAAGGTAGCCTGCTGATCAAAGCGCTCGACCGACTGTGCCGCCTGATCGGCAGCGCTGAGATCAGGCTCGGCGCTGGCCTTAGCGGCGCTGCCGCCTTGATCTTCGGGACGCTTTGCGCGCTCGCTCGAGTCAGGCGCGCCGCGCTGCTGCTGATCCTTCTCGGCGCCGATGTCCGTTGGGTCGGATGGCTGTTGACTAGATTCATCGTCAAGCTCGTCGTCAGGCTCATGAACACTGGCGCGCTCATCATTGGCGTCCTCTTCACCGGGCTCGCGCCCTTCTCGCGAGGCCTGGCTTTCGCCGGCGCTGGGCTGTTCGCGATCCTGATCGGCTGATTCATCGGTACCCTGCTGATCCCCCTGCGACTCACCGCTGGCGCTGCGATCCTGGTCAGCGTCATCGCCGCGCTCGCCGGTCTGATCTTCGCGCTGCTGTTCATTGCTGCCAGACGTCTCGGTTGTGTCTGAAGCGTCGCCGCCCTCCGCATCCTCCTGCGGCTCCTGTTGTTCAGCGCCGCCTTTATCACTCTGTTGCTGGCCGTCGCTGTCACCGCTTTGCTGATCATCGGCGCCCTGCTCATCAGCTGTGCCATCAGAGGCTTGCTCCTCGGCATCAGCTTGCTGTTGGCCGCCGCCGGATTGCTGCCCTTGCTGCTCACCCTGATCTTGCTGGCCTTGTTGCTGCTCTCCTTGCTCCTGATCACCTTGCTCCTGATCACCTTCCTTTTGCTCGCCTTGCTGCTGCTCGCCTTCCTTTTGCTCACCCTCATCTTCGGGCTCTCCTTGTTGCTGTTGCTCTCCATCCTGATCCCCCTCTTGCTCCTCCGCTTGCTCTTCAGACTGCTCTTGATCGGATTCCTGCTGTTGGGATTCCTGCTGTTCGGACTCGTCCGCCGACTGCTCCTGTTCGGCGTCATCATCATGAGCGTCTGGGGTCTCTTTGTCTGCTGCAGTCTGCTCTTTGTCCTGATCCTTCTCTCGCTTAGGCTCCTGCTCCTCGGCAAAGGCCTCTTGCTCGAAGCGCGCGAGGCGCGAGCGTGCGAGTGCTAGATTGTGGAGCGCATCGTCATGCCTCGGTTCGGCGCTCAACACCTTTTCGTAGACACTGATCGCGCCCGCATAGTTGCCTTGTGCAAAACGGGCGTTGCCTAGATTGTACTGGGCTTGGGTACGCACCGCCGCGCGCTGCGGCTCGGCAAAGGCAGCCTCGGCCTCGGCATAGCGTTCTGCGCGATAGAGTGCGACTCCGCGCCGGAACGGATCGCTGAAGGTTGCGGCCGCCGCCGCGTAGGCTCCGCTTTCGTAAGCTGCAATCGCCTCTTGCTCGCTGTTCTGAAGCCAATCTGCTTGGGCCGGACCGGGAGCTGTTGTGGATGCAGTCACTAGGAGCAGCAAGAGTGCGCATAGGGTCTGCTCCAAACGGCCGTTGATCGAACTTGTGGAGCCGATCGCTCCTCTCTTCAGCTGTCCGCGCCTAAGACTTTCGCGCCCTCGATGAGTCTGATGGGTCACGCCGACCTCCCGCCTTCTTGGCGACGCCTAGGACTCATCTTGCTGGCTGCGTGCTTGGGCTTGGCACCGAGCCAATCCCGGAAACGCGCGAGTAGGAGCAGAAGCATCAGGATAACCGGGATGTAGAAGCGTTCATGCCAGACTCGGGTGCGATCATTGCTGATCTCGGCCGGGAGTCGACTCCGGGCAGCGATCTCGAGGATAGCGCGGGTGTCGTCATCGCGATAATCGGCCAATTGGTAGAGGCCGCCACCAGCGTTGGCGAGCGCCTGCAGCTGGTCTTGGTCGAGTCGGGTGCGCACCGGTTGGCCGTTGGGTGCGAGCAGCGGACCGCGGTTGCCGGGCACATCGGCCCCTTCAGGGGTACCGACACCGAGCACATGCAGTGGCATCCCGCGCTCGGCCAGGTTGCGAAGGCGATCTTCGAGTCCGGGCTCGTCGAAGTCGCCGTCTGAGATGAGTAGCATCGCCTTGGCGCTGTCTTCAGGCAATGCGCTCAGGAGTTGCTCGGCGCGGTCGAGCGCGCCCTGCAGTCGACTGCCCGGTAGCTGCGTTAGCCCAGTCGATAAGGCCGGCAGCGCCAGCAGCAGGGCGCGACTGTCTTCGGTCACCGGTGAGATCACGTGCGGCACCGAGGCGAAGGCAATCAGGCCGAGGCGCAGCTCGCGGTTTTGCAGGATCAGATCCTGGACCTCTTGGCGCGCCCGGCCGAGCCGGCTCGGGGCTGTATCGGTGGCCTCCATCGAGCCTGAGATGTCAAATAGGATCAATAGGTTGTCGCCAGGATGAAAGAGCCGAACCGAGCTGTAGTCCCAGCGCGGCCCGGCCATCGCGATGAGCAGCAGCAGCCAGAGCAGGGACCAGCTGAGGAATCGGCCCCAGCGTTCACTGCGCTTCAGCTCGCGGACACCAGATAGATGTGGTAGCAGATGCGCATCGGCATAGCGGTAGATTGGGCTACGCGCGGCCTTAGCGGCACTGCGCCAGAGCCAGAGCGCGACCAAGGGCAGCGCGAGCAGGCCCAGAAGCCAGGCGGGTTGGCTGAAGTGGAAACCGATCTCAGGCATTGCTCGCCCTCCGGATGGCGCGACCGCGGCCCTCGGGGAACAGACCAAGCAGGAGCAGCGCGAGCAGCGCAACCGTGAGCGGCCAGCGATAGAGCGGCTCGGGCAGGAACACCGTGCGGGTCTCGGATTCGGTCTTTTCGAGTTCGCCTACGCGCTCGGAGATCGCTTGCAGGGCGCCTCTGTTGGTGGCGCGGAAATAGGCGCCACCAGTGATCTCGGCGATCTGCTGCAGGGTCTCCTCGTCCATGGTCAGGTCGTCCCAGTACTCGATCTTGCCCTGGTGCAGGATCGGGATGCGCGTCTGCTTGCTGCCGACCCCGATGACGTAGATGCGAATCCCGGCGAGGCGGGCGAGGCCGGCCGCCTCAAGCGGCTGGAAGCTGCCGGCGGTATTGTCGCCGTCAGCGATCAGGATCATCACGCGTGAGCCTTCCGGGCGCTGACGCAGTTTTTTGACGCCAAGGGCGATGGCATCGCCGAGCGCGGTACTGCCACCGGCGATGCTCGGGACAACACCGTCCAGCAACTGGCGCACGGCGTAACGATCGATGGTCAGTGGCGAAAGGACAAAGGCTTCGCTGCCGAAGATGATCAGTCCGATTCGGTCGCCAGCACGCTCGTCGATAAAGCGCCCCATCACCCCCTTGACCACCTGCATCCGGTTCACCTGCTGTCCGCGGTCACTGAAGTCGAGCGCATCCATCGAATGCGAGGCATCCACTGCCAGCATCAGGTCATAGCCGGGAGTGCTGACCTCGGTGTGCGGCACTAGCCATTGCGGACGCATCAGGGCCAGCACCAAGGCGGCCCAGAGCAGGTAGAGCAGCAGGCGGTTGATGCCGCTGGCAAGGTCAGGGCCGGGGCGGCCTGTCTGATAGGCGTTCTCGAGCGCCTCGAGCTGTGGATGCAGCAAGGTCATGCGCTGGCCTTCGATCGGCGGCTGAGCCGCTGCATCGCTGTCTGTGTTGCGCGGCCAGAGCCTTGCGAGCAGCCAGGGCAGCAGGAAGGGGAGCGGCAGCAGCAGGCCAAACCAGGGCCAGGCGAATTCGAAGGCGTTCATCTGGCGTTCAACGGCTGTTCTCTGCGGGCGGTTTGCGCGGTCGAAAGGTCGTGGCGGCGAGCTTGTGATAAGCCTTGGTGAGCTTGACAAGTGTACCCTTGAGGCGGCTTCCTGCAGGCTGGACAGTCTGACCTTGAGCGCTCTCGGGTGGGCGTTTGGGCGACTTGCGCGGAGCGGTGATCCAGCGCTCGGTGGCCGCCATAAGTTGCGCGAGTTGTTGCTCAAGCTCCTCCCCGGTGCTGGCGTTTTGTCCCCGTTCTGGGCGAGATGCTGAGCTGTGCTGGGCGAGTGGGGGAACAGTACCAAGACCCAGAGCAACGGCTGGTGCATAGGGTGCGCGGATCAGCAGCTGGCCATGGCTGCGCCAGTCGAAGCCAGCGGGGTCTTGCTCGCTGAGCCAGTCGAGCCAGGCCTGGCCATGCAGGTCAGCACAGGTACGACGTCCGTGGCGCGCCATGGCGATGCGCTTGAGCAGTTCCGACAGCTCGGCGAGGCGCACCTTCAGGGATTCATCCTGCCCGGCGTGGCGCAGGCGTTGCAGCTCGCGACGGGCGTCCCAGCGCCAATCGCCGATATGCAACAGGGGGATCGCGGGCAGCACCAGCCGGCGCCCGCTGCGGTAGCTCCAGACCAGTGCCATCAGGCCGATGATTAGGGCCAGTATCAGCCACCACCCCGGCGCCAGCGGCCACCAGGGGTTGCCGAGGCTGTCGTGGATGTCGCGCAGTGGTCGCAGATCCAGTGGTTGCAGGTCAGGATTCAATCGTCGTGCTCGTGTTCGATGCGGTCAGTATGGCGGCGCAGGTCGTTTTGGTTGGCGATTGGGAACGGCGTTCGGTTTCTGCATGAATGCATGGTTTAAGTGATTGACAGCTGTCTTAGACTGCGCGCGAGCGTGCTCGCTGCTCGAGGCTGCTGATCAGACTGGTATGGATATCTTGCTCGGTGTGAATGGGCATCAGGATGATATTCAAGCGGTTGGCAAGGGCCGATAAGGTTTTCCGACGCTGCTCCCAAGCCTCCCTATAAGCGGTTTGCGCTTGGCTGTCATCGGTATCGATCTCGATCAGGCGGCCGTCGGTACCACGGAAGCTGATCGGCCCCATGGCCGGGATCTCGCGATCGGCCGGGTCATCGACCGGGATCAGGACCACTGAGCTGCGCTGGCGGAGGTTGCCAAGCACCGATTCAAGATTGCGTGCCTCGCGGTTGAGGTCGGCGATGACGAAGATCAGCGAGCCAGTCGGCAGCCCCCGGGAGGCGCGTTTCAGCGCCCCGGCTAGGCAGTCGATGGAGGCGCTTGCGGCGGAGCCGGGTAGGGTCAGCGTGCGCAATAGCTGCCAGAGTGCGCGTCGGCCACGTGCCGGACGGAAGTGCTGCAGGCCTTGCTGCGGATCACCGAAGGCCATGCCACCCACTCGGTCTTGCAGCCGGCTCGCGGCCCAGCCGATCAGCGCCGCCGCCCGCGCCGCCTGTACGCCCTTGAAGGTGCCACGGGTGCCGAAGGCCATGTGCGGGCCGCGATCGACGCAGAGCACCACGCTGCGCTCGCGCTCTTCGCGGAAGACCTTCAGGTGTGGTTCATTGATTCGCGCGGTGACCTTCCAGTCCATATAGCGGATGTCGTCGCCTTCGCGATATTCGCGCACCTCCTCGAAGTTGACGCCCGCACCGCGGAACACCGACGCATAGAGCCCGGCAAAGGTCGAGTTGACCAGATGATGCGAGGAGACACCGAGGGTGTGGGCCTGGTGTCTGAGCTCGAGCAGGTCGTCAAGGCGAGGATAGAGACTCACGTGCTGACGCCGCCTGCCATCAAGGGATGGCGACCAGGTTCAGCAGTCGGTTGATGAACTCATCGGTGGTGATGCCCTCGGCCTCGGCCTCGAAGGTGAGCAGGAGACGATGCCGCAACACCTCGGGGGCGATCAGCTGGATATGGTGCGGGGCGACGAAGTCATCGCCATCGAGCCAGGCGCGGGCGCGGGCGCAGCGGGCCAAGGCGATGCTGGCACGGGGCGAGCCGCCAAAGCGGCACCAGCGCGCGAGGGCGTCGTCATAGAGCTTCGGCTGGCGCGTGGCCTGCACCAGATCGACGATGTAGCTGAGCAGTTTCGGGTCGAGATAGATCGCCGAGACTGCGCGCCGCATCGCGAACAGTTCTTGTTGACTGAGGCGCTTCGGTGGAATGACCTCCGTGCGCTGTTGCTCGCTGGCGTCGAGCTCGAGGATCAGCAGTTCCTCGTCGCGGGTCGGATAGGTGACCACGGCCTGCATCAGAAAGCGGTCGAGCTGGGCCTCGGGCAGGTGATAGGTGCCTTCTTGCTCGACCGGGTTTTGTGTCGCCAAGACCATGAACAGATCGGGCAGCGGGTAGGTGCGCTGGCCGACGGTGATCTGCTGCTCGGCCATCGCTTCGAGGAGTGCCGACTGCACCTTGGCTGGGGCGCGATTGACCTCATCGGCGAGCAAGACATTGTGGAACAACGGCCCTTCGCGGAACTCGAACTCGCCCTTCTCGTGGCGGTAGATGTCGGTGCCGATCAGGTCCGAGGGCAGCAGGTCTGGGGTGAACTGGATGCGATGGAAGTCGCCTTCGATGGCATCGGCGAGGGCCTTCACCGCGGTGGTCTTGGCCAGGCCGGGCATGCCTTCGACCAACAGATGGCCGTCGCTGAGTAGGCAGACCAGCATGCTGTCGACGAAGCGCTGCTGGCCAATGATGCGCGAGGCGATGTGGTCGCGAACGGGTTGAAGCGCGTCTGGTGTCATGCCGGTCTTGGTGACTCTCTGCAGATGGCGACAGGGCGGAGGGCGATGGGGCCGTAATGACGCTCAGGCCCCGTCGCACAGGACCGCTATCCTGAGCGGTTTATTCGGGTCACGCAAGCCTAAGAACGGCTTGAATGGGCTGCCGACCTGTATCGGCCGTGGGCGTTTTAGGGCTTGGGCGAGCAGGCCTAGGGGAAAATCCCACCTCAGTTGTTCACATGAGGCGTCGGCGCTTCCCAACATTCAACTGACCCGCCTCAGTGGGCTGCGATCTTAGATGCAGCAGAGTAAAAACAAGGGCTTAGGAAAGTGGTCAAAAACCCATCAATCTGTCGCCAGGGCAAGAAGGACGGGCACTCTTCACGCTTGTTCGTATCTTTCCCACAGAGTTATCCACAGGTCATGTTGAAGAAATGCTAAGCACTTGATGTACCGTCCGCTTAGCGCACTAGGCGCATCGGCTTGACCGCCGTCGCAAGCACATAGTCAAGCCCAGCAAAGAGGGTTTCCGGATCGCGACGCAGTGCGAGCTTTGCGGCGAAGCCGGCAGCGGGGTGCAGCCGTTGGAGGGCGGAGCGATGTGCGCACAGCCACTGATGCAAGGGCGCATAGACCTGATCGCGAATCGATTCGATGTTGATCTGCTCATAACCGCCCAGCTTCAGTTTGGCGTGGTAGGTCGGTATGGGATAGGCATTGTCCCAGGGGATCGAGAACTTAGCGGCGACCAAGCCCCAAGAGGTCTTGCGCTTGAAGCGCTGCCAGGCGCTGCCCTGGGCGGGCCTTGGCAGGATATCGGCGATGGCGATGCGCCCGCCTGGACGGAGCACGCGAAAGGCTTCACGCAGGAACTGCTCGCGGGAGCGGAAGTGGAACGCGCATTCCAGCGCAATCAACTTGTCGACGGACTCATCGGGCAGGTCCATCGCTGTTGCTGAGCCGAGCCGCAGATCGATCTGCTCGCTGAGGCCGCGCTCGGCGACGCGCTGGCGTGCGACCTCGACCTGCGATTGAGTCAGATTGAGCCCGATGATCTGGGCCGGCTGATAGTGCTCGGCCCAGCGTAGGTCTTGGTCGGCAAAGCCGTAGCCGACATCGAGCAGCTGGTCGCCCGGCGCTAGGTGGACCGCGTCTGCGAGCAGATCGGCGAGCGCCTCGCTGGCGCTATCGAGGTCAGTCGCATCCTGCCAGAAACCGAGGTTCAGATAGAGCGCTCGCTCGGTTGCTGCACGGGTCGAGAGCAGATCATAGAGGGCCGGCACCTCAAGGCGTTGGAAAGGGTTGAACAGCCAGTTGAGGTAGCGGAGCGTCTCCTTTGTGCCTTGGGAAGCAGCCGGAGTGATTGATGCTGAGGTTGGGTCGAGGTCGGTCATGGAGATCCTGATTGCCGGGTAGTGGTTGATCGTTTCAGTAAGGATTGGGGCAATCACTGAGAGCTTGCAGCGGGGATCGCGTGCAGTGCCTGCGGCTTGCGCGATCCCCTTGCGTTTTTTGCTCAGTTTTGTCGTTAATGCCCCTGCATTTTCACTGACTGAGGAGAGACTTCTGATGGCAAAGACACGTTACTCGTTTGTGCAGCGGCTGCTGCACTGGCTCATCGCCCTGCTGATCTTTGGGCTCCTGGCAATGGGCTTCACCTTCTGGGGCCTAGGCTACGATGGCGTCGTGGGCCTATTTGGGGACGAGCTGACCAACAGCTTCTACATGGCCCACAAGAGCTTCGGCATTCTGTTGTTTTTTCTGGTGGTGCTGCGCTTGCTGCTGTTCCGGTTCTCGCCGGTACCTGAGTATCAGACCCCGCTGACCGGGCCTGAGCGGATGATCAGTGGCACGACCCATCTGCTGATGTACCTGCTAATGATCGGTATCCCCGTTGGTGGCTGGGTCGCGACCGCGATCAGTGGCTATCCGATTCAATTCTTCGGTTGGTCGCAGCCGGGCCTCGATCCGGCCAACAAGGAGCTTGGCGAGCAGCTGTTCCTGATGCATGGCATTGGCGGCTTAGTGCTGCTGGCGGTCTTGCTACTGCACATCGCCGCGGGCCTCAAGCACTGGAAGCTGAAAGATGGGATCATGAAGCGCATCAGTCTGCCTTGAGGTAAGCGTCTGACGCCGCTCACTTAGGCCGTCCGATTGTGCAGAGGTGAAATCGAGGCTTAGGCTTAGCGGCGTTATGACGCGGAAAGCGTCGCAGCAAGGGCTGTTTGCGCATGGGCGTCCAATCCGTCATCGCGAGATCAGATGTTGGTCGTTTAAACAGCCTAGACTCATCGAGCTTTAGAAGCTCCTGTCTCCTATGCAACAAATAAAGATCGGTCGATATCGTATGAAAAAATATGTGACTTTGTTGACCTTTTGGCTATTTCAAGCTCAAGCTCCTCTATCTCATGCGGATGGCTGCTGGTGGGGGCTGTCGGAGTGGGACTGTTCGTTGGTCAGCTTCCATGAAGACATAAGCTGCCAAATGAATAATTCTAACATGACCGTGGAAAACAGTGACGGAGGCAGCTCCATGCCATCCACCTTTACGAAAAAGATCGATGATTGCGTTGGTAACACAAACGGAAAAATGGTCCACGGAGGTGATGCTGGAGATAGCTGTCAAGATTATTCCATAAGCGGTACGACATTGTCTGCTAAGTGCCGTGACAACAATGGCAACCTGCAACCCACAAGCATCAATGTTTGTGACTATTTCGATCCCGGACAAGAGACCGGCGCAACTAATTTTCTCAGTCAGCCAACGTATAGTGGTGGATGTGCTCAGTAAAGATGTTGACATCCACAGTGGTAACCTATGCTATAACATACCCAAATCATTAAAATTTCGTCACAAAAGCAAACAACACTCAAGACTTTTGCACGATTGCCGATATCGATGTACTAGCAAGAGGGGTAGTGGCACTGTGGCTTCAGACGGTCATGATGCTTCCATTGGCAAGATGCGTTGCATGCAGATCGATATCGATCATTGCGTCGGCGTGAGTCTCGAGGGTGATGTTAGCCGTTAGTGCGCATCGCTTTGTAGTTTTACAACCAGAGATAATCAGACTCATGAAAAAACTACTTTATGTCTTTGCGAGTTTCCTGCCCGTCCCGGTGCTGGCCGGCAATCTTCTATCAACCTGTACTGCCTTCGATCTAGAA
>POWB01000009.1:39763-163082 GCA_010912705.1 Halochromatium sp.
TAGTTTTACAACCAGAGATAATCAGACTCATGAAAAAACTACTTTATGTCTTTGCGAGTTTCCTGCCCGTCCCGGTGCTGGCCGGCAATCTTCTATCAACCTGTACTGCCTTCGATCTAGAAGACAATTATTGGCTAGAAGCCTGGTGCGTAATGAATCCGCAGACCTACCTGCCGCCACAGATGTACCGAATGGTTGAGATGCGTCGCACCTCTATTTATCTTGATCACTGTGTTGGCGTCAATGCCGAAGGCAACCTCTATCTTGGCGGGCAAGATGCTTCGCAACGTTGTCATAATATCGGGTTTAACTACACTCAAGGCCGGCCCATGCTTTATGGCACCTGCCGAACGAGTGCAGGGGAAGAGGTGTATTCGGTACCCCTGGATCTCTCTGTTGGCTTGTATAGCGTCGGGGGGCAACTAGGCTGCAGAGTAGAATAAGAAAAGAGGAGTGTTTGTCTTGTGAAAAATAAACGGCTCATGAGGCGAAACCTGTGAAGCCGCTTTCCAGAGATTCAGCTAAGATGATCGTGTGGACTGAATTTCCGCCGGGTCGGCAATTAGCAATCACACAGTTCGCCTCATGAGCCAAGACTCTTTGTAATTATGGTAATAGCAGTCGCGCAGCCAATATCGATGTGGGAAAGATGTTATGAAAATGAGAGTTTTTGTTTTCCTGGTGCTTGGTTCTCAGTCACTGCTCTTGAATGCAGAATACCTTGTGGATTGGCAGTGCGGTTTAATTTCTTTTCATAAGGTAATCTACTGCACGAGGTTTGATCCCATGTATCAATGGGATTCTTGTGCGATGAGGATCGACGATTGTGTCGGAAACTCAAATGGACAGATGGTTCATGGGGCTAATGCGGGGGATAGCTGCAAAGACTATTCTTTTGACAAGGGTAGCAACCAATTGTCAGCAAAATGCCGTGATAATAACGGTCAGTTGCAATCCACCAGTATCAATATCTGGGATTATTTTAAGGTAGGCTCAGATACCGGTAGGGATACAGCTCTGGATGGTGAAGCGTACGATTATCGTTGTGCACAGTAGCATAGATTATTGATCGCCTATTGCCTGTGAGTAGGTGATATGCCCAGCTTAGAACCTCTCATGAGATGCTCATCATGATGCAAAATAAAACCCTTGCACTTTTTTTGTTGGTGCTACTGCCCACCAGTGTCGCTTATAGTCAAGCTGCTCTCTATACGTGTCCTTCGGGTATAAATTTTCGCGACTGCTCGTTAGAGCACTTTCATAAAGTCATAACATGTAAAGTTGCTATCGAGGATTGGAGCAAAAGCGCATCTATTAAGATTGACGATTGTGTTGGTAATTCAGGCGGTCAGATGGTGCATGGGTCTGGCGCCGGAGACAGTTGTAAAGACTACACTGTTTATTCTGATAATACCCTGCACGCATCCTGCCGCGATAACGACGGCCAATTAAGATCAACCTCTATTAATCTTAATGATTATTTTGTGACATACCCTAAAGAAAAGGAAGCGCTCGTGACTCGGATTGGCAAAGACCCATGTAGTTATCTTTTTAGATGCGCGCAATGACTTATTGGGCCTAATGAGCTACCTTGGAGCCAAACGCAGCTTCTGCCCGGCGTTAATGGTAGAGAAAATCCACGCTTGTATCTATTGGTTTAGCTGTATATCCATGTTTTAGCGCGAGGTCAGATGTGTTCAACCGATCTATTTTGAGACTAGCGATTGCAATCGTTGTTGGTTTGAGTGCCCAGATGGCGATCGCACGGCCCAACGCTGCGTGGAAAATGGCCGAGGCGCCGGTATCGGGAGAGGTCGCTGTCCAGTTCGTACTGAAGACGCCGAGAGAACGCCAACTCGAGCGTATCGCACTGGCCGCCGCTAATCCCGCGTCCCGGCGTTACGGGCGCTACTGGTCCATGGAAGAGGTGCTCGCGAGCTTTGGCCCCGAGACAGAGACGACCGAGCAGGTCATCCGCTATCTGACGGAACAGGGATTGGAGCCACAGCTCGATGCGACCGGGCTCTACGTCGAGGCTCGCATGCGGGTTGAGCAGGCGTCAGGATTGTTGAATGTCGTCCTCCATCAGTATGAAACACCCGATGGCCGACAGCGCTTCCTCGCGCCGGAGTCTTCTCCGCAGATTCCGGCAGAACTCGCGCCGCATGTTGACGCGATCGTCGGGCTCGATCAGACCCCGATGCGTCTGCCGGACTTGCCGGCGAGCGCAGCCGCCTTCGGCGACGCAGTCTCGATGCAACTCACGCAGACCTCGAGTGATCCGGAGCATTACAACTCAGCGCTCGCTAATGAGGGTACAGCGCAAGGCTGCGCCGACGGCATCAGTGCCGGTGGACGCTACCCGTACACCCCAAATCAATGGCTGCACGCCTATGGCCTCGATCAATTCCATGCGCTCGGCTTCGATGGTCGAGGCGAGCGCCTGGCCGTGATAGCGATCGATGGCTTTTTCCAATCCGACCTTGATGGCTTCACCGACTGTTTCGGGCTGCCCCGGCAAATGCCCAACGTCATCACCGTGCCAGGTGGACCACCGCTGCCGGGCACAGGTGGCGAGACGGCCTTGGATCTCCAAATGCTGGCCGCTACCGCTCCGGGACTCGACGAGATCCAGGTGTTCGAAAGCACCGATGGTCAAGGTGGACTGGTAGCTGATGCGACAAGTCTTGGTCGGGCCACGCTTGCCGCCATCACCCAACCGCGGGATCAACGTCCGAGCGTTATTTCCATCTCCATCGGGCAATGTGAGGCCCAAGGCACTTTAGCTGATAACCTTTTATGGGAAAGAGCATTGCTTCGAGCTGCTGCGACTGGAATATCGGTCTTCGTCGCCAGTAGCGATACAGGTGTCACGTCCTGTCGATTCGATCAAGACCTCGGCGAACAAACTCTGACCAACGCCGTCGGTATCGTCAGCGCGAGTTATCCAGCCACCTCGCCCTGGGTCACCGCCGTTGGCGGCACCAACCTCTGGTTGAATCCGGATAACTCCATTGCCACGGAGATCGTCTGGAATAGTTGGTCCAAGCTCGCTGAGCTGCCGCTCTTTGGGGAGATCGTTGATGTGATCAGCATGGGAGCGGGGACCGGTGGTTTGAGCGCTTGGTTCAGGCAGCCCAGATGGCAGCGTAGGACCCAGATCCCGAACGACGCTTTTGGTCCATATCGACAGGCGAGGGCCGTTCCCGATGTTGCACTACTGGCCGATACAGCACCTGGTTATGCGAAATTGAGTGCTGGTGAATGGGAGAGTATCGGTGGCACCAGTGCCGCCACACCGCTGATGGCCGGTGCCGTTGCCATCATGAATCAGGCATTGCTCGTGAGCGGTCAACGGCGTCTTGGGTTTCTTAACCCATTGCTTTACCAATTCGGGAACAATGAGCACATTCGAAGCCAGGTCTACCGCGACGTGACCTATGGCG
This sequence comes from Halochromatium sp., assembly GCA_010912705.1. Classification (GTDB taxonomy): domain Bacteria; phylum Pseudomonadota; class Gammaproteobacteria; order Chromatiales; family Chromatiaceae; genus Lamprobacter. Next base: position 43,210 of record POWB01000009.1, read on the forward strand.
ATAATGAGACGACTTGGCAGGTGTTCCCTTGGGGTGCGAATTCCCCCAGCTTCAGTGCTGAAGCCAAGCCAGGCTATGATCTCGCGACCGGGTGGGGATCACCAAGATTCCTGGAATTTTTTCAGCAGGTCCAACTCATCAGCCCGATGTAACCTTCGCTTTTCATGTAAGCCAAAATAGAGACGACACAGTCCTATTCAGCTCAGCTATGTCCCTGCTTTTATCTTGAGGTAAGATGTTGGTCAATCAAACTGTTTTAAGATTAGCGATTGCAATCGTTGTTGTGCTGACTGCGCAGATGGCGATCGCACGACCCTATGATGCACGAAAACTGGCCGAAGCACCGCCATCCGATGAGGTCGTTGTCCAGTTCGTGCTACGCACCCCTAAAGAAGACCAGCTCGAACGTCTCGCATTGGCCGCCGCTAATCCGAGCTCCCCACGCTATGGTCGCTATCTGTCTATGGAGGAAGTGCTTGAGACCTTTGGCCCCGAGCCGGGTGCGGCTGAGCAGGTCATCGACTATCTCGAGCAACAGGAGTTGGAGGCACGCCTTGATGCAATGAAGCTGTATGTTGAGGCTCGCATGCCTGTTCAACAGGCCGAATCCTTGGCTGATGTGACCCTCTATCAGTACGAAACACTCGATGGGCGTCAACGCTTCCTCGCACCGGAGTCCACCCCACAGATTCCGGCAAAGCTCGTGCCCTATGTCGACGCGATCGTCGGGCTCGACCAGACTCCTGTCCTGCTACCGGACCCGCCCGCCAGTGAAGTCGTCATCGACGGCGCACATTTTAAGCAAGGCGCGCAGACGTCGAGCGATCTGGAGCAGGCGAGCGACCCGGATCATTACAACTCGGCCCTCGCCAATGATGGCACGCCGGCCGGCTGCCCCGAAGGGATCAGTGGTGGTGGACGCAACCCCTACACCCCAAACCAATGGCTTCACGCCTACGGGCTGGATCAATTTCATGCGCTGGGCTTCGATGGTCGAGGCGAGCGCTTGGCCCTGATCGAGATCGATGGCTTTCTTCAATCCGACCTCGACGGATTCACTGACTGTTTCGGACTGCCCAGGCAAACACCCAGTCTCACCACCGTTCCCGGTGGACCACCGCTGCCGGGAGGCGGCGAAACGATCTTGGATTTGCAAGTATTGGCCGCGACAGCCCCAGGGCTCGAGGCGCTTCAGGTGTTCGAAAGCACCGATGGTCAAGGCGGACCAGCCGCTGATCAGACAAGTCTCGCGAGAACACTGCTCGCCGCCCTCGATCAGCCAGCGGATCAACGTCCGACCATTATTTCGATCTCTCTAGGAGGATGCGAGGCTGAAAACCCCTTAACCGAAAGTATCTTGGCCGAAAGAGCGCTGCTACGAGCCACCGCGACTGGCATATCTGTCTTCGTCGCCTCGGGCGACACCGGCATCACGTCCTGTCGGTATGAGCAAGACCTTGGTGAGCAAACACTGACCAACGCCTACGGCATCGTCAGTGCGAGTTATCCTGCAACCTCGCCTTGGGTCACCGCTGTTGGCGGCACCAACCTCTGGTTAAATCCGGATAACTCCATTCACATAGAGATCGTTTGGAATAGTTGGTCAATCTTCGCAGAGCTGACGCTCTTTGGACAAACGATCGATGCTATCGAGATGGGAGCTGGTACCGGTGGCTTGAGCGCTTGGTTCAGCCAGCCCGACTGGCAGCGCAAGACCGAGATTCCGAACGATGCCTACGGACCATACGAACAGGCGAGAGCCGTTCCCGATATTGCACTATTGGCTGATGATGCACCTGGTTATACCTATTTGAGGAATGGTGAATGGGCAAATGTCGGTGGCACCAGCGCCGCCGCACCGCTGATGGCCGGTGCCGTTGCCCTGATGAATCAAGCGTTGCTCGCCAACGATAAATGGCGTCTCGGATTTCTTAACCCATTACTTTATCAGTTTGGGAACAATGAGCAAATTCGAGGACAGGTCTATCACGACGTCATCGAGGGCGATAATGAGACCACCTGGCAGGTGTTCCCTTGGGGGGCTCAGCCTCCCAGCTTCAGTGCAGAAGCCAAGCCGGGCTATGATCTGGCTACGGGTTGGGGGTCGCCAAGATTCCCAGAATTTTTCGAACAGGCTCAGCGTATCGATCCATCGAGAAACCTGCTCCTGATGCAGCCAGGGAGCTGGCGTTATTCGTTATTCGCCCGCTAGCTTGAGCGCCGATCGATCAAGGACTCGAAAAGGGACAGCGTTGTGGTCGAGAATCAACGATGGCGCTGATCCCTAGCGCTAACATTGGGTCCGGTTGTGGCTCGCCCGTCCGAGGTCCAAATTAGGATTGGACGATCCCGGCGCAAAGGGTAACAATCGCTGTTTTCGCCGCGGTGACTGGCCCGGCGCAAGTGACGCGAGGTTGACGACGGAGCCCATGGAGATCGATTGGTCCGACTACGAGTGCGATGGCTTCTACGATGAGCTTCTAGCGGCGCGCGGCGAGCCGCGCCCTGAGGTTGACGCCTTGGCCGCGGACATCCAAGCCTTAGGCGGTGATGAGCTGATGACCCGCCAATTGGCGGCCGAGGTCTCGATCAAGGAGATGGGCATCACCTTCACCGTGTACTCAGAGGAGGGCGGTGCGATCGATCGCGCTTGGCCCTTCGATGTGATCCCGCGGGTGATCCCGGAGCGAGAGTGGCGCCAGGTCGAGCTTGGGTTGAAGCAGCGTGTGCAGGCGCTGAATCTGTTCATCGACGACCTTTATCATGATTAGCGCATTGTCAAAGACGGGGTCTTCCCGCAGGAGGTGCTGGAAAAATCGGTGAATTTCCGGCCTCAATGCGTTGGCATTGATCCGCCTCTAGGCATCTGGGCGCACATCTGCGGCTCTGAACTGGTGCGCGATGCTGATGGCACGCTCTATGTGCTGGAGGATAATCTCCGGGTTCCCTCTGGCGTCTCCTACATGCTCGAGAATCGGCTGGTGACCAAACGCGTCTTCCCCGAGCTGTTCGAGCACTATGCCCCATTGCCGGTGGATGATTATCCATCGCAATTGTTCGATACCCTCGCCTCGCTCTCGCCGCGGCCTGCCGAGTACCCAGAGGTTGTCGTGCTGACGCCCGGCATCTACAACTCGGCCTACTTTGAGCATGCCTATCTGGCACAGCAGATGGGTGCCGAGCTGGTTGAGGGACGGGATCTGTTCGTCGATGACGACGATTGCTGCTACATGCGCACCGTCGATGGTCCAGCGCGGGTGGATGTGATCTATCGCCGCGTGGATGATCTTTTTCTCGATCCCGATGCCTTTCGCGATGACTCAGCGCTCGGTGTCGCCGGATTGATGCGATCCTGGAAGGCCGGTCATGTGGCACTCGCCAACGCCCCTGGTGCAGGCGTCGCTGACGACAAGGTCGTCTATGCCTTCGTTCCCGAGATCATCAAGTATTACCTGGATCAGGAGCCAATTGTGCCGAATGTGCCAACCTATCGCTGCATGGAGCCGGATGCGCTGCAGTACGTGCTTGAGCACATGGCGGAGCTCGTGGTGAAGCCAGCCAATGAATCCGGCGGCTATGGCATGTTGGTCGGCCCGGCCTCGACGCAGGCCGAGCGCGACCGTATGGCCGCCGCGATCAAAAAGGATCCGCGCAACTATATCGCCCAGCCAACCCTCAAGCTCTCGACGGTACCGACCGTGATCAAGGATCGCCTGGAGCCACGCCACGTCGATCTGCGCCCCTTCATTCTGTCCGCGGATCGCCAGCAGGTGACGATGGGCGGACTGACCCGCGTTGCGCTGCGCAAGGGCTCGCTGGTGGTCAACTCATCACAGGGTGGCGGCAGCAAAGATACCTGGATCTTGCCGCAGGACAGCGCCACCGAGACCTACGAACAAGTCCAAGGCGAGGCTGGCCAGCGCCAGTCGCAATCCTAATCGGCGGCTGGCTGCTGTGCGGTACCTGGTGCCGTCGCGCCTTACAGGACGCAACTCACTGACCTGCCAATTGAGCCTATCTCTTCTCCCCAGCGAGACCTTTATTTGTCATGCTCTCCCGCGTCGCCGAGAATCTGTACTGGCTTGCTCGCTACGTCGAGCGCGCCGAAAATACCGCCCGCATCGTCAACGTCAACGCCAACTTGCTACTCGATCTACCCAAGGGGATTGCGCCAGGCTGGAAGCCATTGGTCGATATCACCGGGGCGAATGAACTCTTCGAGGAGCATTACAAAGATTATGGCGAGCGTCAGGTGATGCGCTTCTTGCTCGGCGATGAGCGCCACCCTGGCTCGATTCGCTCGGCACTGGAGGCCGCGCGCGAGAACTGCCGGACCATTCGTGATTTCGTCCCGCGTGAGGCCTGGGAGCAGATCAACGGCTTGACGCTCTATGCGCGCGATGGCCTACAAAAGGGACTGACCAAGAATGGCCGACACTCCTATCTGCGTGGGCTCATCACCCACAGCCAGCTGATCAACGGCCTGTTGGATGGAACCATGCTGCACGATCAGGGCTTCGAGTTCTTGAGCCTGGGGCGTTACATCGAGCGCGCCGATATGACGACGCGTATCGCCGATGTGCACTCCGCTAGCCTGCTACCGGATGCGGATGAAGCGCGTCCCTACGACAATATTCAATGGGTCAGCGTGCTGAAGTCCCTCACCGCCTATCAGATGTATCGTCGCAGTACCCAGATTCGGGTACAGCGTGGACCGGTGCTCGGGTTTATCTTCAAGAGCCCTCGGTTTCCGCGCTCGCTGCGCTGGTGCATCGACCACAGTCGAATTTGTCTTGAGCGCCTACCGCGCAACGAGGGTTGTTTGCGGGTCAACGGGCGCCTAGCGCGCGCCTTGGATTCAGCTGAGCTGGAGGGATTCAGCCAGAAAGAGCTGCACGACTTCATCGATGAGCTCCAACTGGGTATCGCAGACCTGCACGAAGAGATCGCCCAAACCTGGTTCCCGCCGCTGGTGACAGCGGCTGCCGCCTGAGGACAACGCCAATTATTTGACAGTTATCGCAGGTTGCAATTGCCGTAGCAAGGCTGCTGTGGCAGCCTAACAGATCGAACGATCACCATAAGAGGCAAGAGAGTCATGCGCGTCATCCTGCTCGGCGGACCTGGTGCTGGAAAAGGCACTCAGGCGGGCTTCATCAAGTCCCATTTCAATATCCCGCAGATCTCAACCGGGGACATGCTGCGCTCCCACGTTAAGGCGGGGACAGAGCTTGGCCAGGCAGCCAAGAAGATCATGGACGAAGGGGGTCTCGTCTCCGACGAGATCATCATGGGGATGGTCAAGGAGCGCATCACTGAGCCAGACTGTGAACATGGCTTTCTTTTCGACGGTTTCCCGCGCACCTTGGCGCAGGCCGATGCGCTAAAAGAGGTCGGAGTGCCGATCGATGCGGTCGTCGAGATCGATGTGCCGGATGAGGAGATCATCAAGCGCATGGCTGGACGTCGTGTACATCCTGCCTCAGGGCGGACCTATCACATCGAGTACAATCCACCGAAAGAGGAAGGCAAGGACGACGAGACCGGCGAGCCGTTGGTACAACGCGATGACGACAAGGAGGAGACGGTTCGGGCACGGCTCAAGGTGTATCACGATCAGACCGAGCCACTCATCGCCTACTATTCGGCCTGGGCCGAGAAGGGTGGCGAGGGTGCTCCGCGCTACCTTCGTGTCGAGGGTGTCGGCGGCGTCGAGGCAATCCGCGACAAGATCATTGCCGGACTTGAGGCAGGCACCAGCTAGATTGGAGCTAGGACCGCAGAACAACACCGATGCACACAGATGGAAACGAGACGCTGTGTGAATCGGTGAATATCTGTGGTTCTTATTGGCTAGGGTACCGGCGGTTCTGGCTTATTGCTCAGGCGGGTTTGCGGAAGTGCATGATGCCCCAGCTCAGGTAGCCGTTACGGCCGCCCTCGACCCAGTGCCCGAGCCCGGCCAACATGCGCTCGATGTACGCTTCCGAGACCTTGCCCTTGAGGGCATCGCGCTGCTCGCGAAGGGTATCGGCTACCCGTGCATAATGCCTGATCAGATTCTCGGTTAGATCGATGATCTCAACCTCTTGCCAACCTAGCTGTTTGGCCTGGGCGCGATAGAACGCAAAGGAGCCGAGGCTGGTCAGATGGATGCGGTCGAAGATCGGCTGCAGCACGCCTTCAGGGCAATCGTCGGCCTGCATGGGGTCGGTGAAGATCAGCTCGCCGCCGGGCTTCAAGACCCGATCGATCTCCTTCATCACCTGATCGCGATGGCCGGAGTGGAGGATCGCATCCTGCGACCAGGCGACCTCGAAGCTGGAGTCTGGAGCAGGGATCTCCTCGAAATTGGCATCGACGACCTCGATCAGGTGATCGAGGCCAGCGGCCTGGTTCATGGCGCGATCACGCTGGTTCTCGGCCTCGCTGAGATTCAGGGCGAGGACTTGACAGCCAAAGCGCTTGGACAGGTGACGCGCGGCGCCGCCATAGCCAGCACCCAGGTCAATGACACGGGCATCGGGTTGCGAAAGCGGCGTTGCGATGCGGTCGGCGATGCGCTCGACGGTGCGCGCCGAAGCGGTTGCAATCGGCTCATTGGCGTCTTCGTAGAGTCCGATATGGATGTCTTCGCCACCCCAGACATGGAAGTAGAAGTTGTCCGCGTCCTCGCTGTTGTAATAGCCGCGAGCCGTCTCGACAGCCTCTGAATAGCCTTGACTCATCCGTTGCCTCCCAGGTAAGCCTTCTCGGTGCAATGGATAAAGAAATCGGGCTCAGTTTCGCGATAGGTCTCTTGGAAGTCACCGTAGGTATCGACGCGCTGGAAGCCGACCTCACGCATCAGCCTCTGAACATAGGCCTTGCGCAGCGGGAACATATTGAGATGGTATGCAGAACCGTCACTGAAGCTGTATTTGAACCGCGCCAGCGAATCATCAACATGCTCTGGCTCAGCGCGTACACTGTCGCCGCAGTAATAGTAGTTATGGGTCGGCTTGACCTGATGGTCGAGCAGGGCGTCATAGTTGCGCTGATCTAGGATCAGCACGCCGTCATGGCGCAGCGTGGCGTAGAACTCGGCCAAGGCCTTGCGACGGTCGAGCTCCTCGTGCAGATGGGTAAAGGAGTTGCCGAGGCAGATGACGGCATCGTAGAGGTCGTGAACACTCTGGTTCAGCCAACGCCAATCGGCATGGATGGTACGTAGAATATGACCGCGACGGCGCGCGTTCTCGAACGCCTTGGCCAGCATCACGGGGCTGCCATCGGCACTAGTCACCTCAAATCCAGCCTCGAGCAGCTGGACCGAGTGGAAACCCGTGCCGGTAGCGACGTCGAGCACCTTCTTGGCGCCGCGCTCGCGCAGCTGGTCGATGAAGAAATGGCCTTCGGCACTGGCACGTCCGTCCCAGTCGATGAGCTCGTCCCATTTATCAACGAAGGTCTCGATGTATTCTTCTTGATACTTTTCGCTGTCACGGACGGCGAGCGGATCATCACCGTAATCTTGTCGAGTCGTTTGTTGCTGCATGGTCTGGCTTCCTGGTGATGGGCTGCGCGACCTGCCGAAGATCCTCCTCGTCAGTGCAGGGGCACGGCGAGAGGGGACGGTTAGTCGCGAGCAGGGTGAGCCGTACTTCGCGGCATCGGGGATGTGCGGAAAGACGGCGAGGAGACCTGTATGGTACATCGTGCACGAAGCTTTTGAAACGCTACTTTCGGAGTTTTCCCTCCAAGTGGTTAGCGTTGCGTGCTTTAATAAACTGATATTGCTTTGGTTCTTTGAGATGGCTGAGTGTTGACCCTCTCTAAGATTTATTTTGTGACCGAATGTTGGCGGATTGATGACGATGACGACGGCGGAGAGTCGGTGTGATGATGTGTTGGTGGCCCTGCGACGGGTCATCCGTGCAGTGGGGCTACATTCGCGGCAGTTGGAGCGAAGCCATGGCCTGACGGCACCTCAGGCGTTGGTGTTAAAGGCGATCATTGGTCTCGGCGAAGCCTCGGTTGGCACGGTGGCGAAGCGGGTCAGCCTCAGCCAGGCAACGGTGACCGACATCCTCAATCGGCTCGAGAGCCGAGCGCTGGTTCTGCGAGCACGCAGTTGCGAGGATCGACGGCGGGTCATGGTCAAGGCGACCGAGAAGGCGATTGAGATTATGGCGCGCTCGCCGCCGTTGTTGCAGGAGTCCTTTGTGAAGCGCTTTCAGGCGCTCGAAGACTGGGAGCAGAGCCTATTGATTTCATCGCTACAGCGCATTACCACCCTGATGGGGGTTGAGCAGCTTGATGCGTCTCCCGTCCTCGTGGCGGGGCCGGTGACAGCGGGCGATGAGCTTGCGGGGCCTGCGGTCAGCGCCGCAGACAGCAATGAAGACCACCCGTGAAGACCGCTAGCATTGCTTACCGCGTCGCCGATTTTCTGCGTCGCCATCCACCGTTCCAGTATCTCGATGAGCCTGACCTACTCGAGCTGGTGAATGGCGGCCGTGTCATCTTTCATGAGGACGGCGAGCTGGTGTTCGAGTGCGGGCAGAAGCGCCGACCTTATATCTACGTGATTCAGCAAGGAGTCGTGCGTCTGGTCGATCATGACGAGACGGGTACGCGGGAGGTCTTGCGCGATGTCCGCGGTGAGGGTGACCTGCTTGGCGTTGGCCGCTATTTTGGGATCGCTGAGCATGCCTATACGGCGCGTACCGAGACCGACGTCATCCTCTACGCACTGCCGGCGGCGCCATTCTGGGAACAGATCAAGCGACATCCGCGCGCCAGTCACTTTCTCGCCGCCTATTTCAGCGTCGCGATTGCCCCGTCCGAGCTCGATGGTGATCTCGCCCGCAACGATCAGCAACGCCTCGGCCGTCGCCCGGTCGACTGGATGGAAAAGCGGGTCGATGAGCCGCCATCGGCGGTGACTTGCGGACAAGAAACCCCGCTCCGGGCGGTGGCTGCAAGCTTGGCCCATCAGCCGCCCGGAGCCGCCGCCGTCGTTGTCGACGCTGATGGGACGCCGCGAGGGCTCATCTCGACGCGCGCCCTCAGTGATCGGGTGGCGAGCGGCGAGCTGCCGCTCGATGCACCCGCAGCGCAGCTGATGGCTCCGGTGGCGGATACGCTGCGGGCAGGCTTGCCCGCGGGCGCCTATCTGACGCGGATGCTGGAGTTGGAGGTCGAGCATCTGGTGCTGACCGACGATGGCAGCCGTCAGGGCAAGGCGGTTGCGGTGATTGCGCGGCGGGATCTGACCCGCATCGAGGCCGCGGCGCCGCTCGCGATCGTTGAGGATATGGCGCGAGCGATGGGCATCTATGAGCTGTCCCAGCTCTTGGCCCAGGGCCAAACCTTCCTCGCCGGCGGCCTCACTGACGCCACAGCCATGCGCTGGCTGGCGCCGATGGCGACCGCACTCTATGCCGCGGTGCTAAGGCGCGTGGTGGTCTTGGTGGAAGGTGCCTTGCTTGCCGAAGGCCATGCGATACCCGACCTCAAGCATTGTTGGGTCTTCTTCGGCTCCGCAGGCCGTGGCGAGCTGACCACGCTCTATGATCTCGATCATGGGCTGATCTACGACGAGCCCGATCCCGAGCAACGGCGTGCCGCTCGCAGCTATTTCCTCGAGCTCGGACGCCGCGTCAGCGCGGCGCTCGCGGCCTGCGGTTTTGTCAGCACGGCCAAAGGGATCGTCTCCGGACACCCGAGTGCCTGCCGCTCGATCAATGAATGGGAGATCGGCTTTAGCCACTGGATTCACGAGCCGATCGAGAGCTGCGTCTACCGTGCCACCTCGTTCTTTGATCTGCGCCCGGTACATGGTGACTGTACCCTGGTGACGCGGCTGCAGCAGCGTATCCACGACGAAAAAGACCGCAGCTCCGGTTTTGTGCCCCTGCTGGTGGCGGATTCGATGGCCAACCTGCCACCTCTGACCTTCTTTCGCGGTCTGGTGATCGATGACGACGGTCGTTACACGGAAACCCTCGATCTGCAGCGAGCCACCTTGCAGCCGGTGGCGGATCTGGCGCGCGCCCTAGCGCTCGATGCCGGTATCGATCATCCCGTCGGCACGCTGGAGCGCCTGCAGGCGCTGACGCCTGACGACGAGGACGCCAATGCCTTGGTCAACGGGACCATTGCCGCGTTCCGCAATGCGCTCTTCTATCGTACCCGTGCCGGACTCAGTGGGCATGGCGATGGCAGTCAGGTCGAGCCATCGAAGCTGACGCGGCTCGAGCAGAACCTGCTCAAATCTGGCTTTCGCACCGTATTGCAACTGATGGAATATACCGGCAAGCGCTACGGCGTGGTGCCGCGCCGCTGAGGCTGCAGCGGGAGACTGGCAGAGGACTCCTCATGACCGATAACGAGACACTCAACCCCCGACTCGCGGTCTACCGGGAGCAGTTTCGCCACAGCTGGTTGGATACGACGCCCTTGGACCAGGTGCGTTTCTGCGTGCTCGATTGCGAGACCACCGGCTTAGATCCGAGGCGTCACCGCATCGTCAGCATCGGTGCGGTGGGGGTCATCGAGGGCCAGATCGATCTTGGCGACAGCCTTGAGGTGCTGTTGCGGGTGCGTTTCAATACCGCAGCCACCCTGGTGCATGGGATCACACGAAGCGAGACCCGTGATGCCCTCGATGAGCCCGATGCCCTAGCCGAGCTGCTGGACTATCTTGGCGATGGCGTGATCGTCGGTCATCACATCAGCCATGATCTGCGGATGATCGATGCCGCGCTCGCCCGCCACACTGAGGATCAGCTGCGCAACCGGCACCTCGATACCGGCGAGCTGATGCTGAATCTGTTGGAGGCGGCCGCCTTCGGCGCTGAGGCTGAGCTGACAGACTATTCGCTCGACGGCCTGTGCCGCTTTTTCGGCATCTTGCCCCACGACCGCCATACGGCCCCAGGCGATGCCTTTCTGACCGCGGGGATTCTGATGCGGCTGCTGCGTGCGGCAAAGCGCAGTGGCTGCCACTGCCTAGGTGACCTGCTCAAGCTCGCCCAGCGGCGGAGTGAAGGGTACGAGAGGTCCGCTGTGAGGCGATAGCGATAGGCCGCTGTGGGGCGGCGATAGCGATAGGCCGATAAGGTTGGCTAGAGCGCACCAGCCTGAGTCTGCTGATGCAGGTACTCTACCGCAGCGACCATATATTCAACCGCGGCCTCGATTTGCCGATCCGTCAGGCGCTCATTGCCGCCACGCGGTGGCATCTTGTACTGGCCGTCGTCGCCCTTGATGCCATGAATCGGGCTCTTGAACAGGGTCCGCACGCCTTTGGCGATGCGCGGCTCCCAGTTCGGATAGTCGGTCACCGCAGGGGCGCCAGCAGCGCCCATCAGATGGCAGGCGCGGCAGGTGCCCATCCAGACCGAGCGCCCCTCGGCCAGCACCGGATCAGCGAAACGAGGCATCTCGAAGCCGGCGGCGGACTCGGATGAGCCGGGACCACAGCCTTGAGCGAAGGCGGCTGTCAGGATGATGAGAACAGAAAGGGTCAGTCGCATTGGGCTCGCGGTGGTCATTCTATGCTGGCTCTGGGCAATGCAGGCCCGCCGCATGCAGGGCTTGCGGGGGCGGGTCAGTTGATCTATGCCTGCTAGGATGCCACAACAGGGGTATCACTGGGGGGGACGTCAACTGGACGTCGTCTATCCAGCCCGACCGGAGATCCCTGATGTCGACCATCCCCGCGCCTCGTCCGCATGACGACAGTCCTTTCGCTCCCCCCCTGTCCTTAGGTCCAGTCTTGTTAGCCTTGGTGCTGTCGGTAGGCCTTGTTGCCTGTGGCGCTGAGCTCGGTGCTGAGGCCCAGGCGCCGACTGAGCCAGTCGCGGAAGCCGCCGATGATTCGCCGATGGAGCATGCGGCGAAACACCTCGACCCGAAATACGTCTGCCCGATGCATCCGCAGATCATCAAGGATGAGCCTGGCACTTGCCCGATCTGCGGCATGGATCTGGTCAAGAAGCTGATGGACCCGATGACCGGCAAGTATCCGGAGGTCGCCTTGACGCCAGCGGTGGTGCAGACGCTGGGGGTTCGCACCGCAGCGGTCGAGCGTGGCACGCTCTGGAAGTACATCGAGACGCTGGGTCGGGTCACCTACGACGAGACGCGGCTGGCGCATGTGCATCCGCGTGCTGCGGGTTGGATCGAGTCGCTGAGCCTGCGTGCGGAGGGTGAGCCGGTGCAAGCGGGACAGGAGCTCGCCGAGCTCTATGCACCGGCAATCTTGAACGCGCAGGTGGATTTCCTGCTGGCGCAGGATCGCAATGCGGCCGATCGGCGCCGGGTGAGTGAGGACAAGGCGCGGAATATCTTGCGGCTGTTGGATGTGCCGGATGATGTGATCACGGCGATCCAGCGTGATGGCGAGGCGCGCAATCGGGTGCCGATCCGGGCGCCGATCGATGGCATCGTCACCAAGATGATGGCCCGCGATGGGATGTATGTGACCGAGTCCAGTGAGATGTTCACCATCGCGGATCTGAGCCAGGTCTGGGTGATGGTGGATATCTATGAGTCTCAGATCGATTGGCTCGGCGAGGGGTTGTCGGCGGAGATGCGGGTGCCGGCGCGGCCGGGGCGGACCTGGGAGGGTGAGGTCGATTATCTCTATCCGGAGTTGGACCCGCTGTCGCGGACCTTGCGGGTGCGGCTGGTGTTCGAGAATCCGGATCTGGCGCTGAAGCCGAATATGTTCGCTGATGTGGTGATCTATGGCGGGCCGAAGCGTGAGGTGCTGAAGATTCCGGCCGAGGCGCTGATTGTGACCGGGGAGCGGGAGGCGGTGGTGAGGGTGCTCGGGGACGGGCGGTTTCAGCCGGTGGATGTGGTCACTGGGATGCAGCGGTCGGGTGAGGTCGAGATCTTGTCGGGGCTGGAGGAGGGCGATGAGATCGTTGTCTCCGGGCAGTTCTTGATCGATTCGGAGTCGAATCTGCAGGCGAGCTTTCAGCGGATGTCGGGTGCGCAATGATGAAAGGCGTCATCCTTTGGTCGATTCGCAATCGTTTCCTGGTGCTGATCGCGACGGTGATGCTGACCGGTTGGGGCATCCTGGCGGTGAAACAGACGCCGCTGGATGCGATCCCGGACCTCTCCGATGTGCAGGTGATCATCAAGACCAGCTTTCCAGGACAGGCGCCGCGGGTGGTCGAGGAGCAGGTGACCTATCCGATCACGACGACGATGCTCTCGGTGCCGGGTGCGAAGGTGGTGCGCGGCTTCAGCTTCTTTGGTGATTCGTTCGTTTATGTGATCTTCGAGGATGGCACTGATCTCTATTGGGCGCGGGCGCGGGTGCTGGAGTATCTGAATCAGGCGGCGGCGGAATTGCCCGAGGGGGTAGAGCCGCGGCTCGGGCCGGATGCGACTGGGGTTGGCTGGGTTTATAGCTATGCCTTGGTGGATCGCACGGGACAGCACGATCTGGCGGAGTTGACCAGCCTGCAGAATTGGTTCCTGAAGTTCGAGCTGCAGTCGGTGCCTGGTGTCTCGGAGGTGGCGACGGTCGGCGGCATGGTGCGCCAGTATCAGATCGTTGTTGATCCGGAGAAGTTGCGGGCCTATGGCATCCCGCTGCAGCGGGTGATGGCGGCTGTGCAGGGCGCGAATCGGGAGGTCGGTGGCTCGGTGCTGGAGCTGGCCGAGGCGGAGTACATGGTGCGCACGCGCGGCTATCTGACCTCGCTCGAGGATATCGAGCTGATCGCCGTGCAGTCCACACCGGAGGGCACGCCGGTGCTGCTGCGCGATATCGCGCGGGTACAGATTGGCCCGGAGATGCGCCGAGTGGTGGCGGATCTGGACGGCGAGGGCGAGATCACTGGCGGCATCATCGTGATGCGTTCCGGCGAGAATGCCTTGGCGACGATCGAGGCGGTGAAGGCGCGGTTGGATGAGCTGCGAGCGGGGCTGCCCGAGGGGGTCGAGATCGTCGAGACCTATGATCGCTCAGAGCTGATTCTGGGGGCGGTCGACAACCTGCAGACCAAGCTGATCGAGGAGCTGATCGTCGTCGCGTTGGTCTGCGTGGCCTTCCTGCTGCACCTGCGCTCGTCGCTGGTGGTGATCATCAGCCTGCCGCTTGGCATCCTGGTGGCCTTCATCATCATGCAAGCGCAGGGCATCAACGCCAACATCATGTCGCTCGGCGGCATTGCGATCGCGATCGGGGCGATGGTGGATGCAGCGATCGTGATGATCGAGAACGCGCACAAGCATCTGGAGCGCTACGAGACCGAGCATGGCGAGCGTCCATGTGGTGAGCAACATTGGCAGGTGATCGGCGAGGCGGCGGGCGAGGTCGGCCCGGCGCTGTTCTTCTCGCTGCTGATCATCACGCTGAGCTTCCTGCCGGTGTTTACGCTGCAGGCGCAGGAGGGGCGCTTGTTTGCACCGCTGGCCTTTACCAAGACCTATGCGATGGCGGCGGCGGCTGGGTTGGCGGTGACCCTGGTGCCGGTGCTGATGGGCTATCTGGTGCGCGGGCGTATCCCGAACGAGATGCGCAATCCGCTCAACCGGGTGCTCATTTGGCTGTACCGGCCGCTGCTGCGTGCGGTGCTGCGCTGGCCCTACACGACCCTGCTGGCGGCCTTGCTGGTGCTGGCGAGCACCCTGATCCCGCTGTCGCGGCTTGGCTCCGAGTTCATGCCGGATCTCTACGAGGGCGATCTGATGTACATGCCGACGACGCTGCCGGGACTGTCGATCGGCAAGGCGCAGGAGCTGTTGCAGCAGACCGATCGGCTGATCGCAACGCTGCCCGAGGTCGAGCGGGTGTTCGGCAAGATCGGCCGCGCCGACACCGCGACCGACCCGGCGCCGCTGACCATGATCGAGACCCTGATCCAGCTCAAGCCAGAATCCGAGTGGCGCGAGGGGATGACCGTCGACAAGTTGATCGAGGAGCTGGATGCGACCGTCGATCTGCCGGGCCTGACCAATGCCTGGGTGATGCCGATCAAGACCCGCATCGACATGCTCGCGACCGGTATCAAGACGCCGGTTGGGGTCAAGATCGCCGGGCCGGATCTAGCCGAGATCGAGCGCATCGGGCAGGCGGTGGAGCGCGCGGTACTGCGGGTCGAGGGCACCAGCTCGGCGTTCTCGGAGCGCGTTGCCGGTGGTCGTTATGTCGAGATTCGGCCGGATCGGTTGGCGGCAGCACGGGTTGGGCTCAACGTCAGCGACATCAATCGGGTGGTCGCGGCGGCGATTGGCGGCGTGAACTTGACGCAGACTGTCGAGGGCTTGGAGCGCTACCCGGTCAATCTGCGCTTCCCGCGCGAGCAGCGCGACAGCCTGCAGGCATTGCGTGAGCTGCCGATCGTCACACCAACCGGTGCGCAGATTCCGTTGGCACAGGTGGCCGAGGTGGTGATCGCCGACGGCGCGCCGATGCTCAAGAGCGAGAACGGGCGCCTCAACGGCTGGACCTTCGTCGATATCCGTGGGCGCGATCTCGGCGGTTGGATCGAGGAGGCCAAGCAGGTGGTGAGCGAGGAGGTCGAGCTGCCGCCTGGCTATTCGCTGGCCTGGTCGGGTCAATATGAGTACATGGAGCGCGCGCGCGAGCGGCTGAATCAGGTGGTGCCGGTGACCTTGGCGATCATCTTCTTGCTGCTTTATCTGGCCTTCCGCAGTGGCGGAGAGGCGTTGTTGGTGATGCTGTCGTTGCCGTTCTCATTGGTCGGCGGCTTTTGGTTGATCTATCTGCTCGGCTACAACCTCTCGGTGGCGGTTGCGGTGGGTTTCATCGCGCTGGCTGGGGTTGCTGCTGAGTTCGGCGTGGTGATGCTGGTGTATCTCGACAATGCGCTGAAGCAATGGCGTAAGGAGGGCAGGCTAACGAGCGTCGATGCACTCAAGAGCGCGATCGAGGAGGGCGCGGTGCTGCGTATCCGGCCCAAGGCGATGACGGTGGCGACGATCTTTGCGGGCCTGTTGCCAATCATGCTGATTGGGGGTATTGGCTCTGAAGTCATGCGCCGCATTGCCGCGCCGATGGTTGGTGGCATGATCACCGCGCCACTGCTGAGCCTGTTCGTGATCCCGGCGATCTATCTGTTGTGGCGGCAGCGGGGGTGCGCCGCAGGGAGCCATCGGAGGAGGGGGCCTCAGTCCAAGACAGTGGAATCGCTCTCTACACGCCAACGCCTTGACGGCAACGCGCAAGAAGTTGACCCTATTAGTAGGGTTACTTGAACCATTTGTTCAACGCACGACTGCAATCGTTTGTCGCGAAGAAGACTCTGATTGCGGCCCGCGCGTTTGACCAAGGCACCTCACCTCTCGCGCGGTCAAAAACACAAGCTTAAGCTACACTTAAGATGATTGCCCGTGGAGCTGGTCTAACCATAGGGGTTCGCCACCCGGCGAGGCGAGCCCTTGAACCTCGATTCTCTGGGGTCTGATTTTCAGGAAAATTGCTGTAGCGCCGACTGCGACGTCTTAGACAGTACATCCTTTGCAACCTTAAGAAACTTCAGGTTTCTAAGCGAGCGAAGTCGCCGACCCTTTGATCGCTCGCTTTTTTAATTAATTAATACAGTACAGGAGTTACTTCATGCGACAGATGTCGATCGTCTTTTCTTCTAAGTTCTCTACGACCCCCACTCGTGTTCTCGTACTGCTTCTTCTATTCACGTTTCAGTCAACGACTTCCGCGGCTGTCTGGAACTTCAATGTTTGGCATCGAAATGCCAGCAACGAGCACGCCAGTGATGTGGCCTTGGCATCTGACGGCGGCTACGTCGCGGTAGGCGACACACAGTATGTCGATGATTCAGCGGAAGACGCACTCCTGTTTAAGCTCAATCATAACGGCGAGGTGCTCTGGCAGCGAGCGGTCGGCGAGTATGACCGCAATGATTGGGCAGAGGTGGTCAAACAGACACCGGCTGGCACGCATATTGTCGCTGGCGTCACACGTTCCTTTGGCGAAGGCAGCTCCGGTGATCGCAACGAGATCTTTTTGCTTGAAGTGGACACCAACGGTAACGTCCTCTGGCAAAGAACCTATGGGAGTGTCTTCCCTGATAATCCACGCGAAGATGACGTCAACGATTTGATCGTGACGACCGACGGCGGCTACCTGCTCGTCGGATCAACGGAAAACTCGGATGGGCAGGACCAAGGTCTGATCCTCAAGCTCAGCGACCGCGGCGAAATTCAATGGCAGCGGCGTCTCAAATTCAGCGAAGATGGTGAAGAAACCGATTGGAGGACGTCATGGGCCAGCGCGGTGATTGAGACCAGCGATGGTGGCTATGCACTGACAGGCACCACACGCACGGGACTCAATGGCACCCATGATCCGTTCTTGGTCAAGCTCTCGGCCGCGGGTGATTTGCAGTGGGGCCGTTACTATGACGATCCCGAAGAAGGCTATCAGTATTACAACGATGAAGGCTATACGCTCATTCAGACGCGCGATGGCGGATACCTGTTAGGACTCCGCGCGGATGCAGGCCACCCCTATTACCGCGATATTGCGCTATTGAGGCTGTCTGCCAATGGTCTCATTGAGTGGCAAAACCTCTACGGCTCAATTATGAAGGATAATGACGGCGATGAATGGCCAGTCGACATCCTTGAACAGCAAGATGGTTACCTGATCGGGCTCGTCTATCGCCATCAGTTCGCCGATCCAGCCGCCCTCAAGATCTCTACGGCAGGTGACATGCTCTATCAGAAACGCCAGTACGGAAGTCATCTCCGACGGTTCCTGGCGACACCCGACGGCGGCTATGTCTTCGCTAACGAAAAGGAGATCCTCAAACTCGACGATACATTCGGCTTCGGCAGTGGCCCCGATGCCTGCCCTGGACCTACTGACACCAACATGGACCAACGTCCAGCGAACTATTTCGTCGATGACACCGTCGAGATCAGCATCCCGTCTGTCGCCCTGATGGAGAAAAACCAGAGCATGCGGGTCACCAGCATCGATGCTGCCGGCTTTGAAAGGACCTGTTTTGACACCTTTCTCTGTCTGCGTAGATTGGAAGCCATGCTTCCTAGCATTGGAGGTTGGAGAGTGATATTGGGAAATCCATAATGTAAAATTCTTTCCATTCAGAACACTTACGGACCGCCAAGACAAAAGCGCTCCTGATCATTAACCAGGCTCAGCCAATACCAGGAGCTGATGGGGCATCGGCAGCAGGGCTGCGAGGTCGAAACGGCGGTTGAAGCGATAGCAGAACTCGTTGAGGTAGCGCGGCAGATGTTGGCCACTGGCCTGGTGGTAAGCGCCACGCAAGCGGTTCTTAACGGTCCCGAGCACGGTGTTGAGCAACTGGAACTCAAGGGTCGCCATGCTGTGGTAGCCGCCGCCAGTCACGACCGGCTGATGCTCAAATCCGGCACTCGCGATGCCGCCGAAGCAGGCCAGACCATCACTGAGGACGATGGCATCGGTGTCGAAGTGCCGCTTGGCGAAGCGCTCGACTTCCGTCTTGCGAAAGCCTTTGACCTTGCCGAGGCGAAGTCCGATCGGGTGGTTGTCCTCGTTGCGTGACAAAGCCGCGATGAACGGCGTCTTGTTCGGTGAGCCGCGCCCGGGCGTGGCGTGCGCTTCCCCATCCCCAGTTGACGTCATCGACTTCGATGATGCCGCTAAGCGGTGTCTGATCATCGCGCTCTTTCATCACCTGCAGGAACTTCTGTTTGACGCGCCAGGCGGTGGGATAGGAGACGCCGAGATGGCGTTTCAGCTCAAGCGCTGAGATCACGTTCTTCGGCCGGGGTTGCCGCCGAGTTCGGCGTGGTGATGTTGGTGTACCTGGACAATGCGCTGAAGCAATGGCGTAAGGAGGGCAGGCTAACGAGCGTCGATGCACTCAAGAGCGCGATCGAGGAGGGCGCGGTGCTGCGTATCCGGCCCAAGGCGATGACGGTGGCGACGATCTTCGCGGGCCTGTTGCCGATCATGCTGCTTGGGGGTATTGGCTCTGAAGTCATGCGCCGCATTGCCGCGCCGATGGTCGGCGGCATGATCACCGCGCCACTGCTGAGCCTGTTCGTGATCCCGGCGATCTATCTGTTGTGGCGGCAGCGGGGGGTGCGCCGCAGGGAGCCATCGGAGGAGGGTGCCTCAGTGCGTGATGCGGAGGCGGTGCCGACTGTTTGAGGATCGCCGGCATTCCTGACAACCGCAGCCCGGCCCTCGCGAGCCTCCTGTCTCAGGACCTGCTGCCGCTGACTTGCCCCAATTGTGGCGCGGACATGCGCCTGGTCGCATTAGAACGATTCGCGGGGGAGATCCTCGCCCTGCCCACTGCGCAACACCTTCACATCTGCGAGATCAGGCCAGGCGCCGGCTAACTGGTGGACCTCTTCGGGCCACTCCGTCGCGGTTCGCTCGCGCACCAGTTCGGCAATCCAGCGACTGACGGGCACGCCCCGGTTCTTGGCTGACGCCTTGAGGCGTGCTTCCGTCTCGTTGTCCAGATAGATGGTGACTTGACCCATAGGTCATCTCCATGATGGATAATTATATTGCCAATTATAACAAAGATGGGCATCGAATCTGTTGAGAGACGGCATGCGCGCCAGCGCGGGTTGCGCGGGAAGCAGCGGGAGGATGCGGTACTACCAGACAAACCGCAGTAGCCCAATGCAGACCACGGCATGGGTGCGCAACTTGAGCTTGTCACCATAGATGTCCTCCAAGGTCTTGCGATAACCGGCGAGCTGCGCATCGCCCTCGCTCAGCAGCCGTGCGACCTCGGGGCGTGCGCGCAGTTGCTCTCTTGGCATGCTGGTCAGCGCCTCACTATCGAGACCCGGCAGGTCGCCGATCTTCAGATGCTTGAACTCGATCAGATGATCGAGCAGGGCATACTGGCGCCGATCCGGGCGCACGATCAGCGACAGATCACAGTAGCCGCGGGCAATGGCGGTCTCCGAGTCCATGATGTAGGCGATGTCATTGAACAGGGTGACCAGGAATGCGGTCTTGACCACCAGCTCATTGGACCAGCGCAGATCCCGGTTATCAAAGACCGGCAGATAGCGCTGCTCGATGAAATCGCACAGCGGCTCCAGCTCGCCGCCGGCATAGAAGCGATCACAGACCGCGCGCCGCTCCCGATCCAGATCATAGCCCGGTAGCAAGGCCTCCTGGATGCGCTCGACATAGAGCTTGCGCACCACCAGATTCGGGATGCTGAGCTGCAGCTTACCCAGCGGATCGCGCCCGCTGTAGGTCAGCACGCCGAAGAAATACAGCAGCGAGGCGAGAAAGCCCTCAGTCTGCGGGGCATGGAGCATGCGCTCGACGCCGAAGCGCTGTTCCAGCCGATCGACGCTGAGCGGATGGGCGCTATCCAGCGCCGCGCTGACGATCGCCTCACCGCGCGGCAGGCGAGCGATGTACTCGATGCGACTGCGATCCATCGCCAGGTTGTTGTCGAGCATCTCCTCAG
This sequence comes from Halochromatium sp., assembly GCA_010912705.1. Classification (GTDB taxonomy): domain Bacteria; phylum Pseudomonadota; class Gammaproteobacteria; order Chromatiales; family Chromatiaceae; genus Lamprobacter. Next base: position 63,666 of record POWB01000009.1, read on the forward strand.
GGTAGTGGCAGCGATCGGCGAAATGCTCGAGGAAATACAACGCCAAGGTCGGGTTGTAGAGCTGTCCACCCTCCGGCTCCAAGGAGAAGTTGTAGCCGTTGTAGAAGGTGCGCATCAGCTCCAGCGCCTCATTGGTCCGCTCCGGCGGCAGCTGGCAATCGCTGACAACCTGCTCGAGCACGCCAAGAATCTCCGTCTCATAGAAGCCGCAGAGGTCGGCATACTCAGGCTCGCGGGAGATATCCTTGACCACGTTGTAGCCACTGGTGATGTCCGCGAGCACCACCGGCGAGACCCCGGTGATGAACACGCGATCCAGCCCACGGCCCTCGGCGGCGTCCTTGATTGCCTTGAACAGGGTCTTGATCGCCCCCTCGCCACCGACCAGCTCCTGATAGCGGCCCTCGCCCCGCTGATGGCTGACCAGCACCTCATTGGCAAAGTTGTCGTATTCGTCGATCAGCAGGTAGAGCCGATACGGAGTTTGGGAGATGGCGGCCAAGAGTGAGCGGAAGGAGACAAGCGCATCCTCCCGCACCTCGACAGCGTCTGGCAACTGAGTCCGATACTTGGCAACGGTGGCCTGGATCTCGACGTTGATATGCCGATGCAGTGCCGCGCGGATCGCCTCGGCATTGCCCAGCGGATCGACCAGAGAGAAGTTCCATTTCATGATGAAGTAACGGTTGTGGCGTTCAGTGGGCGCCTGGCCGATCTTTAGGCCACCGAACAGGGTCTCGAACTGCGCCGCCTTGGCCAGGTCGTAGTAGTTCTCCAGCGTCGACAGCCACAATGACTTGCCAAAGCGCCGCGGGCGCAGCAGCAGGAGCTGCTTGCCGCCCTCTTCGATCCGGCGGATGCGATCGCTGCGGTCGATGTAGAGATAGCCCTCTTCGATCAGGGCCTGAAAATTGGCGAGACCGTAGGGGAAGCGCATGCTAGTCGCGCCTGACCAGGCCTAAGGGTCGGAGCGACCCAGGATCGCACGCCAGCCACCCCGGCCGGGCAGACAAGGCTCGCAGAAGGTCGTCTCATCACAGGCATCGCCAATGCCATCGCCATCCTGATCGGCCTGGCCGGGATTGGAGACATCAGGACAGTTATCCGCGTTGTCACCCACGCCATCCCCGTCCTCATCAGCCCATTCATCGGGATCATCCGGGAACGGGTCCTCATCGTCTGGCACCCCATCGCCGTCGCCATCGGGGCGCTCATTACTAATGAGCGCCAGCGTGCTGGCAAAGTCATAGCCTGCCGCGGTACCGGCGCTGCTGAAGGCGACCTGCGTTTGCGCATCGCCACTCATGCGGTTCTCAAAGCGCAGCGTCAGCAGCGTTTGTGGCTGATCCGCCGCCCAATCGCCATCAAGGCTGGCCCAGGCGATCAGGGCGTAGCAATCGGTGTTTGGGTCTTGATCATAGTCGGTGCTGCGGTCATCCAGGCAACCACTGTCGAGTCCAACCTGATCGGCGGCGAAGGACGACTCTACCGCGCTCAATGCGAGCGCGCTTGAGTCCCAATGCACGCGCAGGCCTAAGCCGGTCAGCGCCGTCGCGTTTGGCAGGCTCGCATAGCGTGCCGCGACCTGCAGAGAAGCCGCGGGCGCGGCCATTTGCGCCGCTGGCTCGGCGCTCAGCTGCTGTGTCGCCGCCTGCAAGGGGCGTCCCAACGTAGCGGTCCCCAACAGCAACAGCATCCAGACGACACCCAGCCCAAAGAAGCGTCCATCCGCACGACTGCTGATTAACTGACACATAAATGGCTGCTCCACTGTTTTTTGCTCCTATAAATGGCTTGTTGAGGACCAAGAGGACCAAGAGGACCAAGAGGATCACCCTAGCCGGTGCGTCGAGACAAGCATCCTCGTCTATCCGGCTAGCGAGCCTGTCGTTGCGCCAGTAAGGCTTCAAGCTCGGCAAGCCGCGTCTCGGCGGCTTCGCGCTGCTGGCGTTCTTCATCGGCCCGCGCCTCGGCGGCTTCGCGCTGCTGACGTTCTTGTTGGCGCTGCTGGCGTTCTTCATTGACCCGCGCCTCGGCCACTTCGCGCCGATGTCGCTCTTGCTCGGCCTGCGTCCGCGCCTGCTCGGCTTGCGTTTGCGCCTGCTCGGCGAGGGCGCGCGCCTGCTCTGCAACGGCTTCGGCCTCGCGCCACTCGGGCAGCACGAACTGAGCGTAGATGGGATCCTTGCGGAGTTCGGTGAGACTGGGACGGCGTTGCAGATCGGCGCGACGGAAGCGAAAACCAGGGAAGACGCGCGAATGGATCACGCCTTCTTGGAGGGGAATGGGAACATAGAGGCCAGTGGCGGCCCTGGTGTAGAAGGCCAGACAGGCGGGATCGTGGTGCAGGATGTAGTATTCGCGCACGCCCACGGCGGCATATTCGCCCTTTTTGGTCACCTCGTCGCGCTGCCGATTGGCCTGGGTGCTGTCGGAAAGCGCCTCGATGAGCAGATCCGGGATACCGGTGTAGCTGCGCTCGGTATCCGTGCGCTGGATCGGGTTATCGCGATGGATGAAGCCCAGATCGGGTTTGCGGATACTCACCTTGCCGTCGGGCAAGGCCAAGCGAAAGCCCGTTTCCAGCGCTAAGATTTGGGCATCCGGATGGCGGCGCAGATAGTGCAGCAGCAGTTCCAAGAGCCAGAAGTACACTTGGACGGTCAGCTGATCGGACACGGGCACCTCCTCCAAGCGACCCTCATGCCATTCCAGGTTCAGGTCCGGATGCTCATACCACTCGGCCCAGTACGCCTGCTCGGTGACGCTGCTTGGCAGCCGCGGTGGCTCCGGCTCCGACCAGGGTGGCTGTGGCTGCGATGACCGCGGCGTGGCGGGCCAGCTGTGGGCGAGATCGGACATAGGCGCTTTGGGTGGAGGCGGTCATCGCGTCGACGCTTTGATCAGGGCAGCATAGGCCGAGCGATACCTGCTCGGCAAGGGACCGTTGCCGCTTTCGATACTGCCGCCCATTGGCTAGACTACCCCGATGAGTCGCGATCACCGTACCCTCTGGCACGCACTGCTCGGCCAAGCCTTGGCCGATGCGCTCAACGGGCTACCCTACAACGTCAGTACCGAAGAGGAGCTGGCCCTGCGCAGCCAGCGCCTCGACGTGCTGATCATCGAGCAGCGCCCAGCGTTGCAAGATCTTCAGCGCGCTCGCTTCTCGGAGCAGCCCTCTCGGCAACAAGAGGAGCAGCGCCCCGACGGACTCGAAGACCTCGTCGCCCATAACCTGCTCAGCTTCAAGGCCAGCGGCGCCGTCTTCGACGCCTGGGCGCTGGAAGAACTCAACAGCCACTACGTCACCTACCGCAAACTCGCTTCCATCCGCGCGCTGCGCCCGTCGCCGGCCGCTGATCAAGACCCCGACACGCCGATCGTCGAGCCGCGCACGGCTTACAGGCTGCTACCGGCGGCAGACTTTCGCAGCTACGCCATCACGACTCATTTTCCACGCAAGTTGATCCAACAACTGCCTGCCGCTAGTTGTCAAAGGAGTCAAACACCGGGCATCTATCGGCTCCAGGCCGGCACTCGTGACGTCCGCCTTGTGGTCATCAACCAACTCTGCCGGCTGCCGCATAATGCCCCCTGGGGGTTATTCTCCAGTGATGAACAACACCAACGCGCGGCGCTTGAACAATATCGTCCACGCAGCGAGATCGGTGTTCACCTACACAATCTACTCGCGCACTACAGATTCGGAGAGGGCAACATGGCGCACACCACAGAAGACATGAAACGCGAAGCCCGTGAGTGGCTCATCGAGCATTACCTTGATCAGATCGATCCCGAAGAGTGGCTCAAAAGGCTTGATCCCGAAGCGCGGCTCAAGGGGCTTGATCCCGAAGCGCGGCTCAAGGGGCTTGATCCCGAAGCGCGGCTCAAGGGGCTTGATCCCGAAGCGCGGCTCAAGGGGCTTGATCCCGCCTTCATCGAGGCCTGGCTGGCTAAGCAACGCAAGGATCATTGACCGCCTGATCGCCAGTGAAAGCCGTCGCTCGCTTTTGATACTGCCCGCCCATCGGCTAGACTGCCACGATGAGTCGCGACCAACGTCTCCCCTGGCACAGGCTGCTCGGCCAAGTCCTGGTCGATGCGCTTCCCAAACAGGATAGAACCACTGGCAGCCGTGTAGACTTTAGAGCACTGAATGACCAGGCGACGAGATGTCTATCATTGCGGCCCTTCTGTGTGCCCTTGCGCCAATAATACCTCAAGCTCGGCAAGCCGCGCCACGGCGGCTTCGCGCTGCTGGCGTTCTTGTTGGCGCTGCTGACGTTCTTCATCGGCCCGCGCCACGGCGGCTTCGCGCTGCTGGCGTTCTTCATTGGCCCGCGCCTCGGCCACTTCGCGCCGATGTCGCTCTTGCTCGGCCTGCGCCCGCGCCTGCTCGGCTTGCGTTTGCGCCTGCTCGGCCTGCGCCCGCGCCTGCTCGGCTTGCGTTTGCGCCTGCTCGGCGAGGGCGCGCGCCTGCTCGGCAACGGCTTCGGCCTCGCGCCACTCGGGCAGCACGAACTGAGCGTAGATGGGATCCTTGCGGAGTTCGGTGAGACTGGGACGGCGTTGCAGATCGGCGCGACGGAAGCGAAAACCAGGGAAGACGCGCGAATGGATCACGCCTTCTTGGAGGGGAATGGGAACATAGAGGCCACTGGCGGCCCTGGTGTAGAAGGCCAGACAGGCGGGATCGTGGTGCAGGATGTAGTATTCGCGCACGCCCACGGCGGCATATTCGCCCTTTTTGGTCACCTCGTCGCGCTGCCGATTGGCCTGGGTGCTGTCGGAAAGCGCCTCGATGAGCAGATCCGGGATACCGGTGTAGCTGCGCTCGGTATCCGTGCGCTGGATCGGGTTATCGCGATGGATGAAGCCCAGATCGGGTTTGCGGATACTCACCTTGCCGTCGGGCAAGGCCAAGCGAAAGCCCGTTTCCAGCGCTAAGATTTGGGCATCCGGATGGCGGCGCAGATAGTGCAGCAGCAGTTCCAAGAGCCAGAAGTACACTTGGACGGTCAGCTGATCGGACACGGGCACCTCCTCCAAGCGACCCTCATGCCATTCCAGGTTCAGGTCCGGATGCTCATACCACTCGGCCCAGTACGCCTGCTCGGTGACGCTGCTTGGCAGCCGCGGTGGCTCCGGCTCCGACCAGGGTGGCTGTGGCTGCGATGACCGCGGCGTGGCGGGCCAGCTGTGGGCGAGATCGGACATAGGCGCTTTGGGTGGAGGCGGTCATCGCGTCGACGCTTTGATCAGGGCAGCATAGGCCGAGCGATACCTGCTCGGCAAGGGACCGTTGCCGTTGCGCGAGCGAGATCACAATCCCGTGCCAGCAATTCCAAATTTGAGCAGCAATAAAAAATCAGTGACTTATGGGCATCAGCTGACGTCTAACCCTAGTGACCGATCTATTGACGGTCACGCGCAATCGCGAATTGTTCTCAACAACTTCACTAAACCCAAAATTTTGGAACCACGCGTCTAATGACTGGTGACAGCCAGACTCCGTCACTTTCGTAACTGATTGAATATAAAGGAAAGCTCAAATTTGGAATTGCTGATCCCGTGCGCCTGGCGTGACAAACAGCGCGGTATCCGGTAAGAACAATTTGAGTCGGTAGATGCTTGTGATCACTTAGGGTTGTTGCTAATGTTTAACGGCGGCATCACGACGATCATATTGGCACCCAGTCGCGGGCGCTAACGCGGGTAAAGGGGCGAGGAGCAAAACAGATGATGCGGAGCAGCAACAGACAAGGTTGGACGCAATGGCTACTCATCGGGCTACTCGCGGGCCTCATGAGTCAATCCCTGCTCGCCGCCGAACCACTCTGCAGTACCGACATCGATGGCGATGGCCTCGCCGAGGCCGGCAGTGATGGCAAGCTGTTAGTTCGCCATCTGTTCGGCTTTCAAGGCTCGGCCTTAACCGACGGCCTGCTTGGCGCCGACTGCACCCGCTGTGACGGCGCCACCATCGTCAATCACTTAGAAAGTATTGCCTGCCAGGTGCTGTTTGATGTTGATGGCGATGGCGCCCGCCGACCGCTCACCGATGGCCTGCTGCTCTGGCGCCTGCTCTCTGGTTACAGCGGCTCCGAGCTGATCGCCGGCGCGCTGGGTGAGGAGGCGACGCGGCGCGATCCCGAGGCTATCCGGGGCTGGCTTGCCGCTGGCGTAACGTTAGGGAGCCTCCAAGTCAACATCGAGCCGGAGGCCGCTCGTACCGACGGCGCCCAGTGGCGGCGAGTCGGCATGGAGAGCTGGAATGCGAGCGGCGCCTCCGAAGCTGGACTCATCGCCGGACGCCAGTACACCGTTGAGTTTAAGCCAGTCACCGGTTGGTCGGCGCCAGGGCAGACCTCGGTGACCATTGTCTCCGAACAGACCCGAACGCTCAGCGCGACCTACGCCTCTGCCTTCGACGCCGACCTGCAAGCCGAGGGTTTTGAAGGTCGTACCCTGTTGCATCAGGTGACTGTCTCACATGGATTTGAAGTGGCGCCCGATTGGGTCTTTGAGTTGCTCAATCCCCCGAATGAACTGACACACCTCGACGATGGCCTGCTCGCCTACGAGGCGCCCTGGGGGAGCGGTGGCACAGAGGTCGACTTCAGCCTGCGAATCACCAATCCCGACGACGGAGTCTCGCGCGACTTCGAGGGGCAGTTCACGATCATGCCCGAGGACGTCATCACTCAGGGCACCATTGGTGCCGAAGGTGGCGAGATCAGTGATCCGGAGACTGGCATTCGCCTTGTTGTCCCGGCAGGGGCTGTGAGCGCGGATACTCTTTTCGTGATCGTGCGTGGGACCGATTCAGATGGCGCGCTCCACTATACGGTGCATACCGACCCTGCCGACATCGAGTTGCAGCAGCCGCTCGAGCTGCATATTCCGCCCTTGTCGCAGGAGGCCGTCTCTGCACCCCGCACTGGGTCAGCCAAGATCGAGCCAAGTTTTGTCGAGGAGGGATGGACGGAATGGGATCATGGTGGCGCATTGCTATTCGATAGTAATGACTACCTGAATGTCGCGCGCAATCGCGTGCCGCCGGGAAAGGGTTGCCACGTTGAGCAGGCATTGCGGCCTTATCTTGTAATATGGATTACCTCGCACATCACAACCTGCGTCTACGAAGATCGGATGTGGGCACTGTCGTCACGCTGCGGCGAGCCGTCTCAGTTTGAAGATGAAGAGAAAGGCTGCCCTGGCAAGCCGCCCGTGCTGCTGATTCACGGGTATCAGCAGTTTGCGAATGTTTTCAATGGCATTGTTGAAGGTGATTTCAATGGCATTGTTGAAGGTGAACTGAAGGGTGGGGATAAGTACTGGAACGAATTGCCCACGCTGCTTGAGCAGGCCGGTTATGCCGTCTTCGGCTTTCAATGGCGCACTTCGCAGCGCTTCCAAGATGGAGCGGCGGACCTAGCAACGGCCATTGCCCAAATCAAGGCAGTGACGGGGCAGAAGGTGCATCTGATCGCACACTCGTTCGGTGGGCTGCTGGCTCGAACCTATCTGCAAAATCTTGCGACCGGTAAAAACTACGCGAACGACGTGGCGGATCTCGTGACGATCGCAACGCCGCATTCCGGGATTGCCGATGAAGGCACCTTCATTGGTCAGGATGGGGAATACCTCTGGCCGATTCGTCTCCCTGATGGGCGCTCGCAAGGCGGATGGGTGATGCCGAATTGTCGGCAGTTGTCCTGCTATCAGGCAGGAACGGCAAGCTCCGCGACCTATACTATCCTGAGCGGTGCGGAACCAGGGTCGACGCGCGACATGCGCGAGTATCTGGGCGTCAATCCTGATGAGCCAGGGGAAATCCCCGTGCTGCTCGCCACCGCCGCGGACCCAATGCCGGTGCCGATGTTGGCGCTTTATGGACTGACCGCGACTAGCGATTCCGATCCGGAGGAGAGTGGTGGTCTCATCTGCGCCAATGTCAGCTTGCGCTATGAGACTGGCGATGGGTTCATCTCGTGGATGGGGCAGCGGGCCGATCCTTCATTCTCTTGCCCAGAACTGAATGAAGACTGCGCGCCAACCGCGATCGGTGAAGCGCAAGCGAGCGAGCGTTTTCCGATGGGGCTGACCGAGCGCGTCCTGCTGGATACTGAGAGCGGTCGATCTATCTATCCGGGACAGGTTCAACCGCTTGGAGTGACTTGTGAGCAGGGTTGGAGTCCTCCTCTTGGGTATCGACATTCTACGGCTTGGCCGGTAAGCCTCTATGGATCCCAAGCTCAGACAGATATCTCGACAGACAATGGCGCAACGCATGCTGTGTATCGAGCCGTGCTCGACTGGCTGCAGGGCGATCCTGATCCTGGATCAGGCACCTACCCCCTCAACGACACCGGCATCGACTGGTGTGCCGATGGCAACAGCAACTTCCTGAACTGCCCGGTCGCCGGCTACCCCTGGCAGGATGCCCAAGACGGCCGCGACGCGCATCAGAACGACCCCAACGACGGCCATGCCGGCTTCAGCTTCACCAAGCTTGACGCCAGCGGGCGCGACCTGCCGGCGGATGCCGCGGACTGGTCCTGCGTGCGCGACAACGTCACCGGGCTGATCTGGGAGGTCAAGACCGATGACGGCGGGCTGCACGATAAGGACGACCGCTACAACTGGTATAATACCGACCCGGCGACCAACGGTGGCTTCGAGGGCTATGCCGATGATGACGGCGCTATCTGCGACGGCTACGACCGCAATGATCCCGCCACCTACTGCAACACCCAGGCCTATGTGTCGCGGGTCAATGCTCAGGGGCTCTGCGGTGCGCGGGATTGGCGGCTGCCATCGCGCCAAGAGCTGCTCTCGATCGTCAGCAATGACCGGTATCGTCCAGCGATTGATACGGATTATTTCCCGAATACGGTTGCGTCGTGGTTTTGGTCGGCCTCGCCGTATGCCTACGGTTCGTACGGCGCCTGGGTCATCGGCTTCAGCAGCGGCAACGACCCCAACGGCTATAAGGGTAGCGGCTACGCTGTTAGGTTGGTGCGCGGGGGACAGTGATTTTGCCTTTTGTCATCGACTTGGCGTTCAGCACTGATGCAGGTGATGTGTGAAACAGCCGCATCATTTCCCGCTCTGGCGTGATGCCAACCGGCTGCTACTCACGATCGAGCAGGCGGTGCGTGACTTTCCGCGCTATCACAAATACGCCTTGGGCACGGACATGCGCCGCCAGGCCATGACAGTCTGCCGTCTCGTACGGCGAGCATCGCCGCGCGGTGACGATCAGTTTGATCGCGTCACGCGGTTAGTCGAGGCGGTCGATGATCTCAAACTTCAGATCCAGCTCGGCAAAGAGTTGCAGGCGTTCCAAAGCTTCAAGCAATTTCAGGCCATCAGCGAATTAGTCGTCGCGGTTGGCAAACAGAGTGGCGGCTGGCGCAAGCGATTGCAGCTACAATGACCGGGCGAGCGGGCGGGGTCCCTGGGCTGAGCGTCCAACGGCCAGCACCATCGCTGTGATCAGCTGGCTTAACCGCCTCTGGCGCGGCCTTGGGTGTGCCGAGGTCACTGTGCGCCGATGCCGCCATGGCCCATGATGGTGCTGACCTGTGCCGGGCCTGGCATGTCCTGTCTAACGGGGTGCTACCGAATGGATGCGCCCCGCTAGCCGAAGTGTATCGGTGAAGCGTTCGAAAGAACAACGCGTGGAACGTCAATTTCAACAATGGCAACGTCAACAACAACAATAAGAACAACGACAAAACCATTCGCCTCGTGCGCGCCCACAAAGCCCGAGCGACGGTTACGCCCGGTGACCGACGGGGCTGATTTTCTTGGCTACATTGTGAGGCCCCAGTATCGGCTCGTGCGTCGGCGCGTGGTCGGCAATCTGCGCGAAAAGCTCGCTGCATTCGAGCAGGCACAGGTCAGCGCACAGCATGTGCGGTTACCTCTTGCGGCGCGCGAGGCCTTGCGAGCCACCCTGGCTAGCTACCTTGGACACTTCCAGCACGCCGAGACCGAGCGATTGATACAGCAGCTATTCAATCGCTACCCTTGGCTGAGCTGGCTATTTCGGCGTACCCCCGGCGGACAACTGCGATCAAACTGGCAGCCCATGTCGGTCACCTCGCTACGCAGCCAGGTCGACTGGTTCCGGCAGTCGTTTGCTGCTGACCTGCGACCAGACGCAGCCGCACCGCTGATCACCGCGGTACAACTTGGCAGCCGTGTCGCGCTTTTCGGCGGCGATGCCAAACGGACTCAACAAAGCCTTCCCTGGGCTTGGCGTTGGCGATCGACGCGCCATGAGCAGCGTCAAGGGCTGGGTGAGGGCGTCTCCTGGCCACTATCCCATCTCAAAGGCCTGGGGCGCGGACTCCGTAAGGCTGGACTGCCGTATCTGTTCGTCGCCGAGGAAGGTTATCTGCCCGGCGGCATGAAGCGCCGTGTCTTGCGCTACTTGTTCCTGGGTTCTGACCATGACCCATTGCTGCAAGTGCGGGCTTGATGACTGACCAGCGCCCGATTGGATTTACGACCCGCAAGCGAGGAACCCTGATGGCTAGATCCCTGATGCGCACCTTGATCGCCCTTAGCATGGGCCTCGGCATGATCGCGGCACAGGCCGAGCAGACCTGCAATGATGCGGTTGTCGCGACTGCTCCCGACAGCCGATTTCAAGACAACGGTAACGGCACTGTTACCGATCTTGCTACTGGGCTGATTTGGAAGCAATGCGCGGAAGGTCTGAGCGGGGCGGGCTGCGCGACCGGCAGCGCCCAAGGCTTTGCCTGGCAAGCCGCGCTGCAGCACGCCGAGGCTGAGGTCTTTGCAGGCAGCGATCTGTGGCGTTTGCCGAACAAGAACGAGCTGGCGTCACTGGTCGAACAGCGGTGCTATAACCCGGCGATCAACGAGCGCTATTTTCCGAATACACCGTCAAGCTGGTTCTGGTCTTCGTCGCCGCTTGCCAGCGGTTCGTACTACGCCTGGATCATCTACTTCAACGACGGCTACGGCTACGGCCACAATAAGAGTGGCAGCGACGCTGTTAGGTTGGTGCGCGGGGGACAGTGATTTTGCCCTTTGTCATGCTTCGCATGGGCCTTGGTCATGCACCAGGATCTCGGCTATCTGCTTGTGGCAATTCGCCCCGGGAAGACAGCCAGCGCCGGGCGGAACTCACCGCGGAGTTCCCGCCATTGACGGGCGAGGCTCGATTGCGTCAGAAAACCTGCTCGAATCAGAGTGCGGCCTCGATGTCAGTGCGGGGAAAGTCGTCGCCTTTGAACAGCAGAGGCTCATCATAGGCCTTTGCAAGCGCATAGCTGAAGCAATCGCCGAAGTTCAGTCCCGCTGGATGCTGACCTTTCCCATATCGCAGAAAGCCTTGGAAAGCGATATCGCTTTGCGGTTGATCCACTGGGATGATTTCCGCGTCCAAGGTGACGAGCAGCGCTTCCAACTCAGCGAGCCCATTGTCGCGGTTCGCCACCATGCGGCATTCCAGCAACGTTGCTGCTGATAACCGAACCTGGTCGGTCTTCAATAAGGTCTCAATGAAAGCCTGGTATCCCTGTTCCTTGCGCAGGATGGCGATCAGCGCGGATGTGTCGACGATCATCTAGGTAGACCGGTGTCATCGTAGCCGATGATCTCATCAGGTGATGGACCTGTTTGCGGTAGGCGCGCAGCATAGCGTTCGGCGATCGATTCAAGCCTCTGGCGACGCGACTCGAATTGGTGGCCGCGGCGCAGTCTTGCGACCTCATGACGCAGCAGGTCAAGGACGATCTGGGACTTCCCGCGATGGGTGACGGCCTGTATCTCCTGCAGCAAGGTTTCTGCTTCGCGGTTCTTGATGCTGATCGCCATTTTGGTTTGCCGGCAAGGTAGAATCAGGTGAAGATTCTATACCTTAAGCGGAGGGTCGTCGAGAAGCGGCAATGGCGGAACTGGCGAGCTTCGCTAGCGATCGGCTGAGTCGCGATCGGAAAAGGGGCCAGGCTCAAAAACCTCCTGTCGCCTATGCCCACCTGATCGTCAGTGAAGGCCATCGCTCGATCTCAATACGCTGCTCCGCCAATCGGCTAGACTACCCCGATGGGTCGTGATCACCGCATCCCCTGGCACGCACTGCTCGACCAAGTCCTGGCCGATGCGCTTCCCAGACAGGATAGAACCACTAGCAGCCGTGTAGACTTTAGAGCACTGAATGACCAGGCGCCGAGATGTCTATCATTGCGGCCCTTCTGTGTGCCCTTGCGCCAGTAATGCCTCAAGCTCGGCAAGCCGCGCCTCGGCGGCTTCGCGCTGCTGGCGTTCTTGTTGGCGCTGCTGGCGTTCTTCATCGGCCCGCGCCTCGGCGGCTTCGCGCTGCTGGCGCTCTTGCGCAGCGTCCATCTGCGCCTGCTCGGCGTCCATCCGCGCCTGCTCGGCTTGCGTTTGCGCCTGCTCGGCGATGGCGCGCGCCTGCTCGGCGACGGCCTCGGCCTCCCGCCACTCGGGTAGCACGAAGTGAGCGTAGATGGGATCCTTGCGAAGTTCGGTGAGACTGGGACGGCGTTGCAGATCGGCGCGACGGAAGCGAAAACCAGGGAAGACGCGCGAATGGATCACGCCTTCTTGGAGGGGAATGGGAACATAGAGGCCACTGGCGGCCCTGGTATAGAAGGCCAGACACGCGGGGTCGTGGTGCAAAATGTAGTATTCGCGCACGCCCACGGCGGCATATTCGCCCTTTTTGGTCACCTCGTCGCGCTGCCGATTGGCCTGGGTGCTGTCGGAAAGCGCCTCGATGAGCAGATCCGGGATACCTGTGTAGCTGCGCTCGGTGTCGGCACGCTGGATTGGATTATCCCGATGAATAAAGCCCAGATCGGGTTTGCGGATACTCACCTTGCCGTCGGGCAAGGCCAAGCGAAAGCCCGTTTCCAGGGCTAAGATTTGGGCATCCGGATGGCGGCGCAGATAGTGCAGCAGCAGTTCCAAGAGCCAGAAGTACACTTGGACGGTAAGCTGATCGGACACAGGCACCTCCTCCAAGCGACCCTCATGCCATTCTAGGTTCAGGTCCGGGTGCTCATACCACTCGGCCCAGTAGGTCTGCTCGGTGACGCTGCTCGGCAGCAACGGGGATTCGGATGGCTCCGACGAGGCGGGCCAGGTGTAGGCGAGATGAGACATGGGCGCTTACTCGCGAGATGAGGTCAACGCGGCGACGGTCTGAGCAGCTTAGGTCATGCGCGGCCTGCCGGCAAGCAAGAGGGTCAGGTCTTGCAATCACTCGAAGAGCTCAACAGCCACTAGGTCACCGACCGCAAGCTGGCCTCCATTCGCGCGCTGCGCCAGTCGCCGGCCGCCGATCAAGACCCCGCACGCCGATCGTCGAGCCGCACACGGCCTACCCACTGCTGCCAGCGGCGGACTTTCGCAGCGACGGCATCGCGACCCAAAGCCTATTCGCCGCGAAGTCTCGCTAGCTCCGCAAGCAGCGCCGCTTTCTCGGCGCGCTCCCGTTCGGCAAGTCGCTCGGCCATGTCGGCACGCTGTTCGGCCGTGTCGGCACGCTGTTCGGCCATGTCGGCACGCTGTTCGGCCTGCGCGCGCGCCTGCCGATCCCGCTGCCAGCTCGGCAGCACAAAGGGCGCGTAGACCGGATCCTCGATCATCGCCTCTAGACTCGGCTGACGGCTGAGATCCGCCAGGCGAAAGCGAAATCCTGGCACCACCGCGGAGCGCAGGATGCCATCCTGACAGAGGATGGGCTCATACAGACCCGAGGCATTGCGGCGGTAGAACAAGAGCCACCGCGGATCATGATGGATGATGTAGTACTCAGGCACCCCGGCGGCTTGGTATTCCGCGTGCTTTTGCTCGGTGTCGCGGGCGATCTCCGACGGCTTGCTATCCGAGAGCGCCTCGACGCACAGATCGAAGATGCCCTGGTAGGAGCGATCGAGATCCTCAAGCGGTTGGGCATTGCTGTCGAGCACCAGACCGAGATCCGGCTTGCGGATGGTGACTTTATTCGGCAGGTTCAGGCGAAAGCCGAATTCCAGGCAGGTGAGACGGGCGTTGCGGTGGGTCTCGAGATAGCACTCCAGCAACCGAAGCAGCCAGCGATAGATTTGCAAGGTCAGGGTATCCGACACCGGCTTGACCTCCAAGATGCCATTGTTCCACTCGTAGCCGTTCTCGTGCTCGTAGTAATAGGCCCAGTAGTCTTCCTCGCTCACCGCGGTGCCTTCCGGTGGGTCGATGGGGGGATCGCGATCGGAACGGCCATTCCAGGGCGCGCCCTGAGGCGGCGGATGGTGCAAAGTGAGCGCGGGCGAGGACATAAGCGGACTCCCGTGGATCTGAGCCTGTGTGAAAGTCTAGCCACCACCGCGACGGGCAACAAGGCCAGCCGATTCCGGCTGATGTGGTTTTTCGGTCACCGGCTCGATGCGAGACCGGGCATCTATCGGCTCCAGGCCGGCACGCGCGAGGTGCGCCTCGTGGTCATCAATTCGAGTGCTGGAGTGGCTATTCCCCTAAAATCTGCCTAACAGAAGCCTCAAGCTGACGCCAGGTTAACTGGCGCTTCGCATTCCGGTTCAGCGATGTTCATGCCGAGGGTGTTTAGCCCGTCACTGCTGTTTTAGCGCTGTGCAGAGCGGGGCGAGCTTGAGCAGTTGCTGAGCCTGCATAAGGCAGTGCTGGCGGGTCTCTGGATCAAGGGTACGCACCCAGCGTGCGGGTAGGGCTGCCGGACCATAGAGCGCGCCAGCGATCATGCCGAGGATGGCGCCGGTGGTGTCGGCGTCGCCGCCACGATTGACGACGTCGATCAGCGCGGTCTCAAGATCGTCAGTCGCGAACAGCGCCTGGAACACGGTGCGTAGGGTGTCGGCGATGAAGCCACTCGGGTTCTCGATGCGCTTGCGGTCGTAGGCGTAGACCGGGTCTTCGGCGACCAGTCCATCCGCCAAGAGCTTGAGGTCTTTGCGGGTGCCGCCGAGCAGACCCGCCTGCACCATCCGGATCACGCAGAGGGTGCCGGCATCGGAGGTCGGGTTGTTGTGGGTGACATGGGCTTGGCGCCGATTGGCTTCGGCAACATCGTCGAGATCAGCACCAACCGTGGCTAAGGCGACTGGTAAGCAACGCATGCAAGCGCCATTGCCGGCATCGAATGCGCTTTCTGGGGATTTCCATTCGCCGGTTCGGCGGTAATGGGAGATGCCACGCCGCACGGTGTTGCCAATGTCGACCGGCTTGCTGCGCATCCAGTTGCTGAAGGCCTCGGCCGCGGCTTGGGCGTTGACCTCGCCTGCAGTGAGGATGCTGTCGCCCAGTGCAAGTGCCATCTCGGTGTCGTCGGTGACACGCCCCTTACGTAGGCGTAGCCAGCCGCCGCCCTTGATATCACGATGCTCACGAAATTGATCGCGGATCTCGCGCGGGGTCATGAACTCGACGGTGGCGCCGAGCGCGTCGCCGATGGCAAGGCCCAGGTAGGCGCCGATCGCGCGACGTTTGATCTGATCGCCGCTGCCGTTCTCGGCTAGCAGCAGGAATTCAGTTCTCAGGCCCGAAACAAGCATGATAGTCGACGCAGACCTCGCAGGAGGGTGAACGGCAGCTGTAGATGCCCTCGGCCTCGCAGAGCTGTTTATATAGAAAGCGTTTCCACTTCATGTCGCCTGTGTTCCGTTGTGCAAGCGACGGGAAGTTTTGTTCCATCAGTCGGCTCAGCTCAGCTCGATTCCAGAGGCCTAGGTCTTGCCAAAGGTGGTCGCTGCCCATGCAGCCCGCGGCAATGATCTCGGCCATCCAGCGCTGCTGCTGACTCGGCTGTGGGTCGATGCTTAAGAGGCTTGGGGCGGGGCGATCTGAGACCGCATTGGACCCGTCATCTAACCGCTTAAGCAAGAGCCGGATTAGCTCGTCCCGCTCGTCTACTCGGTCAGGATCAAGTTGACGCTGCGGCTGCGGCAGCTCGGTCTGTTTCAGCGTCGGAAAGTGATAGGCGATTAGCTGCTTGAATGCCTCGAGTGAGAGACCGAGGCGGTTTGGCATGGCGCCGATTCCAGCACATTGACTCGCCAGCATCGAGGCCAGTATCGCATCATTGCAGTGGCCGGCGGCATGTGCGAGTAGCCAGTGCCGCCAGCCTGTTGCCGTCGCATCCGGCGCTGATACCGAGTAACCGCCAGCGTTCGGCACCTGTTTGGTGCTCGTGCCGGAGAGGGCCGCTGAGGTGGCGGAAGACGACGGGGGCATGGGTCAGTATTCGACTAAGATGTCTTCGTCGCGCACGATCATCTGGCAGGCCAGACGCCATTCGCTCGGCATATCATCCACATGGAGCTGGTCGATCTGATCTTGCGTCAGCTTGCCGAGCTCCTTGAGCACAGTCTGCTCTTTATCGGTGAGAAAGTAACCCATACGGTCCTTGTCATCGACGCTGGTCACGCGCACTAGGCAATGGCCGCATTCGCCGTCCTGACAGTCGAATTGTACCGGGATCTTGTTCTCTTTGGCGATCTTTAGCACCGTCTCGGTGTGGCTGCCGGCGACTGCATAGACGGTCTTATCTTTGTAGTCGGGATTTGAAAAGGTCACGAGTGCCATTGATGGGGCTCCGCGTTGGATGAGTTGATGTGAACTGGGATGAGCTGAAGTGCTGCGATGCTAAGCTTGAGCGAGCACTAGGCCGGCTTGACGGTGCAATCGCCGATGATCTGGGCCTGGCAGGCGAGGCGGTCGTGGCGGCTCGCCATGTTCTCGCGCAGCACCTTTTCTTCAAGCACCGAGGGCTCGGTCAGATTGTTCCAGCCCTCGACGACGTGCATCATGCAGGTGCCGCAATCGCCCTCGCGGCAGCCGTAGATGATGCCGGCGCCGATCTTTTCGGAGACGTCGATGACGCGGATACCGGCGGGGACGTTGACGGTCTGGTCGATGTCCTGAAAGGTGACTTTTGCCTTGGCCATGTTTTGCATTCCTCTTGGTTTCGGTTGTCTTGGTTTCGGTTGTCGGGGAGTCGTGGGTTTGGAACCATTCGGGCGCCGTGATGCGGCGCTTCTGTCGCTGATCCTCTCAGGGACTCAGCTCGGCGAAATCGATGACGCGCTCGGCAGTCTCAGGCTTACTTGGGGTGTTGGTCATCGCCTCGGCGATCTGGCGGCCAAAGACGCGACAGCTGTCGAGCTCGGCGGTGGTGGGCGTCAGTTTGAGACGCAGGCCAGGTACCGGTACCCGCATCTTGAGACCGCGTAGACGGTCCTCGATCATTGGTACCGCCTCGCCGCTCCAGCCGTAGGAGCCGAAGGCGGCGCCAATCTTGCCGCGCAGGCTGATGCCGGCCAGGGATGAAAGGAGATCCCAGATCGGCTTGACGGCATCGCCGTTGACGGTCGGGGAGCCGAAGGCGAGGGCGTCGGCCTCCTCGATCAGGTCGACGAAGGGGGCGATCTCGCCGCCTTCGAGGTCGTAGAGCGACACGCGCAAGCCGGGAACCGATTCGGCGCCGGCCTGCACGGCCTCGGCCATGCGCGTGGTGCTGCCATAGGCGCTGAGGTAGAAGATGATCAGCGAGGCCGGCTGATCGCTCGCATCGAAGGGCTGATCGAAGGCTTCATTGCTGCTCGAGAGCTCGCGATAGCGCGTCACGTAGCGACGCGGTCGCTCGCGCAGGACCGGGCCATGCGCCGGGGCAATCAGTCTCAGCGGCAGCGGCTCGATCAGCTTGAGCGCATCGCGAACATGCGACTTGAAGGGCCGCATGATGTGCGCGTAGTAGTAGTCGAAGGAGAAGCGGAAGTCGCCGACGCAGTCGTTGAACAGGCGCGGGTCGCAGTAATGACAGCCGAACACGTCCCCGGAGAACAGCACTTGCTGTTCCGCCAGGTAGGTGCACTGGGTGTCAGGCCAATGCAGGTAAGGCGTGTTCAGAAAGCGCAAGCGTCGGTCGCCGAGGCTGATCTCGTCGCCGGTGTCGACGAGCTCGTAGTCGAGCTGATTGTCGGTTGGCTTCAGCAACGCCTTGAGCATGGCCGGCGCACGCTTGGAGATGATCAGGCGCGCTTGTGGGGCGCGGCGTAGCAATTCCGGCAGCGCCCCGGTGTGATCGGGTTCAAGGTGGTTGAGCACGATGACGCGGATCTCGTCGAGTGTTGCCACCTGCTCGAGACGCGCGAAGAAGTCATCGGCGAGCTCGGCTTTGACCGTGTCGATGATGGCAACGCCGTCAGTGCCGCGCACGGCGTAGGCGTTGTATGTTGTGCCATTGGCGGTGCGCAGGATCATGTCGAAGTTGCGCAGCCCTGGATCGAATGCGCCGATCCAATGCACGCCAGGTGCGATCTCGACTGCGTCGCCATCGCGCACGGACATCAGCGCGCGACCATGCTTGGGGGCAAGGCAGCTGCTGCTCACGCTGGTGTCGCTCCCAATCCGGCCGGCGCTGCTGTTGCTGTTGCTGCAGTAGCAGTTGCAGTCGTTGGGGTTGCCGTATTGGTCGCCGATGGTGTCGGCTCACAGTCGGGCTGGCCTTCGGCGCGCGCGCAGGATTGCAGGTCTTCGTCAGGTTCAATCTGTATGCCGAGCGCTGAGAGTACTGGCCCCGCCTCGAAGCCAGCGCAGCGTCCGCTCGGGGTCTCGATCAGCGGCCGGCGGATCAGCAATGGCTCGGCGATCATCAGTGCGAGTGCCTCATCTTCGCTGAGATTCGCAGGCACCACCTCGCCGTTCTTGACGCGCGGTGCCGTCGGATTGAACCAGGCGCTGACCGGCATGTCACCGAAGAACGGGCGCAGGCGCTCGCCGCTCCAGCGCTCGCTGAGGATGTCGCGCACCACGAGCAGGTGCTTGCGCTTGGCCAACAGGCGCTTCTGCTTTGCGTTGCCGATGCAGCCGGGCTTTTCGTAGAAGATGACCTCGGTCATCGTCGGGCCTCAATCTCCAGGTCGGCCTGCAGGCAGATCAGCGCCGATTGGCGGCGCCAGGCACGCGCGGAGACCTGTTTGTGGCCAAGCGTGGGACGCTGGCTGCGATGCCAGGCGAGTAACTGCCGCGCGGACGATAGGCGATGGAGCACGGGGCTTGCGGCCTGGAGCGCGGTGGTGCGCTCGGCACGTGCGACGAGCATGGGGCTGGCATTCGCCGCGGTATCGAGGAGAACAGGCTCGGCAACAAACATCGATCAGTGACCTCTTGATGTGCGATCGAACGTGCTGACGCTGGTGGCGGTGCATCAGCGGCTCAGCGTGCTCGGATCTCGGCCCGCGCAGCAGCCATTCGTTCCGGCGGAATGCCGGTCAGTGAGCCGGGCGGATTCATTGGGATGCCGCTTGCGTCGAGGATGGCGCCCTCGATCGGGCAGATGCTCGCGCATTGCGGCTCGGCGAAGTCACCGGCGCATTCGCTGCATTGGCTTGGGTCGATGATGAAATGCGGCTTGGCGGCCTGAATCGCCTGGCTTGGGCACAGCGGCTCACAGGCCCAGCAGTTCACGCAGCCGTCGGTTATTTGGTAAGCCATGGTGTTTCCTTCGGTCTCGTTGCTGGCAGTGTCGTTGCTAGCCGGGTGTCATGTGTCACGCGAAGCCAAGGAGCCGCGACTGAGGGGCGACAAGGCGTTTGCCTTCCAGACCGGGCAGTCATTGATTGGCCAATCGTTGCCAGACTCATTTGCGTCTTCGCGAGACATGATTCGCTTGGGGCTGGCTCAAGCGCTCAGCGCACTCATGGGCTCGGCCTGGTCAAGGGCGCCGCTTGCTGTGAGTTCGGCGTAGACAGCGGCGACGGCTGTCTCGATCGGCTCCATCGCGTGCTCGCCGTTCGGTGCGATGCCGGCGGCTTCGAGCGCATCCCAGGGCTCGATGCCGATCTTCGAGCAGAGCACCGCGGCGCAGCCCTCGAGCGCACGCAGGGTGCCGGCGAGTGCTGATTCGGCTTCGCCGCAGGTCTCGTCGCCCGTGCAGTAGGCTTGAACCCGGCGGGTGCCGATGAAGCGCACGTCTTCGGCGTCGGCCTCGTAGACCAAGAACTCGCGCGCATGCCCGAAGTGCTGATTGATGACACCGCTGCCGCTGCTGGCGACGGCGATGCGCAGTCGGCGACTGGCATTGCCTGCCTTCGCCTTAGCGCGTGATGAGGCTGGCTGGGCGGCTGCGAGCGGTGTTGCTGGATGCGTTGCGAACGCTGTTGTGTCTGATGCCGAGGTCGCGGCGGACATCGCATTGACCTCGGTTGAAGGCGCTGCCGGGCGACGGCGAGTGAGCGAATCGAGGGCAACGAAGACCTCTCCACCTGACGTCTGCACCGCCTGCTGGCTCGCCTCGCGTTGAGCTTGGCGCTTGGCCTCGATCTCGGCATGAACCGCCGCGCGACGCTCCATCGCGGCGGCATAATCGATGTCCATCTGCCCGATCTTCTCGACCGAGAATTCGGCGCCGCGATCCTCGCCCAGCATGCCGACCGCATCGGCACGGCATTGGCGACAGTGCCGCATCATCGCCATGTCGCCGCTGCAGGCGTCTTGCAGGGCCTGCAGTTCGTCATGGGTCGGGCCGCGCTGCCCCATCAGACCGTAGAAGGTGCCATGCTCGGCCTCGGCGATCAGCGGCATGACGTTGTGCAGGAAGGCGCCCTTGGCCTTGACCACGCGGCTGACCTCTTTTAGGTGCTCATCATTGACGCCCGGGATCAGCACCGAGTTGACCTTCACCAGCACGCCGCGCTCGGCGAGCATCGCTAGGCCTTTCTGTTGCTGCTCGATCAAGATCCGCGCTGCCTTGACCCCTTTGATCCGACGGTTGTTCCAGAAGATCCATGGGTAGATCTTGGCGCCGATCTCGGGGTCGACGCAGTTGATGGTGATGGTGACGTGATCGATGTTGTGTTGGCAGATCTCGTCGACCAGCTCCGGCAGCGCGAGGCCATTGGTGGAGACGCAGAGCTTGATGTCCGGTGCCTTCTCAGAGAGCGCGCGGAAGGTGGCGAGGGTGCGCTCTGGGTTGGCGAGCGGATCACCCGGTCCGGCGATGCCGAGTACGCTCATTTGTGGGATGGCGGCGGCGACGGCTAGCGTTTTCTGAACTGCCTGCTCAGGCGTTAGCAGTTCCGAGACGACGCCTGGACGTGACTCATTGGAGCAGTCGTACTTACGATTACAGTAGTGGCACTGGATATTGCAGGCTGGCGCCACCGCGACGTGCATGCGCGCGTAGTGATGGTGGGCGTCTTCGGAGAAGCAGGGATGGTCGTTGACCTTGGCGCGAATCGCTTCTGGCAGATGCGCGAGCTTGTCGGAACTGCCGCCGCAGCTGCTGGATGCGCAGCCGCCGGCTGGACCGCCCTCCATCTTTCGCCGCTCTGTGTTCAGAGTGGTTACCGCTTGAACCATGTCTCGATCCCCGTAAAGTCTGACGGCGTCGCATGTGCGACGTGCTAGGCCATATAGGAGACGATAAGCAAACGGCGTGCCCAGTGTGGGTTTAAGGCTAAGCAGTTGATTCGGTGATGGTCAGAGCGGGGTTGCTAGAGCCTCTGTTAGGAGGCTGACAGCGCGCAAGCGTCCTTTGTCGGGTCTGCGACCAGACAGGCTTTCGTTGAATTCCTTGTACCTTAGGAATACCCAGAGACGTGAATACGTCTTGGAGGCATGCGCTTGATGCTGCTGGAGCAGCGATTGCTGCCACGAGTGCACCACCTTATTGCCGCTGGCTAGCTGCGCCGCTTGAACCAACCGGTGAGGCTGAAGCGTTCACGCTGCGCGGGCTCCACCTCATGCAGAAACCGGGCACTGAAGAACGTCACCAGGCGGCCGCCTTCGGGGAGGATCAGCTCGCTCAGCTCAGGGCGGTCCGGATCAGTATAGAGACGCAGCGCGCCGCCGTCTTGGGCCTGCCAGGCATCGTTCAGATAGAGGATGCAGCTCAGCGTGCGCTCGCCGATACCGCGAAACTGGTCCAGGTGCTTGCGGTAATAGGTGCCGGCTGGATAGACCGCTAAGTGCGCCTCAAGCTCGTACAGGCCGAGGAACAGGCTACGGTTGATCGCTAGCTGTAACTGCTCGAGCTGGCTCCAATAGAGGAGTTGGGCACCACTGAGGTCGTTCGGGTCGAGCCAGTCGACGCGGTCTGTTCTGACCTCGTCGCGTACCTCGAGATCCTCGCCGCGGCCGACTCCGGCGCGTCGGAAGCGTCCGGCCTGCCAGCGCTGTTGCGCCTCATGGCGGAGTTGGCTGATGTGCAGCGGGGAGAGGAAGTCATCAGTCACGCACCAACCCTGCTCAGCAAGTGTGGCGGTGATCTGCTCGGCGAGCTCGGGTGGTTGTTCGGGCGGTAGGGATGAGGCGGGATGGGCCAAGTGCGCTGGACTCGGTGGGAACGGATGCCGAAGTCTGCGCGCAATGTTGCGGTGGGTCGAGCGATTTCGCGGCAGCTGAGCGCGCGATCGCGGCTGATCGCGGCCCGTTCGATGGCTGATGCCTAGGCCGCAACCAGCGAGGATGCCGCTGATCTAGCCGGCGGGCTGCTTCGCGCCGATCAGCTCGATCGGATAGCCATCGGGATCTTTGACGAAGGCAATGATGGTGGTGCCGGCGTTCATCGGACCGGCCTCGCGCAGGATCTCGCCGCCTTGCGCTTTAATGCGCGCGGCGGCGGCATAGACATCCTCGACCTCGATCGCGATATGACCATAGGCATCGCCGAGCTCATAGTGCTCGACGCCCCAGTTGTAGGTCAGCTCGATGACGGTCTGTTCGGACTCATCGCCGTAGCCGAGGAAGGCGAGGGTAAACTCGCCGGCTGGATAGTCTTTTTGGCGCAGCAGTTTCATGCCGAGCAGTTTGGTATAGAAGTCGATAGAGCGTTGCAGGTTGCCGGTGCGGAGCATGGTGTGCAGGATGCGCATGGTGATCTTGGAGCCTCGGTTGCTGGTTGCTATACGAGAAATTGGGGATGATCATGGCGTCTTTGAACTCACAGAGGACCACTGATGAGCACTGGAAAATTGTTTGTAACGGTCTTCGTTGCGGTGCTGCTTGCCAATGCACTCACCGTGCTGGCGTTGTTTGGCGCGCGCGGCCTGCTACCTGATGTTGGATTGCCAGCGCTGAGCGCACCGTCGCGCGACACTACCGAATCGAGCACGCCAACCGCGCCGAGCGAGGAGATCGCCAGCCGCTGGGTGCCGGCGATTCAAGAGCGCATTCGCCAATTCTGGGTCCATCCGGCTGGTACCTGGGAGGGCAAGGCCCCGGTCGTCAATGTCCAGCTCGAGCCTGGTGGCAAGGTGATCAGTAATCAGGTGAAGATCCTGACCAGCAGCGGTAACCCGATGTTCGATCAGTCGGTCGTGAATGCGATCTACGACGCCTCGCCGCTGCCGGTGCCGAGCGGGTCGGACTTCGAGCCATTCCGTGATTTCAATCTGGTGCTGCGCCCCTGAACCTGGTGCAAGGGCTTGCACCAAGGCGACTATGATTGCTCCCGTTTAGTGCGTTGCTACTCGCTCGGTCTCCCTGTGGGTCGATCTTACACTGTTTAATCAGTCGGTTATTGGCCTGGTCTGGCGTTTGCTTATCAGCCAGCAGGCGGCCGTTCTGGCCGACCACTTGATGTCCCAAGATTCACCCTGACAGGAGACCTCCTGGATGATTTCGATCCCGTCTTTTAAACCCCTGCTGCTAAGTGCCGGCATCGCGCTCGGGCTCACCGCGTCGCTGTCCGGATTCGCCGAGGACGCCGCGCCTGCAGCGGACCAGGCCGACGATGAGACCATCAAGGTCGGTGTGCTGCACTCGCTCTCCGGCACCATGGCGATCAGCGAGACGACGCTCAAGGATACGGTGCTGATGCTGATCGAGGAGCAGAACGAGAAGGGTGGGGTGCTCGGCAAGAAGCTCGAGGCGGTGGTCGTCGATCCGGCCTCGGACTGGCCGCTGTTTGCCGAGAAGGCACGCGGTCTGATTGAGCAGGACAAGGTGGCCGCGGTGTTTGGCTGTTGGACCTCGGTCTCGCGCAAATCGGTGCTGCCGGTGTTCGAGGAGCTGAATGGGCTGCTGTTCTACCCGGTGCAGTACGAGGGTGAGGAGTCGTCGAAGAACGTCTTCTACACCGGCGCGGCACCGAATCAGCAGGCGATCCCGGCAGTCGACTATCTGAAGGACGAGCTCGGCGTCGAGCGCTGGGTGCTGGCGGGCACCGACTACGTGTATCCGCGCACCACCAACAAGATCCTCGAGGCCTATCTGAAGCAGAACGGCGTGGCGGAAGAGGACATCATGATCAACTACACGCCATTTGGGCATTCTGATTGGCAGTCGATTGTTGCTGACATCAAGAAATTTGGCTCTGAGGGCAAGAAGACCGCGGTGGTCTCGACCATCAACGGCGATGCCAATGTGCCGTTCTACAAGGAGCTGGGCAATCAGGGCATCTCGGCCGAGGACATCCCGGTCATCGCCTTCTCGGTGGGTGAAGAGGAGCTTTCAGGCATCGACACCGGTCCGCTGGTCGGCCATCTGGCGGCCTGGAACTATTTCATGAGCGTGCCGACCGACGAGAACGATACCTTCATCGAGACCTGGCATGCATTCATCGAAGATCCAAAACGAGTCACCAATGATCCGATGGAGGCGCACAAGATTGGTTTCGATCTCTGGGTGCAGGCGGTCGAGAAGGCAGGCACTACCGACACCGATGCGGTCGAGAACGCGATCATCGGCTTGACCACCAGCAATCTCAGCGGCGGGACTGCTAAGATGCTGCCCAATCATCACATCACCAAGCCGGTGCTAATCGGTGAGATCCAGGATGATGGCCAGTTCGCGATCGTCTATCAGACCGAGGAAGAGGTGCCTGGCGATGCCTGGTCGGACTATCTGGAAGGCTCCAAGGACCTGATCGGCGATTGGACGGACCCGATCAACTGCGGCAATTACAATACCCAAACCAAGAAGTGCCTCGGCGCCGAGCAGGCGGCAGAGTAGGGGTTGCTTCCTTGACCTCATGTCGATCTAAGGCGATTGCCGGAATAGCTCGTCCCGAATTGCGCTGGATTTTTGTTCCCCTTCGAGGATCGTCGCTACCCGCGCATCGCAGAGCTATGTGAGCGGTGTGGCGAAACGGAAGGTGGCCGCAAAGACCAGCAAGGCAGTATGGGATTTGACGGAAATCGCCTAGCGCCAGGGATGGCGTCGGCGTGGCTTTCAGGCTTAGTTTTTTAGCTTCCATTCCTTTGTGTTTCGCGCGATCGATTAACGTTATGTCTAGGTTTGGCTTTGGCGGCAGCGGTTCCGTAGGGGTGATGATGCTCGGCCTGTCGCTGTTGCTGGTCACGGCCGCGAGTAGCGCGGCCAGCAGCCAGGGAGCCGACCATCTGGCGCCAAGCTCGGCAATCGACATTCGCGTTGCGCAGCTGACCGATACCTCGTTTAAGATCAAGGAAGCCGCGGCCCAAGCCATTGCTGAAACTGGTGCTGAAACCGGTGATCCGCGTGCGATCCCACTGCTGAAGGCCTTGCTGGTCGGTGATCTCTACTACCGCAAGGTCGACGACCGCATCGTCTATGTGGCGCCGGCAGGCAATAGCAGCTGGGCCTTGACCGATGCGCTCAGCGGTGAGGCCCTCGGCGATGTCGGGCGCCGCGACCTGCGCAAGATCACGGTCAACAATCGGATGCGTAGCGCACTGCGCGCATCGATTGCGGCGCTGACCCTGGCGAGTCCAGACCCGCAGCTGCGTTTGAAGGCGGCGCGCGAGATGATCGGCAGCGATGACCCGGTGGTGATCAGCGCCGTTCGGGCTCAGCTCGCTGTTGAAGACGATAAGCCGGTAGCTGACGCGCTGGCCCTCGTGGTGGCCATCGCCGATCTCAAACAGCCAGAGGCCGATAGCCGCTTGACCGCCATCGAGGTGCTGCATGGGAATCTCTACCCAGAAGCGCACAATGCGCTGAATGCCCTGCTTGGCTCGGAGGAGGATGTCGCGGTGCGCGCGGCGACGAAAGCGGCGCTGGATGCGATCGATCGCAAGCGTCAACTCAACGGCAGCATCGAGACCTTATTCTTTGGACTGAGTCTGGGCTCGGTGCTGGTGCTGGCGGCGATCGGGCTGGCCATCACCTTCGGCGTCATGGGCGTGATCAACATGGCTCACGGCGAGCTGATCATGATCGGCGCCTACACCACCTATCTGGTGCAACAGCTGATGCCTGGCCTGACCGAATGGTCGCTCTTGGTTGCCGTGCCGGCGGCCTTCCTAGTCTCCGGTGCCTTCGGCGTCGCCATCGAGCGCACGGTGATCCGCTTCCTCTATGGCCGACCGCTCGAGACCCTACTCGCCACCTTTGGTATCAGCCTGATCCTGCAGCAACTGGTGCGCACGACCATCTCAGCGCAGAACGTGGTGGTGCAGAATCCGAGCTGGATGAGCGGATCGCTGCAGCTGAATCCGGGGCTCGCACTGACCTATAACCGGCTCTACATCCTGCTCTTTGCGCTCATCGTCTTCGCGCTCTTGTTGCTGGTGCTCAAGCGCACTGCGCTCGGCTTGCAGGTGCGAGCGGTGTCGCAGAACCGGGCCATGGCGCGCGCGATGGGCGTGCACTCGGCGCGCGTCGATGCGCTCACCTTTGGGCTGGGTGCCGGCATCGCCGGGGTCGCCGGCGTGGCGCTGTCGCAGCTGACCAACGTCGGCCCCAACATGGGACAGGCCTACATCATCGATTCCTTCATGGTCGTGGTGTTTGGCGGTGTCGGCAATCTCTGGGGCACCCTGGTCGCGGGCATGACGCTGGGTGTTGCGAACAAGCTGATGGAGCCTTGGGCTGGGGCTGTGCTGGCCAAGATCCTGGTGCTGGTGTTCATCATCCTGTTCATCCAGAAGCGCCCGCGCGGACTCTTCCCGCAGCGCGGCCGTGCCGCGGCTGATTAATAACCGAGACGCTTCAACATGGGCCTGTTGCAACCACTCAAGGGCGATACTGGCGGCCAGATCATGCTGGCCGTGCTGGCGCTGATTGCCATCTTGGTGCCGATCCTGAATCTGCTGGTGCCGGAGGGGAATCCGCTGCATGTCAGCACCTTTACCGTGACCCTGCTCGGCAAGTACTTGACCTATGCGCTGCTGGCCGTGGCGGTCGATCTGGTCTGGGGCTATCTTGGGATTCTGAGCTTGGGTCATGGCGCCTTCTTTGCCCTCGGTGGCTATGCGATGGGCATGTACCTGATGCGCCAGATCGGCGACCGCGGGGTCTATGGTGATCCGCTGCTGCCGGATTTCATGGTCTTCCTCGACTGGCAGCAGTTACCCTGGTTCTGGCAGGGCTTCGATCAGTTCTGGTACGCGGCGCTGATGATCCTGCTGGTCCCTGGGCTGCTCGCGTTCGTGTTTGGCTGGCTGGCGTTCCGCTCGCGCGTCACCGGTGTCTATCTCTCGATCATCACCCAGGCCCTGACCTATGCGCTGATGCTGGCCTTCTTCCGCAACGAGATGGGCTTCGGCGGCAATAACGGGCTGACCGACTTCAAGGATCTGCTTGGCTTTGATCTGCAAGCGGATAGCACGCGCATCGGGTTGTTCCTGGCCTCGGCGTTGGCGCTGGCGCTCGGTTATTGGGCCTGCCGTTGGATCGTCACCTCCAAGCTCGGTCGGGTCGCGGTTGCGGTACGCGATGCCGAGTCGCGGGTGCGCTTTATCGGTTATCGGGTGGATCGGGTCAAGCTGGCGATCTGGACCTTCTCGGCGGTGCTGGCCGGTGTGGCAGGTGCGCTCTATGTACCCCAGGTCGGCATCATCAATCCGGGTGAGTTCTCACCGCTGAATTCGATTGAGCTGGTGGTCTGGGTGGCGATTGGTGGTCGCGCGACCCTCTATGGCGCGGTCATTGGGGCGGTTTTGGTGAACTACGGCAAGACCGTCTTCACCGGTGTCTTCCCAGAGGCTTGGCTGTTTGTGCTCGGCGGGCTGTTCGTGCTGGTGACGGTGTTCTTGCCAGCGGGCATCGCTGGACTGCTGAAGACGTTGCGGCGGCGTTCCGGGTCAGAGACGATTCAAGAGGCGAGCGCATGAGTGCCACGAATGAGCTTCCTTTAGATGGCGAACCGGCTGCGAACAAGAAACAGACTCCGAGCAGCGAACAGAGTCTCAGCAGTGAGTCAACGCAGACGAGCGCGCCAACGCAGGGGAGGGAACAAGCGCTAAGCGCAGCACCAGCCTCAAACAGCGAACTGGCTATCGGCAGCGAAACGGGCACGAGTGCCGATGCGGCCACCAGCAGCGAAGTCAGTTCGAGCCGCGAAGCAGGACGCCAAGCGAACAGCGCGAGCAGCGACTCTGGCCGCGGGTCGAGCCGCGATCTGCTTCGCAGCGATCGCACCTTCGATTTCAGCGGTCCCAAGCAGGTCTGGCAAGGTTTCGGTCAGGACTTCAAAGAGCTGACCCGCCGCGACCGACAGTTCGATTTCATGATCCGGGTGAAGGATCTGGAGCTGGATGTCAGTCATGGTCCGATCCTCTACCTGGAAGGTCTGAATGTCAGCTTCGACGGCTTCAAGGCGATTAATGAGCTGAATCTCTATGTCAATGCAGGCGAGCTGCGCTGCGTGATCGGTCCAAACGGCGCCGGCAAGACCACGATGATGGACATCATCACCGGCAAGACGCGGCCGGATTCGGGCAGCGCCTTCTTCGGCCAGAAGATCGATCTGCTCAAGCTGACCGAGCCCGAGATCGCCGAGGTCGGCATCGGGCGCAAGTTCCAGAAGCCGACGGTGTTCGAGCACCACAGCGTCTTCGAGAACCTCGAACTGGCGATGGCCGCCGACAAGCGCGTCTTCCCGACGCTGCTTGCACGCTTGACCGGCGCGGAGCGCGATCGCATCGACGAAGTGCTCAGCATCATCGGTCTGCGGGAGCAAGCGCAGCGAGAGGCCAGCGTGCTCTCGCACGGGCAGAAGCAATGGCTCGAGATCGGCATGCTGCTGATGCAAGACCCGCATCTGCTGCTGGTTGATGAGCCGGTCGCCGGCATGACCCATCAAGAGATGGAGCGCACCGCCGAGCTGCTCACCTCGCTCGCCGGCAAGCATACGGTGGTCGTCGTCGAGCACGACATGGACTTCGTGCGCTCGATTGCCAAGCGCGTCACCGTGCTGCACCAGGGTTCGGTGCTAGCCGAGGGCAGCATGGATGAGGTGCAGAATGACCCGCGCGTTGTCGAGGTCTATCTTGGTGAATGATGACAAACCTGCCGCAGAAGATCTGTCCCGTCTGTGGCAGGCCGTTCAGCTGGCGTCGCAAATGGGCGGCTTGCTGGGATCAGGTGAAATACTGTAGCGAGCGCTGTCGACGCGAGTCTCGCCATGTTTGACTCCGGCGAGGTTGTCGATCCAAGGGTCCACTGCGAGGATTGCCAAGCCTGCTGCTGCCGCAAGGAGGTCTTGTTGCTTGGCGATACCCGAGTGCCCAGCCATTTCGTGGTGCTCGACGCCTGGGGCGCCGAGGTCATGGAACGCCTTGACGATGGCTGGTGCATCGCGCTCGATCGCCAGCGTCTGCAGTGCTTGATCTACAGCATGCGGCCTCAGATCTGTCGTGATGTGGCGATGGGCGGCGCCGAATGTGTCGCTGCGCGCGTCGAGTCCGACCTTTGCTGAAGCTGTGTCGAAGATTCGATGGCAACACCTGGAGGGGCGTAAGCGATGATGTCCAAGCTCACCCCCGGCGAGAAGGCGATCGCTGTCTCGCGTGATCTGCTCAAGCGTGGTCTGAGCAATGGCGTTGAGGTCAAGATCGAAGGCTTGCCTGGGGTCTATAAGGTCCGGGATAAGATGAACAAGCGTTGGAAGCGACGTATCGACATCTACATGGGCGACAACCTCGAGCGCGCGCGGGAGTGGGGCAAACAGCAGGTTGTCATCCGGTGGTAATTCAGTCACGAGGAGAGAGGCCATGAAGCTTTACGAGCTCGGCCGCTTGTCATCGGGTGCAGCGGCGCAGCTCGCCGGTGCCCGCTGCCCGGTCCAAGTCGATGTGGGTTTCGGCGATGCCGTAACCCCCGCACCCGAGCCGGTAGAGTACCCGACCATCCTGCCCGAGCTGCCGGCGCCAAGGCTGCGCGCCTACCCGCGCGAAACGGTCGTCGCCGAGAAGCTGGAGGCCCTGGTTACCCTCGGTATCGCCAACAGCCGCATGAAGGACTACTTCGACCTCTATTTCGAGCTTGCCGATGCTCTTGCCGCCGCCGACGCTCAACTGCAGGTGATCTTCTTGTGCGGGCGTAACGAGACGCTCGCGCGCAGACTCCAGAGTGCGCATCAGCCGTTCCCGCACCTCGTCCTCGGCTATCGCGACGACATCCACCGCTATCTGGCGCTCGCCGATCTGTTCGTCGGCAAGGCCGGTCCGCAGTCGATCTCGGAGGCGCTGGCGCTCGGCCTACCGCTTCTGATCGACGAGTGGCGCGTGCTGCCGCAGGAGCGGGCGCTGACGCGCTGGGTAAAGGCGAGTGGGGTCGGAGCCACCTTCAGTCGCCCGGCGCAGTTCGTGCGCGAGGCGCAGGCGCTAGCTGCTCGGCCAGGCTCAGGCAGCGCGCCTGAGCTGGCGCGGAGCAATACCGCCTCAGGCGACATCCTTCGCATCGTCGACACCCTCGTCGCGCGGAAGGACGCGACGGATGCGGTTTGGATTTCCTCTCCGTCCAAGTGGCTGTAACCGTCGCTTCGGCCGTGCACAAAAGATCAGGCGCACGACTGATTAGCGACTATCATCATGTTTTCGGCGCAGCCAGTGAAGCTTCATGAACAACCCGGTTGTTTGCGCGGCCAGGGATCGACTCGATGGCGCGACCTGTCAACTGCGCGGCGGTCTCCTTGTGCGCCTGATCCTGTTTGGCGTCGCCATCTGTGCCGCACTCCCGGCCCTAGCCTTGGACAGCGTGACCCTGCAGCTGAAATGGCGCCATCAGTTTCAGTTCGCCGGCTACTACATGGCGCTGGAAAAGGGCTATTACCGTGACGCGGGACTGGATGTCCGCCTCCTCGAAGCCGGACCGCACACCGATCCCGTCGTCGAGGTGATGGCGGGCAGGGCGCAGTTCGGGATCAGCAGCAGCGAACTCCTGCTGTCACGGCAGACTGATCCCGTCGTCGCCCTGGCTCCCATCTACCAGCACTCGCCGTTTGAACTTCTGGTCCGCGCCGACCGTGCGAGCAATCTCCACGAACTGGTCGGACAGCCCATCATGCTGGAGGCCGGCTCGGCCGAGATCCTAGCGCTGTTCTTAAAGGAAGGCGTCGAGCCGGACCAACTGACGATCGCTCCCCATAGCCTGGGGATCGATGCGCTGCTGCAGAATGAGGTGGCCGCGCTGTCGGCCTATTCCACCACCGAGCCCTATCTCCTGCGCCAGGCCGGTCTCGACTACAATGCCTTCTCGGCTCGCGCGGGCGGCATCGATTTCTATGGCGACATCCTCTTTACCAGCGAGTCCGAGCTGAAGTCCGATCCCGAGCGGACGCGGGCCTTTCTCGCCGCCAGCCTGAAAGGCTGGCAATACGCCATGGAGCACATCGATGAAAGCATCGAGCTCATCATGGCCAACTACAACAGCCAAGACCGCAGCCGTGCGCACTATCGCTTCGAGGCTGAGGAAAGTCGGCGCTTGATGCGCCCGGACCTGATCGCGATCGGGCACGTCAACCCCGGCCGCTGGCGTCATATCGCCGAGACCTATGCCGCGCTGGGCATGCTGCCCGAGGATTTCCCTCTGGATGGGTTCCTCTATGAGGCCGAGCCGCCCCGACTCGATCCGGGCCTGCTCGTCGCGCTGGCCTTCGCCCTGGCGGTGGCACTGATGCTGGCCTTGCTGAGTTGGCGCGTGCATGGCCTCAATCTGCGTCTGCGCGGGGAGATCGACCAGCGCGTCGTGGCGCACCACAAGCTCGCCGAGAGCGAGGCCCTGCACCGCCTGCTCACCGAGAACAGCGGCGATGTCATCTGGATGCTCGATCTGGCCAGTCAGCGCTTCGATTATGTCAGTCCCTCGGTCGAACGCCTGCGTGGCTTCACGCCCGAGGAAGTGATGGCACAACCCATGCAGGACGCCCTTACACCACCATCGGCGGAGAAGGTCGCAGCGCTCATGCGCGAGACGATCGGGCGCCTCTTGGCGGGCGACACCAAGGCGATCTACGTCACCACCGAGGTCGACCAACCGCACCGCGACGGCCACATCGTACCGACGGAGGTCGTCACAACCTATCTGCTGGACAAGGCCGGTCAGCCCGTCAAGCTGCTTGGCATCACGCGCGATATCTCCCAACGCAAGGCACTGGAGTCTGAATTGCGTACCCGCGTCGCCGCCATCGAGGCCGCGGCCGACGCCATCGTCATCACCGACACCCAGGGCCGCTTGCTGTATGTCAATCCGGCCTTCACCCGGCAAACCGGCTTCGATCGGGAATCGGTCAAAGGTCATGACACCCGGATTCTCAACAGCGGCAAACAGTCCAGAGCCTTTTATGCGCAGCTCTGGCAGACCGTCCTGGCCGGCCGGATTTGGCGTGGCGAGTTGATCAATCGTCGTAAGAACGGCGAGCTTTACGAGGAGGAAATGGCCATTTCCCCGGTCAAGAATGAGCAAGGCCAGATCGAGTATTTCGTGGCCGTCAAGCGCGATATCAGCGGCCAGCGTGCCATGGAACGCGCCCTACAGGCTGCGAACCAGGAACTTCAACAGAACCTTGACAAGATTAGTCGCTTGCAGGAGATCCTCGCCGAACAGGCAGTCCGCGACCCGCTGACCGGCCTCTATAACCGTCGTTATCTCGACGAGACCCTCGCACGCGAATTTGCCCGAACCGAGCGCGAGGACTCTCCCTTGGCAGTGGCCATGATCGACGTCGACTTCTTCAAACGGATCAACGACACCTGGGGGCACTCGGCCGGCGATGAGATCCTCAAGCGGCTGGCCCAATGCCTGCAGCTGGGGGTCCGTGAGGGCGATATCGTCTGTCGCTATGGCGGTGAGGAATTCCTACTGTTGCTGCCGCGTATCGCCCTAGAGATCGCCTTCCAGCGCGCCGAGCGCTTGCGCCGCGATTTTGCCGACAGCGCGCTTGAGTGGGGCGAGGCCCAGATCCAGGCAACGCTGTCGATTGGGCTGGCGAGTTTCCCCGACCATGCCCAAACCCCGCAGGCCCTGATCGAGCAGGCCGACGCGGCCCTGTATCGTGCGAAGCGCTCGGGACGCAATCGAACCGAGGTCGCATCGGCCACCTCCTCCGCAGCGGTCACCACAGCGGTCACCCCGGGATAGGCAATCGCCCTGGTCGACACACCGGAGGACGTGTGAGCGCTCAGCGCTCGTAGGATTCGATGCGCGCGGCCGTGCTCAGCGGCACCAGGAACGCGCTCGGATCAGGCAGCACCTTCGCCCGCACCGCGGCCAGCGTGGTTTCGCCGCCGTAGCTCACGGATGACTGCAGATGGCCGCGGATGCGCTGCAGGATGGTGCTGACGCTGCCACGGTACGGCACCTGGATCTCCTGACCTTCGGGCGGGACGTCAAGCGCCGCGTCGAGTTCGTCGCTGCTGCCACTGTCGTAGAGCGCTTCCAGCACCGCCTCGGGCGAGGTCATGCCGCGGTAGATCTTCTTCTTCATGTGGGTCGCCGGGTCCTGGATCACCTGGCCCGGCGCCTCGTCGGTGCCGGACAGCGCGCTGCCGAGCATCACCGTCGACGCCCCGCAGATCAGGGCGAGAAAGATGTCCTTGTCGGTCTTCACGCCGCCGTCGGCCACGATCGGCACGCTGTCACCGACGGCGAGATAGGCCTCACGAATGGCCTGTAGCTGCGGCACGCCCGCCGCCGTTTCCAGCCGCGTGCGGCAGCCGCGGCCGGGCCCGACACCGACCTTGATGGCATCGGCGCCGATCTCGCGCATAAAGCGCGCGCCCGCGCTGGTGGCGACATTGCCGCACACCAGCGGCACGCTGCCAAACTGGCGCCGCAGCCCGGCAACCGCCTGCTCCATGATCACCGAGTGACCGTGAGCGATGTCGACGAACAGCAGATCGGCGCCGGCCTCCAGCAGTGCCGCGGCCCGCTCCAGGTAATCGCCGCGCGCGCCGACCGCTGCGGCGCAGCGCAGGTGGCCGGCGCTATCCTTGCTGGCGCCGGGCTGTTTGCGTTTAAGATTGATGTCGCGGCGCGTGATGAGCCCATGGATGCGATTCGCGCCATCGATGAGCGGCAGGCGCTCGATGCGGTGGTCGAACATCAGCCGTTCGGCCTCGTCGGTGGAGATGTCCGGCGCGCCGGTCACCAAGCGGGACAGCGGGGTCATGAACTCGTCGACCACTCGGTCCGCGTCTGCATCCTGCACCGGCGTGTCCCGGTTCGAGAGCAAGCCGGCCAGCAGGTTGGAGCCGCAGGCGGTCTCGATCAGGATGCCGGTGATGCCGTGCTGACGCGTGAAACGCCTGGCTTGGTGGATCGTAGTGCCCAGCGGCAGGCACAGTGGACTGGCAATCACAGCGCTCTGGCTGCGCTTCACCACGGCAACTTCGGACGCCTGGCGCTCAATGCTCATACCACGATGCACGACCCCAATGCCCCCGTGCATGGCCATGGCTCGCGCCATGTCGGCGCCGGTGACGCTGTCCATGTTCGATGAGACGATTGGCAGATCCAACGCAATCTCCGTCGTCAGCAGCGACTTGACGCTGATCGTGCGGCGGGTTTGCGAGTCCGTCTTCTGCGGCCGGAACAGGAAATCGTCGAAGGTCCTGCCGGTCCAGAAAGCCGCCTCGTCCGGCGCTGAGGCGAAGCCGTCGTCCAGGTTCTGCCAGCGACTTGTTGCCATGGGTCAGTCTCAGGTTGCGCTAATGATCGTGGTCTGCGACGTCCGGGAGCCCAATGTCCGCTTCGTCGTCTGTGCCACTCGGCGTCTATGGTAGCCCCTTTTTGCACCACTCTTTGAGACCATCGGAACGCATCTATAGACGCCAACGGTTGATCTCCTTGTCATCGGTGCCGACTGGGGCCTCTGTGCGGCCCAGTATCCCTGCGAGGCTGGGCGCGGCTTGCAGCGCACGCACACTTGGCGTACGGTCAGAAGCTTGCCATCCATGTTGAACCAGCGCCATGACCACAGCCCAACCCCTCAAAGCGCAGCGCCTGCATATCCGGCTCGATGGTGATTCCAAGCAGAAGCTTGAGCGGGCAGCTGCGTATGTGAATAGGAGTCTCTCCGAATTCGTCCTGAGTCGGGCATTGGACGCGGCGGATACGGTGATCTTGGAGCACGAGACCCTCCGGCTGAGCGATGCGGACTGGGAGGTGTTCCTCGATGCGCTCGAGCATCCGCCAGAGCCGAACGCCCGGCTTCGACAGGCATTCACCGAGCATCGCAAACGCGTACAGCGGTGATCGTCTGTCAACATGGACCTGCGTATCTTGCCACTGGGCAAGGAGGATGACCGCAAGTCCTTCCGTTGCGGTGAGCGATCACTCGACGAGTATCTCCATCGTTACGCCGGGCAGGACATCAGACGCCGAGTCAATCGTGTCTTCGTGGCGGTTGCGGCTGATACACCAAGGCAGATCGTCGCCTTCTATAGTCTCAGCGCGGGCAGCCTTGATGCCGAGGCATTGCCCGACGCCTATCGTCGCCGTTTACCTCGCTATCCGGTCCCTGTGGTCTTACTCGGGCGTTTGGCCGTCGCGGTGTTCCACCAAGGTCAAGGAATCGGTGCTATTTTGCTCACCGATGCCCTGCGGCGCGTCGCAGGTGCCAGTCATCTGATGGCGGTCTATGCGGTCGTCGTCGACGCACTGGATGATCGGGCGGCCGATTTCTATCGCAAGTTTGGCTTCATCGCATTACCCAGCCGACCCAGAACGCTGTTCCTGCCGCTTGACTCGTTTCTCGAGTTGGGCGGAAGCTAAATCGCTAATAAACTATATTTTGTGCCTTGTCACTGAACCCTTCTTATGTCGGACCTAGATAAAGAACTAATGAGTATTGCGGATGCGGATAATCTGCGTGATTCCGCAAGAGTTGACTATCTTAAAAAGCAATGGGGGATAAGCGATTTACGTGTTCAGGGGCGGCTTAAAAAAATGGGGGATCTCTGGTGGTTGACCGACGTCCGATCAGAAAACGGCACACTTCTCCATTATCCTTTTTCAGACTTGAGCCGGCCGCTGGGTCATGAAAGGCCAGGAGTATTTGTCGGACCCGAATCCGTTATCCCTATTGGTCTTTCGGAGCCAGATCTGCTAGTCAGTACGATACTGGAAATTGCAAGCAAAGCTGAGCGAGAAAAACAGAATAATCCGTTATTAGTTCAGGCAAATCCACGTCTGCTTAAGTTGCTGACTTCAATATCGTCGGAGTATTTCTTCTACAATGAAGATGGCATCTCAGTTCCAGAAACAGTGCGCCAGCATTACATTGCGCAATGTCGGAAGGAGGCGGAAGCGGAACTTGCCAAGCTGAACGACGAACTTTCGCAAGGTAGGCGCCGATCTGACGCCCTTACAGCTGAGGTCATTGAAACACAGCAAAAAATCAAGCAGGAGGAGGCGTCCCTGCAAGAGGCCGAGGCGCACGCGATCATGGCGCAAGAGGAACTGCAAGCCATTAAGGAGGAGCTAGCTGAAGCACGAAAGCAACGAGATCGCGAGCGTGGGCGCATTGAGAGCCAAGCGGATGAGTTGCGCGCCTATGTCAAGGCGAGAATTGCCCCCTTACGCCGCCTAGAACTCGTCACTCAGGCCCAATTGGACAGCCTGTTCCCGGGTGACAACGTTGCTGGTCAGCGTGAAGACAATGACTGGCCCCTGTTCGATGGCAAGACGACTCCGATCGATCATATCCAACGCTATCTCTTCGGCAAGGGCATTGGCTACCCCTTGGATCTGCTCGAGAACTTTCATGCATTGCTGGGCACCGGAGACCTGATCATCCTGTCCGGCCTATCCGGTTCCGGCAAGACGAATCTGGTCAAGTCTTACGCTGAAGCCACGGGCAATGAGCATCGGATTATTCCGGTCAAGCCTAACTGGACCAGCGCCGAGGATCTGCTCGGCTTTCATAACCCGCTGCAGCGCGCCTATGCGCCGACGCCGTTTCTCGAGGCCCTCTTCGACGCTCAACGCGATCCAGAACGTCTCTATATCATCTGTCTCGACGAGATGAACCTAGCACGAGTCGAATATTACTTCGCAGACTTCTTGTCTCGCCTTGAAGATCGAAAGGGTCCGAGCATACAGCTCTATCCCGACGATGAGTTGGGCCATGTCAAAACCGAGCTACTGGTGCTGTTGGAGACCTTAGGCGGATTGAATGTGGATGAGAATTCAGCAACCTTACAATCGCTGCTCGCAGATGGCGGAACAATGACCGCGCTGGCGCAGCGGCTGGGGCTTGGCGATAGGGAGTCCTTCCCCAAGCTGCATGGGCGTATCCGTCGCATGCTGACAGGTGCGCTGACGGTGCATCCAACGCTATCAATCCCAGCCAATGTCCGCTTTGTCGGCGCCATCAAC
This sequence comes from Halochromatium sp., assembly GCA_010912705.1. Lineage (GTDB taxonomy): Bacteria > Pseudomonadota > Gammaproteobacteria > Chromatiales > Chromatiaceae > Lamprobacter. The sequence goes on from POWB01000009.1 coordinate 101,214, forward strand.
ATGGACGACACGACCCACTACCTGTCACCCAAGGTGCTCGACCGAGCCTATGTGCTTCAGTTTCAGAGTCCGCTAGATTATTGGCGGCAGGTTGATGGGAAGCTCGGCGATGCGGAAAAACCACGCGATGGCATTCGAATCCCAGCTTCCGCATTCTATCCAAGGTGTGACTACCCGGATTATCAGCCAACCGATCCGCTGGTCAAGAAGTTGACATCCTATGTCAGCGAATTCCTCAAACCGCTTGGCATCGAACTCGGTATGCGACCCTTGCGGCAGGCGTTGCTCTATCAGGACCGATTGCGCGAGGTGTTCAAGGGAGACAGCCTAGAGCTGCTTGCCCTGAACCATTTGCTACGCCAAAAAGTACTGCCGCGGTTCTCGTTTGACGGGAAGCAGCGCGCGCGAGGACGGGGTGAGCAGACCTGCGATGCGGTTGTGCGGGCCTTTCGGGATCGTTTGGTGGAGGATTTAAGTCCGCTGCAGAGCAAGGACATTTCACCGTCTGGACGGGCAACCGACGAGATCAATTCGATGATCGAGCGCGCGGTTGAAAGTGATGGTGTCTATAACTACTGGTCCTGACGATGATCGAACCACCCTGTGAGCTTCGGATCATCCGTGTCTCTTGGGCGCGCAAAGACGAGAGCACCGATGTCAAAACCGCTCAGCAGCCGATCAGGCTAGAACAGGGCGTTGATGGATGGGTCGCGGAGGTTCCGGCCTATCCCAAGGTCGAAGGAGGGGTCTATGGCCAACTGGCCGTGGCGCTCCCTGAAGGTGCAGCCGAGCCCAGTCTGCTTCTGGCTAATGATGACAGCTTCCCGTTGACGGTGGTTAAAGCGCCTGACGGACGCGAGTGGTGGATTGAGAAGGGCAAATGGAAGAAAACAAAGTACGCAAAATACCACGATGCCCCCTTGTGCAGACACGTAGGCGACGCACGGTTGCGAGTGGGCGGCGAAGTGATAAGACTGCGGATCGCACCAGCGGGATTCACTGGTGAAGACTTTGAGCTGTTGCTGGATGAGTTCCGCAACGGCGCCTGGCAACTGATCCTTGAGCCATTGAGTCCAACCCGCAGCACCGATTGGCGTGGCGACGGTGGTATCGACCCTGCATTCTTGGCCGCAGTCTCTGAGTTTGTCCGCTATGTCGGGCGCGCACTCGATCAGCCGCATCGGGAACTGCGGGAAGTCCGGCAGTTGCAGCGCCTTGAGCGGGTGCGGCCTCATGTTGGTACCTTCCGCGAGTTGGCTGTGCGTGGTTTGCCTCGGCTAGTGAGCGGTCGTGGGCATGCTCCGAGTTTCAACACACCTGAGAACCGTCGACTGCTGTGGATGTGTATTCGACTGCGCCGGATGTTGAGCGGGCTGTTGGCTGGCTCAAAGGCGTCTACTCTCGAACTGCGTCGCCGAGCTGAGGGAGCCGAGGAGCGGGCCGCCTATCTTCAGGATTCGCAAGGCAAGGTACGCGTCGACCAGGCAAGATTAGCCCGGCTGATTGAGGAGCGCGAGAATCAACTCATCGCATACCAACAGACAGTCAGCCGATTACTCAGTGATCGGCTCTCTGATACCCAGCTAACCTTTTTTGATGTTCCACATCCGAGCCCGGATGCAGACAGGGGAAGTGCCGGATTTTGGTTTGATGGATGGAGCGAAGATGGTAGTGCTGTACGATTTCGCTTGAACTTTCACGTCGGCCTTAAAACGCTGAAGATGGTCTTCGATAAGCGCTATTGCTATCGACTGGTTGGAAATTTTGATGTCGTACTCAGCGGCATCAGTCAAAGCGGTCGTCCATGGACCATATGGAGAATAGCTCGTTTAACCGAAATTCTTCCTATGAGGGAGCAAGATCCTACGTTGGAAAAGGCGCTTCGTTCAGAAATCGATATGCTGAAAGGCCATCGACCCTCCCAAGGGAATACCGATTTTTGGAAACCACTTAACAAAGCAGACGCTGATGAACAACGTAGGGATCTAATTGAGGCGCGTGCCTCCGCTGATCGTTTGCGAGTCGCCAGTGAACTCTGGTCACGTATCGCGAGCCAGCTTGCACCATTGGCTGCTCAGCTTTCGTCACTAGAGGCTAGAGCACAAAAAATGGGAATTAAAGAGGCGCGTCAAGCCACTGTCATCGGGTCGATGACCTGGGTGATGAACCCTGACTACCGAGGGGCACTAGGAGCGTACCGTAATGCGCAGGCTAAAGCAGATTTGAAGGCATCGCAATTAGAGGGCCTGCTCAGGCTGGAAGATCTTGGTGTGACTCGATCTTCGAGTTTTTTTCGGTTGACAAATGAGGGAAAATGATAGCCATTAACTAACGAGGAGCTGCCGCCATCTTTTCTGCTGCCCTGCCGTTCATTGCTGACTATCTCGACGACTTAGACGCGGCCCTGAAGGCGCAAGAGCCGGGGCGGGGGTTGACCCGCAGCCAGCGCCGGTGGCTGACGTTCTGTCTGATGGGTCTGTTGCTGACCAATACGGTGAGCTGGGCGCACTTTGAGCGCAGCGGTTTGCGCGGGTACCGACACAGTGCCTTATCGTGGATGTTTCGCCACACCAAGATCCTCTGGGAGGGGCTGTGGCAGGCCAGTGTCAGCGTGGTGCTCGCCCAGTATGACCTAAAAGAGGGGGTGCTGGTCGTCGATGACAGCGACCATCGTCGCGCCAAGCGCACCACGCGCATTCACCGGGCCCACAAGATCTACGATAAGAAGACGGGTGGCTATTTCAACGGCCAGGCGTTGGTCTTTCTGGTGCTGGTCACACCACAGATCACCGTGCCAGTTGGCTTTCGTTTTGCCGCCCCGGATCCACGCCAGGTGGCGTGGCGGGCCGAAGAGAAGCGGCTGAAGCGCCTCAAGGTTCCCAAGGCCGAGCGCCCGCCGCGTCCGGCCCCGGATGCCGCCTATCCGAGCAAGCTCCAGTTAGCGCTGGAGTTGATCGCCTCCTTTCGCCAAGCCCATGCGCAGGTGCGCATCCGCGCGGTGCTTGCCGATGCGCTCTACGGCACGCAGGCGTTCATGGATCAGGCGAGTCGCCTGTGCGACGACGCTCAGACGGTCAGCCAGTTGCGCACCAACCAAAAGGTGCGTTTCCGCGGCAAGGAGCGCTCGCTGAAGGACTTCTTCCGCGCTTATCCGGGCGTCAGTCAACGCATCCGCGTGCGCGGCGGCGAGGAGATCGAGGTCATCGTCAGCAGCGCCCGGGTGCACGTTTGCGCCCATAACGCGAAGCGCTTCGTCATCGCCCTCCGTTATCCTAACGAGACCGAATACCGTTATCTGGTCGCCACCGATTTGAGCTGGCGCACGTTGGACATCGTCCAATGCTATACCCTGCGATGGCTTGTCGAGGTGTTTCTGGAGGACTGGAAGCTCAATGAAGGGTGGGGGCCGTTGGCCAAACAGCCTGACGAAGAGGGATCAAGCCGCAGCCTGATCCTGAGTCTGCTGCTCGACCATGCCCTCATCCTTCACCCCGAGCAGCAAGCCCGCCTGAGCCACCAGGCGCCCGCGTGCACCGTGGGCAGCCTGCGACAGCGTTGCCAGGGGGAGGCGTTGGTGGACCTGTTCCGACGGGTGTTGGAGGCCGAGGATCCCGCCGCCCAATTCGAGCAGCTCGCCGAAGCGATCAAGGCGGTGTTTCCCCTCGCCCCCTCGAGCAAGCACATGAGCGGACGAGATCTGGGTCGGCAACAGCCGACACCCGCCTTGCGCTACCGCGCCGCGGAGGTAAGCGCTTGCGCCTGACCACATAGTTGGCTCAAAAGTCAAGACCTAAAAACTCGAAGATCGAGTGTGATTGATCTGCCAATGATCTACGAGCGCTGGTGCCTGCTAAGACTCGTTGCGACGCTGCGCACACATTTCCATCTGTCACCGCCTAGCGATTTGCAGGGTCGGCTGCTCGAAAGCGTGACTGGGGAGAAGGCGTTGTCGGTCAGGTTCGAGGGACCGGCCCTCGGGCGCGATGTGCTGTTGGAGTATCAGCCGAGGCTGCAGAGGGACGGGGTTCCGGAGCAGCAGCGACCGAATCCGGATTTCATGTTGACTGTACTGGCTCGGGATCATGATGCTCCGATACCTGGCACACCGCGTTCCCGACTGGTGCTTGATGCCAAGTGCAAGCCCTTTCTCGCGTTGGGGGAAGCAGGCTCAGGCCTCAGTTTGGTCGAAGAACTGGACGAATTGATCGGTAGGAAGAAGTACCATGAGCCTGATGACCATCGGGTTTTCGTGCTACACCCTGGTTCGGGATCAGATGCGGCACAGCGAGAGGCCAGCTATTGTCATCTCGGCGGGAGCCATCTGGTGTCGACGAAAGAGGAACGGAAGCCGTGGGACGACGAGGGCTATCCTGACCACCGATACGGGTTTGTGCTGCTGCGGCCTGGTGTCGCAGATCCGCTGATTCGGTTGATCCTGATGCACCTGTATCTTGGGCTAGACGACAGTATTGGCGCTTACGATAATCGGCGTCCTGCCTGGACGCGGATCTGCCCTGCATGCGGGAGTGCTGAATTGACAGCAGAAGCGCCTGCTGGCACCCCGATGTCTGTTCATCCTGAACGGACAGATTGGTGTGTTGGTTGTGGTCGAATGCTGGTTTGGAATTATAGTGGCGGCTGCGGCACGCATCTGTTCAAGCTTGGCGGCCACTGGACCTTTCACGACACGCATCCACTGAATCCCTACAACATTCGCTGCCCGCATTGCGGAGACTTCATGAAGATGCGCGAATCGACACCTGAACCAGATGACTCAGTTGAAACCGACGATTGGGGAGAGTTGGACTGTCCGTTCTGGCTCGTACCCTGTTCATCGATGAATCGGGGGATTTTGCGCAAAGCCCGCGATCCCTCGTCAGCGGTGTGCTGTGTCTGGGCAAGCCAGGGGCTGCTGAGAAACGGCTGGCGGCCGCTTTGGAGCCGGTCAGGCGCCGTTATCGGATCGGCCCAATTGCCAACCTGCATCTGACCGCATTGCGGCGGCGCTCACATCAGGAGGCGATGGAGATCGCCCGTGCGGTTCTCGATGCGGCCTATGACTCTGGCGTGTTGATCGCCACATTAGCAGTGGAGAATGCCCGCGGCGATGGCCTGACCAATAGTGAGCGGACCTACCGGCTGATGCTGCTGGATCTGTTGGCGCTGGCGGATGCGCTGCTGCCGGAGGACCGCGAGGATTCACAGCTTGAGATCATTGTTGCGCGACGGACGCAGGATGGCGTGCGGATGTCCACGCGGGAGGATCTCTTGGCGGATGTGGTTGAGCGCATCACGGATGCGGTTGAGGTGGGGCTTGCCGCCCGTGGCCTGCTGACTCGGCTCGATGCCCGTCACCTGCGCATCTGGCCTGCAGCCGACTCTGCGGGGCTCGCGGTCGCAGATTTTATCGCCAATCTCACCTATAACCGACATCGGCCGGAGAGCGGCGCACTATTCAGCGCGCTTGTGGAGCAGGACCGGTTGCGGTTATTCGAGGGCCTTGGACGTTACGCCGAGCGACGCGCGCGGATCAGTGAGCGCGACGGCGACTTGGCCGTTGCGCTTTCGCGATGGGCGCTGCTGGATTGTGAAGCGGATGCGGATTGCGAGTCTCGCCGTGCCGAAGCGCTTAGTCGTGTGTTGCGCCGCGCGATCCGCAGCGGAGTGACGGGACCAATGGCCACGGTGGAGGCAGTGCTGGAGCGCCTTTGGCGCGCCCATAAGACGTCCCAGGATTATTCACCGCTGGCCGCCGCACTGGGGCGGATCGAGTCCGTTTTGCTGACCGCGAGCGGCCCACCGACGTTGTTGTATCGACTGCATAATCTGATGCATCAGGTTGCGAATCAGATGGGTGATCTGCCGACCGCAGAGCGGATGATTGCCGCGCAGTCTGTGTTGGCGACGAGGGTGATGGCCGATCCGAGTCTGTTTCACTTGATTCTGGATGCTCAGGTTCTCCGCGCGTTGACTGAGGAATTGCGCCTCGACTTTGCCTCATCAGAGCGTTATGCACGAGAGTATTTGAGGCTTGTAGAACAGTATGGAACCGTTTGGGAACTGTTGGATGGGGTTCCGGGAAAGACCGATTTCGTTGGCTCGCGACTCTGGCTCAAGGCGCGCATGACAATGATTCGGGGGCTGTTGCTGGGTGGTGCGCCGCCGCAACTAGACGAGGCGGGTACGCTGTTGCAAGGGATCTCATCCAATGATCTGAATGACGCCGACCACGCGCGTCTGCTTGGCTATCGGGTCTGGCACGGCATACGTGCAGGGCGGCCTACTGAAGTGTTGACGTTGGCTGCAACGCTGATCGAGCGTTACGCTGACCCTTTCGCGGCGCAGCACGCAGCCCGTGCTGCAGCGGATGTCGCCCTACTGACGGATGTGCAATCGAAGGCTCAACTGAGACGGATGCTGTCGGTGCTGCGAGACCGGGCCGAGTCCGTCTCCGGCCATCCAGGCGAACTGCTATGGCGCGATGTAGCGGTGCTGGAGCAACGTGTCGGCAGTGGCATGGCAGTAGCTCGAAAGGCATTCGCACAGGCACTTGCAATCAGTTCGCGCTTGCCAGAAAGTCCGGTTAATGCCTGGAATCGACGTGTGATCGAGGTCCACCAGGCTGCTTTGTGCGCAGGCTCGGAGCCGTCCGTGCTGCTGCCGACTGCAGCGCAGCGACTGGCTGCGCGGGCTCTTGACCTGGCGGATCAATTCGGTTCTGTCATGGCGTTTCGTCGCATCAGCCCTTACTGATCTCGGACTCTGGCGCACGGGTGCCAGCCTTGGGCTGGCTTTTTCATCAAGACATCAGTATGCGTAAATGAAACAGACGCTTGACCTCCTCGTCATCGGCGCCGGCTGGGCCGGCCTCTATGCGGCTAAATATGCATCAGCGGGCCGGTGACGGAGTTCACCGGTGCCGTCGTCCATACCGCCGAGCTCAAACATCCGCTCGATCTGGGCGTTGGCGCGGGCGATCACGTCATCGTCTACGGCGGCGGCGAGACCGCGACCGATGTTGTGCACGACCTTGCGACTGGAACGGCGGCCGAGATCACCTGGGCGATCCGCGGCGGGCAGCACTTCTTCCGCAAGGCGCCGCTCCGGCGCGGCCAGCCGCCAGGTGTCTACGATCGGCACGACATGACGCTTGACGAGTACTCATCCGGTGCCATCGGTGTCATGACCTCGGCGAAGAATGCCGCGCCGGGGATGCGCCATCTCGGCAATCTCGAAACCTCAGGTAGTCTCTTCTCTTACCAGGGCCACGGTGTTGCCGAGTGGCTACCCGTAACGCTGAACTCATGCATATTCTTCGTCGCATTCGCTATCGGGTTTTTCAGGTCAGGAAATGTTGCGAATGAGGTTTGCTCAACCCGGACGATCTGCTTCGGGTGACGCGTGTTCTGCGCGCGCTGCCCTGCCCATTGAGGCAGTGACCTTTGCCGACAGGAACAACAACAGCGGGTTATCTGGTGCTGATTCAAAGCCCAGGCGCCGGTAATAATTTGCCGCCTGTTCATCCAGTGCGTCGACAAACAAACCAATCCCACCGGCTTCGGCGTAGATGCGCTGCACGCGCGTCATGGCATCGACCAGCAGCAGTTCGCCCAGACCCTTGCGCTGATACTGACTGTCGACAGCCAAGCGCCCCAGCCGTACACCGGGGATGCGACCTGGTAACTTTTTGCGCCAGGCTTCGGGCAGATGCCGGTTGTCGAGTTCTGCCAGCGTTAGCGCGTAATAGCCGCAAATGCGCTCTGGCGCTTCCTCGCGAACGGCGACGAAGGTCTTCGACAGCCCTTTGTCCTGATGCTGACGGGCGACCTGCCACAGCCAGCTGTTCAGTTCCTGTCGGCCGCAGTCGAAGCCCTGCCGATCATGACTCCCAGTTAAAGCTTGTACCTGTATCATCGCGTTTGGCTGTCTGGTAACGGGTCAGGGCGGCTTTCAACGTGGCATTGGGCTCAGGCGGGTTGTCCATCAGGTCGAGCAACCAGTTCCAGTCGCGCGGCGAGAGGCGGATGACCTCTTGGCGCTCGATGACCTCCTGAGCCTCTTTCAGCGCAGCTTGTACCAGAAACTGATTGACCGTGGCGCCGGTCAGTTCGGCGGCATGGCACAAGGTTTCATAAACGTCGTGGGGCACGCGTGCCCCGATGCGGTCTTGTTTAGTGGTGGCGGTTCGCATGTTCCATGCTCCAGCGAGTGCTTGAGCGCCTAGTCTATCACTGGCGCCAATTTGGCGCCAAAAAAACGGAGGGATTGTGGCAGGTCGACACCGAAGACGGGCGCAGATTCACCGCCAAACGGCTTGCCGTTGCGACCGGTGCCCATCAGCGCCGCCGGCCAATCAGCGGGCCGGTGACGGAGTTCACCGGCACCGTCGTCCATACCGCCGAGCTCAAGCATCCGCTCGATCTAGGCGTCGGGGCGGGCGATCACGTCATCGTCTACGGCGGCGGCGAGACCGCGGCCGATGTCGTCCACGACCTTGCGACTGGAACGGCGGCCAAGATCACCTGGGCGATCCACGGCGGGCAGCACTTCTTTCGCAAGGCGCCGCTCCGGCGTGGCCGCGGCCAGCCGCCAAGTGCCTACGATCGGCACGACATGGCGCTTGATGAGTATTCGTCCGGCGCCATCGGCGTCATGACCTCGGCGAAGAATGCCGTGCCGGGGATGCGTCATCTCGGAAATCCGACACAAGAAAAAGATATCTCGCGCAGAGACGCAAAGGCGCAGAGAAGAAGAGAAGAAGAGAAGAAGAGAAGAAGATGAAGAACAAGAGAAGCGCACTGGGAACATCGAGCAAGCTCTTTCTTCCTTTGCGCCTCTGCGTCTCTGCGCGAGCCTCTTCTTGCCACGTCACAACCTCACGCGACCTCATGTCGAGGCCGTACCCTGTAGACTGAGTCTGGTTTCAGCGAGCGTATGCACCGGCTATCATCACGCTCTTGGCCGGGCAGCCGGGGTGCGATCGTTGTTGGTGCTGAGGTGGCCGTTCCAATCGGAACTGATCGATACTGATCGCTTATCTATAGAGGTGTTGGTTGGCAATGAATTACGCAACGCGCAAGCGGGTTCTGGTGACCGGCGGCGCCGGCTTTGTTGGCTCACACCTCTGTGAGCGACTGCTGGCCGAGGGGCAGGATGTGCTCTGTGTCGACAACTTCTTTACCGGCACCAAAGACAATATCGCCCACCTGCTCGCGAACCCCTATTTCGAGCTGCTGCGCCACGACGTCACCTTCCCGCTGTATCTGGAAGTCGACGAGATCTACAACCTCGCCTGTCCCGCCTCGCCGATCCACTATCAGTTCGATCCGGTGCAGACCACCAAGACCAGTGTGCACGGCGCGATCAATATGCTCGGGCTCGCCAAGCGGGTAAAGGCGAAGATCCTGCAGGCCTCCACCAGCGAGGTCTACGGTGACCCGACTGTGCACCCACAGCCCGAGCACTACTGGGGTAACGTCAATCCGATTGGCCAGCGCGCCTGCTACGACGAGGGCAAGCGTTGCGCCGAAACCCTGTTCTTTGACTATCGACGCCAGCATGGGCTGGTTGTCAAGGTTGCGCGCATCTTCAACACCTACGGACCGCGGATGCATCCGAACGATGGTCGGGTGGTGTCGAACTTCATCATGCAGGCCCTGGAGAATCGGCCGATCACCCTCTACGGCGAGGGGACCCAGACCCGGTCGTTCTGCTATGTGGACGATCTCATCGACGGGCTGCTCCGGTTGATGAACAGCGCCGATGAGCTGGCTGGACCGGTGAATCTGGGCAATCCGCAAGAGTTCACGATGATCGAGCTGGCGCAAACGATTCTGGATCTGACCGGTTCACGCTCAACCCTGGTGCATGCCCCGCTACCGCCTGATGATCCGCGGCAACGCCAGCCAGATATCGCGCTTGCACGCGAGCGGTTGGGTTGGGAGCCACGGGTGGCGCTGCACGAGGGGTTACAGTCCACCATCGCCTACTTCGAGCAGTTGCTCGGTCGGCGCTGACGGGCGGCCTCATCGAATCCGTGATCGTCGGGCTTCAGCCTTCAGCCGCCAGTCACAGGCGGGAAGAAGGCGACCTCATCGCCATCGGCAACGCCGCTATCAGGGCGTGCCATCTCCTGATTGACTGCCGCAAGGATGCGCTGCTCTGGCGCGAGCGCTGCTGCCCAAGGCTCGCCACGCGCGCAGAGAAAGGCCCTCAGCTCGGCGACGGTGGCTCCTGCGCTCGGCTCGATGGCTTCGGTATCGCGTCCGAGCTGCTCGCGGAGGCTGGCGAAGTAGCGCAATTGGATCATCGACTCGCGCACCCGGGTACCAGCTCGCTGAATGGCAGAAAGGCAACCAGATCACCGATCGCAATGCTCTCGCCCGGCGGGATCACTACCAACCCATTGGCCCAGGTCAATGAGCTGAGTGCCGCCGATGAGCTGCTGTGAAAGCGCTGAATCGACGCTTGACCGGCCGAATCGAACGCCACCCGCGCCCGTTGATAGTCGTGACGCTTGACCGGCTTGGTCAGCTCGAAGCCTGCAGGCAGCATGAGCGGTGTTGGCATCCTGGCCGCGCTGATGCCCTGCATGCGCTCGATGAACGGCCGCGCGAACAGGCAAAAGGTCACGAACAGCGAGACCGGATTGCCGGGGCTGCCGATGAACGGCGTCTCCCTGATGCGCCCGAAGGCGAGCGGTTTGCCCGGCTTCATCGCCACCCGCCAGAGGTCGAGGCTACCGAGCTGCTCGACCGCGGGGCGCACATGGTCCTCTTCGCCGACCGAGACGCCGCCGCTGGCCATGACCAAGTCGGCCTGCTCGGCGGCATGGCTGAGTGCGGCGAGCGTTGCCTCGCGGTCGTCCTTGACGATCCCCAGGTCAATCACTTCGCAGCCGAGCCCCTGCAGCAAGGCGCGGAACAGAAATCGATTCGAGTTGTAGATCTGGCCTGGAGCCAATGGCTCGCCGGGCATGACCAGCTCGTCACCGCTGGCGAGCATGGCGACGCGCAGCCGGCGAAACACCTGCAGCTGCGCGGCGCCGACACCAGCGGCAAGACCTAAGTGCTGGGGGCCGAGCCGCGTCCCGGCGGCGAGCACCTGCGAGCCGGCTTGCAGCTCTTCGCCACGCCGGCGGATGTTGTCACCGGCGCTGATCTCGGCGTTGACCCTGACCCCATCGCGCTCTGGCTCGCAGACCTCCTGGACCACCACCGTGTCGGCCCCCTCGGGCAGCGGCGCGCCGGTAAAGATGCGCGCTGCGGTACCCGGCATGAGCGGAGTACCACAGTGGCCGGCAGCAATACGCTGGCTCAGCGGCAGCCAGCCGTTGCTTGCCTGGAGATCAGCAGCGCGTAGCGCATAGCCGTCCATTGCGCTGTTATCCCAGCCGGGTAGATCGGCGCGACTGATGACCGGCTTGGCGAGCACTCGACCGAGGCAGTCCATGGTGGGCAGCCATTCGCTGCCGTCGATGACGCGCGCCGCGGCGAGTAACTGTGTCGATGCCTCTTCGACACTAAGCGGTTTGGTGGCCGGCGATCGCGTGCTGGATTGAGCGATCTGGCTGGCCTCGCAATCGTTGACGGATGGAGGGTCACCAGATTGGGCTGCGGCGGTGTCGCGCGCGTCCTTCACCGAGGTTCCCTTCGGGGTCCGCGCCGAGGTCGCCGCATCCTGGCCAAAGGTCGTCTGGGTCTCGCGGTCCGTGTCGGTCGTGGTCGCGGCGTGGGACCCAGTGGCTGCGGTATGCCGGTTGTCATGCATGCTACTGGTCATGTGCTCATTGCTCGCCGAAGCGAGCGATGAGCTGGGAGAAGTTGCAGGGCCGGGTGCGGCTGTCCAACTGCGGCTGCAGGATCTGCTCCCAAGCGGTGCGGCAGGCGCCGGTGGAGCCGGGCAGGCAGAACAGCAGGGTACCGTTGGCGATGCCGGCGACGGCGCGTGATTGCACGGTCGAGGCGCCGATCTCTTGATAGGAGATCTGCCGGAACAGTTCGCCAAAGCCATCGATAGTCTTGTCGAACAGCGGGGCGATCGCCTCAGGCGTGCTGTCGCGACCGGTAATGCCGGTGCCACCGGTGCTGATCACCACCTGCACCTCGGGGTCGGCGATCCAGCGCGAGAACAGCGCGCGGAGTTGGTAGACATCGTCTTTGCAGATCACCTGATCGGCGAGCCGATGGCCGGCGGCGCTGAGTTGCTCGCGCAGATAGGTGCCGGAGGTATCGTTGTCGGCAGTGCGGCTGTCGGAGACCGTCGCCAGCGCGATCGGCAAGCACATGAAGGGGGCGTCGTTAGGGGTTCGGCTCATGCTGTTAGGCTCATCGTTCGATTAATTACAGAGATTGGCTCGTCTGGCGGGCGTTGAATCAGGGCAAATGCGGCTTCCAAGGAGGCGTTTGAACCCTGCTTCACTCGCGTCAAATCGCCGCGCTTGGCCTGGCCTTCGCCGATACTGCCATAGCCCGTTGCGCGCACTGTGCGAATCTGCGCCTTCTTGGGTGTCTCACCAACCATCCCGACAGCTTGATAACGGCAGCCTGCCCATGTGTCCAGAACAAGGCTTTTGAATACCGCACTCATAGCGTGTCATCGTTGTCGCCTGACTGTTCCGGCATGAACATCGCCCGCATCGCGGCGACGAAGGTTTCAGCCTGTTCCACCATCTCCTGCGCGTCAGCAGGTTCGACGGAATCGCCGTTGTAATCAGCCACCAGCCGGATTTCGTGCGCTCTATTCAGGAGCCGTCCGACCTCTTTCGATACCGGGCCGTTCTTGACCAGAAAGTTGCCGAAAGCGCCGATCATGCCGCTATGGGTGCGCCCAATATCCGGCTCGACCGGTGCGCCCGATGCCAGTAGTGCAGCACGGGCGGCGTCGAACATAGCGTAGTAGACACGGTTAGCTGCGCCATCCATGTCGCCGAAATCGAGCAAGGCTCGGGCGGACGAGTACGCTGTGTCAGCCTTCGCCATCAAGGCGGCTGGCGTCAGTTGTCGATTGCTCACAGGCGAACACCCTCCCGGTTGATGTTTCGCAGCAAGGCAGGGTTCGAATAATTCTCCGGGTGCTCCCATTCGTCGAGCCAGATCGGAAGTGGCGAGACGAGGATGCCCGTTTCGAGCAGGACATCAAAGGCAACATCGGCCATCTCCAGTTTGGCGGTCAGAAAGCGTTGATGCTCGCCGCGCAACAGCACAGCCACGTCCGCATCGCTATCCGGGTGGTGCGTGCCACGCGCACGGCTGCCATAAACGATGGCTCCTGCTATGTCGTAACGGCTGGCGATCAAGGTGAGGAAGCGGCGGACAGCTTGCTCGGTGTCATGGTCGATGCGATTCATACGAAGTCCATCATGAAATCCGATTCGATGATAGATCAAGGCCGGGGGAAAACAGCAACACAATCCGGTTTCGCGACTGAGCCACGCCGCGCCTACAGCCAGCGCGGGATCAGGATCAGCGCCCAGATGGTGGCGGCGAAGCTGATGCTCATGAAAACGGCCGCTGAGGCGATGTCCTTGGCCCGCGCCGAGAGTTCGTTGCGCTCTAAGCCGACGCGGTCGACATTGGCCTCGATCGCTGAGTTGAGCAGCTCGACCACCGGCACCAGCAATAGGCTGCCGACCAGCATGGCGTGTTCGACCGGCGTCTGGCCCAGCCAAAGCGCCAGCGGGATCAGGAAGATGAGGACGAAGACCTCTTGCCGAAAGGCCTCTTCGAGTTCATAGCAGGCCTTGAAGCCCTTCATCGAGTAGCCGAAGGCATGGATGATCCGGCGCCAGCCGCTGACGTTGTGATTGGCCATGGTCCTGTCTCGCGTTGGGTCAGATGTCCTGCTGGCCCGGCTTCCAGGCGACATCGAGTTGGCGCGCGGCGCGCACATCATCGAGTCGACGCACAGGCAGGTTGTGCGGTGCCTGCCTGACCGTTTCGGGCTCGTGCTCGGCCTCGGCGCGGATCTGGATCATCGCCTCGACGAAGCCGTCGAGCGCCTCCTTGGTCTCGGTCTCGGTCGGTTCGATCAGCAGGCATTCCGGCACCAACAGCGGGAAGTAGGTGGTCGGTGCATGGTAGCCATAGTCGAGCAGGCGCTTGGCGACATCCATGGTGTTGACGCCGAAGTCCTTGGACTCTTTTTTCAATGTGATGATGAACTCATGGCTGGCACGCCGTTCGGGATAGGCGAGCTGGAAGCCGGCCGCGCGCAGCCGCGCCTGCAGGTAGTTGGCGTTGAGGGTGGCGAACTCGGCGACCCGACGCATGCCCTCGGCGCCGAGCAGGCGGGCGTAGATGTAGGCGCGCAGCAGGATGCCCATGTTGCCGCCAAAGGCGGTCAGGCGACCGATGCTCTCGGGGCGGTCATCCTCGTCGAGCCAGCGGTAGCGGTCCTGCTCATCGCGCGCGACCAGCGGGATCGGCAGATAGGGCTCGAGCCGCTTCGAGACCCCGACCGGGCCGGCACCTGGCCCGCCGCCGCCGTGCGGGGTCGAGAAGGTCTTGTGCAGGTTCATGTGGATGACATCAAAGCCCATGTCGCCGGGCCGCACCTGGCCGAGGATGGCGTTGAGGTTGGCACCATCGTAATAGAGCAGGCCGCCGGCCTCGTGCACGGTCTTGGCGATGGCTTGAATGTTGCGGTCGAAGACGCCGACGGTGCTCGGGTTGGTAAGCATGATGCCGGCGGTCTGCGGCCCGACCGCCGCGCGCAGGGCGTCGAGGTCGACGTCGCCGTTGGCCCCGGTGGGCACCTCGCGCACCGTGAAGCCGGCCATGATCGCCGAGGCCGGATTGGTGCCGTGGGCGGCATCGGGCACCAGCATCTCGCGCCGATACTGATCGCCACGGGCGTCGTGATAGGCGCGGATCATCATCACCCCGGCCAGCTCGCCTTGGGCGCCAGCCGCCGGCGCCAGCGAGACCGCGTGCATGCCGGTGACGCTCTTCAGCATGTCTTGTAGCTCATGCAGGCAGGCCATGATGCCCTGGCTATGGCTCTCCGGTGCGGCGGGGTGGCGCGCCAGGAAGCCGGGCAGCGAGGCCAGGCTATTGCAGGCGCGCGGGTTGTACTTCATGGTGCAGGAGCCGAGCGGATAGAAGTGCGTGTCGATTGAAAAGTTCTGCTGCGAGAGCCGAGTGTAGTGGCGCACCGCCTGCAGCTCGGAGACCTCGGGCAGGGCGGCGCGCTGCTTGCGGCGCAGTGCTGGCGGCAGCTCGGCCTGATCGGGCGTTGCGAGCGGTGCCTGCGCGGTGGCGCGGCGGCCGGGGCGGGAGTGTTCTTGGATGAGCATGGCGGTGGTGAGAAGTGAGTATTGAGTGGTGAGGAGTGAGGAGTGAGTTTTCGGTGGATGGTTCTCTAAGCTGCTTTGGCGATGATTAGGGCGCTTG
This sequence comes from Halochromatium sp., assembly GCA_010912705.1. Lineage (GTDB taxonomy): Bacteria > Pseudomonadota > Gammaproteobacteria > Chromatiales > Chromatiaceae > Lamprobacter. The sequence goes on from POWB01000009.1 coordinate 116,606, forward strand.
CGAGGGCTTCGCGATAGGCGGCGATCTCGGCGTCGGTGCGCTTTTCGGTGGCGCAGACCAGGAGGGCTGAGCCGAGTTCGGGATATTCGCGCCCGAGATCGAAGCCGCCGAGGATGTCTTGCTCGGCGAGTCCGGCGAGCACCGTTTCGGTTGGCGCCGGTAGGCGTAGGGCGCGCTCGTGGAACACGGGTGCGTCAAAGATCGGCTCCACGCCTGGCACCTCGCAGAGCTGTTGTGCGAGCCGGGCGGTGTTGGCGTGGCAGGCGGCGGCGACGCGCTCGAGACCTTCGGCGCCGAGGATGGCCATGTGGATGGTGGCGGCGGTCACCAACAGGCCTTGGTTGGTACAGATGTTCGAGGTCGCCTTGGAGCGGCGGATATGTTGTTCGCGTGCCTGAAGGGTCAGGGTGTAGCCGATCTTGCCATCGCGATCCTGGGTCCTGCCGGCGATCCGTCCTGGTAGTTGGCGGATGAAGGCCTGCTTGCAGCACAGAAAGCCGAGATAGGGACCGCCGGACGCAAGCGGCATGCCCAGTGGCTGACCCTCACCGCAGGCGATATCGGCGCCGGCCTGGCCCCAGTCGCCCGGCGGCGAGAGCAGGGCGAGGGCGACCGGATTGACCACCCCGATCACTAGCGCATCGCGCGCCTGGGCCCAGTCGGTCAGCGCATCGACCTCCTCGAGCACGCCAAAGACGTTCGGCTGCGGCACCACCAGCGCCGCGAATGGCGCATCGGCGACGGCTTCGCAGTGTGCGACCTGGGTCTGCCCGCTGCGCTTGTCGAAGTCGACCTCGACCAATTCGATGCCCTGATGCTGGACGATGCTGGCGACGGTGCGGCGATAGAAGGGATGCACCGTGCGCGGCATCAGCACGCGCGGGTGCTTGATCTTGCGATTGGAGCGCACCGCCATCAGCACTGCCTCGGCTAGCGCTGAGGCGCCGTCGTAGAGCGAGGCGTTGGAGACATCGAGCCCGGTTAGGGCGGTCATCATCGACTGGAATTCGTAGAGCACCTGCAGGGTGCCCTGGCTGGCCTCGGCCTGATAGGGCGTGTAGGCGCTGTAGAACTCGCCGCGGGTGGTGATCTGCCAGACGGCGGCGGGGATGTGGTGATCGTAGGCGCCGGCGCCGATGAAGCAGGTCGGCTCACCATCAGTGCGCGCCCGTGCTTGCAGGAGCTGGGTCACCTCCATCTCGCTCAGGCCAGCGGGGATGCCGTCTAGTCCCTGGGCGCGGAGCTCGGCGGGGATCTCATCGAACAGCGCGTCGATGCTGTCGACACCAATGGTGTCGAGCATGGCGGCGATGTCCTCGTCGGTGTGCGGGATGAAGGGCATCGTCGTCTAGCCCTCGTCGGCCAGGAGTTGCTCGTAGCCGCCGGCGTCCATTAGGTCGTCGAGCTGGCTCGGGTCCGAGAGCTTGAGCTGGAGGATCCAGCCCTCGCCGTAGGCATCCTCGTTGATCGTCTCGGGCGCGCCATCGAGCGCATCATTCGCACCGACGACCTCGCCGCTGAGTGGGCTATAGATGTCAGACGCGGCCTTGACCGATTCGACCACCGCGCAGGCGTCCTTGATCGCGACCTGCTTGCCGATCTCAGGCAGCTCGACGAAGACCAGATCGCCGAGGGCGTCTTGCGCATGGTCGGTGATGCCGACGGTGACGGTGCCGTCGCCGTTATCTTTGACCCATTCATGGGACTCGGTGTATTTCAGCTCTGAAGGGATGCTGCTCATAAAGGACTCCAGACGGATCGCGTCGCAAAAAAGGCGGCGGCTGTTGGCGATATGGCGCGAGGAGAGCGTGCTCTCGAGCCGGTGTTGTTTTAGGTTTGGCGCGCCGAAAACGCGCACTGCCGATGTGTCTCGTTCCGCTTTAACAATAAGCAGTGGAGCATCTTTGAACGACGAAACATGTGAATAGCGCTTACTTAGACGCTGTGCGAACATACCCGTTCGGCCCCTTATTCAAGCGCAATAAGCACTTTGCCATGGCGCACGAATGGAGGTTTGACAACCCGCGCGGGCACTGCCTTGCCGCGGATCTCGACGGCGCACTGATCGCCGATCCCGGGCTGCACCCGCGCCAGCGCGATGCTGCGCTGCAGGGTCGGCGAGAAGCCGCCCGAGGTCACCTCGCCGACGGGCTGGCCGTCCACCAGCACCGGCTGATAGCTCCTGAGCACGCCGCGACCGGTCAGCAGCAGGCCGATGAACTCGCGCAGATCGCCGCTCGCGCGCTGTGCCTCGAGTGCTGAGCGACCGATGAAATCGCGCTCCTGCGGCTCGAAAGCGACCGTCCACTCGAGCCCCGATTCGAGGGGTCCGACCTCTTCTGTCATATCTTGGCCGTAGAGGTTCATCCCGGCTTCCAGGCGCAGGGTGTCGCGCGCGCCCAGTCCGGCAGGGGCAACATCGGCCGCAAGGAGCGCTCGCCAAAGATCAGCGATCTCGGAGGCCGGGAGCATGATCTCGAAGCCGTCTTCGCCGGTATAGCCAGTGCGGCCGACCAGCCAGTCGCCCTGTTCAGCAGCAAAGAAGGGCTTCAGTGCGCGCGCGGGCTCCTGTAGCGCGCCAGGAAGCAGTGGCAAGGCCTTGGTGCGGGCTTGTGGGCCTTGGACCGCGAGCATGGCGAGATCGTCGCGACTGTGGATGCTCACCGATGCACCCTGGACAGCGGCGCGCATCCAAGCCAGATCCTTGTCGGCGGTGGCGGCATTGACCACGGCCCGATAACGGTTAGGGCCGAGGTCATAGCAGATCAGATCATCAATCACGCCGCCGTCGGCATTGAGCATGCAGCTGTAGAGCGCCTTGCCCGGCTGCTTGAGCTTGGCGACATCGTTCGCTAACAGTCGCTGCAAGAATGCGAGGGCATCGGCGCCCTGGATGTCGACGGGACGCATGTGTGAGACATCGAAGACGCCGGCCTGCTGGCGCACGGCATGATGCTCGTCGAGCTGGGAGCCATAGTGCAACGGCATATCCCAGCCGCCGAACGGCACGATGCGAGCGCCAAGACGCTCATGCTCGGAGAAGAGGGGAGTTCTGGAACCCATGCGGCACTCCGGTTGGCGGCCGCTGTGCTGCAGTCACGGCGCGCGGTTAAAGACAGACGAGCAGACGCCACAGTCAAAGCTGTATGCGCCGCCCCTCTGTCCTGAACCTGAGAGTTTGCGTCGAGCAGCCTTGCCAGCCCGCTATCGGCGGGTGGACAGGCTGCTCTTCGCTGCCCCGTCGGTGGGCCACTGCCGTGGCTACTCTCCAGAGTTGGTGTTAATTCCCTCGGTCCTTTTGCCTGAGCGATTCCGGGCGGATGTTGCGCCTTCGGCGCCGGTGTTGGCGATTGTTTGGTAATCGCTAGAACCGGTCTCTCCCGCGGGACTTCAAACCATTGCCAATCAATATAACCATCTCTTGCCGCAGTTCCAAGGTCGAATCGCGAAATTGCTCTTGCAGGTGATCTCTCACTCGGTCTCGCACTCGGTCTCGCACTTGGTCTCGCACTTGGTCTTGGCGGCTGCTATCGAACTGCTCTGCGATCACCGCGAAGCGTCAACGGCGATCGCGGGGCCGGTCAGGCTTAGGTGTTTTTGTCGGATTTCGACGCTGGCTTGGATTCGGTGGGAACCCGCTGGAATGTCAGGCCACCACATTCTGAGCAGGCGGGAATGCGCCCCGCGCGGGTGAAGCGTGTCTCAGCGCCACACTTGTCACAGACCAGGGTGCCGGGGCCGGTGATCTGTCCGGCCTGATAGAGCGAGGCTTGACGCGCGCGCTCTGACCATTGCTCGAGCTGTATGCGGGTCTGATCGGCGACGCTGGTGAAGGCATCGAGCATGCGCTGCTCGATCAGCTCGAGATCGAAACGCCACCAGGCGCGCAGATCCTCGCCAGTCTCGGCGAGGTAGTGAGCGGCATCTTCGATATCGCGCTCGATGTACTCGGCGACCTTGTGTGCCTCCTCGCGGCTTAGCTCGCCAAGCTCGACCATGTGGTCGCGGGCGCTCTCGAGCATCGCGCGCAGCTTAGGGGTCGCTTCCTCGGCCTCGTCCACGGCATGGCGCGCCCGCTCGAGCATCTGCTCGTAGGCCTTGACCAGCCGATCATCGGATTTGGGTTGTTCTTGCTTGCTCATTGCTGGCTTCTCCTGCATTCATCAGGTCGACTGGTGGGCACGATTGTCACGGCTGAGCGCGCGACAGGCTGCTGATTAAAGTCTGGCTGATCGGCGCAAAAGCGCAAGTCGATACCCGCCTGCGCAGGCGTCTGTTCCAATGCGACTTGCGGACGACTAGAGCGCCAGATGCAGCCGGATCGCCGCATCGATCTCTTGCAACTTGGCAGCTGCCAGCCTGCCGAGGGGTCTGCTTTGAATCCTCTCCTTGGAGATGGTCCTGATTTGCTGGGCCTGTGCCTTGGAGTCCTTTGGCAGACCTGAGTCCGCGCAAGACAAGGCGACCTCGAACGGAAAGATGCGAGTCAAAGAGGAGGTGATCGGCAGCACGGTCAGGGTGCTCGCTGCGCGATTGTTGGCGTTGTTGCTGACCACTAAGACCGGTCGGCGCTTGTTGATCTCGGACCCGACGGTTGGGCTCAGATCAGCGTAGACGATGTCACCTCGTTTAATCGTCACCAGCGTTCATCGCTCAGGCCATCGCTCATCGTGATTTCGAGATCGATCTCGAGATCGCGGTCTCGGCGCCCTTCTTCTGATGCCTCTCGATAAGCGCTCTCGAGCTCTTCCTCGCGAAGACGAAGCAGCGCCTGCTCGATGACCCGCGAGCGACTGCCGATCGCATGATTGGCGCGATAGGCATCGATCAGCGCGACCAGGTCCGGGGTGAGCGATATCGATAACTTTTCAGTACGCATCAGATTGCTCCTAAACATCCTACTGATGATGCTACCACAGCGGCGTCTGAACGAGGACGCACGCCGACAACGAGCGAGTAGTGGTTTAGACGAGCGAAGAGTGGTTCACAAGTGCAGCTCGATTCTGGCTTAGGGTATCCTGATGCGATCGACAAGGGCGTCGCGACCACGCGATAGCGCCTACCCCTGATCCAGCACCCAATCATCATTCGATCATCATCTGATCACCAACCCGTGCAGCCCAGCCATGATGCAGACCGAGTACGAGCCGCGCGCCATCGAACAGGAGGCGCAGCGCTATTGGGAATCGAGCCAGACCTTCAAGGCCGTCGAAGACCCGTCGCGCGAGAAGTTTTATTGCCTGTCGATGTTTCCCTACCCCTCGGGGCGGCTGCACATGGGCCATGTGCGCAACTACACCATCGGCGATGTGATCGCGCGCCACCAGCGCATGCTCGGCAAGAATGTGCTGCAGCCGATGGGCTGGGATGCCTTTGGGCTACCGGCCGAGAATGCGGCGATCAAGCACGGCATTCCGCCGTCAAAATGGACGCGCGAAAACATCCAGGCAATGAAAGAGCAGCTCAAGCGCCTAGGCTTCGGCTACGACTGGGACCGCGAGCTGGCCACCTGCGATGTCGACTACTACCGCTGGGAGCAGTGGCTGTTTACGCGGTTGATGGAGAAGGGCCTCGCCTATCGCGCCACCGCGATGGTCAACTGGGACCCGGTCGATCAGACCGTGCTCGCCAACGAGCAGGTCATCGACGGCCGCGGCTGGCGGTCCGGCGCGCTGGTCGAGAAACGCGAGATCGAGCAGTGGTTCATCCGCATCACCGCCTACGCGCAAGAGCTGCTCGACGCGATCGATAGCCTCGATGGTTGGCCGGAGCGGGTGCGGGCGATGCAGCGCAACTGGATCGGCCGCTCCGAGGGCGTGCACATGCGCTTCGGTATTGCCGGCGCTGAGGGCGCGGCCAGCCAGGAGACGCTAGACATCTTCACCACCCGGCCAGATACGGTGATGGGCGTGACCTATGTCGCCGTCGCCGCCGAGCATCCGCTGGCGCAGCGTGTCGCGCAGGGGAATCCGCAGCTCGCCGCCTTTATCGATGAGTGCCGTCAAGGCGGGATCTCCGAGGCCGAACTCGAGACCATGGAGAAGAAGGGGCATCGCCTCGGCATTGATGCGCTGCATCCAATCACTGGCCAGCGGGTGCCGATCTTTGCCGCCAACTTCGTGCTCATGGGCTATGGCACCGGAGCGGTGATGGCAGTGCCGGCGCATGATCAGCGCGACTGGGAGTTCGCCGAGCGCTACAGGATTCCGAAGCGGCAGGTGATCTTTGCCACTGAGGGCGAGGAGGTCGGTATCGACAGCCACGCCTTCACCGAGAAGGGCATCCTCCGCGACTCCGACCCCTTCGATGGTCTGACCTCGGAGGAGGCTTTTGATGCTGTCGCCGACTGGCTCGAGACCCATGGTAAGGGCGGTCGACTGGTCAACTTCCGGCTACGCGACTGGGGTGTCTCGCGTCAGCGCTACTGGGGCTGTCCGGTGCCGGTGGTGCGCACCGTCGATGGCGAGGTGCGGCCTGAGACCGAGCTGCCGGTGCGGCTGCCGGAAGATCTGGTCGTCGACGGCTCCGGCTCGCCACTGAAGAAGCTGCCGGCGTTCTCCGAGCTGCCCAATGGCGAGACGCGCGAGACCGATACCTTCGATACCTTTGTCGAGTCGAGCTGGTATTACGCGCGCTATTGCTCACCGAACTGTGATAGCGCCATGCTTGATGAGCGCGCCAAGTATTGGCTGCCGGTGGATCAATACATCGGCGGTATCGAGCATGCGGTTTTGCATCTGCTCTATGCGCGTTTCTTCCACAAGCTGCTGCGTGATGAGGGCCTGGTCGACTGCGATGAGCCCTTCGCAAAGCTGCTGACTCAAGGCATGGTGGTCGCCGAGACCTGGTATCGCGAGGATGGCGAAGGCCGCCGCGACTGGTTTAATCCGGCCGCTGTCGAGGTCGAGCGCGATGACAAGGGCCGGGTGGTTGGCGCGGTGCTCAAGGCCGATGGGCAACCGGTTCATTTCGGCGGCATCGAGAAGATGTCGAAGTCGAAGAACAATGGGGTTGATCCGGAGGCGATGATTGAGCGCTACGGCGTCGATACCGTGCGTCTTTATGTGATGTTCACCTCGCCGCCGGATCAGTCGCTGGAGTGGAATGATGAGGGTGTTGAAGGCGCCTATCGATTCCTGCGCCGGCTCTGGACCTTGGCTGCGACCCATGCCGATGGGCTGCGTGCCGCAGGTGCTGGGACGACGAGTGAAGCTGCTCAGCAGGCGTTTGATGATGCGCTGAGCGATGCTCGTCGTGAGATCCATACAGCGCTGAAGAAGGCGCTGTTCGATTACGAGCGGCAGCAGTTCAATACGGTTGTCTCGGCCTGCATGACGATCATCAATACATTATCGAAGCTTGCTGCTGAGGACTTGGCTGCACAAGGGGTTCGCCGCGAAGGGCTGAGCATCGCGCTGCGCCTACTTGCGCCGATTGCGCCACATATCACCCATCATCTGTGGCGTGAGCTCGAGCTTGGCGACGACATTCTGCAGGCACCCTGGCCGCAGGTCGATGAGGAGGCGCTAGCGCAGGATCAGATCACCTATGTCGTGCAGGTCAATGGTAAGGTACGTGGCAAGATCGAGGTGCCAGCCGCGGCTGAGCGTGCTGAGGTCGAGGCCGCTGCGCTAGCGAATGAGAACGTGCAGCGCTTTATTGGCGAAGCAAAGGTGCGTAAGGTCATCGTCGTGCCGAATAAGCTGGTCAATCTGGTCGCCAAATGAGCAGGCTGATCAGCGGCATCTGCTGGTTGATCGATGGCCGACCCTGCAATGCTCGAGGCAGCGCTCAGCGGCCTAACGTCTTTGCTTTGGTCAAGGTGCAGCGGCGAGCGGCTCAGCTGTCCTCGGGTAAAGGGGCGCCTCTGCTGTTGAGCCTAGCCTGCGTGCTTGCGCTCGTCGGCTGCGGCTTCCATCTGCGGGGCGCGGTTGATCTTCCACCAGACTTGGAGCCAATCTATATCCAGTCCGGCGGCCTGGTCGGGCAGTCGATCGATGAGCGCTTGCGTGGTAGCGGGGTGTCGGTGACCAGCATTGCAACCCAGGCCGGGATGATCCTGCGCATCCTGGGTCAAACCCGCAGCTCGCGCGTGGTCGCGGTTGATCGCGCCGGCAAGGCACTAGCCTATGCGCTGGAATTCGTGGTCGTCTTTGATGCCGTCGATGCCGGTGGCCAAGCGCTGATTCCGGAACAGCGGATCACCCTCGAGCGCACCTTTGATGATAACCCTGATGTGGCGGTGCTCGGTAAGCAGCTCGAATCCGACATCATCTATCAGGATATGGCCGATGATGCCGCCGATCAGGTGCTGCTGCGGTTACGGGCGGCGGTGACGGCGCGCTCATCCCAACTGCGGCAGTCGGCGCCGCAAACCCCTAACCAAGCGGTTCCCTTGGCCGCTCCAGTCGCCAACTAGGCACTCCGCAGGTTCTCAATCCCCGATGCCGATCGCGCCTGCTCAGCTCAGCCAACAGCTTAACAAAGGCCTAGCGCCAGTCTATCTGCTCGCTGGCAGCGAGCCGCTGCAGCTCGGGGAGGCGGCGGACGCGATCCGTACGGCTGCGCGCCAACGCGGCTTCAGCGAGCGTGAGGTGCTGGAGACCGGAGCGGACTTTGATTGGTCCTCGCTTGCTGGCGCCCTAGGCTCGCTATCGCTGTTTGCCGAGCGGCGTCTGATTGAGCTGCGGATCAGTGCGCCAAAGTCTGGCAGCAAGGGCGACGGGGTAGGGCGCGAAGGCTCGGATGCCATCCGCCGCTGCCTCGAGCATCTCAGTGCTGACGTGCTGCTTCTAATCCTGGCGCCGGGGCTGGATTGGAAGAGTCTGAAGACTAAGTGGGTGCAGGCGGTTGAACAGGCTGGCGTGCTGGTGCAGGTGCGCGAGCCGCAAGGGCGACAGCTCAACCAGTGGCTCGATGGGCGGCTGCGACGCGCCGGCTTTATACCCAGTTCCGATGCGGTCGCGCTGCTCGCTGAGCGGGTTGAGGGCAATCTGCTCGCCGCTGATCAGGAGATCACCAAATTAGGATTGGCACTGGAGCCGGGGCCGCTGGATGGCGAAGGCTTGATGGCGGCGGTGGCTGATAGTGCGCGCTACGGCGTGTTTGATCTTGCGGATGCAGCGCTCAGTGGTGATCGGGCTCGAGTTGCACGTGTGCTCGAGGTCTTGCAAGCCGAGGGCACCGCTGAGCCGCTGGTGCTCTGGGCGCTCGCGCGTGAGGTGCGCAAGCTGGCCGCACTTTCCTTTGCGCGCGCCAAGCGGCAGCCGCTCGGCCCGCTGCTGAAGGCGCATCAGGTCTGGGACTCGCGTCGCCCGCTGGTGATGGCAGCGCTGGATCGACTGCCGCTCGAGCACCTCTGGGAGCTGGTCATCCGCTGCGCCGACGCCGACCTGGCGATCAAGGGGCGCGGGGCTGCTGATCCCTGGCATCTGTTTCGACGGATTGCTGAGGGACTTGCCGCAGCGCCCTCCTGAGGCATCCTGAGGGTTGCCAGTGCGCTGCTCGTATTCGCGCCCGCTTGCCGCCGAAACACTGCTAAACTAATCAGTTTTTTAGCGCCACCAGGCGTTCTAACTCACTGCAGCCCATGCCATGAAGACCGAGACCAAGATCACAGACGTTGCCGCCTATGTTGCCGAGGTTGGACGTCGGGCGCGCGTGGCAGCGCGAGCCATGGCGCGTGCCGAGACCGGCGTCAAGAATGATGCGCTGCATGCGATGGCGACCGACCTCGATGCGCATCGCGAGACCCTGGCGGTGGCCAATGCCGCGGACCTCGAGGCGGGCGCTGCCAAGGGCTTAGATGCGGCCCTGCTCGATCGCCTTGAGCTGACCCCTGGGCGCATTGATGCGATGATCGCCGGGCTTGAGCAGATTGCTGCACTGCCAGACCCGATTGGTGCCATCACAGATCTCAACTATCGCCCCTCTGGCATCCAGGTCGGGCGCATGCGGGTGCCACTCGGCGTCATCGGCATCATCTACGAGTCCCGACCTAATGTCACCGCTGATGCCGCGGGGCTCTGTCTCAAGGCCGGTAACGCGACGGTGCTGCGCGGTGGCTCCGAGGCGTTTCAGTCGAATCAGGCCATTGCCGCCAGCATCCACCGCGGTCTGCAAACGGTTGGCCTTGCGGTCGACGCCGTGCAGGTGCTCGCCACCACCGACCGTGCCGCGGTTGGCGCCATGATCACTGATCCCGAGCATATCGACGTGATCATCCCGCGCGGCGGCAAAGGGTTGATCGAGCGCATCAGCCGCGAGGCGAGGGTGCCGGTGATCAAACACCTTGATGGGATCTGCCACGTCTATATCGACGACAAGGCCGACCCAGACAAGGCGGTTGTGATTGCGGTGAATGCCAAGACCCAGCGCTATGGCACCTGTAACACCATGGAGACCCTCTTGGTGGCCGAACAGGTGGCGCGCCCACTGCTCTCGCGCATCGGTGCCGCATTGGTCGCCAAGGGCGTTCAGATTCGTGGCTGCGAGCGCACCCGCCAGATCCTAGCGGATGCGCGACCAGCCACTGATGCCGACTGGGGTACCGAGTATCTGGCCCCGATCCTCTCAGTGCGCGTCGTCTCCGGCATGGACACCGCGATCGAGCATATCGAGGCGCATGGCTCGCACCATACCGATACCATCGTGACCGAAGACTACAGCCGCGCCCGCCGCTTCCTGCGTGAGGTTGATTCCAGCTCGGTTATGGTGAATGCGTCCACCCGTTTTGCTGATGGCTTCGAGTATGGGCTGGGTGCCGAGATCGGCATCAGTACCGACAAGTTTCATGCCCGTGGTCCGGTTGGGCTGGAGGGATTGACCTCGCAAAAGTTCGTCGTGCTCGGCGATGGCCAAATCCGTGCCTAATGAACGACCGATGATCGGTCTGTTCGGAGGCACCTTCGACCCGGTGCACTTTGGCCATCTGCGCGTGGCCCTAGATGTCGTCCAGCACCTCAGGCTTGAGCAGCTCCGGCTGCTGCCGCTCGCTGCCGCGGTGCATCGGCGGCAGCCGATCGCCGCGCCGGAGCAGCGGATGGCGATGCTGCGGGTCGCCATCCATGATGAACCGGTGCTGGTGGCTGACGATCGTGAGCTGACCCGAGGCGGGCCTTCGTACACAGTGGACACCTTGCGCTCGTTTCGAGAGGAGCTTGGTGCTGAGGCGCCACTCTGTCTATTGGTCGGTGCCGATGCCTTTGAAGGCCTGCGCGACTGGCACCGGCCGTTGGACATCATGGAGATGGTGCATCTGATCGTGATGCAGCGACCGGGTGCCCCTACCGCGCGTGATCCTTGGCTTCGGGATCAGGTCGAGCAACGCCGAATCCAAGATCCTGCCAGCTTGCGTGATCAAGCCGCGGGTCTTATCTACTTCCAAACGGTGACGCAGCTCGATATCTCGGCCACCCGCATTCGCCGGCTGCTGGCGCAAGGCAAGAGTCCGCGTTATCTGCTGCCGGATGCGGTCTTGGCCATGGCCCACGCCAGCCGTTGCTATGCAAGCTGAAGTTAAGCGGCGTTGATGGCAAACGAATATCCCAGGCTCTCCAATGAGAGGCGTCCAAGAGGACTGTTAATGCAGCTAGAGCACCTGAAAGACCTCGTGGTTGAGGTTCTGAACGATATGAAGGCCCGCGACATCAGTGTGATGGATGTGCGCGGCAAGACGGCGGTGACCGACTATATGATCGTCGCCTCCGGAACCTCCGATCGACACGTCAAGGCCATCGCCGAGACCGTTGCCTATAAGGCCAAGGAGGCCGGCGAGGCGCCGCTTGGTACCGAAGGCGTGCAGGAAGGCGAATGGGCGTTGGTTGATCTCAATGGCGTGGTGGTGCATCTGATGCTGCCCAAGGTGCGAGACTTCTATAGCTTAGAGCGGCTCTGGAGCGCGCCCGCGCTCGTCTCACGCCCGGTTGCCAGTGCCTCGGCCTGAGATCAGCCTAATCGCGGCCATGGCGCGCGGGCGCGTCATCGGCCGGGACAACAGAATGCCCTGGCATCTGCCCGCCGATCTCGCGCACTTCAAGCGCCTGACCTTGGATAAGCCGATTATCATGGGGCGACGCACCTGGGAATCGTTACCTGGTCTGCTGCCGCGACGGCGACATCTCGTCATCTCTGCCGATCCTGCGTTTCGACGCTCGCTGAGGCAGGCCGAGGCCGTCAGTTCCCCCGAGAGGGCGTTGGAGCAAGCTGGCCCAGTCCCTGAGGTGATGATCGTCGGTGGCGCGAGCATCTATCAAGCCTTCCTGCCAATCGCCGATCGCCTGCTACTGACCCTGATCGACGCTGAACTCGACGGTGATGCCTACTTTCCGGCCTGGTCAACAGCGGAATGGCAAGAGACGGCACGCCAACAGCGCCCACGCGATGCTGCGAACCGCTATGATCTTGAGTTCGTGATCCTAACGCGTGCTCACAGCCGTCAGGCACATAGGGGTAATGCTGTCGGAACAGAAACTAACCCGAATGTTTCACGCGAAGCCGCGAAGAACGCGAAGAATACGAAATAACATTATAAATCAATTTCTTAGTTTCTGTTCGGGTGGTTTCGGGTGCGGTCCCGACATGAGGTCGCGTAATGTTGTGACCTGGCAAGAAGAGGCTCGCGCAAAGGCGCAAAGGAAGAAAGAGCATTGCTCGATGCTCCCAGCGCGCTCATCTTCTTATCTTCTTCTCTTCTTATCTTCTTGTCTGCGCCTCTGCGCCTCTGCGCGAGAAATCGTTTTCAACCATTGCTCAATCCGGCGCCAGATAGCCGGCGCAATCAAGCTCGATCAGGGACATTGGCTTCTTGCGCCGCACCCGGACTGCGCTCATGCGGCCACCCCAGACGCAGCCGCTGTCTAACGCCCAACAGTTGTTCTCGGCTAGGAAGCCAATGGTCGACCAGTGGCCAAACAGGATACGGTCTTCGCTGGATCGCCGATCGGGCATACGAAACCAGGGCAGGGCACCTGGTGCAGGCTGCTCGAGACCGCCTTTCTCTTTCAGCAGCAGCCGGCCATCCGGGTGGCACCAGCGCAGACGCGTGAAGCAGTTAGTGATGAAGCGCAGTCGCTCCATGCCGCGGAGGTCATCATGCCAACAGTCCGGCTCGTTGCCATACATCTGTTCGAGAAAGTCGACGTGCGCTGGTCCTTGCAACTGGATCTCGACCTCACGCGCGTAATCCTGTGCCTGCGCCAGCGTCCATTGTGGCGGTAGACCCGCGTGGAGCAGGGTAAAGCCCTTCTTCTCACTCTGATGCAACAGCGGTCGATGCCGAAGCCAGTGCAGCAGCTCGTCGCAATCTGGGGCTTCGAGGATCGCCTCTAGGGTGTCTTTCTTGCCCATCCGCGCACCGGCGAGGGCGACGGCGAGCAGATGCAGGTCGTGATTGCCAAGTACGACGATCGCGCGCTCGTCAAGGGCCTTGATCCAGCGCAGCACGGCCAGCGAATCAGGGCCGCGGTTGACCAGGTCGCCAACACACCAGAGCTTATCTTTGGTTGGGTCGAAGCCGATCTTGTCGAGCAACCGGCGCAGCTCGTCGTAGCAACCTTGGATGTCGCCAATCGCGTAAGTCGCCATAATCCTATAAACCGCAGATGGCGCAGATGCACGCAGACATAAAGACTAAAAATAACAGATTAATCGCGACGCACCATTTCTTATCCCTTAGTGCAGCCCGCTCCGATCCCCAAGCGAGAACGGCCGAATCAACGCATCGAAGCGCCTGCCGTCGTCGGCGAGCATGTCATAGCTCCCATGCATACTGCCAAGTGGTGTCGCAATCTGGGTGCCGCTGGAGTACTCGAAGCTTTCTCCTGGCTGCAGATGTGGCTGCTCGCCAACCACCCCGGCACCGCGCACCTCCTGCGTCTTGCCGTCGGAATCAGTCACGATCCAATGCCGATTCAATAATTTTGCCGGCACCTCGCCCCGATTGCTGATCTTAATCGTATAGGCAAAGGTGTAGCGACCGCTGTCGGGGTCGGACTGCTCCGGGAGATACTCTGTCAGCGCTTGAATGTCGATCCGATAGCGCGCGTCGGTCTCGTTGTCAGCCATGGTGTCTTGGTCAGTCATGCAGGGGTCTCTCAGCTCTCAACAGCAAGCCGGTTGGTCTATCCGGTTATCTATCAATGGGGGTAAATCGTCAGCCAAAGCCAGTCACACCACGCTCAGAGGCGGCGATGAAACCGACGATCTGATCGGTCTCTGGACTCGGGTAGCGCGCCTTGGCCTCGCTCAGTCCATCCGCCAGCCGGCGGCCTGAGCGGAAGATGAGTCGGTAGACGGCCTTGATGCGGGCGCGCTGCTCGGCGCTAAAGCCGTTGCGCTTCAAGCCCACCAGGTTCAGGCCGACGAGGACGGCGCGCTGACCGTTGGCGATCACGAAGGGCGGGATGTCTTTCGTGACACCCGTGAGTCCGCCGATCATGCTGTAGGCACCAATGCGGGCGAATTGGTGCACCGCAACCTGTCCGGAGATGAAGCAGTGATGCGCCAGCTCCACGTGTCCGGCCAGGGTTGCGGTGTTGGCAAAGATATTGTCGTCGCCGACCAGGCAGTCGTGACCGGCATGACTGTAGGCCATGAAGTAGTTGCGGCTGCCGATGCGGGTGCCTTGCTCGCACTTGATGCCGCGGCTGATGTTGACGCACTCGCGAAAGCAGTTATCGCTGCCGATGGTTAAGGGCCGCCCGCGCGCTGGGGTGAAGCCGAGATCCTGCGGCTCGCTGCCGAGCGTGGCGCCATGGCAGACCCGGTTGCGCGGGCCGAGCTTGGTATCACCATAGATGCGCACGCAGCTTTCCAGCCGGCAGTCGGCGTCGATGACGGCACCGGCCTCGACCAAGGTCCAGGGGCCAATCTCGACGCTCGGGTGGACTTGGGCGCCGTCCTCGATGATCGCGCTCGGATGCACCGCCATAGCATTGGGCTCAGTCGTCGTGCTCAGCTAGCGCATCAGTGCCGGAAATGACGCATGCCGGTGAACAGCATCGCGATCTCGTGCTCGTCAGCAGCCGCGATGACCTCATTGTCACGCATCGAGCCGCCGGGCTGGATCACGGCCCGAATGCCAGCGGCCGCGGCCTGATCGAGTCCGTCACGGAAGGGGAAGAAGGCGTCCGACGCCAACACCGCCCCGGGGACCTCCAGCCCGGCCTGCTCGGCCTTGATGCCGGCGATGCGCGCCGAGTTCACACGGCTCATCTGACCCGCTCCGACCCCTATGGTCATGCCATCGCGGGCATAGACGATAGCGTTGGATTTGACGAACTTGGCTACGCGCCAAGCGAACAGGAGATCCTCGCGCTCGGCCGCAGTCGGCTCGCGCTTGGTGACGCAGTTGATCGACGCGGTTAGATCCAGATCAGCACCTTGCACCAGAAGTCCGCCGCGCACGCGCTTGAAATCCCGATAGCGCTGGCGCTCCACTGGCCAGGGGCCAGCGCACAGCAGACGCACATTCTTCTTCGCCGCCACCGCCTCGATGGCCTCTGGGCGAATCTCGGGGGCAATGATGACCTCAACGAATTGGCGTGCGACGATCGCCGCTGCGGTCTCGCCATCCAACACCTGATTGAAGGCGATGATGCCGCCGAAGGCCGATTCTGGATCGGTGCTGAAGGCACGCTCGTAGGCATTGAGCAGGCTGTCGCCTAGCGCGACGCCGCAGGGGTTGGCATGCTTGACGATCACGCAGGTCGGTGCATCGCCAAACTGTTTCACGCACTCGAGCGCCGCATCGGTGTCGGCGATGTTGTTGTAGCTGAGTTCCTTGCCCTGCAGTTGCTCAGCGGTAGCCACACTGGCCTCGCAGCCACCACGACCGACGTAGAAGGCCGCGCTCTGGTGCGGATTCTCGCCGTAGCGCAGCACCTGGCGCTTGCGGAACTGCATGTTGAAGGTGCGCGGCAGGCCCTCCGCCTTGCCCTCTGGATGCTCGATGATCGCGCCTAAGTAGTTTGCGATGGCACCGTCGTAGTGCGCGGTATGCTCAAACGCGCGCACCGCAAGATCGAAGCGAGTCGGATCATCTACCGCGCCGCCGTTGGCCGCCATGGCGGCCAATACCTGATCGTAATCCGCCGGGTCGCAGACGACGGTCACATCGCGATGATTCTTGGCCGCTGCACGAATCAGCGTCGGGCCACCGATGTCGATGTGCTCGATCGCGGTCGGCAGGTCGCACCCCGGGCGGGCCACAGTGTCTTCGAACGGATAGAGATTCACCACGACTAGATCGATGGGGCGGATCTCATTCTCGTGCATCACCTGATCGTCTTCGCCGCGGCGGCCGAGGATGCCGCCGTGGATGCGCGGGTGCAGCGTCTTCACGCGGCCGTCCATCATCTCCGGAAAGCCGGTGTATTCAGCGACCTCGATCACCGGTACATCCTGCTCGGTGAGGAGCCGCGCGGTGCCGCCCGTGGACAGGATCTCGATGCCTTGCTTGCTCAAGGCTGCGGCGAAGGCGGCGATGCCGGTCTTGTCGGAGACGCTGATCAGCGCCCGTTTGATTGGTTTCATGTTGACCTCTGTTTGCTGCGGCTCGCGCTCAGGACAGCCCTTGAGCGGCTAAGGTTGGCCGGCGCTTTTCTTGAGCTTCTTGCGCAGGGTGCCGCGGCTGATGCCCAAGACCTCCGCGGCGGCGCACTGATTGCCCTTGGTGTGCTCCAGCACAGCCTCGAGCATGGGCTGCTCGACCTCGTCCATCACCAACCGATAGAGTCCCTGGATGTCATGATCGCCCATGCTGCAGAGATAGCTACGCAAGGCGATGCGCACGCATTCGCGCAGCGGCGGGTGTTGGCTCGACTGCTGGTCTGACTCATGCTCATGCTCATGCTCTTGAAAATCTGGCACCCCGGAGCTTTGCCCATCGTTCATTCATTAGACTCCTTGCCGCCTATTTGAGGTGATCGCGCATGCTTATGTTTTGATGTCTCCTAGACGCTCGACTGAGCCTGCTGATGCCGAGTCAGCGCTTGCGGCCTGTCGCCCGCGGCGAAATGCTCCCGCAGCAGTGCGAGCTGGGCTGCGGCTGCGGTCGTTGCCATCAAACGCTTGCGCAATAGCTGACGCTTGGCGTCCGAGTCAGACTCGCCGCCGAGGTCGCGCAGATACCAGCCGATATGCTTCCTTGCGATCAACACCCCGCGCCGCTCGCCGTAGAACGCGTAGAGTCGGTCCAGGTGCTCCACTAAGACAGCCCCAATCCACGCCAGCGAGGGTGCTATGGGCACCTCGTCAATCGCTGTTGGGGACTCGCCGCTGACCGACCCCTCCGATAACGCGAGACCGCGGAGTGCGGTTGCGATGCTACCGAAGATCCAGGGTCGGCCCAAGGCAGCGCGTCCGAGCATGATAGCATCGGCGCCGGTCCGGTTCAGCACCTCGATGGCCTTTGTTGGGCCGTCGATATCGCCGTTCGCCACCAGCGGCAGCCGACTGCACTGATCGCGAATACTGGCGAGACTCTCCAGCTCCGCTTCGCCTGCATAGCCGCAGGCCCGAGTGCGGCCGTGCACGGTCAAGAGCGCAATCCCGCTCGCCTCGGCGATCTGGGCAATGCGCGCCAGATTGCGCGTTTCAGGTGACCAGCCGGTGCGCGTCTTCAAGGTCACCGGCACCTCGACGGCCTTGACCACGGCCTCGAGGATACGCCCGACCAAGGCCTCGTCGCGCAGCAGCGCCGAGCCGGCCGCCGCCTTGCAGACCTTCTTCGCCGGACAGCCAAGGTTGATGTCGATCAGCGCTGCGCCACAGTCGACGTTGTAGCGCGCGGCCGCAGCCATCTGTACCGGATCGGAGCCGGCGATCTGTACCGCAATGGGGCCAGGCTCACCGCGGTGATCGAGGCGCTCGCGACTCTTGCGGGTAGCGCGCAGGGCGGGATTCGCGGAGACCATCTCGGAGACGGCGAGGCCAGCACCGAGCTGCCGGCAGAGACTCCGGAACGGTCGATCGGTCACCCCGGCCATCGGTGCCAGGATCAGCCGATTCGGGATAGAGACCGAGCCGATCTGTAGCGGCTGCAGCAGTTTGGTGGCGTTAGCGGTGCTCAGGGTGTTTGTGCTGGTTTTGTGCTGGTTTTGTGCTGGAGGAGTCAGGAAAACGGACGGCGCATGCCGAGATATTGCCCTTGGCTCATCGATCCGATCGCCGGCGACCGCTGATCAGCACCCAATCGTCGCGAGCCATCGGCGGCTCAAGCGCAAAGGCGTCACGATAGGCCGCACTGACCGTCTCGGCTTGGTGGCTCAAGATCCCTGAGAGGGCGAGCAGACCCTCTGGTTTCAACCGCTGACTCAGGGTTGGCGCTAGCTCGATGAGTGGGCCGGCCAGGATATTGGCCACCAAGAGATCGGCCGCGTCGGTTGGCAGCTGTGCTGGCGCGAAGACCAGCAGTCGTTGGTCAACGCCGTTCACCCGGGCGTTCTCGAGCGTTGCCTCCAGCGCTTGCGGATCATGATCGACCGCTAGGGCGCGCGCCGCGCCTAGCTTCAAGGCCGCGATCGCGAGGATGCCGGAGCCGCAGCCGAAATCGATCAGGGTGCGGCCTGCCAGGGGGGCGCGATCGAGCCACTCGAGGCAGAGCGCTGTGGTGGCATGATGCCCGGTGCCGAATGCCAGTCCGGGGTCTAGGTCGATCACCACCGCGTCGGTCGCATCGACCCGCTGCCCGCGTGGGCAGATCCAGAGTCGGTCACCAAAGCGCTGTGGTTCGAGGCCCTCTAGCCAAACGCACTCCCAGGGTCGATCCTCGAGAGGGTGTAAGCGCGGCGGCGCCAGGCAGTGTGGTGCGAGCCGCTGAGCGGCGGCCTCGGCGAGTGCGCTGCCGGCCGGGTCATCGTCGAATAGGGCGGTGATGCGCAGTTGGCGCCAGAGCGGCGTCTCGCCGGGGGCGGGCTCAAGCACTGGCGGCTGATTCAGAGCACGAACACTGGTCCAGTCAGCAGGCCCGTCGCCGCCTTCATCGAGCGTGACGGCCAGGGCACCGGCGTTCTCCAGCGCCGCCTCGATGAGCGGCGCCACCTCGCGATCTGCCAACAGCTCAAGCTCGATCCAGGCCACAGTCAGTGCCGCGGAGGCAGCGGTCAGAGACCGAGCTTCTTCTCGAGATAGTGGATATTGATGCCGCCTTGCTGGAAGGCCGCATCCTGCAACAGCCGCCGATGCAGTGGAATATTGGTATGAATGCCCTGAATGATGGTCTCGCGCAGCGCATTGCTCATCCGCGCCAGCGCTGAGCTGCGATCCTCACCATGCGCGATCAGCTTGCCAATCATCGAATCGTAGTAGGGTGGTACCACATAACCCGCATAGAGATGGGTGTCGATTCGCACCCCTGGGCCACCCGGCGCATGGAACCCCTCGATCGGCCCTGGGCTCGGCATGAAGGTCTCGGGGTGCTCAGCGTTGAGCCGACATTCGATGGCGTGGCCGCGCGGCACGATGTCGCTTTGCTGATAACGCAGCCGCTCGCCGCTGGCGACGAGGATCTGCTCTTTGATCACATCGACGCCGGTGATCATCTCGGTGACCGGATGCTCGACCTGAACGCGGGTGTTCATCTCGATGAAATAGAATTCATCGTCCTGGTACAGGAACTCGAAGGTGCCGAGGCCGCGGTAGCCGATGGTGCTACAGGCCTCGGCACAGCGCTCACCGATGCGTTGGCGCTGCTCGGGCGTGATGCCTGGGGCGGGCGCTTCCTCGATGACCTTCTGATGCCGGCGCTGCATCGAGCAGTCGCGCTCACAGAGGTGGATGGCATTGCCATAGCTGTCGGCGAGCACCTGGAACTCGACGTGGCGCGGGTTCTCCAGATACTTCTCCATGTAGACCACGTCATTGCCGAAGGCGGCGCCGGCCTCGGCCTTGGTCAGCGAGATCGCATTCAGCAGCGTGGCATCTGAATGCACCACGCGCATGCCACGCCCACCACCGCCACCAGAGGCCTTGATGATGACCGGATAGCCGATCTCGCGTGCCAGCTGCAGCGTGTGCTTGGCGTCGTCGTCGATCGGGCCATCGGAGCCCGGCACGCAGGGGACGCCGGCCTGCTTCATCGCTCGGATGGCGGACACCTTGTCGCCCATGAGGCGGATCGTGTCGGGCTTGGGGCCGATGAAGACGAACCCGGAGCGCTCGACGCGCTCGGCGAAATCCGCATTCTCCGAGAGGAAGCCGTAGCCTGGATGAATGGCGACGGTATCCGTGACCTCGGCAGCGCTGATGATCGCCGGGATATGGAGGTAGCTGTCGCGCGACAGGGCGGGGCCGATGCAGACCGATTCATCGGCCAGCAGGACGTGTTTCAGCTCACGGTCGGCCTCGGAGTGGACGGCGACGGTTTTGATGCCTAATTCGCGGCAGGCACGCTGGATACGCAGCGCGATCTCGCCGCGATTGGCGATAAGGATCTTCTCGATCATTCGATCACGAACAGCGGTTGGTTGTACTCAACAGGCTGGCCGTTCTCGACCATGATCTTCTTGATCACGCCAGCACGCTCAGACTCGATTTGATTGAGGATCTTCATCGCCTCGATGATGCAGAGGATATCACCAACCTTCACCTCTTGGCCCTCTTCAACAAACGACTTGGCGCCGGGCGATGGCGATCGGTAGAAGGTGCCGACCATCGGCGAGCGCGCTAGGCAGGCGTCGTCGATTTCTGGCGCGCTGGGTGTGACGGCTGCTGGCGCGCCTGGTGCTGGTGCACTGAAGGCAGGTGCCGGTGCTGCCGCTGGCAGCATGAACTGCGGTGCCCCACTGCCATGGCGGCTGATGCGGACTGACTCTTCGCCCTCATGAATCTCGATCTCTGCGACGTTCGACTCATCGAGCAATTCGATCAGCTTTTTGACCTTGCGGATGTCCATGACAGGTGATCTTCTCGCCGTGGATAGTTGCTTATCGTTGTAGATACGGGGGACTTGAGGGCTGCGGCGCTAGTGAGCGCAGCGCAGCCCAGCGGACTAGGGCGGGCCGCTGAGCCGCTGTAATGCCGCCGTCAGCGCCAGGCTGTAACCTTCAGCACCTAGGCCACTGATGACGCCTTCCGCGATATCAGAAAAATACGAGTGCGCCCGAAATGGCTCGCGCGCGTAAATATTTGAGAGGTGCACCTCGATAAAGGGGATGCTGACCGCGAGCAGCGCATCTCTGAGCGCGATGCTGCTGTGCGTGAAGGCGGCCGGATTGAACAGGATAAAGGCAACCCCATCGGACCTGGCTTGATGGATCGCGTCGATCAGCGCGTGCTCGGCGTTGCTCTGCACCAGCTGCAGCGCATGGCCGGCGGCCTCGGCGTTAGCGCAAAGCCTGCTGCCGATACTCTCGAGCGTGTCACGACCGTAGGTCTCCGGCTCACGGGTACCGAGCAGATTCAGATTGGGGCCGTTCAGGCAGAGGATCTTAGCCATCGCACCGAGACACTGAGGGAAAACGCAGCCATCGGCTGCGAACCGTCGAAAAAAAGGCGATTTGGGCAGGTTTTGACTGCATGCGCACAGAGTACGGCATTTGGCGCCAATTTACAAAGGTGTCATCGCACAAGCATCCAGGGAAAGCGTGTTTTCGCCGCTGTTATGCGCCGATGGCAGCCTTTTGCGACCCGTCATCAAGGATCTTGACGCGTCATCAAGGATCTTGACGCGCTTTTTCTAGCCTCCTGAAGATCGAATCATCAATGCGGGACAATCAGGCGACTTGCTCCTTAGTCCGCGCCCAGCAGGAGCGGTTTGACCTCAGTCTCGAGCAGATCGACGTCGACCTCGCCGGTATGGCTGAAGATACGCCGGCCCAACGGATCGAAGCCGACCGTGAACGGTAGTCCGCCGGTACGGTTACCCAGTTCACGTGAGAGATCGACGCTGTCGCGCGTGCCGATCAAGATCGGATAGCTCACCGCGTTGTCTTCTAGGAAGGCGGCAATCTCCTCGGCGCGATCGATGGCGATGCCCACCACCTGTAGGCCTTGGTTGGCGTAGGTCTGCTGCCATTCATCGAGCAGCGGGATCTCGCGTAGGCAGGGTGGGCACCAGGTCGCCCAGAAGTTCAGCACCAGCACCTTGCCGGCCCAGGTGCTACTGCTCATCTCGCGGCCTTCGAGGGTGGGTAGCCGGAGATCGGGCAGGCTGTCCAGCATGCCCTGCTGTGGGCTGCGCCGAGAGGGCTCAGTCGCGTTGTCACCAACGTCGAGCCAACGCTCGCCGAACAGGGCGAGCCCGATGCTGACCGAGCCGGCCAGCACCGTGACAGCGAGTACCTTGGCGGCATTCATTGGCCAAACTCATTCAGATGAGCGGCAAACTCCGCTGCGGGAATAAAACCGACGAGTCGCCAACCGCGCTGCTCCTGCCCGCTACTGTCGAAGAACATCATCGCCGGCGGTCCGGGGATACCAAAGCGCTCTTGCATCAGTGCCTTATCCTCGGCGTCGTTTGCGGTCACGTCCGCCTGCAGCAGCACATAGCGTTGCATAGCCTGCTGCACGGCTGGGTCCGGGAAGGTATAGCGCTCCATCTCCTTACAGGACACACACCAGTCGGCATAGAAGTCGAGCATCACCGGTTTGCCGCTGGCGCTGGCCGCGGCCACCGCCTGATCCAAATCGGCGACGGTCTTGATGCGCTGGAACTCCGGATGTGCGGCGGCCGCACCCTGGCCACCGGCTGCCGGCGCCAAGCCGCGCAGTGGCTGGATGGTATCTTTGCCACCGGCAGCGGCGCCGACCAGCATGAGCACGCCATAGATCAGCAAGGCGACGCCGAGCGACTTCCACAGCTTGGACCAGCCGCTCGCCTCGGGGCCATGCTGGGTGAGGGCGCCCAGGTAGACACCGGAACTGATCAACAGCAGACCCCAGAGCAGCATCGCAACGGCCGCGGGGATCACGCGCTCGATCAGGAGCACGGCAACCGCCAGCAAGAGCACGCCAAACACGGCCTTGACCGAATCCATCCAGGCGCCGGCGCGCGGCAGCAGCTTGCCGGCCGAGGTGCCAATGGCAAGCAGGGGGGCACCCATGCCGAGGCCAAGCCCGAGCAGGGCGAAGAAGCCAAGCACACCATCGCCGGTTTTGCCAATGAAGATCAGCGCGCCCATCAGGGGGGGCGCCACGCAGGGGCCGACGATCAGCGCCGAGAGCGCGCCCATGATCGCCGCACCGGTGAGGGTGCCGCCCTGTTGTTTATTGCTCAGTTGGGTGAGCTTGGTCTGGACACTACTCGGCAGTTGGAGGTCGTAGAAGCCGAACATCGATAGCGAAAGGGCGACGAAGATCGCCGCAAAAGCCGCTAGCACCCAAGCGTTCTGGAAGGCCGCTTGCAGATTGGCGCCAAAGAGTCCGGCGATCACGCCGACGATGGCATAGGTCAGCGCCATCGCCAGCACATAGGCAAGCGACAGGAAGAATGCTTGACGGGTGGTGATCTTGCTGCCCTGACCGGCGATGATGCCAGACAGGATCGGGATCATCGGGAAGACGCAGGGGGTGAAGGACAGCAGCAGTCCGAGCACAAAAAAGATCGCCAGCGCACCAAAGATACCGGTCTGGGCCAGCCGCGCAGCGATCTGATCCTGCTCCGAGATGCGTTGTTGCGGCGCCGTGCCCGCATCAGAAATGGCTGCTGTGCTCGCCGATGAGCCTGTCAGTGAGCCGGTGTCGGAGGGATTCTCCGCGGCTCCTGCACGCATCGGCTCGATGAGTGCGACGGTGGTCAGCGCAGGTGGCAGATCGAGCGTCAACCGATCGGTGACTGGCGGATAGCAGATGCCACGCTCGGCACAGCCCTGATACTTGGCGACGAGCGTGACGCTGGTCGCTGCTTCTTGGCCGCGCAACAGGGGCACACTGAGATCGACAGCGCCATGGTAGATGGCAACATCGCCGATGCTGCCATCGGGACGGACGGTGTCTGCTTTGATCTCGGCGGCGGGCAACTCATAGGTGCCGAGCTGAACGCCCTCAGCGTCCTCGAGCGCGAGCTCGATCTTCTCTTGATAGAGATAGGTCTCAGGTGCGATTTGCCAGCGCAGCGCCAAGGTCTGCGCGTCTTCGACCATCACATCAAGCTGGAATGCCTCTTCGGCCGGGAGGATGTCGTCCTCGAAGCCAAAGCCGAGTGACGGGGTGCCATGGCTCAGCTGGGCACTGAGCGGAGCGTCCGCAGCAGACGGATTCGGCGTCGCGAGGGACTGGGACTGGGACTGGGACGGCAGTGAGCCGTTGCTGGTCTCGCTGTTCGCCTCGCTGGCTAGATTGCTGGCTAGATTGACCTCAGTGCGGTTGTCGACGAGCGCAGCCGATGCATCCGTCGGTGGCTCGGCAGCGGCTAATGCGGGTAGCTCGAGCAGGATGCTCTGGCGCTGCGGTGGGTAGCAGAGTCCGGCATCGGCACAGCCTTGCGATTGGGCCTCGATCCGCACCACCTCACCGACATCGCTGGTGCCTGTCACCGGCAGCGTCACCTCGACTCGGTCACGATAGATGGCGACCTCGCCAAAGAACGGATCCATCTTGGTCTCGGCCGGTGGCAGCTTGGCCTTACCCAGCTCGAAACCCGGTGTCTTGCTCTCGAAACGGAACTTGGAGCCGTACAGATAGTAGCCAGGCTCGATCTCCCAGCTCAGCCTGACGCTGTCTGGGCCTTGCGCTTGACCCCCAATCCGAAACGCCTGATCAGGCTGAAGAAACTCGTCCTCCGCTGCGCTCGTCATCGGCAGTGCGAGACCGAGCGTGAGGATCAGTGCGAGCAGAAGCAGACTAAGGCATCCGCGCGACACAAGGCTGGCAACGGCGCTGGCAACCTGGCGCGGCTGCTTGCCCGTCGGCTGCGTAGAGGCTTGGGCGTCCAGGCGTGGCGTCGAGTCAAGCCTGTGATCGATCAGTGGTTGTTCGCAGTACATTGGCGGACCCAGTCGAGATAGTTCTTGTTGCCGGCGGTGATCGGATGGCTGATCACCTCGGGGATGTCATAGGGATGGAGTGTTTCGATGCGCGCTGCAAGCGCATCGAGCAGGCGCTCGGTGGTCTTGATGATGAGCAACACCTCATTGTCGGTCTCGATCTCAGTTTGCCAGCGGTATACCGAGACTAGGCCCGGCAGGATGTTGACACAGGCGGCCAGCCGCTCGGCAACCAAGGTGTGTGCCAGCGTTTGTGCAGT
This sequence comes from Halochromatium sp., assembly GCA_010912705.1. Taxonomy (GTDB): domain Bacteria; phylum Pseudomonadota; class Gammaproteobacteria; order Chromatiales; family Chromatiaceae; genus Lamprobacter. Next base: position 141,789 of record POWB01000009.1, read on the forward strand.
CTGCGCATCAGGGCAGGTACAGAGGCTGATAGAGACCGGCTCAGGGGTAGATTGAGTTCCCATAAGGCTGCTAAAGGGTCGTTGCGGGTGTTCTTGTCGGGCTGCGGACGAGGCGCATAGCCTAACGGAAACCGAGCGCTAGGGCTGTGCTGGTTTGAATCAGGCAAATCCGGACAAACGTCCGGGTCATTGCGCCGGCCGAGCGATGCCAGGCGCCCTAGCAGCGAGACCCGGTTTATGTGGATTTTCCTTCTTCTCTTCGTCTTTGCTCCACTGATCGAGCTGTACTTCCTGATCCAGGTCGGCTCGGTCATCGGCGCACTGCCAACCATTCTATTGTCGATCCTGACTGCGGTCATCGGTGGCTACTTGGTGCGCATGCAAGGTCTAAAGGTGCTGATGCGGGTGCATTCCATGCTCGATCGTGGGGAAACGCCTGCTTTAGAGCTCCTCGATGGCGCTGTGCTCCTGTTGTGCGGTTTCGCCCTGATGTTGCCCGGGTTCATCACTGATGTGGTTGGCTTCGTGCTGCTTATCCCGCCAGTGCGTCAGGCGCTGATCCGCCGCTACGTCAATCTGATCCCGGTCCAAGGAGATGTCGTGGTGCGCGAAGAGCGTTTGACTCGGCGCAGCATCGAAGGCGACTGGCGTCGCGATGACTGAGCGGCCAAGACTGAGCGGCCAAGACTGAGCGGCCAAGACTGAGCGGCCAAGACTGAGCGGCCAAGACTGAGCGGCCAAGACTGAGCGGCCAAGACTGAGCGACGCAGTCGGTTGCGGGAAATTCCCCCTTGACACAGCGCAGCCGCCGCCTATTATTAGCACTCACTCGAGATGAGTGCTAACAGCCGATCGAAACACACTGTTGTCGACGGCACCAACAGTTCGACATCGGCGGCGGGCCAGACCCGTCCCGATCTTCCACCTCAACCCTGTAATTAACGACCCTGAGGGCTAACCCAGATGAAGATTCGTCCTTTGCATGACCGCATCGTGGTCCGTCGCATGGAAGAAGAGCGCACCTCTGCCGGCGGCATCGTGATCCCGGACTCGGCCGCTGAGAAGCCGATCCAGGGCGAGGTCGTAGCCGTTGGCAACGGCAAGATCATGGATAACGGCGACACCCGCAGCCTCGATGTGAAGGTTGGCGACAAGGTGTTGTTCGGCAAGTACTCCGGCACCGAGGTCAAGCTCGACGGCGAGGAGCTGCTGGTGATGCGCGAAGAAGACGTCATGGGCGTCGTCGAAGGCTAAGCCGCGCACCCGCTGAAGCCTTTCGGATTCGTCCGACATCAATCATTCGATACAACCAGTTTTGCTTGAGGAAACAACGCGATGAGCGCAAAAGAAGTCAAGTTTGGCCTTGATGCCCGTAACCGTATGGTCGAGGGTGTGAACATCCTCGCCAACGCCGTCAAGGTCACCCTGGGTCCGAAGGGCCGCAACGTGGTGCTGGAGAAGTCCTTCGGCGCCCCGACCGTCACCAAAGACGGCGTCAGTGTCGCTAAAGAGATCGAGCTTTCCGACAAGTTCGAGAACATGGGCGCGCAGATGGTGAAAGAGGTTGCCTCCCAGACCAGCGATATCGCTGGCGACGGCACCACCACCGCCACCGTGCTGGCGCAGGCCATGGTGCGCGAGGGCATGAAGGCGGTCGCTGCCGGCATGAACCCGATGGACCTGAAGCGCGGTATCGACAAGGCGGTTGAAGCCGCTGTCAGCCAGCTCAAGGAGCTGTCCAAGCCTTGCTCTAACAACAAGGAGATTGCCCAGGTCGGTACCATCTCCGCCAACTCGGACGAATCGATCGGCGAGATCATTGCCGAGGCCATGGAGAAGGTCGGCAAGGAAGGCGTCATCACCGTTGAAGAAGGCAAGTCGCTGCACAACGAGCTCGACGTCGTCGAGGGTATGCAGTTCGACCGCGGCTACCTGTCGCCGTACTTCATCAACAACCAGCAGAGCCAGACCGCTGAGCTGGAAGACCCCTTCATCCTGCTGCACGACAAGAAGATCTCGAACATCCGTGATCTGCTGCCCGTGCTCGAGGCCGTTGCTAAGGCCGGTCGTCCGCTGATGATCGTCGCCGAGGACATCGAGGGTGAGGCGCTGGCCACCCTGGTGGTCAACAGCATCCGTGGCATCATCAAGGTCTGCGCCGTCAAGGCTCCAGGCTTCGGCGATCGCCGTAAGGCCATGCTGCAAGACATCGCGATCCTCACCGGCGGTACCGTGATCGCCGAAGAGGTCGGCCTGTCGCTGGAGAAGGCGACCCTGAACGAACTCGGCTCGGCCAAGCGCGTGCAGATCAGCAAGGACGAGACCACCATCATCGATGGCGCGGGCTCCGACACCGAGATCAAGGGCCGTTGCGACCAGATTCGTGCTCAGGTCGAGGAGACCACCTCCGACTACGACCGCGAGAAGCTGCAAGAGCGTCTGGCCAAGCTGGCCGGCGGTGTCGCCGTCATCAAGGTCGGTGCCGCGACCGAGGTCGAGATGAAGGAGAAGAAGGCGCGCGTCGAAGATGCCCTGCACGCTACCCGTGCGGCGGTTGAGGAAGGCATCGTCGCTGGCGGCGGTGTCGCCCTGGTACGCACCCTGAACCAGATCCGCGGCCTGACCGGTGCGAATCATGATCAGGATGTTGGCATCAAGATCGCCCTGCGTTCGATGGAAGAGCCACTGCGTCAGATCGTCATGAACGCTGGCGACGAGGCCTCGGTTGTGCTGCACAATGTGGCGGCCGGTGAAGGCAACTACGGCTACAACGCCGCGACGGGCGAGTACGGCGATCTGGTCAGCATGGGTATCCTCGACCCGACCAAGGTCACCCGCACCGCGTTGCAGAATGCTGCATCGATCGCGGCGCTGATGATCACCACCGAAGCCATGGTGGCTGAGGAGCCGAAGGAGGATTCGCCGATGCCGGGCGGTGGCGGCATGGGTGACATGGGCGGCATGGGCATGATGTAGGCCCTAAGCCTGTTATCCGAGCTCATGATGATGAGTTCGCCAGCTGGATCGTGTGTTGACGACCCAGTGGCGATACACCGAGAAAGCCCCGCTTCGGCGGGGCTTTTTTATGACGGGTGTCCGACAGGCTGTTCACGCACGCCTCAGACGACATGCGACACATAGGACATAGGCAGCGCCCCAGAAACGCAACATTGATCGCTGCAATAATGTGCCATACTGTGACGAAGTCTACTTTGTGAAACCGATACCTACGGAAAAGTCCTTAGATGTCTTCTCGTTGCTTGAGCTGGTGTAGGGCGTCTGCGTTGGCATTATTGGCGCTGCTGGTTGCGCTCGGTGCGCAGGCGGCAGGTCCCGAGATTCAGTCTGGCGCGGCACTGGTCATCGATCACGAAGGTAATCGGCTATTTGAGCGCAACCCGACCGAGGTCCGTCCGATAGCCTCGATCACCAAGCTGATGACTGCCATGGTCGTCATCGATGCCGATGTGCCGCTTGATGACCGCATCACCATCACCGAGGCGGATCGTGACCGGCTGCTTTGGAGTCGTTCGCGGCTGCGCATCGGCGAGGCTAAGCTGTCACGGCTCGACCTCTTACGCACGGCGCTCATGTCCTCTGACAACCGCGCTGCTGCTGCGCTGGGGCGCACGACCTTCGCCGATGGTACAGAGGCCTTTGTGAACGCGATGAATGAGAAAGCGCGCGTCTTGGCGATGCGCGACACGCGATTTGCCGACGCTAGCGGCCTCGATGCAGGCAATCAGTCCACCCCCGAAGACCTAGTACGTCTACTCAATGCCGCTGCCCGTTATCCTTTGATTCGCGAGATCACCTCGACTGGCGAGACCGAAGTCAGCCCCCATGCCGGGCGCGGCCCGCTGCCGTACCGCAACACCAACCCACTCACCCGCGACCAGCGTTGGACCGTCGAGCTTTCCAAGACTGGTTACCTCAATGAGGCAGGACGCTGCCTGGTGATGCAGGCGGTGATCGGAGAACGTCGCGTCTACGCCATTTTTCTCAATGGCCAAGGCAAGCTCACCCCGATTGGCGATGCCAACCGCCTGCGTCAGTGGTTAGTAGATGCTGATGAGCTGAAGACCACTAGCCTGAGTGCTCGGCGGCAGTGAATGGTGAGTGAGAACTTGATAGTGAGAAGGCTGTGCGTAGACCATCTAGGGCATTAACTGTTGAAACTCCTAATCGAGATCGGCAACACCAGCCTTAAGTGGGCGCTGCTTCAGGGTGAGGCCGGTTTGCCTGGGCCGATGGCCGCTGCACGCCATTTCGGTGCGCTGCCCATTGATGTGCTTGCTAGCTGGGATCAACTGGGGGGTGTCGAACGCGTACTGGTGGCCAGTGTTGGTCCCGATACCGTGCTTGATGCTGTCAAGACTGCCGTCGCCGCCTACTGGCAATGCCCCCTGACGCCTATCGAGACCTCGGCCGAGGCGCTGGGTGTTAGGGTTGCCTACGCCGAGCCGGAACGACTGGGAGTAGACCGCTTTCTTGCGCTGATTGGTGCCCACTGGCTTGCTGGACGTCCCGACCTCTTAACAGGGGCCTTAGAGCAAGTGAAGCCTGAGCCTGAGCTTACATACAAGCCTAAGCCTAGGGGCGGCTTTAGCTCCGACCATGTTCCCGCCGTCAAGCCAACGGTAAGCCCTAGTCCTGAGCGACCTCTCCCGCGGCATTCCGAGACGCCAGAGTCAGGCTGTGCAACCCTCATCATCGACGCCGGAACGGCGATCACCTTCGACGCATTACTGGCTGATGGCCGCCACCGGGGCGGCCAGATCATGCCGGGCATCAGCATGCTCCGCGAGAGCCTATTGCGAGGCACCCGGCTGCCACCGCATCAGACCCTTGATCAGCACGACCCCTGGGGCATCGACACGGGTCCAGCGATCGCCGCTGCCAGCCTCCAGGCTCCAGCCGCACTCGCCGAACGTCTACGAAGTGTGCTCCACCAGGAAACCGGCAAGATTCCGCGACTGCTGATGACCGGCGGCGATGCCGGCCGCCTTGCGCCCTTGTTGGATCAGACCGTCCATTTACAGCCCGACCTGGTTTTGATTGGACTTTCTCGGTTTGCTTGATCAGATGATCAGACTGTTTTTTGCTCCATGCAGTATCCGATCATGCAGTATCCGATCTCAACAACGGTTGTATGCATTGAGCTAAAGGCGCGTCTCGCTTACACTCTCTTAGCTGATGGCCTGGATCGACTCCGTTGTCGACTGGGTCACTGGTAACATGCAGTCTTACCAAGACTCCTGTCTCGTAGATTGCTGGCGTAGCTCAGTTGGCAGAGCAGCTGATTTGTAATCAGCAGGTCGTCGGTTCGAATCCGTCCGCCAGCTCCATTAAAAACAACGGGTTAGCTACATTTTGAGCTAGCCCGTTTTTTGTTGGTGCTATGACGGTGCTATGCGCTGCAGCAAACTAGCACCACTTTCTGCACCCTTCTGCAAAGTCCACGCTCGAAGACTCGCCGGTCAACATCCCTCAGACCGAACCATGGTCACCCTGAGAAGGTGATGCTAAGCCCTCCCTCAGGACTCCCAGCAGGCTGCCTGCGTCAGCATCTTTAACGTCTACGGGGAACAGGTTTGCCGTCGCTGTCATGTCAGAGAGTCAGTTCATAACCTCGTTCGGTTACAACCAGTGCAAACTCATGTCCCTGAAGCAGGTACTGATCAAAGCGCTCAAGAACTTGCCTCAGATCAAATCCCCTAGCGCGTGTCATGATGTAACATCACTAGAACTGACCATTTTTAGACGCGCATGGCTAAGGTATAGTCGCGTCGCTGCAAGGGGCCTAGCAGATGGCGGAGACACAAAATGATGCGTTGGCATGTGGTGACCAGCGTCGATCTATCGAGCGATCCGTGCGCAATGTACGCTCTAGTGCTGTTAATCCTATCTCTGAGCCCCGTCGATCCCCATCCTCCTTTGGGCATCGTTGCCCTACACATCTGAATCAGTTTCCGGTGTTGTCCCGGCTCAGGACGGATGTCACTGAAACCGCAGATTCCTTTGCACACTCGCGTCATCTCGACTCTTCACGCCGAGACATCGCTCGGCTACCCCATCCCTGTTCGCGATGATGACCCCATCAAGACCCAGGGGGTTGTGATCCATCTATTGCCTGTTGGCCGATGATCCTGAACAGGAGAAGCCGATGAGCGACGGATACACCAGGGGGCGGCAATGGATTTTGCGCGTGCAAAGCGCATTTGTGCTGCCCTTGGCAAGAGGGATCTATCTGTTGGTCGCGCTAGCCTGCCTATTCACTGTCATTGGCGGGATCATCTACGTCGCGTTCTTGCAAGCCTCTGCGGCCAGTCAGCCCACTCTGGAGCCATTACCTCCTGCGTATCAGGAAAGCGGCACCATCGATGAGTATCCGCCGTACGAAATCGATCTTTCCGTGATTGAGGACCATCTCGCCGCTCCAGGTGGACTGCGATTTTTGGTTACTATCGGCACCATTACCACGGCGATTGACGAAAGTACCCTGTTGGGGCACTTTCAAGCGAGCACATTGAACAAGTTGGCCGGATTCCCTGACGGCGTGAGCCTCTTAGGCGGCCGTGACGCCCACTTATTCGAGCGGGTGCAAGGTCCAAACGGACGTTCCGCACCTTTGACCCTATTGATGTGAAATTTTATTCGCTATTTAAATCAACGCCTTATATCAAGAACAAGAATGAAAACTACTTGCATTAATGGCGGAAATCGGAAAAAACCTCCTAGCAAGATAAGTTTCTACGGTAGAACTGAATCAAACGTGCTGCCTTTTTACGCGAAAAAATAGCTATATGCCGATAAAATAGGTGCGGAATGCGGGTCCAAATCCACAGCTCATTGGACTCGCCCCGCGACCGGCGTTGTTGACCGAGATCGAACAGGCGCTGCAAGGCATCTCAGAGCAAAGCAGTCGCTCCTTTGAGGTGCGCGTGATCGCAAGGGACCGCTATGGCATCACGTCCGCACCGATAGACCTGTCCTTTGATCTCACCTTCGGGCCGCCTCCTGCCACGCGTGTTGCTGTGCGTGACTCAATCCCGGAGCCGGAATAAGGCCAAGAGGTCTCCGAACTGCAGCAGATCGCCCGTACGATCGCACAAACCATCGAACCCACCGTCAATCCGGCACAGTTCGAGGCTTACCGTGTGGCGCTTGAGGTTCCAGGTCGATGCGGGGCACGCGATGACGACGCAACCTTCCTCGCCAACTATCGTCAAGCCTTTGAGAGCGTCAAACCACGCATCAGCTCCACCAATCTCGACGCCTTCTACACTGGCTTGTGCAATGCCTGGGAGGCTGTGCTGCAACGTGAAGCCGCAGCCCGGATGCAAGCTGAGCAGCAGCAACGCGCCGCATACAGGGCTTCTGAGGAAGCACGTGCGCAGGTCAAAGCGCGCAATCGTCAGATCGCACTTGAGCACCAGGCAAAGGTGGAACGGGCAACGGAGATGACCACAGTGACGCTGTCGGTGATCGGCGGTGCACTTGGACTGTTCTTGTCGGTGGCGTTACTCCTCGCTTTTCTGGCGATCGAAGGCCATTCGCGTGCGATGCGTGCTGCGGTAGAGTCCATGGTGCGATTGGCGGAGCAGCGGGAGACCGGGTCTTCGCCGCATAGCGTCTAAACACAGGCACGCCCATGAAGCGATACAAGATTGATCACAAAGCGGGAGGTATCCTATTGTCTCATCGGCTGATTCCGTCTCTGGTCCTCAGTGGCTTTTTGGTCATGACCCTGTCCACTGGTGCCTTTGCCTTAGACCAAGAGGCTGATCAGGCCCACTCGGTGCAGGACTCGACACCATCGAACAGCGCCGAACTGGTTAACGAAGTGGCAGACGAACAGCAAGCGCGGTTCGCCCAGGCGATCGCGGCAGGGACTGTGCTCGAGCAGATGAGCATGGAGCAGGTGTTACAGATCCGCGGTGAGCCGAATCAGAAGGAGGTCATCCCTCCAGATGCAGAGTTGTGGCGTTATGCCGAAGGCGAGGTTGCGTTCTCAGTCGGGAAGGTCACTTACGTCTCGTTGACCCCGAATGTACGGGCTCCGGCCCCGAGACCACTGCAAGCCGATACGCGTCCGTCCACTGTGGCACCCGCGCGGACCACAGCCCCAAACGAACAGCCTTGGCAAGTGGATGCGCCGCCCATCGCGGTCGGTGATACCTATGTGTACGAATCGAGGCCCTTAGACGAAGATGGCTCAAGCCCAGGGTCTCATCTGGTGACTCGGCGCACGGTGACCGATACCGGGCGTTTCGTCACCTTGTCGTCCTTGGTGCTCCAAACCCAGGGGGCCAAGCCCCGAATGCTCTACTATGATCGGCAATGGAATCTGGTCCAATCACGCAATACCAGCGGCAGTGGACGTGACTACTCACCAGCGCTGCGCTACTACGACTTTCCACTGTATCCAGGCAAGACTTGGCGTGAGACGACAACGGAAACAGATACCAAGACGGGCGCCATCCGACAGCACACCCTTTCCGGTCGAGTCGAAGGGTGGGAAACGGTTTCAGTACCCGCAGGCACGTTCCACGGCATCAAGGTGGAACTGAAAACCGAACTGTACGACCCCAACAGCGGTGAGCACATCATCGGTTCTGATACCTCCTGGTACGTACCGGAAGTGCGCCGCAGCGTGAAGTCGGTCATGACCGGAAAGGCAGGAAAACAACGACTGATACACCTTCTTTCGTATCACTTAAACGGGCAAACGAGTGTTTACGCTGAAGAAGCTTATATCTGTGCTACGGTTTCTGAGATTTTAGAAACGGAAAGTGAAGATTGTATGTATTTTATCGCCAAAGGCGATTTTGAACCGGACGGAAAGCAAGGGAGAGAGCTGAGTATCTGCTTAGATAACGATAACGATGTTCAACAAGATGCGTCGCTAGCTATAGACTCCTACGAGCAACAGAAAGAGGTCTATATTCTCGTCGATGAGGATAGCGTCAGGCGAATAGAAAGCAGCTGTCTTGGCTCTGCTGAACAAGAGACCGCTAGTTACTTCAGCCCCTGTGTAGAAAATAAGATAGCCGACTTTAGATCTGAGATGGGTGAGGAGGCTATACTAAGAATGGATGTGATTAGCGAATGGGAAGCTGAGTGCTCATCACCCAAGTAGTGACATGATAACAAATTTATTGTAAGATAAAATCACATGTAGTGCATGAAGAGTTTAATGATGTCTAATAGAATCAATAGATTTTTAAAGTATTGCGGTTCTTTGGTTTTGATTGCGACAGCTATCGCAATACCTGCAGAATCTTTTGCTGAAGATATTGATGAGAAAATTTCAATTGTGGTCCAGGGGGTAGGGCTTAATCAAGATGCAGCTTTGCGCAACGCTTACAATAATGCCATACAACAGGCAATTGGAGTATATGTGGATGCTGAAACAATCGCTAAGAACGACCAGATAATCAAAGATCAAGTATTAACCCATTCTCGAGGTTTGATTAAGGAGTTCGAGAAAATTAGTGAAAGCAATGAAGACGGGCTTTCGCGTGTTACAATTCGAGCAAGCGTCTTTCGGCAACCCCTTCTAGAAAAAGTAGAGCCTGTATTAGAATCTGTTATGGAATTTGATGGAGCTAATCTACATGCTGGATTAGCAACAAAAAAAAGCAAACCCAAGATGCGCAAGCCTTACTCGATTCTGCTATTGAAAAAATAGCTGTTACTTCAATTTTTAATTTGATGGTGAAGCTAAGTTTGAAGAAAGCAAGTTTAAAAGATTGGGGAACAAGGAAGATAAACTAGTTGTTCCAATTAAGGCTACAGCTAATCGTAAGCTTTATAACAGCCTACGTGACGAGTTAATGTTAGTGCTAGATCAAGTTGCAAAAGAAAAGCAAGATTTTAACTATTTGAAAAGCGACATTTTAGTTCACGATATGGCATCTGAAAGAATGAAAGTAATGAGAGACCGTGATATTACTGATAAAGTAATAGTCCAATTATGGGAAAGCTTGCATTCAAAACAATCAAAGTGGCGCATCTACCATGTGCTAAGCACATGTGAAAAAAATATCTTTAGAAGCTCTCGCGGAGGTTCAAGTTTTTAATAAAGACGGAGATTTGATAGCTTTAGGTGAGCAGCTACTGGGACCAAGATCTTTTTCTGGGCTTACTTTTTCAAATGTAACACCTTGCATCTATGCTCCAAAAATTCATAAGAGCGGAAAGCTCTATGAAACTTTAAGTTTTGATATTTCAGTAAAAATAGAAAAGTCTATGCTTGTTGAAATTAATGAAATAAAACTAGAAATTAAGTATCAAATTCGATAGATGTATTTAATCTGAAAATACAGGTAGCTTAAATAGCTTTCAGCCCAATGACCTAATGGCTTGACTAAACTTATTCTATTCAGCTATCGCGCCGTATCCGATTGATTTTCGATGCTATAAAAAGCCTGGGGTTTTGAAAATGATAAAAAGCTTAATTTTTTTAGCTATTGCAGCGATTCTTTTTGCTTCCTGCAATCTATCAGCTCAATCTTTAACAGCTGATGACTTCTTGCCCCCTGCAGTAGCTGAAAATCCTGCCCAAGCTGAGGAACTCAGACGGGTCAAAGGCCAAGTTGAAAGTGTCTCTGATACAGCAACTGGCGAGCAGGTTGTAAAAGCTGACACTGCACAAGATGCAATCAATTATGTTGTCAACCAAGGATCGGTAGGCGCCGAGATGGTACGCTTTGGTTCCGGCCTTGGTTGGGTAGCAACTGGGCAAGGTGGCTATGAATCGATGCCGAATCTGACCGCTACTCGGATTGCAAAGCGCAATGCCTATGTGCGCGCATTTATGGAGGCTAAAGCAAAGCTTGCTGAAGCACTTGATGGTTTATCAGCTACAGGTCAAACGGCTGTACTGGAAGCGATGGAGAGCGAGACCAATGCTATGGAAGATTTAAACCGCTACACGTCGACTCAGGAAGAACGTTTAGAACAAGCCGTGCAAATGCTATTGCGCGGATTTGTTATCTATTCAGTCAAGGACGATACTAATAGCTAACAGGTTTTTGTGAGTATTGTTACTACACCAAAAACACGCGGAGAAGTTAACCGAACCTCTCCTGATGGGCTTGAAGCGGATTCAGTCAGAGAAGGTCTGAATCAAGTATTAGTTGAAATTCAGAAAGGGATCGTTCCACCTGTTGGGGGACGTGTTATCTCTGTACCTGCAACGGGTGAAATGGCATTTGTTGGATTTGGATCGGATGTGGTTCGCACTAGTTCTAATGCGACTTTACAAGCGAAACAGCGTCTGAATGCGCAAAAGATTGCTAACATGCGAGCGGCCGATGCCTTGGTCGGATTACTCATTGGGGACGACACGAGCTGGAAAAGTAAGCTTGACGAACAAACTCAGCAGCTGATCGCGAATTTTGAAGATACCGAAACTGAAGATGGTGATGTGACTAGGGAACGATTCGAGGAAACACGCACGTCTTTTATTAACTCACAACGCTCGAGCGAAGAATTTCAATCGCTACGCCAAGGGATTTTGCCTCCTGGTGTTATGCGCAAAAACTTCAGCAGTTCGGATGAAGCGGAAATGTATGCGATCGCCGTGTATATCCCCTCTGTGACACAACAAGCGGCTGATACAGCAAAATCTATGAGCGAGTCTCAACTGATTCAGCCAAGCCGCTCTGGAAACAATTCCGGCTCTGGGCGCAGCAGTCAAAGCCCTTCAGCAACGATCGCACCGGGACCGACCGGACAGATTCACGATGATCAAAATCTGTAGGGGACAGTGCCTGCAAGCACTGTTCAATGGGCGGCAGCTTTGCATTCTGGCATTGCTGCTCTCCATGGTCACTTTTGGCACAGAATTATCCGAACAGCCAACAGAAAAAATAAGCTAGAGCAACAGGGTTTGAAAACATGGCTTTTGGCTTCCCGGCTTCCTTCCCCAGCGCAGGAAGCCTTGTTGCTTCGCCACCATCTTGACCCATCAGCCAATCAGTGGATCACCGAGCTAGATAGCGTTGTGTATTCTCTGGCTCAAGTACCGCTCTCAAAAATTACCGAGTGCAATTCGAGTAGCAAAAACGGACCTCGCCCAAAAAAAAGCACGGCAAGGGCTCCTACAGTACGCAGCAGGAGCATCTTACGCAAAAAGCGGTTATACCCAACGCGAAGCAGTCGCCAAGGCACTTATGCGTTTGGACAATGAGGTTGGCGGACGGCTATTACCAGGTATACAGAGCCGAGCAACAGCGCTCCGTGATATAGCTGTTGCACTTGTCTGGACTGATGCACAAGCCGTTTCAGTCTTCCGACAAAAGCCGCCCTCTCATAAGCAATTTCTGACAGCCTACTGTGAAGCGCTTTATCCAACAGCGCAGGCTGTTTTTTTGCGGAAAGAATATGAAGAGGCATTAAAAATTTATCGCTCCATGCATGACCTGGACTGCCCACGGCCACTCCCCTATTATCTTGATGCGGCAGAATGCTTCCTGCATCAAGGCCAACTCGAAGATGCAGCGCTCATGTCAACCTATCTTCTGGACCGGCCAAGAAATATTTTAACTGCAGCACTTGTCGAGCGTGCCGGTGATATTCTAAGCACGGCAGACAAACAAAAAAAGGCGAAAGCCGCCTATGAGTTAGCCTTAGACTTACTTAGCGATACACACAATACAAGCCCTTGAGCGACATAAAAGCATTCGGCTTGAGCCATGAAGACCCATCCTCACACATATTTTGGTGTATGCGCGCAATCATCAAAACATGAAAGCGGTGAATGTCAAGGTAGTTGTCGCATGTCCCATGGTTTTACGCGGTTATTTTACCGGCGTGCTTTCGGGCTCCCGCTCAGGGTTGAGCGAGACGACCTCGATGGGCTCCCAGTTGCGGGTCTTGCCACTCCAGCGCTCAGGATGGTCCTCGCGAGCCGCCTGGTTGAGGGCATGGCGCTGAGCCAGGATGGCCCGGTCCTCACCCTGATGACGCTCCTCAGGAGTCACGAAGCGAATAGCGCTATGGCGATGCTCGGTGTTGTACCAAACCACGAAGTCCTGCACCCAGCGCTGAGCCGCCTCCAGGCTGTCGAAGCCGTTGACGGGATAGCCAGGGACATACTTGCAGGTGCGAAACAACGCCTCGGAGTAGGCGTTATCGTTACTCACCCGTGGACGGCTATAGGAGGGGGTGATGTTGAGCGCATACAGCGTTTCCAGCAGCGTGGCGCCCTTGAACGGACTGCCGTTATCGGCATGCAGCACCAGCGGCTGATCGATCAGGCCCTCAGCCAAGACTGCGCGGCGGATCACCAGGCTGGCGTGGTGGCTCGATTCGGCATGAAAGACCTCCCAGCCGACGATCTTGCGGCTGTAGACATCCACGATCATCACCAGGTAGAAGAACAGGCCTTTGACCGGTCCCGGCAGCCAGGTGCAGTCCCAGGACCAGACCTCATTGGGTGCGTAGGCGTGGAAGGTCGTTGGCCTAGGATGGCGGGCGGCGGGCTTGGCCCGTCCGCGATGGGCCAGCTCGCCGTGGCGGCGCAGCACCCGGTAGATGCTCGACACCGAGGCGATGTAGCGCTGCTCTTCATCCAGCAGCCGCGCGACGATCTGCTCGGGCGGCAGGCTGGCGAAGTCAGGACGATGGCAGACCGCCAAGATCGCCTGCTCTTCCTCCGGCGTCAGCGCATTCGCCGGCGTTGGGCGCTCAGCAAGCGGGCGCTGGTCCTCGCCGACCTCCCCCTCCTGCGTCCAGCGTTGATACGTCCGCGTGCTCAAGCCCAGGAGCTCGCAGGCGGGTGCCAGCCGCGCCCCCCTTGGCGCAGGCATCCTCGATCAGCTCAACGGCGTGACGGCGATCTGTGGCGCTGATCATCACGCCTCGTCCCCCCAGATCACCGCGGCTTTTTTTGACAAGGCCAACAGCGCGGCCGTCTCCGCCAGCGCGGCGTTCTTGCGCCGCAGTTCACGCTCAAGCTCACGAATGCGCGCGCGCTGCGCCTTGGCCACCTCGGCCTCGCCTCGGCGTTCCTGCTGGGAACGGTTGCCGGCCTGCTCACAATCGCCTCTCCAAGCGGCCAGTTGCTCGGGATACAACCCACGACGGCGACAATACTCGGCGGTCTGCTCGGCATTCATCGCCGCGGTCTCGAGGACCGCGGCAAAGCGATCCTTCGAGGACCACTGCTCAGCGCCCTCGGCATTGGCCGCGGGCAGGCAGCGGCCCTTGGCCCGTGCCTCGGCACGCCATTTGTACACCGTGGCTAAGGACAGTCCTTCCTGCTCGGCCACCTCCTGTGGACTCAGGTTCTGCGGCGGCAGCAGTTTGGCCACGACAGCGGCGCGGCGTTCTTCAGAATATCGAGGCATGATGTGCTCCTCTCGCCCCCAACGATTCTTAAGAAGGGTAACAGGGGCAGGTGACACTTATCCTGACACTGAGGGCTGGGCGACCAGCACCTGCATCCCGAAGGCCTCAGCCACCCGGGCGACGGATTGACCCAACTCGCCATAGCCGAGAATGCCGAGGGTCCGTCCAGCCAGTTCGCGAATGGGATAGTCCATCAGGCAGAAGCGCTCATGCTGCTGCCAGGCACCGCTGGCGACCGCGCGGTGATACTCGGGCAGGCGGGTGGTCAGCGCTAGGATGAGCGTGAACACATGCTGCACCACCGCCGGGGTGGCATAGCGCACCACATTCGCCACTGCGATGCCTTGCTCGCGCGCCGCGTTCAGGTCGACATGGTTGGTGCCGGTTGCGGCAATGCAGATCAGTCGCAGGGAAGGGGCCGAGGTCAGCACAGCGCGATCCAGGGCCACCTTGTTGGTCACCGCGATCTGCGCATCGCTGAGATGCTCCAGGATCTGGGGCGGTTCCGTCTGCGGATAGCGTCGCCAAGCGCCGCACACGCGGTCCAACGGGGACAGATCAAGGTCGCCTTGGTCGATGGTGGCCAGATCCAATAAAACGCCGTTCAGCGGTGACATCGGGGGACTCGTAACGGGGATTCAATAAGCGATGATCGCATGATCATGGGCTCGCGGTGGTTCATCCCAAACGGAGACAAGATGCCGCAATCCATCGAAGCCGAGATCACTCCCGACCGCAAGGCCGGTTGCCGAAGTCTGATAAGCTAACATGGCAGGCGCGAGACCCTGGCCACCTTCCTGGCAGCCAGCGACGAGAGCGGCCTTGTGCGGGGCTCTACTCAAGCCTTGCGCAGCATTCTCGATCGCGACGACTTGCGCACTGCTCAACCTGGCGATCTCGGCAGCGGGATAATCGAGATCGCTGCGAAGCGCAATGCCTGGGACGATGAGACCGATGGGGCTAGAACAACAGGATTTGCCAGAATGGTGGAACTGGGAGCTGGAGCTGACACCGCATGTGCTCAAGCGGATGGAAGATCGGGACTTCAACGAAGTCGATCTGCGAACCATGTTAGAGCATGCCCAGGGCCATCGCCCCGACGCCGTCGAAGGACGCTGGATCATCGAAGCACGACACCAACGTCAACGCTGGCAGATCATCGTGGAGCCAGACGAGTTTGAGCGACTGCTCGTCGTCGTCACCGCCTATCCGATGACAAGGTGAATCAATGAGATCGTCTTACCTCGAAGTGACCTTTCGCCGCGGACGGCCATTGGCGGCCTACCTCTACCTTCCTCGCACGCCGGGCGACAAGAGCGATCATGTCGAACAGGCGGGCGCTGGACTGCTGGTGGACTACACCGCTGACGGCAAGCCGATCGGTATTGAGATCACTGCGCCCGCACAGGTCGATGTCGCGGAACTGAACCAGGTTCTCGTCCATCTGCACGCGCCTGCAGTGACCAATGAGGACATCGCGCCGCTTCGCGCGGCCTGAGCCGCCGCCCCCGCGCAAGGGTCGACGATAAACCTCATCCCGAAACTGCGATGCGATCGATCCGCTCATGGGCGATCATGCTGTGCGCATAGGCGAGGCAGGCATTGATGTCGGCCTGCTCGAGGTCACCAGTAGCGGCGTGCGCAATGCCTTCCCGGAGCGCCTGCTCGCCGTGCTCGATTGGCTCGATGACTGGCTCTTTGCCCCCGGCTCACCGCTGAACGTGTTTACCCGTCGACGGCGCCTGCGCATCCTGCCGCGCAAGCCGGAGGGGGCAGCGAGCGGTCGGCGCCTGCTCAATGGCAGTGGTATTGGCCTGGTCGAGCTGGATGCGGATGGCCGACCCTTGCGGATTCGCGAGCTACTTGCTGATGGGATGGCTGTGATCTTCACTCGATAGGGCGTTGAGCGCATCTGCGACCGTCATCCTCGGCCAATCCTGGTGTGGCATGCTGACGATCGAGTACGCGCTGACCCAGCCTCTTGGTCTGCAAGGACTGGTCCTCGCCAACAGCACGCCCAGCGCTCCGCTCTGGGGCGAGGAGACCCACCGCCTGCGCACGCAGCTCAGCGCCGAGGTGCGCGCGGTGCTCGATCAGCACGAAGCCGCCGGCAGCACCGATAGCGCGGCCTACCAGGACGCGATGATGGCCTTCTACCGCCGCCACGTGATTCGGCTCGAAACTTGGCCCGCGTCCGTTCGGGACGATCCAGCGCTGCGAGTCCAAGTCCGAGCACGCTCGGGGGATGTTGACCGGCGACCGGGTGTAGTGGTGAAGGGGTTGGTTGGGGCATGATCAAGCGCTGGGGCGATGCAAACGGTTGGATGGATTGGGGCACGATTGCCTGAAACATGAGGCGATTCGCCGGGTCGTTCCAGGCCGCGACCGATCGCGGCCGTGTGACGAGCGTATCGCTCATTCTCTGCTCTCCATCTCTCGGCGCCGCATCGGCATCGCATCGATGCGCTCGAAGAGCGCTGGCAGATCCAGTTCGCCGGCACTGGCTTTGAGGCCGCCATCCTTGCCGATCAGGAAGACAACGGCATCGGATCGGCTGAAAAATCGCTGCTCAAGCTCTTGCTTGAGTCGAGCCTCGATCGCTCCTGGATAGTTGGTCCGCAAAAGCCCCTGATCACGCACAAACCAGAGGATGTCACGCTCATCGATCTCGGGCTGCTCGGCGCGCAGGCGTGCAACCGCATCCGGGATTTGCACATCGACTAAAATGATCCGATGCTGCCAGCGCAGTGAGCCAAGCTCCGCGAGGGGCGGATCGGTACCCTCATCGACTGGCTCGGCGCTGAGCAGCGTGCTCGCCGAACTGAACCCGAGCCCAAGGACGAGGCTGAGCGCCAGATTCAGCCTGAGTGCCGCAAGCGCCTGTATGATGGTCGTCATGATCCTCTCCAAAAATAGCCCATTAGCGTTGCTGATGCAGACCTTTCCCCGGCCTGGCCGTCTGCACTGGACTGGCCTGCGACCGGCGAAGCGCGCAGCGTTGATCCAGGTCGAGGCCGCGCAGGCCATCACCGGCGCGGGTCTCAAGGGCGATCACTACAGCGGACGCTCCGGCAGCCGCGGCATCACCCTGCTGCAGGCCGAGCACCTGCCAGTGATCGCAGCGTTAACCGATGTCGCAGAGATTGCGCCGGCCACGCTGCGCCGCAACCTGTTGGTGTCCGGCATCAACCTGGCGGCGCTCAAGGGGCAACGCTTTCAGATCGGCGAGGCGGTGCTGGAGGGCACGAGCTTCGCGCATCCCTGCTCACGCATGGAGGAGGTGCTGGGGCCAGGCGGCTACAACGCCCTGCGCGGCCATGGTGGGCTTTGCGCGCGGGTGATCCAGGGCGGGCAGTTGCGCGTCGGTGATGCCGTGGTTGCCGAGGGCGCCGACGTCATCGGCAGCCCAGACATTTAGCCTCCTGGGTTCGAACAGATTGCGTGAATGCCATGCCCACCACCATCCACGACAAATTTGCCTCCATCCTCGCTGAGATCGAGCGGACTGGGTCCGCTAACACCCAACGCCTGACTGTACTGAAGAAGTGGTTCGAGCCGGGGGATCGACTGCGCGCCTTTGCGTGCTGGATGATCGAGCGAATCGTCGCTGAACAACAGGCCTCCTCCAGCGAGGCCGAGGCGCTCATCACAGAAGCAGGCACCGCCCTGCATGCGACTGACAGCACGGGCACCCCCCATTGGGTCGGCATGCAGCGCTTGCTGCGCCGCTTACAGGCGTTTCACTCCGAGTACCGGCGCGTCAAGTCGTATCAGGTCCGCATCATTCATAATCGCTCCGTCCTGTTGCTTGAAGAGGCGTTTCGGATCATCCTGAGACAGGCTGATCAGCCCGCCGACGGCTACCGACTCGCCGCAGACTACTGCGAGCACTATGACGGGAGGTACGGCACCACGTTGAACGGCCCGGCCAAGGCGCGCGTGCAAGCCATCGCGGATTTTGTCGCGGAGCAGGAAGCGCGGGAAGCCAAGGCTCAAGGCCCGTACGTTTCACTCGGCGTTTGAGGTCTCCGTTGAATCGGCTGAGGATGCAGTCCTCATCACCGTCTCCAACAGCAGCCGATCAAGCGCCGCTTCATCGATCGGCCTTGTCGGCGGTGGCATGACCGCTTCCAGCCGTGTCAGCTCATGATCGATGAAGGCATTGAGGATGGGCAGGGGTGCTCCGACCTCCGCCTCTCCAACCGAGCGCTTGATCACCAGCAACTGCTCAATGGCCGCGCGGAGTTCGGGCTCATCGATCAAGGTCTCGGCCAGCGTCTCAAAACGCATCGGCACCGGACCGCGTTCCTGCTCGATCCAGAGCGTCGCTAGCAACGGGCGCAGCACGTAGAAGTACTTCTTCAACCGCACCTGCTCACGGGTCAGAAAGTCCCGATAGTTGCCACGCGCCATGTGCACGTAATGATGAAACGCCCGCTCTGGCTGATAGACAGACTCAGCGAGTGCGCGCAACCGCTGCAGAAACACCGGGTCAGCGCGATAGACGATCGGCGAGTCCAGCCACTCAATCAGCGTGGCGTTGCCCTTGCCGAGCAGTCCCAAGGCCTTACGCAGCTCCCAGCCATTGATGTCGAGATCACCCGTGATCGGCTGCTCGATGACAGCGCGCTGTGGCCGCACCCGCAGGTACCAGGGCAGGGGATGGACATAGAGGAAGCGCACATCGTAATCGCTATCCGGCGAGGCAAAGCCCCAACCGCGGCTGCCGGATTCGCAGGCGAAGAGGATGCGTACCTCATGCTCGGCCTCGATCGCCGTCAGCGCGCTGAGGATCGCCGCGCACCGTTCGTGCGCTACCAATGCCCGCTCCCCGGCTGCTGGTCACGCCCGCGCAGGAAGGAGAGCAGCAGGCCCACAGTTGCGGCGATGCCAGAATAGCCAAGGATGACACCTGCGCGTTGGCGTGCCAACGCCAATCCGTCGCCAAAGGTCGGGTTGCCACCACGTAGCCGCTCTAGCGTGCCGCCCACCAGGGCGGTCAGAAAGAAGTTGGTGATGAAGCTGGTGATCAGCAGAAACAGCCACAGCAACAGTCCGCCGGCGGCGTAGGCCCACCAGGGTGCATCGCCCGCTTGGTTGGGCTGATCCACCTGCGATAACAGCTGTTCCAGCTCTGGATGGCTTAGCACCAGCCAAGCGCCACCGCCAAGAATCAGTGCCGAAAAGATCAAGATTCCGAGTCCCGCCAGCACCGGATAAAGAATGAAGCCCTTTTCGGCGCCGAGCACCGCAAGCGCGCTGCGAAACAAAGACCATGAGCGTGTGAAGACCGCCATCTGTGATCGCTCCCCTGAGGTTGATGTTGGGATTCGCCGTCGGCGAGGGGGTCGGACGCTTGGCCCCTGTTGCAGCGATGGTTGCCCGCGGTCAGACAGGCGGGCGTTTAGGCTGTGGGTAGTTTGCCATGGTTCACCGGAAATTGGTCGCTGAGCGACTGGTTCCACGGGGTCAAGCACGGGTCTGCGTCAGGCTGGCCTGCAGCAACGGGTGGAGTACAGGGTGATCAGCTCCGAGCGCTTGCAGTTCCTTGATCAAGGTCGCGCGAAAGGCCGAGCAGCTCGCCGTGGCGTTCCAAGCCGAGGCCGATCGCGGCAGTGTGACCCCGGCGTCGATCACTTAAAGGCCTGCTTGGTCTGAGCATGCGGTGGCACGAGCAGGGTCAGGGTGATCAGCGTGCCGAGCCCGAGCATCAGAGTCAGCCTGAGACCCAATTCTGTCCGCGCTGCGTTGATCCGCGTCCATGTCGCGCAGGCACTGACGGGCGCAGGACTCGAAGGCGATCACTACAGCGGGCGCTCCGGCAACCGCGGCATCACCCTGCTGCAGGCCGAACATCTGCCGGTGATCGCCGCGCTTGTCGGTGCCGAGGAGATGGCGCCGGCAACCCTGCGTCGCAACCTGCTGGTGTCCGGCATCAACCTGATCGCGCTCAAGGGGCAACGCTTTCAGATCGGCGAGGCGGTGCTGGAAGGCACGAGCTTCGCGCATCCCTGCTCGCGCATGGAAGAGGTGATGGGGCCTGGCGGTTACAACGTTATGCGCGGCCATGGTGGGCTCTGCGTGCGCGTGATCCAGGGCGGGTGGCTGCGCGCTGGAGTGCCAGGTGGTGCGCAGATAGTCGACGGCACTTTGGGTGAAGGCCGTGTAGCGCGAGCGCATCAGTGCTTCGGCGGTGGCTGGCGCTGAGGTGCCATCCAGGAACGGACCGCAACAGTCGGCCAGGGTTTTTCCAGAGCCGCAGGGGCAGGGCGTCGGCAAGACTCAGGTCCTCTTGGTGGGCAGGCATGAACCGGTTTCGGCGCGCATCGAGTTCTGTCACCGCGACAGAGGATCGCGCCGATTTTGGAGCTGTACTGGCCGGGGGCGTTGATCACTGGTACCTCATAGCCAGCGATGCGGCTGCGATAGGGCAGGGTCTCGACCAGCTTTTGCACGTCCTTGTCCCGTTGGCGCAGGATCGGAATACCTTCCTCGCGCAGTGCCTCGGGGTCCTCGCACATGAGCCGGCCCCATTCGATGAGCGAGAACGCATAGGAGCAAAAAACAGAGTAACGTCGCCAGGATCAAGACAAGTTCCAATGCATTCATGATGCACGCTCCGATCTGATGTGGTTCGAGGTTCGGGAAACGCTCGGGCTGTGCGCGGTTGCAACGCCCGCCCCGGTCTCACGCCGCGGCCTTCCAGGTCTCGGTTGCAGCAATCGCTCTGGCGAAGTCGGCAAAGTCCTTCGGCTCCCGACCGAGGGCACGTTGCACACCGTCTGTCAGGTAGGCATTGCGCCCGTCCAGCACGGTCGCGAACAGATAGTCGAGCATCCACAGCACATCCTGGGGTGCACCAGAATCGGCGACGCCTTGAACAAAGGCATCATGCGGGACCGGCCTGTACTGGATCGTCCGACCGGTCGCCGA
>POWB01000009.1:163178-164761 GCA_010912705.1 Halochromatium sp.
AGCACGGTCGCGAACAGATAGTCGAGCATCCACAGCACATCCTGGGGTGCACCAGAATCGGCGACGCCTTGAACAAAGGCATCATGCGGGACCGGCCTGTACTGGATCGTCCGACCGGTCGCCGACGAGAGTTCGTCCGCGACCTCGGCCAGGGTCAGCATCCGTGGCCCTGTCAGTTCATAGAGCTCGCCGGCGTGACCGGGCTGGGTCAACGCAACGACCGCGACCTCTGCGATGTCATCGACATCCACAAACGGCTCTGGCGTTGACACGTCGGGCAGGGTGATCTGCCCCGCCTGTACCATGTCGGTAAATGCCCCTTCCGAGAAGTTCTGGTTGAACCAGCTTGCACGAACAATGGTCCAGTCGATGCCACTGTTCTGGATCATGGCCTCACAGGCCTGGGCTTCCGCTTCGCCGCGACCGGATAGCAGCACTAGGTGCCTTACATCAGCCGATCGTGCCCGGCGGACCAGTTCGCTGATCGCGTCGGTCGCGCCAGGCATCGCCAGATCGGGTGCATAATTGATGTAGACCTTGGTCACGCCCTGGAGGCATTCATCCCAGTTCGCGGCGTTGTTCCAGTCAAAGGAGGGTGAGGCCGATCGCGAGCCCAGCCGCACGGGGACACCCAAGTTCGTCAGTGAAGAGACGATACGGCGACCTGTTTTGCCGGTGGCGCCCAGGACGAGGACGAGGTCATTGCTGCTGGCGGTGCTGGTTTGCGTGGTCATGGGGTTGCTCCCAGAGGTTGGTTATCGTGCGAGCACATGATCGTGCGCCAGCGGGTTTCGTTCTTTGCCGGTGCCGCCAAGGTTTTGGCTAAGTGCGCCAAGTCGGATTTTGAGCCGTCTGTTCCGAAGTGTCAGACACGAACCACTTGTCTCTCCTCGCCCGGGTGTTCGAATGAGCCAGCTCACCGCTCTCTATGTCTATAAAGTCGTCAGCCAAGCGAGCCCCGGTGTTGACACCGCGGACCTTGTCAAACAGCTTGGCCTTGACCCGGAGGGTCCGATCGATCCAGCCCGTATGGTGTCGTCGGCGGCGTACTACGACGTCTTTGCCGCACTGGTCGACCGGGATCCCAATGGTCTCGCGCTCCCGCTCCGTATCGGTGCGGCGATGCGCAGCGACGAGTACGGCGCCTTTGGTCTCGCCTGGAAATCGGCGCCGACTGTTGTTTCCCTCCCTGATCCGCAAACCACCGCCAAGATTCCCAGCCACTCATCCACCGGTGAAATGAA
Organism: Halochromatium sp.; assembly: GCA_010912705.1. Taxonomy (GTDB): domain Bacteria; phylum Pseudomonadota; class Gammaproteobacteria; order Chromatiales; family Chromatiaceae; genus Lamprobacter. Next base: position 164,423 of record POWB01000009.1, read on the forward strand.
AATCGGGTGGTACAGAGCGGTCGAGGTTTGAAGCAGGCTTCTCAGAGGCGCCACCGCCAAGCGCTGGATCGGCGCATCGGCGACAATCGCAAGACGCTCGATTCATCAGAAGAGGTGGCCCGCCCCGGGTTGACGCCGAGGGGCGGGCCGAGTGCCGGTGCAACTGCGTTTTGCCTGCGAGGACACCGGCGAGGAGTACGTTAAGCGCAAGGGCTGGCAGCAAGCAACGCTGAGTCGTTGTCCGCTGCATCCGCAGGGCGGCTGTGGTTTCGCCCGTCACGGCACCTATGCCCGCGTCTCCCCGCCCGGAACCCTGATCACCCGTTACTACTGCCCGGA